>NZ_JACMYG010000051.1 GCF_014236655.1 Pseudomonas kielensis
ACATGCTCAGGCCTCCGTGGCGCCGTCAGCGAACTGCAAGCTGACGCCCAGCTCCTCGCTGTAACCCAAGGTCACGCGGTGGCTGGGCTGGCGGGCCGCCTGGCGTTGCAGCAACTGCTGGCTGAGCACCGGCAGGATCTGCTGGTTGAGCAGGCTGTCGATGCTGCGTGCGCCGGCGTCGGGCAGCAGGCAGGCGCTCACCAGGGCGTCACTGAGTGGCTCGTCGTAGTGGCATTCGAGGTCGTAGTGGCGTTGCAGGCGCTCGGCGACTTTGGCCAGCTTGAGGCCGACGATGCGCTTCAGCGCGCAGGCTGGCAGCGGGCGATAGATCAGGGTCTGGAAGCGTGCGAGCAAGGCCGGCTGGAAGTGCTCGCGCAGCAGCGGGTGCAGCCGTTCGTGCAGAAGACTGTCCGGCGCATCGGGTTGCTGCTGGAGACAGGCTTGCAGTTGATCGCTGCCCAGGTTCGAGGTCATGAGGATCACGGTGTTGCGAAAGTCGATTGCCCGCCCTTCGCCATCGCGCATGAAGCCACGATCGAAGACCTGGTAAAACAGGTTGAGGACGTCGCGATGGGCTTTCTCCACCTCGTCCAGCAGTACCACGCTGTAGGGGCGTTGGCGGACTGCCTCAGTGAGCACGCCACCCTGGCCATAGCCGACATAACCGGGCGGTGAGCCTTTGAGTTGGCTGACGGTGTGGGCTTCCTGGTATTCGCACAGGTTGAGGGTGATCAACGACTTTTCGCCGCCGAACAAACAGTCCGCCAGCGCCAGGGCGGTTTCGGTCTTGCCGACACCGCTGGTGCCCACCAGCAGGAATACCCCCAGGGGTGCTTTTTCTTCGGTCAGGCCGGTCCGCGCCGCTCGCAGACGCTGGGCCAGAGCACTCAACGCCGGCGTCTGGCCAACTACCCGCGCCGCCAGTTCCTGCTCCAGCGCCAGCAGGCTGGCCTGTTCATCCTTGAGCAGGCTACCCAGGGGCACTCCGGTCCAGTCGGCAATGACTTCAGCGACACTGCGCGCCGTGACGTCGAGGGACACCAGGGGCTGATTGCCCTGGGCGTCGCTCAGTTGCGCCTGCAAGCGGGTGCAAGTGTCCATGCACGCTGGCACGGCCTGGCGGGCGTCGAGCAGTTGCCGGGTCAGGTCCAGTTGCTGTTGATGGTGCTGCTGCAGTTGAGCCTGCTGGTGCTGCAGGTCGGCGTGTTGCGCGGCAATCGATGCCAGACGCTCACGGGCCTGGCAACCGCCCAGGTGCTGGTCGGCTTCAAGGGCCTCGCGCTCCAGGCCCAGCGCAACCTGGCGGGCACGCAGGCAGACCAGGGCTTGCGGCTCACAGTCCAGGCTCATGCGTACCCGGGCGCTGGCGGTATCGAGCAAGTCGACAGCCTTGTCCGGCAGTTGCCGACCGGTCAGGTAGCGCCGTGACAGGCTGACAGCGGCCTGGACCGCCGCGTCGTGGATGTGCACGCCGTGGTGGCTGGCATAACGCGCCTTGAGGCCTCGCAGCATGAGACTGGCGCTGGCATCGTCCGGTTCGTCGACCTTGACCTGCTGGAAACGTCGTTCAAGGGCGGCGTCGCGCTCGAAATACTGCTTGTATTCGCTCCAGGTGGTCGCTGCAATCGTGCGCAGCTCACCCCGGGCCAACGCGGGCTTGAGCAGGTTCGCCGCATCCGCCCCGCCGGCCTGGTTGCCGGCGCCGATCAAGGTATGGGCTTCGTCGATGAACAGCAGCACCGGGTTGGTCGACTGTTGCACCGCCTCGATGACGTTTTTCAGGCGTTGTTCGAACTCTCCCTTGACCCCGGCGCCAGCTTGCAACAGCCCCAGGTCGAGGGTGCGTACACTGACGGGCTTGAGGCTGTCGGGGACATTGCCCTGGGCAATACGCAACGCCAGGCCTTCGACCAGAGCGGTCTTGCCTACCCCAGGCTCGCCGACCAGCAATGGGTTGTTCTTGCGTCGGCGGCTGAGAATATCGATCACCTGGCGGATTTCGTCGTCGCGACCCAGCACCGGGTCGATCTGCCCGGCCCTGGCCTTGGCGGTGAGGTCCTGGGTAAATCGTTGGAGTACCGCCTGGCAGGCATCGTCCGCCGGCGGTGGGCACGGGTCAGGCAACAGGCTGTCGTCGCCCATCGCGCTTTGCTGTTGTGCCTGGGGACGTTCTTCGGAGTGTTGATCGAGCAGGACGGATAGCTGCTGCAACTGCGTTTGACCCAGGCTCAATAATGGCCATGCCGCATCACAGGCCAGCAGGCTTGGCGTCTGCAGCAAGGCACCGAGCAAGTGGGCAGAGCGCAGGCTGGTGCAATGGTCGTCCAGCGAGGCCAGCAGCCAGGCATCCCTGATCAGTTGCTGCAACCTGCCACACAGTTGAGGTTTGCCCTGCACGCTGCGCGGCAGACGGTCGAGGTGCTCGAGCAGGCCTCGCCACAGCGCATCCATGTCCCATTGGTAGCGACGCGCGATCAGGGTCAGGTCGCCCTCGCCCTGTTCCAAAAGCTTGAGCAGCCAGTGCTCGATGCTGATCTGCCCATGGGCTCGGCTTTGGCACAGCGAAGCGGCCGAGCTCAGCGCCTGGGCACAATAGGGATTGAGGCGGCGAAGCAAACGGGTGGCGTCAGGGGCCATGCAGGTACGTCCTTATACTGGATTCTGGGTGCGCGGACGGTTGCGTCAGCGCTAGGTGTGCCGCGCGATGTGATTGGCTGAGCATCCGCGCACGGACACTCAACCCAGCACACCGGAGCCAGCAGACCGGCGTCAGCCTGCTGGCGCTTTCAGGTCAAGCGCTCTCGCGCGTATTCCAGGCGTCCGAGTGGTTGAGGTTGCCGTCCTTGAAGGACCAGGTGATTTTTTCGTAGCGCAGTTCGACTTCCTCCAGGTGGTTGTGTTTTTCCTTGGTGGGGTCCTTGATGTCGTGCATTTTCGAGGCGACATTCACCACCTTGACCTGCTCCAGCAATGCGCTGTAGCTCTCCACTTCCTGACCTGCGGTGTTGATGCTGTACCACTTGAATTCAGCGCTCTGCAGGGTCTGGCCGGAAGTCACCGCCTTGAACAGATAAACGGTGGCCGCGTCGACTTCCTTGGTGAACGTAAACGGCGAGTGAATGCGCGTGCCAGTCAGCTTGCCGGTGTTGTTGTCGGTCGGAATCGACACGTTATGGTCCAGAGCGAGTACTTCGATGCTGCCCTCTCGCCCTTGCATGTCCACCGAACCTTTGATTGGGCCGCCGCCGTCATTGGTCAGCCACAGGTAAACGGGAATTGCCATGTGAAACTCCTTTCTCAGTACTCGATTGCCGCTGTCGCGGCAGGGGGTTGTCTGTCCGATCCGGCGGTGGGGAACACACAGGCCCCCGCTGCCGGGATCAGACGGATTTCGACGCGTCGATTGGCCGAGCGCCCGGCCTCGGTGGCATTGCTGGCGATCGGCTGGCTGGCGCCAAAGCCCTGGACTGCAAAGCAGCTGTCGGGGATGTCACCCATGCGCTGCATCCAGTCATGCACCGCCGCCGCGCGGGCGCGGGACAGTTTCAAGTTGTGCTCGGTGTTGCCGGTGGCGTCGGTGTGCCCGGCGATGACGATCAGCCAACCGGCCTGGGCCTGGATGCCGACCAGGGCGTTGATCAGCACTTTGGTCGAGTCCGGCTTGAGCCGCGCACTGCCGCTACTGAACAGTGACAGGCTGTCCAGGCGAACCGGGCGGCTCACGTGCGCCGGGGTCGAGGCCGCTGGCTGCCGGTGTCCGGCAATAGTCGCCAGCAATGGCGTGCGCAATCGTTCGCCGTGATACAGGCCGAGTCCCAGGGCCAGTGGTGCGCCACGGCGGTAGTAGTGATCCAGGCGCACTGCGGACTGGCGCAGGGTTGCCAGTGCGTCTTCGCGCTGGGTGAACGATGGATGCTCAGACCGCTCGCTGAAAGCAATGACGTGGTAGCGACGCAGATCATCGCTGACCTGCCGGGCCAACAAAATGTTCTGCCAGGCCGAGCTGGCGAGGGCCACGACAGCCGCTGCGACGAACAGCCAAAGTGCGATCAGCGGTGCGCCACGCAACGGCGAACGAGAGGGGCGGATTGGCACGACAGACAGCAACGGATCGGGAAAGATCAACGGCCTGTCCACCTGCCGTTGTGCCAAGGGGCTATCGAGCAGGGCCAGCTTGTCGCGCAGCCACTGCTGCCACAGGTTGCCCGACAGCGTGCCGGCCAGGGCCGGCACCAGGGTGACGGCGCAAGCCAGCGCGGGCTCGACGGTGGTATGTCCGTCCCGCTTGGCCAGGTGTGGCAGGACTGATTCGGCGAGCCAGGCCGCAGCACTGTTGAGTTGCACGCTGACCTGCAAACGTGCGGCCCGGGTGCCAGGATCAGCGACCTGGCGCTGCCAATCGGCGAGGCTGACACAGGCGGTGGATTCACGTACCCAAGGCTGGGCCTGCCCCGCCTCCCAACTGAACCATGGACCGGCACCGTGCGCACTCTGCAGGTAGCTCGCCAGCATCAGCGGCAAGCCGATCCCGCGTTTGCGCACTTGCGCCACCTGGTGGCAGAAGGCGCGCAGTTGTCCAGCCAGTGCGGCGCTGTCGGTATGCTCAGCGGGGTTGATGATCAACAGCACACTGAGTTGTTCGCCCCACTGCCCCCGTTCGGCGAGCAGCCCGGCGACCAGTGTTGGCAGTTGTTCAAGGCTCGGTACCCGTACGAAGCAGCCTTGCCCGGTAGTGCGCAGCGCGATCTGCGGCGTCGGGGGGAGCGCGAACAATTCGTTGGCGCTATCCCCCCAGACCAGCACCACGGGCAAGCGGTACCCGGGCGGTGGAAGGCAGGCGTTTTCGGCCAGCACCAAGCAACCACGCCGCAGGCGCGCCTCATGGCGGGCGCGCCGCCAGGCCCGGCCGACGAGCAACAGTACGGCCAAGACCATCATGACCCGCAGCCAGCCTGCGAGCGGGATAATCATCAGCAACCCAAGCCACAGCCCCCCGGCCCACAACCAAAGCCCTTGCGCCTGCCTGGACGTCATCGGTAACGCTTTCATGCCTGCCCCGGCACTAGCGTTGCGATGACATTGCCCAGCAGTTGGTCGAGCCCCCACCACACCAGCCCGAGCACCAGTGCCGCCATCAACAGATGGACCAGCGGCGAATGGTCCCGCCCCAGCCAGCCCAGGCGCCGACTCGCACGCCTTTGGCTGGGCAGGACGTGGTCGAGCTCAAAGGGCGCGACCCGGGCAGTCAGCATGGTCAGTAATTGTTCACGCTCAGGATCATCGTTGTCGGGGTAGCGCCCGCGAAAGCCGAGCATCAACACGCGCTGGAAGGTGGTCAGCACCAGCGGGTCCGGCGCAGGTTGGTGCAGCACTTCGCGCAGGTCGGTATAGAAAAACTCGCCGGCCTGATGCCGGTTGAAGAACTTCGCCTGCAGTGGCTCGCCGGCCCACCTCGCATGGGCATCGCCCTGGGCACAGCCGAGCATGGTTTCATCCAGCAAGGCGCACTGCGCGTGGCTGATCAGTTCGATGCTGCGTTCGCTGACGTGGGCTGCCTCGAGGTCCTGGCGAACCCGCTCTACCTGTTCAACGCAGCGCTGCCACAGCTGATCACTGTTCTGCGCCGATGCTCCCTGGCGCAGTTCGACAACCAGCAGATAGCTATCTTGCATCAGCCCATCGATATCCACCGCCAGGGCGCGGTGGTTGTGTGCAGCGCTCAGGCTCATGTGCGCAGTACCGCAAACAGTTCAAGACGGACGTCGGTCAGCGTGCTGGGCACGTAGAAAGCACAGACCCCTGCCGCGAGCATCGCCCTCCCCTTGGGGTGACTCAGGTCGAGGGCGAAGTACTGGTTTTCCAAGCGCAACGGGATGGCCGCCGGTACATGACTGAGGGGCTGCAACGGAACACCGTCCAGCGCGGCGTTGACCAGTTGCGAGACATCATCCGGGGTACCGACCTTGCACAGACGCGGGAACTGCTCCTGCACCTGCACCACCGGCAGGCGGCAGCGCACCGAGAGGTAGAAGTCCGCGCCACCCGGCTCACGCAAGCGTCCATCGTTGAGGCTGACCTGCCAGCGATTGGCCCCGGTCTCCTGCAGTTCCAGGGCAATGACACGCGACGGCAGGCTGGCTTCGAGCAAGGTTGAGATGGTGCTCATCAAGGGCGCGAATACACTCTCCAGCTGGGTGTGCCGATAGCTCGGAATCTGCTCGATATCGTGATCCAGGGAAAAGGTCAGCAGGCTGCCCGCCAACTTGACCAGGTCCTGATACACCTGCTCCGGATGACGCGCAGGGTGCGCCTGCAGATCGGCCAGGATCGGCTGGTAGGTGTTCAAGGCATTGAGTAGCCAGAACAACGACACATCGGCCACCGCGAAGTCAGCCATGCGCTGGTTACTTTCGCGGCGCATTCCCATCAGCCGTTGACGCTTGGCCGACAGCTGAGTCAGCAGGTTGTCCAGTTGCCCGAGCAAACCGGGATGCGCGGCAAAGCTGATCAGCGGCGGCACATACGCCGGATCGAGACTCCAGGTACCCAGGCCGTCGCGTATCAGGCGCGCGACCGCACAGGTCAGGTAGTCGCCGTTGTCATCGTTTTCCTGGCGCAAGCTCAGCGCATATTCCAGTACGCCGACCGATTGCACGTCATCGCCGAAGATATCCTGCACCTGGCGCCAATCCTGGCGATAACGCACCGGCCGGTCTGCCCTGTCACCCTCGAACAGGCAGTTGTTGCCATTGGCCTGTTCAAGCGGCAGCGCCAGGAGCAGCGTGACCTGCTGGCAGGTTTCAGGCAGCAGGCGAGCCAGTTCCAGGGCCGGAGGCAGACGATCTGCTTGCTGGCTATCGATCAGGGTGCCGTCAGGCATCCGCACGCACAACTGAGTCGCCTTGAGCAGGCCCAGCTTCAGGGCCTGCGCGTCGAAAGCCACGGCCTGCACGCCCCATGGATGGACCTGCGACAAATGGGCAATGGTCTCGTTGGTACGGGCTTCCCAGCGAGCCTGCTGCTGGAATTGCTGCGGGCACAATAGGGCTCCCGCATTCCACAGGGGGCGGTCGATATTCATCAAGATTTCCTACAAAGTGATCAGGCTTTCGCTTTCGGCATTTGCGAAACCAACGACAGGTTGACGTCCATGCCTTCCACCTGGAAATGCGGCACGGCGTACAGCTTGACGCGGAAGAACCCGGGGTTGTCCTCGATATCCTCGACGGTCACCTTGGCATCACGCAGGGGGTGCGAAGCCTGCAAGGCATCGCCAGGGTCGGTCATTTCAGTCACGAGCCCGCCTATCCACTTGTTCAATTCCAATTCCAGCAAGCGCCGGTCTTTGGTGGTGCCAATGTTCTCGCGCTGGATCAGCTTCAGATGATGAGCAATGCGCGACAGCAGGAAGATGTACGGCAAACGGGCATTGATCCGGCTGTTGGCGGTGGCATCGACGGTATCGTAGAGCGCTGGCTTCTGAGTCGAGTTGGCCGAGAAAAAGCAGGCGTAGTCGCGGTTCTTGTAGTACGACAGCGGAATGAAACCGAGGTTGGCGAACTCGAATTCACGGGTCTCGGGGATCATCACCTCCGATGGAATCTTCACCTGGTTACCTGTGCCCAGGTCGTACAGGTGAATCGGCAGCTCGCTGACCGCGCCCCCAGACTGTGGGCCACGAATCTGCACACACCAGCCATTGGTGATGAAGCTCTTGACCATGTTGGCGGCGAACGCAAACGCAGCGCTGGTCCAGAGGTATTTGTCGTGGTCCGGGCCCTTGACGCTCTCAACGTAGTTGAAGCTGCGCACCGGCACAGTGTCCGGGCCATATGGCAAGCGGCCAAGTACCCGTGGCATGGTCAACCCAATGTAACGGGCATCGTCGCTGTCACGGAAGGCTTTCCACTTGATGTATTCGGCACGGTCGAAGTAGTTGCCGATGTCTTTGATTGCAGCCACCTCCTCCATCGACTCCTTGCCGAAGAATGCTGGGCCCACGGCGCCAATGAACGGCATGTGCGCGGCGGCCGCGACCTTGGAGATGTTACGTAGAAGGGCAATGTCTTGCGGGCTGCGATCGAACTCGAAGTTGGAAATGGCCGCGGCGAACGGCTCGCCGCCCGGGGTGTCGTACTCCTGGGTGTAGGTCTGCACATAAAGGCCGCTTTGCGCGACTTCAGGGGCATCGTCGAAATCCTGTACCAGGTGCTCCTTACTGATATCCAGCAGCTCGATACGCACGTTCTGGCGGAAATCGGTCTGATCGACCAACGACTTCACTCCGCGCCAGGTTGACTCGACTCGCTGGAAGTCCGGGTGATGCATCACCGCATCCAGTTGTTGGCTGATCTGCGCATCCAGCGCGCCAATGTGCTCGTCGAGCAGGCTCTTGTCCAGGCGCTCGACCTTCTGTGCCGACTGCTCTAGCAGTTTGAGGAACACGCTGACGGCGGCGGTCACTCGCTCGTCGGCAGTGGCCTCGGCCAATGCCTCGCTGCTTTGAAAAGTTTCAATACCGCCCAACTCCGCAACTGGACTGAGGTTGATCTTGCTGAACAGGGCGCCATAGACGCCGCGACTTTCTTCGGTCAACACGTGTGCGTCGCGCGACTGCGCGTGGGGATGTTCTACAGGCATGGGATAAACTTCCTTTTAAAGAATCCGGGCGCAGTTAGCGATCTTCTTGCACAGCCAAGGCAGCCAGTTCATTGCGAAGCTCGTGACTTAACCCTTCATCCTTGAGTATGAGCTCGAGTTCGTAACGAAAAGTTGAGTTGTCCAGCAGATTGGACTTTAGGTCGCGCAGGAGATTGCGCATCGCAAGCAGTGCACGTAGTTGCGGTATTTGCCGCGCTACCTGTTCAGGTTCAAAATCCTTGAGGTTACGCAACTTCAACTCGATAGCTGTCTTCGAACCGTCTTGAGCCAAGGTGTTGGCCACTGTCATTTTCAGGTCAGGGGCGAACTCGGCGAGGACACTATCGAAGTTGTTGCGATCAACGTTTATCTTGGTTCTTTGCGACAGGGGCCGCAGCTCCTGGCCGTTGCTGTAGTCGCCCATGACCATCAGCTTGAGAGGCAACTCGACTTTTTTCTGTGCTCCGCCAGTGTGCAAGTCGAGCTTGATATTGATCCGCGCCTTGGGCACTTCGTTCTGAAAACTACTTGACGCCATACATCCTCCAGACAATAACGTGACAGCCGGTGGCATCTCGGCAACCGATCCACCGGCCTCGTTAGGTAAATCCCTTTTTTCCGGCAAAAAAAATAAACAAGATAAACACCTGCAAGTTGTAATGATGGATGACTTACAGAGGTGTTTCCAGCCCCAAATATAAGAAATGGAAATTTCGTACACATTTAAGGAAACACCCTACAACGCAAATTTTCCAGTTGTGAAATCAAGTACTGCTCAATAACAAAACAGCGAACTTTGTTACGCTGGAGGTTGCCCATAAACATTCTGTATCTGGATACGATCCAACTGCGTCGATTTATCAAACGCTTGATAACAGCCGCCTCGTGGTCTCCTGCATCAGCTCCAAGCCTTTATTTCTTATGGTTTTTTGCTGTTTTCCAGGATTTGCGCTCTACTTTGCTCGACAAAACCTGATCAGGCACTGTGGGGAGCTAAAGTTGAACAAGGTGGACCGCTACCTCAAGGCCGGCACCCGGGAGAACACCCGGCGCAGTTACCGTGCCGCGGTGGAGCACTTCGAAGTGACCTGGGGCGGGTTTCTGCCGGCGACGGGCGACAGCATCGTGCGCTACCTGGCCGACTACGCCGATCAACTGGCGATCAGCACCCTGAAGCAACGCCTGGCTGCCCTCGCCCAGTGGCACATCACCCAGGGGTTTCCCGACCCGACCAAGACACCGACGGTGCGCCAGATGATCAAGGGCATCCGCACCTTGCATCCGGCCCAGGAGAAGCAGGCGGCGCCGCTGTTGCTTCAGCACCTGGAACAGGCCATCGACTGGCTCGAACAGCAGGCAACGCTGGCCGCCCAGCAGCACGACTGGCCCACGGTACTGCGCTGTCGGCGGGATGCCGCGCTGGTGCTGATCGGATTCTGGCGCGGCTTTCGCGCAGATGAACTGTCCCGCCTGCGGGTAGAACACACCGAGATGCAGGCGGGTGTCGGGATCAGCTTCTACCTGCCCCACAGCAAGGGCGATCGCCAGCACCTGGGGACCCGCTTCCAGACCCCGGCCCTGAAAAAGCTCTGCCCGGTGCAGGCCTATGGCAATTGGATTACGGCCGCGGGTATTGCCTATGGGCCGGTGTTCCGGCGCCTGGATCGCTGGGGCAACCTGGCACCGGACGGTTTGCACGCCAACAGCCTGATCCCCTTGCTGCGGCGCCTGTTTCGCCGAGCCGGGGTGCCCGCCGAGCTGTACACCAGCCACTCCCTGCGCCGCGGCTTTGCCACCTGGGCGACCGCCAACGGCTGGGACATCAAGTCACTGATGAGCTATGTCGGCTGGAAAGACGTCAAGTCGGCGATGCGCTATGTCGACGCCTCTCACAGCTTTGGGGGCCTGGCGGAAAAACCGCTGGCGCCAGGCATCACCCCGCTCGCCCTCGAATGATCCATCGGCCCGCCCGGCCTGTCACTCACGACGCCTGGGACTGCCCCGCCAGCAAGACCTCGAAGAACGATGAAATCAGCCGGCTGGAGCGTCGCTCCGCCAGGCAATAGAGGTAGGTTTCGGTGTACAGCGGGTCGCCTTCCAGGCGGATCGCGCGGATCCGTGGGTCTGCGATGAATTCGGCTTCGGACACCGCGCCCAGGCCAATCCCGCGGACCACGGCTTCGCGCAGGGCTTCCCGGCTACCGATCTCCATGGCGATTCGCGGCACCACGCCCGCGGCCTGCAGGGCGGCGTCGAGGACCGCGCGGGTGGTGGAGCCGGGCTCGCGTTGCAGCAGCGCCTGGCCTTCCAGTTCTTCGAGGCGCACCGAGCCGCGCGCGGCCAGGGGATGGGCATGGTGGGCGAACAGGATGATCGCGTGGCGCGCGTAGTGCACGGCACACAGCGCCGGATCGTCGTGCCGACCGGCCAGCACCGCGATGTCCGTCACGTAGCGCTCGAGATCGGCCAGGACCTGCGCCGAGTTGCCGACCCGGATCGACACATCGATACGGGGGTGGCGCTGCAGATAGTGGTCGACCATCTCGATCACATGGAACGGCCCCACCGCCCCCAGCCGCAACTCCCCGCTGTCGAGCCGGCCGGAATCGCGCAGCAGGTTGTGCGCATCCAGGTCCAGCGCCGCCATCGCCTGGGCGATCGGCAGCAATTGCCGGCCGACATCGGACAACTCGATGCGCCGCCCACGGCGGTGAAACAGCTCCAGGTTGTACTGCCGCTCCATGGCTTGCACCTGGGTGGTCAGGGTCGGCTGGCTGAGGCCGAGCGCCCGTGCCCCGGCACTGAAACTGCCGTGGCGGGCCACCGCGAGGAAAGCCCGCATCTTTGCGCTGGACATCCATAGACTCCATCAATAGTTAACTGCCTGAACCCATATTGAATTGATCGAATGACTGTCACGTGACACTTCTAGCCTGAGGCAACTCCAACCCACTCCCTGGATTGCCATGAAACCTCTGCGCTCATTTCTGCGTGTCGCCAGCATCGCTCTTACCCTGACCGCCGCCGGCCTCGCCAGCGCCAAAGACCAACTGACCATTGGCCTGATTCCGTCCGAAGACTCCCAGGCGATGATCGAAGCCAGCAAACAGGTGCTCAGCACCCTGGAAAGCCGGTTGGGCATGCCGGTGGTGCCCTTCGTTGCGACCGACTACAACGGCATCATCGAAGCCCTGCGTGCCGGCAAGCTCGATGTGGCGTACCTGGGCCCGTTCTCCTACGTCCTCGCCACCTCGGTGGCCAATGTCGAAGCCTTCGCGGTCGCCGTCACCCGCAAAACCGGGCAAAGCGCCTACAAGAGCGTGATTGTCGCGCGCAAGGACAGCGGCATCCGCGAGCTGGCGGACCTCAAGGGCCGTACCTTCGCCTTTGTCGACCCCAGCTCGGCGTCCGGCCACCTGTTCCCCAAGGCGGGCCTTGAGCAGGCCGGGTTCGTGCCGGCGCAGCTGTTTTCCCGGGTGATCTTCTCCGGCTCCCACGACGCCAGCATCCTCGCCGTGGAGAACCGCAAAGTGGACGCCGCGGCGGTAGCCGACCGGATTTTTGCCAGCGCGGTGAGCAAGGGCCTGGTCAAGCAGGACGACTTCCAGGTGGTCTGGAGCTCGCGGCCGATTCCCGAGTCGCCGATGGTCTGGCGCAAGGACCTGGACCCGGCCCTGCAACAGAAAGTCGCCAGCGCCCTGGCCTCGATCAAGGATGTGCCGTGGGGTGACCAGGGTGTGCTCGACGGCTTCCAGCCCACCAGCGACGCGGCCTATGACGTGGTGCGCGACACTGCCAAGGTGCTCGATCTGGATTTGCGGAGCATGAAATGATCAGCATCCGCCAATTGACCAAGCACTACGGGTGCAACCCGGTGCTGCGCGGTATCGACCTGGACGTCGGCCAAGGCGAGTTCGTGGTGATCCTGGGGCAATCCGGCGCCGGCAAGTCGACCTTGCTGCGTTGCATCAACCGCCTGGTCCAGGCCGACTCCGGCACCCTGCAGGTGGCCGGCATCGATGCCCGCTCCTGCCGCGATCCGCGGACGCTGCGCCGCCAGGTCGCGATGATCTTCCAGCACCACAACGTGGTGCCGCGCCTGAGCGTGCTGAAGAATGTCCTGACCGGACGCCTGGGCGCCGTATCCACCTTCAGCTCAGTCCTGCAGCTTTTCCGCCAAGCCGATGTGACACTGGCCAGGCAATGCCTGCAACGGGTGGAGCTGGAGCACAAGGCCAACGAACGCACCGACGCCCTCTCCGGCGGGCAGATGCAACGGGTCGGCATTGCCCGCGCCCTGGCCCAGTGTCCCCAGGTGATCCTGGCGGACGAACCGGTGGCCAGCCTCGACCCCAAGACCGCTCGCCTGGTGTTGCAGTACCTGCGCGATGCATCGCGGGAACTGGGGATCACCGTGCTGTGCAACCTGCACCAGGTGGATTACGCCCGTGAGTTTGGCGACCGGATTGTCGGCCTGGCCCACGGTCGCCTGGTGTTCGACGGCCACCCGGCGAGCATGGGTGAGGCTGACCTGCAACGCATCTATCCCGGCCAGGACCCAGCGCCTGACGCCCAACCCGTGGCCAGCGCCCTGGCGCTGGTGCCGTGCAGCGAACCGAGGGCTTGAGCATGCAACCGAACAACTACCTGTGGACCGTGGACCGACCGCGCAGCGCGCGGAGCTGGCTGCTTAGCGCGGCGCTGGTCCTGACAGTCGTGCTGACCCTGCACTGGAGCGCCGAGGGCGCGCAGCTCAGCGTCGCGGAACTGGCCGGCGGCCTGCCGCAAATCGGCGACTTCCTCGCCCGCACTATGCCCCCGGACCTGAGCATCCTCCCGCGATTACTGGCCCCGGCCATCGAAACCCTGCAGATCGCCATCTGGGGCACCCTGCTTGGCGTGCTGCTGGCGATTCCGTTGTCGTTCCTGGCGGCGCGCAACCTCAGTCGCAACCGCCTGGTGTTCCACGCCACGCGGCAGTTTCTCAACGTCACTCGCAGTATCAACGAACTGATCCTGGCCTTGATCTTTGTCTCGGCGGTGGGTTTGGGCCCCTTTCCCGGCGTGCTGGCGTTGGCGCTGCATGGCATGGGCATGCTGGGCAAGTTCTTCGCCGAGAGCATCGAGGAAATCGACCAGGGCCCCATCGAGGCCTTGCAGGCCACCGGGGCAAGGCCGTTGCAGGTGATAGTGTTTGGTGTGCTGCCACAGGTCATCACGGCCTGGATTGCGGTGATCCTCTACCGCTTCGAGGTCAACCTGCGCTCGGCCACCGTGCTCGGCATGGTCGGCGCCGGCGGCCTGGGGTTCGAGTTGGTGAGCAGCCTCAAACTGTTCAAATACGAACAAACCGCCACCTGCATCATCGTCATTACCTTGATGGTGGTCATCGCCGACGCCGTGTCCGGCAGGCTGCGCAATGCGATCCAGCGCGGTTCCAGCCACTGAGCCACGGTACCTGCACCAACGGCTGCGGGCTGTTATCGGCCCCGCCGATTCAAACCTGCGATTTATCGATTTGAGCTGTTGGCGAGTGCCCCCGAGTATGGGGCCACTCTCGCCAACAACAATAAGGAACTCCCTGATGACCGCCCGATTCCACAACCCGGTTGACACTCGTTTCGGCTGGGGCAGCCTGCAACAGTTGGCCGCCATTACCCAACAGCACAAGGTCGCGTTGGTGACATTCCCCGAGGCGCGCGGGCTGGGCCTGGTGGCGCGCATCGAAGAACTGCTGGGCGAGCGCCTGGTGTACGTGATTGAAGACGTGCAGCCCAACCCCGACGTGGCACACCTGCGCGATACCTATGAACGCTTTTGGGCTGACGCCGACGACTGCAGCATGGTCATCGCCGTGGGCGGTGGCAGCGCCATCGACACCGCCAAGGCCCTGATCGTCGGCACCGAGTCGGGGCGCTTCGACGAATTGCTGGCCCTGTTGGCAACCGGCAAACCCTTTGTCCCGGCGCGCAGCAAACAGCTGATCGCCGCGCCGACCACCGCCGGCACCGGCAGCGAAGTCACCCCCTGGGCGACCATCTGGGACAGCGCCAGCCTGAAGAAGTACTCGTTGCACCTGGACTGCACCTGGCCCAAGGTGGCGATCATCGACCCGCAACTGATGTTGACGGTGCCGGCCAGCGTCACCGTCTCCACCGGCCTGGACGCCCTGTCCCACGCCCTGGAGTCGATCTGGAACGTCAACGCCAACCCGATCTCCGACACCTTCGCCATGGCCGCCATCGCGGACATCCTCGACTGCCTGCCACGGTTGCTGCGCGACTTGTCCAGCCAGGAATTGCGCACGCGCATGGCGCTGGCGGCGCTCAAGGCCGGTATGGCGTTCTCCAACACCAAGACCGCACTGGCCCACTCCATTTCCTATGAAATGACCCTGCGCCACGGCCTGCCCCATGGCATCGCCTGCTCCTTCACCCTGCCCCTGGTGCTGGGCCTGGCCTGGGGTCACGACCAGGAGCGCGACCAGACCCTGCAACGGATTTTCGGCAGCGACCTGGCCAAGGCCCAGGCCCAGTTGCGCGACCTGCTGCACAGCGTGGGCGTGAAGACCGAGTTTGCCGACTACGGCGTCACCGCCCAGGACGCCGAGGCCATCATCCAGTTCGCCCTGCAGGGCGCGCGCGGCAAGAACTTCATCGGTTGCCAGGCGGCCTAGATCCAGCGTTCACCCAACACGCACTGCCTGCGGCGCCACCGGCCGCGGCGATTTCCTGCGGCACCGGTAAATCGGTGTCACCCTCGGGCGATGGCTCGAGGGGCGAACAATAATAAGGAAAAGATCATGAATCGTGCCCAAACCCTGCCGGGTCTCGCTACCCACACGGCTTCGTTCCGCGTCGCCCAGTGGCGCATGTTGCTGGCGGCGATGTTCTGTTACCTGTTTTTCTACACCGGCCGGCAAACCTTCGGCTTTGCCATTCCCGGGATCCAGGCCGAGTTCGGCCTGAGCAAGGAAACCCTCGGTTGGGTGTCGGCCGCCATGCTCTGGGCCTACGCCATCGGCCAGGCCATCAACGGCAACCTCGCCGACAAGTTCGGTGGCCGGCGGATCATGACCCTGGGCGCCGTGTTGTCCTGCGGCGCCAACTGGGTGACCAGCTTCTCTGCCGGGTTTGCCAGCCTGATCCTGCCCTGGGGCATCAACGGCTACTTCCAGGCCTTGGGCTGGGCGCCCGGCAGCCGGCTGATCTCCAACTGGTGGAGCGCTGGCGAGCGCGGCAAGGTCTATGGCTTTTATGTGTTTGCTGCCGGGTGCGCCTCGGTGCTGTCCTACGTGACCTCAATCGTGGTGCTTGAGGTGCTGCAGCTGGAGTGGCGCTGGATCTTCCGCTTGCCGGTGTTGCTGATGCTGGCCGGCGGCATCCTGTTCTACTTGATTGCCCGTGAGCGCCCGCAGGACCTGGGCTTCGAGCCGCTGGCCGACACCGGTGTGGCCAATGCCGCGGACAAACAGCACGAGGTGGCGCAAGGCGAGGTCGAAACCTCCGCGCAACGCTACAAGGCAGTCCTGAAAAATGCCCGGCTGATCGTCGCCGCAGTGTCCCTGGGTTTCCAGAACGCCGCCCGCTACGGCCTGATCGTCTGGGTGCCGGTGCATTTTCTCGGCGCCGACTGGAAAAGCGGCGACAGCCTGGTGGATCCGAAATGGATCACCGTGGCCCTGCCGGTGGGCATGGCGATCGGCGCGCTGACCAATGGCTGGGTGTCGGACAAGCTGTTCGGCTCCAAACGTTACCTGGCGATCATGCTCTACATGTTCCTCGGCGCGGCGACCAGCCTGTGGATGTGGAGCCTGCCGCCCCACAGCATGATCGGCCTGGTGGCGCTGTTTCTCTGCGGATTTTTTGTCTATGGCCCGGCTTCCAGCTTCTGGGCCCTGTGCCCCGACCTGGTCGGCGCCAAACGGGCGGGCACGGCCACCGGGGTAATGAACTTCTCCTCCTATCTGTTCGCGGGCCTGGCGGAACCCTTGATCGGCAGTATGCTCGACAGTACCGGCAATACCTCGCTGATCTTCATCGTGGTGACCGCGGCCTGCCTGTGCAGTGCGCTGGTTGCGCTGTTCATCCGGCGTTGATGGCCCGGCACTCCGTTTCGACTCACAGGCAGGCGCATTCATGTACCAGTACCACAAGTGGCTCCGATCCTTTCACGCCGTGGCCAAGACCGGCAGCTTCACCCTGGCGGCCGACTACCTGTGTATCGGCCAGCCAACGGTCAGCGAGCAGGTCAACGCCCTGGAGAAGAAGTTCTCGGTGGAACTGTTCCACCGCCGTGGCCGCTTTATCGAAATGAGTGCGGCCGGACACCAGCTCTACGGGATCACCCAGGGCCTGTTCGGCCAGGAGGACGAAGCCGTGCAACTGCTGCACAGTTTCAAGCAACGCAAGACCGGCATGCTACGCCTGGGGGCGGTTTCACCGCCTATCGCGATGAACCTGACCTATGAACTGATGCAGCAGCATCCGGACATCGAGCTGGAAACCTCCTTCAGCCCGGAAAAGGAAACCCTGGCGCGGCTGTTCAATTTCGACATCGACGTGGCGATCCTTGCCCTGTCCGAATTCGACCAGCGTTTCGACACCCAGCTATACCGACGCTACCCGATCATCGCCGTGGTCCGTGACGACCATCCCTGGGCGCAGCAGGAACAGGTGCATGTCGAGCAGATCAGTGCCGAGAAATGGGTGCTTCGCGAGAAGAGCTCGCGGACCCGGCAACTGGTTGAGGAAAGCTGCAAGCGGCTGAACGTCGAACTCAACTGCGTGATGCAATTGAACAGTCGCGAAGCCATTGTCCACGCCATCGCCAAGGGCATCGGTATTGGTTTTGTCTCGGCTGTCGAGTACGCCCACACCCCGGGCACCACTCCCATCACGTTCGTCAATCACCCGTTCGCCATCGACTACCACCTGTGCTGTCTGGGCATCCGTCGCCACCGACCAATGATCGCGGAGCTGTTCGACTCAAGCCCGATACCGGCCACCTGATAACCCTGTCCCACCTTCACCCCTGCGCCCTGCTTCCTTGCACGAAGGACGGCCACCCCCTACCCACACACTGGAGATTTCCCATGCACTATCAACAACCGACCCACTTGCAAGCCGTGGTCCTGGACTGGGCCGGCACCGTCGTCGACTTCGGTTCCTTTGCCCCTACGCAGATTTTCGTCGAGGCCTTTGCCGAGTTCGGCGTTGCCGTGTCCCTGGAAGAGGCCCGCGGCCCGATGGGCATGGGCAAGTGGGACCACATCCGCACCCTGTGCAATCAACCGCAGATTGCCGAACGCTACCGTGCCGTGTTCGATCGCCTGCCGACCGATGCAGACGTCACCGCACTTTATGAGCGCTTCATGCCGCTGCAGATCGAGAAAATCGCCCTGCACTCGGCCCTGATCCCGGGCGCCCTGGAGGCCATCGCCGCACTCCGCGAGCAGGGCCTGAAAATCGGTTCCTGCTCCGGCTATCCGGCGGTGGTGATGGCCAAGGTGGTAGAACTGGCCCGAGCCAACGGCTACGTCGCCGACCATGTGGTGGCCACCGACGAAGTGCCCAACGGCCGTCCGTACCCGGCCCAGGCCCTGGCTAACGTGATCGCCCTGGGCGTCAGCGACGTCGCGGCGTGCGTCAAGGTCGACGACACCTGGCCGGGCATCCTCGAAGGCCGCAGCGCCGGCATGTGGACAGTCGCCCTGACCTGCTCCGGCAACGCCCTGGGCCTGACCTACGAACAGTTCCAGGCACTGAGCCCCGAGCAACTGGCCGATGCCCACGCCCGCATCAGCCAGACCTTCGAAGGCGCCCGCCCGCACTACCTGATCGACACCATTGCCGAGTTGCCGGCAGTAATCGAGCAGATCAACGCCCGCTTGGCGCGGGGCGAAACGCCACAAGGCGCCTGAGCCACGCGTGCACCTCAAGCGCGTTGAGTGCTTGAGGTGCATTGGACTTCATATACTGGGCAGCGCGACTGGTTGCACTGACATGCGTGGCATAACCCGGTATCTGTCCCGGCGCTCCAGCCTTGTCCCAGTGATGCACCAGGCTTCGACTGGAAATGCCGAGGGCTGTTTTCAGTTTGGAATGGTCGTCCATCAAGCTATTTAAACTTTATCAGCACGACTGCAATTCCCATCCAAGTGCAGGAAATGATCATTATCGTCAAATCGATAATCAGAAGACGTTTCAAGCGAGTAGGAAAGTTTTTAAGATCGATAGGGTCTAGTTCACCGATGCGAAGTGATGCCCATGGCCACACCACCATTCCGGCGATTTTTGATATCTCCAACAGGGACCAAATAAAACCTCGCTTTCCCAGGCTAGGTCCCCAGATATAGACATAACGACTGTTCTTCAAGGCCTCCTTAATGGCGTCCAATTGACGGTTGCTCAGGTATAGACTGAACGCAAGACCCGCAGCTGCAAGCAGGCTCCACCCACCAGTAACAATGATCGCAATCCAGGGAGACCACGTGTCGATACTGGTCATGGTTGTGTAACCTCGTAAATTTTCTCCCCCATGTATTCGCCAGCCTTACCACCGTACTCCGTACCCACCCATGCCCCCGTCCCCACTATGGCCGCGACACAGACAACGCCCCCGATACCTGTAGATACGCCAATTGCCACGCAAATCGGACTTGCGGCAGAGATGGCAATCCTCCCGCTCACGGCACCAGCAAAGGTGGACAAGCCAAACTTCCCTCCCTCCGTAAACCTCACCTTCTCGCAAGCCGCCCCCGAATCGCCAATACATACCTCCTGAATCGCCAACAACGAGGACACCCCGCCAATACCAATCCCGATGTAACCGCCCGACTGCATGTATTGCGCAGCACGACTCGTAGCGCTGACATGCGTGGCATACCCCGGTATCTGTCCCGGCGCGCCGGCCTTGTCCCAATGATGGACCAGGCTTCGACTGGAAATGCCGAGGGCCGTTTTCAACTTGGGGTGATAGCCCAGGGTGGTCTGGCCCCGCAGCCGCGTCGAGTTCAGCAGATGTGCGTCCAACTGGGTGATCAGGTGCCTGCGATCGGCGAAAAACTGCGGTGATTTGAGGTGACCATGCTGGCGATAGCTTTCCTGATGCAAGCGCTCCATGGCCTGGAGCGTGTCCCGCAGCCTGCCCAGGTGGTTTTCCATGACCAGGGCACTGATGCCGAGCCAGGTTGAGGTGTGACCGGTAAAACTGGCGATTTCAGCGCCGTGGCTAAGCAGAAAATCGGCCTCGTGCGGCGTCAGGGGATCAAGGGTTGCCTTGACCTGTTGAGCCGCCTGCATCAGTTGCGCTTCCTGGTAGGTACAGGAGGG
>NZ_JACMYG010000052.1 GCF_014236655.1 Pseudomonas kielensis
CATGAGCCTTTTGCTTACTTTTGGGCTCCTCCAAAAGTGAGCCGCTGTAAAAGCGGAACCATAGGAGGCCGTTACCGCAAGAATGGATATGTACTCTGTCTAATCCAACACCCCGGTCGGCCCAGAGGCCGCCCCGGGGAAGATGTCAGGCCAGGTCCACCAGGACAATCTCACTGTCCTCGATCGCGGTGACCCGCAATACCCGCTCCTCGGCAACCGCCACACCGTCTCGAGCTTCAGCGCGCAAGCCATTGACTTCAATGACCCCCGTGGCCGGTACCAGGTACGCCCGGCGGCCGTTATCCAGCGCGTATTCGGCGCTTTCCCCGGCTTTCAGGTTGGCCGCCACCAAGCGTGCATCGGCGCGGATACGCAGGCTCTGGTCATCGCCGGCCTTGCCGCTGGCCAGGGTCACGAAGCCTTCGCGCTGGCCCTTGGGAAAAGGCTTGGCGCCCCAGGACGGAGCCGAACCGGCCTCGTTGGGGATGATCCAGATCTGGAAGATCCGGGTCGCCGTCGACTCCAGGTTGTACTCGCTGTGGGTGATCCCGGTCCCGGCACTCATCACCTGGACGTCGCCGGCTTCAGTACGGCCCTTGTTGCCCAGGTTGTCTTCGTGGCTGATGGCGCCTTCGCGAACGTAGGTAATGATTTCCATGTCCCGGTGCGGGTGTCTGGGGAAGCCGGTGCCCGGCGCGATCACATCGTCGTTCCACACACGCAGGTTGCCCCAGTTCATACGCGTGGGATCGTAGTACTCGGCAAACGAGAAGTGATGGTGGGCGTCGAGCCAGCCGTGGTTTGCGCCGCCCAGGGAGGTGAAGGGTCTGAGTTCAAGCATGATCGTCTCCTGAAAGGTTCGTCATACAACGAGAACCGGTGGTTGATGGCGTGCATCTTCCACCAGGTATAAATCGATAAAAAGCGTAAAAACTCCTTCAAACCTATCTATCAGTTCGATATTTATGGGGGCCGCTTGCTTGCGCAGCACCTTCACTTCATCACTTAAACCAATGATGGATAAGCATTTGACTAGAACTCATCGGCAAATGCAGACACCATAGCCCGCAACAGCCTCACACCCTGGAGTCAGCGTGCCGCGACACACCCCCGATCTTCCCCCCGAGCTTTTGCCCCTGGCCGAGATGCCGTTGTTCAAGCGCCTGGCCGCACGCTTTTTTGGCCATGGACTGACCCGTTTGCGCGCCCAGCATCGGGCGTCCTGGTTGCACGGTCAGGCCGACGGCTTTCGCAGCGGACATACCGCCGGGGTGGATTACGGATACCAGGAAGGGCGGGCCGAGGGGTTGGAAGAAGGGCGCCAGGTCCTGCTGATTCGCGATAGCCGCTGCACGGAGCACCCGGCCCCCAAGGTCGACGAGCACCTGTTCGACGACTGGCGGCTGCCCTTGAGTGCTGAGCTGAAGAAGCGCGTCAAGGCCGATGTCGCGCGCCTGCTGCCGGCCGCCGCGCAACCCAGCGCCGCGCAGTGGAAGATGATCTTCAGCGACACGCCGTCCACCTCGGTGATCGCCGGGGCGGGCGCCGGCAAGTCGAGCACCCTGGCATTGCGCATTGTGCTGCTGACCCAGTACCTGGGCTTCGAGCTGGACTCCCTGACCGTGGTGACCTTTACCCGGGAGTCGCGCAAGGACTTCATCAACAAGCTGATTGCCCTATACGCCCTGTGGGGCCGGGCGCTGTCGCAAAAAGACGCGCGCGACCTGGTGCGCACCTTCCATTCACGGATTTTGCCGATGGTTCGCAGTCTGCCGGGCTTCGAGCGCCTGCAAGCCTTTGAAAACCTCAGCGAGCGCACGCTGCTGGATGACACGCAGGTCGACAGCAACCCCTTCGACCTGCGGATCAACGACAGCCAGCGCCAACAACTCAACGCCTGTTTTCACCGACTGTTTACCGACAACCTGCGCTTTCGTGAGTTGATCACGCCACTGTCGCGGCACGCTTTACAGCTCAAGGAGCTGGAGCGCGACCACCCGGATGTGCAAAAGCGCATGGCGGTGACGGAACTGGCGGCCAAGCGCGATGAAGAGCTGTGTGATGTCGTCGAGGACCTGTGGCTGCGGGCCGGCGCCTGGCCGATCAAGGGCATCGAGCCCAGCCGGCAGGCATTCGAGATCAATGGCGCGACCTTCCATTGTCACGGCTACATCCCGAGCTTGGACGCCTGGGTGGTGTTGGGCTTCGACCCCCAGGAAAATCCCCAGGTGAGCCGCCCCAACGCCAAGCTCACGGTGCGCGCAGAATGGGCGGTAAAGCGCACCCTGTTTCAAGCTTTCTGCCGTAAACCATTGATTTGGTTGGATAGTTATCAGTCTTCAAAGCGGGTCCTGGCCACCCTGGCTGGGGATGCCAGCGCCGGTCCCGGGTTCGACTACAAGGTCAAGGGCGAACTGGCCAGTGCGCCGTTGCTCGACTGTTTTGTCGGCGCCGCCAGCTTTATCGAGAACCTGGGCCTGGACGTGCCCGCCGCCGTGGGGCAGATGTCCTTTGCCAAGGACGACCCAGACCGGTTTTTCTTCGAGGCACTGAGTCTGTTCTGGCGGGCCTTCGAGGATCATCTGCTGGACCAGAAGCCGCCCGTGATGACCTACAACCGCATGTTCGCCCTGTTCAGCGAACACTCGCCGGAAAACCTCAGGCTGCTCAGCGATGAACTGCTGCGACCGATGTCGCACCTGATGATCGACGAATTCCAGGACGTTTCGCCGCAGATCGTCTCCTGGTTGCGGGCCACGCTAGGCGAGATCCGTCGCCGCGGGCCGGCCATGCATGTCGGCCGTGGGGCCCAGCGTTCTTCGCTGCTGTGCGTGGGTGATGACTGGCAATCGATCTACGGCTGGCGCGGCAGTTCGCCCAAGTACTTCATGGAGTTCAGCCAGCAATTCCCGTCACCCACCACCACCCGGGTGATGCTCAGCGACAACTACCGTAGCCACCAGTACATCATTGATGCGGCCGAGCATATCGTGCGCGCCGCCCCGGCGATCCCGGGCAAGAAGGCCAAGGCGTGCGGGCAGGCGGGGCCGTTGCTGCCGGTACAGATCCATGATCGTGACGAGGCCGCGCTGGGCCAGCGCCTCACGGAGCACTACCAGAAGGGTGATTCGATCTTAATGTTGTATCGAAAAAGTAGCGATAAGCTATTGATAGAGAAACATATTTCATCTGTAGTTAATGTTGATTCTAGCTTGCCGTATGAGGCCCGACGCCTCAAGCAGTTGACCTATCACAGTGCCAAGGGGCTGCAGGCGGATGCGGTGTTCCTGCTGGGGGACTGCCAGCACCTGACCAGTTCGCCCTACAAGAACCAGGTCTATCGGATGGCGGGACTGGGCAAGGACGGTGATGTAGAACCGTACGACAGCGCGCAGAAAGACGAAATCCTGCGCCTGGCGTATGTCGGCATCACCCGTGCGGTCAGCCATTGCTACTGGTACGTCGATGCTCAGGAGGGACCAATGGTCAACATGCCGCGGGCGTCCGACCGAATCGCCGCCAAGCCGTTCTTTGCCGATCAACGCACCGGTGCGGGCAGTGCGGGTGGGAGCGAGTCGGGCGGCGCTCCGTCGGCTCGCGACGTTCGTCAACGCTAACGCGATTGGCCTGACAGCCAGGGCGATCTCAGGATCATCGCGAGCAGGCTCGCGCCCACAGGTTCAAGGTCATCAGGATTGGCGGTTCAGGCGTAACGCTTGAGCGCCTGGGAGGGGATGAAGGCTTCGAGTTCATCCTCCACGGCTTCGATGATGCGCTCCACATCTGCTGCGTTCATCACGGTGGCGCAGGGAATCCCGGCAATGGCCAAAAGCGTCTCGCCGCTGACGCGGTCGAACAGCCGGGCGATCATGCTCCCCGGCGCATCCATGTTGGCCTCGAAGCCCACGGGATGAAAATGCCAGCGCATCAACTGGCAGGCGTTGGGAAAGGTGACCTTACTCTGTGAAGCCTTGTTCATCTGTTGCCCACCTGGGTGATCGAGCGCTTCCGTTAGCTCATGACAGGAGAGAGAGCCTTCTGTGGCTCCACCGGTTGAGTGGATAAAAGTAGCATTCGTTCAGCCTGCGGTTACTGGGTTTTTCAGGCCATTTGGCGATTGAATGCGGTTTTTATGCGCTGGATCACGTTCGCGCGTTGCCCATGACCATTGAAGCCTTCGGGCAAGTTCGGCAAGCTCGGTACTTTATGCCGTCGAGTGCCCTATGCCTGCCCCAGAAGATGGCCCGTTGTTGACCCAGGCCACTGGCGAAACCGTGCTGCGTTATCACCTGTGCTGGAAGCACCGCGACCTGGACGGGGTGATGGCGCTGTATCACCCGGATATCCAGTACCACGACTTTTTCCAGAACCGGGTCCTGGGCTTGAGCGAACTGCGCGAGTACGTGCGCAGCAGCATGCCCCGTGATCCCGAGGAGGCGCTGGAGCATTCGGACCGCATCCGCCTGGATGGCGACACCGCGTTCATCCAGTACCGCATGACCTTGCGCGGCGGTGAAGGGCTGGTGTCGTTTCGCTCCAGCGAGGCAATCACCGTGCGTGACGGGCTGATCTGGCGCGTCAACGAATACGCTTCCCTGGTTCACGAGCAGCGCGACAGCCAGGCGCCGGGAACTCCGCGCCCGGCGGCCAGTCGGCTGGGGCTGTCTCCCCGGCAGTTGAGTTTCATGGCCCAGGACCTGCAGCAGTACTTCGAGCGCCAGCAAGCCTATCTCGATCCGCAACTGGACCTGCAACGGGTGGCCGAGGAGTGCGGTTACAGCCGCAACCAGATTTCCTACCTGCTCAATCAGGTCCTGGGGCAAAGCTTCTACCGCTACGTCAACCAGGCGCGATTGCAGCATCTGCTGGCGGCGCTGGACCGGGCCACGCCCCCGGTGCGCATCGACGAGCTGGCGTTTGCCGCCGGGTTCAACTCGTTATCGGCGTTCTACAGCTGTTTTCGCCAGCACACCGGGCTGTCGCCCAAGGCCTACGTCAAACAGATTTCTTTGCGTGCACGCGCGCAAGACAAGCCCTGAGCCAACCACTAGGATCGACGCCATCGAAACTTGAAGGGCGGAGACTTGCATGCCGGCGTGGCGCACGATCAGTTTGTGGATGGACCAGCTCGAGGAGCCGCTGCTGCCGCGGCCCGCCCTTGAGCACGAGCTGGATGTCGATGTGGTGATCATCGGTGCCGGGTACACCGGCCTCTGGACCGCTTACTACCTCAAGCGGCAGGCTCCCGAGCTGAACATCGCCATCGTCGAGGCGCAAACCGCCGGGTTCGGCGCTTCGGGCCGCAATGGCGGCTGGCTGATGGGTAACCTGCTGGGCGAAGACCGCCTGCTGGCCGGATTGCCCGCCGAACAACGGCGGGCCTCCTTCGACTTGCTGCACAGCATTCCCGATGAGGTGGCGATCGTCATCGAACGAGAAGGCATCGACTGCGATTACCGCAAGGGCGGGGTGCTGTATTGCGCCGCCCGTTATCCCGAGCAGGCGCACAGCCTGCGCCAGTATCTGGACGGGCTCTATGCCCAGGGCTTGAATCAGTCCGACTATCGCTGGTTGACCCCCGAGCAGCTCAACCAGCAGATCCGGGTGGCCAGGCCCTATGGTGGCATCTATGCGCCGCACTGCGCGACGATCCACCCGGCCAAGCTGGTGCGGGGCCTGGCACGCACCGTGGAGCGCATGGGGGTGAATATCTACGAAAACAGCCCCGTGACCGCCTGGCAGTCGGGCAGCGTGCGCACCGCCAAGGCCAGCGTGCGTGCGCGCTGGGTGGTGCCGGCGGTGGAGGGGTATGCCGTGACGCTGGCCCCGCTGGGCCGTTATCAATTGCCGGTGCAGAGCCTGCTGGTCGCCACCGAGCCTTTGTCCGCAGCGACCTGGGACGAAATCGGCCTGAGCCGCGGCCAAGCCTTCAGCGAAAGCAGCCGCCAGGTCACCTATGGCCAGCGTACGGCCGACAATCGCTTGGTGTTCGGCGCCAGAGGCGGTTACCAGTTCGCCGGTCAACTGCGGCACAACTTCGACCTGACCCGCAGTGAGGTCGAGCTGCGGCGCTACCTGTTCGGTGAATTGTTCCCGCAGCTCAAGAATGTGCAGATCACCCATTCCTGGGGCGGCAACCTCGGTATGTCGCGCAACTTCAAGCCGCACATGCTGTGCGACGTGCGCAGCGGCATTGCCCTGTCGGGCGGTTATGGCGGTGAAGGCGTCGGCGCCAGCAACCTTGGTGGCCGAACCCTGGCCGACCTGATCCTGCAACGCGACAGCCAGTTGGTGCGCCAGCCCTGGGTCATCCCCCAGGGCGGCCTCGACGCGCTGCGCGCCTGGGAGCCGGAGCCGCTGCGCTGGCTGGGCTACAACGCGATCATCCGCAGCTTCATCCATGAAGATCGCGTCCTGGCCGACCCGCACAGCGCGCCCTGGCGCCGCAAGCTTGCCACGCAGGTGGCGGGGTTCATGGAAGGCTTGATGCACTAAACGCGCTTCACTCACCCACAGGTATCGACATGAGCATTACCCAGTTCAAGAACACCCATCAGGTGCCGCTGCAGGAATCCGCCCCGGTCGCCGTTCCGCTCGGTACGCCGGTGGCGGTCACCTCGACCACCAGCGTTGAGCGCAGCGACGGCGTCGAAACCGGGATCTGGGAGTGTACCCCCGGTCGCTGGCGGCGGCAGATCGTCGCGCAAGAGTTCTGTCACTTCGTCCAGGGTCGCTGCACCTTCACCCCGGATAACGGCGAGCCGCTGCAGATAGAAGCCGGCGATGCCTTGATGCTGCCTGCCAACAGCACCGGGATCTGGGATATCGAGGAAACGGTGCGCAAGACCTACGTATTGATTTTTTGATCCTCTGATCAACCGAAGACCTGCCAATAAAAACGCCAAACAGGAATCGAATCATGATCCGCATACCCCGTGCACCCCTGATGCTGGCCCCGCTGATGCTGGCTGCGACCCTCAGCCAGGCCGCCGAGACCGTAAAGGTCTACAACTGGTCGGACTACATCGCGCCGGACACGATGAAAAACTTCCAGAAAGAAACCGCCATCGGTTTCAGCTATGACGTCTACGACAGCAACGAAACCCTCGACGGGAAGCTGATGACCGGTCAATCGGGGTATGACGTGGTGTTCCCCTCCAACCACTTCATGGCGCGGCAGATCGCCGGCGGGGCGCTGAAGAAGCTCGACAAGAGCCAGTTGCCCAACTGGCAGAACCTCAATCCCGTGTTGCTCAAGGCCCTGCAAGACAACGACCCGGGCAACGAGCACGGCTTTCCCTACCTGTGGGGCAGTACTGGGATCGGCTACAACATTGCCAAGGTCAAGGCGGTGCTGGGGGACAACGCCCCCGTGGATTCCTGGGACCTGATCTTCAAGCCCGAATACATGGAGAAGCTGCAGAAGTGCGGCGTGGCAATCCTCGATAACGGCCCGGAACTGCTGCCCGCGGCCTTGAACTACCTGGGCTTGCCCCACCACAGCCAGGACCCGGCGGACTACAAGAAAGCCGAAGCACTGCTGATGAAGGTACGGCCCTACGTCAGCTATTTCCATTCCTCCAAGTACACCAGTGACCTGGCCAACGGCGATATCTGCGTTGCGGTGGGTTTCTCCGGGGACATCCTGCAGGCCGAAAGCCGGGCCAGGGAAGCCAACAACGGCGTGGACATCGGCTACGCGATCCCCAAGGAAGGCGCAGCGATCTGGTTTGACATGGTGGCCATGCCCGTCGACGCGCCCGACGAAAAACAAGGCTACGCCTTCATGAACTACCTGCTGCGCCCCGACGTCATGGCCAGCATCAGCAACCATGTGCACTACGCCAACGGCAACCAGCAGGCCGACAGCCTGATCGACCCGGCTATCAGGAACGACACCAAGGTCTACCCAAGCGAGGAGATGATGGGCAAATTGTTCGCCCTGCAAGCCATGCCCCTGAACATCGACCGGATTCGGACCCGGCTGTGGAACAAGATCCGCACCGGGAGTTGATCGGCAACATCCCGTCGGGGATTGCGCGCCTGTGCTTGTGGGGGGCATACCCCAACGGGGTAATGGGCGCGACAGCCTGGGTTCTCTAGAGTAGCGGTCCTTCGCCGGTGCGAACCGGTGCATCAATATTGCTGAGGAGAGGACATGCGAGCACGTGAATTGGGCATCACCCTGGGCTTGGGCGTGCCGGGGCCGTTGAATGCCATCACCGATGTTCCGGGGGTTCGGGTCGGGCACAGCACCGTGCGTGACGAAGTCAACGGCAAGCAGGTCAGGACCGGCGTTACGTTGATCCAGCCACGGGCCGGTCACGCACGGCAGCAACCGTGTTTCGCCGGTTGCCATGTGCTCAACGGCAACGGCGATGCCACGGGGCTGGAATGGATTCGTGAAGCCGGGCTGTTGGCAACCCCGATTGCCATCACCAATACCCACAGCGTCGGTGTGGTGCGTGATGCCCTGGTGGCGCAGGAGCGTGACAGCCTCGCGGACCCAGCGGTCTACTGGTGCATGCCGGTGGTGATGGAGACCTACGATGGCGTGCTCAATGACATCTGGGGCCAGCATGTAGGCCCCCAACACGTGGCCGAGGCAGCCGCCAATGCCAGCGCCGGCCCCGTGGCGGAGGGCGCGGTCGGGGGTGGCACCGGGATGATCTGCCATGAGTTCAAGGGCGGTATCGGCACGTCGTCGCGGCAAGTGCCGGTCGGGCAGGGTGGTTATACCGTCGGTGCGCTGGTCCAGGCCAACCATGGCAAACGCCGTGAACTGCGGATCGACGGCTACCCGGTCGGCCGCCAGTTGGCGCCAAGCCCATCGCCCTTCGAACACCAGGGCACGCCTGGCATGGGCTCGATCGTGGTGATCCTCGCGACCGACGCGCCCCTGCTGCCGCACCAGTGCCAGCGCCTGGCCCAGCGCGCCTCCATCGGCATAGCCCGCACCGGCGGCGGCACCGAAGACTCCAGCGGAGACATCTTCCTGGCCTTCGCCACCGGCAACCAGGATCTGCCGCCTGCGGACTACGGGCGCAAAGACCTGCCCTTGAGCACGCCTCTGGCCATGCTCAACAATGACTACCTTTCCGCCTTGTTCAGCGCAGCGGCCGAAGCGGTGGAGGAGGCGATCGTCAATGCGTTGCTGGCGGGCGAGGATATGGACAGTGACGATGGCCGCCGCGTGGCTGGACTCACGGCCGAGTTGCTGTTGCCGGCTTTGCGCGCCTCAGGCTGGTCCAGCTCCCAGCGCTGAGTGTTTAATCTTCCTTGCGGATGGTGGCGACATCATCCGCCTTGACCTTGACCGTCGCGCCGGAAATGTCCTTGAACTCGATAAAGCCGTCTTCACCTGTGGTGTCCGGCATATCTTCGGTCAGGTATTGGGTGCCGTTCTGCAGGGTCACCACCGTTGGGGTCGAGCAACCTGCCAGTGCCAGCAAGGCCGCCACGGCCAGGGGCATGCACAGCGTACGGATGTTCATACTAAAACCTCTCAATCCAGAATCACTTGATCGGCCTGATGCGATGAGCAGCGGCGCGATATCACTAGGCCCTTGGTCCCGCTTATCCCGGGAAAGTTCGCTTAGGCCCTGAAAAAGCAGGAAAAAACCTCATCAAAGGGTCGGTGCGATGGATAAAACCCGCCCATTTATCCTTTTCCATTTGCCAGCGGCGCGGCTGAACTGCTATCTGTATGCATAACCAGTATCAGTTTGCCATGGCCCTTTCTATCTGTGACCGTCAATCCGCTCGAAGATCCGTTCTACTACCTCACTAACTTTCAGCAGGTACTCGCCTGGCTGCAGCAGCGTTATGCCGATGTGCTGAGCCCGCAGGAGCAGGCGTTCATCGAGCGTTTCGGCCAGTTGCCGCGTGCGTCCCAGGCGCTGCTGGTGCGCATGGTGATGCGCAAGGGCGAACACTTTCGCCTGGGCAAGTTGCAGTACCCGGAAATCGGCGCGCCGGCGCTGGCGGTGCAGCCGTTGCTGGAACTGGGCTGGGTCGACGATCAGGCGCCATTGACCCTGGACCAGGTGTTCGAGGTGCTGCTCAAAGGCGAGATCCTCGCCTGCTTCGGTGCGGCCATCGATCAGCCCAAAGCCAAAAAAGCCGCCTGGCTCGACGCCTTGCGTGAGTCATTCCCCCAACCGCAAACCCTGCACCAGTGGTACCCGGCCCTGGATGATCGGCTCCTGAGCCTGACCATCATGGACCTGTGCGACCGCTTGCGCTTGATGTTCTTCGGCAACCTGTACCAGGACTGGTCGGAGTTCGTGCTGGCGGACCTGGGCATCTACACCTACGAAAAGGTCGAGTTCTGCGCCGAGTCCCGGGGCTTGCGCAGCCGTGAGGACGTCGAGGCATTTCTCTACCTGCATGGCTGCCAGCAAGCTTTCGAAGGCGGTGAGGACGTGAGCCAGGTGGTGGCCCGGATTCACGCCCTGGACAGCGCCAATCCCTGGCTGCACAGACGCCGCGACAAACTGCTGTTCCTGCTCGGGCAACACTGCGAACGCCTGGCCGACTGGCCGGCAGCGCTGGCTATCTATCGTCAGTGCCACTACCCGGGCGCCAGGGTGCGCCTGATCCGGGTACTGGAGCGCTGCGCCGAGTATGCCCTGGCGCTGGAGTTGGCGACCCAGGCCGAGCTCGCCCCGCAAAGTGCCGCCGAGCAGCAGCAAGTGCTGCGAATGCTGCCGCGCTTGCGGCGCAAACTCGGCGGGCCGCCGGCGCCACGGCTCAAGCCACGGGAAGTCGAACGCCTGGACCTCAACCTGCCGCGCGTCGACCCGGCGTTGTCGGTGGAATTTCATGTCCAGGCGCACCTGGATGACCCGGCGGCACCGGTGCACTACGTTGAAAACAGCCTGATCAACTCCTTGTTCGGCTTGCTCTGCTGGCCGGCGATCTTCGCGCCGTTGCCCGGGGCGTTCTTCCACCCGTTCCAGCGCGGGCCGGTGGACCTGCTGAGCGAGGATTTCCATGCCCGTCGCGCTGAGCTGTTCCAGGCCTGCCTGGGGGAACTGGACGATGGCCGTTATGCCACGACCATTCGCCAGCGCTTTCACGCCAAGGCGGGCGTGCAATCGCCCTTCGTGTTCTGGGGGGCGCTGACCGAGGAACTGCTGGAGCAGGCATTGCTCTGCCTGCCGGCGGAACACCTCAGGCACTGGTTCGAGCGGCTGTTGCAGGACATCAAGGCCAACCGCGCCGGCATGCCCGACCTGATCCAGTTCTGGCCGCAGCAAAAGACCTACCGGATGATCGAGGTCAAGGGCCCGGGTGATCGCCTGCAGGATAACCAGTTGCGCTGGCTGGAGTTCTGCCACGCCCATCAGATGCCCATCGCCGTGTGCTACGTGCAGTGGGCACTACCTTGAGCGTGAGCTACAGCATCGCGGTGCGTGCCTTGTGTGAGTTCACCGCCAAGAGCGGCGACCTCGACCTGCGCTTCACCCCATCACCCACGGCCCTGGAGGGCATCGTCGGGCATCGTACCGTGGCCGCGCGACGCAGTCCGGGCTACCAGAACGAAGTGCCGGTGCAAGGCCAGTACCGGCAGTTGAGCGTCCGGGGCAGGGCAGACGGTTATGACCCGGCGCAAAACCGCCTGGAAGAAATCAAGACCTACCGCGGCGACCTGGAGCAGATGCCGGCCAACCACCGGCAACTGCATTGGGCCCAGGCGAAAATCTACGGTTGGTTGCTGTGCCAGCAACTGCACCTGACCGAGATCAACCTGGCACTGGTGTATTTCGACATCGCCAGCGAGCAGGAGACCAGTCTGGTGTCAGCCTGCAGCGCACTTGAGCTGCACGCCTTCTTCAACCAGCAGTGCGAGTTGTTCCTGGCCTGGGCCGAGCAGGAGCTGGCCCATCGCGAGGCGCGCAATCTGGCGGCCCAGGCGTTGCAGTTTCCCCACCCGGACTTTCGCCCCGGCCAGCGTCACCTGGCGGAATCGGTGTTCAAGGCGGTCAGTACCGGGCGCTGCCTCATGGCCCAGGCCACCACCGGCATCGGCAAGACCCTCGGCACCCTGTTCCCGATGCTCAAGGCCCTGGCGCCGCGGAAACTGGACAAGGTGCTGTTTCTCACCGCCAAGACGCCAGGGCGCAAACTGGCGCTGGATGCCGCGCAGGTGTTGGTCGATAGCGCACCGGGGCTGCCCTTGCGGGTCCTGGAAATGGTCGCCCGGGACAAGGCCTGCGAGCACCTGGACAAGGCCTGCCACGGGGAATCCTGCCCATTGGCCAAGGGCTTTTATGACCGCTTGCCGGCCGCGCGCCAGGCTGCCAGCCAGGTGACCCTGCTCGATCAGGCGGCGCTGCGCCAGATCGCCCTGGCGCACCAGGTGTGCCCGTACTACCTGAGCCAGGAAATGGCGCGCTGGGCCGACCTGGTGGTCGCCGACTACAACTACTACTTTGATTTCAGCGCACTGTTGTTCGGTCTGGCCCAGGCCAACCAGTGGCAACTGGCGGTACTGGTGGACGAGGCCCACAACCTGGTGGAGCGCGGGCGGCAGATGTACAGCGCCAGCCTGGATCAATTCAGTTTCAACGCCCTGCGCAAAATCGCCCCCGAGGTGCTGAAGAAAAGCCTGCAGCGGGTCAACCGTGAGTGGAACGCGCTGCACAAGGAGCAGACCAGCCCTTACCAGGCCTATGCCAAGGCGCCGGATAAACTGTTGCAGGCGCTGTCGCTGTGCACCGCGGCCATCGGTGACTACCTCAACGACCACCCGCAAGGGCTGGACGCCGAGGTGCAGCGTTTCTACTTCGATGCGTTGCAGTTCTGCCGGGTGGCGGAGTTGTTCGATGAACAGTTCGTGTTCGACATCAGCAAACGCCAGTCCAGCGGTCAGCGCAGCCTGGCGCTGCTGTGCCTGCGCAACGTGGTGCCGGCCGGCTTTATCCGCCCCAGACTGACCGCGGCGCGCAGCGTGGTGATGTTCTCCGCGACCCTCAGCCCGCAGCGCTACTACCGCGACCTGCTGGGGTTGCCTGCGGCGACGGTGTGGATCGACGTCGAGTCGCCATTTCATGCCGACCAGCTCAAGGTGCAGATCGTCAGCCAGATTTCCACCCGTTTTGTCCATCGCCAGGCCTCCCTGGCCCCCATCGTCGACTTGATGGCGCGCCAATTCAGCGAGCGCCCCGGCAACTACCTGGCGTTTTTCAGCAGCTTCGATTACCTACAACAGGTGGCTCAACTGTTTGCCGATAGCCACCCGCACATCCAGCAATGGTCACAGTCCCGGGGCATGGACGAACGCAGCCGCCAGGCGTTTCTGGAGCAGTTCACCGCCCATGGCCAGGGCATCGGTTTTGCCGTACTCGGCGGGGCGTTTGGCGAGGGCATCGACCTGCCCGGGGCACGGCTGATTGGCGCCTTCATCGCGACCCTGGGCCTGGCGCAGTTGAACCCGGTCAATGAGCAGTTGAAGCAGCGCATGGCGGCGCTTTTCGGCGATGGGTATGACTACACCTACCTGTTTCCCGGCGTGCAAAAAGTCGTGCAGGCCGCCGGCCGGGTGATTCGCACCCAGCAGGATGAAGGGCTGGTGATGTTGATCGATGATCGATTCGCCGAGCCCAAAGTCCAGCAGTTGTTGCCACGCTGGTGGTCGGTCAGCGGCCGGGCTTGAGGTCGAAGCCGTCAGTGGATGCGGAACTTGAACAAGGTGCAGGGGTAACCGTCCACCGGCAGCCGGTGCTGGCTCAATTCACTGGCGCCCAGCGTCGGCACGACCCTGGCCCAGAACGCCTTGGCCGCCTGGTTGGCATCCAGGTGGAAAACCTGCCAGCAGCCGGGAAGCTGGTGCAGCAGTGCGTCCACCACGTGACGGCCAACGCCCTGGCCACGGTATCGGCGGCTGACGAATAAATAGCTGATATTGAACTCCACCCCCGCCAGGTGGGCCGTATCGTCCACCGTGACAAAACCGGCCAGTGCTCCATCTACCCGGATCAGGAATGGCTGGGTGGCGGGCTTGCGCCAGTAGTCGGGTGGCAGTTGCACAGTGAACAGGCCGCGCTCGGCGAGGGTCAGCGGCAGCCATTCACTGAAGTCATAGAGGTAGAACTGCATCAGGTTCTCGATGCTGTCCAACTCATCGCGCTGAGCGCGCAGCAGTTCGATGCCGGGCATGGGCTTTGGGTCCTCCAGCGAAGCGGTACCTGTGACCCTAGCGCACAATCAGCCAGGCGCTACCGCTATCGCGGGCCAGCCTGCTCCCACAGAGGCATCCCACATAGATGTTCGTGCCAGAACAAGCAGGCTGGCCGGTCAGCCGAGCATCTCCTTCATCCGATACCAGGCCATACCCAACGCCAGCAGCGGGGCGCGCAATGCACGGCCGCCGGGGAAGGTCAGGTGCGGCACCGAGCTGAACACGTCGAAACCCTGGCTGTGTCCGGCATGGATCGCTTCGCCCAGCAGGCGTGCGCACCAGTGGGTGACGTTCAGGCCGTGGCCGGAATAGCCCTGGGCGTAATACACGTTCGGGTGCGCTGACAGGCGGCCGATCTGCGGGAAACGGTTAGCGGAAATCCCGATGCGCCCACCCCATTGATAGTCGATGCGCACATCGGCCAACTGCGGGAACACCTTGAGCATCTGCGGCCTCATGTAGGCGCTGATGTCCGCCGGGTCCCGCCCGGAATAATGACAGGCACCGCCAAACAGCAAGCGCCGGTCGGCGGATAACCGGTAATAGTCCAGGCCGACTTTCTGGTCACACAGCGCCAGGTTATGCGGGATCAACTGATCCGCCGCCTGCTGCGACAGCGGTTCAGTGGCGATGATGTAGCTGCCGGCGGGCAGCACTTTGCCGCTGAGCTTGGGCTCCAGCTCCTCCAGGTGCGCATTGCAGGCCAGCACCAGTGTGCCGGCGCGCACCGAGCCGCTGGCACTGCGCACCTTGACCGTGGTGCCGTGAATGATCTCCAGCACCGGGCTGTGCTCGAAGATCCGCACTCCCAGGGACTCGGCGACCTGCGCTTCGCCGAGCACCAGGTTCAGCGGGTGCAGATGCCCCGAGCCCATGTCCACCAGCCCCCCGGCATAGACCTTGGAGTTGACCACCTGGTCGATGTCCTGCGCCGCCACGAGCCGGGTCTCATGGGCATAACCCTGGGCCTGGAGGCTCTGTTGTTCCGCCTTGAACGCGGCAAACTGCGCTGCGGTGTTGGCCAGCTCGCAGAATCCCCAGCGCAGATCGCAGTCGATGCCGTGCTGGCGGATGCGCTCGGCCACCACCTGCACCGACTCGATCCCCGCGCGTTCCAGGTAACGCACGCCGTCCTCGCCGATGTAGCGGGTAAATCCCGAGACATCATGGCCGACACCGCGGATCAGTTGTCCGCCGTTACGCCCACTGGCCCCCCAGCCGATCTGCCGAGCCTCCAGCAGGATCACCGAGAGCCCGCGCTGGGCCAGTTCAATGGCGGTATTGACCCCGGTAAAACCGCCGCCGATCACGCAGACATCCGCCTCCAGGTCCGCCTCCAGCGCCGGTCGCTGGCGCATGCCCTTGGCGCTGGCGGCGTAGTAGGAGCGGGCGTGCTCGGTGTCCGGGTTGAATTGAGTGGCCTGGTTCATTTGTTGGACTTCACTTTGCTCCACGAGCGAGTCATCAGGCGCATGATTTCTGGCGTCGGGGTGGTGGAAATGTACAGTTTGTCGAGCACCGCCTGGGGCGGGTAGACCTCGGGGTTGTTCACCAGTTCGGCCTCCATGAACGGCTTGGCGGCCGGATTCGGGTTGGCGTAGCCGACGGTGGCGCTGACCTTGACAATGACCTCGGGGTCCAGCAGGTAGTTGATGAACTCGTAGGCTTGCTTGGGGTTGCTGGCATCGGCCGGTACCGCCAGCAGGTCGAACCACAGGTTGCTGCCTTCCTTGGGAATGGCGTAGGCGATGTTCACCCCGTTCTTCGCTTCCTTGGCCCGGTTGGCGGCCTGGAACACGTCGCCGGAATAACCGAAGGCGATGCAGATATCACCGTTGGCCAGGTCCGAGACGTACTTGGAGGAGTGGAAGTAGGTGATGTAGGGGCGAATGGTCAGCAGCTTGGCTTCGGCCTTTTTGTAGTCTTCGACTTTTTCGCTGCGCGGGTCCATCCCCATGTAGTTGAGGATGGCCGGGTACACCTCATCGGCCGAATCCATCATCGACACGCCGCACTGGCTGAGTTTTTTCAGGTTCTCGGGTTCGAACATCACTGCCCACGAGTCGATATGGTCAACCCCCAGCACCTGTTTGATCTTGTCGACGTTGTAACCGATGCCGTTGGTGCCCCACAGGTAGGGCACCGAGTGCGCGTTGCCGGGGTCGTTCTTTTCCAGCAGGGTCAAGAGTTTCGGGTCCAGGTTCTTCCAGTTGGGCAACTGCTCGCGATCAAGCTTGAGGAAGGCCCCGGCCTTGACCTGGCGCGCCAGGAAGTGGTTGGACGGCACCACCACGTCGTAGCCGGTACGACCGGCGAGCAGCTTGCCTTCCAGGGTTTCATTGGAGTCGAACACGTCATAGATGACCTTGACCCCGGTCTTGGCGGTGAAGTCGGCGAGGGTGGTTTCGCCGATGTAGTCGGTCCAGTTGTACACGCTGACACTGGGCTGTGCGTGGGCCACAGCGCTGCACAACAGCCCCAGGGTAACGGGTACCACGGATTTCAATAGACGCATTCGACACCTCTTAGAATCATTGTTTTCGATGTGTAGGACCTTTTGTAGGAGCGAGCTTGCTCGCTCCCACCTTTGCAATCAGACGCTCAGCAGCAGGAACTCGCGCTCCCAGGAGCTGATCACGCGCTTGAAGTTTTCATGCTCGGCACGTTTCACCGCGACGTAGCCGCGCACGAACTTGCTGCCCAGGTAGCTTTCAATGGTCGGGCAGTTCTCCATGTGCGCCAGGGCATCTTCGATGGTGATCGGCAGGCGCAGGTTGCGTCGTTCGTAGGCCCGACCCTCGACGGCGGCGCTCGGCTCGACGCGCTCGACCATACCCAGGTAGCCGCACAGCAGGCTGGCCGCAATGGCCAGGTAAGGGTTGGCATCGGCGCCGGGCAGGCGGTTTTCCACGCGCATCGCATCCGGGCTTGAGGTCGGCACCCGCAGGCCGACGGTGCGGTTTTCCACGCCCCATTCGACGTTCACCGGCGCCGAGGTGTCCGGCAGGAAACGGCGGAACGAGTTGACGTTGGGGGCGAACATCGGCAGCAGCTTGGGAATGTACTTCTGCAGGCCGCCGATATGGTGCAGGAACAGTTCGCTCATGCCGCCGTCTTCATTGGCGAAGATCGGCTTGCCGGTGGCGATCTCGACCACGCTCTGGTGCAGGTGCATGGCGCTGCCCGGCTCATCGCCGATCGGCTTGGCCATGAAGGTGGCGGTGACGTTGTGCTTGAGCGCCGCTTCGCGCAGGGTGCGCTTGAACACGGTGATCTGGTCGGCCAGGTCCAGCGCGTCGCCATGCCGGAAGTTGATTTCCATTTGCGCCGGGCCGTCTTCGTGGATCAGCGTGTCGAGGTCCAGGCCCTGGGCTTCGCACCAGTCGTAGACATCTTCGAACAGGGGATCAAATTCGTTGGCGGCATCGATGGAAAACGACTGCCGACCGCTTTCGGCGCGGCCCGAACGGCCCAGCGGCGCCTTGAGTGGCAAGTCCGGGTCTTCGCAGCGCTGGGTCAGGTAGAACTCCATTTCCGGGGCAACGATCGGCTTCCAGCCTTTGTCGGTGTAAAGCTGCAGGACTTTCTTGAGCACGTTGCGCGGCGACAGCTCGATCGGGTTGCCGAACTTGTCGAAGGTATCGTGGATCACGATCGCAGTGGGCTCGATGGCCCATGGAATCACGTAGACCGCGTCGGACACCGGCTTGCACACCATGTCGATGTCGGCCGGGTCGAGCAGGTCGTAGTAGATGTCGTCGTCGACAAAGTCCCCGGTTACCGTTTGCAACAGCACACTTTCCGGCAGGCGCATGCCTCGCTCATGCAGGAACTTGTTGGTGGGCGCTATCTTGCCGCGAGCGATACCGGTCAGGTCAGTGACCACGCATTCGACTTCGGTAATCTTGTGATCTTTCAGCCAGGTGGAGAGCTGATCGAAAGGGGCGTTCATAAAGACCTCGTTATTGGTTTTATCCGCGCCAGAGTCAGGCTTGCTGTGCACAGAGACTTCCCCTGTAGCGCGTTGACGACTATCTTGGGCCAGCGTTACGGTTCCATCTATCCACTTTCAGCAGCCCTAAAGCGCACCAAAAGAGTGCGCGCGGATCCCCCCATGACAGCGCCCAGTCCCTTGCATGTGCAGGCTTTCAACACCGCAGACGTCGCCGACCAGATACGCGCGACCCCTGGGTGGGTGCAGCACTACCAGCAAATGTCGCCCGGCCACTTCGCCGGCCTGGTGCGCTATCTGGACTTGCAGGGGGTAGAGATTTACGAGGAGTGCATGAACACCCGGGTCGAGCAGAATTTCAGCGCGCCACCGGGGGCCTTGGCGTTCTGTTTCGACCGCAGTGATAACGCGCTTTATGTGCTCAACGGTGAAAGCCGCAACATCTGGATCACCCCGGAGAACTACCAGGAAGTGGCGGTGGTCTTCGGTCCGCAGTTCCTGCAGCGCCAGGGCGTTAGCATCGAACGCCTGGAAGGCCTGTTCATGGCACCGCTCAACTCGCAGCAGAACGCACTGTTCAGCCGCTGGCTCAGCGGTACCCTGACCCGCTTGTCCCAGACCATCGACCCACCGAGCCGGGAAGCCCTGACCCAGCAACTGCTGGACGACTGCCTGTTCATCCTCGACAACGCCTGCGTCTGCCTCGACCAGGGCGCATTGCAGCGCCGGGCAGGTGAGCGGGTGATCATGAAACGGGTGGGCGAGTGGGCAGCCGATACCCCGGAAGAACAGCTCAACCTGCTGGAATTGTCCCACGTCGCCGGGGTTTCCCTGCGCCAGTTGCAACACGCTTTCAAGACCTACACGGGCATGGCCCCGACCCAATGGCTGCGCCTGCGCCGCCTCAACAGCGCCCGCCGCGAACTGCTCGGCAGCCACCCCGGCCAGACCACCGTGGCCGAAGTGGCGATGCACTGGTCATTCTGGCACCTGGGGCGTTTTTCCAGCAGCTACCGGGCGCTGTTCAAAGAACTGCCGAGCGACACCCTCAAGCGCGCGGGGGCTATACCAACGAGTGGGCGAGGGCGGCGTTAAACATCGATGGTTGTTGATCGTGCTTAATAAAGAACCTGCCTACAGCT
>NZ_JACMYG010000053.1 GCF_014236655.1 Pseudomonas kielensis
CGGCAGGCAACTGCCGTCCCTACCGCGACCCCTGTAACGAATTGGCGTTGGATTCATCTGACTCCTTGTAAATGACAGAAAAAGCCGTTGCTTTTTCTAGGTTGGCTTACGTCGGGGAGTCACCATGAGCGCGTTTCAGATATCCCAAAAAGCTCTCAACGCAACCATACCGCTGGCTTCAATGGCGTCCGCGGCAGTACTTACTATGGCCCTCGCTGAGCCGATAATGGCGGCCTCGAATGCAGCGAAACCGTCTTCAACCGCACTGTCCACACCATACACAGCGCAGAATGGTTACGCAGCCAACAAATATGCTGTGACACCCCCTTCACAGGGCACAAACCCTTGTGCGGCAACAAATCCATGTATTGCTAAAGCTTATCCTTGTACCGCACAGGAAGTTAAACGGCCTGCTAACTACAAGCCCTATCAAGGCAATGAAAGTGAGCTTGTAACATTGGGGTCAAAATTGTTCAAAGACAAACTTCTTAGTAGCAACGGTCTCTCCTGCGACACCTGTCATCAGGGCCTAAATATGTTCCAGCCTTCCTTCTCCCGACCATATCCCCATGAAGTGATCATGAGTAAAAATCAGTTTGGGATGTCTCACGTGTTTCTAGATGAGATGATACAAGTCTGTATGGTGGCCCCTATGGCAGCTGCTCCACTCGAATGGGAGTCCAAAGAGTTAGCTGCATTGGTGGCATACATAGAAACATTACAGCGGCAATTTAAGCCCAATCCTCCTGCGGCAAAGAGTCCTTAGGCCAAAAAATGGGTCTCTAGCCGAGCAATCACATCGTAGATACCAGATTCAGAGGCGTAACCTTTCGTAACCACTATTTTCAGGATTAAAAGATGAACGACCAGCCCACAGGATTCAGTTCGGCAGTAGCTGAGTTACCTATCCCCATCGTGCAAGTCGGTTCGATTTCACTGGCATCGCGTCATGAGATGCTTTCAGCCTCCAAGGTCATTGTCGATTGTCAGCGAGCACTAAGCAAAGCCGGTTTCAACGTGGTGGGGGAGGTGATTAAGGGGCATGAAGGTTTCTTCGAGATGAACCATTATCCAGACGGTGATGTGTTCGATCAGGAGAGCCACGCTCAATACTACTACCACGCCCATCGAGAGGGTGGCCTTGAGCATGGACATTTCCATACCTTTATGCGCGCACAGGGCATCGCTTCTGACGTGACTCCTATGGACTATCCTCAGGCCAGCGAAGAGTGGCCGCGAGGCGACCAAGCGATTGCTCATCTGATTGCAATCTCGATGGATCCATGGGGGCTACCAATTGGACTTTTTGCCTGCAACCGCTGGGTGACAGGTGAAACTTGGTACTCTTCAACCGACACGATCAATATGCTGAAAGATTTTTCAGTAGATCATGCTTATCCGTCCTGGCCGACCAACCTTTGGCTGACTTCAATGCTGAAACTTTTTCGTCCACAGATTGAGGCGCTATTGACCCATCGCGATATGGTGGTGGGAGCGTGGCAGCACATGCATCCAGAACACGATGCCCTAGAAGATCGAACATTGGAGATTACAGGCTATCTGAGCATCTCCGTCGAGGAGTGGGTCAGCGCACTGCAAGCCTAGCTTGCTGAGTGGTTTGAACTGCAGTTATTTTGGCGATACTCGTGCCAACATATTTCACTATGTATATGAGATTCAACGATGAAAATCTTATTTGTCTGCACCGCCAACAGTTGTCGCAGCATCCTCTCCGAAGCCATCTTTAATAGTGTCGCCCCCGATGGAATGCAAGCGTTCAGCGCGGGCAGCCATCCTTCTGGCTCAATTCATCCGCAGAGTCTAAAAGCGCTTAAACGCGAGGGGATCATCGCCGAAGAGTTGTTCAGTAAATCAATCGAAATTCACCGTTTTCTTGATCCCGATTTCGTCATTACTGTATGCGACAAAGCGGCTGCAGAGGCTTGTCCAATCGTATTTAGTACTGCGATAAAAGCCCATTGGGGGCTGGCAGATCCATCCGACATTAACGGATCACCGGATCAGATCAAAGACGCATTCGATGCAACCTTAGCGCACATAAAAAAACGAGTAAACTTGTTCATGGCGATATCGCACAAACAACTCAACCGAGAGCAACTCATGGCTGAGATCGCGCTGATTGGCTGCCTATGAAGTTTTTGATCGTATAAAAATGCTTTGCCCACGAGACCAATTTTCGATTGTTCTGCTTATCCGGCGCAGCATAACAATTGCTTGACGTCCGTTGTGAAGGTCTGTGCACAGAGCTTGAGTCTCTCAACCATTGTCAAATATGGGAACAATAGCTCAGCTAGGTCGTTCACCGTCATCCGGTTACGAATGGCCAGCACGGCGGTCTTAATCAACTCGCCCGCTTCTGGTGCCACGGATTGAACTCCAATCAGTCGCCGAGAGCTTGCCTCAACCACCAATTTGATGAAGCTGCGGGTGTCAAAGTTAGCGAGCGCACTCGGCACATTGTCCAGGCTCAGGGTACGGCTGTCGGTTTCGATATGTTGTGCATGGGCTTCGGCTTCGGTCAGGCCGGCAGTGGCGACTTGCGGATCGGTAAACACCACCGTCGGCATTGCTGTCAGATTGAGAGCAACATCACCGCCTGCAATATTGATGACGGCATGGGTGCCGGCTGCGGCGGCCACATAAACAAATTGCGGCTGGTCGGTGCAGTCACCCGCTGCATAAATGTGCGGTGTATTGGTGCGTATGCCTCTGGGTCAATGACGATCCCTCTCTGCGCATTGACTGCGACACCCGCCGCTGCCAACGCCAAGTTGCGCGTATTGGGTATGCGTCCGGTCGCAACCAAGAGCTGGTCTGCACGGACCTCGCCTTGCTCGGTAGAAATTAAAAACTCCCCCTTAACATAGGCAACGTTGCTGGCCTCTGCATGCTCAAGCACTCTGATGTCTTCGGTAGGGAAGGCTGCCGTGATGGCTTCACCGATGGCTGGGTCTTCACGGAAAAACAGGGTACTACGAGCTCGGATAGTCACTTGGCTACCCAGTCGGGCAAAAGCCTGAGCGAGTTCCAGCGCCACTACCGACGAGCCGATCACGGCCAAGCGTTTGGGAATGGTGTCGCAGGCCAAGGCTTCAATGGAGGTCCAATAAGGTGTGCCCTTGAGACCAGGAATCGCCGGAATAGCTGGACTGGCAGCGAGGCAGCGAGGCAGCGAGGCAGCAATCGAACGCTAGCACACGCTCGCGACCACCATTCAACGTTACAATGAGATGTTGACTGTCTTTGAAACCGGCCTCACCGCGTAGCATGGTGATCTCAGGGGTGTTCTTCAGAATACCTTCGTATTTGGGGTGGCGCAGTTTGTCCACTCAAGCTTGCTGCTGCGTAAGCAGCTGGTCACGCCGGACGATTGATTTCGTAGCGGGTAATCTCACGTCAAACGGACTCTTGCGGCGCAGATGGGCGATGTGGGCGGCGTGGATCATGATCTTGGACGGTACGCAGCCGATATTGACGCAAGTGCCGCCGATGGTGCCGCGCTCGATCAGCGTGACCTTCGCGCCAAGCTCGACGGCCTTGAGCACCGCCGCTGCCGATCACGGCGATGTGCAACTGGCGCTCGCCGTCGCTGCCCTTGTCAGCGGCCCCCATCTAGCTGCGTACCTTGTTGAGCAGCCCGATATGGTTCTCGGTCGGAGGGGCATCGGCAAGCGTCGCCTTGTAGCCGAGTTCGGCCACTGCAGCAGTCAGCGCATCCGATGCGGTGCCGGGGCAAGGTCGAGCTGGGCTGCGCCCTTGGCGTAGGACACAACGGCAGACTGAACGCCGGGCACTTTCTCCAAGGCTTCCTTGACGTGCGTAGCGCACAAGTGGCAGGTCATTCCGGTGATCTTCAACGTGGTCATACTGCATTCCTTTTTCGTTTTGTAAGCGGCCAATGCCGTCATCCGTGTTTAGCTGGTAGCGCGCAGCAGTCCCGGCCGCAGCGGCGGTTGGCTGGCGCGACGAAATCCCAGATCGACACCCCGACCATCAATGCCAGTCCGACATACATCAGATTCGCCGTCCACCAGTTACCAGAAACCAGACCGTGGCCGCGAACACGATAGCCGGCCCGGTCATGCCGAGCAGGCAGCGGTGCCATTGCCGGTGGCTCAGCCAGCCCAGCGCGTTCGCGATGAACGCGAACACGGCCAACAGCGGTAGCAGCCGGCTTATGAACAGGCCCTCGTACTGGTTCAAAAAGCCTAAGCCGATGGCCGCGTCGAGGCTGGCGAGCGTTGGATAGCAGGCAGCCCATCGCGGAAACGACGCTGCCGAGCGCCCAGGCCTTGTCGGCGGTGCGTGTGATGAGTCCCAAGATGCCGCACCCGAGTCAGTTTCAGTGGATCAGCGTTTGACGCTGGACGGAAAGCCAGCGTCCTCGTTCGCCTTGGTCAACTTCTGGACGCTGGTTTTGGCATCGTCGAAAGTGACGATGGCCTCATGCTTGTCGAAGCTCACGTCGGTCTTGCTTACACCCTCGACTTTCGAGATGGCTTTTTTGACCGTGATTGGACAGGCTGCGCAGGTCATGCCTGGTATGGACAGCGGGACGGTTTGATTGGTGGCCAACACGGGGGCAACGACGGCGACGAGAGCCTGGGAGGCAAACAGTTTTTCCATGGTGAACTCCTGATTAGTAAAAAAATGGCATGACATAGGGAAAACTAAGCGCGACTAAGACCAACACGGCCACGATCCAGAAAATGAGCCGGTAGAGGGTGCACACCTGCGGATTGCGCAGACCTCATCTGGACTACCGGCTGCGGCCGGTCGGAAGATGCGACGCCAGGCAAAGAACAGCGCCACCAACGTCGCGCCGATGAAGATTGGTCGATACGGCTCCAACACCGTCAGGTTGCCGATCCATGCTCCGCTGATTCCCAAAGCGACCAGGACTAGCGGCCCAAGGCAACAGGTAGAGGCGAGGACGGCGGCCAGCCAGCCGGCGAAGAACGCTCCGCGCCCGTTTTGTGGTTCAGACATGCGTTTGTCCTTTTGAATTTGGAATGGATAGCGTAACCTTACTTCCGTAGTTATGTACGGAGTTAGGCGATATGCAAACCATTTTTGAGAATCTGACCATTGGCGTTTTTGCCAAGGCGGGCGGGGTCAACGTGGAGACCATCCGGTTCTATCAGCGTAAGGGCCTGCTACCGGAGCCAGATAAGCCTTACGGCAGCATTCGCCGGTATGGCGAGGCAGATGTGACGCGGGTGCGGTTTGTGAAATCAGCTCAGCGGTTGGGCTTTAGTTTGGACGAGATCGCAGAGCTGCTGCGGCTGGACGATGGCACTCACTGCGAAGAAGCCAGCAACCTGGCTGAACACAAGCTCAAGGACGTTCGCGAGAAGATGGCCGACTTGGCACGCATGGAGTCGGTGCTGTCCGAACTTGTGTGCGCCTGCCATCTACGGCAGGGAAATGTCTCCTGCCCGTTGATCGCGTCGCTACAGGGTGATGCAAGCCCGGCTATGCCTTAACGTACGATTTTCCCGGTATCGGGAGCAAACCCCTTGTTGGAGAAATTCCGCCGGTTTGAGCTTATAACCCCCATTTGGGTTGACGATTTTCTACGCACCAGCAATCGGCGCATTTATGCGGTCGGCGATGTTTGCCTGGAGCACAAGTTTACCCATACTGCCGAGGCATCGGCGCGGATCGCGGTCCGTAATGCGCCGTTTCCCGGCCGCCAACGGCTGAGTGCATTGACCATACCCTGGTGCGCCTACACCGATCGGGCCATTGCCGACAACGAGGAGGCCAGTTTCGTCAAGATCTATGTCCACGAACGTAGCGACCGCATCCTCGGTGCGACGATAGTTGCCCGGCATGCCGGCGACATGATCAACGAGATCACCCTGGCGCTGGTTGCCAGGGTCGGTCTGCGTACGCTGGCCCGCGTCATCCACGACTATCCGACCCAGGCCGATGCGATCAAACAGGCCGCGGACGCCTAAACCGCACGCGTCTGACCCCGCTGCTACGGTCATTGCAGCGGCGCTGGTAGCAGCGCTGACAATTCTGTCGACATGTCGGCGCGCATGGCCAGTTCACCGACGCTCCAACTGCTCATGCGAGCTCCTTGCACCGCGACTTGCCCAAGATCGTGTTGTCGCCGCATCCCGGGTTCGCACTGCCGGCACTCATCGCTCAGGGCCCCGCGATGGTTCCTGAGCTCCGGTCGGTGCATCGGATATGGCATCGACAATCCGACCATCGATGACTTGGACCACACGGTCGACTTCCTTGATCAAGCGGTGATCGTGGGTGACCACTAGCACGGCCGCATGTTGTTCGTTGGTCACTTGCCGCAAAAGACGCATGACATTCAACGCGCGCTCCGTATCCAGGCTGGCCGTGGGCTCATCGGCGAGGATGATTTTAGGGTTGTTGGCCAGCGCGCGGGCGATGGCCACTCGTTGCTGCTCGCCGCCGGACAGCTGGTTGGGATGCAGGTCGGCGCGGTCGGCGATGTCGAGATAGCCCAGCAACTCCCGCACCCGCGCTTCGGCATGCTGGCCGCGAACCCCCGCCAGATGCAGGGGCAGCAGGACGTTTTGACTCACGGTCAGGAACGGGATCAAGTTGGGCGACTGGAAAATGAATCCGATCTTCTCGCGCCGCAGTCGTGCCAGATCCGGCTGCTTGCCGTCATAAATGTTTTCCCCGTCGATCCGCAGGCTTCCGCCGGTCGGCGTGGTAACCAGCCCGAGGATGGTCAGCAGCGTCGTCTTGCCCGAACCGCTGGGACCCATGATCGCCCACAGGTCGCCCGGCCGCACGGCCAATTCGACGCCCTTGAGGGCCTCCACCCGGGTAGGGCCGCGTCCGTAGACCATCGACAGGTTTTCGGCGTGGATGGCGTAGTTGACAGTCATGCTCAGCCTCCCCCCAGCACGCTGCGCGGATCGACATGCATCGCCCGGCGCACGGCAAGCACGCTGGCAAGCACGACGACGATCATCATCGCCACCAGCATTTGGGCAATATCGCCATAGGTGGCGACCACGCGCCGCGGAAAGTACGGCTCGATCAGCAGCTCCAGGGCGCTGCCGACCAGGGTGCCCACGAGGCCCATGAACAAGGCCTCCTGCAGGATCATGCGATACACCACGCCGCTGGGCGCACCGAGCAGCTTGAGCATGGCGATCTCATGTAGTTTGTCCAGCGTGAACGTGTAGGTGATCAGTCCGATGACGATGCCCGCGATCAGCACCAGGATGTCGCGGAACAGCGCCAGCTGAAACAGGATCAGGCGGTTGGAGCCCATCAGCTGCAGGTTCACCGCTTGCGACGCAGTGTAGACCTGCAGGTGCTGCCAGTGGGTGATCCGCTGCGCGACTTTTTGCGCCGATACGCCGGGTACCAGCTTGACCGCGATTGCGTTGATGAAACGTGTGCTTGTGGCCATGGCGGCCGCCGTGGTCGCTAGTGGTGCGGCCAGCCGCGTCTGGTTGGCAGCCAGCTCCGTGAACGGCTGCGCAACCGAGGGACGTTGACTGCGCAACAGGTTGGGGTCCTGCTGGAAAATGATGTTCTGCGCGTCCACCAGCGTGGTGTAGATCACTGGGTCCGCGGTGAAGCCCACCATGTTTTTGGTCAGCCCCACTACCGTGTAGTCAAAGTTGCCCAGGCGCATCCGCTGCCCGAGCTGGAAACCGGTCTTGACGTCAGCCACGATCTCGTAATGACTGGACTCGATGCCGCGGCCGGCTACGATCACCGGCGGCCCGCCTATTTTTCCGCGCTGGTAGCCGATCACGATGAATCGCTGCAGTTTCGGCATGGCCATCCAGTCGGGCTCGACCATGCTGGCGGTGTTGAGCAGTGCGTTGATGTACATGAACTTCATCAGCCGGGTAGGGTGGGGCATCACTTCCACGTGTTCCCACGCCGTCGCCAACGGACTCGCCTGTGCCACGCCGGGGATCGCCTCGATCGCGTGATAGACCTGCTGCGGCAGGCGGGAGGTCTCGACAAACGGCCCGAGCGTCCCTCCTTGCGGGTGGGCACCATAGGCCTGTACCACCCACAGGTCCGCCCCCGTCTCGTTGATGATGGTGGCCGAGTCGAGGATGACGCCGCGGATGATGCCGCCGATTGCCATCACCACCATGATCAGCAGCGACACGCCGAGCGTGGAGCTGAAGAACTTGAAGCGGTGGTAGCTGATGTCGCGAAGTGCAAGATTCACTGTGCCATCCCCATCCCCATCGCGGCCTTGACCGGCTCGGGACGTATCGTTTCACCGAGCCTCAGCCCCATCGGCATCAGCACCACGCGATCGCCGGCATGGAGATCATCACCGACGACCGCCACCATTGACGACCGCGCGCTGCGCGCCAGCACGGTCACACGCACGCGGTGAAGTGTGTGGTCGGCGCCAACCACCCATACGAACAGATCGTTGCCCATCGGCATCAGCGCCATCTGCGACACCACCAGTGCATCTTTCGCTTCGCCGGTGCGGATGTAGACGTTGGCCCACTGGCCGAGCTGGAATTGGTCGGCCGGGATGCTGAAGCTCACTTCCACCACGGTTTCTTCGGTCGCCGCATCTGCGCGGGGGCGGATGCGCAGCACGTGCCCCGGCAACGGCTGGCGCTCGCGGCCGCGCAGGATGACCGTCGCCACCTCACCTTTGCGGATGCGTCCGGCGACATTCTGGTCGACAAAGGTATCCACGTAGATCAGATGGGTGTCGGCGATCGTGAACATCGGTTGGCCAGCGACCACGGAGGCCCCCGGCACCACCCAGCGCTGGGTGACTATGCCGTCCGACAGAGAGGGGATGCCGGCCAGCGACAGTTCGTATGTCGCCTTGCCGAGCTCCGCCGCGGCGACGCGCGCAGCACTTTGCGCCACGGCGTTGCGCTCGCGGTATTGCTGCGCTTCCTCGACACCGACGGAACCGGAGGCCACAAGTTGTTTCTCCCGGGTCCATTCGCGCTGGCGTTGCTCGGCGTTGATGCGGGCAGCGTCCAGCCGCGCCTGGGCGACCTCGACCTGATGGCGCAGACCATCCTGGTCGAGCGTGGCGAGGATCTGGTTCTTGCTGACGCTGTCGCCCTCCGCGACGAAGACTTGCTCCACCCGTCCGGTGATTTTCGAGGCAATATTGGCCAGCGCATCGGCCGTCACCGTTCCGGAGCCTTTCACTTCGTCGACGACATTGCCGCGCTGCACGGTGGCCACCGAAACGCTAGGGGGTTGCATCACAGTCAGTCGCAGCAGCAACCCGAAGGCGACCAGCACCAGCAGCACGATCCCGATTCGCAAGGCACGGCGAGCACCCTGGCGCGGTCTTTTGCCGTGCGCAGTTCGCATCGATCCGAAAACGGTGCGGATTTTTTGGACAAGAGGTTTCATTGGCGTATTCACTGGTTCGGTTCGAGGGTGCGTCGACGATCAGGCACGGCGGATGATGAGGGTTGGCGTGTCGGGTTGGCGCGTTGGTCGGGGGCGCCGGCATCGCGCCACCATCCGCCACCCAGGGCCACGAACAGCTGGGCGCTGTCCAGGTAACGTTGCGCCCTGACCTGGACATACGACACGCGCTGCTGCTGATCACGGCGTTCGGCATCGAGCAGGGGCAGCCGGCCGGTCTTGCCCAGTGCGTAACGGCGTTGCGCCAGATGCAAGGAGTCGTCGGTGGCGTCCAGCGCCTGGCGCTCGGCCTGTACCCGTTCGGCATCGTGGCCGAGCGAACGCAGCAGGTCGGCCACCTGGCCAAGTCCGGTCAGCACGGTCTGCCGGTACAGCGCCAGCTCGGCGTGGAACTGATCGATCGCTGCCCGCTTCTGCGCGGTCAGCGCACCGCCATGAAAAATCGGTGCAGTGATACCGCCGAACAGCGTCCAGACCAGGTTGGAACCGCCGCCCAGCGAGCTGGTGGCAAGCGCCGCCGTGCCGACCGACGCAGATAAGGTGAAGCTCGGATACATCTGCGCGTCGGCAACGCCGACCGCCGCACTGGCGGCGTGCAACCGGGCCTCGGCGGCGAGAATGTCGGGGCGGCGCTCAGCCAGCGCCGAAGGCAGCCCGACCGGCAGCTCGGCCGGCAGCGTGAAATCGGCCAGGTCGAAGTCCGGCGGCGAGAACGAGGCTGGCGCCACACCGACCAAGATGGCGAGCGCGTCCTGCGCCACGGCCACCTCTTGCCGCATCGGCGGCAGAAGGGCACGGTCATTCGCGAGCTGAGCCCGGACGGTCAATACGTCATCCCGGGCCAGCTTGCCATCGGTGTATTTCTGCCGCACCAGCGCGAGGGTTTTTTCGTCGGCGGCGACGGTGGCGTCGAGCGCCGCGATCTGCTGCCGGGCCGCCGCGATGGTGAGCGTCTGATGGACGACATTGCCGGTGACGGCCAGTTGCGCCGCTGCCAGTTGATACGCCTGGTTCTGCGCCAACGCCTGCTGCTGTTCCACCCGCCGACCGGTGAGGCCGAACACGTCGGGGGTGAAACTTGCGGTGGCGCCGGCCGAGTAGAGGCTGTAGGTCGGCAGATCATGGTTGGGCCGAATACCCAGGGCAAACGGCGGCCCCTTTTGCCGCTCGGCCGAAGCGGAAGCATCGATCTGCGGGGCATAGGCCCCGCGTGCTTCGGCCACCACCTGTTGCGACTGCAGCAGTCGGGCCTGGGCCGCCGCGATGGTAGGACTGTTGGCAATCGCCTGGCGCACCAGACGGTCCAGTGGTGGCGAGCGGAACAGTTGCCACCAGGCGGCCGGAATTGCCTGCTCGACGCTGACCCGCTGCGCGGGCTCGCCGGCATCCGGCTGCAGATGCGGCGCGGTCGCTGCCGACGTATAGGCCGCCGCCTGCGGCGGATCGGGGTGCACGAAATTCGGTCCCACCGTGCATCCCCCCAAGGCCGTGGCCAGAACGAAGGCCGTCAGGCGCAAAGGTTTGGCGGGATGTCGCCGGGACAGATTGCTGTACGTGGTCACTGGAAGTGGGGTCTGATGATCGATTGCAAGGCACTTGCTGGTACGTTCCATCACAACGTCACCTTGCGCAGGCGCAACGCATTGCTCACCACCGACACCGAGCTCAGGCTCATGGCCAATGCGGCCACCATGGGTGACAGCGTGATGCCCAGTACCGGATACAGCACACCGGCCGCCAGCGGTACGCCGACCGCGTTGTAGATGAAGGCGAAGAACAGGTTCTGGTGGATGTTGCGCACGGTGGCACGGGACAACGAGCGTGCCCGCGCAATGGCACCCAGATCGCCCTTGATCAGAGTCACCTGCGCGCTTTCCATCGCCACGTCGGTGCCGCTGCCCATTGCGATGCCCACGTCCGCCGCCGCCAACGCGGGCGCGTCGTTGATGCCGTCGCCGGCCATCGCCACGCGGCGGCCCTCGCTCTTCAGCCGGGTCACCACCGATGCCTTGTCGGTGGGTGTCACATCGGCATGCACCTCGTCGATGCCCAGTTGGCGCGCCACCGCACTCGCCGTGGTCGCGTTGTCGCCGGTCAGCATCACCAGGCGCAGGCCGTCGGCATGCAGCGCCGCAATCGCTTTCGCCGTGCCCGGTTTGATCCGGTCGGCGACCGCGATCAAGCCGGCCAGCACCCCGTCGACGGCGAGAAACATCACCGTAACGCCGTCGCCGCGCAGCGCTTCGGCCTGTTGCGTGGCCTTGTCGTCGGCGTTGATCTTGAGTTCGTCGAGCAGTCGCGCATTGCCCAGCGCCACCAGGCGGCCGTCGACACGGCCCTGCACGCCGCGACCGGTCAGGGTGCGGAAATCCTCCACCGTGGGCGGCGTTTCGCCGTCGAGGGCATTGACGATCGCTCGCGCCAGCGGATGCTCGCTGGGTTGCTCCAACGCGCCAGCCAGCAGCAGCAGGCGTTCGCGCGGCAGTTCGCCTAGCGGCAGCAGTTCGGTCAGCGCCGGCTTGCCTTCGGTCAGCGTGCCGGTCTTGTCCAGCACCAGGGTGTCGATGTCGCGCAGCGCCTCGATCGCGCTGGCATCCTTGAACAACACGCCGTTCTGCGCACCGCGGCCGCTGGCCACCATGATCGAGATCGGCGTGGCCAGCCCCAGCGCGCACGGGCAGGCGATGATCAGCACCGACACCGCCGCGATCAACGCATGCGTCAGCTTCGGATCTGGACCGAGCCAGGCCCAGCCCGCGAACGCCAGTATGGAACAGGCGAACACCGCCGGCACGAACCACGCCGCAACGCGATCGGCCACCCGCTGCAGTGGCGCGCGGCTGCGCTGCGCCTTGGCCACCAGCGCCACGATCTGCGCCAGCATCGTCTCGCCGCCGACTTTTTCCGCACGCATGGTCAACGCGCCGTCCTGATTCACGGTGCCGCCGGTCACCGGCTCGCCCTTGGTCTTGCTCACCGGCATCGGCTCGCCGGTGAGCATCGATTCGTGGACATGGCTCTCGCCGTCGAGCACCACGCCATCGACCGGCACCTTTTCGCCGGGGCGAACGCGCAGGGAATCACCCGCATGCACCTCAGCCAGTGGCACGTCGCTCTCGCTGCCGTCGTCGGCCAGCCGATGCGCGGTCTTCGGCGCCAGCCCCAGCAGCGCCTTCAGCGCGGCACCGGTACGGCGGCGCGCGCGCAGCTCCAGAAAGTCGCCCAACGTGACCAGGGTGACGATCACCGCAGCGGTTTCAAAATACACGCCGACCTGGCCGTGCACGTCGCGAAAGCTGGCCGGAAAGATCCCCGGCAGCACAAATGCCACCACGCTGTAGAGCCAAGCCACGCCCGTCCCCACGCCGATCAGCGTGTACATGTTCGGCCGCCAAGGCCTGAGCGAATTCCAGCCGCGCTGGAAAAACGGCGCCCCGCCCCACAGCACCACCGCCGTCCCCAGCACCGCCTCGACCCAGTGGGTTATCCCATCCCATGGTGACGGCAGCTGCCAGCCGAATAGGTGCGGTCCCATCGCCAGCAGGAACACCGGCAGCGTGAGGGCCACCAGCAGCCAAAAGCGGCGGGTCATGGCGCGCACTTCGCCGCCGTCGTTTTCGTCCTCTCTGGGCAGCATCGGCTCCAGCGCCATGCCGCACTTGGGGCACTCGCCGGGTCCGACCTGCTGGATCTCCGGGTGCATCGGGCAGGTGTAGATCGCCCCCGGGGCCGCGTGACCTTCGAGCCAGGCCAGTGGTTCGGCTATGAATTTGTCGCTGCACCGCTGCCCACAGAAGTAGTAAGTGTGACCGGCATGTTCAACATGCTGCTTGGCGGTGTGCGGGTCCACCGTCATCCCGCAGACCGGATCCTTCTCCTCGTGGGTGAGGCCTGCTGCGGCATGATCGGGCGTCGCGACCGTCTCGCCGGCGCAGCAGCTACCCGCCGCAATCTGCTTGCCGGAAGCCCCCAGATACGATGCCGGTGCCGCCTCGAACTTCGTCTTGCAACCGACGGAGCAGAAATGGAACGTCTGCCCGTCGTGCACGCTGACGTGCTTTGCGGTCGCCGGATTCACCTGCATCCCGCACACCGGATCGATCGCCATCGCGTCCGCCGACTGGCTGGCACCCTGGCAACAGGCTATCGGTTCGCTCATGACGACATATCCTCATGGGTTAGCGCCCGCAAGCTAGGGCAATGGTCGGGTGCGCCGTGGCCGGGACAGGACTCCACCCGTTGTGCAAGCCCATCGTACACACGCTGCAACTCGGCAATGCGGGCATTCAGCGCCACCAGCCAAAGCTGTGCGCGCTGCTTCACTGCAGCCACCCCCTTCTGGTGGTTATGCGGGAGCGTGAGCAGATCGAGAATCTCCTTCAGGGTGAGGCTCGGATTTATGGCCCGGCGGTTAAAGCGCAGCTGCGCGATCGCTCCATCCCCACAACTTCGATAGCTCGAGGCACGTCGCGGTGGCTGGGGCAACAGCCCCAAGCGTTCGTAATAACGAATCGTGTTGATCGCCACGCCGACGCGCTTGGCGACGGCACCGATGGTGAGTGGAGCACTTTGTGTGTTCATGCGGCGAGTCTGGGCCTTTGACCAAGGTCAGAGTCAAGGGCCTTGCGGCGCGAAAATTTCATAGCGCTCGCGAAAGCATCACGAAGCGAGTGTCACCCCGCCCGAACGGGCGACCATCCATGACAATCGCCGGGCTTTGAGTCCGGGGTGGCAGCGCACCTCCATGACGCGTCAATGTGCCAGCTTCGCTTTTGCGGTCGTTCACGGGATGTCTGCACCACCCGGGGCCTCGGGCCGCGCATTGATCGGATAGCTGTTCACCGGCCCGCGCGTCGGTTGCCACAGCATGCGGTCAAGGCGCAGCTCACGTGGATCGCGGAACTGGTTGATGCCGATGGTCATGCCGGCATGGCCGTCGCGCGGCTGTGCACGATAAGTGCCGAACAGCCGGTCCCACCACGACAGGTTGAAGCCGAAGTTGGAGTTGGTTTCATCCGGGTGCCACGAATGGTGCACGCGATGCATGTCCGGCGTGACCAGCAGCCAGCGCAGAACCGCGTCCAACCGCCGAGGCAGACGCGCGTTGGCGTGGTTGAACATGGCAGTGGCATTCAACAGCACCTCGAAGAGCAGCACCGCGATCGCCGGCGCACCCAGCGCGACGATAACGCCCAGCTTGAGCATTAGCGACAGCACAATCTCCAACGGGTGGAAGCGCGTCCCGGTGGTCAGGTCAAACTCGAGATCGGTGTGATGCATTCGGTGCAGCCGCCACAGCAGTGGCACCGCATGAAACATCACGTGTTGCAGATAGATGGCCAGGTCTAGCAGCAGAATCGACGCCACCACCGCGAGCCAGCCCGACACGTCCAGCGCATGGAACGCTCCCCAGCCGTGGGCATCGGCATACAGCGCCACGCCGACAGCGGCGGTGGGGAATATCAGTCGCACCAGTACGCTGTCCAGCACGCCAATGCCGAGGTTGGGGGGCCAGCGCTGCCAGCGACCAATGGATTGGCGCCGCTTGGGTGCGAGTACTTCCCACAGCGCCATCACGGCGAAGATGCCGGTAAAGGCACCCAGGCGGATCGCGGACTCGTAGGTGAGCAGGAATGACGTCACGGTCGAATGTTCCGGTTTGGAGAGACCCTGAGGCTACGCTTCGACATCATAGCAACCCCTGCAAACAGCTCAACGGTGTACGACGATACTCATTCCGGTATCGACAGCTTCATTCCATGGTGCCGCTGCCATCTGGCGACGTGCAAAATCGCGCCCCGCGATACCTGTCGGGATGAAGTCCAGATCCTTGAGGTGATCATCATCTTCCCGAGCGGGCGCCTGCAGCGCAATGACGTGCATCAACGTCCCGCGGTTCAGCGACAACAAGTCCCTCACGGCAGGCTTTCCGATCTGGCTCTCCGGCAGCAGGTTACCCTACTGGCGCACAACATGGCGCAGGTGATGGCTCGCCTGGGTTTTTGGCGGACGCGGCAGCGCCGCCTATCACCCTGAGGTGCTGCTCAGTTTGCTGGTCTATGACTATGCCATCGACAACCCAGAGCCAGATGATGGCCACGCCGATGTAGATACCACCGTAAGCCGCATATACCCGACCAGCAGCCGCTGGATGAAGCGAAAGTAGCCATGCAAACAGGGCCAACGATGCCCCTGCTGGGATCAAGAGCCAAATGCTCTTGCCTTGTTTCAGCCAGAGGTAGGGCAGGTAGCACCCCACAATCTCGGCCACTGCGGTGATGGCGAATAATGCAAGCGTCTTGATCACGTTGCCGGGCCTATTAGTCGAACTGGCTGATGTCGTTGATATGCGCCGGGTGCTGAATCGCGCGGGGGCGCAGCAGAGCCTTGCATTGGCTGCACTCGTAGAAGAAATGGCAGGCGTCCGTGGGCATCGTTTCCTGCTGTGTATGGCCACAATGCGGACAGGTCAGCACGGATTCGAGAATGATGGCTCTAATTGCGGCTCACTATAATGCTGGGATCGAGGCAATGGGGCACATGACGACGTTTCATTTTTCCTTTATTTCACCCGGCAGCTCGGGCCTTGCAACACCCGACGAGCATTTTCATGGAGCGCCATCACCATGAGCGCGAGTGCGGCGAGCAGCAAAGCGGTTTCGTGACGCGCGATAAACGCTTGCAGCGCGCCGGCAGCCGCATTCGCCAAGGCAGGGAATGCGATGGCAAGCAATCCCAGCAGCAAGGGCAGAATCGGGCTGCAACACAGCAGTGGCGTCAGGATTCCCAACAAGACGCCGCCACTGGCCAGCCCCTCGCGAGCCCGTTGTCCTTCGCGCAAAAGGAACATCATCAGCGCCAGAATCAACCCCAATAGAATGCCCATGGCCAAAGCAAACAGTTCCATGACGGGCGTCAGGAGTTTGAGATTAGCCAACGCTATCCGGCCGCCCGTTAGGGATGCCAGTAGTGTCACCAGATACAGCGGAATACCTACCAGCATGCCCAATGCTGCCGTCCAGCGCGCGGCCTTGTCTCTGGCGGCGTGACGCAGGGCGGCGAGGATGGAGATCATTGCGACTGGCCTGCGGGCTGATGGGCGAACGCCAGAATCTCGTCGAGGGTCGCCGACGGCGCACTATCAACGGCCTGTACCGTTCCTTGGGCATCGATCAGGTAGTAGATGTCCGGTACATGGCTCGGATTATAGGCCGCTTCAAGTTGGGCGCTGGCATTGCCCAACGTCACGTTTGCCGTGTCGAGGGCGGGTGCCCACTTGGCCGCAAAAGCATCGATCGCAGGTCCATCGCCGCCTTCGTTGCGATAGGTTTTCAGTATTGTCAACTGCAACCCGCTGGCACGTAGCTCATCGGCGTGGGCATTCAGGCTGCGCAGCCCGGCCGCACAACTGCCGCACCAGGTGGACAGCAGGAAACAGCATCGTGGGATGTCCCTTGAAGTCGGCGGTACTGTGCTGGACGCCGTGGACATCGGTGTAGGTGGCGACCGGAGCGGCGTCCGTGCTGGCCGGCATGGCCGATCCCGAGGTTAGGAATATCAGGGCCAGTATTGAGGGTGCAGCGGACAGCCACAGGGCGCGTCGGAGTCGAAACAAGGGCTGCATCAGGATTCTCCTCGGTCGGTTGACAGGCAGGTCGGCCCGCCCATTACAAGCAGGTCTTCGCTTTTTCCGCATTCCTCTACCTGCAGCACCCACAGCGTTCCTTGCGGTTCGCCTGCCGTTTCCGGCGGCACTACGGGCTTACCCTGTTCCGCCTGAATTTCTGAGCGGGGCAGCCCCCCTCCTGTTCGCCGGCGGCCGACTGTCCATGATGACCCAGGAATCAAGGGGTCCATACCTGGCCGCGTACCGTTTGGTTCAAGCCTGTCAGCACATTTGGCTTGTTGAGCATGACGAC
>NZ_JACMYG010000054.1 GCF_014236655.1 Pseudomonas kielensis
GCCTCGACAGGCGCCTTTTTTACGCTCGCAAAATGCCTAGCGACCCAGCAGGCGGGCCAGCCCGACGTTCATCGGCGTTTGCTCGGGGAAGGTGAAGCGCTGCAGCAGGCGCTGGTTGTTCGCCCGCGAGTGGCGGATATCGCCCGAACGGGCCGGGCCGTAGGTGATCGGCGGCAAGTCGCCCACCACTTCGCGCAATGCCTGCAGCATCTGCTTGAGGGTGGTGGCCTGGTTCCAGCCGACGTTGACCGCACCGACTTCCAGCGTGGGCGCTTCGATAGCCTGCACCAGCAGGTCTACCAGGTCTTCGACATAGACAAAATCCCGGGTCTGCTCGCCATCGCCGAAGACGGTGATCGGCAGCCCCTTGACCGCGCGCTCGCTGAAAATGCTGATCACCCCGGAGTACGGCGACGACGGATCCTGGCGCGGGCCGAAGATGTTGAAGAAGCGAAACACCGCAGGCTCCAGGCCATGCTGGCGGCGATAGAAATCGAGGTAGTACTCGCCTGCCAGCTTGTCCGAGGCGTAGGGCGTGAGCGGCGCCTTGGCGGTGTCTTCGTCGATCGACTGGCCTTCGCCATTGTTGCCATAGATCGCCGCGCTCGAAGCGAACAGCACGCGCTTGACCCCGGCCTGGCGCATGGCTTCACAGACGTTGAGGGTGCCAATGAAGTTGCTCTGGTGCGTACGCACCGGGTCGTCCACCGAGGCCTGCACGGACGCCACGGCGGCCAGGTGCGCCACTGCGCAACAACCGACCATCACCTTGGCCACCAGGGCCGCATCGGCGACGTCGCCTTCGATCAACTCGATTCGTGGATCGTCCAGTTGCAGGTTGCTGCGCTTGCCGGTGGACAGGTCATCGAGCACCCGCACCGAATAGCCCTTGGCAAGCAAGGCGTCGGCGAGGTGCGAGCCAATGAAACCGGCACCGCCGGTGATTAATACAGGGCCTTCAGCCATGACGATAAAACCTATCCAGTAAGCCCGGGAGCGCGGCACGCCAGGCGCGAGGCTTGATCCCGAAGGTGTGCAGAATTTTCTTGCAGGCCAGGACCGCGTGCTGCGGTTCTTCGGCGGCATCCGGACGCGCGGCATGGGCCTGCGCGGTCGGTGCTTCGATGGCCAGCGGATGCAGGGTGCGGGCCTCGGCGAGGATGGCCTGGCCCAGCGCCAGCGGCGTGGTCGCCTCGTGTCCGGCGTAGTGATAGGTGCCCCACAGCGGTGCCGCGCAATCGAGTTGCTTGAGTACCGAAATGATCACCCGTGCGGCGTCGTCCACCGGGGTTGGGTTGCCCCGTCGGTCGTCGGCCATCAGCAGTTCTTCAGGCTGTTCGGCACGGGCCAGGAAACGCCCCAGCGCGCCGTCGACACTGTCATCGAGCAACCAGCCAAAACGCAGCATCACGTGTTGCGGGCAGGTCGCGCGCACGCTCTGCTCGATGCGCCACAACGCCTGGCCACGCAGGCCCAGTGGCACCGGCTCGTCCTTTTCGCTGTAGGCGGTGGCCCGCGAGCCGTCGAACACCCGATAGCTGGAAGGCTGGAGCAGGACGATGTTGTGGTGCTGGCACAATTGCGCCAGGCGCTCGACCGCGCGCTCCTGGCCAGCCAGACGCGCCTCGGGCACCTGTTCGGCCTGGAACCAGTCGAAGTAGTAGGCGAGATTGATCAGCGCGTCCGGGCGAGTGTCGTCGAGCAGTTGGGTCAGGCTCGCGGCATCCCAGCCGTCTTGCGGTGGACGGGGGGCGAGGAAACCGATGTCTTCCTCCGCACCGAGGCGAATCAGCGCCTGCCCAAGGGCATTTCCGCCACCCAGTAACATAAGGCGCATTCGCATAGAGTCAGCAGGCCCAGTCTGTTTGAAACGATGAGTGTAGCGACAGCGCCCACAGGCGTTGCCGTTGAGAGTTGCCGGAATCGTTACATTTTGCGGGTTTAATGCGCAACCGTCACTTATAAACTGCCAACCGCGGTCTTTGCCACCGCGGCCAAGGGCAACGCAGCGCGCGCACTTGCAACTTGGCCCGGGCGGTCGCATAACTGAGCCCATGAATCTCCCCGAGTCCGCCGACAGCGTCCTCGACGGCTTTCACCCCGCCGTCAGCGCCTGGTTCCGCAGCACCTTCCCGACGGTCACGGCCGCCCAGGCGCGTGCGTGGCCCTTGATCCGCCAGCGCCGCTCGACCCTGATTGCCGCGCCCACCGGCTCCGGCAAGACCCTCACCGCGTTTCTGGCAGTCATCGATGACCTAGTCCGGCAAGGCCTGGCCCTGGGCGGCGAATTGCCTGACGAAACCCAGGTGGTCTACGTCTCGCCGCTCAAGGCGCTGTCCAACGACATCCAGCTCAACCTGCAGACTCCGCTGGCCGGTATCACTGCGCAGCTGCAACAGCAGGGACTGCCGCACCTGCAGATCAGCACCGCCGTGCGCACGGGCGACACCCCGCAAAAAGAGCGCACGGCCATGCGCAAAAGCGCGCCGCACATTCTGGTGACCACCCCGGAATCGCTCTACGTGCTGCTCGGCTCCGACTCGGGCCGGCGGATGCTCGCCAGCACCCGTACGGTGATCGTCGATGAAATCCACGCCATGGCCGCCAGCAAGCGCGGCAGCCATCTGGCCCTGAGCCTGGAGCGCTTGCAGGCGTTGTGCAGCGAGCCGCTGCTGCGCATCGGCCTGTCTGCCACGCAAAAGCCCATCGACGCGGTGTCGCGGTTCCTGGTGGGCACGGGACGCGCCTGTGACATCGTCGACATCGGCCACGCCCGCCCCCGGGACCTGGACATCGAAGTGCCGCCGGTGCCGTTGTCGGCGGTGATGGCCAACGATGTCTGGGAGCTGGTCTACGAGCGCATCGCCAGCCTCGCCCGCGAGCACCGCACCACCCTGGTCTTCGTCAACACCCGGCGCCTGGCCGAACGCTTGAGCCGCCACCTCAGCGAACGCCTGGGCAAGCACGCGGTGGCCGCGCACCACGGCAGCCTGGCCAAGGAATTTCGCCTGGACGCCGAGCAACGGCTCAAGCGTGGCGAACTGCAAGTGCTGATCGCCACCGCATCGCTGGAACTGGGGATCGACATCGGCGACGTCGAACTGGTCTGCCAGATCGCCTCGCCCCGTTCGATTGCCGGGTTCCTGCAACGGGTCGGCCGATCCGGGCACCAGGTCGGCGGCACGCCCAAGGGACGCCTGTTCGCCACCACCCGCGATGACCTGATCGAATGCGCCGCCCTGCTCGACTGCGTGCGCCGGGGCGAGCTCGACACCTTGCTGATCCCCGTCGCACCGCTGGACGTACTCGCCCAGCAGATCATCGCCGAAGTCAGTTGCCAGGAATGGCAGGAGCAGGCGCTGTTCGACACCCTGCGCCGCGCCTCACCCTACGCGGGGCTGGACCAGGCGCACTACCAGGCCTTGCTGAAGATGCTCGCCGAAGGCTACAACGGCCGCCAGGGCATCCGCAGTGCGTACCTGCACCGAGACGCCGTCAGCGGCTCCTTGCGCGGCCGACGCGGGGCCCGGCTGACCGCCGTGACCAGTGGCGGGACGATTCCCGACAACGCCGACTACAGCGTGCTGCTGGAGCCCCAGGGGCTGAACATCGGCAGCGTCAATGAAGATTTCGCGGTGGAGAGTATCGCCGGCGATGTCTTTCAACTGGGCAACAGCTCTTACCGGATCCTGCGGGTTGAAACCGGCAAGGTGCGGGTCGAGGACGCCCAGGGCCAGCCGCCCACTATCCCGTTCTGGCTGGGCGAAGCGCCGGGGCGCAGCGCCGAGCTGTCCTATGCCGTGGCGCGCCTGCACGCCCAGCTCGATCAACTGCTGGGCGCCACGCCCGGCGACCTGCAACCGAGCCTGGCCTGGTTGACCGAGACCCTCGGCCTGAACCTGGCCTGCGCCGAACAACTGGTGGACTACCTGGCGCCGGCGCGCCTGACCCTCGGCGCCCTGCCGTCCCAGGACACGCTGCTGATGGAGCGTTTTTTCGACGAGTCCGGCGGCACCCAACTGATCATCCACTCGCCCTTCGGCAGCCGCATCAACCGCGCGTGGGGCCTGGCCTTGCGCAAGCGCTTCTGCCGCACCTTCAACTTCGAATTGCAGGCCGCCGCCAGCGAGGACGCCATCGTGCTGTCGCTGTCCACCAGCCACAGTTTTGAACTGCAGGACGTCTGGCGTTACCTGCACAGCAACAGCGCCGAGCACATCCTCATCCAGGCGGTGCTCGACGCCCCGCTGTTCGGCGTGCGCTGGCGCTGGAATGCCGGCGTGGCCCTGGCACTGCCGCGCTACAGCGGTGGCCGCAAGGTGGCGCCGCAGATCCAGCGAATGAAAAGCGAGGACCTGATCGCCAGTGTGTTTCCCGACCAGATCGCCTGCCTGGAAAACCTCGCCGGCGAACGGGAAATCCCCGATCACCCGCTGGTTGAGCAAACCCTCGACGACTGCCTGCACGAAGCCATGGACTGCAACGGCTGGCTGGCCTTGCTGCGGCGCATGGAGCAGGGCGGACTGCGGCTGATCAGCCGCGACCTGCCCGCCCCTTCGCCCCTGGCGGCGGAAATCCTCAACGCACGGCCCTACACCTTCCTCGACGATGCGCCTTTGGAAGAGCGTCGCACGCAAGCGGTGCTCAACCGCCGCTGGAGCGATCCGCAGTCGACCGATGACCTCGGCGCTCTGGACCCGCAGGCCATCGAGTCGGTGCGCGAAGAAGCCTGGCCACACCCCGGCAGCGTCGATGAAATGCATGAGGCGCTGATGAGCCTGGGGGCCATCACCGACCGCGAGGCGCTAGAGGACGGGTTATGGTTGCCCTGGCTGCGGGAGCTCGCCGAGCAAGGTCGCGCCAGCCGCCTGGCCATCGATGCCGAGCATGGCCTGTGGCTGGCCCTGGAGCGCCTGAGTTGCCTGCAAGGAATTTATCCACAGGCGCTGCTGCAACCGCCGCTGCACCCGTTACCAGGCTTTGACGAGCAGTGGACACCTGATGAGGCGCGGGTGGAGCTGCTTCGCGCCCGCCTCAGTGCCTTCGGCCCATTGCCCCTGGATGAAATTGCCGGCCCCCTGGGGCTGGCGCCGCGACGGGTCGAGCAAGCGCTGGCCCAACTGGAGCGCGACGGTTATGTATTGCGCGGGCACTTCAGCCCGGGAGTGACGCAGGAGCAATGGTGCGAGCGGCATTTGCTGGCGCGGATCCACCGCTACACGGTCAAGCGCCTGCGCCGGGAAATCGAGCCGGTGGCCCTGCAAGACTTCATGCGGTTTCTGTTTGACTGGCAGCACGTGTCCCCGGCAACCCAGGGCCAAGGCAGCGCCATGTTGCCGGTGATTGTCGCGCAGTTCGAAGGCTACCCGGCGGCAGCTTCGGCCTGGGACAGCGACCTGTTGCCGGCGCGGCTCAAAGGCTACTCGGCCACCTGGCTCGATGAGCTGTGCCGCAGCGGCAAGCTGGTCTGGACACGCCTGAGCGCGCGCCACAAGGCGACCAGCGTGGCCCTGCGCAGCACGCCGATCCTGTTGTTGCCCAGGGCGCAAGTGCCACTCTGGAGCAGCTTGACCCCGCAGGCACAGGTCGAGGATCTGTCGCCCAAGACCCAGAAAGTCCATCAGGCCCTGAGCCAGCATGGCGCACTGTTTTTTGATGAGTTGTTGCACGAAGCGCACCTGCTGCGCAGTGAACTGGAGATCGCCTTGCAGGAGCTGGTCGGCGCCGGCCTGGTGAATGCCGACAGCTTCGCCGGCCTGCGCGCGCTAATCACCCCGGCGAGCAAACGCCTGGCCCGCAGCAGCCGACGCGGGCGCGGGCCGCTGGTCGGCGGGATGGACGATGCTGGACGCTGGGCCCTGCTGCGCCGCACGGCCGCCCCCGTCAGCGATGCCCCGCGCGGCACACCCGCAGACACCCTTGAGCATATCGCCATGACCTTGCTGCGCCGCTACGGTGTGGTGTTCTGGCGCTTGCTGGAGCGCGAAGCGGACTGGCTGCCCAGTTGGCGGGAATTACTGCGCACCTTTCATCGCCTGGAGGCACGCGGGGAGATCCGCGGCGGACGTTTTGTCAGTGGCCTGGCTGGCGAACAGTTCGCCCTGCCCGAAGCCATCCCCCTCTTGCGCGAAGTCCGTCGCCGGCCCCATGACGGCAGCCTGGTCAGCGTCTGTGGGGTTGATCCGCTGAACCTGGCCGGCACCTTGCTGCCGGGGCAGAAAGTCCCGGCCCTGGCCAGCAATCGACTGGTGTACCGCGACGGCGTGCCAGCGGCAGCGGAGATCGCCGGCGTGCAGCATTACTGGCTGCACCTGGACCTGCCACAGCACAGCGCGCTGCAGCAGAAGCTGACCCAGTACCGGCTCACCCCAGTGGCCGACCATGGGCTGTCGGGCTCTTAGGCGCTGTGGCTCGGATTGGGCATCAGCAGCGCTGAGTTGTCCCTGGTGCCGATGGCCTCCTCATGCTTGTCTTCGGGCCGGTCCAGGTGCCGCTCATGCAGCAGCACCTGCTGTGGGTAAGTCTGCGCGAAATGCACCCAGGGGCAGTTATCCACAAGCTTTTTCAAGCGCAGGTTGAATGCCCGGTTCACCGCATACTGGCCGCCGGAAACGGTGCGGAACTGCGCCGTCAGGACGACCCCGTTGAGGTCCATCTTGTCGACCCCGAACACTTCCAGCGGACCTTGCAGGTTGTACTTGAGGAACGGGTCTTCGCTGATCGAACGGCCCGCGTCGTGGATCAGCGCGATGGCCTGGTCGACATCGGTGTCGTAGGTGAACTGCACCGAGAAAAACGCAAAGGCGAATTGCCGCGACTGATTGGTGACCGCCTTGATCTGGCCGAACGGCACCGAATGCACAAAGCCCTTGCCGTCGCGCAGGCGCAGGGTACGAATGGTCAGGCCCTCCACCGTGCCGGCGTGCCCCGAGTCGAGCACCACCCAGTCACCGATCGACAGGGTGTCTTCGATGATGATGAATAACCCGGTGATCACATCCTGCACCAGTTGCTGCGAACCAAAACCGATTGCCAGCCCCACGACCCCGGCACCGGCCAGGAACGGTGCGACGTTGATCCCCAGGTTGGCCATGGTGGTGATTGCGCAGATCACCACCAGGATGATTTTCATCGCGTTGCGCAGCAGCGGCAGGATGGTTTTGATCCGGGTACTGGGCTGGCGCGCATTGCGCTTGTTGACCGGCGGCTTCAAGGCCTCCTGAATGGCCGTGTCGAGTACCACCCACACCAGCCAGGTCACCAGGAAGATCAGGCCGATGCGGCTCAACGAGTCGCTGATCGCCCGGCCAATGGCATTGCTGACCGCGAACTCGAACAACGATACGCCCCAGATCCGTCCCAGGATGTCGATGAAGGCGATGGCCATGACAATCCGCAGCAAGGCGTGGGACAGGCTCAGGAAACGTTCCTTGTAGGCACCGCTGCGCTGCACCGCCAGCGCACTGCGGGACTTGAAGAGGTGCTGGAGCATGGTGCTGACAAACACCGTGGCAATCAGCAGCAGGGTGGTGAACAAGGCACAGCGCAGGACTTTCTGATTGTCGTCGCCGATGCCGATCAGGTTGATCAGCGATACCAGCACCATCAACAGGATCGGCCAGTACCAGACCCCGGAGAAGATCCGCAGGGTCTCGCGCAAGGCCGGTTGTTTCTGGCGCTGGGCCAGCGGCAGGATGCGGATCAACTGGCCCACCGGCCGGCGCAGGCGAATCACCAGCAGGCCGAAGATGATCGACGCCGACATGCCGGTGAACACCGCGATACTGCTGGTCAGGTTGTCTCCCAGGCGATTGGCGATCTGCGGGCTGGTCAAGGCGTCGCTCAGGGCCACCAGAAAGCCCATGGCGAACAACGGCCGCGGGCTGCTTTTGAGCAGGATGCGCACGGCCGGGCGCTTGTGCCCGGCGTTGAACAGCACCACCAGCGACAGCAACAGCGAAGCGACAAAGATCCCGGCGCTGGTGGCATAGGCCAGGCTCAAGGCCAGCGCCCGACCTGCCGAGGTAGGCAAAAAATGACTGAGGTACAGGGTCAGGGGCAGGCTGACCAAGGCGGGCAGCGTGTAGGGCAGCAGGTAACCGAGCAGCGCCTGGCCGCGCTCACGGGTGAGCAACAGGCGATTGCGGGCCAGACGCCGGGCCAGCAGGCCACCGAGCAACCAGAGCAGCGCAAACACCCCGCCCCACACCACGCTCAGCAGGAGGAAATCGCCGACCACGCTCCAGCTCGAACGCGGCGAAGGCTGATTGACCAGTTGGTCCACCTCGTCCACCGCGCGGTCCGCGCGCAGGCGCCAGGCTTGCACCAGGTGCTCGTTGAGATCGAGCTTTTCCTGGACGTCGTCGATGCTCGAACTGATGGCGCCCAGCAGGCCACCCTGCACCAACGGTTCGGTCTTGGCCGCAGCGGCTGGCTCTTTGCCGGTAATCGCCGCAATGGCCGGTAGTGCATTCGCCTGCAAGGCTGGACTGGCGCAACACAGCAGTAGCGCGAGCCCTATCGCGGTTTTGATTCGAGGCAAAACGCGGTGCTCCTTTTTGACAGGGGGATGTGTGCAGAAGATCGCAGCCTTGAGCGGTCGCTACAAGCGTAGATCGGTGAAACCTCATGAAGGTTTCACCACCTGGGCGCTCGACCGCCCGTAACGCCGTCGAAACTTTCCGCCCCGGCCCACAGTCATCCACAAACAGGGGGCAGCCCGACGACCATCAGGCGGGATCACACATGGCGGCGTTTGACACCAGCGACGAGCAGGCCGATGCAACGAATACAAGCCAGACCTCGGTACGCCGTTTTACCGTGCTCACGGTCAATACCCACAAGGGCTTCGCCGCCTTGAACCGGCGTTTCATCCTGCCCGAACTGCGTGAAGCGGTGCGCGGTGTCGGCGCCGACGTGGTGTTCCTGCAGGAAGTGCACGGCACCCATGAGCATCATCCCCGGCGCTACAGCAACTGGCCGAGCATGCCCCAGTACGAATTCCTCGCCGACAGCCTCTGGCCGCAGTTCGCCTATGGGCGCAACGCCGTGTACCCGGCAGGCGACCACGGCAATGCCCTGCTGTCGAAATTCCAGATCATCCGTCACGACAACCTCGACGTCTCCATCAGCGGTCATGAGAGCCGTGGCGTGCTGCATTGCGTGTTACGCCTGCCCGGTGAAGGCCAGCTGGTGCATGCCATGTGTGTGCACCTGGGGTTGCACCAGGCCCATCGCGACGAACAGCTGCAACTGCTGACCAAGCGTCTGCAAGCGTTGCCGGCCGACGCCCGGGTGATCGTCGCCGGCGACTTCAATGACTGGCGCCAGCGCGCCGACGCCTTGCTCCAGCCGCTGGGCCTGCGCGAGGTGTTCCGCGAGCACCATGGCCAATCGGCGCGCAGTTTCCCGGCCCGCCTGCCGCTCCTGCGCCTGGACCGCATCTACGTGCGCAACCTCAAGGCCCATCGCCCGCAGGTGCTGGCGGCGCGCCCCTGGTCGCACCTTTCCGATCACGTTCCGCTGTCGGTGGAGATTGAGCTATGAACAGCACCCCGCTGGAAAAAAACCTGCTCGAGCCCCAGGCCACCGCCACCGAATCGGCGGCGGTCGGACGCGCCCTCGTCGACCTGGACTATGGCTGGCACGGCAACAACTGCGTGGTGTTACTGGAAAATGGCGAGGCCTACTTTCCCAAGGTGTTCGAGGCCCTGCGCCAGGCCAAGAGCGAGATTCTGCTGGAGACCTTCATCCTGTTCGAGGACAAGGTCGGCAACGAGCTGCAGCAGATCCTGATCGAGGCGGCGCGGCGTGGGGTGCGCGTCACCGTCAGCCTCGATGGCTTTGGTTGCGGTGAACTGGCCAGCGAATTCCTCCTGGCGATGTGTGATGCCGGCGTGCACCTGCAGATGTTCGACCCGGCCCCCCGGCGCCTGGGTATCCGCACCAACTGGTTCCGCCGCCTGCATCGCAAGATCGTGGTGGTGGACGGCAGCATCGCGTTTATCGGCGGCATCAACTTCAGCGCCGATCACCTGGCCGACTTCGGCCCAGAGGCCAAGCAGGATTATGCGGTGCAGGTCGAAGGGCCGGCGGTGGTCGACATCCATCACTTTGCCCTGGTGCAAAGTGGCCGCCCTGACAAGGCGCGGTCTGGCTGGCTGCGGCGCAAGCACCGGCGCAGCGAGCTGGCGTTCAGCGATCACGATGGCCAGGTGCGCCTGGTCTATCGCGACAACCGCGATCACCCCCGGGACATCGAAGACGTGTACCTGCAGGTGCTGCGCAGCGCCCAACGCCGGGTGATCATCGCCAACGCCTACTTTTTCCCCGGCTACCGCTTGCTGCGCGAAATTCGCAACGCCGCCCGCCGGGGGGTCGAGGTGCGGCTGATCCTGCAGGGGCAACCGGACATGCTGGTGGCCAAGCTGGCGGCCCGCCTGACCTATGACTACCTGCAGCAATCCGGGGTGAAGATCTATGAGTACTGCGACCGCCCGCTGCACGGCAAAGTCGCCTTGGTGGATGAGGACTGGAGCACCGTCGGCTCGAGCAACCTGGACCCCTTGAGCCTGTCGTTGAACCTTGAAGCCAATGTGCTGATTCGTGACCGGGCCTTCAACCGCGAGCTGGGTGAGCGCCTCGATGAACTGAGTGAGCATCACTGCAAGGTCATGCCGGCCAACCAGCAATCCCGGGGACGGCTGTGGCGCATGACCATTGGCTTTCTGGTGTTCCACTGCCTGCGGCACTTCCCCGCCTGGGCCGGTTGGCTGCCGGCGCACAAACCGCGCCTGCAGCCTTTCACGCCTACGGGCCAGGTGCCGGATGACGCCCATGAATCGCGCTGAAAGCCAAGACGCCCCCGCGGCCGCCGAGCACGCGCCGTCCCGTTGGCAGCGCCTGAAAAAGCCCCTCACGGCGCTGTTTTTCCTGCTGCTGATTGTGTTGTTCACCCTGCTCGCCCGCCGCATCGACTGGAGCGAAGTGTTCGACACACTGCAGGATTTCAAGGTCCGGACCCTGATCATCGCCTCGACGATTACGGTGCTGAGCTTTCTCACCTATGCCTGCTTCGACCTGATCGGCCGCACCTACATCGGGCAAAACCTGACCTGGCGGCAAATCCTGCCGGTGGGGGTGATCAGCTACGCGTTCAACCTCAATCTGAGCGCATGGGTCGGCGGCATCGCCATGCGGTATCGCCTGTACTCGCGGCTGGGGGTCAGCAAGGGCAACATCGCCAAGATCCTGGGCCTGAGCCTGGCCACCAATTGGTTTGGCTACATGCTTGTGGCCGGGGCGATCTTCAGCAGCGGCCTGGTGCACATGCCGCCGGGCTGGAAACTCAGCAGCACGGCCTTGCAGGGCGTGGGCCTGCTGTTGCTGCTGGTGAGCGCCGGCTACCTGGCGGCGTGCCGCTTTTCCAGCCGTCGTGAATGGTCGATTCGTGGGGTTGAGATCAACCTGCCATCACTGCGCATGGCGGTGCTGCAACTGGCCCTGGGGGCCTTGAACTGGTCGCTGATGGCGGCGGTGATTTTCACCCTGCTGCCGAGCACACTGGACTACCCGCTGGTGCTGGGGGTGCTGTTGATCAGTGCCATCGCCGGGGTGATTACCCATATCCCCGCGGGGCTCGGGGTGCTGGAGGCGGTGTTTGTCGCCCTGCTGCAGCACCAGGCTTCTCGCGGCAGCCTGGTCGCCGGGCTGCTGGCTTATCGGGCGATCTACTTCCTGTTGCCACTGTTGATCACGGTGGCCATGTACCTGGTGGTGGAAGCCAAGGCCAAGGCGTTGCGGATCGAGAAAAAACCCTCCTGAACGCCCAGTTTCACTGTAGGAGCGAGCTTGCTCGCGATGGGGCCGGCACAGCCAACATCGCTGGTGCCTGCCCCACCACTATCGCGTTCAGGCTCGCTCCCACCAAGAAAGCCTGTCAGGTGGACTGGATGAGGCTCAACCGTTCACCCACCACCATTTCGGTAATCCAGCCCACCAGGATCGAGGTGTAGGCCTGTTGGGCCACGGGCTCGCTGAGGGCGTGATCGGCGCCATCGATGATGCGGTGGGTCAGGGAGTGGGTCTGCTGGCACGCTGCCCGGTAACTCATGATGGTGGCATGGGGGACGTAATCATCGGTTTGCGACTCCACCAGCAACACATCGCCGGTGAATTGCGAGCAGGCGTACAGGGCTCGGTTGCTGTCGGCGTGCACCAGGGTGCTGCGGTAGTCCAGCAGGTCCTGCTTGTCGAGGTCGCGCTTGGGGGTGTGCCAGCGTTCATCGCGGTACAGCGCCGGCACCCGCAGCGCCAGCCAGCGCACGGGGCGCAGCGTGGTGAGGATCGCCGCCAGGTAGCCGCCGTAACTGGTTCCCACCACCGCCACCGCTGACGTATCGATGGCCGGGTGGGCGAGCAGGCGGTCGTAGGCGGCCAGGAGGTCCTTGAGGTTATCTTCGCGGGTCACTCGGCTCAGCGGGATTCCCGTGCCGCCCGTGTGCCCACGCAAGTCGAAGGTCAGGCACACGCAGCCCAGGCCGGCAATGCCCTTGGCCCGCTCCAGGTCGCGCTCCTGGCTGCCGCCCCACCCGTGCACGAACAACACACCCGGGACTTTGGATTTGGGGCTCAGAAAGGTCCCGCTCATGCGTTCGTCGTCGATCTCGATTTCAATGGTTTCGCTTCTAGCCGTCATAAGGTTTGACCGTCACGTACTTGAGGAGAAAATCACTGTTTTCCGCCGGGCCGCGGTAGACCTCGATGGCCCCGGCCGGCAAGGGCTGGTCGTGGTAGGTTTCCACCGACGACACGCGAATCGCCGGCAAACCCGGGTGGTTGACGAAACACTGCAACGCCGCCACTTCCGCACTGCTGGCCCCGCCCATGCGCCACGACTGCTCAAGCACACCGCTGCAACGCTGGCCCCGGGCATCGAGGCCCTGGGCGATGTCGTAGTTGCGCCGCGAGGCATAAAACCCCGGGTAGGCCTCGTCCGCCGCAACGTCGAACACCTGCGCCTGCTCAATGGCCAGGCGCACGTCGTCGGCCAATGGCAACGTGAGCAGGTCGTCGTAGTAGCCCTGGACCACCAGCAGGTCCGAGCCGCCGTAGACTTTTTCGCCCAGACCATCTTCAGTCAGGTATTGCTCGCCGCAGTAACTGAGTACGGTGTCGCCGATGAAGCTCTGGCCGACGCTGTGGGTGATGACCTCCTTGAGGTCCTGCTCCAGCACCACACCACCGCTGAACAACTCGCCAGCGTCGGCCCGACCGAGGATCTGCCGGAAGGCGGCGAGGTGGCTGATCACTTCCTGACCGCGTCCGGCACAGGCGTGTATGGGTTTCAGGCGCAGCGGGCCACGTTCAAGCAGTTGCTCGGCCGCGGGCTGGGCATCGTCAAGGGAGAACACACTGATGCCCTCCAGCACCACCTGGCGGACCCGCTCCGCAAACAAGGGGGCCCAGCCTTCGGGGGCCTTGGCCTGCATGTTCAATAGACCATGGGTAATGGCTTTGGTGCAGATGAACGGGTGGTCGACGTAGCCGCCCCACAGATCATCCGGCCCTTTGACCCCCAACTGACGGGCAGCCGCAGCACCGATCAGGGTTTGCGTGGGTAACAGGTACAGGTCGCGCCCGGCATGGGTGTCGGGGTCGTAACTGCCGCCATATTGCCAGCCGAGAATCTGCGCCAGCCACTGCGCCAGCGCCTGGTTGGTCTCGACCTCATGCCGTGGCGCCTGGGGCCGTACGGAATGGGCCACCACCCGTCTGTTGCGATTAGTCGGGGTCATGTGTCCCCCTGCCATCTGCGCGTGATGAATGTAGCTCAGGGCGGTGCAGGGATCAGGCCAACCCCGGGTATCGGCGGATGCGCGGTGAATTCGCTTGCCGTGGGGAGCACGGCTGGCAACTGGCCTGTCTTATTCTGCACGACCGCCGCCAACGCTCCGGCATTTTGCACGATCCATCCAGGGTGCTAGCGCGCCAGCACCGCCGCCGGCGACACCCCGAATTTGCTGCGGTAATCGCTGGGCGCCAGCCCGGTGATTTTCCTGAAGGTCGCACGAAACGCGCTGGGGTCGGTGTAGCCGACGGTCCAGGCGATATGGTCGATGGTGCCGTTGGTGAACTCGAGCATTTCCCGAGCCTTGCCCACCCGCAGGTGCTGGCAGTACTCGGTGGGTTTCAAGCCGGTGGCCGCGCGGAAGCGACGCAGGAACGTGCGCTCCTCCAGCCCCGCCTGCTGGGCCATCACGCTCAACGAAACTTCCACCGCGCCGTTGGCTTGCAACCAGTGCTGGACCTTGAGGATCGCGGCGTCGCCATGGCTGAGGATTGGCGCGAAGTTGCTGCCGCACTGGCTGGCGCTGTCACTGTGTTCAACCACCAGGAACCGCGCCGTGCCGGTGGCAATGCTGGGCCCGAGCAAACGATCCACCAGGCGCAGGCCCAGTTCGGACCAGGCCATCAAGCCGGCGGTGGTGATCAGGTCGCCATCATCGACGATGGGGGTGTCGGCGTTGAGCTTGACCCGGGGATAACGCTCGGCGAACTGCTTGGCCGAGGTCCAGTGAGTGGTCGCGCTACGGCCATCGAGCAGACCGCTTTCGGCCAAAAGAATCGAGCCCACGCACACCCCGCCCAAGGTTGCGCCGTCCGCGTGTTGCTGGCGCAGCCAACGGATGAGGGGGGCTGACGCCTGCCCTTCGCAAAAGCCACCGATCGACGGCGGGATCAGCAGCGCCATCAAGGTCCCATCAGGACCTGGATGGCTGTCGTAGACGCGCTGCGGGGTGTGTCCGGCCTCGGCCTGCCAGTGGCTGACCCGCAACAACGGCAACTGCGCGCTCTGGTGCTCGGCGGCAATGCGATTGGCGACGCCGAACAGATCGGTCAAACCGTGGACCGCCGCCAGCTGTGCACCGGGATAGATCAGCACGCCCAACTCGGCGACTGCGCGTTCTATGCCCATTGTCAGTTTTCCCCCTTCTATTGTCGGTGCGGCCAATCCTCGAAGCGTCCCTGCGCCGCAATACTGGCGCCCACACCCACTTCCGAGGAAACACCCATGGCCAAGCAAGCACTCATCGTAGTCGATATCCAGAATGACTACTTCCCCCAGGGTAAATGGCCGCTGGTCGGCGCCGATGCGGCTGCCGACAACGCGGTAAAACTGCTCCAGGCGTTCCGTGAGGCCGGCCACCCGGTGGTGCACATACGCCACGAGTTCACCTCCAGCGATGCCCCGTTCTTCACCCCAGGCTCCGATGGCGCCAAGTTGCACCCCAAGGTGCTGAATCGCAGCGACGAGCCGGTGGTGCTCAAGCATTTCGTCAACTCGTTCCGTGAAACCGAACTACAGTCAATCCTCGACCAGCAAGGCATCGAGAGTCTGGTGGTGGTCGGCAGCATGAGCCACATGTGCATCGACGGCATCACCCGTGCTGCGGCGGATCTTGGCTACAACGTCACGGTGATCCACGACGCCTGCGCGTCCCGCGACCTGGAATTCAACGGCCAGGTGGTACCCGCCGCCCAAGTACACGCTGCCTTCATGTCGGCCCTGGGTTTTGCCTACGCCAGCGTGGTGTCCACCGCCGAGTTCCTGGCGGCACAGCCCTCAGCCTGATTCCCTGAGCACTCATTGGAGACGATCGACATGGCTACTCTCACGACTCGCGAAGGCAACACCCTGTACTACAAGGACTGGGGCAGTGGGCAACCGGTAGTTTTCAGCCATGGCTGGCCGCTCTCCAGTGACAGCTGGGAATCACAGATGCTGCACTTTGCCGAGAATGGTTTTCGCGCCATCGCTCACGATCGACGGGGGCACGGACGCTCCAGCCAGCCGTGGGACGGCAATGACATGGATCACTACGCCGACGACCTCGCCGAACTGATCGAACATCTGGACCTGAACAACGTGATTCTCTTCGGTTTCTCCACCGGCGGTGGCGAAGTCGCCCGGTATATCGGCCGGCACGGCACCCAACGCTTGGCCAAGGCCGGGCTGATTTCTGCGGTGCCACCACTGATGCTGAAAACCGAGACCAACCCCAAGGGCCTGCCAATCGAAGTCTTCGACGGCCTCCGTGCCGGCTCCATCGCCGACCGTTCGCAACTCTACAAGGACGTGGCCGGCGGCCCGTTCTTCGGCTTCAACCGCCCCGGCGCCACACCGTCCCAGGGGCTGATCGACGCTTTCTGGATGCAAGGCATGATGGGTGGCCATAAAAACACCCTCGACAGCATCAAGGCCTTCTCGGAAACCGACTTTCGCCAGGATTTGAAGAAATTCGACATCCCCACCCTGATCATCCATGGCGACGATGACCAGATCGTGCCGATCCAGGCGGCGGGGCTTGAGAGCAAACGCTTGATCGAACACGCTGAACTGATCGTCTACCCAGGGGCACCCCATGGGCTGACAGATACTCATAAAGCGCAGGTGAACGCGGATATGTTGCGATTTGCGCGGGGGTAGAGGGCGAGCTTTAAGCGAGAAGTAAACGCAACAAGCCACGCTTTGGATGCACAAGCGTGGCTTGTTTGATGTGGTATTTGATTAAGTTGGCGATGGATCTACAGATATATGAAACCTGTCATCACTCAAGTGGCGAATTTGAATCTCACTGCTGATATCAGCGCCATCCGCCCCTATAACAAGATAGTGGGCTAGCAAGTAAGTCTCGCGACTCATGGGTCTCCTTGAAAGCAGTTTGCGAGACCATGCAACACAAACAGAACCGACGATGATTATGAGGCCGGGGTTCAGTTGGACGTACTGGAAAAAGCTCAGGCCTACCCATCTGTCGTAGTAGATGACAGATGGACCAAAAATCTTTATCGCGATGCCTACAGCAACGATGATAAAGCCGATCCCCATCAGCAGCCTGCCATTATAGAACGCGTCGCCATCAGGCCCTTCGAGGTAAGCGGCATACTGATCGCCGAAGCCGGCGACATGACAGTCCTCGGCAGACGACTTCAACTCTATTCGGTCTTTTGTTTTTTCTTCAGTGTCTGCTTGCATGATTCACTTCCATTGAAAAAGCGAATACTAAGCAGCGGGAGCAGCAAAAGAATGCCGGATAAATAGATTCAGAAATCTCCCACGCAAAAAAGAAACTATTCTGCGCAACCTACTAAAACTGGAAGTCTGTCTTCGTTTGAAACCATAAAAAAAGCCCCTGGACAGG
>NZ_JACMYG010000055.1 GCF_014236655.1 Pseudomonas kielensis
ATCATTAATTTGCCTTTTTACTATATGAAGCTACAGTGCAAATGACGATTTCCATGCGGGTATTACCCCATTTTGTCTTGTATCAGTAGATACATCCGGTACAGAATGGCCCCATTCGTACTTTCACTCGCCGGTGCCGCACATGAATGCAGCTACAGAACAACTCGATCAATACACGTTCACCGACTTCACTTCCTTGAGATACAGCCCGAAATTCGTAGCGGAAAGCTTGCAGATCAGCTCGCAAACCCTCAAAGCGATCGAGAAGGATAACGACCTCACAATCGACCGAATTCGTGGGCCTGTCGGTGTTCGTAGTTACTCACTGATGGATATGTTTCGCATTGCTGCAATCCGCCGCCAGAACGGCAATACCAAAGGCCTTGGTCGACAAATCACGATCAGCACCTACGTACAAAAAGGCGGCACTGCAAAAACCACCACCACTTGCAACACAGGGATTTTGTCAGCGCTGGCAGGCTATAAAACGCTGATCATCGACAATGATCCTCAGGCAGACGTTTCCAGCATGTTGGGCTATGACCCAGATCAGACGACTGAGGAACTTGCCGAGCTTGGCCTACCGGTGGACCGTGCGGTTGAAGGCCATTTGGGCAACTTGATGCGCCTCGGGTCAACCTTCCCTCCCATGGATCTGGATCAGGTGATCAAGAAACCTTTCGGCGAGGATGGCCCCCACCTGATTCCCGCATTCGATTCGCTTGACGACATGGATGTGGTCCTTCGAAACGCGCAAGGCGCTGACTTTCGGTATTCGTTGTTCATTGAGCGGGCTCGACAAGGCAAGGTCCCGCATTGCGACCTGTCCAGCTACGACGTAATCATCATGGACAACGCCCCTTCTGGCACCATGCTTTCGCGTAACAGCCTCGCCGCTGCGGATTTCTTGTTGTGCCCAATACGCATGGACAAATTTTCGTTTCGAGCCTTGTCGCGACTGGCTTTCAAGATCAATGACATGAGCGCGGATTTCGGGCGGGCCCCTGAAATCATCGCGATTCCGACGATGTACATCAGGAACCGTCCTCGCATTCAAGCCAACTTGGCTAGGCTTTCCTCGCTGTTCCCGGGTAAGGTTACCGAGCAACAGTTGATCCATTCCGAGGACTATTCGAAGAGCCTGGAGGATGGCATCCCGCTGGTGCTCTGGAAACAAGGTACCGAAAACTCCCTCGGCGCCTTCCGTAAGGTATTCGACGAAGTCATGGAACGCGCTAAGTCCGTGCTGGAGAAATCCAAATGAGGAGAACCAGTCCTATCGGCAAACCCACGGTTACCGCTAACGAGGGCAGTAGCATTCAGGGCGTCTCAGTCCCAAAAACTATGCCTGAGGCTCATCTGAAACCGATGGACGAGGTTCTTCGTCAAATCGGGCTGACTGATGAGGAAGCCGCAGAAACAGCACCACCTCAGAACGGAGCGGTGGTATCCACACCCCGTCACATTGAGCCTGCTGCTACGGATGTCGAGTTGGCGTCGGAGAAGCTGCCAGGTGAGGTGATGTTTCTTCCGATGTTGAAAATCCGCAAGGGGAAGTACCAGCCTCGCCGGGTTTTTGACCAAGAGAAGCTTGCTCTACTCGCCAATACCATCGAAGACAATGGAGGACTCAACAACGCCATCGTTGTTCGACCGTTGCCAGATGGTAATTACGAGCTAATTGCTGGTGAGCGCCGTTTTTTAGCTCACGAGCTTTTGCGCAAACACACCATCTACGCTCTGGTGCGCCACCTCAGCGACGAAGAAGCGGCCGTACTTTCCGTCGCGGACAACGACGCTCGTGAAGATCTGACCGACTTTGAACGTGGCGTCAGCTACAAGCAGCTGCTCGACGACAAGATCGTCCAGAACCAGACCGAACTGTCCCGTCGAGTTGGTCGAAGCATGCCCACCATCAGCCGGTGCCTGGCGTACTTCAAACTGCCCGCGGCCGTCATTGGGATGCTTGAGGAAAATCCTGAGCTTATCGGTAACCGGGTGGTGGCCGACCTGGTCGCACTTTCTGATCAAGGCCATACCGATACCGTCATTGCGGCGGCTTCCAGGATTCGGGGTGGTTCCTCCCAGGACAGCTCTATCAACTGGGCCAAGAGTGAAGTCCGTAAAAAGGATCATCCGCATACACCTTCGCCGCCCAAGCACATCGCGTACAAGGAGCGCACCCAGCTGGATGCTCGAATTGACGGGCGTAAAGTGATCCTGACTCCGCCAAAAGGCGTCAATCCTGAAGATGTGTTGAAGTACCTGGAAGAAATGCTTAAAGATCCTAAGTAGCATCTTGCACCGCAATCAAGAATCGCCGCCGGAAACGGTGGCGAGATTACTAGCAGAGCCTCCTCACCCGCGATATTCGCTGCGCTGCAATCCCAGTCGACAATCGACCTTCCTGCACCATTTCAGATGTTTGTCTCCCACCTGCAACTACTAGTGCCGCTAGGCAATGTTCAGCTGCGTGCTTTTTGCGTGCAATGCCTGCTGTTCAGCCGGTATCGTGCTCAACTCGAAGCCAAAAGCCTGGATATGCTCAGTGCACAACTACCCCGCAGAATCCCTCGACATTCAAGCGCGCTTATACGGGTTGGGACTCCTGCCGAACCACCTGATGCTGATTGGATCGTTCATATGTGCCTATGGACTATTCGAAACAACACTGGAACGCGCACTGTGGACGCTGACGGAAACCAGCGTGGCGGGCACACGGCCCTTTACCGAAAAGATGAACACCGAAACTCAATTCAAGACTCTCGGGGTTGGAAACCCCAAGCTCAGCGACAAGTGCAACGCAGTGTTGAAGATTGCTGCGAAAGCCGCTGAAGACTTGAACGATTACCGCAACAGCCTTGTTCACGGCTACCTTCTCGCAGTAGGCGGTACGCCAATGTTCATGAAAAATCCGGCCTGGCACGATGTAAAGCGGAACAAACCCGTAGGCGATGCCTATATTGACGAGCCGTTTCAGGATCTCGTCCTGATCGCTGCTTGGACGCTCTTTAAGGTCGTGCAACTTGCTGAGAAGTCTTTGGCTGATCCGGCGGCTCAGCGTGCCATTGAAGCCCTGGCAGAAGACGTGAACCGGGCAAGGAGCTACGCCAACGAAACGCGTCACTTGTGCTATCTCATGAATCAAGAGAAGTACTAGGGGCTGGCAATATTGCAAGTGTCCGGCCTATTTCTGCTGGTTGTGGCCATCGAAATACCGATTTCGAAAAATACCGGGTTGTTGCTCGGGTAGTCACCAGGACTACCCGAGCGTTCCAAGCCTCACGTTGGCGAAGGTACCGGCACTACTCCCCCGGCCTGCTTAAACATGCTCCCATCAAAGCGTGCACGCCCCTCGACCAGATCGGTGCCGATCATGATGAAGCCGTCTAGTTGTGCTGAGCTGTACTTCGCAGCATCGGGGAACACGATACAAATTTGCTCGTAACTCATGTTGGCGGCTTGTGTTCGCTTGAGAGTGCTGTGAGCTTCGAGAAGCCGCGCCGTACCAAAAGGGTTGGAAATTACATCGCCGATCGTTCGTAATGACATGTGGAGTCTTCCTTAAGAGTCGACCACCATTGATCGATCTCAGGCACAGGTTAATAAACCGAACTGTTCCTGCATGCATCTGAGAGCGAGCGCTGCCCCAGATGTTGACTTTTAATTAGAATCATGATCCCGATACAGTGGAGCAATTCGTAAGCCATGAGCCCTATTTCAGGCGTGATTCATCATGCGGTGGCCAATCAAACGCGTGTGCTATCTCAAGACCAACTGATTGAGTTTCAACAGGTCCAGAAATTCGGCCAGGTTTTAGCGCATCAGTACTGTGTCAGGCGCTTTTCCCTTCATTTTCCCGAGGCGTTTCTTGCGCTACGAAGCATACGTACGCAAGTCGACCAAGTGCTTGCCGAAACACAACTGACAACCGATAAACCCAGCCTTCATGTAGGACAAAGGATCACAGCGACTGCCCGCTGCATGCGCCTACTGGATTCGCGTCTTGCCCGGGATTTAGGGATCGCTGGAAAAATGTCCGAGCTCCGCGAGTTGCTTGAGCACGAACTCCGGCCAATACCAGACAGATACGGCCTCCCGCTTTTACCTTGCCTCTCTAGCGACCATCTCGACTCACTCACTGCCATTCTCTGTAACGGGATCGCTGTCGTGAGCAAGATCCAGGGCGAGTTAAATTTTTTCGATTACTACGATCCCTTCGCACTCACCAATTTGGTAAGCGGAAAAACCCTTTTGACTCATTACTTAGCTGCTAAATGTGGTGAGCACACGGCGTTCTTCTGGGCTAAGCGATTGGGGCGTGACAACCATTGGCTCTACACGCAAGAAGCTGAGCGTGATGAGCAAATGACCGGTATCGTCTGTGAGGGCGCCTACCAGACAATCCTAGTCTCAAACGTCCGCATTTTTGGCCACAAGCAGCACCAGGTCAGCATCAATGGTAAGGAACTTAAAAACCATCTGATTCTCGCAGTCCCTACCTACACAACTCCAACACGCATTGATGCTATGTGGCGCGAGTTCCGTGCAGCCCTCAGGGAAGCGCTAATCGACAACTGTGGCATTTATGCCAACGTCAGCACCCCTGAGTTCGATAACTCGCTGTTCATGCGCAACTACGACGAGCGTACCTTTCAGGTCAGCGAGACAAAGCAGTATCGGAGCAAGTTGTATGGGCTATGGATGTGGGACTTGGTAAATCCCTGCAACAAGGGCGGCGGCCTGACCATCCCCAAGGCAATGGATATCTTGATACCTGAAGCAGAAGAGCTGTTAGCGAGGCTTGCACCAGGCGAGAAGCCATACGACTCATCGACCTACAAAAATTACTACGATCATGCCGTTAAGCAGATCACGCCAAAACCAACCAAGCGTTCTCCCGCTCCGTACCTCCGCGATCTGGATCACTATCTGACATTTGGCATGGCAATACTTGGGCGGAGATCATCTGCAACGCATTCCTATTAACTTGTAACACCCTCCTTTACGCCTGATCGAAACACAGACCAAGTTGCAGAGCAGCAACGGCTCAAAATCGGAACCAACTTACTCAATTCCATGGAACGATAAGGACAACATCAGCTCCCCTGTCCTCTCAAACGTCTGGCTTGGCTTCTTATCCCCATTCTGAAGAGTCGTACTGAGCTGCGGGCCACCAATTATTAGTCAGGAATTCTCCCATCGAGTTGGTGAACAACTAGCTAACTCTTACCCAACCTATTGATTTTTAAAGGTGGTCTGGTTGTTGACCTCTTTTTCACTGTGAAAAATTCGCTCGGTTTTCTCTTTTTCACAGTGAAAGCGCTGCCAGAATTCAGTCTAATTTCACTGTGAAATCTCACCTTACGGTCTGTTCCGCATCGTAAAGCTCACAGGCATTTTCTCGTGTCTGCTCTAACTAACTGCCTCCGGCCGGCCTCGTAACCCGATGTCAAAACCGGGTAAGTGCAGTGTGTATTGGGCAGTGCATAGCGCACAATGCGCAGTGCGCAGTGCGCAGTGCGCAGTATGTACCTCACAAATCCCCCGCAAACCTGTAGTTGGCAACCGGGACCGATACATCACAACTATCCCGGCCAATCTACAGTCTGTCTTTTCACAGTGAAAATCCTGCTGATACCCCATGACAATAAGTAGTTTCAGGTAGCCAGCGACAAACTTCCCGTGCTCAAAATTGATTGAGCGCGGGTTTTCACAGTGAAAACCTTCTGACCTTTTTCACTGTGAAAATAGCAGATCTAAGCCCCCTTCCTAGGTCGATGTATCCGACTGTGACTTTCACTGTGAAAACTCCAGCAGATATGTAGCCTACCGCCTCGCACCTATTCACTCTGCTTAGTCACTAGAACAACTTTGGTCTGTCGCTAACTTCGACCTGGCTGGCGATAAGTTTTCACTGTGAAAAACATCTACGCGTTGGCCAGCACTTCACCACCCAAGTGGCGCATCTAAGGAATGCTTGATGATGAACCGCGTGAAGAAACGTTGGCGGGGTTGTGCCTGGTTTTCACTGTGAAAACCAAGCAATGAGCCATTTTCGTGCGCCCGCATCCTCTGAATCCGGGACAGGGCTTATGCCTTAGTCGCCCCAGAAGAGCGCCCTCTAGTTTTCACAGTGAAAACTAGAGGGCGCTACATACCTAAAACTCGGATTGGATTGTTTTTCACTGTGAAATATCGAGTCAAGTCGGCCATCAGTCATGACTAGGCAGAGCAACGTTATCCGGACAGGGAACTGGATTGAGCGCCAACTATTTACCGACTGCGGTTTTTCACTGTGAAATTGATCGCAGTGGAAACTCCATATTTCACTGTGAAATATGGACATGTCCTGTCTCTTTCAGCGAGCTCACATGCTGGTGCGTGAGGAATGATCCAGCCTAAAATAAGACATGCATTTGATACATGTCACGTATGGCTACGTGTTATCGCTAGATTACAATGCCGTGTGATTCATACCGACTTACACCTAAAGGCTGAATTTTAAGCCGCCCCTAAATACCTCGGAGATGCACATGACTTCTATTGCACTGGTACTCGCTGACGGCTCTGGAACCATTTTCGAAAACACCGATCGTTCGTCTGAGCGAGCCCCGCTGTTTGTCGGGTATGTCGAGTTCTTGCTTAATAAGGAAAAAAGCCAAAAGCTCAAGCTCGACGTCGCCGTCTGGGTGAAGAAAAAGGCCAATTCTGAAGAAAAGTTTTACTCACTCTCGATCGGTGGCATCAATGCCAGCCTGTTCGTAGAGAGCGAAAAGGTTGGTGACGGCCCTGACTATGCAGGTAGTTTTGGGTTCAACCATGAAATGCGCATCGCCGGCTGGAAGAAGCTCGGCGTCAACGGCGGTAAGGATTACATCAGCATTGCTATTTCCCCCCGTGTAAAAAACGCGTCGCAAGCGGCACCACAGCAAAACGAAACACCTACATCGCCCAATGAACAGCATCCGGTAAATGCACAAGCCCCTGGACCTGTAGACACTGGTAATCCAGCGTTTCACTTCTAGATTCCGCTACCCCCCCGACCCTGCACGCACGTGCAGGGTTTTTTTTTGGCCGTTTCCCGGCAGGCACTGCTTCTATATATAGCTGCCCAAGCACGCATACCGGCAGCCCGCCGATACACGCTCCATCCTGGTCTGTAGCAAATGTTGCAAGGCCACGCATTACACCCGTATTGCCAATCCTTGCCAGCTGAAGCGCTCCGTTCCGCTTCACGTAGTTGCGCGTGAGTACTTGGTGGGGCAGTGGTCATTGCAGGCTGACGATATCGGCATGGCACACCCCCTCCACCTCGCACAGGCCTGATGCCATCGCGTTTTCACAATCCCCAGCAGAGTCGTTGGCTCCAAATGTGCCACCGTTAATGGCCATCCTTTGAGAGACGGTGAAATCACGCGCATAGGCATAACCCCCCCAAAACACGGGTCCCACTGAGCAAATGTGCCATCGCTAGGGACTGGAAAGCCCAATCTCCATTGAAATGTGCCATCGTTAGAGCCGTCAACGAATAGCTCATATCTGAAAGGTGCCAGCGTTAGGGTTTATAGCCAGACACGATTACAGGCGCTTTTCACTGTGAAAACAGTTGCTGAAGTGGTGATTAGGGGCGCGGACACAGCGTTGCTACAGAGCCTTGTAGGGGGAACAGGAGGGACTTGCAGGGATGAGGAAGAGTTGAGCCAGCCTAATGTGCCATCTTTAGGGGCAAGCCCACACGCACAGCTCCTTGATCTGCTTAATAAAACCCAAATGTGCCATCGCTAGAGCATTGCTAAAGTAAACCACCTGAAATAGCTTTCAGCGGTTCCATCGTTCGGGATGAAATGTGCCACGGCTAGATGGGGTCGTGTGAAAACCTGATCACACCAAATCGTTGGAGGCCTTGAATTACATGGGTTACAGGGGGTGTGCCGTGCTTAGTGGGAATAGCCACTAAGCACGGCACATTTAAGGAGGGGATCTAACGATGGCACATAAAAGCCCTAATCAAGGCACATTCCACTAAGCCTGGCACCGCACCGCTCTAACGAGGGCACAAATGGCACGAGCGCTGGCACTGTTGGCCCTAACGATGGCACACAGAATTGGCTGGAAGCCATATAAACCGTGGCTTAGAGGGGTTCACTAACAAAGCTTCTAAAAAGCAGTAAAAACAGAAACAAGCTGTTGTTGGTTTTTTTGGATTGACCAGGCGAGAAGCAAAAGCGAGAAACACACCGTTCTGAGTAAACCCTAACCATGGAACAATTCGACCCTGAAGATGGCACCGAGAAAAGATTGACCCTAACTCAATCGTTCGGGTAATGTGCCACCACAGTCACCCAATGGCACATTTGAGATGGACACCTCTTCACCACGACCACGAACAAAACGGAAATCAGATGCGCCGACTGGTGAGGACCAAAATCCCCCGAAACGTAAGCGTGCTCCGAAAATTTTGGTTGTCAGAGAGATTGAACCCTCAAAAGCTGTTGAGCTGAAAAAAGCTGTGGAAGCCCTGGCGATGCGAAACGTCTCAACGACCAGTGATTTCACATTCCTTCAACGCAAGCTGTACAACACCCTAACTCAGTTTGCTCAGCAAAGACCAGACACAGAGATGGTCCACGATATCCCAATCAAATTGGTTGAAGAGCACGTGGGTCACACGACCTCGAATAGCAGGGACCACCTGAAGAAAGTACTGAAGGGCATGACCCAGGTACAGGTGGAGTTCGATTACAAAGGCGAAAGTCCGGGTCGGAAAAGTGGGTGGGGCGTTGCAAACCTGATCGCCGAAGCCTACATCCTCGATGACAATCAGACCATCCGCTACTCATTTCCTGCTGAGTTAAAACGCCGGCTACTCGATCCGACTATTTTCAATCTGATAGATCTGCGTATGCAGTATCACTTCACCAGTTACTCCGCTCTCTCCTTGCATGAGCTCGTGTCCCGTTACTACGGATTCTCCCAGAAAGAAACCTTTCGCGAGCATTGGACAGCCTGGAGCGTCCTGCTATCCGGATCAGCAACCCCTCATGCTGAGTTCCGAGACTTCAATAAAATGCTTGGCCGTGCCGTCGACCAAGTAAACAGTATTGAAGGGCGTTTCAAAATCGAAGTAGTCGTGACCAAAAATAACCGCAAGTACGACAAGCTTTGGTTCAAGCTTGAGACCCTAATGCAACCTGAGCTCGGCCTATCTCCACCCCCAGAAATTGTCGGTGCCGAGGTGTCCAAGCGACTGAAGTCTCTGTCCTTGAGCGCTAAGGACATAGAAGAGTTGGGGATGAATCACGATGAGGAATATCTGCTGGCTCAAGCGGACTACACCGAAGCGCAGATGAAGAAAAAGGACTCTGTTGCAAGTCCAGCGGCTTACTTCAAAGCAGCCGTTACCAACAACTACGCCAAAGCTCCAAGCAAGCAGAAGCCGGTTGCTCCATCTGATGCTTCCGCCCCTGCACCGAGACCGCAAAAAGCTGCCAAAAAGCCTGATACGGCTACACAGACCGCACCAGGTAATCAAATGAATGTGCTTCTTGAGCAATGGGGTGCTGCACAGCGCACCACCATCCGTGACGAGATCAATGCGAAGAGCCCAGAAGAGCAGCAGATGTTGTTGGCAAAATACGAGTCGCAACTGAAAAAGGACGATTTGGCTTACAAGCAATATAAGTCGAAGGGGTTGAGTCCAATGGTGCTGAATTGCCTAGTCGCGATCATTTTCGCAGATCGCTTCCAGGAAGCGCCTAACTCCGATCAGCTGCTGCAATTCCTGCTTTCCACGAGTGCCGGCGTCCAAGCGTAGAGGGCGAAGGGCTCATCCCTTCGCCGATGCCATGAGCCCTGTTCGTTTGATTAGCCCCAGCAGCGTTTCAGCTGTGAGGAAAGGGGAATTTTTCAACATTTGCTCCATCACCAGCGTGACAATTGCATAGCAGTCACCAGGCCCGATCGGCAACGATCGCGAAGCCAACCCCTTAGCATTCACTGACAAATAAACCTTGCCCGGCTGGTTCTCCAACTTGAACCATTTTTCGTTAAGCGCACCATGGCCTTTCCCCTCGAACGTATCCTGGATCTGTAGCAGTGTCGCTAGCACGCACGGAAGCTCTCGCGTAGACAACTGAATCGCGATCTTGTCTTCCCAATTGTAGGTGCGAGTTCCGGATGCAAGAGCCGCTTCGATCCGAATGGTGTGCTCTTCGTTCCGGGTCTGATCGGCAGAGAAGCAAATAGCAACCTTCCCGCCGTAGACATGCCGATTCACATAGTTTTTTCCGGTTTGCTGCTTCAGAGGTTCGTCAATTTGCCCGAGAGGTTCATCAGCGCCGATTGCATTATTGGTCACGTCGTTGGCGGCTTCCACTGGTTCACTGGCGCCCTGGTCATTAAAAGTGGTCACCAGAGCCTTTGCGTAGGTCCTGCGCAAATACCTGCCATCGTCGTTGTCTGGACAACCGCTATCCACCCAACGTTTAAGCGCCTTCGCAAATACTGGCCCCTCTGTTCGCCCGATAGATACAAGAAGAGGAATGGTCGGGGGGGTTAACTGAGCGGTGGCCAGGCGGGTAGGTACTATCGGGAGGACAGTGAAAAAGATGCCCTTGAGATACTCAATGGATTTCGCATCGCCAGTCGTAGCGCGTTCAATCGAGGAGGTGAGGGTGCTGCCCTCGAGGGAGTGTATCTCCTCCAACACCTCAATAGCGGGTGCCGGTATTTGGAGACCGAGAAGGGCGGAAGTAGTCACGCGTGCGTTGAACATTTTTCAAGTCCTGGGCAAAAGGAAGATCCAACCAATAGGCCTAGTCAAGATCTTAGCAATCATCCAGAATCTTATCAATACGTGTTATTCCCACATATTTTACATGGGTAATGATGCAAGCGATCATTTACAAAATTTCTATTTCCAAAGCGTGGTTCAGCTCAGTCTCGATGTCGACTGGAATACCATCGATCATGAAATCTGAAGTCCTGATCACACCAAGTGCCATCATCACCAACGGGGTCCCCATATCCAGGTGTTTTGCGAGGACCCGAATTGCCTCCAAATCCTTCAGCGTTGGCATGGGTTTCCCCGCCCGCCAGGATCGTAGCTTCAAGAATGGGATCTGCGTCTTTTCCGCAGCCTCTCTTAGATCTGTAGACCACGTTGCGGCAATCAGCTCATCAATGATGAATTCTGCGGAGCCGGCGACGTTCGATTTCGTGACGGAGTCAAAGTAATCCGCGGCCTCACGGCTGTCCTGTGCGTTTGAAGATGACTTGAAAACAGAGGAGGACTGGATCAAGCAATAATCCGCCCAGCAGAACACGTCTGCCATTTGGAGCACACCAAAACCAGAGCAGCCTAAGAAAGCGGCAATTTTATCGATACGTTTGCGATCCAATACATCGAGTAGTACATGCGGCTTGGATCTCGACACATCGCCAAAGCAACTGGCAAGAGAGTCCGCAGTAAATCCACACCGGTTACTGGCGACTGCGAACGGGACAGAAAGCAGATCGCTTCTGTCAATTATGGCCTGATAAAGGCGGAGCCCTTTGAGCACGACGAATCCCTTTCGTTTATACAATCATCAAATTCACGGAAGCGGATACCCTATCTCGGCTGACAGCCCACCAATCTTGAGCTAAGCCGAATCTGAAAATGACATTGGGATCAACACGTTCGGCGACAGAAGATTCATCCAACCCCGAAACAACGCTAAATGCGAATGCCGAGGATACTGATAGCAATTGGCCAAGCTTATCGGGTAGCGGCTCAACATTGGAATACGTGAGCAAAGCTTTTTGAATTGCGGCCGGGAATTTCCAACGTTTGAGGAGCTCTGCCGCCACTTCTGCGTTGTCGAAACCGAGAAGGTCCTTTTCAATTGCTCTTCGTTTCATAAAGTCCAAAGGGGCTACGTGTTGAATTACTTCAGATGCCTCTTCCGGCATCACCAGGTGAATCAACAACACGCCCAAACCCTGCATAAGTCCAGTTGTGAATGCTTCATCTCGGTCATGATCTGTTTTTGCTGCAAGGTGAGAAGCCATGAACGCAGTATGAAGCCCCATTTTCCAATAGACGGGCATATCGATTCCTGGAGCTTCTGGAATCGCTTTCATCAGACCGTTCGTGATGATGGTGGTTCGAAGTGTGTGGATACCGATTGTTGAAATGGCATCCTCGATGCGCGACACAGATCCGCTACGACCAAAATAAGCGGAGTTGGCTGTTCTCAGTACCCGTGCGGCCAGTACCTGGTCGGCGCTTATGATTTTGACGATGCTCGACAGAGGAACCGCGGAGTCCTTTGTCATCTCGTAAAGGTCCAGAACCACAGACGAGATCGTTGGCAGTGCCGCGGGTCGTTTGAATATCCGCTCCAGGTTGGTCATGAAAACTCTCACAGGTTAAGTCGATTCGCGGTGCGAATTGTAGCGTCGGGAACAGGGTGGCCCCAACGTTTCGGGCAGTGCATGAAGACAATGACCGCCGTATGCTAGTCCGTCTGGTTGTTCAAAGGGGCCAGCACAACCCCTGATAACGCATAACAACACCCTATGAGGATTAATTCTAGGCTTGACAGTATCCGTAAGTACTGTTCTGTGTGCGCACGATTATAACTTCCTGTTGACCATCTCCTGTTGCAAGGCCGTTAGGCGGAACGCCTCAACAGCACACTCTTTCAGGAGATTTCCCATGATTCAGCAATCGCAAACTACTCAACTCAATTCTCAGTCGCTACTCATTTCAGGCCTTTTTCCCAGCGGGGAAGCCTTCAGTGATGTAGTGGAAGCTGACACCACCTATGAAGCCATGATCCGTGTCATCTCCCAGTGCCGTTATAGCGACGCGGGCGGTGATCTTGAAGTCATCCGTGTGGCCGATGCGCGTACAGGCGCTCAGCTCACTGATGCGCTTCTTTCAGCGGACCAGGATCTTCTGCGTGAGGTGGATGCTGTTGAGTATGTGCTTCACACTGTTCAAACTTCCCTCGACAAAGGGCGCACCACTTGGTCAGACGAGAAGTCTGCCGAGTTACGCGCCTACGTTGAGTTCTTCGATCTCGTGCTGTCCCAAGCCCCGGGTGTTTTTGATGGGCTGTGTTCTGGCCGATCACTGACGTCCGATGATGAGATCACGATCGATTTCGAAGATTCCAGGAGCTTAGAAATTGAGCTCGTGCCGGCCGACGCCCTTTTAGCGTTGGGGAATGCGGCGCTGGAGGAGGGGAGGGTTGCCGCTGTCTATCAGGTACTTACGATGGCCAGCTTCACCCGCGTTGCATTGAGTCAGGCCTGCATCAAGGCTCTGACATAAAAGAAACCTTCTGGACCGGAATCGGCCCAGAAGGTTTTTTTTTGCTCACCAGATTACCTTCACCGGTTCCAAGTCGCGGACGAGGGCCGTCAGATCCTCTTCTACCAGAACTGTGTTTCCCTC
>NZ_JACMYG010000056.1 GCF_014236655.1 Pseudomonas kielensis
ACTGAAATGCTCGCGATCGACCGTGCAGGTGGATTGGACTCGAACTGATTTTCAACTCACAAACCCGGGCTGGCGGTGCCCGCCCTCAGGAGCATGTAAATGGCTAACTTCACGAGCGTCATGGTCCAGCAGGACTATCGAAACTTGCACGGAGAACTGATCGCAACGGTCGGAGCAAAGGGGACTATCAGGTCTGAAGATCGCGGCAAGCTGGGAATAGATTTCACTGATGACACTAGCGGTTGCTTCGTCGCAGTCGATGCCTGCGGCCGGAAATTCCATGAGATCCCTTGCCACAACATCAAATACCTCTACTCGTAACGACTACCTGCTCCGGCCGGTACCCCGGGCATTCCAAGGACAACGACGATGAATAGTTCCAGAGTCATCAAAAACTATCTGAAAGGTCTGTTCATGAAGCGCGTCATGGCGGACAAAGGTTGGACCAAAGAGGAGGCTGCACGCCATCTTGAAAACTTTGTGAACTGCGGCAAGCAGATCTCGGTTTCGCAATACCTTAAAGATCTTTGAGGTCAACCGCGCAGCTTGCTGGGCGACTTCAGATAACGTTACACCCACCCTCGGCCATGCCGGGGGTTTTTTTGTACTTGTGTGGAGTACGAAATAGGCGATAAGGCCAATCGAAGAGGGTAAACAACCGCGTTCGATCTGTGCAACCGCAGAACTTTCCGTGAGGTCTGCCCCGATGGGCTGGGTCGGCCACTGCTGGTCGGCAGTTCGCTCGGCGGGTATTCTCGAAATGCAACCCACAGCCACTCAATGAGAACGACACATGCCCAAAATAATCGACCAAGGCCGAGATGCCTTCGAGTTCTTAACCCATGACCAAGCCGACCGCACCGGCATTGCCTGCGCACGCATCGCCCGTTCACTTGCGCAGGACGTTGATCCTGAAGCACTCGCCGTGCAATTAACTGCGAATGAGCGCAAGAACAATCCCGCCAACCCGGAAACAGTGACAGTCGACGACGTGCATAGTGCTGCGAAGCTTCACCGTCTGAACAGTCGTCGTCAGGTGTACCCGCAGACCCAGGCTGCCGAACTGGAGAAGGTGGCAAACCAGCAAGAGGATTATCACCCGGTGTATCAGAACTGACCTGCCCTAATGGCGAGTTACTCATAGCCCTCCGTCATCGAGCATGCCGGGGGCTTTTTATTGGCGCGTCACAGGATATTTTCCATGACCTTCGGTCGGTGATTCTGCGAGGGCTCCAGAGGCATCACTAAACTTGAAGCTCACCCTTCAAGATATGCAGGAGCGTCGCTGCGATGAATGCCCCTGATCCGCAAGCGATAGATGCTGATGTCAATCACCAGATCGATAGCGTGGATGACTGCGATAGCGTTGAGTCGATGCGTGATACTCGCCTGTACATCAAGGGCTACCTGGACGCCCTATTCAAGTATCAAACCATCAACGCTTCCACCTACCATGACTACCAGAAAGCGCTGGATGATCGGTTGAGCAAGCGATTAGACGCGATCGGCGAAGATCCGTATGTGACCGTAACCTACCCATAAGTTCTGCTGTATGGGCAGCAACTCTCCTGATCACCGGTTTCATGGTGTGTTCTTGTTTCCTGTTCGACATCTCCGGGCGCAAGTAAAATTTCCCACGGAGAGAACACGATGACCCCAGCAACGCACAGCGAGCCATTCCAAATCAAGCTTCACAGCTCCGCGCATGGTTTTCGCGATTACGACGTGATCGGGCATCCGACTCTGCGTCGCGCCTGCGTCCCCCTCAACATTCGCCGCGGCGAGAACTTCAATGTCTACCACTGCGAAAGCAGTAAGTCAGGCACAAAATGGTTAGGCAATCTGGAAAAGTCGCTGGCGGCCTGGAGCGCGAACGAGCTCAAAACTGCGCCTGTACCGGCATTGAGGCTTCGTGTTCTTCTGAACGCCAATGGTCGAACGTCCATGTCATGCAATGCCCGGCTCTTCAGGCATCACCTGGTTGTCAGTGGCGATAGCGGTCCGTGCTGCAAAGTCGAATTCTACTGATCAGCATCTCGTTTCGCAGCTTTAACGCAACACTACCCCCCCGGCCGAGGCTGGGGGTTTTTCATTGTTTGGGGGGTATAAAAGGGTCTTAGCCCTGGGCTTCCAGTTGCTTCGTTATGGTCGGCGGTCGTTGCACGCTGGCGCCGCGGTTGGAAAGTGCAGAGTGGTTGTGATGGTGGGGCGAAAAGTCAGCCCGATTAAGCTGTCACCCTGAATAAGCTGACAAAGCTCCCTGCCAGCACAACCACTCCGCATGTTTGTATATTGCCACACCTACATGAGTTTCGAGATGCGTCGGATTTGAAGTTCTGGTCCCTATTGATTGGTGAACAGATCTGCACTTGCTACAAACGTGTGCGAAAATAGGTTGGCTGATTTAAAGGTTGGAGTTTTGCGGTTTGGTAATTCACTCCTCAACTGGTGGCAGTGATGTCGCCTGTGGACGCAACAATCACAATCTCAGCTGCACTACCGATTCCGGTTTGGTTACTTGTAAATCATGCCAGCGATCTTTGGTCAAGCTGGTACCGGCGCCGGCACCAAGTTTCCGCCGAAGGTAAATCCGAGATATCGCATAAGGCCCCGAGCAAACAGAACAACGAGAGTGGTTTCTGTTTCAAGGACAGTTGGCGGGTGCGCCAGGTGGCGCTACCGAATCGGTGCCGTCTACCGCGTGGGTCGGCAACACAAAGTTTCGTGTGAAAGAATGGTGGGCGTCCGCGCTCACCTCGAGGCCTCGCTCGCTGGCAACATTGAGCGACAGCCGCCACTCAGTTATGGAGCTCTGACAATGAGCAGCGGATTCACCGAGGACGAAATGCGCCGGGCCTTAGGCCTGACCGCGGCACATGCGTGTCCTTCCACTCCTCAGGCACCCGTGCCGGCGACAAAAGTGAAATCTGAACCCCGGGTTACGGGTAGCAAGCTTAAACCCCGGTCCCCCAAGCTCCGGGTGACACTACTTGTCAGCAAGGAATTTGAGGGTGAGACCGTCGAGTTCACTCATGATGCCGATACATTGAGCCAGTTCGATGCCGAGCAGGAGGCCAAGACGTTGGCCAAGAAGGAGAAGTACCGCTTTTTCGAAGTGGTATCAATCAAGGCCATCGGGTAGTGCTGCTGCGGTATGGTCGCTTCAACCTGTCGCCTGGCCGGGCAGGTTGCACTTTTAGCTGGTGCGGTAGGATGTCCGCAGTCGAAAACCGGCCCATTAAGCTGGTTTTTTCCACTGGCTTCCCGGCTGGGGTGAAATGCACTCGCCATGACCATCCGTTAGCATTGCACATGTCCACCCAGAACCAGGATGACCCGAAGTCGGTTAACTTCGGGCTGGGCATTACCTACGCGAGAGGGGCTGAGCGCGAGCAATGAACCGCGGTTAGATTTTCACAGGCGCGGAGAGAATACTCGGGTCGAGTACAATCAACAGCGGGTAGGTAACTCCGCTTTGTAGCTCGTGACCTGCAACGGCCTGATAGCCCGCTGCAATTGCTGCATCCACGATGTCTTCGATGCAGTCACGCGTTGTTTTCTGGATGTGGTTAAAGCTTACAATGCCTTCTGGAGTGTCACGCTCATACATGGCGAGGTACTGCATCGTTTTCATCTGCTGCTCCTCATGTTCTCTGTGCGCATATTTCATGATCGCGCCTGTCTGCCAACCAGCTTCCCAGTGTTGCTGATACTCAGCTTGAATATTGGTTTTACCTGGGCGGCACTGCATTACGCGCTTTCGAAAACTCTCCGACTCTTGAGTTGTACACGTCACGCCGGGCTTAGACAGATCCAGCACATTTGACCCCGCCTTGATCGTCGATTGGTAAACATTGGCGCCGCTCCCCGAACTCCCCGAACTCCCTTCAGCGAACGAGCGGTTCGAGGTGAAAAATAGGGCTTTGTGAAGTGGCATAGGACCTTTGATGCCGCCACGGCCATTTAGTGTCCATGCAGTGATCGTCGATGTTGTTCCGTGAAGCCATTTTGTAGAGAAATTCACTATCCCTTCCTTATGCGGTCGCCTAAGGCGGCGATTTTACCTTTTTCTGAAGCGAGTGTTTCAGCGTAAAAGATGGCTCCCTGTGTACGGTGAGTCGGTAAATTTCTGAGTCGGTGTTCGGCATCTCCTGCCACGAAGTTAATTCCAACGGAGATGTTCACGATGACCACTATGCAAACTCAAGGTGAGACCTCAAACCCGATTAAGACCAGCATCAAGACTTCCGCGTTGCTGCTACTTGATGGATTGCCTTACCGGTACGGCGAGTTTTTAAACGACCTTCAAGCGCAAATGTCACCGATGGAGCGAGGCCAAATGTTCTTCGAGGTGCGGCTTGCGGTCCAGGAACTGATTGATGAGGGCACGTTGGCAGTGCTCGAATTCAAAACGCCGCAGAGAACGGGAAAACTCATTGTCCCAGCTGGCTTCAGCTGGTCCCTGGAATCTGGCACGCCAAATAAGGGCATCAATGCCCTTGAGGCCTTAAACGCTGAAAACTGGTTGGATGAGGACTCTTCGGATACCGACGGGTTGACTGACGCGAAAGAGCAGGCGCGGGCGTGCCTTGCAGAGCACCACGCAGCGGTTAAGCAAGGAGCTCCAGTATGAAATTCGACATCAATAAGGCCTCTGCTCAGCTTCTTGCTTCGTCCGCAGTGATTGACGACATTGACGATGCCGTCAGAGCCATCCAGGACACTTGCTTCATAGAAACTGGGGACGTAGCGGGTGTGTTTTTCAGTGGCGTTGAGTGGTCCGAATTGAACGAGCGACAGCGGTTGCGCATGCTGCTCGCCTACGTGGATTACGAGCAACTTTGCAGCGAGCGCGCTTGAAGGTGTTGGAACACATTCAGGCCATGCGCAACGAAATGACATTTGCTTGAGTTTGAACGCAGTACCCACCCCGGCCTCTCTGGTCGGGGTTTTTTTATGTGCGTCAACCGTGTGGCGCCGGCCTACCAGCTGATTGGATCTGTGGCTGGGACGAGCTCTTTGGTGATGTTGGCCATCCTAAAAGGATGTGTCTGGCTACCCGGCGCAGGCTGCGCCGCTGGTCTGCCTATCGGTGTTACCTGAGTTTGCAGACTATGTTCAAAATATCGCTTTGGAGGTTTATCGCATGGCCGTACACGTGTTCCATAAAGCCTCCATAGGGGGCTTACAATTTGAAGCGTTCATCCTGGATAGTGAGCCGCGCATCTCTTGCCGAGATCCATATCGAAACCAATGCCGCAGTTTGGCTTTGGGCGTCTCTTATCTTCGATTCTTCAGCCCGGATTTTCCAAGCACTGGTGAGGAGGGATGGTGGTTTGCGAAATACGGCCAAGACGCCTTGATCGATCTGACAAAACTCAGTCAGGTTCAAGTGCTTGAGTTGGCGCACGAATTCGGGCTCCCTTTTTGGGTAGCTCCCTTCGGTTCGGATGATTTCTATTGCATGGCAGCCTTCTACCACGGGAAGGCGTGGGATGGGCTCAAGAGCTGGGTGCATGCTCATCCGCGAATCGCCCAAAAATTGAGTCTTGGCACGGCGTATTACCTGCCGTGCTGGTATTACATTGCCGTTGGCCTAAGACCAATTTTTGAAGTTAAACCGAACAGTGAGAGAGACGAATACCTCGCACAACTGGGCCGACATGGCTCAACATTTTATATTCCCCAGCACCTGGAGCCAGTCCCGGTTCAGACGCCGAATGGATCCCAGGACTAGACGTTAACCGCTGGAGTCCGATTAAAGCTTTACAGGTGCGTTAAACGCACCTATATTTTCCCCAAAGCTATCCTTTGGGAAAAAACATGAGCGTCTACTTCATCCCCCTGTTCACACTCTCGGATATCATCGATGCGCCAGGTGAGTACCTCACCTGTGGCGGCGACCGCGTCATGATCGATCGTGCATCAACCCGGCATGATTATGGCTGTGTCGGCTCCTACGTGGCATGCGGGACGGCTGATAAGTGGCATAAAAGCGGGCGGATCCTCGCAACATCTGAAACCCGGAACGACATTGTCCAAAAGGCACCGAGCGAGGGGGCGCAGGTGTCTGCACAGGCAGGACCGAACGGTGTCAGCGAGTCAGTAATGGCCAATGAGACCATTGGAGTTCAGGCTTCTCTGCCGACGTGGGCGCAGAAGATCAAGGCCATCAAGAGGGCTGCCGAGACAGTGGGCCAGCGAGCCGTTCGCGAGGTCAATCGCAACCTGGCAGAAGGCGTCGAGCACATGGAGTACAAGGACTTCGAGGAGTTCGACTGTTCCTGCGAGCAGGAATATATTTTCGGCGAAGCCGTCCACCTCATCGAGGAGCTGGACCTGCCTTTCGATGCAGCTCTAAAGGTGGTGATGGCCGAGGAAAGTCAAACTGCCTGACCCCAACCCGCCCTGGTGCGCCGGGGCCTGTCGAAAGCTGATTTTCTCAAGTCTGCTTTCTACAGCCTTTTCGTCAATGGAAGAACACAATGGCCCCCGATACCATCACCCTGGCTCGCGCATTGGTTGAGCGTGCCTACCAACAGATGATCCACGCGGCGTCTGCATTCAAGGCTGCCAAGCCTGTCCGTGATGAGTTGCGTGCTGCGCTTGCATTGCCACCCACCAGTACGTCAGTTGTGCCAGCGGAACTGGTGCATGATCTGGAGGGCATTGCGGTCGGTCGAACTGCGCACGTGTTCAACGGCTCGTGTCCTGACCAGGTTGAAGGGGAAATGGTCCGTGACGATGAATGCCCAGCCTGCCGGATCCTTTTGCGGCTCGATGCCCACAAAAGAGCAGTGTAGATCTCCATTTCGTGACCCAACAGCTCCGAGCTCTGCGATTGCGGGGCTGCGACCGTAAATGAACAACCCAGAAATAGGACTGATTCACGATGTCATCACTCAAACCGCTCAGTGATTTTGAGCATGGATTCGTTGTCGCCGCCGCCGCGGCGTCCCGGCTGGGCGATCCAAACCTGGCTGCAAAGATGCTTGGCCAAGCTGGTTTTCAGGGACTGGATTGCTCGGAACTGAATGAGGCCGATAAGCAGCAGCTGCATTTGGTGAATCAGCAACCCGGCATGAAGTTGATAGGCCTCAGTAAGCCCAACTGATTTCACATAGGTTCGTAAGTGATCCTATCGCGGCCCCCGGCAGTGGCGATTGCTCCCCCAAACTGATCACGGAGCTACAGACACATGGAAACACCAGTGACGATTGAACAAATGATTCTTGAGGGCTCCTGTACCGCTGCCTGGGCGTCGAACGCGGGTTACAAGTGGGATGCTCGTGTGGTCGGCGGAGACGCGCTTGCGAAGCGCAAGAGGTGGCTTAAATTGCAGGCCAGTACCACGATGCTTTAACCCGTTGCGTAAGGCCGCCAATGGCGCCAGGAGTACCCATGCAGTACACCCAATGGATTGCAGTCGTTGCCGATCGCCTTATCGAACTTGGAGTACCCGCCGATGAGGTCAATGAGGAAGTAATCGATTTCCCCTGGTTCATGGACCGGCATGAAGACGAAGCCTTGGCGAGGGTAACTGCCGACGAGTACTTCCATCTCCTCATGAACGTCGGGCTGGATGATTCGCTGGTAGAAACCGAGCCAAGTGCGCACAACCCTGAAGAGCCGTTCTGACCCCTAATCGCCCCCGAGTTTTGCGCGTGACAACGGCAAATCCCCCTGACTAGAATAGGTGCATTAATCGCACCATCGAGCAGTTCAATGACCACTTTTGTTAGTTATCCCAAAGGCGACCTGCGTCGCATGCTTTCTGTGCTAGCTGCGATTGACTCCATTCCTGATGCGACCGTGGTGAAGATCAAAGAAAGGACAGGTATTGATAATAAGACAGTCATCAATCTGATTGCCCAGGCAGGTGAGCAAGCGGGGGTCCAGGTAGCGAAGACCGGCCCGGTCTACACGCTAGAAGATTGGGGCCCAATTTTTAAGCGTGAAGGTGCGAAAATGGTTCTGGCAGGTGCGTTGGCGGAGCCGTTCACTTCCCCTATTTTTTCTGAAAGATGATCGCGGGCCTTATATGGGTATTGTCATGAATGACGTGTTGTTCATTGCAGCGATCGGCAGAGATGCGTTGTTCATCCGGGTAGCCAACCGCTCAGACAAACCGTTTACCCTCGACTGCAATCTTGATAGCCGGGGAAGTCACGCATACCTGGAGCTACCACGACACTATCAAACTCTTCGTGGGGCCAAATCTGCTGCTGCCAAATTGTTTGGCGGTGGGCTGGAATGGAAGGCTCCGGAAGCTGCGGCTGGGACGATAGATCGGTTAGCTGACAATGAGTCGAACGCGGCCGGCGGCGTCCTGTCGTCAGCGTGCAACGATAGTATTGAGAGTCCGCCTGTGGCACCGACAAATGAGGTCCTTAATCGTGCTTGCGAGGATTTCGAGCATTACATCAAGTACATCCTCGAGCCTGCAAAGGCCGATCTTGAGGAAAAGGTCAGGAAGAATGAGATCTCGCTCCACCAGGCATTCGGCGCAAACCTGATTTTGGCTCACAGTGTTGATTACTTGCAGGCGGTGCGGGCGGCCGACGGGATAACAGAATCACGCAGAGAATTGGTCACAACGTTTGATGCAATGTTCTCCGTTCCCGGGGCGTATCTGGCCAATCGAAAAATGGAACTGGTCGATGGGATCAACAATGCCCTCAAGCATATTCGAATTAACCCGGCAAGGTATAAAGGTCTGGGCGATCGTTACGGGCAGATCTCGTTCCAGAGCCTTATCGAGGACGATGGACGAATTCTTTGCCACCTTGATGAGTACCGATTCGATTACTGTCGCGTGGTGCTCTTACCTGCGCTTAAGGCTTTGTCGAGCTGGGACTTTGAAGGGCCTGATGACGTTGTGAGTTTCGCGAGGGGCGAGTTCACCGTTGCGGAGAGTTCCTGGTATCCCGATATCTACGATCCCGATGATCCTTCAACGGCGATTGATCAAATGATCGAGCTCTGCAATCCCCCCTGCATCAACTGTGATCAGATGCATGATGATTGTCTCTGCGAAAAGTACGTGTTTGCCGGTGAAAGTGGCCGATTCGAACCTGCGTACTCTCCCAGTGCCGGCGAGATTGATGAGTTGATGAGCCACATATCGCCCTCATACAGTCGATCATAGACAGGTGGGAGGACTCACGGATTGGGGTCACCTTTTTGGAGAATCACAATATTCACTTACAGCCTGCTAAAGAACAATGCTGGGATCGTACTAACGGGTGATTAGGAAACGCCAGCGTGTGTCGGAACGTCGATGAGGTTCTTCTGTGTGGGCCACGTAAAACTTCATCTGGTAGAACAGCATTTAGGTCGAGCCATTTCTAAGCCTGTGTGGCGCATCTCTCTGATACGAAGTGAATTCTCAGGGAGATGTAACCATGCAAAACGAGCGCTTTCAGCTACGCCCCAGTTCCAGTTCAAAAAAACCGTGGTGTGTTGAGGACACCAAAGCGGACCCGGCTGAGGATCCAGTCATCTACCATTTTTCATCGAAGAAAAAAGCGGCCGACTTCAAATGTATGATGGATTCAGAGCATGCGACTCCCCAGGAGGGCGTATGAGTACTGTTGCCACTGAGGTCTACCAGCGAGGCGAATCGCGTTTCAACATGGTGGGGCAAAAGCTTCCAGATCACCTGCATATCACCGACAAGGTAATAACCCAGGGGTTGGCCTTTCGTTTGGCTCGTTATGCACTGCAACGCCTTGATGTTGCCGGGTTCGCCAAGGTTGTCGAGGGTTGGAAACTCACCGTGTACACGATGGATGCTGAACTGCCTTCGAGTGATCGGTATTACTCAGTACGGTGGCAGAACGAATCGGGAGGCTACATTGACGTCAATGGAATCCTGACCCGTAGAGGGTGGCCATCGTTGGATCATGGCTATTCCATAGGGCACGAGTAACCGCTGTTCCCGCAAAACGTCAGGGGACCGGAATTCAACTTTTATTGAACGCGACACCCACCCCGACCGTCTTGAGATGGCCGGGGTTTTTTCATGCTGGTGCTTGGTTAAGGAGGGGCATGCGTGCGGCCGCCGAGTGTAAAGAAGCGGCTGAGAGGCATTTGAAACCTGACGCCATCCTTGAAACACAACATGTAGTGTAAATATGCCATTTTTGGTTGTTTTTTGAACAAAAAAACTGCCCGTCAAAATTTATGAAAAAAAATCTGCACCCGCGACATCCAGCCAAAGCCCTGTAAACCCTCGCTCCGACCGAAAAACCCTCCGTCTCGTCCGCTCCATGCGCGGATTCGCCCCACCACCGGCTGAAAAACATCCATATAATTGCGCCATATTCAGCGCAGCCACTACAGGCACTGAAGTACAACCTCAGCACCGCGAGTTGACTGGATTTCAAACGCCAACGACAGGCACAAAAAAACCGCCGTAGGAGGGCGGTTTCTTCGTAGCAAATCACGGTAGGAAGCCGGCTTGCTTGTTCACAGGGAACACTTGGTGCGTCGTCAAGCTTACACAGGTGGTACCACTACGCGCAATATTAGCGACTAGCGGTGCTGGTGGTTGCTCGGCCATTGATCTCGCAGCGCGGCATGATTCGCCACAAATTACGCATTAAGTTTGGCCCTCTCGACACGGATTAGGAACCCGTGCCGGATCGACTCGGGAGGCCTCAAATCCAGCCATTTCACAGGGAACACTTGGTGCAAGTTTTCCCGAAGGTGCGCGTGTTCCGGTAAGCGCACTGGAGATTGGCCCAACCAATGGGAGGGCCCAGTATGTACAAGTTTGCACGACGTACGTTGGACTCCGCATGGAGGGTGTTTCAAGCGTTTCGCTTGTACCACTTCCTGCGGGATCACTTAGACGACCTTTAAGGTCCACAGGTGGCCGCTTCAGCCTCGCTGGAGCGGTTTTTTTTTGTCCTAACCAGCACGCCATTAAGGGCAATTCACCATGACCCAACTCGATGTACAGATACCGCCCGAATCTGATCGTGCTGAGTTGCTAGAGCTTGTGAAACAGGCAAAACGCCTTGCCACCCGATATCAGCAGCTGACTGGGAAGCCGCTAGGTATCACCGGTGAAATTGCTGAATGTGAGGCTGCTGCGATCCTTGGTTTGGATCTGCATGCGGCGCGTACAGCCGGGTACGATGCCACTGAAATAAGGGATGGCAATCCTGTCCAGGTGCAAATCAAGGGGCGCGTGATTACCAACTTGAAGAGAATTGTTGGCAGGGTCGGCTCTATCGATCTCAGGCAGCCGTTCGACGTTGTTCAGTTGGTTCTGCTGGATTCCGACCTGAATGCATTCGCGATCTATGAGGCAGAACGACCTGCGATAGAAGAGTTGTTGACCAGGCCTGGCTCAAAAGCACGGAATGAGAGGGGATCAGTCGGAATATCTCAGTTCAAGGCGATCTCACGGTTGCGCTGGTCACGCCAGTAAAAACTCACCCTCGACGTTTTACCAGCCCCCCTTATCTTTGATTTGTGCAGGCGTAACCATCATTGGAGCTGCTCCATTGTTGGCGGCTTTGAAAATTGATTTCTGAGTGAAAGCACTAGCAACCCCGGGCGATGGCCTGGGGTTTTTTCGTTCTGGTGCTTGGTGAATGTGGGCTACATAGGTGGGGAGGATCGACTCTAAAAAAAGATTGCGTGTATTATCCTAGAGTAATACACTGAACCCCTCGACAGATAACCCCAGGACTGCCACCAACATAAACGTTCCGCTCATTCAGCTACTCCCTCAACCAGTTCAACTCACCTCGCCCGCGCAAGCGGGTTTTGGGCGTACGACCAAACATGTGAGCCTGAGCTATGACTGACCTCTCCCACGCCGCCGTGACCGGTGACCTCGTTGAAGACACCACCGATTTTTTTGCACCGGTATCCGCCGATGTCGTGGACGGTCTGATTGGCAGCTACCAGGCTGAACGTCAGCGCATCGAATACCTGCACGAGATGATGACCGGGGGCGGCTATAGCAGTGCGCTCTATCACTTCATGGAGGCCAATACTTCCGATCAGGGTCGCTACTACACCACCAACATTGCAAACCTCATGCAGCTGGAGCCTGCCATCGCGTCGTTGAACGCTTCCTACTGGGGGAGGGCGTTGGCGCTGACTGATGTCTATGACTGCATGCCGCAGAAACGGCGCCAGGAGTGGTCGGACCAGATCCGGAACCCAATGGGTAAAAAGGCAGAGCGACGTTTCCGTGCGGATGGGGACGGCGATGAAGAACGGTGGGCGATTCATCCGTTGCCTGAGTTCGAAGAGGCATCAGTGCGTTCGACGCTCAATGACCTGCTGCTGGCGCGTTCCCAATTCTTCGCCGAGCGCGTCGACGGGATCTTTAGAAATTTGTCAGGCGTATTCCATAAGTTAAACCCTTGGGTCGAATCGCTTAACAAGAAAGACATTGACAAGAAGCCTTGATTTTTAGCGCTTAACATCTAGGGTTGACTCAGTCCTTTGAGGGTGAGTCATGTCCTACTCAAATCGGCGTTACGAAGGTCGCCTCGTTCTCATCCCTCACGCGCAGAGCGCCTTCGCGACCCTGCATGTCGGTATCCAGCCCGTTGACTCAATTAAATCGGTACTTGAAGGGGCTGAAACCAAACAGCTCTACCAGGTTGAGGAAATCGGTTCTTCGTTTACCTCGGGAGATATCTACAATCTCCCGTTTCTGTTTCATAAGGAAGGTGAGCCTTGGCATGAAGCCAATTCATACCTTTTATCCTTGATTGAAAATAAAACGTTAAGCAATAGGCCTACCGATGATCTGCGCCGTCGAGCCAGCAAATTATTAGACTACTTGATCTACTGTGAAAGCGAAGGACTTAACTGGCTCGACTTTTCGGGGCGTCGCCCTGTGTTGAGACCTACATATAAGTATTTTGCTCATTTGATAAATCATAGTGGGCGTAGTTCGGCAGTCGTAAATCAATACACAGGCGTGGTATTTGATTTCTATAGATTTGTTTGTGCCAATTGGCATGACATTGACTTGCAGCGAGTAGATACAGTCAAGGAGGTAAAATTTTTAATTAAAAATGCTTACGGGGCCGCTAGGGTGATTACGGCTGAAAAGCGTAGTCAAACTAAATCAACGGTT
>NZ_JACMYG010000057.1 GCF_014236655.1 Pseudomonas kielensis
CCGGCGGCCTCGCCGGCGACGACGACACTGGTTTTGCTGGATACTGAGCCGGCTACCTTGCCGCCGGCATCTTCGACCAGCGCCTTGGCCTGCTCCCGGTTCAAGGTGGGAAACACACCGGTCAGAACGAAGACTTTGCCCGACAGGGTGCTCCCGGTGGCTTTCAGCGAATCCTGCGGAGAAGTGATCTCGGCGAGGCGATCGGCTTCGAGGCCCAGGGCGTCATCGGCAAAGAAACGCTGAATGTTTGCAGTGGTGTCGGGGCCGACGTCGGGGGTTTGAATCAGTTCGTCATAGGTGGCCACCCTGAACCGCGACCAGGCACCAAATTGTTTGGCCAATGCTTTGCTTGTTGCCTCCCCTACACCTTCGATACCCAGCGAGTAGATGAACCGCGCCAAATCCGGATGCATTGAGGCGGCGATGTTCTTCGTCAATTTTGCCGCGGACACACGCCCAAAGCCTGGCAGGGAGACCACATCAGGAGCCTGAAGAGAAAATAGGTCAGAAGGCATTCTGATCAGCCCAGCCTCGATCATGGCGGTGATCGACTTGTCACCCAGACCATCGATGTTCATGCCCAGCTTGGAAGCGAAGTGGCAAAGCTTGCCCAGCTTTTGCGCAGGACACTTCAGGCCACCGGGGCAGTACGAGCCCACCATGCCTGGCTGGCGCTCAAGACGGGAGTCGCAGGATGGGCAGTTGAGTGGCATGACAAAGCATTGCAGGGTTTCGTCAGCAGTAGACGGTACAACCCTTACCACCTCCGGCACGACATCGCCGGCCCGGCGGACAATGACAGTGCTCCCGTATTTCACACCCTTTGTATTGACCTGGTCTGCATTGTGAAGTGAGGCGCTGGAGACCATTACGCCCCCGACCTGGACCGGGTCAATTTTTGCCACAGGGGTCGCGGCGCCGGTACGGCCAATCTGAACGACAATATCCCGAACGATGGAAATCTTCTCCTCCGCCGGATATTTGTATGCGATCGCGAACCGAGGCGAGCGATTGGTCCAGCCCAGTTTTTGTTGGCCATGCAATGCGTTGACTTTGAACACTACGCCATCGATGTCAAAGGGAAGCGCCGCCCTACCCTCGCCGACACGCTCAAAAAAGCTTTTCAACCCATTCCAGCCCCGCACTACTGCGGTCTCTGGGGCGATGGAAAACCCCAAATTCATCAGGCCTTGAATCAGCTCCCATTGAGTGGTGGCGTTGAACGGTGTTTCTCCGTTCACTCCCGAAACGCCATAGGCATAAAAGCTCAGGCGGCGAGAGGCTGTGATTTTCGGGTCCAGTTGCCGCATGCTGCCGGCCGCCCCGTTTCGTGTGTTGGCCAAAGGCTTCTCGCCGCGGCTCAACAATTCCTTGTTGACCAACTCGAAGTCACTATTTCGCATTACAACTTCACCACGGACGTCCAGGTCAATCGGAAATGGCAGTCGAAGAGGCAGGTTCCGGATGGTCCGCGCCTGAGATGTCACGTTCTCACCGGTAAAGCCGTCACCCCGGGTGGCGGCACGGACAAGGACGCCGCCGATGTAGCTGGCAGCGAGCGCAAGCCCGTCGTACTTCAATTCGCCGGTGAGGTCCAGAGCCTCGGGCTCGACGCCAAGGCCAGCCGCCGCCGCGGTGACGAACGCCATGGCTTCGGTATCGTCCATCGCATCTTTGAGCGAAAGCATGGGCTGGTCATGGGGAGCCGGTTCAAAACCATCAAGGATCGCCCCCCCTACTCTCTGGGTCGGGGAATCGAGCGTGACCAGGTGCGGATGTTGAGCCTCAAGTTCTTGTAGCTCACGAAAAAGAAGGTCATATGCCCCATCGGTGATCAGGGGTAAGTCGTGCGTATGGTATTGGTCCGCGTGTGCGGTAACAGCCGTGCGCAGCTGCTGGATTCGTTGTTCAACAGGAAGAAGAGCAGACATGGTTTTCTCGCTGACAGGACTGGTGTGCACATCATAATAAATCAAACAGTATTATGCGCACGTGTTGTGATTTATTATTGCCTGACAGCCAGCCGCCTTAGGTCGATGCCATGTTTTCAAACCTGCACCTTTACCGGATCACCGAGCCATGGACACTCTCGCCGACGGAGCTGGCCAAGAAGCTCGAGAAGAAATTGTTCAAACCCTGCACGGATAAAATGATCAACTCCAGTGGATGGGTGGAGCCCCGGCCCGGGGCCGGGTTGGTCTATTCCAATCAGAGGCAGCTGCTCCTCAACGTCTGTTTCGAGGAGCGCAAAGTTCCAGAGCCGGTCCTGCAACGGCTAACCATATCCAAGGCGGCTAAAGTTGAGCGGGACAAGGGCTACAAGCCGAGCCGCGCTCAGCTCAAAGAGTTGAAAATGGAGGCTCTTCTTGAGCTGCTTCCCCGTGCCTTCGAGCACCAGGTGACGATTCCAGTTTGGTTGAATACCGCTGCTGGATTGATTGGGATCGACACCGGAACCCCGGCGAAAGCTGACGACGTGATGACCATTCTTCAGGAGGCCATAAACACACCCGCGTCCTTGATTCGCACAAGTATGGACCCAGGATCTGCCATGGCTTCCTGGTTGATGAACAACGAGGCGCCTGATGAGTTCACCGTCGACCGAGAGGTGTACCTGCAAGGGCTCGACATCGAAAAGTCCAAGGTGCATTACGCCCAGCTCAGCCTCGAGCGTGATGAGGTACGACAGCACATCATTGAGGGGCGCAGACCGACGAAGCTGGCGATGACCTGGGATGAACGGATAGCGTTTTTTCTGACTGACAAATTCCAAGTCAAAAAAATTTCTTTTCTGGATAGCGTCAAGGCGGAGATCCCTGACGAAGAAGATGATGAAGCGGCCTATGCGGCAATGTTCCAGGTTTACACCGAGCAGCTGACAAAACTCGTTCCTTCACTGCTTGAGGCTTTGGGTGGAGAAGAATCGGGCGAAGGTTAGGGCCAGGGTGTCGATTGTAAGAGCGTGATCAGCATTACCGGTTACTAGGCAAACGCAAGGCCTAGCACATACTCCGGGAGAATGACCATGAAACTGACTTTTGACACTGCCGTGTTCCAACGTAAAGCCCAGTCCCTCAGCCTGAAGCTGAACCTGAAATCCCAGGCTGTAATGAAGCAGGCCAAGCTGATTGGCGAAGTTGTTTTTCTGTTGGGAAAAGCCTGCTATCTGAAAATGTTCCACGCTCAGATCGTGACTACGACCACCATCGATGTTGATGGGTTCATGAACGTGTTCGAGCTGGAGGGTGTTCCGAGTGTGACCGCAGGTTTGGTCCGCTTGAATTACTGCCAGACCGTTAATGGGTACGTCAAAGCTCGTAGCAGTGTGCTTGTAACCGAGACACAATGGGATCGTCTAAGCCGGCGTGCTGCATTTGGTGCCGGTCGTCTGGCTCACTAGACCAACGATGTACAAAACCCGGACTTTGTCCGGGTTTTTTTTCGACTTTCGATTGGCCTGTCAAAAAAGGTCCTGCACTTTGACTGCTATGAAGGGGGTCACCACAGCGGATTCAGCGATGAAGACGGTGGCGATGTGCACCACAAGCGCCACAGCGCAGAGGATGAATCTGCTCATAGATTGTGAAACAAACAGCTGCATCAGGGTCATCACTAACAGCATCAATCCGCCGCCTATGGAAATCTTGTCCAGCAGCCAGGCGGTGTTTGTCAAAGCTGAGTGGGATATGTCGCCGGATAAGCCGCCGGAAGGTGTGAAGGCGAATTGGTAATAGATCAGCACAATGTCAAAGCAGACCATGGCCAACACTGGCAGCAGGAGTATCACAGTGACTGCCGAAGACTGTCTTACAGCTGGGGAGTGGTGCCCAGTCAGCGCTGACCTATTCATCACAGTACTCCTCATCCTCTTCTCCCTCTCCGTAGAGGTCGCGATAAGCCTCAGCGACAGCTTCGCTGGATGCCCTACTGAGTTCACTTAAGTCCTGTTTGGCAAAGCCTGACGCGATAAGCAAGATGTCCGCATCAAAACTCGACAACGTTGCGCAGATCGCGTGAATTTTGCAGGCGAAGCCGTAGTTCCATGCTTCAAATACCTGGGCGTTCCAGGTGATTGATTTGGAAACCTCTTCGGCAACGTCGCCGGGGTTAACCCATGCACCGTCCCGGTAGATGCAACCGTCGCGAGCAATGCTCATCAGCTCGCCAGATGTAGTACCTTTTTTGAATTTTGCGCAGGTGAGGTCACGCCAGGTGCTCAGGTTGAGACCCAGCCCGTGGAGCCACTCACGGTCCTCTTTGGTTAGCAGATTTTGCATTTTGTTGTCGTCCAAAAAAATGCCTCACAAGGAGGCATTAAAGTCAGGATTGATTAGTTCTATCGAGTGCGAACAATCAAACAACTGTTCAGCCTACAAAGTTACTCAGTTGCTATTTAGGCAGCTACCGCTGACTCACACTTAACCCCGCACAACGTCAAGTCGCCTTTTGCTGGAACCTTGAGCAGGCTTCGGATCAACCGTTCCTTGCGAGCGTTGAATTTGTTTTCGTAGTTCAGGTGGGTAAATCCGAATCCAGCCGAAGCTAAAACTACTAACACTGCTGCTCCTAAAGCCCCAATTACCCACCAGATATAAAGCTGGGCCGGGTTTGTGGTGATAGCAGTGGTGAACCCTTCTGGATCAGAGCAAGCAAAGCCAAATGCCCATGTCATCAGCGCCAATGGCGTGATGAGGATTGCTTGGGTCATTGCGCTCCAGATGATGTAGATGAGGTTTACAAACTGCGCGAGGTAAAGTCGTTTGTCTTGTTGAACAGCTTTGTCGATCTGGCTGAGTTCATTTTCACTCAGGGAACCGACAGTTACGCCATTAATGATGACTTCCCATTTGTACTTATCGGACATAGCACTGTTCCTTTCGGTATGAGTTTCACGAACGGTATTTCGGAATGCCCTACCGCGTAGGGCATAAGGCCAAAGTTACTGAACCGATCCTGGTGCGTTTCGCTGGCGAATCTGTGCCAGTTTGTTCTCTGCCATTTTTGCGATCGTTGGTTGGCCACGAAGGCGAATCGTGTCCAATGCCAACTGGGCAGAGATGTTGCCGGTCACCGAGGTGTACGTCGCTTCGGGTGAACAACCAGTGTCGAGGACTGACTCGGCCTCGGCGCTTGCTACAACGAACGTTGGAACAGCCTCAACCTTGAACGCCTTGAAAAGCTCAGGGTTGACCTCCCAAGGAACGCCCGCTTTGTTCACGTCCAATGCGGCTTGTTTGGTCTGCATCATGGAGCCGTTGACGAAGCCGCGGACTACCAGCACCGCGCCGGTTTCTTTAGCCTGGCGTGTGAGTTCAATGAGTTTGTCCTTCGGCATCGAGAATGAGACGAAGATGATGAAGTCACTCTGGCCGGGCTTACCTTTCGATTCGTTTTTCGCGTTGTTATAACGCGCAACAACGTCGTCCAGCGTTTCTGTCTTGGTCGGCGGCGGAGCGTTGATCACCGGCACGGTGGTTTTGAACGTCCCTGCTTTTACAGGATCGATCTTGCCACCCAGGGTGGCGGTCCGGGCAGCTGACTGCTCGCCCATCAGCTTTTGAAGCTCTGCATCGGACGGCATTTGCATCGACTGGGCACCGGCGCCCAAGCTTATGATGCTAGTTGCCAAGAGTAACGCCGCCGCAGCAGTCGCGTTTACGGAAAATGCCATAGCCAAAGTCCTTGTAACCGGGAATTGGAAACTCTGTATTGGATTCGGTCAGAATGGTGGAGCGCCCGATGGGGCCACAGCATTTGCCGTCAATTTTTGCTGTTTCAGGTTTGGGGTACAGTCGGGTGAGCTTGTACTGGCGCTTGTCCATGATGATCTGTGGGTAATAGCCACACATGGCGCCGCTGCCCATTGCTGCCCACTGCGTTCCCGCGGCGTGCAATTTGGCGAGAATCCTGGTCGTCTGTAACCGAGCTGTCTGCTCCATGCTCAAATGCGCTTCGTTATGGCCAGTCAGGGGGTACATGTGGCCATACGAGCCGGCAGCCCAGAAAATGGTTGAGAGCGGGAACCCTGCCGCAGCTGCCACCGCGTCCGCGGACATTGCACCGATCGCTAACATGCTGCCGAATGGGAAGGCATACGGTGTGAGGATACCGGCGAGTTCGTCATCGTTGTGCGTGGGGTCGGCAAACGAGACCCAAGGGACGTCCATGCCACGCTGATCCATGCAGGTGTCATCCAGGATCGCCCCCATCACATACATGGCAGGGTTGAGGTAAAAGTTGACCTGCATGAAGGAGTCGCGAGTGCTTGAGATGCCGCCGCCCTGGTCATCGGAAATCTGCCCGAATGCATCCGAGTTCACACCAACGTTTACCCGGGCCCCACCGAGCAGCGGAAAGCAGCCTGGCACCGTGGTGACGTCCGTCATCATGTCGAATTCCCAGAAGGATGTCGGGATACCCACTTTGGGCGGGTTGCCACAGAAGCAAAATGCACTTTGTCCGCCACCGCTGTCGAAGTCCTCCTGGCCATCCGAAACCAGATTGGTCGAGCCGAAAAGCTTGATCGGGAACATGCAGGACCAGCAAACGTCAGAAATGAGGTTTGGAAACTTGCCGGTGCAGATCTCGTCGGCGTTGACGCTGAGAGTAGTGAGAAGCCCTGTGATCAAGAAGCCCAGGGCCATAAAAGTCTTTTTCATAGCTTGAGCTCCTCGATTTGGAGTTGCCGGCCTTTCTGGGTGATGACGGCTGGCACACGCTCAATACCGAACTTCTTGGTCAGGATTCCCTGCTGGTCAAAGTAGACAGGCCTCCCCCACTCGCGATTCAGCTTAAGAAAGGACCCCGCAACGAGTATTACTTTGTCCCGTGGGTGCTCCTCGGTGCGCTGTTTGGCATAGGCCAGTTGTTTGGGATCCCTGCCATCAATGAAGATGATCGCTTTGCTCAGCGAGATGTAATCCAGCGGATTGATCTTGGTACCTGCCGGCACCAAGATATTGCCGAGATGGTCTTTGACGGTCTCGGCGTAGGTATAGGTCGGGTCGTACATACGAATCTGCGGTTCCACTACCGCTTCAATACCGGCCAGCGGCTTGGGGTTCTCCAGCCCGGCCAGTTGTTTGTCCCGGTAGTTGTTCCAGTATTTTGAGAGGTCCCCTTTTTTCTCCATTTCACCCAACCGACCTTTGATCATGTCGATTGCATCCTGCTCTTGGACATCCCAGGTGTTGCCGTATTGGCCCAGCTGTTCAGCATGCAGGTTGATTGAGGTGAGATAGAGAGCAGGAACGAAGGCAATGGCACAAAGGCGGCGTAGCTTCATCGCAACTCCAGATAGGTTCGCCGGTGGGCGTCCCAAGGTGAGATCTGAGGTGTCCAAAAACAACGTGGCCATCGAGATGGCCACGAGAGGATCAAGTGCTGAGGTCCAGCTTATGCGCCACCATTCAGCCACGACTCCAGGCGTTCAAGCGTGCCTAAGCCGGGCATCTTGCGACCGTCTTCGCTGAACATGGTTGGGGTGCCCTGGACGCCGAGGCTTTCAGCCAGACCGATATTGCGATCGATAGGGTTGGCGCACTTCGACGATGCCGGCATGACGCCTTTCATCATGTTGTCCCAGGCGACGGCGCGATCTGCTTCAGGCAGGCACCAGATGGATTCGGCTTTCGCCTTGGCCTGAGGGTGTAGCGATTCGATCGGGAAAATGAAGGTGTAGATCGTCACGTTTTCGAGTTGGGTGAAGATCTTGTTCTCGAGATCGTGGCAGTAAGGGCAGTCCGGGTCGGTAAACAGATAGATTTTGCGAGAGCCATCGCCCTTCACGCGGGTAAATGCGTCGGCGAGCGGGAACTTGGACACATCAACTTTTTCAGCCGCCGCTCGTTTCGGTGCTGTCAGGTCCTGCCGTGTTTGCATGTCATACAGGCTACCGAACATCAGGTACCGGCCTTCGGCGTCCGTGTACGCGATGTTTTTGCCCATGGTGATTTCGAAAATGCCAGCCAGGGGGGCTTTGACGACGTTGGTGAAGTTAGTCGCAGGGTATTTTTGACGCAGGCTGTTGATCACAGCCAGGCTTTCGAGGTCGGCTGGTGCTGCCGGCGCAGCTGCTGCAACAGGAGCTGGGGCGGGTGCTGCGACTTGCGGTGCTGCGGTCGGGGCAACTTGGGCAGCGGTGTTCGTAGTAGCTGCGGCGGCCGGTGCTTGGGTTGTGACAGCTTCGTCAGCGTAAACAGCCAGCGAGCAGCTGGCGAGGGCGATTGCGAGTGCAAGCTTCTTCATCGATTACCTCAGATTTGAAATGGTCTATTACAGGATTATGTGTACGTGTGATGCCATACTAGCAATACGCATAACACAAGACCATACGCCGGCAGTATTTTTTAGTTTTTCCTGGATTTTCCTTGAACAGGTACGGCCTATTGCACCCGGCAGCGCCGGGGCAAGACTGTGGTCAGGATGTGCATCGCGACAGATGGCGCCTGGCACCATCGGCGTGCGTTTGTGGAATGCACCTTTCAGAGATTTAAATCTGCAACTGAGGATTTAAAACTGTCGCTGCGGATGGACGGCTTGCCGGCTAAGGCATCGAACACACGGCTGGTGTTACTTCACCGCTCGAACGAAACACGCGTACTCAGATGGTTGGCAAGCGCCACTGGTGCCGGGAACTGAGGGCTAACGATCGCTACGCCAAATCCGATTTCAACCAGATTCGCGAGCATATAGGCACTGATGACCAGCGGCATTGGTTGCGAAAGCTTGCGCGGTCTACAATTAGATGTGGCTACCAGCAGGCGCCAGATACCCGTTTTTGCGAAGCCGCACTAGCGGCACTGTCAGTATCTCCTAACCTCGGTCCATGTCTTTGGCCCTGGTGCGCAGCGGTGGACGGGTGACGCTGCAAGTAGGGCCGGAGATCAACCATGGCTACCGAAAATACTCGGCCGACTACCCTTGCAGGTGTCAAACGCCTAGCCAAGTTCATCAAGCAAGAACAAGACATCCCGTATCACGACGCTCTGGATGGCGCTGCCCGAAAGGCTGGATTTCAGAACTTCCGCCATGCTCAGTCAGTTCTGGGGGCATCCGCTTGCGATCAACATCGAGTTTTTTTGACGTTCTACTGGGGAGAACATGACAGGTCGGCGGGATCTATATCCGGCCCAGTCGTGCGGTCGGGTCGGACTACCTTCGAATCCCTATTACCTGTCCCCTTAAAGGACCTATTGCCTGGGAAGTCTCTGGAGCGGACGCCTTACCTGAACGGCTTTCGGCTGGAAGCACCCGATCATCTCGAACTTAGGGGTGACTTTTACGACAAAAATGAAGGCGTGCGGATGGCTGAGATGGCGGCACTGGCACTTAATTTTATGGCGGCGACAGGCCTAAGAGCGCCGCTAGAAAGCGAGATGTATAGACCATACCTAAATCTCTCAAAGCATCCAGACCACAGCTCTCACTGGTACGACGAAGAATCGAAGTGCGAAGTCGTCCTGGATGAACCATATCGGCCAATGTCCCAAGATGAGATCGACTGGGCTAAGGATCACGGATTTTATACCGTAGGGGTCCCTTGGAGAGGTATTTATTTGGCCGGCTACACACCACGGCTGCATGCTGTGTCTGAGGCGGTGCTTTCGCGTTTGGTCGGGAAGCTCGTAGCCTTGGAGGCCTGGCTGAAAGATCAGAAATGGACACACAACTCCGATTCGTATCAAAGTCAATTCATCAGCCCGGCCAGGGTCCTCAGTGGCAAGCGAAAGCCACCGAGAATCATGCCAACTCCACAGGGGGTCGAACGAGCGGGAGCTGTGCCGTGTGGGGATGGTATGCCAGGGCACCGATCACTTTGGCGACCTGCACGCCGAATGGACCTGAATAAGCACTTACACATCGGCCCTATCATGAGCAGCCTTTGGGTTTCCATGAGCTGGAACTGGACTCGCATAGGCCCAATCCGCAGCACTCTGGACGCTTGGTTTCGCAATGAGTATGAGGAAACAGATCTACCCAAGAAGGAATTACGGCGGATCTACGACTTACCAAAACCGGCCCTCATCAGCGGAACAGCCAATCAACTGACGGCACTTGCCGATGTCAGGCAGACAATTGTGGAGGGGTATCAGAACTGCAAGCCAAAGAGGGAGCTACTGGAAGAAATTGATAAAGTTGAGCGATGGATTCGACGGACCCAAGCTAAGCAGAATGCAAAGGCAACGATCCGCCGCCCGGAGGGGGCTGCATAGTATCAATAGCCCATCCCGGCATTGCGGGGGAAAGAGTGCGTGGTCCTCTCCCCCGCGTAAATTCAATTTATCAGGAGCTAACAATATGGACTTGGACGAAGCATTGCGACGGCGCCTTGAGGAGAACCTTAATGGTAGTGGTTGGGGGGTGCTTGAGTTTCACCCAGACCCAAGCGCCGTCCGTTTCTGGCTGTACTCTGTAAACCTTGTAAGTGGTCGGGGGCAAGCCGAGATAAGGGGAAAATTCACTCACTTCGCTCATAACATTATGTTTTTTATTGCCTTTCTTTTTTTTCGAAAACTCGGCTTCAGGACTTGGGGCTAGGTTGATGTTTTACGTCGTAATAAAGAGCCAGCGGCGTTTTCTTCGAAGGCTCTAGCCTCTTCGATATAGCCGTGTCCACCATTCCATCCACCCGAACGAGACCAATAGCAATTTCGGCTTCAACCTGCCTTGGTGGGACCGCCTGCTGGGAACCTACCGAGCCCATCCGAGGGACGGCCATGAAGGCATGGACATCGGCATCGATCAGTTCCGCACGCCTCGAGACCTCTGGATCGACCGGATGCTGATACAACCCTTGCGCGGTACGGTGAACGGATATCCTATCAATCGGCAGAAGGATACGGATTAAGTCAGCCTCCCCATCGGCGACTCAACGGTCGTTGCTTTCCCGCTCACAGGATGGTGCCTACCGGAGCCGCAAGAAAGTCCTCTCCGGCGAGCAAGTTGCCACGTTGCGGCAGCAGGCAGCGGCCGGTGAGTTCGGCATCAGCCGTGAAACCCTCTACCAATACCTTCGCACGGACGACAGTTCCTCGACTTTGACGACTACCTGCTGCCTCCCGAGAAATTCGCCGCACTCTAGCGGGAACAGGCGCTGCCACTGGTGTTCAGCCCAAACAGTGACCAGTACCTGGAAGAGCGCTTGTGCCTGCTGTGGGCAACTCGACCTATGTGCTCGACGGCTCGCTGTATAACGAGTCCGATCTGCGGATCGAGGAACACTACATCGATACGGCTGGCTTCATTGATCACGTTTTCGCCGTGGTGCACCTGCTAGGTTTCCACTTCGCACCGCGTATCCGCGGCCGTGGAGAAATCAAACTGTAAGTGCCGATAGCGTCCAGGACTACCCGACACTTCGCCCAATGATCGGCGGCAGCTTGAACATCAAGCATGTCCGAGCCCACTGGGACAAAAATCCTGCACCCGGCTAGCTCGATTAAGTAGGGCACCGTCATCGCCTCGTTGATGCTGCGCAAACTCGGCATCTACCCGCGCTAGAACGGCCTCGCCGTGACCTTGCGCGAGCTTGTTCGGTCCGACCGCACGCAGTTCATATTGGACTGGCTGCAAAATGTCGAGGTGCGTCGCGGCGTGCATGCGGGACTGAACAAGGCTTAGGCCCGCAACTCTCTAGCCAGAGCGTTGTTCTTAACCGCCTCGGAGAGATCAGGGATCGGAGTTTCGAGCAACAGCGCTACCGGGCTAGCGGCCTCAACCAAGTGAGGGCCGCCATCGTGCTATGGAACATAGTGTACTTGGAGCACGCCACCCACGCCCGAGATGACTCAGGTAAGCCAGTTAATCCTGAGCTGCAGCAATGTCTTTCACCGCTGGGTTGGGAGCACATCAATCTGATCGGCGATTATGTCTGGCGGCAGAGCCGCAGTCTGGAAGACGGGAAGTTCAGGCCGTTTCGGCAGTTCGGAAAATCTTAGCGATTTCTTCCGAATTCTTCGGCCCCTCATTCGTGGGCTGGAAGGATATGAAATCTGCCTTGGCCTACGTCGACTCATCGGCGTCATTCGGCGGATTGATGCCAGGGATGTAAAGTTCCTACCGGCGAGCACTAATGACCTGACTCAACCTTCAGGCAATTTTCTATAGAGCGGGAGCGCTATCTCTCAAGGTCGGCCACACTGGCATAGCGTGTTTGGGTAGTTGCCACTACTAGGCATATGCCATGCTGGTCGCTTGAAAAACGTATTGAGCAGTGACTAATCTCATGAGCTCATGTAGATAATCGGTAGTGGAAAAGTAGCGAACATGTCTATTTCGCCAAGCTTCTGCCCCGGGTCACAATATGCTTTACGCCAATATTGCAACAACTCGGTATTCGACCTGATATTCAATCGCATAAATCCATGGGTTTTTTTGTAACAGGCCAGCCCTGGATGTCTCTAAATATTAGAAATATGATAATACTGATTGACTGTACGAAATTCAAGAATGAGAGGTGGTGCCGACAACGCAGGCATCTCCACCCTAGGCACAGGGACGTGCCAACCAAATTAATCACGTACGCTTAGGCTACACCCAAGCGTTTGTACTACATATAGGAAGATTGTGTATGGCCGATTTTTTTAGAATATGGAGCAAGCCAGCTATTTTACGGGGTGCAGGCTGGGTTGCACTGGCTGTCGGCACAGTGCTCAATATAATCAACCAGGGTGATAAAATTTTGAGTACCCAAAATATTTTCTGGTGGCATTTGCTGCTCAATTACGCTGTACCCTTCGCAGTATCGAGTTACAGTGCGGCTCGACATGAACAAAAAGCGCGATCGAAAAGCCGTATATAGATTGTAGTTGAATCTCCAAGTTATACGCATGCTGCATTCTATGTAGATAGCATATAGACGGGTACTGTAGATTGGGGATAACGGAACAGAAAGAGCACTTAAGCCCGGCCATCTCCTTTCAGCGCAATAGTCCATGTACCACAGCTTCGAGCGCCCGAATGGAGGCCACTGTGTGCGCAAAGGGTGGTTGCGGTAGGAATGGCAGTTACCTGC
>NZ_JACMYG010000058.1 GCF_014236655.1 Pseudomonas kielensis
TGATGCCGTAGCTATCGAACCTGCTGACCCTGTGTCAGATCCAGGACAACAGGACCCTAGCGTTCCGTTCGTTTTTTAACCCACAAAAAAGCCCCGATCTTTTCAGATCGGGGCTTCTTCATTTCTGGAGAATGCTAAACGGTTGGACTCTATTCAGTAAAGTTGTTGCCTGGGACTTCCACTTCGGCTTTAGCCATCAGGTAGCGTTTCGATTCGCGCTCGTAAAGCGACACGAGCGTAATACGTACGTTGATCGGTGTTTGCTCCCACTCTTCAACACTCGGTGCATAACCAGCCCACTGAGGATCTTCCTGCATCTTACGAACAGACAACCACAGCTGTTCGTTTAGGTCCTTGGAATTGAAAAAATCTTCAGCAGTGAAGTGCTCTGCGAGGAGGTAGACCTGAATAAGAGGCAGGCCCAGAAACTCAGCAATTTTCTGAAGCTTCTCTTTACCCAGCGATTTGATTTGGCGATTGCCATTCGCCAAAGAATTCCAGTAGATCTGAGTTACGCCGACGATATCGGCGATGGCTCGATCCTGAAGGCCACGCTCAACAATGGCCTTTTTGATCATCTTGATCAGACGAGCGCCTTCGATTTTATTACGGTCACGGGGCGAGGTCTCATTCTCGTTCTGTAATCCTGCTTCAGCCGCCGCCTCGGCTTCACGTGCCAACTGGGCCTCAGCTAAAGCTTTTTTAGCTAATGCAGAAACCTTAACTCTCGGGCTGGTTTTGCCTGGCTCTGGGATACTCGCAGTCACTAATGCTGCCTCAGCGGCTGGGGCAGGCTTCTTTGCCGCGGCTGAAGAGCGCACTCTCGGAGCCGTCTTAGCTGTAGGTGCTGTAGCCTTAGGTTCAGAAGTTTTAGCTGCTGTAGCCTTAGGTGCAGAAGCTTTAGCGGCAGCCGGTTTTTTGGCTGCTGCCTGAGGCTTGCTCTGCGGCTTTTTAGTATCGGTTGCAATAGTAGGAGTCGTATCTACATTTTTTGCTGAAGCACGGGACCGCCCTTGCGTAGAGCCACTTGCTTTCTTGTCGCTAGGTTTTGTCATGGTTACGGCTCCAGTGTGTTCGCGTAGGGGTCGAAGTGTGGGCGCCCCTTGTATAAATAAAGCAGGAAAATGCCATTATATGTAAAAATTAATTCTACACAGTTAACAACAAGATTCAATCTCTTGTTCATGTGTAACAAGAGGCTTGCTGGCTAGTTTTGAATGCTAAACATTGAGGGAGACTGGTCCCCAAAATAGGGGAGGTTGGATGCGAAATCTCTCTCGAACTAGATGGCGAAACCCAGAGCATAGAGGTAGAAGCCTAGCTACAAGTTCCCCTTTTTATCCCGCCTGATCCCTCACCATTCTGCCGTGCTCTTACTGATGCGCCCCCAGATTTTCTCGGTCATGCCTTCTCCATATGGTTAGCTAGGTGTTCGTCGATCGGCTTACCAACTGAATAAATGCGCCCAGCGGATTCATTCAGTATCATCTGAACCTTATTGTATTATTGGTACGTGTTGAGTATCCTCAAACGCACCAATTCCAGCTAAACACGAGGTACTCTATGCTCCCCCAGGACGCAAAGCGCAATCCGGATTCCTATTCGTATCCAAACGGGATGCTCAACTCAGGCTATATCGCCGGCGTCCTGCGGAATAATGATCCTCTCAAAGGGATCTGCTACATCCAACAGACCCGCAGCGAAAACCACATGCTTCCGATTCATTACGACCCGAAAAAGTCGCCGATCCCACGCGAAATTAAAGAGTGGGATCTGGTCATGGCATACGTCCATACCGAGGGCGCAGTGGAGGGCGAAGACCGGATTGCGAAACTCAAAAGCATCCGCTTTGAAGCCCCAAATTTCATGCACATGGGCACGCGCTTTCGCGACGATTTCATGAAGAAATGGGGTGCGGCCGTACACGCCGCAGCAGTTGATTCCGGGACGCCAGAATCCGTTCAGGCGTTGCAGCAGATGCCGGGTGAGGACAACGACGCACGTCGTGACTCGTTCGACTGGAGAGCGATGGAACTGAACAAGAACGCCTCGAACCAGATTCGCATCGCCGGATTCATTCAGGCTAAATCGTTGGAGCGCAATCGAAAACATCCGGTTGACGGCACCCCGATCAATGATCGACTGGTAGTTCTGATCCGACAAAGCAAGGATTCGGATCATTCGATCCCGGTGCGTTGGTACGGTCGTAACCTCCAGCCACTCGCTGAGAAACTGGCCCGCGGTATGCCCATCATCGTTTCGGGCGAGTTCCGTATCGATGTAAAAGCAATCTCATTGCCAGACCCAGAGACTCAAGTTGCCGAAGTTTCGAAAATCCCCTTCATCCAGGCTAAGGACATGCCGGCACCGGTCTCCCCAGATTCCGGTCACATCAAAATGATTCCCGGCTGGGCCGCCGAGCTCTTCAAAGGCCACGGCTCCGCACAGTCAGAAAAACCAGTTGATCAAGACCGAGCGGAACTGTTCAACGCGGCTTTCGTTCCGAAAGAAGGCAAAACGGATGAACAGCCCGGCGAGTAAGTAAACAGCAACGCCATAGGAAGTGAAAAAGCCATCGAGGTCCTTGACCACTGTCGATGGCTTTTTCCGTTTTGGTGGCTGTGGAATTACACCGCAGCCCCCGACCGCTACAAGCAGTCGGCTTCAACCCCTAGAAATTGAAGGCATAGTCAGCAATGGGCAAGACTCTCATCATCACCGAAAAAGCGACGGTCGCAGCCACCATCGCTAAAGCCATCGGCGGGTTCAGCAGGGTAGAAAACTGGCTCGAGAGTGAAGACGCCATTCTTGCCCCAGCTGCTGGTCACCTGGTGGAGATCCATTCCGAAGAGATGGCCAAGGCCGGCCGGGACATCAGCAACCTGCCGGTGATTCCGGATCTATTCGAACTGCGCGTTATTGAGGATAAGAAAAAGTTCTTCCAGGTGCTCGATCGCCTCATGCGCCGCTCTGATGTAACTGCCGTCGCCAACGCATGCGATGCTGGCCGAGAAGGCGAGCTCATTTTTCGACTGATTTACAAAAGGGCCGGGTGCACAAAGCCAATGCTTCGCCTCTGGATGAGCTCAACCACGGACGAGGCTATTCAATCGGCCTATGCGGGAATGCGCCCCGGGGCGGACTATGACAACCTTGCAGATGCGGCTGAGATTCGAAGCGAAGGTGATTTCATCGTTGGGATCAACGCGTCTCGAGGCATCACCCGACTTTATGAGCGACAAACAGCCAAATCCGAAACCTTTCCGCTGGGCCGAGTCCAGACCCCGACGCTTTCCTTGGTCTGTGCCCTGGAGCTGAGCATCCTGACTTTCCGACCGGCGCCTTACTGGGAAGTGCACGGTACGTTCGGTGTTGGCGCTGGCAACTACGTCGGAAAATGGCAAGCACCACGGACTTCGGATAGCGCCGGCACAGAAAAGGACTACCACCCACACCGAATACTCAACCGTGCAATCGCTGACGCCATTATCGCCAAGTGCTCCGGTGCGGTACCGACCAGTGTGGAAGAAGAGGTAAAGGCTGCACAAAAGGGTGCTGGCAAGCTGTATGACCTGACCGGCCTACAGCGGGAAGCTAACCGTAAGCTTGGGTTCTCGGCAGCCTACACTCTCGAACTGGCCCAGAAGCTCTACCTTGATCTCGGCCTCACCACCTACCCGAGAACGGATTCCGCTTACCTGCCTGATGACTTCGTCGGGGAAGCCAAAAAACTCATGAGCACGTTTGGCGGCACCCGTTATGAGGAGCATGCCCAGCGCGTCCTGGATGGTGGCTGGGTCAAACCGAACAAAAAGATCTTCGACTCGAAAAAGGTGTCTGATCACTATGCGATCGTGCCCACCGGTAAGCGGCCCGGCGAATTGGCCGAAGACCTGCAAATAATTTACGACATGATCGTGCGTCGTTTCCTCGCGGTCTTCCATCCGCCGGCCGAATACTCCGTCACTGTGCGGCTGACCACCGTTGAAAGTGAGGTGTTCCGCACTACCGGTCGCGTGTTGGTATCGCCTGGCTGGATGCAGGTGTACGGTCCGGGCGCCGCAGACGCGGACGATGCTGACGACCGTGATGGGGATGCTGAAGACAAAAAAGAGTTGGTCCCTTACGTGAAGGGCGAGCACGTCAGCGCCACCGGCCTTGATCTAAAGATGCTCAAAACAAAGCCCCCTCAGCGGTACACCGAAGACACGTTGCTCGGTGCCATGGAAACCGCAGGCCGCCTGATTGACGACGAAGAGCAGCGGGAAGCGATGAAGGACCGTGGGCTCGGTACGCCAGTTACTCGCTCGGCCATGATCGAATCGCTATTGGCTGCTAAGGATGGATCTAACCGAAAGAAAGATCCTTACATGGTGCGTGACAAAAAGTACCTCGCGCCCAGCGCCAAGGGCATGACGGTCTACCGGTTCCTGCTAGAGAACAACATCCAGGCTCTGACCTCACCGATCCTCACCGGTGAATGGGAGCAGAAACTGCGTTTGATGGAGAAGGGCCAGTACAGCCGGACGACCTTCAAACAGGAGCTGTCCGAGCTGACGATCCAGATCCTCGACACCATCAAGGAAAAGTATGCCGGCATCACCGTCAAGGTACTCAAAGCACCATGTCCAAAGTGCGGGAGCGCCGTGGAAATCCAAGCCAAGACCTTCGCCTGTGCTGAGCAGTGTGGCTTTTCGATCTGGCGTGAAATTGCCAAGCGAACCCTCAAGGTATCCGAAGCTGAAACCTTGCTCGCAGAGAAACTGGTGCTTGGCCTGAAGGGATTTGTCAGCACCGTGACCGGAAAGAAATTCGAAGCTGGCTTACGGCTACTTGATGACGGCAAGGCGGAGTTCTACTTCGATCCGACTGCCAACACCAAAGACTCGAAGGGCAATGTAGTGACCTGCCCGAAATGTCAGGGCCCCATGCGCCGGATCAAAACCGCTACTGGTTTTTTCTGGGGATGCTCGGACAGGGATGAGTGCAAGCACACCATGAACGACCGCAACGGCGATCCTATCGAACGACCGAAGGCGTATGAATGCCCAGAGTGCGGTAAGCCCATGTACTTGCGGAACGCCGACAAATCGCCGTTCTGGGGATGTAGCGGCTTCGTTAAAGGCGGCGGCGGTTGCAACAACACTCTGAAGGACAATAACGGAACGCCGGTACCTAAGTCTCCACCATCGCCGGCGCCCGCATCCCCACAGCCAGATCAACCATCCAAATCCCAGCCGGTAGCTTCCGAGGTGTTCCTGTGAACGCAAACAACAGAATCATCCGGGCGGCCTTTCTTGTTTTTGGTTTTTGGTGGCTGGTGTTCACGCTGGTCGAGTTCGGTGGCCAGCCTTTTGAGGTGCTGGAGAACTGGCAATACGTGGGGAGTACGGTTTCTCGCTGGGTGGCGGGTGTTGCCGCCGGTTTGATCATCGGTGTTTGGTACATCTGGTTCGGTAGAGTGACCGCGATGAGCCGATTGTTCAAAGGCAAGTTGGGTAACAGGTTCAATGGTGCTCGTTCAACGCTTGGTGACGTGCCAATGCCGGCCCGGGCACCCAAGCGAGTCGAAAGCCCAGCCAAAAGGCTTCCCATTGGCAGTGAGCTGGTCAACGCATGGGTAGCGGCCAACGAAAAGAAATATCCACAGCACGTACAATTTTTTTGGGCTATCTGGGACACCTACTCGGCGCACAAGCATTTCCCTGCATCACACCGCAAGGGTGGTCATGGAAACCGCCGGCTGTGGGAACATTGCCTGGCTGTTGCAGACACAGCCCTGGCCGATGCCAGCGCCTATGTTTTTGATGGGGTCTACGTAAAAGCCAGGGGCAAACCCAAATTCAAAATCATCGACCTCAAAAACAAAGAATTTCTTTTCGACGCTCAGGACCCGCTGGTCCCGATCCTGGCACTCGCCCATGACATCGGCAAGCTGGAGGCCTATGTTCTCGGGCCTGACGGATCCGTCCAAACCAAGGAAGAAGGCAGCGCACTCACACCACAGGACGACAATCGCATTTCTCACGATTCATTGGGCGCCCGCATACTTGCGCGGTTCCCGGAATACTGGGCTCTGCCTGCTCGCGACAGAACCACCATCAACCTGGTCATAGGTCACTACCATCATCCAAGCCAGTTCCCGGTCGATCGAAATGGCCTGAGTCTCGATGATCGGATGACCGCCCTGATGGAATTTTTGATCCTGGTCGACAAGAAAACCGGCATGGCCGAATCGAACATCACGGATAGCTTGACTGAGCACGAAATCACCGAGGAAGAATCGAGCTCGATCTACCACAGCTTCGTAGACATCATCACCGAATTCGGACGCGTCAACGGCACGGGTGATAAAGCCCGGGACTCGACTCTAAAAATCGCACAAAAGCATGATGGGCTCGTTGTGGTGAAGGAGAAAGACCTTCGCATGCTCATCCTCGCCAAGATGGGCTGGTCCCTCGACGACGGCGATGGCCGCTACCGGGTCACACTCAATCTGCTGGCAACCCTTCAAGAGAAAGGCGTGCTCTACACCACCCACAACCACGCAGACATGAGCCGCTTCCTGCCGATGTTTTCGGCGTCCTTTAGAGACCCTCAGACCGGGGCCCACATGACAACGTGGGAGCCAGTCATTATTTTCCGACCGGTATCCACTACGCCTGAATTGGCAGGACTGAATGGGCTACCGAATCTGAGCTCAAAACTGGACGTCGAACGCCCGCTCTTCACCCACAATCTTGGCATTCAAGAGGTTGAGGGTCTTCGTGCGCTGATCGCGCTGGGCTTTGGTAGCGAGATCGCCGCCAAGGCGAACATTGCCGGCAAGCAGGCGAAGGCCCAGGCCTCGCCCCCACAAGCCGAAGCTCAGAACCCGCCGCCAACGATTGCCCCAATCACCCTGGCGCTGGATGGAACGGGTTCTGGCCCGGCAGCCCCTGTAGTGTCGCTTCCAGAAGAGGTACTTCAGGCCGAACCTCATGATGCGCTGGATCATCCGCCTACGCCGATTGATCAAACCGAAGATGGAGTTCCACAGCGCCAGGACAACTACAGCCCGGCATTACGTCTTGTACATACGGCGCCGCCCGCCGCGCCTGAAAACAGCCTAACCGCTCCAGAGATGGCTGAAGTGCAGTCCGAAGAAGAGGAGTTGCTGCCTGATGAACTTCAGCTTGAAATAGCTGGGCTGCTGGAACAGGGAGCAGCCGATAACGACGATGAAGAATTCATGGCATTTGTCGAAGACTCTACCGCAGAAGACGACTTCGGGGATGCGTTCGCGGACTTCGGCGAGGAGGTGGCAATCCATCAACCTGTTCCTATGACCGAACAGCAAACAACGTCGGTACCAGAGATCCAGGTTGAACAGCAAATCGTGACTGAAGAATCACCGCCAGCAATCAGCACTGACCCAGTATCGGCCACACCAGTAGCAGTAGCGATACACGACCCTGATGCGCAGTCCTCCAAGCGTAAACTCAGCCCGGCAGCTGAGGCTGCGGCGCTGAAGGCCCTGGGTGACGCCACCCCGGACTTCACCGCGTTCATTCAACCACGCAAAAAGAAGAAGTCGGTATTGAACCACATGACCAGCATTCGCGAGGCCATCACGAATCAGGTGATACCAATCTGCGGGAGTAAGGATGGGTTCGATTACTTGTTGGAAGCGGACATTGTTGCGTTTGACGCCGATCTGGACCTCAAGGCACTGATCAAGGCAGAGAAGCTACCCACTGTGACTCCAAAACCTGGTTACACAATGATTGGATTTCCAGTTGTTGAAGGTAGGGGGTAATCAGCAGCGTAGGAAGATATCACTCTGACCGTAATTCCCTGGCCCTACAGGGCAGACCAGGGAAATTACGGTCAGTTGCTAGCTTGTTCTTTTTCGGTCACGGCATCCTTCCGCACCATGAAGAAGCTAGGCCTGGTCACGGACTCAAAGTGGTGGCGGACGAGCTTTGGGTCCAGCATCTTGGCTACAGCGTCTGCCGGCGTCAGTTGGGAGGTAAACGGCAATACCGCACAACCAAATTCTGCCTTGCCCTTAGGCAAGCCTTCAGCAAAGTCGAGCACCCGCTGCATATCTGAGTAACTGGCGCTCCCGCCACCTACTTTCAAAAAACTCCCATCAAAAACTTTGTATTCAGGCTCGCCGTCAGCCCCATCCAGTACAACCACAGCCGACATCTGCGGAAAGTTCTCAGCCGCGCCATCAGTTTCCGAACCACCATCCAGTGGTGACCAGAAAAACACAACCTTTTGCAGACCGGAGCGCTTAAGAGCCTCGATCAAGGCGTTAGCCTTCTGATTGTGCGGAGCGTCAGGGTTAAAGCGGTCAGCGTTATGATAAGGATTAGCGTGAGCATTCATGGATCAATACCTCGTTAGGTTAAGGGTACAGCTACTCAAACGTAACACTGTATAAATAACCAGATCAAGGCGCCGATATCAAAATTTTTCACCTCCAGAACGGGCGCCTCTTCATTCCCTGGCAGGGGGCGCCAGCGGTTTTTCTTCCTTCTGCTCACCTGCACTCACTTGGGCTCTGATGCTTTCGAGCAGTGCTGTTTCCAGCTTGTCATTCTTTTCGCTGAGTTGGGCGTTACGCTGTTCCAGCTTCTCCAGATTGCGATCCGTGGCCTCAAGCCTCCCACGGAGTTGCGACGCCTCATCGCTGGCTTTCGATCGCAATTGCCGCAGCTGATCTTTCTCATTCCGTTCCCGCTCAAGCTCTTTGATCAGCTTGTCGGTTTTGGCCTTTTCTTCATCACGTACCCTGGCCGTTTCGCGCATCAAGAAGTCTTGTGTCTTGACCAGTTCTACCTGGTGGCTTTCAGCCAAGGTGGTCAGATCCCTCTGGGAGCTCGCCCTCAGATCCGTTAACTGCTGTTGCAAGCTATCCACGAGCCCTTGGACACGCTGCTGTTCCTGCATATTTAACGCATGCTGAGCCGCCGCTTTCTCGGTCTGCTCCTTCAGGTCCGCTGCCAACCCTTTGCGCTCGGCCTCATTTGCCTGGAGCAGCTCAGTGAGGCTGAGCTTGTCGGCACGTAGCCCATCAATTTCTCGAGTCTGACCGTCGAATCGCTCAATGGCAGCCTGTTCATTCGCCTGGGCAGTCTTCATCGCTGCCACTGCACCGTCTGCATGGGCCTGAAGTTGCTTGCGCTCAATTTCATGCCCCGCAGCGGCAGCATCCAGGGCGACGTCCCAGATTTTATCGAAGCTCGAGCAGACCTCATCCGGAATGCCGGGCCGGCGCAGCCGCTTACTCATGAGGGGACCAGCCTTCACCCAGAACTTCTTGATCTCATCGTTGACCAGATTGGGGGATGCGGTGACGCCGTGTTCTACCGATATCAGCTCCCGAATGGCTGTCTGCCGGACTTCTTCACCATTCGCGAGCAAACGTGCCGCGTAGTCATGCACCCATTGGCGAGTGCTTTTGAGTTGTGTGCTAGGGGACTGAGTGGGCATGGCTTCTCGACCAATGGAATAGGGTTTTTTGCAAGAATACACTAAAATCAGAACAAACGCTTCCGTACTGAAATCGATAGGATTTGTATTATTTTTTGAAAAATTCGTGAATACGTCCAGTTATCACGATATTTTTTAAGAGGGGGTGGCGCGGGGGGTGGTCTAACAGTAGCTGGCTTCTAGCAGGAATGGGTTGCTGTTCTGATAAAACCCTTTAGAATCGGGTTTTTACTTATAAAGACTTGCGCTGTGGATCAAGCCAAATCACGCAAGGTGGAAAAGGGATCACCCTTCTTACGCCCTCCGAAGCTTTCTCGAGAAGCCTTCAAAGCGCTCATTGAGCAGCGCGGCTGGCGTATGGCCGATGTCGCTTGTCGGTGGTCAATCCGGCCGGAGCACTTGAGCCGGATTGCCGCGGACGAGGACCGAGATCTGAAATGGGATGACCTGGTGCGATCGCTGCCGGCATTGAGCTCTTTCGAGCGGTCGTGTGTGACAGCGGCTAGGCTTTCCATCATTCCGCCGAAACCCCGCAGGCGCAAAGACCAGCCCATTGGCGAACTGGACCAACCGGTAGCCGCTGATTCCGCCGGCACCGCAGTGCAACCTGATCCACCGTTCAAGTGGGAGCAAGGCGACGACGAGGACGAGGATGAACCGTTCGCGCCGGGCGTCGACGGCTTTCGTTACAACAGCTATCTGTCGCGGGGCTCAGAGCTGGTGGTCGTGCAGGAGATCGATGGCTTTGCCCGCGAGCATGCCATTCTGGTCGTAACCGCTACCCGGGTCGGCGTAGACCCTGCCGGCGGAGCACAGGAAGAGTACCAATGCGAGTCAGCGACAGGTGATCGGCGGTGGATTGCGCCGGATCAGATTGACGATTGGCTAGTGTCCAACGGAAAAATGCGGGATCTACGATGAGCTCACGAACAGGCTTGCCCATCCGCCTGGATTTCCAGGCCAACACCGAGATCGCGTTGCTTGAAGCCTACGCGATGGTGGAACCAGGTGAAGCTCCCGACCTGATCCAGGCCAACAGCGACATCGAGGCGGCAGCCATCTGGCTCAAAACCACCGCCACCAATCTCAAGACTCGCCGGGTTATGCGCAAGGAGGTGGAACGCTTCATCTTGTGGGCGCTGCACACCCGCGGCAAGCAGCTGTCACAGATCAACGTGATGGATGTGAGCGACTATGCCGCTTTCCTGGCGGATCCCCAGCCCCGGGAGGTGTGGGTCAGTGAAACCAAGTATCCACGTCATCATGAGCAGTGGCGACCATTCGCAGGCCCCCTGAGCTTGAGCTCGCAGCGCTATGCCCTGGTGCAAATTGGCAGCATGTACACGTGGATGGTCAAAGGTGGGAGGCTCAAAGGCAATCCCGTCGCGTTGGTGCGCAAACCAGAAGTGCCGCACGATAATACGATCAAGCGCTTGCTGCCTGAAGAAGGCATTGCCCTTGCCTTTGAAGCGATCGGCCTGACCAAGAGTCCGCGTAAGCGAGCGCGGGATCATTTCATGCTCAGCTTGTTTTACCTGACCGGTGTGCGCACTTTCGAAGGCACCACGTCCAATATGAGCAGCATCCATCGCTCGGCCAGCGGGACCTGGTGGCTGACTGTCCTCGGCAAGCGCAACAAGTTTCGCGACGTGCCCATTTCTGACGAGTTGTACCAGGACCTGCAACTATATAGAGAGGCCTTCGGGTTGCCGCGGGACATTCCGTCGAAAGACCCAACCCCCCTCCTCCTGGCCGCCAACTCCAAACTCAAGCGGGCGCACACCAGCACCGTGCTCAAAGCCGTCATCGATATCATGACCCGGGCGGCAGGCCTAGCCATTCAACGCGAGCAATTTGAGCTGGCCGATCGGCTAGCGGAAGCGACTACCCACTGGCTCCGTCACTCCTGCTTTAGCCATCTGGCCAAGGCTACCGGCGACCTGGTGATGATCAAGTCCTTGGCTGGTCACAGCAAGATGGAAACCACCAGCCGTTACCTGCATACCGAAAACGATGAACTGCATGCCGGTGTCGTCCAGACGCTGAGTACGCCGCGGCTCAAGTAGTTCAGTTATTGCTTTGGTGCACCACGGCGCGCTTTTTGGGCATCCAAGAATTTTAGAGCTTCTACGCCAATCCAGAAGGCCAGTTTCCCATCGGCATCATGGCTGGCTTTTTCAAGCCTCTTGAATTCGTCTAAGGGCAATCCGGCGCCCCTTAGGAGCGCATGGAAAGCCTTCATGGAGTTATTCAGAACATCAAGTCCACCGCCTTCCAGGATGATCGTCAGCGGCTCAGTCAGTATTGGTGGTGGTGCTACGTCGCCAACGTCGGTGGTGCGCGCAGGCTCATTTGAGTGATTCGGCCCAGCCAACTGCGCTGCCTTGCGCTCAACATCGGCAACCTCGACCTCGTACTTGGTCTCGGCCCAGTCCAAGAAGCCACCGGGTTCTCCACCGCCCTCAAAAAACTCTTCACGTAACGCTTCGTAATGCTCACCGTCGTTGTGGTGCAGCCAGTCGTTGAAACTTTTCATGCTCTGCGCTCCGGGTGAACAGGCGCGAAACCAGCGCCCTGGTACTGCCGAACGGCGGGCTAGTGTGTAGCGGCTGCTCGGCTTTTCCTATTCGTTTGCATTGTGGTTCGCTTCTTCGCGCCACTTGCTTTCAGCGCTTGACTTGGTAGAACCGCGGACATCTATTCGCTCCCCGCGAAATTCCGCATACGCACGGTATGACTTCCCATCCTTAACTATCCAACCCTGGACCTGCTCACCGTCAATCATGGTTGAAAACTCAACTGCTGCGCTCATTGCCTTCGTACTCATATGGTTACTGATGAGGCCAGCTTGCCGTCACGACAGCAAGCCGGGTGCATTTCGGAGAGCGAGTCGCGGCCTCCTGACAAGAATATCAGCCGGCCCATCGTGATGTTCACGGAAGATGCCGGCAGGTCATCGGGCGCCCCCCATGTGCGAAAGACCCCTTCCCTGCTGCCCTAGATGTTTGTAGTTGGCACGTACACCAAGCCAGTGATTGACCATTGTCTGTTTCAACGTGCGGCATCAGATACTCAGCTGATTTTTCTCAATCCATAGGGTATTCATCCCTTCATC
>NZ_JACMYG010000059.1 GCF_014236655.1 Pseudomonas kielensis
AGCGAGGGCGGCAAACAGTTTTTTCATGGTGAACTCCTGATTAGTAAAAAAATGGCACAACATAGGGAAAACCGAGCGCGACCAAGACCAACGCGACAACGATCCAGAAAATGAGCTTATAGGTGGTCCGCACCTGCGGAATTGCGCACACCTCGCCCGGCTTGCATGCCTGTACTGGCCGGAAAATGCGCCGCCAGGCGAAGAACAACGCCACGAGCACCGTCAGGTTGCCGATCCAGGCCCCGCTGAATCCCAGTGCGATCAGAACCAACGGCCCAAGACAGCAAGTCGAGGCGAGAATCGCCGCCAGCCCCCCGGCGACAAGAGGGGCGCGCCCGTTTGATGGTTCAGACATGCATTTCTCCTTTCGAGCATTTGATCGATGGGTTAAGGTTAATCCCGTAGTCAGGTACGGAATCAAGCGGCATCAAACACAATTTGGAGAACCTGACCATCGGCAATTTCGCCAAGGCAGCCGGGGTCAATGTGGAGACCATCCAGCTCTATCAGCGCAAGGAACTGCTGCCGGAACCAGACAAGCCCTATGGCGAGGCGGATGTAACGCGGGTGCGCTTCGTGAAATCGGCCCAGCGGCGGGGTTTCATTCTGGATGAAATCGCCGAGCTACTGCGGCTAGATGACGGAACACATTGCGAGGAAGCTGGTAGCTTGGCGGAACACATGCTTAAGGACGTGCGCGAGAACATGGCCGACTTGACGCGCATGGAGGCCGTGCTGTCTGAACTGGTGTGCGCCTGCCATGCGCGAAAGGGGAACGTGTCCTGCCCGCTCATTGCGTCACTACAAGACGGAACGAAGCTCACGGTGTCGGCGCGGGGGGAGTCACGGGTTGACTACGCCTTAGCGTGCTTTATTTTCCGAATTCTGAGACAACCCCAATAAGCCTTACGCCAGCATTCGCCGTTATGGAGGCGCGGATGTAGCGCGGTTACGATTCGTAAAGTCAGCGCAGCGTATAGGCTTCAGCCTGGACGAGATTGCTGGATTACTGCGACTGGAGGACGGTACTCACTGCGAGGAAGCCAGCCACCTGACAGAGCACAGGCTTAAAGACGTGCGAGAGAAGCTGGCAGACTTGAAACGTATGGAGGCTGCCCTATCTGAGCTTGTGCGTGCTTGCCACTCGAGGGAGGGGAACATTTCCTGCCCGCTTGTTGCCTCGTTACAGGGTGGAGCGCTTCTCGCCGCGCCGACTATGCCATAGCGAATGGCTTTTTCGAGTACTGAGTGCATGCCCAGATTGGCGGACAGCTGCATAGACTTCATGCCTACGTCGCGTTTGTTGGTTCTGGCAGGTACCGACACGGCTCAATTGGACTGGGTGAAAGGATCCGCTAGATCAGGTTCTAGCTAATCCTTTCACTTCAACCATCTCGGATTTACAGTCAGTTCAACGTTTCAGGTGGCGACGACGTAAAAGATGAAAGGCCGCCGGAATAACGAACAGGGACAATAGTGGCGCGGTGATCATGCCGCCGACCATGGGGGCGGCAATTCTGCTCATCACTTCGCTGCCGGTACCGCTACCCAGGAGGATGGGTAGCAAGCCGGCAATGATCACGGCCACTGTCATGGCCTTGGGTCGAACCCGCTGCACCGCGCCTTCGCGAACCGCATCGATTAGCCCACGCTCAGTGTTGTCACCAAGCTCTTCACGTTCGGCCCAGGCGTTCTTCAGATAGATCAGCATGATCACGCCAAATTCGGCAGACACACCGGCCAAGGCGATAAAGCCGACACCGGTGGCCACTGACAAATTGTATCCCAGCAGATAGAGGAACCATGCCCCGCCAGTCAGTGCGAACGGTAAGGTAGCCATGATCAGCAAGGCCTCGTCGAAGCGGGCGAGCGTCAGGTAAAGCAGTACGAAAATGATCAGTAGCGTCGCTGGCACCACCAGCTTGAGCCTTGCATTGGCCCGTTCGAGAAACTCGAACTGACCCGAGTAGCTCAGGCTCATGCCTGGCTGCAACTTGACTTGTTCACTGACGACCCGGCGCAGGTCGGCGACCACTGAGGCAATATCCCGACCACGCACGTCGATGTACACCCAGCCAGAAGGTCGAGCGTTTTCGCTCTTGAGCATCGGCGGGCCGTCGCTGACCTTGATCTTCGCCACCGTGCCGAGGGTGATCTGGCTCCCCAAGGGGGTGTAGATCGGCAGCTGCTCCAGGGCGCCGAGCGAGTCACGCCACTCGCGGGGGTAACGCACATTGATCGGGAAGCGGGCGAGCCCTTCAATGGTCTCCCCGATGTTTTCGCCGCCAATAGCCCCTGCCACGATCGACTGCACATCGGCAATATTCAGTCCGTAGCGGGCGGCCGCCTTGCGGTCGATATCCACGTCGATATAGCGGCCACCGGTCAGTCGCTCGGCCAGGGCCGAACTGACCCCGGGTACGTCCTTAGCCGCGCGTTCGACAGCCTGAGTAGCCGCATCGATCTCCGTCAGGTTGGTGCCGGCAATTTTCACCCCAATCGGGCTCTTGATCCCGGTGGCGAGCATGTCGATACGGTTGCGGATTGGCGGTATCCAGATGTTGGTTAATCCAGGGACACGTACCACCCGATCCAACTCTTCCACAAGCTTTTCCTGGGTCATTCCTGGGCGCCACTGCTCGCGCGGCTTGAATTGAATGGTGGTCTCGAACATCTCCAGCGGTGCCGGATCGGTGGCAGTTTCGGCGCGGCCAGCTTTACCAAAGACGTGCTCGACTTCGGGCACCGTCTTGATCAGGCGGTCGGTCTGCTGCAGCAGCTGCGCCGCTTTCTGCGCTGACAACCCCGGTAGGGCCGAAGGCATATAGAGCAGATCGCCCTCGTCCAGCGCAGGGAGGAACTCGCCACCCAAGCGAGAGATCGGCCATAGCGCGCTGAGAAAGACCAGTAGCGCCACCAGCATGGTGATTTTGGGCCGACGCAGCACCGCGTCCAGGGCCGGTTGATAGATCCTGATCAGCCAACGGTTCAACGGGTTTTGTTGTTCATTGGGAATACGCCCGCGAATCCAGTACCCCATCAGTACCGGCACCAGGGTCACCGACAGTCCGGCCGCCGCAGCCATGGCGTAGGTCTTGGTGAAGGCGAGGGGACCAAACAGGCGGCCCTCTTGAGCCTCCAGGGTGAACACCGGAATGAACGACAGGGTGATGATCAACAGACAGAAGAACAGCGCCGGCCCCACCTCAGTCGCCGCTTCGGTCATCACCTGCCAATGATGTTCGCCCTTCAGCTCTTCCCCCGGATGGGCCGCGTGCCAGGCCTCGACCTTCTTGTGGGCGTTTTCGATCATTACCACGGCGGCGTCGACCATGGCGCCGATGGCGATAGCAATCCCTCCCAGCGACATGATGTTGGCGTTGATCCCTTGATGACGCATGACGATGAAGGCAATCAGCACCCCAACCGGCAGCGAGATAATGGCCACCAGGGATGAGCGCAGGTGCCAGAGGAATATCCCGCAGACCAACGCGACGACGATGAACTCCTCGAGCAGTTTGTGGCTGAGATTTTCCACGGCGCGATCGATCAGCTTGCTGCGGTCGTAGGTGGTGACGATTTCCACCCCCGCCGGCAGACTGCTTTTCAAGTCGTCGAGTTTGGCCTTGACCGCCGCAATGGTCTCGCGAGCGTTCTTGCCGCTGCGCAGGATCACCACGCCACCAACCGTTTCACCTTCGCCGTCGAGTTCGCTAATACCACGACGCATCTCCGGCCCCAGTTGAATTGTGGCCACATCGCCAAGGGTCACCGGCACGCCACCGGCACCGAGCTTGAGTGGAATCGCCCGAAAGTCATTGAGGGTCTTCAGGTAGCCTGAGGCGCGGACCATGAATTCAGTCTCCGCCATCTCCAGCACCGCGCCACCGGTTTCCTGATTGGCCTTGCCAATCGCCTCGGTCACCTCCGACTGCGTGATGCCCAGGCTGGCCAACTTCAGCGGATCGAGCTGCACCTGATACTGCTTGACCATGCCACCAACGGTGGCTACTTCCGCCACGTTCGGTAGGGTTTTGAGCTCGAACTTGAGAAACCAGTCCTGAAGTGCGCGCAGTTGTGCCAGATCATGTCCACCGGTGCGATCCACCAAGGCGTATTGATAGATCCAGCCCACCCCGGTGGCATCCGGTCCCAAGGCCGGTTTGGCCGTAGCTGGCAGGCGGCTTTGTACCTGACTCAGATACTCCAGCACTCGTGAGCGGGCCCAATACAAATCGGTACCGTCTTCGAACAGCACGTAAACGAAGCTGTCGCCGAAGAAGGAGTAACCGCGTACGGTTTTCGCCCCCGGTACCGAGAGCATGGTGGTCGCCAGGGGATAGGTCACCTGGTTCTCGACAATTTGCGGCGCTTGCCCCGCGTAGGGGGTGCGGATGATCACCTGAACATCGGAGAGGTCCGGCAGGGCATCGATGGGAGTGGTCTGAACCGACCAGACGCCCCAGACCGTGACGAACAGCGTGGCCAGTAGTACCAGGAAGCGGTTGGCCACTGACCAGCGGATAAGGGCGGCGATCATGGCTGGCCCCCTAGTTTTTCCAGACGCTCAACGCGCAAACCATCGTCGGTTTGACTGACTGAGATCCGAACCTTGTCGCCCGATTTGAGCCCTTGCATGAGCGCAGGGTCCGCCAATGGGAAGGTCATGGTCATGCCTGGCATGCCCAGCGTCTTGAACGGCCCATGAGCGAGGGTCACGTCTTTGCTATTGATCTGTACGACTTGCCCATCCGCCTCATGAAAGGCTGAGGCTGTTGCGGGAGGTGGTGGCATTTCCAGCGTTCGCGCGACGATGCCCTTGAGGCTGGCCTCGGAGTCGAGCAGGAACTGTCCAGAGGAGACCACTTGCTGGCCTTCCTCCAGACCGTTCAATACCACCGTTTTTCCTTCGTTTTCCTGCCCGAGTTGCACCTCTACGGGTCGGTAGCGACCAGCGTCTTCGGCGAGCATCACCAGGACGCGTCGGCCGGTGCGAATGACGGCCTCGCTCGGCACCCACAACACGCTTTGCTCGGTTGAACGATTCAAGCGCACCTGCGCCGTCATACCCGGTCTGAGTTGCCCATCAGGGTTGGCGAGTTCGACCCGCACACGAACGGTGCGGCTGTCCGGATTGGTTTCGGGAAGAATCGTGCTGACCACGCCTCCGAGCACAGTCCCAGGGAAGGCTGGCAGGCGTGCTTCGACCGTTTGACCGAGGACGATCGATCCCGTCTCCGACTCTGGAACGGCCACGGCTAGCCAGACGCTACTCAAGCCATTGACTCGAGCCAGAGTCTCGCCTCCCGCCACGGTCATACCCGTACGTACATCCAACTCTTGCAGCACACCGCTAATGGGGCTGGTGAGGGTCAGGTTAGGCTGAATCTTGCCGCTGCGTTCTACCTGGGTAATCAGCGCCGCCGGCATCCCGGTGAGGTGCAACCGTTGGCGTGCTGCCACCAACAAGTCAGCATCACCATGACGTTTAAGTGCAAGGAATTCTTCCTGGGCTGCAGCCCATTCCGGTACCAGGATATCCGCCAATGGCGCATTGGCTTTCAGCACATCGCCGGGAGCATGGGCATAGACCCGCTCCACAAAACCCGCAGTACGCGCCTGAATCACGGCGACATCCCGTTCGTTGAACGCCAGCACGCCGACCACGTCCAGGCTGGAAGCGAGGACTCCACGGGTGACTGTCGCCAGGCGCAGGCCGAGATTCTGAGTCAGACTTGGATCAATGCTGATGGCTGCGCCATTCGTTGCAGCGTCAGCGTATTGCGGCACGAGTTGCATGTCCATGAAGGGCGATTTGCCCGGCTTATCGAATTTCTGCTGCGGCTTCATCGGGTCGTACCAATACAGCACCTTGCGTTGGTCTTGTGTCTTGGGACTCTGCTCGGCGAGCGCATCAGGCATTGCGCTCATACGCTGCTGAGCGAACCAGTAGCCGCCTGCAACCCCTAGGGCGACCGACAAGCCAGTCAACACAGCCGCTTTCCATATTCGAGTGCTCATAGGCTGGTTTCCCCGTAATTGAAATACAAGCGCGCATTGGTCAGGGCTCGCTGCTCTTCGATGTCGACTTGTTTGAGTCGGACCTCGATGAGTTCACGTCGAGCTGCGACGACAGCCGTCAGGTTGCCTTTCCCTGCGCGGTAACTGGCCATGGTCAGTCCGACCTTTTCTTTGGCCAGGGGTACCAGGCTTTCCTGACTGCGGCGCACGGCGCGATTCAGGCGTTCGTATTCGGCCAAGTCCTCCTCCAGTTGCTGGGTTTTCTCACGCACAGTGACTTCACGCTCAGCCTCCAATTGGTTCAGTTCAGCGTGTTTGGCAGCGATCTTGGGATTTTGACGGGAGTCGGGAAACAGTGGCAGATCGAAACTGAACTGCACGCTGACCATGTCACCGAACTGACGGCCACGGTGTTGGTAATCGAGTTCCCAACTCCAGTCGGATTGCTTTTCCGCCTCGGCTTCACGCACCTTGGCTTGCGCCTCGCGAGTCATCGGCACAAAGGCCGCCAGCGCGGGGTGATGTTGCAGTTTGCGGGTGTAACCAGAGGTCTCGACGGGCCATTGCGGCAAGCCACCAGTTGGTTCGTCGTTGGCCGCCGGCCCAATCCAGCGCTTAAGCCCAGCCCGGGCTTGAGCACGCAGGCGGATTAGGTCGTCCTGTTGATCCGCTAATTGAGCCGCCTCCTGCTTGGGTGTCACTGCATCGGCAGGTTGGGCACGACCACCGGCGATCTGTGCCCGAATGGTTTCGGTCAACAAACGATTTTCTTTGTAAAAGTCCTGGAACAGGACCTCTTTACGTTCGATGGAATAGCTGCTGATCCAGGCCAGTGCCGTGGCCTGACGGACGTTCAAGCGCTCGACACGACCTTCGGCCGCTGCTCGATCGACGGCGGCATCAGCGACCTCGATACGTGCTTTGCGTTTGTCACGATTGGGTACTTCTTGCCTAACTCCAACCGATTGCTGGGTCATGAAGTCCTGGTCAATAGTCCAACGATTCGGACCGCCAATGGGGTAGTTCTGTACGCCCAGCAGCAGTTTGGGATCGGGTAGTTCGCCGGCTGGAATGGCTGCATTACTGGCGGCTTGCAGTTTGGCGGCTTGGGCGGTCAGCGATGGAGCATTGCTTTCGGCCAGTCGCAAGGCTTCATCGAGTGTTAGAGGGGCGGCGAGACTCGGCAGTGCGAGTACGCTTGCCGCCAGGGCAGCCACGACGGGCCACCCTGTGCAATAGCGTTTGGGATTCATACTCACGATTCCTGTGATGTTTCACTGCGCGCTTCATTAGATATGCGCGCAGATATGCCATCCCACTAGCGTGGAATGGAACTCGGTGTGGTACAGGAATCAGGTACGAGGAGGTCGCCAAACTGCAAGCGGGGTTCTGGCGGGTAAGAAATCGTTGAATAATTGAGCGTCAATACGGGTTGGTACTGTGGGCGGTGTTCTTATGATCAGTACTTGCAGCATGCAGCCGGTCTTGCATTCCTGGCCGGGTTTGCAGGGGTTTCCATGGTCAGAGCGGTTACCCTCGTCTTGACAACAATTGTGGGCTTTGTCGCCGATGCTTGGCGCACCTGCTGCCTTCATCGGGCAAAGCTCTGTGGCCGCAGCAAGCCCCGCAATCCCGTTGAAGGGAAGGGCAATGCAAAGCAGAAGGCAGATACCGAGCCGAGCAAGTGTTTTCATATCAATGCCAAGGTTATTGGGAGGCGAACATAGGCATAGCACCACGTCGTCAAGTCATCCACAGTAGCAGCACTGGGACCTTACGCTACGAATAGCAATATTTCGAGGTCCAAATGAGGCATCCACTTTCAGCAGCAAAACCATGAGCCATTTTGACTTGACCTAGCAAGAAAGTGATCAAGTGCTCCGGTAGTGCCTCACCTGGGTTGAGCGTTGATTGTTCACATAGATGACTTTCAGTGCGTGTTGTTACATCTCAACAAATTCAGCAAGTGATTTGCACGCCTACGACAGCGGAGCTCCGCTGGACGCTCAGCGTCAAAAGCATTGCTATGGTGCACGCTTGCGTCCTTACATCGGTGGAGAAATTGACTAGTGAAAGCCGCAGCAGGGTATAGCGCGGAACCTAAGTGCTCATACACCTTGGAAAAATTGACTTTATCCTTCCTGACTTGGTGTTTGGGGCTCACTTCCTATAGCGAACCGAATAGTCCATAATCCACCCATGAATCGTGGACGCCCAAGAATTTTTAACCCTGAATATGTGCTAGAAAGCGCAATGCAGCTTTTTTGGCGCAAAGGTTATGAAGCGACCAGCCTGCAAGATCTACTGCAAGCTACTGGGCTGTCGAAAAGTAGTCTCTACGATAGTTTTGGTAACAAGCAGAGTTTGTTTGAAGCTGCATTTACCCGTTACTTCGATATGCGAGCTGTCTTGATGCGTGAGGAGCTGGGCAGGGCTGCCAGCCCCTTGGCTTTCATTCGCAACTGTTTGAACTCGGTTCTTGAGGACGTAGCCCCTGGATACGGGCCGCGTGGATGCATGCTCGTGAACGTCGCAAACGAGTTTTCGACCAATGACCCATCTGTAGAAAAGCTAATATTTCTTGCAACTCGCCGTTTTCGCGAAGTCTTCGTTGAAGCTTTCGAACAAGCCAAAATAAGTGGCGAGGTATCCCAGTCTAAAGACCCCGCGTCACTTGCCCTTTTTATGCATTGTGCGATGAGTGGTTTGCGTACTCAGGTCAAATCCGGGATTGCTCGGAAAGAAATTCTTACAGTTATTGAAATAATCATGGCGAATTTCTGATATTTTTTTGCCTATAATTGGACTGATCGGTTCGTATATGACCGCATCAGCGTCACTACTGAGGATCTCCAGATGACTCCAACAATCGCTTTCGATGTCTACGGAACGTTGATCAACACAAAATCCGTAGAGAGAGCCTTGGGATTGCTGGCTGGCCAAAAATCTGTGGTTATCTCGGAGCTTTGGAGACAGAAGCAGTTGGAATACAGCTTTCGACGAGGACTGATGCGCGATTATCAGGACTTCTCTGTTTGTACGCATGACGCCCTTCTGTTCGCTTGTGAGAGCCATGGTGTGACGCTTAGCACCTCAGAGCAGGAGCAGGCGATGCATGCCTATACAGAGCTGGAGGCTTTCGATGACGTGAAAGGCGGGCTGGCTGACTTGCAAAGCTCAAAGCTCCGACTGTTTGCTTTCTCCAACGGCAGTCGAACTGCCATCGACGCCCTCTTGCGGTATGCAACGCTACGAGAGAGCTTTATTGATGTATTGAGCGTTGAGGACGTGCGGTCCTTCAAGCCGGACCCAATTGTATATGAACACCTCGTCAAACAATGTGAGGTGCCCGCAGGAGAGGTTTGGCTGGTCTCCAGCAATCCTTTCGACGTCATTGGGGCCGCTAACTACGGTTTGCGTACCGCTTGGCTACGTCGCGATCCAACGGTGATTTTTGATCCTTGGGGTGTGGTGCCTGATCTGGTTCTAGGAGGGTTTGACGATATCGCTAGCAAAATACAAGCGGCTAGTTTGTAACGCAGGCCTGTCTTGAGTCTCAAACTCAGAAGCTCCCAAGAGTAACCCTTGCTATGCACGCGACCTTACCTCTCCTGAACGCTCTAGATTTCCCGTCAATACGCCGAGGTCAGCTAGAAGCCCTGCAGGTCAATCTTACCTATTTGTGTAACCAACGCTGCTTGCATTGTCATGTCAACGCCGGGCCAACACGCACTGAAGCCATGACCGATGAAAGTCTCGTGTTGCTGCACCAGGTTATTGATGCACATCCGGTTCATACGCTCGACCTAACGGGTGGAGCGCCTGAAATGCATCCGCGCTTCAGGGAGATTGTCATCCATGCGCGGCGCGAAGGTTTACGTGTAATTGATCGCTGCAATCTGACGATTTTGAGTGAGCCGGGTTATGAGGATCTAGCCGACTTCCTAGCGCAACAGCGGGTTGAAGTCAGTGCATCCTTGCCATGCTACTCACGGGGAAACGTCGACAAACAACGCGGTGACGGCGTTTTCGATGCCAGCATTGAGGGGCTTAAAAAACTCAATGCCTTGGGGTACGGCATCGACGGCAGTGGTCTTACCTTGAACTTGGTTTACAACCCGCAAGGCCCAAATCTTCCCCCACCTCAGGCGCAGCTTGAAGCAGACTACAAAGTCCATCTGGCCGAGGACTTTGGTATTCACTTCAACCACCTACTCACCATTACCAACCAACCGATTGCCCGCTTTGGCAGCACCCTGGTGAGTAAAGGTCAATTCAACAGCTACATGCAATTGTTGCGTGACAGCTACCGCCCAGAGAATCTCGAAGCCGTAATGTGCCGCAGCCTGGTCAGTGTCGACTGGCAGGGTTATCTATATGACTGCGACTTCAATCAGATGCTCGAACTACCACTGTCAGACCTGATCGGTCGCGATCGACCTCATTTGCGTGATTTGCTCAATGCCCAAAGTTTAGAAGGTAATCCGATTGTTACTCGAGATCATTGCTACGCCTGTACCGCAGGTCAAGGTTCAAGTTGTACTGGCGCACTCAAGGACTAGGGATGATCTTAATGGAGACGAATAGCTTACTGGGTGTGTTCTTTTGGGGTTTTTTGGTGGTCTATGGCGTGATTATGATCGCCCTGTCACCACGCGCAGTAACCGTAGGAGGCTTTTTTCACGGAGAAGATGCAAAAGGTCGCAGTGCAGCGCCCTGGCTGCTGACCTCCAGCATTTTCATTAGCTGGATTTTTGCAAAATCAGTGACCAATGCTGCCAATCTGGGGGCCAGTTATGGTCTGGTGGGTGGTCTGGCGTATGCGACCTACTGGCTATCAATTCCTCTGGCCGGATTCGTCATCTTTCGATTACGCCGACGTTTTGGCGCTACCAGCCTTGTGAGCTTTTTGACTAGTCACTATGGGCGGGCGGCGGCTCTCGCGTTTACAGCCGCGATTTTGATACGCCTGTTCAATGAGGTGTGGAGTAATACGGCGGTAGTAGGGGGGTACTATGGAGAGTCCGGCAGTCTGTCGTTCATTGCTGCGGCCTTATTGTTCACCGCAGTGACCCTGGCCTACAGCCTGCGTGGCGGTCTACGCAGCTCAATCGTGACCGATGCAGCGCAAGCAGCAATTTTTTTAATAGCACTGATCTGGGTACTCGGGTTGGTGTTGCCACAACACAGTGCAATCGAACTGGCCAGTACCAGTCATTGGGCACTCGATTCGGGTGTGGATCTGCTGCTTGTCGCCGGATTACAGGTGTTCAGTTATCCGTTCCACGACCCAGTACTAACAGATCGCGGTTTTATCAGTGAAGAGAAAACCATGCGCCGCTCCTT
>NZ_JACMYG010000006.1 GCF_014236655.1 Pseudomonas kielensis
CCCGCCTTCGGTGATGCCGCCAGTGGCGGTGAGGGTCAGGCCAGTGGCGTCAGTCGAATCGCTGATGGTGGTGACAGCAGGCGTGGTGTCTGGCACCAGGTTCTCAAAGTTGCCGCCAGTGGTACCCGTGATCGCCGTGCTCACGGTGCTGCCATTGACATACACATCGTTAGCCGGGGTATCGACCAGCACAGTACCGCTGGTTTTACCCGCTTCGATAACGATGACCGAGCCGTTGCTCAAGGTCACAGTCATCGGCGTACCCGCCGGATTGGTCAGGGTCGCGGTGTAAGTGATCTGGCCGCCTTCGGTGATGCCGCCGGTAGCGGTCAACGTCAGGCCAGTGGCGTCAGGCGAATCGCTGATAGTAGTGACAGCAGGCGTGGTGTCTGGCACCAGGTTCTCGAAGTTGCCGCCAGTGGTGCCGGTAATGGTGGTGCTAACGGTGCTGCCGTTGATATACACATCGTTGGCCGGGGTATCGACCAGCACAGTACCGCTGGTTTTACCCGCTTCGATAACGATGACCGAGCCGTTGCTCAAGGTCACAGTCATCGGCGTGCCCGCCGGATTGGTCAGGGTCGCGGTGTAAGTGATCTGGCCGCCTTCGGTGATGCCGCCGGTAGCGGTCAAGGTCAGACCGGTAGTGTCAGGCGAATCGGTAATGGTGGTGACCGCCGGAGTAGGGCTAGGCACCAGGTTTTCGAAGTTGCCACCGGTAGCGCCGGTAATGGTGGTAGTGACAGTACTGCCATTGTTGTAGACGTCATTGACCGGAGTATCGATTACCACGGTGCCGGTGGATTTACCGGCTTCGATAGTGATGACCGAGCCGTTGCTCAAGGTCACGGTCACCGGCGTCTGCGCCGGGTTGGTCAAGGTGGCGGTGTAGGTGATCTGGCCGCCTTCGCTGATCGTCGGTTGCGCGGTCAGTGTGACCGTGGTGGTGTCGATGGTGTCGGTGATCTGGGTGACGGCAGGCGTCGGGTCGACGGTCAATACCAGGCCGCCACCACCGGTGGTGCCAGTGACGGTGACGGTAATTTGCGACGGGTCGGTGTAGACGCTGTCGTTCGGGGCCAGGGGAACGTTGACGCTGCCAGTGACCTGGCCGGCAGGGATGACAATGATCGCGCCATTGGACAGGGTAATGGTCAGGTCGCTCAGCGGCGCCTGGGTCACGTTCGCGGTGTAGACCAGTACGCCGCCCGCTTCGGTGATGGTCGGCGTGGCGCTCAGGGTCAGGCTCGAGCCGCGCAGCAGGTTGTCGTTATTGCGGTTGTCCTGGCCGCCGGTGGTGTCTTCCACGGCGGTGACGGCTGAATCGATGCCCGCCGTCGGGAAACCAATGGTCGGGTCAACCCGGCCAGCAGTCGCGTCCAGCATCACAAAGCTGTGACCACCTCCGGCGGCGCCCCCGGTACCTGCGGCGCTTTGGCCGGCGGCAGTGGCTTCCAGTTCGGTGGTCGGGTCGGCGCCCGCGACAATGGCTTGCTGCAGTTCTTCTACCGACGGTGCGGCCTGCGCGGTGGCTTGTGCCAGATCGGTACTGGAGTCCGGAGCGCTGCCGCTCCATTGGCTGTCGCGGCCCAGGTCCAGCAGGCGGCCGTCAGCCAGTTCCAGGGTCACGGCGCCTGCCGGGCCTGTATCCAGCTGGTCGCCTACGAACAGTCGATCACCTTCAACCAAAATGCGTCGGATGCCCTCTGGGGACACCGCGAAAACTTGACCGACAATGCTTTTGACGATGGCAACAACACTGCTCATTAAGGACTCTCCGGTGTTCCGTTCGGTAGGCTTCCATAGACCTGAAAGGGCGTTTTGCCGATTCAGCCTGGACGTACATTAAAAAATAGACGTACAAATGACGCGTTTTTTAGTCAATAATTTGGCTATAACTTTTCGCGATTAACTTAATGCCAAACTATTGACCTTCTTAAGGGCATCCTAAACAATTGCCCCGGTAATGTCACATTGATATTTACGCGGCGACCTGTCCTGCAGCGTGTGATCCAGTTCCTGTTTCGAGCTATCTGACATACGGCCATTTCGGTTGCCATTTTCCGCCGCAGCAGCTTCTTTTGCTGTGATTTGAGACATGAAGTCCTGGGAAATTCTTTTATGCTTTCGCACATGTTCAAGGCTCTACCGTTCGCCCTCGCCGCCAGTTTTGTAAACGCCCAAACCCTGCCTCAAGCCATGCAACAGGCACTGGATGTCCATCCGGAAATCCAGGCCGGCGTGAACAACCGCCTGGCTGCGGATTATCAACTCAGAGCTGCAGAAGGTGGATACCTGCCCAAGGTCGATCTGCTCGGTGGTTATGGTCGCGAAGGCACTGACAGCCCGACCACCCGCGCGGGTACTGGCAGGAACGATTGGGAAACCTTGAGCCGTGGCGAGTCGAGCCTGCGCCTGCAACAAATGGTTTTTGACGGTTTTGCGACGTCCAGCGAAGTAGGGCGTCAACAAGCCACCGTCAATTCCCGTGCCTATTCCTTGCTGGGGACCTCCGAGCGCACCGCGCTGACCGTGGCCCAGGTTTACCTCGATGTGTTGACCCGTCGCGAGTTCGTGCAACTGGCCGAAGACAACCTGCGCAATCACGAACGCATCTTCGATCAGATCAAACTGCGCACCGAGCGCGGTGTTGGCCGTACCGCCGACCGTGACCAGGCAGAGGCGCGCCTGGCCCAGGCCCGCAACAACCTGATCACCGAGCAGACCAACCTGGCCGATGCCCAGACCAATTACCTGAGCGCCGTGGGCCAGTTGCCGGACCAACTGGAGCGTCCTGCGCCGTTCCTGGCAATGCTGCCAGCCGACCTTAATGAAGCGCGCCAGCAGATGCTGGACAACAGCCCTATCCTGCGTTCCGCAGAGTCGGACATCGTTGCCGCCGAGAAGCAGTACGACACCGCCAAGTCGGCGTTCTACCCGCGTTTTGATGCCGAGCTGGGTCGTAGCGCCGACAACGACCTGGACGGCCAGAACGGTCACAGCAATGAATGGCAGGCAATGTTGCGCATGCGCTTCAATCTGTATGCCGGCGGCAGCAACAAGGCTGACCTGGAATCCAAGGCCTACCAGTCCAACCAGGCCCTGGATATCCGCAACAATGCCCTGCGGGTGCTGAACGAGGAGCTGGGCCTGGCCTGGAACGCCTTGAACAACGCCAATGCCCAGGTGCCGATTGCCCAGAAGTATGTCGACTACAGCACCAGCGTGCGCAGTGCCTACCAGCAGCAGTTCAGTCTTGGCGAGCGGACCCTGCTCGACTTGCTCGACAGTGAAAACGAATTGTTCAGCGCTTCCCGCCGCCTGGCGGAAATCAAGAACATTCAGTTATTTACTCAGTATCGAATCAAGGCGACCATGGGCGAGTTGCTCAAGAGCCAGGGAGTGGTCGCACCAATGGCCTCCGTCGTGCAGAACGACGTGAAGCCAAAAGTCCAGCTACCTGGCATGAATTGAGCTTTATTTAATGTTCAATTGATAGCCAAGAGTACCGAGCGTGGAATCAGAAGCCAGTCGAGTTCATCTCAGTCATGATCCACGCGCGATGCACGATGATCCGTTGCTCGACGGATTATTGGCGCTATGCGCCTTGCACCAGAAACCCGCCAGCGCGGCAATGCTGACGACCGGGTTACCATTGCCCAAGCAGCGCCTGAGTGTCGAGTTGCTGCCGCGTGCAGCGGCGCGTGCCGGCCTACAAGGGCGGGTGCTGCAACGCAAGCTGGACAAGATCCCCGCGATTGCCATGCCGGCGCTGTTGCTGCTCAAGGATGACCGCAGTGCGGTCCTCCTGGGCTGGCAGGGCGACGACCAGGCGCGCTTGCTGCTTAGCGAAAGCGACGGTGGCGAAATCTTGGTCAGCCGCGAAATGCTCGCGGACGATTACACCGGGCAGGCGTTCTTCGCCCAGCCCCAGCATAAATTCGATGTGAACCACGGCACGCTGATCCCGCGTGCACGCTCCTGGTTCCGCGACACCCTCAAGCGTTCGCGCTGGCTGTACGCCGACGCCATCGCCGCCAGTTTCCTGATCAACATCATCGCCATGGCCGCGCCGCTGTTTGTGATGAACGTCTACGACCGTGTCGTGCCCAACCAGGCCGAAGCCACCCTGTGGGTGCTGGTCATCGGTATCACCGGCGCCTACCTGTTCGACCTGATCCTCAAGAGCCTGCGCAGCCTGTGCCTGGACCTGGCCGGCAAGAAAACCGACCTGATCATCTCGGCCACCCTGTTCGAGCGGATCGTCGGCATGTCGATGAAATACCGACCGGCCCGGGTCGGCAGCTTTGCGCAGAACATCCATGAGTTCCAGAGCCTGCGCGACTTCCTCGCCTCGCTGACACTCACCAGCCTGATCGACCTGCCGTTCACCCTGCTGATTTTCCTGGTCATCGCCTTGCTGGGCGGACACCTGGTGTGGATTCCGATGCTGGCCTTCCCGATCGCCCTGTTGATCGGCTATGTCTTGCAGAAGCCGCTGCAGGCGACCATGGAACGCACCATGGCCCTGGGCGCAGAGCGCCAGTCGAGCCTGATCGAAACCCTCGCCGGCCTGGACGCAGTCAAGGTCAACAACGCCGAGAGCGAACGCCAGTATCAGTGGGAGCAGACCATCGGCACCCTCAGCCGCCTGGAACTGCGGGTAAAAATGCTCTCCGGGTTGTCGATCAACATCACCTTGCTGATCCAGCAACTGGCCGGGGTGATCATGATCGCCTTCGGTGTGTACCAGATCATCGCCGGCAACCTGAGCATGGGCGGCCTGATCGCTTGCTACATGCTCAGTGGCCGCGCGCTTAGCCCGCTGGCCTCGCTGTCCGGCCTGCTGACCCGCTATCAACAGGCGAAGGTCACCATGGGTTCGGTCGACCACATGATGGAGCTGCCACAAGAGCGCAACTTCGATGAGCGTCCGCTGAGCCGCCGCGTGGTGCAAGGCGCTATCGAGTGCCGTCAGTTGAACTTCACCTACCCGGGGCAGCAGAACCCGGCGTTGAAGAACATCAACCTGGTGATCAAGCCGGGCGAGAAGATCGGCATCATCGGCCGCAGCGGCTCGGGCAAAAGCTCCCTGGCCAAGCTGCTGGTCGGCCTGTACCAGCCAGATGACGGCGCCTTGCTGGTCGATGGCGTGGACATCCGCCAGATCGACGTCAGCGAGCTGCGCCACAACATCGGCTACGTGCCGCAGGACATCCAGCTGTTGGCCGGGACCCTGCGCGACAACCTGGTCTCCGGTGCTCGCTACGTGGAGGACGAGATGGTGCTGCAGGCGGCCGAACTGGCGGGCGTGCATGAATTTGCCCGTCTGCACCCGCAAGGTTACGAGCTGCAAGTGGGCGAGCGTGGGCAAAACCTTTCCGGTGGCCAGCGGCAGAACGTGGCCATGGCCCGTGCGCTGCTGCTCAATCCGCCGATCATGCTGCTCGACGAACCGACCAGCGCCATGGACAACACCGGTGAAGAACGCTTGAAACAACGCCTGCAAGCCGTGATCGAGAACAAGACCGTGTTGCTGGTCACGCACCGCGCCTCACTGCTGTCGCTGGTCGATCGGTTGCTGGTCATCGATCGTGGGCAAATTCTCGCCGACGGTCCAAAAGCCGTGGTCATGGAAGCGTTGAAGAAGGGGCAGATCAGTGTTGCTTAAGTCCGGTATGCGCGACTCGATCCGTCGTTATTTCAAAGGCTCCGACTCACTCGATGGGCAACCCCTGCCCGAGGTCAAGAAGGCGCTGATCGAAGACGCCCCGCGCGTGGTGCGATTGACCATCTGGGGCATCATCGGCTTCTTCGTGTTCATGCTGGTATGGGCCAATTTTGCGGTGATCGACGAGGTCACCCGTGGCGACGGCAAGGCGATTCCCTCGTCCAAGTTGCAGAAGATCCAGAACCTCGAAGGCGGGATCGTGGCCGAGTTGTTCGTTCGCGAAGGGCAGATCGTCGAAGCCGGCGCGCCGCTGATTCGCCTGGACGACACGCGATTTGTGTCCAACGTCGGCGAAACCGAAGCGGATCGGCTGTCGATGCTGCTGCGTGTGGAACGCTTGAGCGCCGAGGTCGATGACCGGCCGCTGGCCTTCCCGGAAGACGTGATGAAAGCCGTGCCGGTGCAAGCTGCCAGCGAAGAGTCCTTGTACATCAGCCGCCGCCAGCAACTGAACGATGAAATCGGCGGCTTGAAGGAGCAACTGATCCAGCGTCAGCAAGAGCTGCGCGAGTTCACCTCCAAACAAGCGCAGTACCGCCAGGCCCTGGGCTTGCAGCGCCAGGAAATCAACATGTCCGAGCCGCTGGTGGCCCAGGGCGCGGTGTCTCCGGTGGAAGTGTTGCGACTCAAGCGGGCGGAAGTCGAAACCCGTGGCCAACTGGATGCCACCACCCTGGCGATCCCCCGTGCCGAGTCGGCGATCAAGGAAGTACAACGCAAGATCGACGAAACCCGCGGTAAATTCCGCAGTGAGGCGCTGACCCAGCTCAACGAAGCGCGCACCGACCTGAACAAGGCCCAGGCAACCGGCAAGGCCCTGGAAGACCGTGTCAGCCGCACCCTGGTGACCTCGCCGGTGCGGGGCATCGTCAAGCAATTGCTGGTCAACACCATCGGTGGCGTGATCCAGCCCGGCAGCGACATGGTGGAAATCGTCCCGCTGGACGACACCCTGCTGGTCGAGGCGAAGATTCGCCCGCAAGACATTGCGTTCCTGCACCCCGGCCAGGAAGCCATCGTCAAGTTCACCGCCTATGACTACACCATCTACGGTGGCCTCAAGGCCAAGCTGGAACAGATCGGTGCCGACACCATCACCGACGAAGACAAGAAAACCACCTACTACATGATCACCCTGCGCACCGACCGCAGCCATCTGGGCACCGATGAAAAGCCCTTGCTGATCATCCCCGGCATGGTGGCCTCGGTGGACATCATCACCGGCAAGAAATCCATCCTCAGCTACCTGCTCAAGCCAATCATCAAGGCCCGGGCCGAGGCGTTGCACGAGCGTTGATGGGAGGTTGTCCTATTCGCAGACCGGCGCCTACAGACAATGTTGCCTGTAGGCGCCGGGTTGTGTGCGAAGGGTGTGTGCCACCGTCGCGGCTTGCGCGACTGTCCTCATCGGTACTTTCTTTAACTCCGGCGCACCCGCGATGAAGAGCTGGAGCTACGTGAAGAGCCAGAATCACCCCTTTGCTCGAATGAACAGTGAGTGTCCATGTTTCTTCAGGGCCCAGATCCATGCCGTGAGGCGGCTTGGTTGTGCGGGTTGCTCCGATCGCAGGGGTGAAGCCGTTTGGTGTTGATCGACCCCTTGTACCAGACGCAAGATGTCGGTCATTGCCCCGCTGTGCTGTCGAGTGCCTATCCCCGCCAGAATCTTTTCCTATCCATCGGACCTTGGGTTTCTGGGCGAAAACAGGGACGCCGGCGCTTAGTATTCCAGTCAGTTCTGCGCTCCTCTCGGGTCTCATCCCGATCGTAATGTTCAATGCGGCATCACTGACATTCGGTAAATTCAAGGCATTGAATGATTTACCCGTTCTTTGAAGGAAAGGAACATGATCAATTGGGCGGGTCCAGGGCATTACCACGCCAGCATCGTCCAGCAGTCCAGCGAACAATCTCAACCAAGAATGCCCGGTCGGATCCGACCGATTCACCGGATCCCCCACGCAGTACATATAGGCATTCAACCCACCCCGACCAAACGGGCTCCAACTGTCCGGACTGTGGAAACGCATCAGTCGCGGGTTGTAGGCGCGGTAGCCGTGACCCAGCAAGTACCAGCCGATCTTCGGTTCGCGCAGTTGACCATTGAAACCCAGGCGCGTGACGATCTTCCGTTGCGCTGACTGCTCACCGTAGATGGAATAAGCGAGGGCGTTAGTCTTGCCATCTGCGATTTCAGCGATGATCGACTGGCTGTTGTCGGATGCCAGCAACACAGTGCGTTGCCAAGTCGGGTCTCGCTGAGCAAAAGGGGAGCATGGGGTCATGAGCGGACCTCTGCTGTGGGTGGGGCCGAGGTGAATGCGGGTTCTTACTGTTACGCGCCGGACCTTGCATGAGATCTGTCAGAGCTGCTAGGGGAGGGCGAAATGCTTCACCTCGGGCAGGGGGCATCAAGTGAGTTGGAGCCTTTGAAGTAACGACGGATCGAGTCAGGGGGAGGGCGTACGGTTGAGGCGGGCCCTCCGCAAGGCCTCCCGGTTTGCTAGATGCCGTGGGTGATGCAGCACATCTTCTCGCGGCATTGCATTCAATCGCTGACGGGATTCCTCCAGGTTTCTGACTTCAGCTGAGGCGAGTGACAGCCTGCCACTGCTAATACTTGATGCGGGGTTAGTACTGGATGCTCGGGTCCAGTCAGAACCTATGCTGGAAAGAGAGCTTTCACTATTTTTGAAGTAGTCTCGTCGCGGATGTGCTTCTCCTCCTTGTAAATGATTCTGCTCTCTTCTTGGATTGTAGCCAGACGGGCCAGCGTACTGTTGTACTGATGAGTGCATATTCGATGAGCTGGGGTTTTGCGCCGGTCGGGTCATAGCAGTTGTCGAGCCAACAAAGTGTTTATCGGTACCCCACCGTGCTGAAGTGTTTATTTCTCCTCCTGGATACAAACCTTCCGACCTATGCACGGGTGCGCCCACCGCAACAGCGGTGCCGATAGTGGCAAGTGCCTTGCCTTCACCCGCTCTTTCCGGCCGCAGTCCACCCAGACTCCGTTCCGCCATGCCTTGTGTGAGTGTGGGGGTATGCGGCCCCGTTCGCTCTGGGCCGCCGAAGAAGAAGTTGAAAGTATTGATCGCAGCCTTCCTCCATGAAAAATGCCCTGTGGGATCCACTCGATTCACCGGATCCCCCACGCAGTACATATAGGCATTCAACCCACCCCGACCAAACGGGCTCCAACTGTCCGGACTGTGGAAACGCATCAGTGTTGGGTTATACGGGCGATAGCCGTTACCCAGGATGTACACGTCGATGCGCCTTTCGCGCAATTGGCCGTTGAAACCCAATGCCGTGGCGACGGGCTCTTGTGCGGACTGCTCGCCGTACGTGGTGTAGGCGATGCGCGTGTGCTTGCCATCTGCGATTTCAGCGATGATCGACTGGTTGCGGTCTGTTGCCAGCAACACAGTGCGTTGTCGAGTGGTATGACGCGGATGATCAGCGCTGGAAGAAGTCATGAGCGGGCCTCTGCAAGGATAAGGTCGAAGTCGGTATTGGTCAGATGTTCTACACGGCTGCTGTGAAGTTTGGAACTAGCAGAACTGCCAGTATGAAATGAGAATGATTGTTCTTTGTCGATGCGATGCGCGACAATCTTCGCCCCCTGTTTCGGCGCCTTTAAAAGGACTTTCCATGCGTCTACTCCTGCTCGGTGCAGCCCTGCTGTGCTCGTTCAACGCGGTGGCGGCATACCCTCCATCCAAAGACACGGCCTATATGCCCAAACCCGCGTATCCGGCGGAACTGGTCGATGTGGTGGGGGATGCGCGCATCAGTCTGAACATTCATAACGATGGCTCCGTCACCGACGTAAAAGTCCTCAGCGCCACCCATGAAGCGTTTGGCGTGGCGGCGCAAGCGGCGGCCGAGCACTGGCGGTTCGAGCCCTGGAAGGTCACGGCGGACGCGCCGGCAGTGGTCGACGCGCAGAACACCATGATCTTCTCGCCCGCGGCTGCCAAGAATCCGTTCCTCGACGCCCAGAGCGTCGTGCACAACATGCTGTTCCAGCCGTGCAGCGCGCTGAACGAGGAGTTGGCGCTGTTCCGCAAGCGCTATCCCAAGCAGCCGTTGAGCAGCGCCCCGACGTTCGCCAAGACCAGTGCCGCGCTGCTGTTGCCGGTGTTCGCCAGCCAGCCCGATTCGCAAAAGGGCATGACGCTCAATCACCAGTTGATCGATGCATTGCCGGATATCGCCCGGCGCTGCCAAGAGCAGCCGGCAAGGATGTACAGCAGTGTGCTGCCCAAAGATCTGCAAAAGGCCTTCGGCATACCCGGGTAGTAAAGGCTGCTAGCATTGCGTCTGACTCAATTCTGATCAGCCATGAGTGCTCAGCATGCAGCTACCGGACATGAACCTGTTGGTCGCCCTCGATGCCCTGCTCGACGAAGGCAGCGTGGTGGGCGCCGCGCGGCGGATGAACCTGAGCCCGGCGGCCATGAGCCGGACCCTGACCCGGGTCCGCGAAGCGCTCGGCGACCCGATCCTGGTGCGTGCCGGACGTGGTCTGGTGCCGACCCCCAAGGCCCTGGAGTTGCGGGCCCAGGTGCGGGACCTGGTCGAGCAGGCAGCGCTGCTGTTCCGCTCGGCCGATGAGGTGGACCTTGGCACCTTGCGCCGGCGGTTCAGCGTGCGCGCCAACGACTTTTTCGTCGGGGTCTATGGCGGTCGCCTGATCGATACCCTGAACCGCCAGGCACCCCACTGCGAGTTGCGGTTTGTGCCGGAGGGCGACGGCGACGACGAAGCGCTGCGCGAAGGGCGGATCGACCTGATGATCAGCAATACCCGCCCGCGCACCCCGGAAGTGAAGGTGCAGAACCTGTTCACCACGCACTTTGTCGGGCTGGTGCGTGAAGGTCATCCGCTGCTGGAGGGTGAGATCACTGCCGAGCGCTACGCCAGTTTTTCCCACATCAGCATGTCCCGGCGAGGGATTGCCCGCGGGCCGATCGATACCGCGCTCAACGCCCTGGGGTTGGAGCGACGGGTGGCGTTGATTGCGCCGAGCTTCCACGCGGCAATGTTTGTGCTGCCCGATTCCGACCTGATTCTGCCGGTGCCCAAGGAAGCCTTGCTCAGCATCTCGCGCCTGGGCTTGCGCCTGCGCTCGTTTACCCTGCCGATCGCGCTGCCGACCCTGATGCTGACTCAGGCCTGGCACCCGCGCTACGACAAAGACCCGGCCCATCGCTGGTTGCGCGAGACGGTGAGGGCCAGTTGTGCCGACACCTGGCGGGCGTCCCAGCCCCCATCGGATACCTGATTGTTGCGTCTGACGCACTTATAAGCTGTCGATAAGTCAGTTTTCGTCAGCTGTCGGTGTTTCTAAACTGCTCCGGTGTTTCTGTTATCCGGAGCTGTTCCTGCCATGACTTCCCTCGCTGTCCCTGCCCCGCTCGAGGCGGCCAGCACCCCCAAGGTCGCGGCGCCGCCGACGTTCGGGCCACGCATCATCATCGGCCTGGTCGGCGTGTTGCTGGCCGTGCTGGTCTCGGGCCTGAATGAAATGGTGACCAAGGTCGCCCTGGCCGATATCCGGGGCGCCATGGCGATCGGTTACGACGAGGGCACCTGGCTCGTCGCCTGTTACGCCGCGACCTCCGTGGCGGCGATGGCATTCGCCCCCTGGTGCTCGGTGACTTTCTCGCTGCGCCGCTTCACCTTGTGTGCCATTGGCCTGTTCACCCTGTTGGGGTTGCTGACCCCCTTCGCGCCCACTTATGAAAGCCTGCTGGTGCTGCGCACCGTGCAAGGCCTGGCCGGTGGTGCCCTGCCGCCGATGTTGATGACCGTCGCCCTGCGGTTCCTGCCGGCCAACGTCAAACTCTACGGCCTGGCCGGTTACGCCCTGACGGCCACCTTCGGCCCTGGCCTGGGCACGCCGCTGGCGGGCCTGTGGACCGAGTATGTGAGCTGGCACTGGACCTTCTGGCAGATCATCGTGCCGAGCCTGCTGGCAATGGCGGCGGTGGCCTACGGTCTGCCACAGGACCCGCTGCGCCTGGAGCGCTTCAAGCAGTTCAACTGGCGTGGCCTGCTGTTGGGTTTTCCGGCGATCTGCATGCTGGTGATCGGCATCCTGCAGGGCAATCGCCTGGACTGGTTCGAGTCGAGCCTGATCTGTTGGCTGCTGGGCGGCGGCCTGCTGTTGCTGGTGCTGTTCCTGTGCAACGAATGGTCGCAGCCGGTGCCGTTTTTCAAGTTGCAGATGCTCGGTATCCGCAACCTTAGCTTCGCCTTGATGACCCTGGCCGGGGTGCTGGTGGTGTTGCTGGCGGTGATCATCATTCCTTCCAGCTACCTGGCGCAGGTGCAGGGTTATCGGCCGATCCAGACCGCGCCGATCATGCTGCTGATGGCCGCCCCGCAGCTCATCGCGCTGCCCTTGGTCGCTGCCCTGTGCAACCTGCGCTGGGTCGATTGCCGCTGGGTGCTGGGGATCGGCCTGAGCATGCTGGCGCTGTCGTGCATCGGCGGCTCGCACCTGACCTCGGTATGGATTCGCGACGACTTCTACGTGCTGCAACTGCTGCAGATTTTCGGCCAGCCGATGTCGGTGCTGCCGTTGCTGATGCTCTCCACCGGCAGCATCAGTCCGCTGGAAGGGCCGTACGCCTCGGCCTGGTTCAACACGGTCAAGGGCCTCTCGGCGGTGCTCGCCACCGGCTTGCTGGAAACCCTGACCACGGTGCGCCTGCATTTCCACTCGACGATGCTGGTCGACAGCCTCGGCAACTCGCCGCTGGTCAGTGGCGATAGCGCAGACCTTGCGCGACGTCTGCACCAGCAGGCCGTGGTGCTGACCTCCTCGGACTTGTACCTGTGCATGGCCGGGATCGCGCTGGCGCTGATCCTGCTGATTTTCTGGCTGCCGACGCGGATGTATCCGCCGCGCGCGCCGACTTGAATGCTGACTGAAACAGAAGGTTTTTATGACGATCTCTAGCAAGCAAAAACTCACCGGTGCCACCGCTGCCGTGTTGGCGGTGGGCGTACTGGTCTACCTGCTGGCCCCCGAAGTATTCGGCAAGAAGCCGCAGCAGAGCACCAACGACGCGTTTGTCAGTGCCGACTTCACCCTGGTGGCGCCGCGCGTGGCCGGATTCATCAAGGAGGTGCTGGTCGAGGACAACCAGCGGGTCCAGGCCGGGCAATTGCTCGCGTTGATCGATGACCGCGACTTTCGCGCCGCCGCGCAAGCCGCCGATGCCGATACGCTGGTGGCCAGGGCGCAACTGCAAAACGCCCGGGCGACCCTCGAACGCCAGGCGTCGGTGATCGCCCAGGCCCAGGCCACGGTGGTGGCCGCCAAGGCGGAGCAGGCCTTCGCCGAGCATGAACTGAACCGCTACAACCACCTGGCGGGTGTCGGCGCCGGCACGGTGCAGAACGCCCAGCAGGCGCGCACTCGGATCGACCAGGCCGGCGCCCGTTTGGCCAATGCCACGGCGGTGCTGGCGGCGGAACGCAAGCAGGTGGAGATCCTCACGGCCCAGCGCGACGCCGCCGAAGGCGGGCTCAAGCGGGCGCAGGCGGCCCAGGAAATGGCCAGCTTCCAGCTCTCCTATACGCGCATCGTCGCCCCCGTGGACGGCATGGTCGGCGAGCGTGCGGTGCGGGTTGGCGCCTACGTCACCCCGGGCAGCAAGATCCTCGCCGTGGTGCCGTTGGCGCAGGCCTATGTGCTGGGCAACTTCCAGGAAACCCAACTGACCGATGTGCAACCGGGGCAGGACGTGGTGGTGCGCGTCGACAGCCTGGGCGGCGAAGCCTTGACCGGCCGGGTCCAGAGCATTGCCCCGGCCACCGGGGTGACCTTTGCCGCCGTCAAGCCGGACAACGCCACCGGCAACTTCACCAAGGTGGTGCAGCGCATTCCGGTGAAAATCATCCTCGACCCGGGCCAGCCCCTGGCCCAGCGGTTGCGTGTCGGCATGTCGGTGGAAGCCAGCATTGACACCACCCACTCACAGAGCAGCGTGCGCGAGGTGACGCAGCGATGAGCCGTGGCACTCCCCACAGACACCTGTTGCTCGCCCTGGGCCTGCTGGCATTGAGCGCTTGTACCCTGGGCCCGGACTTTGTCCGGCCGAAGGCCCCCCAGGTCGAGCAGTGGTCGAAAGCGCAAAAGGCGGCGGCCAGCGAGGCCGTCAGCACGCAAATGGATGAGCGCTGGTGGGAGGTGTTTGCGGACCCGCAACTGTCCGCCCTCAGCCGCCGCGCGTTGACCGACAACCTCGACCTGCAACTGGCCAGCAGTCGCCTGCAACAAAGCCTGGCGGTACGGCAGGTGGTCACGGCCGAGCAGTACCCCAGCACCGCTGCCACGGGTAGTTATGCCCGTAAACGCAACAGCGGCGAAGGACTGAGCGATCCGTCCGGGCGCAACGGTAATTCAGCGTTCAGTTTGTGGGAGGCGGGGTTCTCCGCCTCCTGGGAGCTGGACTTCTGGGGCCGCGTGCGGCGGCAGACCGAAGCCGCCGACGCCACCCTGGAAGTGGCGCAAAACGATCGCCGTGGCGTGCTGCTCTCGGTGCTGGCGCAAACCGCCCAGGACTACATCCAGTTGCGTGGCGTGCAGAGCACCCGCGCGGTCACCGAGCAAAACCTTGAGGTGGCCCGGCATAGCTTGAAGTTGTCGCAACTGCGCCTGGCCGACGGCGTGGCCACCGACCTGGACGTCGCCGAAGCGGCCGCCCAGGTGGCCGCGATCGAGGCGCGCCTGCCGGCGTTGCAGCAGCGCCAGGCGCAACTGATCAACGCCTTGAGCCTGTTGCTGGGCGAGCGGCCGCAGGCGCTGCAGGCCGAGTTGGCGCAGGACGGCCCGGTGCCGCAGACGCCGCGTCAGGTGGCGATCGGCTTGCCGTCGCAACTGGCCGAGCGGCGCCCCGACATCCGCCAGGCCGAGGCCCGCCTGCACGCCGCCACGGCCAGCATCGGCGTGGCCAAGGGCGATTTTTACCCACGCATCACCCTGTCCGGCAACTTCGGCTCCCAGGCCATGCAATTGAGTGATTTTGGCTCCTGGGGCTCACGCCAGTTCGGCATCGGGCCGCAGTTCAGCGTGCCGCTGTTCGATGGCGGTCGCCTGCGCGGCATGCTTGAGTTGCGCGAGGCACAACAACAGGAAGCGGCGCTGGCCTACCAGCAAACCGTGCTGCGCGCCTGGCATGAAATCGACGATCAGCTGACCCGCTACAACGCCAGCCAACTGCGCCGCGACAGCCTCGCCGAAGCGGTACGGCAGAACCAGATCGCCCTGCGCACCGCCCAACAGCAGTACGTCGAAGGGGTGGTGGACTTCGTCAACGTCCTGACCGTGCAAGGCGAGTTGCTGGCGACCCAGGAACAACTGGTGGACAGCGCCACCAGCGTGTCACTGGCCATGGTCGGCCTGTACAAGGCGCTGGGCGGTGGTTGGCAGTCGGTGTATCCGCTGGCGCAGGTCGAGGCTGCCGCACAGGGGCGTGGTTGAGTGCACGCGGGTTGCCCTCAGCCTCTTGAAGACAAATCCGCCATGCCCTTGAGCAACTCGATCGGCAGCGGGAAAACAATGGTCGAACTCTTGTCCCCGGCAATCGAACTCAGGGTCTGCATGTAGCGCAACTGCATGGCACCCGGCTGGCGGCCGAGCATTTCGGCGGCCTGCATGAGTTTTTCCGAGGCCTGCAGTTCGCCTTCGGCGTGGATCACCTTGGCCCGGCGCTCCCGCTCGGCTTCGGCCTGCTTGGCGATGGCGCGGATCATCGATTCGTTGAGGTCGACGTGCTTGATCTCGACATTGGCCACCTTGATGCCCCAGGCATCGGTTTGCGCGTCCAGTACCTGCTGGATGTCGACGTTCAAGCGCTCGCGCTCGGCCAGCAACTCGTCCAGCTCATGCTTGCCCAGCACCGCGCGCAAGGTGGTCTGGGCCAGTTGGCTGGTGGCCATGAGGAAGTCTTCGACCTGGATGATGGCTTTCTGTGGGTCGAGCACACGAAAGTACAGGACCGCGTTGACCTTCACCGAGACGTTGTCCCGGGTGATCACATCTTGCGCGGGCACATCGAGCACCACGGTGCGCAGGTCCACGCGGACCATCTGCTGCACCACCGGAATCAGCAGGATCAGCCCCGGCCCCTTGACCTGCCAGAAGCGTCCCAGCTGGAACACTACCCCGCGTTCGTATTCACGCAGGATGCGAAAAGTCGACCCCGCCAATGCAATCAGTAGCACCAGCAGCGCGGCAAAACCCAGTTGCAGGCCCATGGTCATTCTCCCTGCGGCGCGGCGTCAGTCGCGGCCACTTCCAGCATCAGCCCCTTGCGCGCCACCACCTGTACCCTCTGCCCCGGTTGCAGCGGCGTCGTGCTGCGCACCTGCCAGCGCTCGCCCTGCAGATGGACCCAGCCGTGGTAGACGCTGCCGGGCTGCAGGGCAAGCACCTGGGTGATGCTGCCAAACAGTTCGGTATCGCCGCTGATCGTGTGCCGCGGTCGGGTTTTCAGGGCGTGGATCAGCAAGGTAAGCAATAGCAGGGCGCTGACCAGTGCCAGGCCGACGAGCAGTGGCGTCGGCACATCGTTGTTGCCCAGCATCACCGCGCCGATGACGAACATCAGGATGCCGCCCAGGCCGATCACACCGTAATTGGGCAGCAGGGCTTCGGCCACCAGAAAGGCGATGCCGAACATCATCAGCCAGACCGCGAACGGGTTGGTCGCCAGCAGCATGACCGTGTCCGCCGCGAACACTGAAGCGCTCACACCCGACAACAGCACAACCGCACACGCGCCACCGATGTTCACTTGACCCTCCGGGAGAGTCGTCCGCTCGTGAGCCACACTCAGGCCCTGTCTACAGTCTAGTTGAGCTTGGGGTTGAACGAAATTTGATCAGTGCAGGTCGACTGTTCCAGTGGGCAGATTTTCCTTCGCCACCTGGTAGCCGACCTAGACTTTGAGGTGACAGCAGAAGGTTTAACCATGGTCCGCCAGCCTGGGCTGCGGACACCGAGGTGCATCATGCGTATGGCAAGAACCGTACAGCGCAGCCTGGAAGAGGCGCGCTGTGAATTTGACGTGGTGGCTCACCCGCATTCGGCCAGCAGCCTGGAAACCGCCCGGGTCTCGGGGATTCCGGCCGAGCGCGTGGCCAAGTCAGTGATCCTCGACGACCACCATGGGCACTATCTGATGGCGGTATTGCCGGCCAGCCGCCACCTGGACCTGAGCAAAGTGCGTGGCAGCGGCGAATGGCAGGTGACCCGCGAAAGTACCCTGGCTCACCTGTTCAACGATTGTGAGCGCGGCGCCGTGCCGGCCCTGGGCGAATCCTACGGCCTGGACATGGTCATCGACCCTTTGTTGACTCGCCAGAAAGAGATCTACGTTGAAGCCGGCAACCACAACAACCTGCTGCACATGAGCATGGAGCAGTACCTGAAAATGGTGCCCCATGCGCAAATCTGCGAACTGAGCCATTAACCCCTTTCACCAGGAGAGTCCCCATGGAAGCACCGACCCACAGCCTGCCCAACCTGTTCAAGCAACTTGGCCTGGCGCATGACGCCGAGAGCATCGACAAATTCATCGCCACCCATTCCCCGCTCAAGCCCGAACTGCACCTGGCCGACGCGTTTTTCTGGAGCAAAAGCCAGGCGCAGTTCCTGCGCGAAGAAATTCGCGAGGACGCCGACTGGGCAGAAGTGGTTGACCAGTTGAATGTGCTGTTGCGCAAAGGCCGCGGGGTATAGCCCTGTAGCAGCTGCCGAGCCCGCGAAGCCGTCGCAGAAGTCGACTAAGGTGTAGCTACAAACAAAGCGAGGTTTGAGGGCTCGCGAGGACGTTGTCCTCGGACGCCGCCTCGCGGGCTCGGCAGCTGCTACAGGCGAACGCAAAGGTGAGGGTGAGGGGGGGCGCCGGACGAGTGAATTCGCTGCCGATCAGCAAATTGTTTCAAAACTTGACTGGATTTCCCTTCCGGTGCGATATTGATAGTTAGCAAACTAACAGTGTGCGAATGCTCCCGTGCCCCAGACCCTCGACGCCCTTCAAATGAACATCAGCAGTGCCATGGTGGTGGCCGCGCGGCATTGGCGAAAAATCTGCCAGACCACGCTGGTCAACTTTGGTATCTCCGAAGCCTGTGCAGTCCCGTTGCTGATGATCGGGCGCCTGGGTGAGGGCGTGCGCCAGGTGACCGTGGCCCAGGCCGCGGGGATGGAGAGTCCTTCGCTGGTGCGCCTGCTCGATCAGTTGTGCCATGCCGGGTATGTCTGCCGGACCGAAGATGCCTACGACCGGCGCGCCAAATGCCTGAGCCTGACCGATGCCGGTCGCGAGCTGGTGCAGGCAGTGGAGGTGGAGTTGGTGCGCCTGCGCCGCGAGGTGCTCGAAGGGATCGATGCGGCGGACCTGGAAGCGGCGCTGCGGGTGATTCGCGCGTTCGAGACCGCCGAGCAGGCCGCGGTGAGCCCATCTTGAGCGGATTTTTTTCTGGCATGCCGCCAGCTCGCGACTGGTTCTACGGGGTACGGACGTTCTCGGCGTCGATGATTGCGCTGTACATCGCCATGCTCATGCAGATGCCTCGGCCGTACTGGGCGATGGCCACGGTCTACATCGTTTCCAGCCCGTTTGTCGGGCCTACCAGCTCCAAGGCCCTGTACCGTGCCATCGGTACCTTTACCGGCGCGGCGGCGGCCTTGCTGTTCGTGCCGATGTTTGTGCAGAGCCCCTATGTGCTGGTGGTGGTCATTGCGTTGTGGACCGGCACCCTGTTGTTCCTCTCCATGCACCTGCGTACCGCCAACAGCTACGCGCTGATGCTCGCCGGTTACACCTTGCCGCTGATCGCCCTGCCGGTGGTGGATAACCCGCTGGCGGTGTGGGATGTGGCAGAGGCGCGTACCGAGGAAATCTTTCTCGGCATTGTCTGCGCGGCGGTGGTGGGCAGTCTGTTCTGGCCCCGGCGCCTGGCCCCGGTGTTCGATGACGCGGTGAGCAAGTGGTTCGGTAGCGCCGTGACCTACAGCCAGCGCTTCCTCAGCCGTGAGGTCGAGCCTGGGGAAATCAGCGCGCTGCAGGCTTCGATGGTGGCCACCTTCAATTCCCTGGAGCTGATGATCGGCCAACTGCCCCATGAAGGGTCCCGGCCGCAAACCGTGCGCAACATCAAGGAACTGCGCGGGCGAATGATCCACCTGCTGCCGGTGATCGATGCCCTGGACGATGCGCTGTACGCCTTGCAGCGACGTACCCCGGAGTGGGTCGAGCGGTTTACGCCGATCCTCACCGCATCCCTGCAATGGCTCCAATACAGCGATGCCTCGGTCGAGCGCTGGGAGGCCTTGCGCGCGCAACTGCAGGCCATGCAACCCAACGCCGAAGCCCTGGATGATCGCAAGCAACTGCTGTTTTCCAATGCGCTGTACCGCCTGGGCGAGTGGATCGACCTGTGGCAGGACCTGCGCAGCCTGCAATACGCGATTCACACCGACAACCAGGACAACTGGCGGGCGGTTTACCGGCACTGGCGTCTCGGTCGCCTGACGCCCTTCCTCGACCGGGGGCTGATGCTGTACTCGGCGACCTCCACCGTGCTGGCGATCATCGTGGCCTCGGTGCTGTGGATTGCGCTGGGCTGGCCCGACGGCGGCAGCGCGGTGATCCTCGCGGCGGTGGCGTGCAGCTTCTTTGCGGCGATGGACGACCCGGCGCCACAGATCTACCGGTTCTTTTTCTGGACCGCATTGTCAGTGGTGTTCGCCAGCCTCTACCTGTTCCTGATCCTGCCCAACCTGCATGACTTCCCGATGCTGGTGCTGGCGTTCGCCGTGCCCTACATCGTCGTCGGTACCCTGACGGTGCAGCCGGCGTTTTACCTGGGCATGCTGCTGACCATCGTCAACACCTCGTCGTTCATCAGCCTGCAAGGCGCCTACGACGCGGACTTCCTGAGCTTCGTCAACTCCAACCTGGCCGGCCCCATCGGCTTGTTGTTTGCCTTTGTCTGGACCCTGGTGGCGCGGCCATTCGGTTCGGAGCTGGCGGCCAAGCGCCTGACCCGCTTCAGTTGGCACGACATCGTCGGCATGACGGAGCCGGCCAACCTGGCCGAAAGCCGCAAGCTGGGGGTGCAAATGCTCGACCGCCTGATGCAGCACCTGCCACGCCTGGCCATCACCGGCCAGGACACCGGCATCGCCCTGCGCGAAGTGCGGGTGGGGCTCAATCTGCTGGACATCCTGGCCTACGCGCCACGGGTGCTGGGAGTGCCCAATGTGCTGTTGCGTCAGGTGGTGGCTGAAGTCGGCGAGTACTTCAAGGCGTGCCTGAAGGCCGGCGAACGCTTGCCGGCGCCCGCCTCGTTGCAGATGACCATGGACCGCGCCCGGCGCGCGCTCAATGGCCAGGGCCTGCAAGGCGACGATGACACCCGCCTGAACCTGTTGCATGCCCTCAGTGGCTTGCGCCTGGCGCTGCTGCCGGGCGTGGAATTCCTCGGCGCGGGCGAGCAGGAAGAACCGCTACCCCATGGCATTGATGGAGCGCCTCTATGATCGGTGACCTGGACGTCAGCGGGGTATTCCTGCCCACCCTGCTGGTGCTGATGGGCATTACCTATGTGTTGTACCTGCTGGTGCACGGGGTGCTGACGCGCCTGCACTTTTATCGCCTGGTCTGGCACCGGGCGTTGTTCAACGTGGGTCTGTACGCCTTGCTGCTCGGCGCCGTGGATTCACTCAGTCGATACCTGATGACATGAAAAAACCTTTTTTGACCCTCGGCCGTGTGGTGTTGACGCTGCTGATCGTGACGCTGGCCGCGTTCGTGGTGTGGCGCATGGTGGCGTACTACATGTTTGCCCCATGGACCCGTGACGGCCACATTCGCGCCGACATCGTGCAGATCGCCCCGGACGTTTCCGGGCTGATCCAGCAGGTCGACGTGCGCGACAACCAGCCGGTCAAGCGCGGCCAGGTGTTGTTCGCCATTGATCCGGACCGCTTCAAGCTGGCGCTGCGCCAGGCCAAGGCGGCTGTTGCCGACCGTCAGGAAACCCTGGCCCAGGCCCAGCGCGAAGCCAAGCGCAACCGCGGCCTGGGCAACCTGGTGCCGGCTGAGCAACTGGAAGAAAGCCAGTCGCGCGTGGCCCGTGCCGAGGTGGCGCTGATGGAGGCCCAGGTCGCGGTGGACAGTGCCCAGCTCAACCTCGACCGCTCGGTGATCCGCAGCCCCGTCGACGGTTACGTCAACGACCGCGCGCCACGGGTGCAGGAGTTCGTCACGGCCGGGCGCCCGGTGTTGTCGGTGGTCGACGGCAACTCGTTCCACATCGACGGTTATTTTGAAGAGACCAAGTTGGGTGGCATTCATGTTGGCCAGCGCGTCGACATCCGGGTGATCGGTGACAACGCGCGCCTGCGTGGGCACGTCGAAAGCATCGTCGCCGGGATCGAGGACCGCGACCGCAGCAGCGGCGCCAACCTGCTGCCCAACGTCAACCCGGCGTTCAGCTGGGTGCGGCTGGCCCAGCGGATTCCCGTGCGCATTGCCTTTGACGAGGTGCCAGAGGACTTCCGCATGATCGCCGGGCGTACCGCCACCGTGTCGATCATCGCCGACCAGCCCGCCCAGGAGCCGGCCCAATGAAGGCGGCTGGCGGATTGGTCACGGTGGGCCTGGGCCTGCTGCTGTCGGCCTGCCAGGTGGTTGGCCCGGATTACCAGGTGCCCAAGGACGCGGCGGTGCAGCGTGCGGACTTGCAGGGCGAGCTGCCGATCGATGCTCACAACGTGGTGTCGGCGCCCGTACCGGCGGATTGGTGGCGCCTGTACCGGGACCCGCGCCTGGATCAGTTGGTGCAACAGGCCATGGCCTCCAACACCGACTTGCGGGTGGCGGCGGCCAACCTGTCCCGTGCCCGTACGCAAGTCGAGCAGGCCGAATCGGCCGGTGGCTGGAGTGGCGGGGTCAAGCTTGGCGCCCAACGCTTGCAGGAATCCGGGGAAGCTTTCCTGTTGCCGGAAAAAGTCCCGGTGGCCAACGTCGGTGACGTGGCCTTGACCACGTCCTATCAGTTCGATCTGTTCGGCACCTTGCAGCGCGGTATCGAAGCGGCCAAGGCCAATGCCGATGCTACCCAGGCGGCGGCCGATACGGCGCGCATCACCGTGGTCGCCGCTGTGGTGCGTGCCTACACCCAGGTGTGCGCGGCCAACGAAGAGCGCGAGATCGCCGAGCATTCCCTCGAGCTGCAAAGCCAGAGCACCCAGTTGATCCAGCGCCTGCGCGATGCCGGGCGCGGCGACGAAACCCAGGTCACCCGCTCGTTGACCCAGTTCAAGTCCTTGCGCGCGGAAATGCCGCGCTATGAAGCGGCGCGCCAGGCCGGATTGTTCCGCCTGTCGATGCTGCTGGCCAAGCCGGTGGACCAGTTGCCGGCCGGCACTGCCAGTTGCCATGAACTGCCCAGGATCGCCCAACTGCTGCCGGTGGGCGACGGTGCCACCCTGCTCAAGCGGCGGCCGGACGTGCGCCAGGCCGAGCGCCGGCTGGCGGCGGCGACCGCGGAGATTGGCGTGGCCACCGGTCAGTTGTACCCGGACATCAGCATCGGGGCGACCGTCGGCACCGTCGGCATCCTCGATCACCTGGGCGAGTCCCAGACCAATCGCTGGGGCTTCGGCCCGTTGCTGACCTGGAGCGTGCCGACCAACGGTGCCCGGGCACGGGTGCATGAGGCCGAAGCGGTGAGCCAGGGGGCACTGGCGCACTTCGACGGCGTGGTGCTCAACGCCATTCGCGAAACCCAGACCGGCCTCACGCAGTACGCTGCGCTGTTGCAGCGCCGCGATGCCCTGGCCGACGCCGAGCAGTCGGCGCAAGTGGCGGCCGACCAGACACACCGCTTCTTCCAGGCCGGTCGGGCATCGTTCCTCGCCGACCTGCAAGCCACCCGCACCTACACCGACGTACGGGCGCAAGTGGCCCTGGCCAACACCCAGGTTGCCATGAGCCAGATCGATCTGTTCCTGGCCCTGGGCGGCGGCTGGGAAAGCGGACGAACGCAAGCGGCAAAACCGACGAAACCCTGAGGCCGTTGCTATGCTTTGACATGTCGGATCCACGCGGGCGGGTCCGGTGATCAAGGCTCGCACAGGTCATGGGGATTCCAATAATGAAAAACCCTTATGCTCCCGGCTTCTGGTGCGCGATCGTCGCACTGGTACTGCTGTCTGCAACCTACTTTTATGGCGTCATGCTGACTCACCAGCTCGACAAGGCGCTGCTCTTTCTCGACAGTGCCAGCGCGATGATCGGCGTGCTGTCGATCGCGGTGGTCGCCTGGGCCTCGCTGCAAGGCCAGCGGATCAAGAAAAAACAACTCGAACAAGGTAAGACCCTGGTGCAGATCTGGGACACCAAGGTGGCGCTGCGCCGGGTCGAAACGGTGTTCGACCGGTATTTCTGGGGCAGCTACTGGCAGCCGGGCCGCACGTTCCAGGAAGTCATGGGCGAGCTGACCGGCACCCCGCTGGAAAAAAGCCTCGAAGCGCTCAAGGTGCAATGCCGGGCCCTCGACCAGCAGGTGACCGGAGAAGGCTGGCATTGGCTGAACAACGCCCGGGAACTGGCTGACGTTGCCACTGCCATGGCCCGTGAGCGTTACCAGCTGGACGTCTGCGACCCACGTTTCGATTCACCCGACGGCACGGTGATCAATCGCGACTTCGAGGTGCTGGTGTACACCTGGACCGCGCGCCTGAAAAGTTTCGATCATCAGCTCGACGAGATGGAAATGGAATACTCCTGAGGTGCAAACCGCTCCTCAACGGGGCGGGCGTGGCCGCGCCTTGTCGTGGTCACTGGACACTCTTTAACCCTTATTCATTGGGTTGCCATCGACCGCTAATGCTAATCTGCTGCGCAATTTGAACGAAGTCGCGCCACGGCCTGTCATGGGTTCAGGGAAGACGACCCTTTCAACCACGGACAATGATCAGGTAATTCATGAATAAATCAGCAGGTGTGCTTCTTGGAATCGTAGTGGCCATGGGTGCAATCAGTGCCGGTGGCGCGTGGTACACCGGCACCAAGCTGGAAGGGGTATTGCAGACGTCCATCGCCGACGCCAACCAGCAGTTGCAAGCCGCCATGGTTGGCTCCAACGGCACCGCGACCCTGGAACTGGTGTCGCTGGATCGCCAGCTGTTCAGCAGCACCGCCCATTACCGCCTCAAGGGCCAGGGCGAGATGTTTGGCGAACACGCCGATGGCGTAGAACTGCTGTTCACCGACCGTATCGAACACGGCCCGCTGCCATTCTCCCGACTGGTATCGCTGAAATGGCTGCCGGTCATGGCCACCAGTCATTACTCCCTGGAAAAAACCCCGCTGACCGCCAAATGGTTCGCCGCCACCAAGGACGTGTCGCCGCTCAAGGGTGTGATCAACCTTGGCTATGACCGCGCCGCCAGCGGCACCCTTGAGTTGGCGCCCGTCGACACGGTGCTCGACGACCAGTCGACGCTGAAGTTTTCCGGTCTCAACCTTGAGGTCTCGGCCAGCGCCGAGGCCCAGAAGGTCAAGGCCAACGGCTACATGGACAGCCTGACGCTGACCAGCGTCGCCGAGGACCAGTCGCCGGTCAAAGTCGAGATCAACGGCCTGACCCTGGCCAGCAACCTGACCAAAAGCAGCTACGGCTATTACCTGGGCGATAACACCGTCGAGGTCAGCAGCAGCAAAACCACCTTTGGTGACAAACAGGCGGTGCTGCACCTGAAGAAACTGGAAATGAAGACCGCCACCAGCGAATCCGGGAGCAACGCGGCGGGCCGTGCCGACTACAAGATTGCCGAGATCACCCTCAACGACAAGGCGCTCGGCTCGGCCAAAATGGCCTGGAGCATGAAGAACCTCGACATCCCGTCGACGCTGTCGCTGGTGCAGATCTATCAAACCAAACTGCAGCCGTACGAAGAGGCTGCCGCCGCCGCTGCCGAGGCCGGGCAACCCGTGCCGGAGCTGAAACTGAGCGAAGCCGAGGAAACCCAGGTCAAGGCCGACCTGGAAAAACTGCTGGCCGCCCAGCCACAAATCGCCCTGGAAAATCTCTCGTTCACCACCGCCAACGGTGAAAGCAAGGTCAGCCTGGTGCTCGACCTGACCAAGCCGAAGTCGATGGACCAGCCGAGCGACCAAGTGGTGCGCGAGCTGATTGCCCTGCTGGACTTCAACCTGCAGGTCTCCAAGCCGATGATCACGGACCTGGTCAGTGTGCAGGCCCTGGTCGACGGCCAGACAGACGCCAAGGCCATTGCCGAAGAAGCCCTGGCCACCAGCGATATGTTCAGCAGCATGGCGGTTGGCACCCAACTGGCGACGCTGGAAGGCGACAACATCGTGTCCAAGCTGCACTACGCCAATAACCAGGTGGAGTTCAACGGCCAGAAAATGACCGTCGAACAGTTTGTCGCCTTCGTCATGAGCAAGCTGGGCGCCACGGGCGAACTTCAGTAAATCAGCGTCACCGCCAACGCAAAACACCCGGCCTGCACTGACCCAGGGCCGGGTTGCCTGCCGCTGCTACGGCACTGGGGCGCACAGGGATTGGCGTCGACCAGTGAAAGCGCGCACTATCGAGGCAAATCCTGGCGAGTTGGAGGCCAGCTGTGACACAACGTATCGACCGCATTGCCCAATTGCTCAATTGCCCGGTCAAGGGCGAAGAAATGCGCCGGGCAATTACTGAAGCCCGCAAGGACTCTCTGCTGGATGACGATGAAGAGGATGACGACGAGTCATCCTGCGAGTCGGACGCTGGCGATGATCCCGATCCCCAGGCTTGAGCCCTACCACCAGCCGCGATTGTTCTCCAGTTCGGACCGACATTGCTTGAGTTGCCAGCCGTAGTTTTTCGCCTGCTGCTCGACCTTGCGCGCCACCTGCATCAGCCAGGGTTTTTGCAGGTAGCTCTGGCGGCTGAACCCGCCGCGCCCCTCATGGTAGGCCAGGTACTGGCTGTAGGTGTCCCACTTGGAAATCCCCAGCTGGCGCTGAGTGCCGGCGGCGTACCAGCCAACAAACATCACCGCGTCGTCAAAATTGTCCCGCGAGCCGCCATTGCCGGTGGCGCTCTTGTACTCGCCCCACACCGGATCCTGCGCCTGGGCATAGCCATAGGCCGAGCTGACCCGACCCCAGGGAATCACCCACAGGAAATAGTCGCGAGGGGGCAGGGCGTCCTCCACGAAGCTGCTTTCCTGCTTGATGATCGCCATCGCCACATGAGGCGGCAGGCCCCAGGCTTGCTCCATCTTCAGCGTGTCTTCATACCAGTCGGGGTACTGGCGGTAGATGCTGCAAATGTTGCCCTGGTCCCGCGGCGGCGTGGTCGAACAGCCGGCCAGCAAGGTCAGGGCCATGAGTACTGCGAAAAACCGTCCGTGCAAAAATCACTCAATTGGCGCTTAGCCAATCCTTCTTGGTTGAAAGGTGTCTGATTCACCATCATGTTCTGGTTCAGGCGCGATGATTGCCTGGCCCCTTGGCAAGTCTGGCGATGGCCAATCATAACCGCCTGATAGACGCTATGATGACTCCCCCTGCATACAAGTGCATTTACAGTCCCAGTCAATGAGACCTCAATGTCCAATCCATTGAACCCGCCATGCCAGGGTCGGCGGCAGCTCTTGCGGCTGGCGGCGTGTGCTCCGGTGTTGGCCTTGCTCGGTCCGCTGGCAGGCTGCTCACGCAAGCCGCAGATGGACGCCACTTTCCTGCAGATCTGGAAAAGCCACGCCGAACTCAGTCGCGATCAGTGGGCCACGCGCATGGCGGCCATGGCTGAGCTGGGCTGCGCTGAGCTGGTGCTGCAATGGGTCGGGCTGCTGGGCGGGGACGAGCCGGACTGGATGCTGCCGGACCCGGTGATGCAGAACCTGCTGGACACCGCCGGCGAGCACGGAATGAAAGTGCGCATCGGCCTGCCTTACGACAATGGCTGGTGGAAGGCGTTGTCGGCGACCGACCAGTCGACCCAGGCGGCATTCTTCAGCGGGTCGTTGCAGGGGGCGAGTCGCTACATGCGCGAGGCGCCGTGGTCCGCCCATGAACAGTTTGCCGGCTGGTACATCCCTTACGAGATCGAGCAGTACCACTGGACCGAACCCGCCCGCCAGGAGCGGCTGGGCAAATGGCTGACGGCCTTGTCGGGGGTGTCGCAGAACGCCGGCCATGGCGTCCCGGCCATTTCCACCTACTACAGCACCCTGCAGACCGACGGCAGCCTGGTGCAACTGTGGCAATCGCTGCTGTCGCGCACCCAACTGCGGCCCATGGTGCAGGATGGCGTGGGCGTGGCGGGCTGGAACAACCTCAAGGCGATCGAGCCGCTGTTGCAGTACCTGCGCCAGCGTGGGGTGAAGTTCGAGGTGATTGTCGAATTGTTCGAGCAACTGCCGTCAGCGCGTAACGACGGCACGGACTTCAAGGCCGTCTCTGCGGACTACCCTCGGGTCCAGCGCCAGCTGGAGTGGGCCCAGACCACGGGCGCGGAACGCATCATCGCGTTTGCCGTCGACCCCTGGGCGACCGGCACCGACCCTCAGGCGCAACGCTTGCGCCAGCAGTGGCTCAAGGCGCGCTCCTGAGGTGGGCGCTATCCGGATTCAGAGTGAGCGCCCGATAATCTCGCGCATGATTTCGCTGGTGCCACCGAAGATCCGCAGAGCCCGTGCATCGGCCCAGGCGCGGCCAATGCCGTACTCGGCGCTGTAGCCATAGCCGCCATACAACTGCAGCAACTCATCGAGAATCTGCCCCTGCATTTCAGTGGCATTGAGCTTGGCCATGGCTGCGATCACCGGGTCCAGGTTGCCCTCCATCAGCTTCAGCGCGCAGTCGTCGAGAAATACCCGCAGCATGGTCAGGCGTGCCTTGGCATCGGCCAGGACAAAGCGGTTGTTCTGGTAGTCGATGACGCGCTTGCCGAACACCTTGCGACCCCGGGTGTATTCCTTGGTCTGTTCCAGCATGCCCTCGGTCGACGCTGCGGCCCGCAGGGCGATGGCCAGGCGCTCACGGGACAGTTCGTGGCTCATGTATTCGAAGCCGGCATTCAGCTCGCCCAGCAGGCAGTCAGCCGGGACTCGCACCTCATCGAAGAACAGCTCGCAGGTGTCCTGGGCGTGCTGGCCGATCTTGCGCATGGCCGGGCCCTTGCTGAAACCGGGCAGGCCTTCTTCGACACAGAACAGCGACAGGCCGCGGGCGCCCAGTTCGGGGTCGGTGCAGGCCAGGACGATCACCAGGCCGGCGTTGACCCCGTTGGTGATGAAGGTCTTCTGCCCGCTGAGCACAAAGTCCTCGCCATCGCGTACCGCGCGGGTGCGGATCGCCTTGACGTCGCTGCCGGCGCCGGGCTCGGTCATGGCAATCGCGCCGATGACCTCGCCGCTGGCCATCGCCGGTAGCCAGCGGTCTTTCTGTGCCTGGGTGCCGAGATTCCAGAGATAAGGCGAGACCATGTCCGAGTGAATCGAGAAGCCGATACCCAGGCAATTGGCCCGCGCCAGTTCCTCGATGACCACCACGGCGTGGCCGAAGTCACCGTCGGCGCCATAGGGGGCCGGCAGCGCTGAATTGAGCAGGCCTTGCTCGCCAGCCTCACGCCACAGTTCCCGCGGGGTCACCCCGGCGGTTTCCCATTGGTCGTAGCGCGGCAGGATGCGCTCGGCGATGAAGCGTTGCACCTGGTCGCGGAACTGCAGGTGGTCTTCGCGGAATATCTTGCGCATGGGGAGGCCTATTTCGCGTAGAGGTCGGTGCTGCTCAGTTGCCCGCGCAGCACGGGGGCCGTGGCGCTGCCGGTGAGGAACAGGCTGTAGTGATCGCCGGGCTTGAGTTGTGGCAACGCCAGTTTCTCGGCCGTGGCCTTGCCGCAGCCGGCGCTCAGTGATGCGCTCACCGGGTTGATGGCTCGCGCGGTGGTGCTGTGGGCGGCGACATCGGCAAACAGTACCGGGCCGCCGTCAGCCACGGCCAGGCTGCCTTTGGGGCAATCGCTCGCCAGGTTGTAGAAGCGCAGTTCGGCTTTGAGGGCGTCATCGCTGCCGGCGCTGTCGTCCAGCACCTGCAACTTGCCGTCTTGCGGCACCAGGGTGTTGAAGCTGTCCGGCGCCACTTGCAGTTGGCCGGCGGGTTTGCCGTCGAGGGTCACGCTGAAGGTTTCGTTGCCCTTGACGGTGGCATAGCTGCTGGCCAATTGGCTTGGGCCGATCGCTTGCACGGTACCGTTGCTGATTTGCACCTTGAGGCTGTCGGCGCTCGGGTTGACCACCCGGACAAAGGCCGAGCCCGCCGGAGGGCGGGGGGCGTACAGCTGGGCCAGGACGCCTTCGGCCATGGCCGGACCTGCCAGGCAAGTGCCCAGCAGCAGGGTGGCGCGAAGGGTAAGGGCACGCGGGTTCATGGTTGCTCCTTGGTGGGTTTCATGCGCGTTTCCCGGTATTGGGATTCCAGGCGCTTGCGGTCGACCTTGTCGGACACGTTGGTGGGGAACAGTCCGCAGGCCACCAGCTCCGAGGGCACCATGTAGTGCGGCAGGCGTTCGCCGAGGGCTTGTTTCCAGTTGTGCAACTGCTCCGGCAAGGGGCCGATCACTCCCGGCGCCAGGGTCTCGGGGGAGGAGACGAAGCCGATCATGCGCACCAGGCTGCCATCGGGACGGCGCAGGGCAATGGTGGCGGCCGCGTGGACGCCAGGCAGGCTGGCCAGCGCGGCATCGATTTCACCCAGCTCGATGCGGTAGCCGTTGAGCTTGATCTGGTCGTCGCGCCGGCCATGGAAGTACACCAGGCCCTGCTCGTCGATTTCGCCAATGTCGCCGGTGCGATAGGCGCGCTTGCCGTTGTGCAGGAACAGGCTCTTGGCGGTCAGGTCAGGTCGTCCGAGGTAGCCACGCATGACGTGGTCGCCGGCGATGCAGATCTCCCCGTCGTCGAGGAACACCTCGGCATAAGGCTTGGCACGGCCGATCGACAGCGGATTGCGTGCGCCGTCCAGGGGGCGCTTGATTTCCACCCAGGTGGTCGAGCAGGTCGCTTCGGTCGGGCCATAGGAGTTGATGATGCGCGCGTCGGGAAAGCGCGCCCAGAGCTGCTCGGCCATGGCCGGCGACAGCGACTCGGCGCCGAACACGAAGACCCCCAGCTGTGGCAGGTGGGCCTGGTTGAAATCGTCATTGAGGAACTGCTGGCGGACGAAGGCCGGCGTCGAGGCCCAGACCTGCACCCCGGTATCGGCCAGGTAACGCACGAAGGCGTCGGGCGCGGCAATGGTCTCCCGTGGGCAGAGGACGCAGGCGCCACCCAGGGCCAGGGCGCCACACAGGTCGAACAGCGAGAAGTCGAAGCTGAACAGCATCTGGTTCATGAACGCCGGACGCGGACCCAGTGCCAGGCAGTCGCGGATCCAGCTGGCGAACAGTGCGACGCTGTCGCGACCGATCTGTACGCCCTTGGGTTCGCCCGTACTGCCCGAGGTGAACATGATGTAGGCGATGCCCGGCTCCGCCAGCGGCGCGCAGACGGCGGCGCCGTCTTCGAAACGATTGAGGGTGGCGTTGTAGCACCGGGCGGCGGCGACCCGTTCGGTGATCAGCTTCAGGCGCTCAGGTGGGTTGATGCTGTCGACGGGCACGTAGGTGATGCCCAGGCGCAGGCAGCCGAGCATGGCCACCACAAACTCGATCTCCTTGTGTCCGCTGATCACCAGCGCGTGGCCCGGCAGCACGCCAGCCGCCAGTGCGCGCGCCTGCCAGGCATCGGTGGCCGCCAGCAACCCGGCCCAACTGATCTGGCGCTGGGCGTCGCTCAGCGCGGGCGCCGTGGTGGCCTGATCCTGTTCGGCGAAATCACATCGATCAAAGTCAAAATACATACAGCCCCCTGAGTATTGAGGGACGGCGCGGGCCGTCAGGCTTTCTGGTTGTCCTCGACAAAGGCGGCCAGCGCGTTGACCGACTCCAGGTGTTCTTCGATTTCGGTCGGTGGAACCTTGCAACCGAAGGCGGCCTGCACGGCCAGCACGATATCCACGGCCGTCAGCGAGTCGACCATGCCGGACTCGATCAGCAGATCGTCCGGCTCAACAGTGGTCTGGATAACGTTGGCGACGATCTCGCCGAGTTTGGCTACGAGTGCTGCATTGGGTGTGCTCACGAGGTCATGCTCCGCTAGTCATTGATCAGAATTGGAAGTACAGGAAGCGCGCTTCCTTGTGCAGGTTCATCAGGCACAGGAACAGCAACGCGGCCAGGATTACCAGCCATTTGAACGTTGGAGCCCAGCGCAGGAATGCCGGTCCGGTCGGCTGCGCCTTGGCCAGTGCCGGCGAGAACGTGCCCATGATCTGGTGCGAGTTGGGCAGGAACCAGACCACGCACAGCAGGGCGATGATATGGAAGATATCAAGGTGGCGGCCCATGAACATCCGCCAGGCGTCGCCCCAGGCAATCTGCGCCGGATACACCACGTTCGGCAGGCTGTCGAACCCGCGCAGACCCAGCATGCCCTCTACCAGCCGCAGCGCATCCTGGGTGTCGGCGGCGCGGAAGAACGCCTGGGCGATGATCACCACGGCGAAGGTCAACAGGACGTAGCCGGCTTCCTTGAGGCGGTTGTTCTTGCGCTCGGCAACCGGTGTGCGGCCCACCACGAAGATGCGCCAGGCGTGGTTGATCGACAGGTAGGCAGCGTGCATCAAGCCGAAGATCAGGTACTGCAACCCGGCGCCGTGCCAGATGCCGGCCAGGCCCATGGTGAAGGCGGTCGGCAGGACGATCGTGGCCGCAAACCCGCCCAGGCTCGACACGCCCTGGGTGCCCACCGGCAAGTTGCGTTGGGTGCGGTAGCGCGACACCGCCATGGCCACCGGATAGTAGAGGTAGGCCGTCAGGTAGCGGGTCAGGGTCATGTGCCAGCGCGCCCAGAATTCGATGATGCTGCTGGCCTTGTACGGCGAGTTGAAGTTCAGCGGGAAACGGATGCCGAACATCTTCGCCAACCCCAGGGCCATGTCCGAGTAGCCGGAAAAGTCGAAGTACAGCTGCAGCGCATAGGCCAGGCCCGTGCCCCAGGCGGCCCAGAACTGCAGCTCGCCGGGTTGAGCGAAGCCGGCATCGGCATAGGGCGCGATCGGGTCGGCCAACAGCACTTTCTTGGCCAGGCCGATGACGAACAGCATGCCGCCGACACTGAGGTTCTCGGCGTTGAAGCGGTAGGTTTCGCGCTTGGCGAACTGCGGCATCATTTCCTTGTGATGCAGGATCGGCCCGGCGATCAGGTGCGGGAAGAAGGTGACGAACAGCACGTAGCTGAGCAGGCTGCGTTCCTTGACGATGCCGGCGCGGCAATCGAGGAGGAAGCCGATCTGGGTGAAGGTGAAGAACGAGATGCCCAGCGGCAGGATGATGTCGTCCAGGCGACCGCTGCCAAACCCCCAGTCATGGGCGAAGTTCATCAGGGTGACGAAGTACTTGTAGTGGATCAGCAGGGCGATGTCCGCCGCCACCCCGATTGTGGCCACCGCCAGTTGCAGGCGCGGGCGGTGGGCGGTGCTGAGGATGACCTGGCTGATCGCATAGTTGAAGGCGATCGAGCCGATCAGCAGCATCACAAATTGCGGGTTCCACCAGCCGTAGAACACCAGCGAGGTGATGCACAACCACACCGCGGCCATGCGCGGGCTGATGGCGCTGAACAGGTAGTGGGCCGCCAGGGTGACCGGTAGAAACAGAAAGAGGAAAAGATAGGAGTTAAAGAGCATGGTCGTCCTGTTGCTTCGGCAATGTGGCCAGCACGGCGCGTTCGTCGGCCGTCAGCGGCAGGGATAGGGCCATCTCGGAAAACTCCCAAATGACCAGCTTGAGGCTGGAAGGCCATTTGTCGCGTTTTTTCAGGGCGGCGAGCAACGCGCCGGAAAACTGGCCGCCGTCCATGCTCTGGTTCCACACCTGGCGCCCCAGGGTCATCCCCAGGCGTTCGGCAAACTCACTGCGCCGGCCGTTGGAGCTACCGGCCAGCAGCACTTCCACAGGCGGCGTGTCATCCAGCAGGCCGCCACTGCGCAGCGGCTCGATACTCACGGGTTGCGCCATGTCGAGAGCGGGGCGCCAGGCCGGGCTGGCCTTTTCCAGGCCGGCCAGGCTGATCAGGTCGCCCATGCGCGGCACGGCGGTGCCGGGGGGCGAGACGTTGAACGCCTGGCTGCCCTTGCTGCCCAGCAACGCCACGGCCTGGGCCCCGACCACTTCGGCGGCCGCTTGAGCGCCGACTGCCGTCATGTGGACATCCGTGTGGAAAAAGCGCGGCTCGTTGCCTTGGGCCAGTGCGGGATACAGGTCGCTGTGGGGCACGCCGGCCTGTGCCAGGCGGGTTTGCCAACCCTGCAGGCGAGCCTGCAGTTGGGCGCTTTGTTGCAGGCCGCACAGGCCTTCGGTCTGCACCCGCGACTTGTCCGGCACCGTCACCACCAGCACTTGCAGGTCGTGCGCGCGCAGGTCGCCGACCCAGTGCTGCATCAGGCGCACCCGGGCTTCATAGGCGTCGTGTACCCCGGGTTGTGCGCGCAGGCCATCGCGATAGAACAACCAGTTCGGACAGCCCTGGACCACCTGCGCACCCAGGTCACCGAAGAAGCGATAACGTACCGCCGAGCTGAGGGTGTCGGCCTCGTCCTGCAGCGGCAGTTTCATCACGTGCCCCAGCACCTGCCCGGCCGAACCGTCGACCCAGGCCGAGGGCTTGAGTTGCCCTGGTTCGAGCTTGGCGTGCAGCAGCATCCAGATGCCGACCGCCTGCCCGACCACTAACAGGCCGATGATCGCGGCAGCGCTCATGCGGTGCGAGACCGGCTTTTGCTCGTTTGCCATCGATCAGCGTCCCAGTGCGCCATGCAGGCGTTGGCGCCAGGCGCTGTCGCTCATGATCGAGGCGTTGTCCCACATGCCCGACGCTTGCGGGCCATAGGAATAGCTCGGCTCGAACATTTGCCACACCAGCACCTGGGGTGGGTTTTTCTTGAAATCGGCTGATTCCAGGTATTCCAGGAGCATGGTCCAGTGGCCGATGTTGCCCGGCTTCCAGTTCACCGACACCGGGCGGTCTAGGGCATTGGACAGTTTCTGCGGGAAGCCGAAGTACGGCTGCACCATGCTGTGCCCGGTGACATGCACCGGTGCCGGTGTGGCATCCAGCAGGCCGCCGGTGGTGTCCTGGCGGCGCACGACAAAGGTTTCGCGGCCGGTGGCCTTGCGTTGCTCTTCGGTCAGGAAGCGCTCGGCGAGGTCGCCATAGCGGCGCTCCTTGAACTCACTGCCCAGGGCCATGCCGGTGCCGGGATTGCCCTTGAGGTTCGGCACGTCGCGCTTGATCTGCTCGGCGGTGGCCACGGCGGTGGCGTCGGCGGCCGGCTGGGTCCAGTGCTGGTCGGTGCGGTAGAACACGTCCTTGCCCGAGTTTTTCAGTTGGCTCAGTACGGCGGCGTCGTCGAACGTCGAGATACCCGCCTGCTTGAGCTTGCCGAGAATCGTCTGGTAGCGCTGTTTGACTGGCGGGCTCAGGGCTTTGTCGGCCGGCAGCTTGTCCTGATAGAACAGGGTCTTGTCCGGCAGCAGCAGTACCTGCAAATGCACGCCTCGGGCGGCCAGGGCCTGGCGTGCATCGTTGATCAGCGCGGTGTTGGCGTCGATGGCCTTGGTATCGACCACCGTCAGGCTGCCCCAGCCGGGAAACAACCAGCCGTCGCTGCCGCGAATCACCAGCGTGGAGTCTTCGGCGTGCGCGCCGGCCATCGACAGAGCCAGCGTCATGCCGAGCAGGGGGGCGCCCAGGCGTTTGAGTGGGTGGGTGACCAGGCGTGCAAGTGACATGGCAAAGGTCCTTATGACGAGTGGGCTCAATAGGAAAAAATCAGGTTCATGAACAGCCCTTTGGCCCGTTCCGTAGCACCGCCGCCAATCGGGTAGCGGTACTGCATGGACCAACTCAGGGAGGAGCGTGGAGCGTTGTAGTGGTCTTCGCGGAACCAGTAGCGAACCGCGACGCCGGGGCCGACCCCCATGGACCAGGAGGTGGCGTCATTGGTCAGTGACCAGTCCTGGCTGACGTTGCTCAGGTCGATCTGATCGTTCTTGCCGAAATCCAGGCCGGTGGCCTGGTCCTTCTGCCAGATCCAGTCCACGGCCCCGACGATGTGCGGGAACACCACCACGTTGGGCCCCAGTTCGTCGAACCGCAGGCTGCGGCCGACTCGTACTTCACTGCTGGCGAATACCTGCTGGCGCTTGAGCTGGCCATCGGTCTTGGCCAGTTGCCGGGTAGACTTACCCTGACTGTCGACGTCATAGGCAGTGAAAGTAGCGTTGTTGTCCTCCCAGGCATAACCAAGCTGTGCGTAGCCATCCATGGTGAACCAGTTGGATTCATTGATGCGCAACTCGGTGCCCTTGTAGAAACCGTAGGTGATGTATGAGAGCCAACCGCCGGCGTCACTGTCGAGTTGATAGCGCGTGAGGATGCCGTTGATCAAAGGGTTGTTGGGGCCACTGGCGTTGTTCGCGGCCTCAACCGCTTGTTGAATCCGGCATTGATCATCACGGGAGGTGGGGTAGGCAGTACCTTCGCGTGTCGCAGTGCCGAGAAAAAATCTTCGCTCCAAGCCAAAGGTAATGCCTGTGTCGGCCAGCATGTAGCGAACGCCCAGCGAGCCAATGGTGCTAGGAAATCCGGTCACGGAACTAGAACCGTTGGTTCGATCATCACTCTCAACCGTTTCCTGGGCAGGTTGGCCACTGCAGGGATCGACAAATCGGTCCGATTTGAACTCGCTGCCCTCGTCATACAGGGTGTTGGTCAGCCGTCCGTAGACTTCGAGAATGCCGTTCTGGTCATTGAACTGGGTTGGCCGCCAGTACAGTTCGGAGGTGCTGAAAACCGAATCACCCGCGGTACTCAAGCCGGCACCGCTGCTGTTGGTGGTGGGCTGTGCCCCACGGTAGCCAAGCGACACGGTCGCGCCCCATTCACGGTCCATCCCGGCAATCGCGCCACGGGTGTTGTAGCGCTGCTGGTCATCCAGTTCGAGCTGGTTGGCGTCGGCCATGTCGATGGCTTTCTTGAGTTTTTTCACGGCCCCTGGGTTGTCGCCCATGGCCGACTGGGCATAGGCCTCGTTGAGGATCACCGTGGGCGGTGCCTTGCCGGTGGCCCGTGCGGCGCTGAAGTCCTGGAGCGCGAGGTCCGGCTGGCGATTGCGCTGGCGCACGTAGCCGCGCTGCATGAACAGGTCGGCGTCGTTTGGCGAGGCGGCGAGGGCGCGGGTCAGGCGCTGCTCGGCCTCGGCGGTCTGGGCCGCGTTGCCCGAGGCCAGGGATGTGGTCAGCAGGCGCTGGTAGTCGGGGTTGTCCGGTGCTTGTTCCACGGCCAGGCGCGATTGCTTGATCGCTTCCTGGTAGTCCTGCCGGCCATAGGCGGCATAGGCTTCGGTGGCAGGGCCGGCCGGACCGGTGACTTGATCGGAGGGCAACAATTCGCACTGGGTGCCATAGGGTGTGTCATGGCACGACTGGGCGGGCGCGGGGTAAAGCGTGGTGGTCAGCTTGGCCGCGGGTTTGTTGTCCTCGGCGAGGATTTCCCGGCGCTTGAGCACGGCTTCGTCGGCGGCGTCCAATGGCCCGAGCAGTTGTTCGGCGCGGGCCGTGTCACCGGAGGCCAGCGCCCCGTCGATCGCGATCAGGCGCACGTTGCGCCGTTGATCGTCGTCGAGCCAGTCCTGGGCGATGGCCTCGTCGAAGTCGCCACGCGCCGCGTCTTTCTTGCCCTGGAGCTGGCGCAGGTAGGCACGCATCACCAGCATCACGGTGTTTTCGTCGTTCTGTTCCAGGGCCTCGGTGGCCGCCTGCTCGGCGGCGGCGGGCTGTTTATCCTGGAGCAGTGCGGTGACCAGCAGCAGGCGCTGGCTGTCGAGGTCCGGCGCGAGGTTCACGGCCTCGCGGGCCAGCCTGGACGCTTCGGCGGGCTGGTTGGTGATCAGTGCCTGGTAGGCCAGTTGGGTTGGCCGGACGGCCATGCGCCGCTTCAACATGGCGCGGCGGGCCTCGATGTCACTTTTGTTCGGCGGGTTCAGGGCGATCACCTGGTCGGCCGCGCTCACTGCCTCGGGCCATTTTTCCTGGGCCTCCAGCGCGTCGAGCCAAAGCAGTGCCCACGCGCCCTGGCTGGGGTCGGCGCGGAAGGCTTGCTCGCCATCCCGGGCGGCGGCGGGCATGTCGCCGGCGTTGTAGGCGGCATACCCCTTGGTCGCCAGCGGGAAACCGCGCTGATAGGCCGCCGACGGTCCACGGCCGGTGGCGGCGGCTGCCTGGGGTTGCAGGTTTTTCACGGTGGCGCGCAGCGCCGGGTCGTCTACGCCGCGTTTGATTGCCGCCTGTGCGGCCTGGCGGGCCTGCGTGATGCGTCCGAGTTTTTGCAGGGTATAGACCTGCAGCAGATTCAGGCGCACGACCTCGGGCCGCAGTTTCAGCGCGGCATTCACCTGCTCCAGCGCATCGCGGTAACGGCCGGCCTGGTAACTCTTGTACGCCAGGTCCGCCTGTTGCCAGGCCTCGCCCTCCAGGGGCGCTTCATAGGCGGCGGCCGACACCGGCAGCGGCAGGAGCGTCGAGCTGCAGAGCAACGCTGCGGTGAGCACAAGTAAGCGCGAAGTAGGGGTCATGGCGTCTCTGAGGAGCGTTGTTCAGTGGGGCTGGCAGCCGTTGGCTGACCCGTGTCGTTCTGGAAGGAGATCGCTTCGCTCAGGGTGGCCTGGTCGAGGTAGCCATGCTCGAGCAGGATCTGCCCCAAGGGCTTGTGCTCGGCGGCCTGGGCTTGCAGTGCCTTGTTCAGGGACTCCTGGTCGATCGCTCGCCAGGACATCAACAGATCCCCCAGGCGCAGGCGTTGCTGGACCAGTTGGTCGGCGGACGGGAAGTCGTGCATGGTCTTGTCCCAGACCAGTGGCTTGCCAAGGAACAGGTGGCCCAGGTACAGGCGCCAGGCGCGTGCGGCGGCCATGGCATTGATGAAGTTGCCGATGATCATCCGGGGCGCCGACAGCAGTGCGTGTTCCCAGCCATACAGGCGGCCGACAAAATACCCGCGCTGCAGCACCCGCAGGCTCAACAGGATGCCGTTGGCCCACATCAACTGCATCAGCCCGCTGTGGGGGCTGAACACCGAGGGGTAGTAGGTCGTCCACCAGTCCATCGAGGTCATCACCATGAACAGCAGATGCTGGGCGAGCAGGATGTAGGCAACAATCGCCACAAAGGAGGTGACCAGGCCTTTGCGGTCGCGAAACAACAGGTACTTGGTGGCCAGCGAGCCTTCCCAGCCGACCTGGCTCCAGCCCTGCAGGCCGATACCCAGGGTCCAGCGGGCCTTCTGCCGATAGGCGGTGCGGAAGGTGTCGGGGAAGTATTCGCGTACACCGAGGGGCATGTGTATCGCGACCATGTTCGCTTCGCCTTGGCCGAACCACTTGGCGCGTTTGGCGATGTAGTCGACCGGGAACTTGCCGAAGATCTGCTTCATGCCGCGCCGCGCCAGCCGCGCACCGATGTCGTAGTCCTCGGTGAGGGTGGCGGTGTTGAACGGCTGGTTGTTGGTTTCTGCCGAGAGCTGGAGCAGGGCCTTGCGCGAGAAACAGGTGCCGACGCCCGCTGAGGGGACCATTTTCGACATGCTTTCCCGCACCACCAGGTCCTTGGTGTGCCACTCGGCGAATTCATCCATGTAGGTGCCGGCCACCAGCTCATACCAGTCCCGTTCCAGGGACGTGACCGGCAGCTGGATGAAGTCGATTCGCGGCAGCAGGTAGTTGAAGTAGTGCAGCTCCAGGTGGTGCAGCACGTCTTCGCTGTCATGCAGGACGACCCCGGCAAACGGCTCGGGCTGGCGCAGGTCCTGGGCGAAGATCGCCTGGATGATCCAGTTGAGGCAGTCGGCCTTGCAGGTCGGGCCATCGTGGGGGACTTCGACGCGGATCAACTGTTTGTAGCGCCGGCGCATGCGTTCCACTTCTTCAATGGTGCGTGCGTCGTTGCAGTAGGTGCCGACGAAGATGTAGTAGTTCTTGTACTCCAGGGAGCCGACCATGTTCTCGAGCATCGGCGCGATCACGTCGTACTCGAGCCAGGCCGGGATCATGATCGCCAGCGGTTGCTCGCGCTTGGAGCGCAGTTGTTCGGCCGTCAGCGCCTTGTAGCGGCGCTTGACCATCAGCGAACGGTACGCCTGGCGTGCCCAGTACCAGCCATCGATGAACAGGTCATCGAGGCTGGAGAACATGATCAGCACGCCCACGATGACCGTCACGATCTCCAGGATGTGATAGTAGTCCGCAAGCAGATACGGCAGGTAGAGCGAGGACATGAGCTGTTCCCCAGGTCGTTACAAGCCTTTTTTCTTTTTGTGGCGACGCGCCAGAACACCCAGCACCAGCAAGCCGAGCAGGGCTGCAGCAAGCATCGGCAGGGCCCACGCCAGGTACTTGCGCCACTCATGGAACGGCGTTTCACCAAGGCCCATCGATGCGATCAGGCCAGGCTCGGAGGTATCGACCCAGGTCAGCGGACCCTCCACACCCAGCACCACGGCATTGCCCTGGTTGAATACGAACGGCACCCCGGGGGTCAACACTGGGTCGCCGAGGGCATACCAGATCACCCCATGCTGGCTGTTCGAATCGACCACCGAGGCTGCGCTCAGCGGTTGTGGGCCCGTCAGGTCGAGCAGGCGCTTGTCGTCACCACCGGCACGCAGGCGCTGCAGGTCTTTGACATCGATCAGCGGCTTGGCCCCTTCCAGCGGCACATCCAGTGACAGGAACGGCTTGCTTGGCTTGAACGGCTGGCTGCTGTCGGCCAGGGTCAGTTCGGCATTGACCGGTGATATCGACGCGGCGCTGGCCAGGCGAATGATCTGGCGCAGGTTGGCCGCCGGGGTATCGAGGACGGTCTTGGGCACGATCACCTGTGCGTTGCCTGCCAGCAATGGCAGCAGGCCGACGAAGGTGCCGTCCGGCTCGGCATCGGAGGAGCGCAGGTAGCTGCTCGGCAACACATTGACCGGATACCCCTGGGGGATTTCGGCGCAGTTGGGCGAGACCGGTTGGCGCTGGAAACGTACCTGCAGGTTGTTGGTCACCCCCAGGGCATAGCCTGGGACGCGGGCGGTCAGGCGCTCGGGCTTGCCGTCGGCCCTCAGTTGCTTGGCGCTGAGCAGGACCCCGTTCCACAGCACCGAAGCCACCGGCAGGGTGATCGACGCACCGGGTGCGGCGGCCACATCCAGGATCAGCTCGCCTGGCATCCGGCCCTGGACGGCCACCGCGCTCAGTGGGAATACGGCATTCCACTCGCCACGGGTCACCACATCAAACGCGGTGGTCGAGCCGCCGAGCGTGCCGACACGCAATTCGCGGTCGCTGCCTTCCCCGGTTTCACCGGCCTGGTGAATGGTTGCCTCGGAGGAAACAAGCACGTTGCGCCAATGTGAGTCGAACACGCCGGCGGCCTTGGCCCCGGCGTCGGCGGCCACGCTGATCACGGCCTGATGGCCGAGGCTGGCCAGTTGAATCTGCTGGCTGCCGGGGACTTTCTGGGCGGCGCTGGCATGCCGGCCACGCCACTCTCCCAGGGCCTTGACCGCGTCGTCATCGTTCTGCAATTGATCGCGCAGGGCATCCAGTGCGGCGTTGATCTGGCCGACCAGCGCGGCGTCGGCGATGGCCAGGTCAGCCCGGGTCGCAGGGGCGTCGAGCACCAGCAAGGCACCCACCTCGGCGGCGCTGGCCAGGGTGTGGCGGTCTTTGCCGGTCAGCGCGGAGAACGGCGCGACGCTGCTCAAGGCTGCAGGCATGTTCAGTTGATCGACGGCAACCACGTCACCCACGGCTGGGAAGGCCTTGACCTGAGCCCGTTTGGCATTGCGTTCCAGGGCCACGCCCAGGCGCCAGGCGCTGTCGAAGCTCGCGTGCTCCAGCTTGCCGGCGGCGATCAGGATCACCGGTTTGCCTGGCAGCGTGCTCCAGGCATCGGCCAAGGTGTTCAGGCCGCGCATCGAATAGCGATACGTTAGCGCGGTGTCGGGCGACAGGGTCAGCACATTGCTGCTCTGGCGAGTGGGTTCGCACAAGTGTTGGCCGCTGGGCGAACTCCAGTCGATGGTGAAATCGACAAACCCGGACGCATGGCGCCGGGCTTCGACTGGCAGTATCCGGGCCAGGTCTCCGGTACGCTCGGTCACGCTCTGGGCATACAGCGGGCGCCCGTCGACGGACAGGCGCAGAGCGGCGGGTGCCGCTTCGCCCTTGATGAAATTGCCCTGGATGTTGATCGAAGCCGCATCCAGTGCAACGCCTTTGGGCACGGGCAGGAAGAACGACTGGTGGTTGTCGCTTTCCTGCAGCACCACCGGGTTGGTGATGCCCATGTCGGCCAGCGAAACGCTGCGTTGCACCCAGTCGTCCTGGGCCAGTGTGCGCAACGCATCGCTGCCTGGCGACGCCATGGCGAACAGCGGCGCGGCCAAAGGCGCGACGAGTACGACCTGCTTGAGGAGGGTGAGGCACTGCTGGCGATTCGAGAGAGTATTCATGCGTGGTTATCGGCCGCATCTGAAAAGTGAAAGTTCACGACTGCCCTGCACATTCACGGCCTCGGGGAGGTGCGTGAGTGCTGGTCAGGCGAAGTACACGAACTCAGTGACGGTGCTCAGCTTGGACACAAGCTGGATACAGACCTGACAAACGGGCCGGCATGAGCTCGAACAATGACTGACAGTGGAGGAGGGGCAAATAGCCATCAGCTTTCCCTGTGGCAACTTTGGATCCATCCCCGCATTGGCACCCACACTTTGGAGTGCCTCAGCGTCATGTGTCAATATTTTGGTGTAATTTTTATCTTTTTGCGCGCCTTGGCTTTGGCGCGCCGTAATTTTGACTATTCAGTTTAGCCGATGGACGGGCGGATTGCCGGGATGGGTGGATCAAACTCGGTAAATTGGCGGCCAGTGAGGGCCGAAATGATCCGCGTCGTGGCGTGTCCATCCCCGTACGGATTGACGCTGTGGGCCACCCGCTGATAGTGCTCGGCGTCGTCGAGGAAGGTTTGCACGGCGTTGACGATGCGCTCATTGCGGGTCCCAACCAGCGTCACCGTTCCAGCACTTACCGCTTCCGGGCGCTCAGTGGTGTCGCGCATGACCAGCACCGGTTTACCCAGGTGCGGGGCCTCCTCCTGAACACCGCCGGAATCGGTGAGGATCAGGTAGGCGCGCCGCATGAACCAGACGAAATCCAGGTAATCGAGCGGCTCGATGAGGTGGATGTTGGGCAGGCCAGAAAGGGTCGCCATCACGACGTCGCGCACCTGTGGATTCAAGTGCACCGGGTAGACGATCTGCACATCTTCACGCTTGGCCAGCTCCGCCAGGGCCGAGCAGATCTGGATGAAACCATCGCCGAAATTCTCGCGGCGGTGACCGGTCACCAACACCAGGCGTTGTGCCGGGTCGACCCAGGCATAACGCGCGGCCAGGTTGGCCTCCATGTCCGGGTTGTGGTCGAGTTTGCGCAGCGTCAGCTCCAGGGCATCGATCACCGTGTTGCCGGTGACGTAGATACGGCCCTCGAGGTTTTCCTTGAGCAGGTTGTTGCGCGAGGTCACGGTGGGCGCGAACAGCCATTTGCCCATGACGTCGACCACGCGGCGGTTCATTTCCTCGGGAAACGGCTGGGTCAGGTCGCCGGTGCGCAAGCCTGCCTCGACATGCCCGATCGGGATGCGCCGGTGGAACGCGGCCAGGCTGCAAGCGGTTGCCGTGGAGGTATCGCCGTGCACCAGCACACAGTCGGGCTTGACCTCTTCGAGCAGGGTATCGACCCGCGTCATCAAGCGCGCAAACAGGCCATTGAGGGTTTGCCCCGGGAGCATCACGTCCAGGTCGTGGTGGACCTTGATGTCGAACAACTGCAGTACTTGGTCGAGCATGTGCCGGTGTTGGCCGGTGGTGCAGACAATGCTCTCGATGCCTTTGGTACCGGCCAGGCCATGGACCAAAGGGGCCATTTTGATGCCTTCGGGGCGGGTGCCGAACAACGACAGAACTCTCATGGTTTCTCTATCTCCATACAGGGAATGGCCCCCGACATGTCGCCCCTTGGGGCACTCCATGGCCAGGGTCGAAGCAAACGACGCCTGTTGCTGCGCTTGACGGCTACTTCCATTGAGCTGCGCAGCCCTTCTAGTGTTGGTGGTCGCCGAACGGTTTTTGTTCCGTGTGCCGCTTGAAAGGTTTTTTTGGCGGGCGCGGTGAGTCGGCTCGAGGTCTGATCGGCCAGCACGGTCGAGTGTATGTCCGGTGTTGTCCGGGAATCTCTCGGCAAATATATTTCCAAATGTAACAAGCCTAAATGCTTAATGCTTTGTACATGCTTTTGCTCTTCAAAGGTGTTGAAAACCGCCTTCAGTATTCTTTTATGATAATGAAATTATCATCCGATACGTTCTGTTTTCAATTCATCTAACATCCGCGCCCAATCTTCTTTGCCGTTGTTTTAATGTGGGTATTGACGGCGTTAACTTTTTTCTTTGACGCCAACTTTTTGCTGGTTAGTATCCTTGTAAGCGAACCGTTTTCAGTGTGTTGGGAAGTTCTATCACGACGGTTTTTGCTTACTTCTTGCAGCTTTTCACAGGCGTGCTCGATACGTTTGACGAAAGGATGCGAACCCCGATGACGGGCATACGACAGGGAGCGTCTACGGTGATCAAAGCCCTCCGCAAGCGCTGGTTCCTCCGCTTGACGTCTTTGCAGCATGGCGCTGCAACTCCTCTGTGCAAGTCCAACTTCCCACGTGTGGGCCAGGTTAAACACCTTGCACCCAGTGAGCGCTCCGGCGTGGGTTGACTACTACTTCTGGATTAAAACTTTTACATAACTTTCGCTTATTCGAATGCTCAGCCTCTGTTTAAGAAGCTGCGCACGCGTTCGAGTCGATTTTGTTATGGGATTCGACTAGCTGAAATAAAAAACAGGTGTGCGATGAAGAATATTGTAATTGTCGATAAGGCGACGGGGGCGGCGACCGAACAAGCGTTCGGTAATGTCGCCCTGAACGGAACCAGTATTGTAAAAGTGCCCATTAGCCCGAGCAGCGTCCAGTCGATGCAGCAATCGGGCAAGAATCTGGTCATCACCCTGAAGTCCGGTGGCACGGTCACGGTCCAGAACTTCTTTGTGGTCGGCAGCGATGGCGAACCCAACCAACTGGTACTGGAAGACAACGACGGGACCCTGTTCCTGGGGAGTTACTCCTCGCCGTATTCCGGTTTTACCTTTGGCGAAATCGGCACCCTGGAAGACCTGATGGCCGCCACGGCGGCGGGCAGCACCACACCAGACTGGCTGGCGTGGGGGCTGAGCCTGCTGGGAGTCGGCGGTGCTGCAGCAATATTCTTTGGTGGTCATGGGGGCAGCGGTGGCGGCGGCAGTGACGTCGACTCGACGCCTCCAGACGCCCCTACCGACCTGGCTTTTGATCCCACGGGTACGCTACTCAGTGGTCGTGGGGAGCCGGGTTCGACGGTGACGGTCAAGGACGCCAATGGTCGCGTCATCGGCACGGGCACCGTAGGCGCTGATGGCAACTTCCAGGTCAACCTGGACACCCCGCAAACCAACGGCGAAACAGTCGAGGTCAGCCTCACTGACGCGTCGGGCAATGTCTCCGCTCCCGGTACCATCACCGCTGGCGACACCACGGCTCCCGCCGCACCGAGCGATCTGGCCGTCAGTGCCGATGGCAGCACCATCAGCGGCAAGGGTGAGCCCAACACCACGGTCACCATCAAGGATGCCAACGGCAATGTGATTGGTACCGGCACGGTCGGCGCCGATGGCACCTTCGTCGTCACCTTGAACCCAGCACAAACCAACGGCGAAACCCTGACGGCCACCTTGACCGACGCGGCGGGCAACGTCTCGGCACCGGCCAGCGTCGACGCCAGCGACACCACCGCGCCGGCGGCCGCGACCGATCTTGCCGTCAGCACCGACGGCAGCACTGTCAGCGGCAAAGGCGAACCCAACACCACCGTCACCATCAAGGATGCCGACGGTAACGTGATCGGTACCGGTACAGTCGGCGCCGATGGCACCTTCGTGGTCACGCTCGACACCCCGAAAACCCACGGTGAAACCCTCACCGCGACGCTGACCGATGCCGCCGGCAATGTGTCCGCGCCAGCGGACGTCAATGCCCCCGGCATCGTCGTCGAAGAGCGGGACATCACCCCGCCCGATGCTCCGACTGACCTGGCGGTCAGTGCCGATGGCACCACCGTCACCGGTAAAGGTGAACCTAGAACCACCGTCACCCTCAAGGATGCTGACGGCAACATCATTGGTACCGGCACGGTCGGCGCCGATGGCACCTTCGAAGTTGTGCTGACCACGCCGCAAACCAACGGCGAAACCCTGACCGCAACACTCACCGACAGCGCCGGCAACGTCTCTGCCCCGGCGACTGTCGACGCGCACGACTCCACCGCTCCTGCGCCCCCCACCGACCTGGTCGTCAGTGCCGATGGCACCACCGTCACCGGTAAAGGCGAGCCAGAAACCACGGTCACCCTCAAGGATGCCGACGGCAACGTCATTGGCACCGGCACGGTTGGCACCGATGGCACCTTCGAAGTCGTACTGACCACCCCTCAAGTCAACGGCGAAACCATCACGGTAACGCTGACCGATGCTGCAGAAAACGTCTCAGGCCCGTCCCAGGTAACTGCTCCGGATATCGATGATACGGACGCTGATGCTGATGCTGATGCTGATGCTGATGCTGACGCTGATGCTGACGCGGATGCTGATGCTGATGCCGACGCCGACGCCGACGCCGACGCCGATGCGGACGCCGATGCCGATGCCGACGCCGACGCGGATGCCGATGCGGATGCGGATGCGGATGCGGATGCCGACGCCGATGCTGATGCTGATGCTGATGCTGATGCTGATGCTGATGCTGATGCTGATGCTGATGCTGATGCTGATGCGGATGCGGATGCGGATGCGGACGCGGATGCCGATGCGGATGCGGATGCCGACGCGGATGCTGACGCCGATGCCGATGCCGATGCGGACGCTGATGCCGATGCCGATGCCGATGCCGATGCCGATGCTGACGCCGATGCCGATGCTGACGCCGACGCCGACGCCGACGCCGACGCCGACGCCGATGCGGATGCGGACGCCGATGCCGACGCTGATGCCGATGCCGATGCCGATGCGGACGCCGACGCCGATGCCGACGCTGATGCCGATGCCGATGCCGATGCCGATGCTGACGCTGATGCCGACGCCGACGCCGACGCCGATGCCGATGCCGATGCTGACGCCGATGCCGATGCCGATGCCGATGCCGATGCCGATGCTGATGCGGACGCCGACGCCGACGCCGATGCGGATGCCGATGCCGATGCGGATGCGGATGCCGATGCCGATGCTGACGCCGACGCCGATGCGGATGCGGATGCCGATGCCGATGCCGACGCTGACGCTGACGCCGACGCCGACGCCGACGCCGATGCCGATGCCGATGCCGACGCCGATGCGGATGCGGATGCGGATGCGGATGCCGATGCGGATGCGGATGCCGATGCCGACGCTGATGCCGACGCTGATGCTGATGCCGACGCTGATGCTGATGCGGATGCCGACGCCGATGCGGATGCTGATGCTGATGCTGATGCTGATGCTGATGCTGACGCCGATGCCGATGCCGATGCCGATGCGGATGCCGATGCGGACGCTGATGCCGATGCCGACGCTGACGCCGATGCGGACGCGGACGCCGATGCCGATGCCGACGCCGACGCCGACGCCGACGCTGATGCCGATGCCGATGCCGATGCTGATGCTGATGCTGATGCTGATGCTGATGCCGATGCCGATGCCGATGCCGACGCTGATGCCGATGCCGATGCCGATGCGGACGCTGATGCCGATGCCGACGCCGATGCCGATGCCGATGCTGATGCTGATGCCGATGCCGATGCCGATGCCGATGCTGATGGGGATGCGGATGCGGATGCGGATGCGGATGCGGATGCGGATGCGGATGCCGATGCCGATGCTGATGCCGATGCCGACGCCGATGCCGATGCCGATGCTGATGCCGATGCTGACGCCGATGCCGATGCCGATGCCGATGCCGATGCTGATGCTGATGCCGACGCTGATGCTGACGCCGATGCGGACGCCGATGCGGACGCCGACGCCGATGCCGATGCCGATGCTGATGCCGATGCGGATGCGGATGCGGATGCCGATGCCGATGCCGATGCTGATGCGGACGCTGATGCTGATGCTGATGCTGATGCTGATGCCGACGCCGACGCCGATGCGGATGCGGACGCCGACGCTGATGCTGATGCCGATGCCGATGCCGATGCCGATGCGGATGCGGATGCCGATGCGGATGCGGACGCCGATGCCGACGCTGATGCTGATGCTGATGCTGATGCTGACGCGGATGCTGACGCCGACGCCGACGCCGACGCCGATGCCGATGCCGATGCCGATGCCGATGCTGATGCGGACGCTGATGCTGATGCTGATGCTGATGCCGACGCCGACGCCGACGCCGATGCGGATGCGGACGCCGATGCCGACGCTGATGCTGATGCTGATGCTGATGCCGATGCCGATGCCGATGCCGATGCGGATGCGGATGCCGATGCCGACGCTGATGCTGATGCTGATGCTGATGCTGATGCTGACGCGGATGCCGACGCGGATGCGGATGCGGATGCCGACGCTGATGCTGATGCTGATGCTGATGCTGATGCTGATGCTGATGCTGATGCCGACGCCGATGCGGATGCGGATGCGGATGCGGATGCGGATGCCGACGCTGATGCCGATGCCGATGCCGATGCCGATGCCGATGCCGATGCCGATGCCGACGCGGATGCTGACGCCGACGCCGACGCCGACGCCGACGCGGATGCCGATGCGGATGCCGATGCTGATGCTGATGCTGATGCCGACGCTGATGCTGATGCTGATGCTGATGCTGATGCTGATGCTGATGCTGATGCCGACGCGGATGCTGACGCGGATGCTGACGCGGATGCTGATGCTGATGCTGATGCTGATGCTGATGCGGATGCGGATGCGGATGCCGACGCCGATGCTGATGCCGATGCTGACGCCGATGCGGATGCGGATGCGGATGCGGATGCCGACGCCGATGCCGATGCCGATGCCGACGCTGACGCGGATGCCGACGCTGATGCGGATGCGGATGCTGACGCTGACGCTGACGCCGACCTAACCGCCTACGACGATCTGACCACGGCAAATCTGACCCTTAAACCCGTTACCACCGAGACCCAACTTCAGGATATGCAGGTCTCAAGGCTCCTGGATGTGCTGGGTATCGCGATTGGCTCGCCTCCGGCGGTGCGCAGTTTCACGGTGGCTGAGAACTCCGAAGGCACGTTGAGCCTGACGTTCAGCCAGGGTGACTTGCTCTCCCTGATCGGCGGTGGGGTTACCGCCAAGCTTGAAGTCAGTGATGGTGCTGGCGGCTGGACCACGGTGGCGCAAGGTAGCAACGGTTCCGGTCTGCTCGATCTGCTTGGGTTGATGGGGACCACTACCACGGCGAAGGTCGAAGGCCTGGCGGCGGGTGAGTACCGCGTCACGCTGACCCTGGACCCTAACCTGGTCGCAGTACTCTCCAGCGCGACAGCAGTTGTCAACGTCACGCAGGAGAGCCTGACTGAGTTTGTCGTAGAAGGGGCTGACATCACCGGCAATGTGATTACCGATGAGGGCGTGTCAGGTCTGCCGGACGCTCCTGGTACCGCCGCGGATGCGACGGTCGAGGAAGTCAACGGGATCACTGTCGATCCTGTGCTCGGCACCGAAATAATCGGCCTGTACGGTGTGCTGACGATCTTTGCCAATGGCGATTACAGCTACACGCCAAATGGCGATGCGGCGAACATCGGCAAGGTCGATACCTTCGCCTATCAACTGACGACAGCGGCGGGCGGGACGGCTTCGGCCAACCTGTACGTGCGCATCGACAGCGCCGACTCGGGGGTTACCTGGAGTGCGGTGGATCCGTCGGCACCGGGTACGGTGGCGCTGGTTGCCACCGACGACATCGGCACTGCCCAGATAGATGTCGATATCCGGGTGGTTGTTGATGACCTGGAGGCAATCCAGTACTTCGGGCCAGGGTTGCTCGGCACGGTTACCCCGCATGTCGGGGAGACCGTCACGGTCGCCAGTGGCACGACGGCAGAGCTTGTGGTCAATAGCTCTGGATCGACTGCAGTCACAACCATTGTCCTGCAGACGTTCGATGGGACTGATTGGGTGAACGTGCCGGGGCAAAGCACCACCGCGGCCTCTCATACCTTCACGCTGGGTGAAGGTCAGTACCGACTGTCGTCATCGACGGCCAAGGCGCTGGTGGGTACCGAAGTGACCGTTACGCAGACGCTGAGCACCACCTATCCGACGGAGTTCGTCACGGGTGCTGCGACCGCCGCAACGGGCAATGTCCTGCTGATCAGCGATCACTCCGTGGCAGACAGTATTCCGTCGACGTTGACGGTACTGAGTGTGTTGATCAACGGGGTCTACGTCATCCCGGGGCAAACCGGAGCAGTGGTGCAAGGGCAATACGGCACGCTGACGTTGCACGCAGACGGTGACTACAGCTACACGCCGACCCCGGGTCTGGCGCTGGCGGATGTCGGCCAAGTGGACAGCTTCAGCTACAAACTCACCACCCCTGGTGGCCAGGAGGACACCGCCACGCTGTACATACGCCTTGACTCGCCGGATCTCGATCTGGTCTGGGACGATGCCAACCCGGGCGATCCTGCCACCGAAGCCCCAGGCTTCGCCGCAGCTTCGTTCGAGCAGGAACCGTCTTCGGCCACGATCACCGAAGGTGCCGACGGTGCTGACCATATCGCGATCCATGACACCGAGTTTGCAGCGGTGGATGGCGGGGACGGCTTCGACACCCTGGTCTGGGACGGTGGCGATGCGGCGATTAACTTGAGCTTGCTGGTCGGTAAAGTCAGCGATATCGAGAGCATCGACCTGAACGACTTCAGTGCGGTCGACCTGACCGTGAGCCTGGAAGACCTGGTGGCTGTGACATCACCCGAGACGGATAGATTGTTTATCCAGGGCGACGAGCAGGACAGTGTCCACCTGACGGGCAACTGGTCGGTGGGGAGTACGCAACTGGAGAACGGGCAGGAGTACGTGGTGTACACCAGCCAGGAAGATGAGACCCATCAACTCTGGGTGCAAAGCGGGGTCAACGTGGTTTAACCACGTTGCTGGCGGGGAGCGTCGGGCCGCAGCGCCCGGCGTTCTCCTTTGATCCTCCATCCATTAATCGTAACGATCCAGGCGGCGCAGTCTTGCGCCGCCCTGGCGTTACACCACGAATTCGAGTGAGCCGTGCAGGTCGCTGAAATTGAGTCGGCAGCAGGGCAAATATGCGTCTATCTTTTTCATCACAAGCTGATGTGGAGCATTACTTGAGACCTAAGGATCGGTTCGAGTTCCTGTTTGTGGCGTTGTTGGCCGTCGCCGTACAGCCATTGACGATAGAGCGGGCCGTAGCGCTGACACGCGACTACGAACCCGAAAGTATTAACACCATCAGCCCCAACGATGTGGGCAAGAATTTACCGGGTGATTCGTTCGGTGCCAGCCAGCCGGCGGCCCCCAGTCGCGCAGTCCCCGACAACCTCGACATGCCGCGCGCCATTCAACTGGCTGTCGCCTGGCATCCCGCGATCGCCGAGTCGATCGGCCAGCTGTACCAGCAACACGACAATGTCACCGTGGCCCGTGCCGGTTATTACCCGCAGATTCGTGGCGGGTTCAACTCCGGGTACGACAGCGGCCTGACCGGTAACGGCCAAAGCCAGGCCTTCACCCTGTCGGCTAAGCAGATGCTGTATGACTTCGGCAAAGTGGACAGTGCGGTGGACAGTGCCGTGGCCCGGGTCAATGGCAAGCAGGCTTCGGTGTTGCTGGCCATCGACCAGGTGGCGCGCGATACCGCCTTTGCGGTGATCGAACTGCAACGCTATCAGGCGTTGCTCAACATCTCCCGCGCGCAGGTCAAGGGCTTGACGGCCATTGCCGACCTGGCGCAAAAGCGCAGCGACATGGGCGCCAGCACCCGTTCCGACCTGATCCAGGCGCGCTCGCGGGTCGAGGCTGCCGTTGCCACGCAGTTGCAATACACCGCGCTGTACAACCGCTGGCGCAGCAGCCTGGGCAGTCTGCTCGGCGCGCGCACGCCGGTCAGTGTCGCCCCCGAGGTGCCGAGCACGCTGCGCCAGTCCTGCCAAGGCATCAATGCCGATGAAGTGTTGACGCCTTCGTTGTTGATCGCCCAGGCGCAGCAGGTCGACGCCCAGGCGCAGATCGCCCAGGCCCGGGCCGAAGCGATGCCAACGGTGTCGCTGGATCCGTCGGCCACCCAGTACCTGGACAGCAATGACGAGGATGGCAGCGTGGGCGGGCGCGACCGCACGCGCTACGGGATCTTCCTCAACGTCGAGATGCCGCTGTACCAGGGCGGCGCGATCAATGCCCGTAAATCGGCAGCGGCCCAGGCGTTACGGGCGGCCGAGGCGGCCAACGACGCCGCGCGCCTGGCGGTACGCCAGGGCTTGCTCGAGGCGCGGGACCAGACCTCCAGCCTCGAACAGCGCCTGACCACCCTGGATTTTCGTGAACGCAGCATTTCTGAAACCCGCGATTTGTATCGCCAGCAATACCTTGAGTTGGGCACGCGGCCACTGCTCGATCTGTTGAACGCCGAGCAGGAAATCCACCAGGCTGCCATGGACCGGGCCAACACCGCCGCGGATCTGCACCGTCTGGAAATCGATTGCCTGTACAACAGCAGCGCCTTGCGCACGGCGTTCAATCTGGACAGTGGCACCATCCAAGGTGTGGAGATTCGACCATGAACGACGCCGTGAACCTGGATCCCCAGGGCGCCACCGAACCCCAGACCCTGGAGGCGGCCAGTGCACTCGATTACGAAGGCTGGCTGGAAGCGATCCTCACCGTCGCCCGACACCATCGCCTGGATTGCTCGGCGCAGAATGTGCGCATTGCCGCCCAGTGGAGCAAGGGCACCGGGGTCGACGAGGTACTGCGGCAAATGGCCCGCCAGGCCGGGCTGAGCCTGAAAGTCGTCGATTTCAGCCCCGCGCTCTTGGTGCAGCGGCGCCTGCCCCTGGTGCTGCAGTTCGACGATGGGCAAATCGGTGTGCTGCAGACCCTCAGCGACGATGATGAGCTGGGCATTGTCTACAGCGGCGACCAAGGCCTGCAAAGCCGCATCAGCCGTGCCGAGCTGCTGCTGTCGGCGCGCAAGGCGCTGATTCTGCGCCCCGTGCAGGCGGCGCGGGACTCGCGGGTCGACGACTACATCAAGCCCTACGAGAAAAGCTGGTTCAGGAACATCGTCCTGCGCGACCTGCGCCCTTACGGCCATGTCATGTTGGCGTCGCTGGCGGCCAACATCCTCGGCCTGGCCGGGGTGCTGTTTTCCATGCAGGTGTACGACCGGGTGATTCCGGCCGAGTCGATGCCGACCCTGTACGTGTTGTTCGGCGGGGTGATGCTGGCGCTGTTTTTCGATTTTGTCCTGCGGGTGATGCGCGTGCGGATCACCGATCTGCTCGGCAAGCGCGCCGACATGCGGGTCTCGGACCTGGTCTTCGGCCATGCCATTCGTCTGCGCAACAGCGCCCGGCCGAAATCCACCGGCTCGTTCATTTCCCAGTTGCGCGAACTGGAACAGCTGCGTGAGCTGATCACCTCAAGCACCGCCAGTGCCTTGGCCGACCTGCCGTTTTTCCTGATGTTCGTGGTGATCTACTGGTTTATCGCCGGGCCACTGGTGGCCGTGCCGCTGGGCGCGGTGCTGTTCCTGATCATCCCGGGGCTGTTGTCGCAACGAAAACTGGCCAGGCTGGCCAACCAGTCGATGCGCGAAAGTTCGCTGCGTAGCGCCATGCTGGTGGAGACCGTGCAGGGCCTGGACGACATCAAGATGCTGCAGGCCGAACAGCGTTTCCAGCAGCAATGGAACCACTACAACGCGACCGCCGCCGAGGCCAGTCTGCGTTCGCGCACGCTGACCAGCGGGTTGGTGACCTGGACCCAGAGCGTGCAGGGCGGCGTCTTTGCGGTGGTGGTGGTGTTCGGTGCGCCAATGGTGATGGCGGGCGACATGACCACCGGCAGCCTGGTGGCCGCGTCGATCCTGGCTTCACGCATGATGGCGCCGATGTCGCAGATCACGCTGGTGCTGACCCGCTGGCAACAGGCCAAAGTGGCCTTGCAGGGCTTGCACCGGATCATGCAGATGCCGGTCGACCAGGCCGAAGGCAGCAAGCGTGTGCACTTGCCGCTGGTGCGCGGCGACTATGAGTTCAAGCAGGCGCAGTTCAAGTACGCCGAAGATGCGCCGATGCCGGCCCTCACGGTCAAGGACTTGAAGATTGCCCCGGGTGAGCGCATCGCGGTGCTGGGGCGCAACGGCGCGGGCAAGTCGACGCTGCTGCAGGCCATGGCCGGGATGATCGACCTCAGTTCGGGTTCCCTGACCCTGGACGGTGTCGGCCTGAGCCATATCGATCCGGCCGATGTGCGCCGCGATGTTGGCCTGCTGACCCAGAACTCCCGGCTGTTCCACGGCACCCTGCGGGAAAACCTGATGCTGGGGGCGGCACACGCCAGCGACCAGGACCTGCTCGAAGCGCTGGCGCTGACTGGTGCGCTGGAGTTCATCAGTAAGTTCGCACTGGGCATGGACCACATGATTCTGGAGGGTGGCCTCGGTCTGTCCGGTGGCCAGCGCCAGGCGCTGCTGCTGTCGCGGTTGATCATTCGCCAGCCGCAGATTGTGCTGCTGGACGAGCCGACTGCGGCCCTCGACGACGCCAGCGAACGCAAGCTGATCCAGAGCCTGGGCCAGTGGGGCGCGCAGCGCACGCTGATCATCGCCACGCACCGCATGAGTGTGTTGAGCCTGGTGGATCGGATCATCGTCGTCGACAACGGCGCGGTGGTCATCGATGACACCAAGGACAACGCCATTGCCCGTCTTTCCAAACCTCGGAACCCGGCGCAGTGAGCCGGCTGTTCCCAGCCACTGACTGCACAAAAGGATAGCTCAGATGGAAAACAACAATCGTTCCCCAGGGTCGAACCCGGACCCGACACGGGTGCCACTGGCAGGCTCCAGCCATACCCAGGGTGACCACTCGAACGCCGACGACAGCCTGGATGACGTCACGGTCGTGCGCTCGACGCGGGTCGTCTGGTGTGTGGCGCTGATGCTGCTGGCGTTCGGGGTGTGGGCCTACCTGTTTGAAATCGATGAAGTGTCGACCGGCACCGGCAAGGTGATCCCGACCTCCCGTGAGCAGGTCATTCAGTCGCTGGAGGGCGGCATCGTCGCCGAGCTCAATGTGGCTGAGGGGGATATCGTCAAGCAGGGGGAAATCCTCGCCAAGCTGGACCCGACCAAGACCGAGTCCAACTTCGGCGAGAGCGCCGCCAAGTACCGCGCCTCCCTGGCCAGCGTGGCGCGGTTGCAGGCGGAAGTGAACGGCACCGCGCTGGCCTTTCCGCCCGAGCTCAAGGCCTACCCGGCGCTGATGAGCGCCGAAACCGACTTGTACCAGACCCGGCGCAAGGGGCTGGAAGAGTCGCAGGCGGGGGTGCGGGCCTCCCTGGGGCTGGTGCGCAGTGAGCTGGAGATCACCGAGAACCTGGCCCGGGTCGGCGCCGCGAGTAACGTCGAGGTCCTGCGCCTGAAGCGCCAGAAGTCCGAGTTGGAGCTGAAGCTCACCCAGTCGCGCTCCGAATACATGGTGCGGGCCGGCGAAGAGCTGGCCAAGGCCAACTCCGATGTGCAGACCCTGTCCTCGGTGCTCAAGGGCCGTTCCGACTCGGTCACGCGCCTGACGTTGCGCTCGCCGGTGCGGGGGATCGTCAAGGACATCGAGGTCACCACCATCGGCGGGATCATTCCACCCAATGGCCGCTTGATGCAGATCGTGCCGATGGACGACCAGCTGTTGATCGAGGCGCGCATTTCCCCGCGGGACATCGCCTTTATCCATCCCGACCAGGACGCCAAGGTCAAGATCACGGCCTATGACTACTCCATCTACGGCAGCATGGATGGCAAGGTGGTGACCATTTCCCCGGACACCATTCAGGATGAAGTCAAACCCGAGGTCTTCTACTACCGCGTGTTCATTCGCACCAATGACAATGAGCTGCACAACAAGGCCGGCAAGGCGTTTTCCATTGTGCCGGGGATGATCGCGGCGGCGGATATCAAGACCGGCCAGAAGACCGTGCTCGATTACCTGATCAAGCCGATGAACCGGGCGCGCGAAGCCTTGCGCGAGCGCTAGGCATGCGCTCGGTGAGCGTCGCCAGGTGGCTGGCGTGCGCGGCTCTGGCGGTCAGTGCGCCCTTGTGGGCCCGGGGCTCGGAGGACCTGCCACTGCCGTGGAATACCCCGGCAGACCCGGCTGCCTGCACCGATCAGGACTCGGCCCTGTGGGTCGAGTACGCCAACGGCCAGGCCTGCATCCGCTACTTCAGTGCCGTGCCGCTTGCGCACGCGCCAGTGGTGATCGTGATGTTTCATGGTGACCGCAATATCGAAATGCACCGCGCGCCTGCAGCCATCGCCGGCAATACCCTGCGCGCCAAGGATCGGCAGGCGGCGGCCCTGAGTCGGCGGGCCGGGATGCCGGTGGTGATCGTTGCGCGCCCGGGGACCTACGGTTCCAGCGGCAACCACGGCCAGCGGCGTCAGCCCGCCGAGTTCCAGGCGCTGGACGCGGCGCTCGACCAGTTGCGCCAGCGCTACGGCATCGGCCGTTTTGTGTTGCTCGGGCACAGCGGCGGGGCGACGGTGGTGGCGGCCCTGCTCACGCTGGGGCGCAACGATGTGCAGTGCGCGGTCATGACCTCGGGGGCCTTTGCCTTGCTCGAACGGGCCCAGATGATTCGTCGCAGCAAAGGCCTGCCGTCCCGCGAGGGGCGCGACACCAATGGCCTGCTGCACCCGTATGATCCGCTGGAGCATGTCGCCGGTATTGCCCAGGTGGCCGATCGGCGCTTGTTTGTGGTGGGCAATCGCGACGACCAGGTCGCCCCCTTTGTGTTGCAGGCGCAGTTCTACCAGGCGCTGCGTGATGCCGGGTTGCAGGCGCAACTGATCGAAGCGCCGGCGATCGCACCGGCGTTTCATCAGTTGCGCAACGATATCGGGCTGAAGACGGCGGCGCAGTGCGCGCAACCTTGAAGGGACGACTCGCTGGGGTCAGCGAGTCGTAGTCCGGATGGCGTCAGAGCGCCGCGACGGCGGGCTCGCTAGCCATCAGTGAGTCGACCACCTGGGACAATCCGGTGCCCCCCGAACTTTTCACCAGTACCCAATCACCGGGGCGGAACCAGCGTGCGGCGTGTTGGGGCAGTTGCTGCTGCAGGGCCTTGACGTCTTCGAACCACTCGATGGGCAACTGATCGCGCAGTTGCACATACAAGCCGTGCATCAGCGGTCCGCAGAGCAGGGTCTGGCGTGGGGCCGCGGCCAGCAGGGATTCGGCCAGTTCCAGGTGATAACGTTGGGTGTCGGGGCCCAGTTCGAGCATATCCCCCAGTACGGCGACGCGCTGATCGGCCCGGCCGGGCAGTTCGGCGAGCATTTTCAGCGACGCCCCCATCGAGCCCGGGTTGGCGTTGTAGGCGTCGTTGATCAGTTGGTAGTCACCGTCGCCGCAAGGGATGGTCAGTGTATTGCCGCGGCCATCCACTGCGGCGAATGTCTCCAGCGCGGCCAGGGCTTGGGCCGTGGGCAAGCCGGCACACACCAGCGAAGCCAGCACCGACAGGGCGTTGAGCACCATGTGGTGGCCGCGGGCGCGCAACTTGAAGTGCACGGGCGTGCCGCGCAGGCTGGCATTGACCTGCAGGTACGAAGGGGTCGTGCAGCAGTCCAGCAGCCGCAGATCGGCGTGCTCGTGCTCGCCGTAGCTGAGCACCGTCAATTGCGCGCGCCGGGCGGCATTGGCGAACACCTGGAAGTACGGCATGTCATGGTTCAGCACCGCATGCCCGCCGGGTGCCATGGAGCGGAAGATCGCGCTTTTCTTGCGCGCGAGGTTCTCCAGGGTGCCGTGGTACTCCAGGTGTGCCGGGGCCAGGCTGGTGACGACCGCGACGTGGGGGCGCACCAGCTCGGAGTTGATGGGCATCCGGCCGACGGCCATTTCCAGGACCCAGAAGCGTGCCGGATCGGTCATGCAGGCCAGGTTCCAGGCTATCCCGTGGGGCAGGTTGGCGTTGCCCTCGGTCTGCGCCACGCTGCCCAGTTGCGCCAGGGCATGGGTGAGCATGGCGCAAACCGTGGTCTTGCCGGCGCTGCCGGTGACTCCGAACACCTGGCCGCCAAAGGCTTGCCGGGCGTAACGGCCCATTTGCAGCATGGCATCTGCGGTGTCCGGCACTTGCAGCACCGGCAGGCCACTGCCCAGGTAAGGCGTGGGGTCGACGCAGACCAGGGCCGAGGGGCGCTGCTGCGGATCGGCCTTGGCCCACAGGCGTGCAAGCCGGGCCTCGTTGGCGCCAACCTTACTTGGGTGGCGGCTCAACATGCGTTGCGCCTTGAAGTAGGCCATGGACGGGGCCAGCCCGCTGGCTGTCCAATCCGCCTCGGGCGCGACCGCCCAGGTGCCGCCGGTGGCCTGCAGCACTTTGGCCGCATCCCACTGCCAGCCGGCGCCATCCTGCTGCACGTCTGGCCGGACGGCGCGGACCTGCGGTGCGCCGTCGAGCAGGTAGCGGTGATAGGCAATCAGTCCCGAGAGATAGTGTTCGACATCGTCGATGCGCACGCGAAAGGCGTGATGGCGGATGAAAAACGAGCCGACGATGCGCGCCGGATGCCCAAAGAACATGGCCATTTCCGGCCAGAAGTAGCCGTTGAGCAAGTGTCCGGCGCGGTGGTGCAAGGCACGATAGAACGCCTGCAGGTCGACCTCGTTGAGCAGGTGGCGCAGCGCCGGCATTTGCTCGATGCGCTGCAGCATCTGCTGAGCGGCCATCATCAACTCCAGCAGGGTGGGGAAGGTGGTGATGCGCTGCTGCACAAATCCCAGGTAGTCGATGAAGTTGTTCAGGCCGAAACGGAAATATTTTTCTTCGGGCCGATAGCGGCTTAGCTCATTGACGCAGTAGCTCAGCCAGTGGTCGTGCTCGCGCCAGTGTTCCTTGGCGATGAAATAGTCGAAGGCTTTCTCGACCACGTGCAGCCAGCGTTCTTCGCCACTCAAGCCATAGAGACGCATCAGGCCGAAGGCGGCTTCGCCGTCGTAGTAAATAATCCGGAACGGCGCTTTGACGCTCAGATCGTGGGCGTGCAGGACGTGGTTGAAGCCGCCGGTCTGCGGATCCTGCATCCAGGCAATGCCGTTGGCCAGCGCCGCCAGCAGCGGCAGATAGTCGCGATTGCCAGTGACTTCGCTGTATTTCACCAAGGCCAACAGGCAGACCGCGTTACCGCCCAGTTTGATTTCGTCGCCGACGTCCACCAGGAACGCGGCAGCGCTGCCGTCGGGCAAGGTGTAGGGCCTGATCAGCGTAAGGGTGAGGTGGTCGAGGGCGCGTTTTATCGATGCCAGGAGGGCGTCGTCCCTGGTCAGCGCCCAGGCTTCGACCATCGAATAGGTCGTGCTGGCGTGGCGCAGGGCGTTGTAGTTCTCGATGGTGCGGTTAAAACAGGGGAACTGGCCGTAGACAAATTCCCCGCTGGCCTTGACCTGGCGGGCGAGAAAGTCCGAGGCGCTGACGACTTTGTCGCGTATCTCGCCCGCGTCCAGCGCCGAGGTCTTGCGTCGCCCGACATCCGGCCCGCTGCTGGTGAGGGCGTGGGCGACGCCGTCTTCGGCACAAAAAACGCCCTGGGTCTGGAACAGGTACACCGGGGTCTGGGGGTCGGATTGGGCCTGCTGGACGGCCTCCAGTGCTGCTGAATCGGCAAAGCGTTTCTTCACGTACACCGAAAAATTGCCCAGGTTGAAACGGGCCAGCGGCACGGTGGAGCCGCCATACAGGATCGCGTTGGCGTTGATTTCCTGTTCGGTCAGGGCGGTCTTCAGTTGCGGATCGAAGGCGATGCCGTAGCGAAAGTAATTGCGTTTGTGGCGCTGCAGGCGCTCCTGCAATTGGGCCCACGACAGCGTCGTCACCTGGGTCGCGCGCTCGACCCTGAGCCAGAGCCGCTCGGGCGGTTGAGCCTGCTGGGGCGCGGCCGATAGTGGCGGGAAGTTCAGCAGTGCGTGATTCCACGCCGCCTCGAAGGTGTCGGCGCTGCTGTGGAACACCCGCGCCCGTTGTGTGCCGTTGCTGAGGGAGAAAAACAAGGTGCACGGTGCCGGCGTGTCCGTGCTGGCAATGGGCTCTGCTGTCTGATCTTTAAAAAAGTTGTAACAGGCGATTAATTGCTGTTTCAAAGACATAAGAAAATCCATTGTCAACGTCAGATGAACACAGAATTCCGGGGATGAGCGTTGTTGTGTCCGGTCACCGAACACTACGCAATTCATCCAGTTTTCCCGCGCCCGGCAGGGGCGGTGTAATAAGGGAGTGCTGGCGTGAACTGCGTCACACTTACACTGGTACTTTCGTTCTAATTGAGCGGGAAAGTGTCGTCGCGGGTTATTTCTTCCGGTGAAAAGCTGATCGGTTGGTCGAACTCGCTCAGGTGGTTCTTGATTAATTTTCTGAGAATCTGCGACACGGTTAGATCGACAGTCTCAGAGAGGTCCTCTAATTTCTTTTTAGTCGGAAGATCGATCAATATAGTTAGGCGCGCGGTTTTCTTGTGCATATGCGATCCTTCTCTTCCGCCGCTGTTACTTCTGCAGCGAACGGTTCTCCAATATCCCGATAAAATATAAGGCTTTAGAGGGTGGCTCCAAAGCTCACTAGGGACTCTAATTCAACTGATGAACTTTTTCTACTTTAGCGGCAAAAAAATATCACGGTCTCTCATGCTCGCCTTTCTGGCTCTGGAGAAGGCTTCCTAGGCTGACGTTATAATGCAGCGCACATCTTATTAACATTGTATTAGTCGGATAGTTAGGTGTTCGGGTGGTCATCCTTTCGGATGAAATCAGCATAGGCTAATGCTTTAGTGATAATTATAATTTGGCCTAAGTAATCAACTTTTCATGTGTCGGTAGCCTGTAGGATTGGTGGCGCGGCGGAGCATTGTTTGTTTTCTACTTGGCGTGGGTCTGATCCGCTGTTTTTTGTCGGTGGTTGACTGGGCTTTGTGGACTAACAGGCGGCGAGTGGGCCTGTAACGCTGTACTTAGGTCTAACTCATTGGCAAAGTAAGCGAGTGATCTACCCAGTCAGGTTGTGTCGCCTCATGGCATTAACTTCACTGTGAAAGTTTCGCCGTTTTTTCGTTGGTTTCTCGCGGCGTACTTCGGCAGTTCATTAGATGGTCGCCAACATACAGAGACTAAGCATTCATAACCTTCGGCGTAGGGCCGCGTTGGCCAGGTTGTTGGCCTGCGCGTGTCAGGCACTGTTTTTTGACGGGCGGGTGCATGCGGCGTGTGCAAGAGAAAAATAGATGAATAGTGTGCATCGTGTGCGCGTTATTGCCGTGAGTGGCGGCAAGGGTGGCGTCGGCAAGACCACGGTGGCGGTCAATCTGTCCCTGGCCTTGGCGAGGGCTGGTCGGCGGGTGGTATTGCTGGATGCCGACCTCGGCCTGGCCAGCATTGATGCCTTGCTGGGGCTGACCCCCAAGTACCGCCTGGCGGATGTCATTGCCGGGCGTTGCGAACTGGCGGATGCGTTGGTGCGTGGACCTGGAGGCATTCGTGTCGCCGCGGCAAGTTCCGGTTCGCCGGACATGGCCCACCTGCAACCGGCGCAATTTCATGCGCTGATCCATGCCTTCAGCAGTATTGGTGATGAGCTGGATGTTCTGGTCATCGATACGGCGGCGGGTATCGGTGAGACGGTGATGAGTTTTCTGCGTGCCGCCCAGGAAGTGATCGTGGTGGCGTGTGATGAGCCGGCAGCGTTTCGTGGTACCTGCAACCTGATCCAATTGCTTCATCAGCAATACGGCATTCACCGCTTTCGGGTACTGGCCAACAAGGCAGCGAGTGCGCGGGAGGGGCGCAAGCTGTTTGCCGAGCTGGAGAAGGTCACCGATCGGCTTCTCGACGTGCACTTACATTACTTGGGCGCGGTGCCGAACGACGAGTCAGTGCCCAGGGCCTTACGCAAGCGGCAGGTGGTGGTCGAGGCGTATCCGCGTTCCAGGTTCGCCAACGCCTTTCGCGACATGGCGCAAAAAATCGACGCCTGGCCACTGCCGGCTCACCCTGGCGGGCACGTGGAGTTCTTCATTGAGCAACTGGTGCAAAATTCCAGGCATGGGGCGCCGAGCCCTGGCGACGAAGTGGATGCCTGAAACGACGAAAGGCCCGGGTTTTCACCCGGGCCTTTCGTTTTATATGGTGCACCAGGCGGGATTCGAACCCACGACCCCTGCCTTCGGAGGGCAGTACTCTATCCAGCTGAGCTACTGGTGCAATGCGGGCGCCATAATACTCATAAGCACAGCGTGCGTCCATGCTGCTGAATAGCCTGGTGTTTTCAGCCGGTTAAGAGGGTGTTCGCGACGTTGATCAGAAAACCTCAGGTTAAACGGGGTTTTCGTTCTTTTTTTCGAACAACCTATTGTCCTTTACCCCCTTTGATCCTAGGATTCGTTTGAGATTTCAAACGCTCTTGTCTGGGTGCTGAACCGCACGAGCTTCAATCAGTGCGTTATTTATGTGCTTCAGCCCGGTGAATGATTTCCCTGACGGCAGCCTCCAAGGCGCCTTTCTACAATCATAATTCGCTCCGCGCGCGCGCGGTGCTGTTAAGGAAAGCCGACATGCAGCTTAAAGACACCCTGTTGTTCCGCCAGCAAGCCTTCATTGATGGCGCTTGGGTTGATGCGGACAATGGTCAGACGATCAACGTCAACAACCCGGCAACGGGCGAAATTCTGGGCACCGTGCCGAAAATGGGTGCTGCCGAAACTCGTCGTGCGATCGAAGCTGCAGACAAAGCGCTGCCGGCCTGGCGTGCACTGACCGCCAAGGACCGCGCGAACAAGCTGCGTCGCTGGTTTGAACTGATTATCGAAAACCAGGACGACCTGGCCCGCCTGATGACCCTCGAGCAGGGCAAGCCGTTGGCCGAAGCCAAGGGCGAAATCGTCTACGCCGCCTCTTTCATCGAATGGTTCGCCGAAGAAGCCAAGCGCATCTACGGTGACGTGATTCCAGGCCACCAGCCCGACAAGCGCTTGATCGTGATCAAGCAGCCCATTGGCGTGACCGCTGCCATTACCCCGTGGAACTTCCCGGCCGCGATGATCACCCGTAAAGCCGGCCCGGCATTGGCTGCCGGTTGCACCATGGTGCTCAAGCCGGCTTCGCAAACCCCGTTCTCGGCATTCGCCCTGGCCGAACTGGCCCAGCGTGCCGGCATTCCGGCCGGTGTGTTCAGCGTGGTGTCCGGCAGCGCCGGCGACATCGGCAGCGAACTGACCAGCAACCCGATCGTGCGCAAGCTGTCCTTCACCGGCTCGACCGAAATCGGTCGCCAGCTGATGGCTGAGTGCGCCAAGGACATCAAGAAAGTGTCCCTGGAGCTGGGCGGCAACGCACCGTTCATCGTGTTCGATGACGCGGACCTGGATAAGGCCGTTGAAGGCGCGATCATTTCCAAATACCGCAACAACGGCCAGACCTGCGTCTGCGCCAACCGCCTGTACATTCAGGATTCGGTCTACGACGCGTTCGCCGAGAAGCTGAAAGTGGCCGTGGCCAAGCTCAAGATCGGCAACGGTCTGGAAGAAGGCACCACCACTGGCCCGCTGATCGATGGCAAGGCCGTGGCCAAGGTCCAGGAACACATTGCTGACGCGATCGCCAAAGGCGCCACCGTCCTGGCCGGTGGCAAGGTCATGGAAGGCAACTTCTTCGAGCCGACCATCCTGACCAACGTGCCGAAGAACGCTGCCGTGGCCAAGGAAGAAACCTTCGGTCCATTGGCGCCACTGTTCCGCTTCAAAGACGAAGCCGAAGTGATCGCCATGTCCAACGACACCGAGTTCGGCCTGGCCTCGTACTTCTATGCTCGCGACCTGGGTCGTGTATTCCGTGTGGCTGAAGCCCTGGAGTACGGTATGGTCGGCGTCAACACCGGGCTGATCTCCAACGAAGTCGCGCCATTCGGCGGCATCAAGGCCTCGGGCCTGGGCCGTGAAGGCTCCAAGTACGGCATCGAAGACTACCTGGAAATCAAATACCTCTGCCTGGGCATCTAAGCCCGGCAAGGCATTGCTTCAACCGCAAAGGGCACGAGAGCGCTGTCCCTTTGCGTGCTTCACACGCAATTTTCTCTGTGGCCGGGAAAGCTGCGGCAGTCGATCATCGCATGCTGCCCAGTTGCCTCCCCGCCGCATTTTCCTTGAACCACGCCGCCCGATGAGCGGTGAATGAGGACACCATGAGCAAGACTAACGCATCCCTGATGAAACGCCGCGAAGCCGCTGTACCGCGCGGTGTTGGCCAGATTCACCCGATCTTCGCCGACCACGCGAAGAACGCCACCGTGACCGACGTTGAAGGTCGCGAGTTCATCGACTTCGCCGGCGGTATCGCCGTGCTGAACACCGGTCACGTGCACCCGAAAATCATCGCGGCAGTGACCGAGCAACTGAACAAGCTGACTCACACCTGCTTCCAGGTACTGGCCTACGAACCGTACGTTGAAGTGTGTGAAAAAGTGAACGCCAAGGTTCCAGGCGATTTCGCCAAGAAAACCCTGCTGGTCACCACCGGTTCCGAAGCGGTGGAAAACGCCGTGAAAATCGCCCGTGCCGCCACTGGCCGTGCTGGCGTGATCGCCTTCACCGGCGCGTACCACGGTCGCACCATGATGACCCTGGGCCTGACCGGCAAGGTCGTGCCTTACTCGGCCGGCATGGGCCTGATGCCAGGCGGTGTGTTCCGCGCCTTGTACCCGAACGAACTGCACGGTGTGAGCATCGACGACTCGATCGCCAGCATCGAGCGCATCTTCAAGAACGACGCCGAGCCGCGTGACATCGCTGCCATCATCATCGAGCCGGTGCAGGGCGAAGGCGGTTTCTACGTCGCGCCTAAAGCGTTCATGGCCCGCCTGCGCGAGCTGTGCGACAAGCACGGCATCCTGCTGATCGCTGACGAAGTACAAACTGGCGCTGGCCGTACCGGCACCTTCTTCGCCATGGAACAGATGGGCGTTGCTGCCGACCTGACCACCTTCGCCAAATCCATTGCTGGCGGCTTCCCGCTGGCCGGTGTGTGCGGCAAGGCTGAATACATGGATGCCATCGCGCCAGGTGGCCTGGGCGGCACCTACGCCGGTAGCCCGATCGCTTGCGCCGCGGCCCTGGCCGTGATGGAAGTGTTCGAAGAAGAGCACCTGCTGGACCGCTGCAAGGCAGTGGGCGAGCGTCTGGTGACTGGCCTGAAGGCTATCCAGGCCAAGTACCCGGTGATCGGTGAAGTGCGTGCCCTGGGCGCGATGATCGCGGTCGAGCTGTTCGACGACGGCGACGTCCACAAGCCTAACGCCGCTGCCGTTGCTGCTGTCGTGGCCAAGGCGCGCGAGAAGGGGCTGATCCTGCTGTCCTGCGGCACCTACGGCAACGTGCTGCGCGTGCTGGTTCCGCTGACTGCGCCGGACGAGCAACTGGACAAAGGCCTGGCGATCATTGAAGAATGCTTCTCTGAGCTCTGATCACCGAGTGTGAATTGGTCCACAAAAAAACCCGCCTAGGCGGGTTTTTTTTGTCGTTGCCAACACATCGCTGGCTTTTGGCCTGTATCGAATCAGCTGCATTGTCTATGGTGCAAGGATTGTCCCGGAGTGTCCTGATGAGCACTGTTGATTTACCTGCCGTGCCGCGCGTGCTGATTGCCGAAGCCGATCCCTGGTCGCGGGACCTGCTCAAGCAGGTGTTGTTGAACGTGCGCTGCGACGCACGGCTGGACCTGTGTGCCGATGGTCAGGAGGCCCTGCAGCTGCTGGCCGAGCAGTCCTACGACCTGGTGATTGCCGATGGTGAGCTGCCCGGTGTCGATGGCCTGGGCTTGCTGCGCAGTGTGCGCCAGCGCCGCCGTCATCCGCCGTTGCCGTTTATCCTGATGAGTCACCGCAATGACAGTGCCAGCGTGCGAGAGGCGGTCCAGCTGGCGCCCACGGCGTACCTGACCAAGCCATTGAACATGCAGGGCCTGACGCTGCGCCTGCAGGGCCTGTTGCTGAGCGCCGGGCAGACGGTTTCCTGCGAGGTGCCGACGCTGGCCCCAGGCATGACCCTGGCGACCTTTCTTGAGCGGCGACGCGAGCTGGCAGACGGCGCCCCTCTGCTGACCGATGTGCAGCTGGCGGTCAAGCGCAGCCTGAACCCCAATGGCCTCGACTTGAGGCTGCTGGAAGAGGAAGTGCGCACGGACCCGCAAATCACCGCCGTGCTGATCGCTGCGGCCAACAGCGCGGCACAGCACCTGGGGGAGGGGGTGCAGACCCTGTCCCAGGCCCTGCATCGACTTGGCACCGGGCAAAGCATGAACCTGGTGCTGGGCCTGGCTCTCAAGCGCAGTGCGAAGTTGAGCGACCCGTGCCTGGCCGACTACGCCGAGCGCTACTGGGAGCTGTCGTTGCACACCGCTGAATACGGCCGCACGCTCGCACGGTTACTCGACCTGGATCAGGAGCGTTGCTACTGCGCCGGCATGCTCCATTGCCTGGGCGACCTGGCGTTGCTGCGCTGTTTGCAGGAGTGGAAGCAGGCCGGCGGCGAGTTGGATGACGAGCAGGAGGTGGGTGAAGCGCTGGTGACGTTTGCAGCGGCCTACGGTTCGGCACTGCGCACCCGCTGGCGGCTGCCGCTGGAGTTGCGAGAGCTGATTGCCGCGGTGTATCGGCTCGGTGGTGGGGTTTATTCCAGGGAAGCCCTGGTGATGAACATGGCCGCCCAGTTGGCGCGCCTGACGGAGCATGAGGGCGTTGAGGAGCTGGCGAAGAGCCGAACGGCACGTTTGCTCAAGATCGGTTTGCCGGAGCTGATGCGCCTGCGCAAGACCTGATCGGGCGCAGACCCTGTGGGAGCGGGCAAGCCCACTCCCACGGATCCAGGTTTGGGGCGTCAGGCCGGGCGCAGGGAGTAGGTCTTGAGCTGGTGGGCGAAGTCGCGCAGCGATTGAATCCCGCTGGCCTCGGCTTCGTGGACCCAGTCCTTGATGGCGGCCAGCATGTCGTGGCCGTTGGAGCTGGTCTTGACCCAGATCTGCTGCAGGGCCAGGCGTTTTTCGTAGATGACTTTCAGTGCCTGGCTGTGTTCGAGCATGGTCTGGATGCGCACGTGGTGTTTTTCATCCAGCAGGCTGGTCTCCCGCGAGAGCAGGCGCTTGGCGCGATGGAATTGGTGGCGTACCGAATGGTCGACCTTTTCCAGCTCTTGCTTGACCAGCGGGCCGATCACCAGCTTGCGGTACTGGGCCATGATCTGGAAACGATTGTTGAGAATCGCCATGGCGGTGTCCATGTCCAGGTTGCCCTTGCCTTCGACGCGGTGGGCAATGGGTGCAACGCGCTGCACCTTGGCCAGGCGCAGGAAGCTGAACAGCTGGATCCAGGCCCAACCGAGGTCGAACTCCCACTTCTTCACCGACAGCTTGGCCGAGTTGGGGTAGGTGTGGTGGTTGTTGTGCAGCTCTTCGCCGCCCACCAGGATGCCCCATGGCACCAGGTTGGTCGCCGCGTCGCGGCATTCGAAGTTGCGGTAGCCGATCGCATGGCCCAGGCCGTTGATCACGCCGGCGGCCCAGAACGGGATCCACATCATCTGGATCGCCCAGATGGTGATGCCGATGGTGCCGAACAGCAGCAGGTCGATCACCCCCATGAGCGCCACGCCCAGCAACGGGTAGCGGCTATACAGGTTGCGTTCGATCCAGTCTTCGGGGCAGTTCTTGCCGTAGATGCGCAGCGTCTCGGTGTTCTCGGCTTCGGCGCGGTACAGCTCGGCGCCTTTGCGCAGGACCGTGGACAGGCCCTTGACCACCGGGCTGTGGGGGTCATCGACGGTTTCGCACTTGGCGTGGTGCTTGCGGTGGATAGCGGTCCACTCGCGGGTGTTCTGCGCCGTGGTCAGCCACAGCCAGAAGCGGAAGAAGTGTTTCAGGCCGGCATTGAGCTCAAGCGAGCGATGGGCCGAGTAGCGATGCAGATAAACCGTGACACCCACGATGGTGATGTGGGTCATTAACAGGGTGACTGCCACCAGTTGCCAGGGCGACAAGCCGAGTAAACCTTCGTACCACATAGGCTATATGGCCCTCGATAAAGAAAAAAACAGCTCGCGCATTATCACTCAGGACACAGATAAAACCAGTCACCCTTTCAGATAAGAGTGGCGGGATGTTTCTTTATTCTATAATCCGGAACTTTTTTAGGGACATGGACAGCCGGATGTTTGCCTCTTACCGCGATGCATTGCGTGCAGCGCTGCTTTATCTGGTGATTTCCTGCGTGTGGCTGGGGATTACTGGTTGTTTATTGAACAACTTATTCGATGATTCTCCTGAGCTTGTCCGCTGGCAACTGATCAACGGTTACGTCTGGGTTGTGCTCAGCGCCGGCTTGATCGTTCTTGTGCGGGGAGGCTGGCCGGGTTTTCTCGGACGGGGGGCCGGGTTGAGCCGGCACGCTGAGGATCGTGCGCAATTGCGCCAGGCGCAGGCGGTGTTTGATTGCACCCATGAGGGGGTGCTGGTGACCGATCGCCAGCGCAAGATTGTCCACGTCAATCGCGCCTTCATGGAAATCACCGGTTACCAGCCTGAAGAGGTGTTGGGGCATACGCCCAGCCTGTTCAAGTCGGGTCATCATCCGCCCGATTTTTATAAGAAGATGTTTCAGGATCTGGGTCGAGGCGGTCAGTGGAGCGGTGAGATCTGGAACCGGCGCAAAAGCGGCGAGATTTTTCCCCAGTGGCAAACCATCCGGGTGATCCGCGACGACTGCGGCCAGCTCAGCCATTACGTGGCGGTGTTTTCCGATATCAGTGCGATCAAGGATTCCGAGCATGAGCTCAAGCACCTGGCGCACCACGACCCGCTGACCGACCTGCCCAATCGCCTGCTGTTCGGCGACCGTGTCGAGCAGGCGCTGGCGTCGGCGCAAATCCACAAGCGCGGCTGTGCGTTGCTGATGATCGACCTCGATCATTTCAAGATGATCAACGACAGCCTGGGGCACAACGTCGGCGATCGATTGCTCAAGGCGGTGGCGTCGCGCTTGCGCGAGATGTTCGGCCCAGGCGTGACCCTGGCGCGCCTGGGGGGAGACGAATTTGCCGTGCTGGTGGAGAGCTGTGGGCAACTGGTCCAGGCCGCGGCCCTGGCGCAACGGATCATCGACGGCCTCAAAGAGCCCTTTGTGATCGACGCCGATCAGTTGTTCATCAATGCCAGTGTTGGCATCAGCCTGTTCCCCAGCGACGCGCTGAGCGCCGAGCAATTGCTGCGCAACGCCGATTCGGCCTTGTTCAAGGCCAAGAGTGCCGGGCGTAACGACTACGCCCTGTACACCGAAGAGCTGACAGCCCATGCCCAGCATCGGGTCGAGACCGCCTTCGAGCTGCGCCGGGCGCTGGAGCAGCAGGAGCTGCGGGTCTACTACCAACCGGTCCACGATCTGCGCAGCCGCCGCCTGATCGGCGTCGAAGCGCTGGTGCGCTGGCAGCACCCGCAGCGCGGCCTGGTGCCGCCGGGCGAGTTCATCCCGATTGCCGAGCGCACCGGGCTGATCGACGAAATCGACGCCTGGGTGATGCGCCAGGCCTGTCAGCAGATGTGCGCCTGGCAGGACGCCGGCGTGGTGCTGTCATTCATTGCGGTGAACGTGTCGACGCGTTTGTTCGCCCGGCGCGAACTGTACCAACGCGTCTCCCAGGTGCTGCACGACACCGGGCTGGACCCGGCCTGCCTGGAGCTGGAAGTGACGGAAAGTGCGGTGATGGGTGACCCGGAAGTGGCCCTGGAACAGATGCACCGGCTGCGCGAGCTGGGGGTGCGCCTGGCCATCGACGACTTCGGTACCGGCTACTCGTCCCTGCTGCGGCTCAAGCGCTTGCCGGTGCAGAAACTCAAGATCGACCAGGGTTTTGTCGCCGGACTGCCTTGGGATGACGACGACGCCGCCATCGTGCGGGTGATCATCGCCCTGGCGCAAAGCATGGGCATGCAGGTGCACGCCGAGGGCATCGAACACGTCGAACAGGCGGCGTTTTTGCTCGACCAGGGCTGTGACCTGGGCCAGGGCTACTGGTATGGGCGACCCATGCCGGCAGCCGAGTTGGATTGGGCGCGGGCACCGCTGATCCATTAAGACGCAGGTGCCTGAGTCCGGGGCTGTGCTGCAGCCCCGGATCAGCACGCGTGTGCGCCGTCAGCTCGAAACACAGCCCACAAAACCGCCAGGTCCGCGCAAGTCCTTGCTCGGGCTAAAAATACCTTTCAGTTATATAAACATTCTTAAATAGTATTTTTAAGAATATCCACGGCTATCTACTATTGCTCCCAAGCCACCAGCAGTGCCGCCACTGCGAGGCACTTCTCATTTCAGGAGCAGCACCATGAGCGCATCCCTACGTAGCGTTGACGGCCATGACGAAGCCACCATCTTGCGCGAGATCCAGAGCGCCCTGCGTGATCTGCGCTTTGGTGCGGTAGAGATCACCGTGCACAACGCCCAGGTGGTTCAGATCGAGCGCAAGGAAAAATTCCGCCTGCAGAACCCGGGCAACAAGCCGAGCTGAGGCGCGGCGTCGCGGGCAACCCGTTTCCAGAAATCCATAAGAACAGCCAACACTAAAAATTTCAGGAGCTCCACCATGTCGTCGATTCGCCGTTACGCTTTGGCCGCTCTGGCCAGTGCCATTTTTGCCGGTTCCGCGGTTGCCAAGGATTACGAGTTGCTGAACGTTTCGTACGACCCGACGCGTGAGCTGTATCAGGACTACAACGCAGAATTCATCAACTTCTGGAAGCAGGAGCATGCCGGCGACAATGTGAAGATCCAGCAGTCCCATGGCGGCTCCGGCAAGCAGGCGCGGGCGGTGATCGATGGTCTGCGGGCCGACGTAGTGACCCTGGCGCTGGCCGGTGACATCGACGAAATCGCCAAGCTGGGCAAGACCCTGCCTGCTGACTGGCAGAAGCGTCTGCCCGAGGCCAGCACCCCCTACACCTCGACCATCGTGTTCCTGGTGCGCAAGGGCAACCCCAAAGGCATCAAGGACTGGGGCGACCTGACCAAGAACGGTGTTGAAGTCATCACCCCGAATCCAAAAACCTCCGGCGGCGCCCGCTGGAACTTCCTGGCGGCCTGGGCCTACGGTCTCAAAGCCAATGGTGGCGACGAAGCCAAGGCCAAGGAATACGTACAGACCCTGTTCAAGCACGTTCCAGTGCTCGATACCGGTGCTCGCGGCTCGACCATCACCTTCGTCAACAATGGTCAGGGTGACGTGTTGCTGGCCTGGGAAAACGAAGCCTTCCTGGCGCTCAAGGAAGAGGGGGGGGCAGACAAGTTCGAAATCGTCGTGCCTTCGCTGTCGATCCTCGCCGAGCCGCCGGTCGCAGTCATCGACAAGAACGCCGAGAAAAAGGGTAACGCGCAGATCGCCGAAGCGTACCTCAAGCACCTGTACAGCCCGGCAGGCCAGGAAATTGCGGCGAAGAACTTCTATCGTCCACGTGACAAGGACGTGGCTGCCAAGTACGCCAAGCAGTTCCCGACCCTGGACCTGGTCACCATCGACAAGGACTTCGGTGGCTGGAAAACCGCCCAGCCGAAATTCTTCAATGACGGCGGTGTGTTCGACCAGATTTACCAGGCACAGTAATCTTAAATTGCTATCAACGAGCCTCGGATTTACCTTCGGGGCTTTGTTGTGTTCTTGACCAAGGACTTTTATGTCGCGTCGTATCTCCCCCGTCATACCCGGCTTCGGGCTGACGCTGGGCTACACCTTGGTGTACCTCAGCCTGATTGTGCTCATACCCCTGGCGGCGATGTTCGTCCACGCCGCTCAACTCACCTGGGAGCAGTTCTGGACCATCATCACCGCGCCACGGGTGCTGGCGGCCTTGCAGCTGAGCTTTGGCACGGCGCTCTGTGCCGCGATCATCAACGGCATCATCGGCACGCTGCTGGCCTGGGTGCTGGTGCGCTATACCTTTCCGGGACGCAAAATCATCGACGCGATGATCGACTTGCCCTTCGCCTTGCCCACTGCCGTGGCCGGTATTGCGCTCACGGCGCTGTACGCACCCAACGGCCTGGTGGGTCAGTTTGCAGCGGACCTGGGGTTCAAGATCGCCTACACCCCCCTGGGCATCACCCTTGCCCTGACGTTTGTGACCCTTCCATTCGTGGTACGTACGGTACAGCCGGTGCTGGCCGATATCCCGCGTGAAATCGAAGAAGCGGCGGCATGCCTGGGGGCCAAGCCCTTGCAAGTGTTCCGCTACATCCTGCTGCCGGCCTTGTTGCCGGCCTGGTTGACCGGTTTTGCCCTGGCGTTTGCCCGAGGTGTCGGGGAATACGGCTCGGTGATTTTTATTGCCGGCAACATGCCGATGAAAACCGAAATCCTGCCGCTGCTGATCATGGTCAAGCTCGACCAGTACGATTACACCGGTGCCACCTCCATTGGCGTGTTGATGCTGGTGGTTTCCTTTGTCCTGTTGCTGCTGATCAACCTGTTGCAGCGGCGCATCGAAACCCCATAAGGAGGCGCGAACCATGTCCCAATCGTCTATTAGCGCCGCTTCCTCGGCCAACGCTGCCCGTCGTGGCAGTGCCAGCTCGCGACGAATCCTGATCGTCCTCGGCTGGCTGATCTTTGCCCTGTTCCTGTTGTTGCCCCTGTTCATCGTGGTCTCCCAGGGCCTGAAGCTTGGCCTGGGCGCGTTCTTCGCTGCGATCTTCGAGCCCGACGCCTTGTCGGCGTTGAAACTCACGGTGATCGCGGTGCTGATCTCGGTGCCGCTGAACCTGGTGTTCGGCGTCAGTGCCGCCTGGTGCGTCAGCAAGTACTCGTTCCGTGGCAAGAGCATGCTGGTGACCCTGATCGACCTGCCGTTCTCGGTGTCGCCAGTGATCGCCGGCCTGGTCTATGTGCTGATGTTCGGCGCCCAGGGCCTGTTCGGGCCGTGGCTGCAGGACCATGACATCCAGATCGTCTTCGCCTTGCCGGGCATCGTGCTGGCGACGATTTTCGTCACCGTGCCCTTTGTCGCGCGTGAGCTGATCCCGCTGATGCAGGAGCAGGGCACGCAGGAAGAGGAAGCCGCGCGCTTGCTGGGCGCCAACGGCTGGCAGATGTTCTGGCATGTCACCGTGCCGAACATCAAATGGGGCCTGATCTACGGCGTGGTGCTGTGTACCGCGCGGGCGATGGGCGAGTTCGGTGCGGTGTCGGTGGTTTCCGGGCACATTCGCGGGGTGACCAACACCTTGCCGTTGCACGTCGAGATCCTCTACAACGAGTACAACCACGTCGCCGCGTTTGCCGTCGCAAGCCTGTTGCTGATCCTGGCGCTCTTCATCCTGCTGCTCAAGCAGTGGAGCGAAAACCGTATTAACCGCCTGCGCGCCAGCGCCGCGGAGGAATAATTCATGTCGATCGAAGTGCGTAACGTCAGCAAGAATTTCAACGCGTTCAAGGCGCTGGACAACATCAGCCTGGACATCCAGAGCGGCGAGCTGGTGGCTTTGCTCGGCCCGTCCGGCTGCGGCAAGACCACCCTGCTGCGGATCATCGCCGGGCTGGAAACCCCGGACCAGGGCAGCATCGTGTTCCACGGCGAAGACGTCTCCGGCCATGACGTGCGCGATCGCAACGTCGGTTTTGTGTTCCAGCACTACGCGCTGTTCCGCCACATGACGGTGTTCGACAACGTCGCGTTCGGCCTGCGGATGAAACCGAAAAACCAGCGCCCGAGCGAAAGCCAGATCGCCGCCAAGGTCCATGAACTGCTGAGCATGGTGCAACTGGATTGGCTGTCGGATCGTTATCCGGAGCAGTTGTCCGGTGGGCAACGCCAGCGGATCGCCCTGGCTCGCGCCCTGGCGGTAGAACCCAAGGTGCTGCTGCTCGACGAGCCGTTCGGGGCCCTCGACGCCAAGGTCCGCAAGGAACTGCGCCGCTGGCTGGCCCGCTTGCACGAAGACATCAACCTGACCTCGGTGTTCGTGACCCACGATCAGGAAGAGGCGATGGAAGTCGCCGATCGCATCGTGGTGATGAACAAGGGTGTGATCGAGCAGATCGGCTCACCGGGTGAGGTCTACGAAAATCCGGCCAGCGATTTTGTCTACCACTTCCTCGGCGACTCGAACCGCCTGCACCTGGGCGAAGACAACCATGTGCTGTTCCGTCCCCACGAAGTGTCGCTGTCGCGCCATGAACTGGAAGACCATCACGCCGCTGAAGTGCGCGACATTCGCCCCCTGGGCGCCACCACGCGGGTGACCTTGAAGGTCGAAGGCCAGAGCGAGTTGATCGAGGCCGAAGTGGTCAAGGACCACGACAGCCTGACCGGCCTGGCCAAGGGCGAGACCCTGTTCTTCAAACCCAAGGTCTGGCAAAAAGTCGCCAACCTGTAACAGCTACGCAGGCGGGTTCATTTCGATCCGCTTTGGCACCGTGCCACTTCAGGCACGGCCGTGGGCCCGGGTGCGCACCGGGCCTGCCCGCTGCTCGATCTGCTCCTTGAGGTCATGGCGCAGGCCCAGCAGGAAGGCCAGTTCGGCCACCACGAACAGCGGCCCGACGATCAACCCGCTGACATCATCGACAAACGCCGGTTTGCGTCCTTCGTAGTAATGCCCGACAAACTGGATCACCCACCCCAGCACAAACAAGCCGATGCCGCTGCCCAGCCACACCCCGGTGCTCTGCGCCGCCAGGACCTGGCCCAGCCATACGGACAGGCCGAGCAGCACCGTCATCAGCACGCCCAGGCGCACTTCCAGGCGTAGGTAGAACCACGCCGAGGCCAGGGCCACGAGCACTGCCGGCGACAGCCAGAGCCCGGCCACCGACCAGGACGGCCGCGACAGCAGCACCGCGACGGCCACCACAATCAACGGAATCCCGATAAAGTGGCTGGCGATATTGCGCGGGTCACGGTGGTAAGCGGCGTATTGACTGAGGTGGTCAACCAGGCTTTTCATTGTTATTTCCTCCTGTAGGGATGTTGATCATGCCCTGAGGCCCGTCGTTGCTCTGTCAGCCAGACGACAATCACTGTGGAGACTTCATGCAAATAGCGGCCTGGCGTGCCTGCCTGATGCAGGGGCAGTGGTTCAGCCACCTGCCATCCTGTCTTCAGGATAGCTTGCTGTCTTTGGCGCGCGTGCGGCACCTGTCCGCGGGGCAGCGTCTGTTCGGCCGTGGCGATCCGCCATGTGGCCTGTACGCCGTACTCGAAGGCGCGGTGCGGGTGGGGGCGGTGAGCGAGCAGGGCAAGGAGGCGTTGTTGAGCCTGATCGAAGCGCCGCACTGGTTCGGCGAAATCTGCCTGTTCGATGGCCAGCCACGCACCCATGATGCCTACGCGGTGGGTCCCTGCATCCTGTTGCAGTTGCCACAGGCCGCGTTGCTGGCCTATCTCGATCAGCAACCGCAGCACTGGCGGCAACTGGCGCTGTTGATGAGCCACAAACTGCGCCTGACCTTCATCAACCTTGAACAATTGACCCTGCTGGCGGCCCCGGCCCGGGTGGCGCACCGGCTGCTGATGATCGCCGATGGCTATGGCGAGATCGAGCCGGCGCGGCGGGTCCTGCAATTGCCGCAGGAGCAACTGGCCTTGCTGCTGTCGCTGTCGCGCCAGACCACCAACCAGATCCTGCGGGACCTGGAAAGCCAGGGCATTCTCAGCCTCGGTTACGGTGAAATCGAAATCCTCGATGCCTCGCGGTTGCGCGCGCTGGTGCAGCCGTGACGTGCCCGGTTGATCCGAAATAAGCGTTAGTGATGGGCTTTGGCCGCCAAGGCGCCTAGCCTGTAGCGACGAATAACCGAGGTGTGCCATGCGATTGTTGTTAGTGGAAGATGAACCGGAAATCGCCAAGGCGCTGGCCCAGGGCCTGAGCGAAGCCAGCTACACGGTGGATGTGGCCGACAACGGCATGGCCGGCCGGCGTTTCATCGAGACCGTTGAATACGACCTGATCATTCTCGACGTCATGCTGCCGGGCCTGAACGGCTGGCAACTGTTGCAACAGATCCGCCAGCTTGGCGCGACACCGGTGTTGTTCCTGACCACCAAAGACGGCATCGAAGACCGTTTGCGTGGCCTGGAACTGCATGAAGATGACTACCTGCTCAAGCCGTTTACCCACAGCGCCCTGGTGGCGCGGGTACGCAAGTTGCTGCGCCGCGATCGCGGGCGTTAAGCCACCGGTCAGCGGCAGGCGCATTCTATTCAGGGATTAGGCTAAGCTCTGTCTCATTAATGCATTGAATACGATGCATACGTATAGTTCTAGCAAAAATGCACTGTATAGGATGCAGGTTAGGCCCATGGAAAACCTTGGCGAACTGATCAGATCGCTGCGCAAAGAACGCAAACTGACGCAGCAGGCACTGGCGAGTCAGTACGGGATGAGCCGTGCCACTATCTCAGGCATCGAGAACAACTCCTTGTCGGAAATCGGTATCCGCAAGGTCGAAGCCATCCTTAACGGCTTTGGCTACGAGCTCACGGCGGTACCTAGACAATCCCGGCGTGCGACATTGGACAGCCTGAAAAAGGTCAACTTCCATGAGTAACGCGCTGGATAAGCAACGTTTGCATGTCAGTGTGTCCGGTTCTCCGGTAGGGACCCTCGGTCGCGGTCAATTGCGCGATGATTCAGTGTTCAGTTATGCCGACGACGCGCAGGAAACCCACGCCGTCTCGTTGACCATGCCCGTTCGCCTGGAGAGCTATGCCTGGGCGCGCGGATTGCCGCCGGTGTTTGAAATGAACCTGCCGGAAGGCGCGCTGCGTGAGGAACTGGTGCGTCGATTCAGCAAGGCGATTCGCGGCTTTGATGACTTCGCGCTGTTGGCGATCACTGGCCCTTACCAGTTGGGACGCTTGGGACTTTCCGAGATGGGCAGTGCCACTCCCCCACTCCCAGACACTCGCCTTGCAGACCTGCTGGTGCATGATGGCGCCCAAGGCCTGTTTGAAGACCTGTTGCACACTTATGGCCAGTATTCGGGGGTTTCCGGGGTGCAGCCCAAAGTGCTGTTGCGCGACAGTGCTGCCCCTATAGACCGGCTGACCCATCGAGGGGCCACCCATCTGGTCAAGACCTTTCGCCCGGAGGAATACCCGGAGCTGGCGGCGAATGAGTACTTCTGCATGCGCGCAGCGCTGCATTCGGGGCTTGATGTGCCTGGATTCGAACTGAGTGAGCGCGGGAAATTCCTGGTCGTCGAGCGTTTTGATCTGAATGACCAAGGCTACCTGGGCTTCGAAGATTTCTGTGTACTCAACGCCTGGCCTTCCAGGGCCAAATACGATGGCTCGTATGAAGGGGCTGCCAAGCAGATCAAGGCGTTCGTTTCTCCGCACTTGTTGGGCCAGGCCCTGGAGTCGTTCTTCAAGATTGTCGCGTTGTCGGCGGGCCTGAAAAATGGCGATGCACACCTGAAGAACTTTGGTGTGTTGTATCCCGACTGCAGTGCTGCGGCTCCCATCAGCTTCGCCCCGGCCTATGACATCGTCACCACCTCGGTCTATATCCAGACCGATAGCATGGCGTTGCTGTTGGGTGGCTCAAAAGCATGGCCCAAATACAAAATGCTGATGCGCTTTGGGCGCTCGGCCTGCAACCTGACCGAGGGCCGTTGCCATGAACTGTTGCAGCAAGTGGTTCATGGCATGGAGTTGGCGATGGTCGAGATGAGGGATTACATCCGCACCCATCGGGGTTTTGCCGAGATAGGCAAGGCCATGCTCGAGCAATGGCAGGCTGGCACTGAGCGCAGCCTGGTGAAAGGCTGATCAGCGCAACCCATCGCGAAACTGCCCCGGTGTCATCCCGGTCCAGCGCTTGAACGCGCGGCTGAAGCTGCTGGTGTCGGCGAATCCCAACAGATAACTGATTTCGCTCAGCGAGCACTGCGGGTCACGCAGGTGCAGCAGGGCCAGGTTCTCGCGGCTTTCATTGAGCAGGGTGTCGAAGCGACAGCCTTCGTCCGCCAGGTGCCGTTGCAGGCTGCGCAGGCTCAGGTGCAGGGCCTGGGCGATGCGTTCGGCGCTGGGTTCGCCTTCGGGCAGTTGCTCCTCGATGGCATCTCGCACCTTACGCTCCCAGGTCAGCGGCTTGAGTTGCGCCAGGGTGCGCTTGAGCACGGTCTCGTTGTGCTCGGCCAGTTCCGGGTTGGCATCGTCCAGGTGACTGTCGAAATCCTCCAGGGAAAACTCCAGGCGATCCTCTTCGGCGGCGAAGTACACCGGTGCGCGGAACACCTTGTGCCAGGGATGGGGATCGGCCGGCTCCGCACGTCGCAGGTACACCGCCAGCGGCGCGTATTCGCGGCCCAGGCGGTTGCGGCAGGTGCGCACATAGATCGCGGCGAAGGCATCGAGGGCTTCGGGTGCCGGTGCCGGGCTGCCGGTGGGGACTTTGAGGGTGAAGCAGTAGCGATCCTCTGCCCGGCTCAAGTGCAGTTCGAGGGCATCACTGACGACCTGGTGATAACGCACGATGCGCTCGAACACTTCGCGCAGGCTGCCACTGGCCACCAGCGCATAGCCCAGTGCGTGAAAGGTGGTCGGGCTGACGAACCGCGAGACCCGCAAGCCGATCGCCGGGTCGCCACTGGCCTGGACAGCCAGTTCCCACAGGCGCGTGGTGGCCGAGAGCGGATACCGCGCGTTGGGGTCGTCCATCAGTTGCGGGTCGAGCCCGGCTTGCCGGCACAGCACATCGCTGTCGAAGCCCAGGGCATCGAGTTGTTTGCGCAGGGCGCGGGTCCAGCTGGCGAGTGAGGTGGGTTCAATCATGATGATTGGCGCTTCCGGTCAACGGGTTGGCGTTCACAGCTAGCGCCCAACGCGACCGCACAGGGCAGGATGCGAACATCAATAACCAGAGGATGGAAGCATGCACGGTACTTCTGCAAGTCCCGAACGCCTGAATGCACAACAACGATCGGCGCATATTCGTGAAGTGGTGCTCGCCAAGGGCGTCGAACTGCGCCAGCGCTATCCGATCCTGCTGCACCAGGATGCGCTGGGCGCCGGGATCCTGGCCTTTGCCCTGGCCGGGATGGTCGGTTCGGCGGCGCTGTACATCAGCGGGCACATGGCCTGGTGGGTGTGCCTGCTGCTCAACGCGTTTTTTGCCTCGCTGACCCATGAGCTGGAGCACGACCTGATCCACAGCATGTACTTTCGCAAGCAGCGCCTGCCCCACAACCTGATGATGGGGCTGGTCTGGCTGGCGCGTCCGAGCACCATCAACCCGTGGATCCGCCGCCACCTGCACCTCAATCACCACAAGGTCTCCGGCACCGAAACCGACATGGAAGAGCGCGCCATCACCAACGGTGAGCCGTGGGGCATCGCCCGGTTGCTGATGGTCGGCGATAACCTGATGTCGGCCTTTATCCGCATGCTGCGGGCCAAGACCTGGGCGCACAAGCTGAGCATTGTCCAGCGCAGCCTCAAGGTCTATGCACCGTTGGCACTGCTGCATTGGGGCGCCTGGTATGTGTTCCTCGGGTTTCACGGGATCAACGCCATCGCCTGGCTGATGGGCGCTTCGGTGGCGTGGTCAGCGAACACCCTGGCGGTGATGCAGATGATCGATATCGCCGCCGTGGTGATCATCGGCCCCAACGTGCTGCGCACCTTCTGCCTGCACTTCGTCAGCTCGAACATGCACTACTACGGCGATATCGAGGCCGGTAACGTGATCCAGCAGACCCAGGTGCTCAACCCGTGGTGGATGTGGCCGTTGCAGGCGTTCTGCTTCAACTTCGGCAGCAGCCACGGCATTCACCATTTTGTGGTCAAGGAACCGTTCTACATCCGCCAGATGACCGTGCCGGTGGCCCACAAGGTGATGCGCGAGATGGGGGTGCGGTTCAATGATTTCGGGACCTTCGGCCGCGCCAACCGGTTTACCCGCAAGGAACAGGTGGCGGGGGAAGAGGTGCGTTCCGTGCGGGCTTGAGTGGTCGTTGGGCGCTCTCCATCGCGGCGTGTCGGGCCACTTCACGCCAGCGAGCCAGGCGTTGCGCTATTTAATATTCCATTACGGTCTTAATAAATAGCTTCTTATTCCTTAGCGAATATAAGTCTCATCCCTATACTCGATCAGGAACAGACACGCACAGGAGAGCTCCCCATGCGCAACGAATCAATCCGCTACCTGATTGTGCCGGGCTGGCAGGGATCGCCAGACGATCATTGGCAGACCCACTGGCAGAACAGTCTGCCGAACAGCGCACGGGTCGAGCAGGACGATTGGCTCACCCCTCGGCGTGAAGACTGGGTGGCGGCGCTGGCCGAAGCCATTGCTGCCGACAGCACGCCGGTGATCCTCATCGCCCACAGCCTGGGTTGCATCACCGTGGCCCATTGGGCGGCCACCGCACCCTTGCAGACGCTGCGCCAGGTGCGCGGGGCCCTGCTGGTGGCGCCTGCCGATGTCGAGCGCCCGGCGTGCGTGCCGGCGTTGCGCAATTTCGCACCGATTCCCACGGACCTGCTGCCATTTCCCAGCCAGGTCGTCAGCTCCGACAACGACGCTGCCGTGAGTGCGCCGCGCGCGCTGGAGCTGGCGCGTAACTGGGGCGCCGAGGCAGGCATCCTGGCAGGTGCCGGACACATCAACGTGAAGTCCGGCCACCATCGTTGGGAGCAGGGGTTCGCTTACCTGTATCGCCTGCAGAACCGCATGGAACACCACGCCCTGCGTCGCGCCTGATCGTCCCTTTCAATTCAACGCCCCCGTCCGCCGGCGGTCTTGGGCGGGAGCCTGCCATGAGTTTGCATGAAACCTTCGGTCAGCCATTGCTGACCTTTCCCGACGCAGAAAAAAGTCCGTTGAGCATTCGTGCCAAGGCGCTGGTGTTCGTCGACCCACGTTCGCGCACCTTGCGCCAGGAGCTTGAGCAACTGGCACCGCGTGCGATATCGGTGTTGATTCACGGGGAAACCGGCAGTGGCAAAGAGTTGCTGGCACGCCACATTCACCGGGCCAGTGACCGCGGTGGTTTGTTCGTCTCGGTCAATTGCGGCGCCATCAGTCCGACCTATGCCGATGCCGAGTTGTTCGGTTATGCCGGTGGCAGTTTCAGTGGCTCGGCCAGCAGCCGCGCCGGCTGGTTTGGGTCGGCCAATGGCGGGACCCTGTACCTGGATGAAATCGGTGACTTGCCGTTGCCGATCCAGATCAAGTTGCTGGCGGCCCTGGAGAATCACGAAGTCACCCGGGTCGGTGCCCAGCAGCCAAGCCCGGTCGATGTGCGCCTGGTGGCTGCCACCAGCATCGACCTGGCGCAGGCGGTGGCCGCCGGCAAATTCCATGAGCGGCTCTACCACTACCTCAGCGAAGGCCAGTTGCAATTGCCGGCGCTGCGCGAGCGGGTGGGCGACATTCAATCGCTGGCCGAGTATTTCCTCGGCATCTACAGCCAGCGCCTGGGGCTGCCGGTGCCCTTTATCAGCGACGCGGCGCAGCAGGTGCTGGAGCAACACAGTTGGCCGGGCAACACCCGTGAGCTGGAGAACGTCATTCACTTTGCGTTGCTGGTCAGCAGCGGTGACGAGATTGCGCCGCAGCATTTGAACCTGCCAGCCACCGAGCCGCCGTTGCAGTTGATTGAGCGCTGGGTGGAGCAGTGGGTACACAGTGGTAACCGCGAACCGTTGGAACGATTGAAGCAATTGTTGGCGCAAGTGTGATCGAGGGGTGTCAGCCGGATGCAGGTGTTTTGCTGGCTGGCTCGCATTTGTTATTCACTTAAGGAATATGTACTTCGATAAAAAGTATTTTTACGGCATAAAAAATCCCGGTATTGTCCGCTTCACGCCAGCAATAGCGTTTTACTGGCACCTCACTTTTAAGCCGTTGTCGACAACGACAAATAAGGACACTGCATGAAAAAGGTTCTGTTGTTTACCGCACTCGCGGCTGCCCTGACGGCTGGCCTGGCCCAGGCCGGCGAGAAACTGGTGGTTGCGGCCACTCCGGTACCGCACGCCGAGATTCTCGAATTGATCAAGCCAACCCTCGCCAAAGAAGGCGTGGACCTGGAAATCAAAGTCTTCACCGATTACGTACAACCGAACGTACAGGTCGATCAGAAGCGTCTGGACGCCAACTACTTCCAGACCCTGCCGTACCTCAACAGCTTCAACGAAGGCAAAGGCACTAACCTGGTGACCGTGATCGGCGTACACGTCGAACCTTTCGGCGGCTACTCGAAGAAAGTCAAAACCCTGGCTGAGCTCAAGGACGGCGCAACCATCGCCATCCCGAACGAAGGCAGCAACAGCGGTCGTGCGCTGATCCTGCTGCAGAAAGCCGGCCTGATCGAATTGAAAGACCCGAAAAACGCCCTGGCCACGCCAAAAGACATCGCCAAGAACCCGCACAACTTCAAGTTCAAGGAACTGGAATCGGCCATGCTCCCGCGTGTGCTGGATCAGGTCGACCTGGACATGATCAACACCAACTACGCGCTGGAAGCGGGCCTCAACCCGGCTAAAGACGCCCTGGTGATCGAAGGCGCGGATTCGCCTTACGTGAACTTCCTGGTGGCCCGTCCAGACAACAAGGACAGCGTCGCGATCCAGAAACTGGCCAAGGCCCTGACCAGCCCTGAGGTGAAGGCATTCATCGCCAAGAAGTACAGCGGCGCGGTCCTGCCGGCGTTCTGATCACGCGATAAACCCCTTCTAGGTTTGAACGCCGACGGCTTATGCAGCGTCGGCGTTTTTTTTTGCCTTTATCGCGCAAGCCGGCCAGCCGGTGCAGGACGTGTGCGGGTGTGACGGATCAGACACGAAACTATCCACACAATGTGTCAGGATATCGGCCACTTAGCGCCCAAGTGGCCTGCCCCCGACGCCATTCGATGGATTGAATCCCGCCGATTTCCAGCTGTCCATGGAAGCGACGCCATTTGATGTGTGCCGTTGGATGCGTCGTAGCCACCCTGATCTAAGCTCAGCAGTCGTTCACCGCACATTCGTCCGCAACACGCAAAGGAGCCTGCATGGCTGGTCCTGGATTGAGATTTATCGTTGGCCTGAGTGTGTTTGGGCTGCTGACCGCCTGCGGCGACAAGCCAGCGGTCGAGAAGGAGCGCCCCAGGGTGTTCGTGCAAGAGGTCAAGCTGGCAGATCACGCCCCTTCCGTGACCCTGACCGGGGACGTGCAGGCGCGGGTCCAGACCGAGCTGTCATTTCGGGTGGCGGGCAAGATCATCCAGCGCATGGTGGATGTCGGTGATCGGGTGACCGCCAAGCAGGTGCTCGCCCGGCTCGACCCCAAGGACCTGCAGACCAGCGTCGATTCGGCCCAGGCCCAGGTGGTCGCCGAGCAGGCGCGGGTCAAGCAGGCCGCTGCGGCCTTTGTGCGTCAGCAAAAACTCCTGCCCAAGGCCTACACCAGCCAAAGCGAATATGACACGGCCCAGGCGGCGCTGCGCAGCAGCCAGAGCGCATTGGCCGCGGCGCAGGCGCAGTTGGCCAACGCCCGTGAACAACTGAGCTACACCGCTCTGATTGCCGACGCACCGGGGATCATCACCGCACGCCAGGCCGAAGTTGGCCAGGTGGTGCAGGCCACGGTGCCGATTTTCAGCCTGGCCCGCGATGGCGAGCGGGATGCGGTGTTCAACATTTACGAGTCCCTGTTGAGCGAACCACCGCAGGACAGAACGGTGGAAGTCAGCCTGCTCGACAACCCGAAGATCAAGACCACCGGCACGGTGCGCGAAATCACCCCGGCGGTGTCGGCGCAAACCGGTACGGTGCAGGTCAAGGTCACCCTCAGTGAGCTGCCCGAAGGCATGCGCCTGGGCTCGGTGGTCAGTGCCACGGCCAATGTGCCAGGCAAGGCGGCGGTCGAACTGCCGTGGTCGGCATTGACCAAGAACCTCAGCGATCCGGCTGTTTGGCTGGTCGACGGCCAGGGCAAGGCCCAGCTCAAGACCGTCACGGTCGGTCGCTACCTGTCCGGCAAGGTGATCATCAGCGACGGTCTGAAAGATGGCGAGAAAGTCGTCACCGCCGGCGGCCAGTTGTTGCACCCCGATGTGTTGGTGGAAATCGCTACCCCTTGCGCAAGCTCACCGCAATTGCCAGGAGCCCAGCCATGAAGCGCCTGGTGATGTTGCTGGCGGCCGGCGTGGTGCTGGCTGCCTGTTCCAAGAAAGAGCCGCCGCCGGAACCGGTGCGCCCGGTGCTGTCGATCGAAGTGCGCGCCTATGACCAGGAAAACCTCGGGCGTTTCGCCGGGAGTATCCAGGCGCGTTTTGAAAGCAATACCGGGTTCCGGGTACCAGGGCGCATCGCCAGCCGCAACGTCGATGTCGGCAGCGAAGTGGAGAAGGGCACCTTGCTCGCGACCCTCGACCCCACCGACCAACAGAACCAGTTGCGCGCCAGCCAGGGCGACCTGGCGAAGATCGAGGCGCAACTGATCAACGCCCAGGCCAATGCGCGGCGCCAGCAGGAACTGTTCAACCGTGGCGTGGGCGCGCAAGCCCAACTGGACGCGGCCCAGACCGACCTGAAAACCACCCAGGCTTCACTGGACCAGGCCCGGGCCGCCGTCAGGCAGTCCCAGGACCAATTGGCCTACACCGAGTTGCGCACCGACCATCCCGCGGTTGTCACGGCCTGGAACGCCGAGGCCGGACAAGTCGTGACCGCCGGCCAGCAGGTGGTGACACTGGCCCGGCCCGACATCAAGGAAGCGGTGATCGACTTGCCCGCGGACCTTGCCGAGCAGTTGCCGGCCGACGTGGTGTTTGTGGTCGAGGCGCAACTCGATCCGTCGACCCAAACCACGGCGATCATTCGCGAAATCGAACCCCAGGCCCAAAGCGCGACCCGCACTCGTCGCGCACGCCTGACCCTGGCCGAGACGCCAGCGGGCTTTCGCCTGGGTACGGCCATCAGTGTCACCCTCAGCTCGGCCATCAAGCCGCGCATCGAGCTGCCACTTGCCGCTGTGCAGGATGTCGACGGCAAATCGCGGATCTGGGTAATCGACCCACAGAACCAGACCGTTTCCCCACGGGATATCACCCTGCTCGGCCGTGGTGCCGACAGCGTGATCCTGGGGGGCGGGGTGAAGAATGGCGAACGTGTGGTCAGTGCCGGTGTGAACAGCCTCAAACCGGGGCAAAAAATCAGAATCGATGAGGACAGCCCGCGATGAAAGGGAGTTTCAACTTATCCGAATGGGCCCTCAAGCATCAGTCATTTGTCTGGTACCTGATGTTCGTCGCCTTGTTGATGGGGGTGTTTTCCTACCTCAACCTGGGCCGCGAGGAAGATCCCTCGTTCACCATCAAGACCATGGTCATCCAGACCCGCTGGCCGGGTGCGACCCAGGAGGAAACCCTCAAGCAGGTGACCGACCGCATCGAGAAAAAACTCGAAGAACTCGACTCGCTCGACTACGTGAAAAGCTACACCCGTCCGGGTGAATCCACGGTCTACGTGTACCTGCACGACACCACCAGCGCCAAGGACATCCCGGAAATCTGGTACCAGGTGCGCAAGAAGATCGGCGATATCCAAGGCAGCTTCCCGCAGGGCATCCAGGGCCCGTCGTTCAACGACGAGTTCGGTGATGTGTTCGGCTCGGTGTTCGCCTTCACCGCCGATGGCCTGTCGATGCGCCAGTTGCGCGACTACGTCGAGCAGGCCCGTGCCGAGATTCGTGATGTGCCGGGGCTGGGCAAGATCGAGATGGTCGGTCAGCAGGACGAAGTCATCTACCTGAATTTCTCCACCCGCAAACTGGCGGCGCTGGGCATTGACCAACAGCAGGTGGTGCAGAGCCTGCAGACCCAGAACGCCGTGACCCCGGCCGGGGTGATCGAGGCAGGACCGGAGCGGATTTCGGTGCGGACCTCGGGGCAGTTTGCCTCGGAGAAAGACCTGGCGACGGTCAACCTGCGCCTCAATGATCGTTTCTACCGCCTGGCCGACATCGCGGAAATTACCCGTGGCTACGTCGACCCGGCCGCGCCGATGTTCCGTTTCAACGGCCAGCCCGCCATTGGCCTGGCCGTGGCGATGCAGAAGGGTGGCAACATCCAGGAATTCGGCAAGGCGCTGCACCAGCGCATGGAAGAACTCACCGCCGACCTGCCGGTGGGCATCGGCGTGCACAAGGTCTCCGATCAGGCCGAAGTGGTGGAGGAGGCCGTTGGCGGCTTTACCAGTGCACTGTTCGAGGCCGTGATCATCGTCCTGGTGGTCAGCTTCATCAGCCTGGGGCTGCGTGCGGGGCTGGTGGTGGCCTGCTCGATTCCGCTGGTGCTGGCGATGGTCTTTGTGTTCATGGAGTACAGCGGCATCACCATGCAACGGATTTCCCTGGGCGCGCTGATCATCGCCCTGGGCCTGCTGGTGGATGACGCGATGATCACGGTGGAGATGATGGTCACGCGCCTGGAAATGGGCGAGACCAAGGAGCAGGCGGCCACATTCGCCTACACCTCGACCGCGTTCCCGATGCTCACCGGGACCCTGGTGACCGTCGCCGGTTTTGTGCCGATCGGCCTGAACGGCAGCTCGGCGGGGGAATACACCTTCACCCTGTTCGCGGTGATCGCCGTGGCAATGCTGGTCTCGTGGGTGGTCGCGGTGCTGTTTGCCCCGGTGATTGGCGTGCATATCCTCAGCAGCAAGGTGAAGCCGCATTCCGCGGAGCCCGGGCGCGTTGGCCGGGCCTTCAACGGTGGCCTGCTGTGGTGCATGCGCAATCGTTGGTGGGCCATCGGCATCACGGTGTTGTGCTTCGTGCTGGCGGTGTTCTCCATGCGGTTTGTGCAGAACCAGTTCTTCCCGTCATCGGATCGCCCGGAGATCCTGGTCGACCTCAACCTGCCACAGAACGCCTCGCTGGATGAAACCCGCAAGGTGGTCGACCGTCTCGAAGCCACCCTCAAGGGCGACCCGGACATCGTGCGCTGGAGCACCTATATCGGCCAGGGCGCGATTCGTTTCTACCTGCCCCTGGACCAGCAACTGCAGAACCCGTACTACGCCCAGTTGGTGATCGTCAGCAAGGACTTCGAAACGCGCACGGCCCTCAGCCAGCGCCTGCGTGAACGTCTGCGCCAGGACTTCGTGGGCGTCGGCAGCTATGTGCAGGCGCTGGAGATGGGCCCGCCCGTGGGCAGGCCGATCCAGTACCGGGTCAGCGGCAAGGACATCGATCAGGTGCGCAAACACGCGATCGACCTGGCCAGCGAGTTGGACAAGAACCCGCATATCGGCGAGATCATTTTCGACTGGAACGAGCCGGGCAAGGTCCTGCGCATCGACATTGCCCAGGACAAGGCGCGTCAACTCGGGCTGTCGTCCGCCGACGTGGCGAAGCTGATGAACAGCATTGTCAGTGGCTCGACGGTGACCCAGGTCGACGATGACATCTACCTGATCAACGTTGTCGGTCGCGCCGTGGATGCCGAGCGGGGCTCGCCGAACACCCTGCAGAACCTGCAGATCGTCACCCCGAGCGGGACCTCGATCCCGCTGCTGGCCTTTGCCACCGTGCGCTACGAACTCGAGCAACCCTTGGTGTGGCGTCGCGATCGCAAGCCGACCATCACCATCAAGGCGGCGGTGCGCGACGAGATCCAGCCCACGGACCTGGTCAAGCTGCTGAAGCCGGACATCGAGAAATTCGCCGCGACGTTGCCGGTGGGCTACAAGGTTGCCACGGGCGGTACGGTGGAGGAGAGCAGCAAGGCCCAGGGGCCGATTGCCAAGGTCGTGCCACTGATGCTGTTCCTGATGGCGACGTTCCTGATGATCCAGTTGCACAGTGTGCAGAAGCTGTTCCTGGTGGCCAGCGTCGCGCCGCTGGGCCTGATTGGCGTGGTGCTGGCGCTGATCCCGACGGGCACGCCCATGGGCTTCGTGGCGATCCTGGGGATCCTGGCGCTGATCGGGATCATCATTCGCAACTCGGTGATCCTGGTGACCCAGATCGAGTCCTTCGAGCGCGACGGCTACTCCCCCTGGGATGCCGTGGTGCAAGCCACCGAGCACCGCCGTCGACCGATCCTGCTGACGGCGGCCGCCGCGAGCCTGGGCATGATCCCGATTGCCCGGGAAGTGTTCTGGGGGCCGATGGCCTACGCCATGATCGGCGGGATCATCGTTGCCACCTTGCTCACGCTGCTGTTCCTGCCAGCGCTGTACGTGGCCTGGTACAAGATCCAGGAGCCGGCTAAAGAGGCGGCATGATCGGCGGACCGCACAATCCGTGTGGGAGCGGGCTTGCCCGCGATGGCGTTCTAACGGTTTACACCGATTTACGCCAGACACTCGCCAACCAAGGCTGCTGCTCGCGCGGCAGCCCGGCGGGTCGGTAGTAGTGCTCCAGCTCGACAAAGCCCGCCTCGGTGAGCAATTGTTGCCACGCTTGAAGGTCGTGATACGCCCCGTATCGCGGGCCATTCCAGCCCTCTTGGTTGTCGCCACGGGGATTGGAACTGAACAGCACACCCCCCGGTTTCAAGGTCCCGTGCAGTTGTTGCAGCACCCGCGGCAGTTCCTGGCGCGGCACATGAAACAGCACGGCATTGGCGAAAATTCCATCAAACCGTTCGGCCGGTAGATCGAGCTTGAGGAAGTCCTGCTGCCAGACCTCACAGCCGCTGTCCTCGCGGGCCATCCGGGCAAACTGCTCAGAGCCGTCGAGGCCGACCGCGGTGTGTCCCAGGCGGGTGAACGTCTGCAAATCCCGTCCCGGGCCGCAGCCGAAGTCGAGAATCTGCAGCGGCGCCTCCCCCTGGATGTGCCGCAGCAAGGCCGCGATGTTCTGGCTGACATCGTGATCGCGGGTGCCTTCGCGAAAGCCTTCGGCCACCGAGTTGTAGTGATCCAGGGTGGTCGAGGTGATCTGTTGGAGGTCGTCGGGGGTGTGTTTCATGATCGGCTGCGCAGGCAAGGGGAGTGAGCCGAATATACCCTTTGCGGCCGAGGGTTCAACGCTTGTTCAAGCCTCGCGCCAACCGATCCCCGCCCAACTGAATCGCCGCCACCAGAATCACCAGCAGCACGATCACCGTGAGCATGATCTGGCTGTCAAAGCGCTGGTAGCCGTAACGGTAGGCGATATCCCCAAGGCCACCGGCACCAATGGCCCCGGCCATGGCCGAGGAATTGATCATGGTCACCAGGGTGATGGTGAACCCGCCGACAATCCCCGGTAGCGCTTCAGGCAGCAACACGTGCCAGATGATGTGCCAGCGGCGGCAGCCCATGGCCTGGGCCGCTTCGATCAGGCCGTGATCGACCTCGCGCAGGCTGACCTCGGCAATCCGCGCGAAAAACGGTGTGGCGGCAATGGTCAGCGGTACGACGGCGGCCCACACGCCGTAGGTGGTGCCGACGATCAGCCGGGTAAAGGGAATCAGCGCAACCATCAGGATCAGGAACGGGATCGACCTGAACAGGTTCACAAAGGCCCCCAGCGCGCGGTTCAGCGCCGGGGCTTCGAAGATCCCGCCCTTGGCGCTGGTGACCAGGATCACCGCCAACGGAATACCTGCCAGCAAGGCGATCAGCGACGACACGCCGACCATCAGGAAGGTATCGATAAAACCTTGCAGCAAACGTTCAAACCACATAACCCAGCACCTCGACCTGTTGCGCCCATGCCGCGGCGCGTTGTTGCAATTGTTCGGTACCCAGAGGCGAGCCCGACACGGCCAGCAGCAATTGCCCCAAGGCATGCCCCTGGATTCGCTCGACGCCGCCTTGCAGCAAACGCACCCGGCCACCCAGGGCGCTGAACAGTGCGGCCAGGTCCGGTTCGTCCTGGCGGCTGCCGGTGAACTGCAAGCGCAATACCACGGCGTCCTGCGCTGAGGCGGGTTGGGGTTGCAGGCGGCCTTGCAGGTCCTCCGGCAGGCTGTGTTGCAGCGGCGCCAGCAGGGTTTTGCTGACCTCGTGCTGCGGGTTGCCGAATACTTGCCAGACCGGGCCCTGCTCGACGATCTTGCCGTGTTCGAGGACCACCACCCGGTCACAGATATCGCGGATCACCGCCATCTCGTGGGTGATCAGAATGATGGTCAGGCCCAGGCGCCGGTTGATCTCGCGCAGCAGGCCGAGGATCGATTGGGTGGTTTCCGGGTCCAGCGCCGAAGTGGCTTCGTCGCACAGCAGGATCGCCGGGTCGTGCACCAGGGCGCGGGCAATGCCGACGCGCTGTTTTTGCCCGCCCGAGAGCTGTGCCGGGTAGGCCTTGTGCTTATCCTGCAGGCCCACCAGTTCGAGCAGTTCGCGGACCTTTTGCTCGCGCGCCGGTTTCGCCACGCCGGCGACCTTGAGTGGCAACTCGACGTTTTGCCACACGGTCTTGGCCGACATCAGGTTGAAGTGCTGGAAGATCATGCCGATGCGCCGGCGCAGGTGTACCAGGCGTTCTTCGTCGAACTCGCCGATGTCCACCTGATCGATCAGCACCCGGCCCGAGGTCGGTTGTTCGAGGCGATTGATGGTGCGGATCAGCGACGACTTGCCGGCGCCGCTACGGCCGATGATGCCGAACACCTCACCGCGCTGGATCGCCAGGTCGATGCCGTGCAGCGCGGCGACCGGACCTTGCTGGCCGTTGTAGGTCTTGCCCAGGCCAATGAAGCGGACGTGGGCGTGATTGAGGTCGGGGTGCAGTTCAGTCCGGACCGCGTTGTGGGGCTCTGGAATTTCCAGTCGCAGTGGGCTCGCGGCGCTCATGCTCAGCTTTCCCAACCGGCTTGGTAGAGCTTGCCGTGGGCTTTATCCAGGGCGGCGCGAACGGCAGGCGAATGCTGGTAGATGTCGACGAACTTGATCAAGCGCGGGTCGGTCTTGCTGGTGGGCTGGATGACGAACTGGATCACGTATTCCTTGTGGTCGAGACCGTCGAACAGCAGCGCGGAACCGGCGTCGAAGGTCTTGGCCAGGCGAATGTAGGCCGGGTAGCCCTGCACCAGGTCGGCGTCGTCATAGGCGCGCACCAGTTGCACGGCCTCGACCTGAAGGATTTTGATCTTCTTCGGGTTGGCGACGATGTCGTCTTCGGTGGCCTTGTAGCCGACCCCTTCCTTGAGGGTGATCAAGCCGGCCTTGGCCAGCAGTTGCAGGCCGCGACCGCTGTTGATCGGGTCGTTGGCGATGGCCACGCTGGCGCCTTCGGGCAGCTCGGCGAAACTTTTGTATTTTTTCGAATACAGGCCGACGTTGTTGATGATCCCCGGGGCGAACGGCACCAGGTCGAAGCCGGCGGCGGCCTTGGCGTTTTCCAGGAAGGGGATGTGCTGGAAGTAGTTCACGTCGATGTCGCCCGAGGCCAGGCTGACGTTGGGTGCGATCCAGTCGCTGAACTCCACCAGCTCGACTTTCAGGCCTTGCTTGCCGGCCTCCTCGACCGCGGCTTCCAGGGGAATGGCGAAGGCGGCGGTGGTGCCGACCTTCAGCGGCGCGTCAGCGGCGAAGGTCACGGAGCTGAAGAGGCCGAGGGCCAGGGCCAGTACTTTGACTGGGTGGGTGAACAAGGTGTTTTTCATGATGGGTTTCCAGTCATAGAGGTGGGGTGTTTGGGTGTGCCTGCTCGCGAAGCGGTCAGCGGCGAAACGTCGAGCCGGTGTGCTGTTCGGGCAATTGCGCGGCGCCCTGGAACAGCTTTTCGCGCAAGGTGCCGTGGTCATAGGCAGTCTTGTACGAGCCGCGGCGCTGCAACTCGGGAATCACCAACTCGATGAAATCCACATAGCTTTCCGGGGTGACAATGCGGGTCAGGTTGAAGCCGTCCAGGCCGGTTTCGGCGATCCAGGATTCCAGCTCGTCCGCCACCTGTTCGGGCGAGCCGACCAAGGTGATGTAGCGCCCGCCCAACGCGTGCTGATCGAGCAGTTTGCGCCGGGTCCAGTCATTGTTTTTCAGGTGCTGGGTGGCGGACTGGATGGCGTTGCTTTTCACGTACTGGATAGGTTCGTCCAGTGCGTACTCGGAAAAATCGATACCGGTGGAGGCGGAAAAATGCGCCACGCCGGCTTCAGCGCTGGCGTAGCTCAGGTACTCGGCGTGCTTGGCCCAGGCAGCCTCCTCGCTGGCCCCGACAATCACGTTCAAGCCCATGAACACTTTGATGTCGTCCGGGTTGCGCCCGGCGCTGACGGCGCTGGCGCGCACCTTGTCGACCTGGGCCTTGGTCGAGGTTTTGTTCTGGCCACTGATGAACACGCACTCGGCGTGTTGCCCCGCGAATTGCAGGCCACGGCTCGAACTGCCGGCCTGGAACAGCACCGGGGTGCGTTGCGGCGAGGGTTCGCACAGGTGATAACCCTCGACCTGGTAGAACTCGCCGTGGTGCTCGACCTTGTGCACCTTGCCCGGCTGCGCGTAGATGCGCTGCTTGGGGTCGTTGAGCACCGCGTCCGTCTCCCAACTGCCCTCCCAGAGTTTGTACAGCACCTGCAGGTACTCGTCGGCCTGGTCGTAGCGTCGGTCATGTTCGACCTGCTCGCTCAGGCCCATGGCCTTGGCGGCGCTGTCGAGGTAGCCGGTGACGATGTTCCAGCCCACCCGACCACGGCTCAGGTGGTCGAGGGTCGACATGCGCCGGGCGAACAGGTACGGCGGTTCATAGGTGAGGTTGGCGGTGAGACCGAAGCCCAGGTGGCGGGTCACCGCGGCCATGGCCGAAACCAGCAGCAGTGGGTCGTTGACCGGCAGCTGGATTGACTCCTTGAGCGGTACGTCCACCGAGCCCTGGTACACGTCATAGACGCCGACGATGTCGGCGATGAACAGCCCGTCGAACAGCCCGCGTTCCAGTAACTGCGCCAGCTCAGTCCAGTACTCGACGCTCTTGTACTGGGTCGAGTTGTCCCGTGGGTGGGTCCACAGGCCGTGATTGATGTGCCCGATGCAGTTCATGTTGAAGGCATTGAGGAGGATTTTTTTCTTCGCGTGCACGGGGCTGCTCATCAGATGGTCCCTCGCAGTGGCGGGTTTTCATCGTTGAGGTAGTAGTTGCCCACGGCGTGGTATTTCCAGCGCACCGGGTCATGCAAGGTATGCACGCGGGCGTTGCGCCAGTGTCGGTCCAGGCCATGCTCGGCCAGCGTCGCCTGGCTGCCGGCCAGTTCAAACAGAGTGCTGCCGGCCGCCAGGGAGATTTCGGTGCTGATGGCGCGGGCCTCGGCCACGGCAATCGAGGCGGCTGCCACGGTGTCTGCGTTGGTGGTGTGCTGAGCCTGGTCAAGGAGTTCCCCGGCACGCTCCAGCAGGGCTTCGGTGGCGTGCAGGCGGATGCTCAGGTGGCCGAAGCTTTTGAGCGTCAGCGGGTCCTGGGTGGCCTTGTCGTTGCCGGAGTCGATCCACGGGCGGGTCTTGGTCCGCACGAAGTGCAGCGCATCCTCGTAGGCAGCGCGGGCGATGCCGGTGTCGATGGCGGCGTGGAGAATCTGCGCCAGCGGGCCGACTGGGGTCGGCCGCTCGAAGGCACTTTGAAACGGCACCAGGTCGTCGGCGGATACATAGACGTCCTCGAACACCACCGAGCCGCTGCCCGTGGTGCGCTGGCCGAAGCCGCTCCAGTCGTCGATCACCGTCAGGCCCTGGCTGTCCCGGGGCACGAAGACCAGTTGCTGGACGCCGTTGTCATCGACCACCGAGGTGGGAATCCGCTGGGCGTAGAGGGCGCCGGTGGCGTAGAACTTGCGGCCATTGATGCGGTAGCCCTGGCCCTCCGGGGTCAGGCGCGTGAGCCGGTCGTGGGCGGTCTTGGTCCCCAGCTCCGCCAGGGCGTTGCCAAATCGCTGGCCGGCGAGCACTTCGGCGTACAGGCGTTTTTTCTGCGCCTCGCTGCCGTTTACCCGCAGGACTTCAAGGGCATAAAAATGGTTCTGCGGGATCTGCCCCAGGGAGCCGTCAGCCTGGGCGATCAGGGCGATGACCTTGGCCAGGGTGACGTTGGACACCCCGGCGCCGCCATATTCGCGGGGGACGCTGATGCCCCACAGGCCCGAGCGCGAAAACACTTCCAGTTCCGGATAGGGCAGGCGGCGCTCGCGGTCGCGCAGGGCGCTGTCGCGGCGTAAGTCTTCGGCCAGGTCGCTGGCGACAATAAGGGCTTGTTCATCGCTGGTAATGACCGCGACGGAATGAGAAATCGTCATGTAAATCTCCAGAGGTCTGGTCGGTCAGATCCAGGAATGCCGGTTCGGCAGGGTGCCGTTGAGGCGGTAGTCGCCCACGGCGTGGTACTTCCAGCGCACCGGGTCGTGCAGGGTGTGCACGCGCGCGTTGCGCCAGTGACGATCGAGGTTGAATTCAGCGAGGGTGGCGCGGCTGCCGGCCAGCTCGAAGAGTTTTTCGCTGGCGAGCAGCGAGATCTCGGTGGTCAGCACCTTGGCCTCGGCGACGGCAATCGAGGCGCGGGCGGCGGAGGCGGCGGTGACGGGGGCCGCGCTGACCTGATCCAGCACTTTGCCGGCCTTGCGCAGCAGTGCTTCGGCGGCGTGCAGTTCGATCTTCAATTTGCCGATGTCGGCAATCACGTACAGATCATCACTGGCGCGGTCGACCTTGGCATCGATCCACGGCCGGGCGCGGGTGCGTACGAATTCAATGGCGTCGTCGAGGGCGCCGCGGGCGATGCCGGCGTCGATGGCGGCCTGGATCAGTTGGGACACGGCACCCTGGATATTCGGGTGTTCGTTGAGCCGCCAGTTTTCCACCACCAGGTCGGCGTCGACCTGCACGTTGTTCAGCAAGACGGTGCCGCTGGCGGTGGTGCGCTGGCCAAACCCCGACCAGTCGTCCACGACCCGCAGTCCCGGCGTACCGCGACGAACAAACGCCATCACCTGCTTGCCGTCGTCGTTCAGGGCCTTGACCGCGATCCAGTGTGCGAAGAGGGCGCCGGTGGAGTAGAACTTCTGACCATTGAGCACCCAGCCATCGCCCTGGGCGGTGATGCGGGCCTTGAGTTCCAGGGTGTTCTTGCTGCCCCGTTCCGGGCCGGCATTGCCGATGCGCGAGCCGTTGAGCACGCTCTGGAACAGCTGCTGTTTCTGTGACTCGCTGGCCACGTGTTGCAGCAGGTTGAGGATGCCGAACTGGTTCTGCGGGATCTGCCCCAGGGCCGGGTCTGCCGCGGAAATGATCGCGAAGACTTCAGCCAGGGTGACGTGGGAAATCTGAGGGCCACCAAAGGCCTTGCCCAGGGTGATGCTGCCCAGACCGCTGCGGGTGAACTGCTCGATTTCCGTCCAGGGCAATTTGCGTTGCTGATCGCGGCGCGCGGCCTGCTGGCGGGCGACAGCCGCGAGTTCGCGGGCGGCGTCAAGGGCTTGTGCGTCAGTGCCCAGGACCTGTGCGGGCAGCAGCGGCGGGGCGATGTCCAGATCGCTCTGGATGTTTGCTTCGGCCAGATTGGACATCACTGCCACTCCTTGGCTGCACGCAATGCCCTGGCGATCTGCACTGGGGTGATTGTGTTCCGGACCATACCTACCTCACATCTCATGGATAAGCCGCGTTGTGCGGCGAAATCAGAATCAAGAATGTCCGGTGGTCCGGTGCATATACCCTAATCGCGTATAAAAAATTAATAAACTAACTTTTAGGAATATACATAGAAGGTCTGTGGCCTGTTGCCTCGTGGCCGGCGGGCAGCTTGGCGCCGGAGGGGCAGCAGCCGATTCGCAGCAGGCGCACGGGCGCCCAGCGTGAGTTGTTGCCCACCCGATCGAGGATGCAGTAGGTCACCTCCAGGCGACTGTCCTCGCCGGCCTCGAGAATCACGGCCGGCGGCACCCACAGGTTGATCGGTTTACCGACCTCGCCCGGCTTGATCTTGGGCAGGTCCAGGCGCACATCGCCCCAGCGCAGGGTAATTGCATCGGCAGTGGCCATGTTCAGGTAAGGCTCGATGGTCAACGGCACGCCGCGTTTCATCTGGTTCGGGTTGACCCCATGCTTGCGGATCATCTCTGGAATGCCCAAGGGCGCTAGCCCCTGGTTTTCATCGGCGCACTGGCTGTGGGGTTGCCCACCGGGGTAGTCGAGCTTGACCTGGACTCGCTTGGTCGCTGAGCGCGCCGGGTCCTGTCCGATTTGCATGACCCGATAGTGGATACCGGACCTGCCGTTGCAGATGAAACTCTCGGGCACCCGCAGGTGGATAGGGGCGCCGATGTCATCGGCCCCCAGCACCTTGGAGGCGACGTAGCAGTTGTCCCAGAACAGCTCGATCAGGTCGCCTTCGTCCATGCTGGCGTAGGGGTCAATCTCGATCAGCAGATGAGCCGCCGAGACGCCGTTGATGGCGGATCCCGACGATCGCGCCAGGCGCGGTGCTGTCAGTTCTACTTTGTTCGACAGGCAGGTCATGAGTGTTCTCCTTGAAATACCGCAGCGAAGTCCGTTTCGAAGTTGCGTTAGTTCACATTGATTCAGGGTGTCGAGTTCAAGTGATAGCCGATTGGTTAATACCGGTGTGCAGTTAATTGGCGTCTAGATAAGAGCGCGCCTGATGGGGTGTCAATAGATGAAAGTTGGGAAGGTGGTGATCCTTGGTCAATCAGAAATGTCCTACCTTAGAGGCGTTTCCAGCGCACAGGTGATTGGGGTTTTTCTCGGCTGATCAACGCTCGCGAGCTATAAAACAGGCTGTTTTCCGGGCAGCGAGACGCAGAGCCTGGGCCAAGGTACGCCACAGGAGGACAGGGGAGGAGGTATCTATTTATTCCGTGTGCGCGTAGGGGTAAATACCAGCGGGGAGGGCGATTGTTATTTGGATAAGTGTCACTTCCTTCCGTGGAAAGTGACTGTTAAAAAAGAGAAGTTGCGTGTTGCGCGCAACTTCAGGCGTTAAGGAACTTGCTGAGAAACTGCCGTGTGCGCTCTTCCTTGGGGTTGGCAAACAAGGCCTTGGCTTCGCCTTGTTCGACGATCACGCCCTTGTCAAAAAACACCACGCGGTTGGCCACATCGCGAGCAAAGCCCATTTCGTGGGTGACGATGACCATGGTGCGTTTTTCTTCCGCCAAACCACGAATGGTCGCCAGCACTTCGCCCACCAGTTCCGGGTCCAGCGCTGAGGTGGGTTCGTCGAAGAGGATGACTTCCGGCTCCATGGCCAGCGCCCTGGCGATCGCCACGCGCTGTTGCTGGCCGCCTGAGAGACGCCGCGGGTAGGCATCTTCCTTGCCGGCCAGGCCGACCTTGGCCAAGAGTTTGCGGCCCAGCGCCAGGGCCTCCTCCTTGGGAATCTTCTTGACCACCAGCGGCCCTTCGGTGACGTTTTCCAGCGCCGTGCGGTGAGGGAACAGGTTGAAGTTCTGGAACACGAAGCCCACGTGCTGGCGCAACTGGCGCACCAGGCCCTGCTGCTGGCTCAACGGGCGGCTGCCATCGATCTCGATGTCGCCGACCTTGATCCGGCCGCTGCTCGGCTCTTCGAGAAAGTTCAGGCAGCGCAGGAAGGTGGTCTTGCCCGAGCCGCTGGGGCCGATGATGGCGACCACCTCGCCTTCCTTGACCTCCAGGTCGATGCCATTGAGCACCACTTGACCCTTGAACTGCTTTGTCAGTTTTTCCACGACAATCATGGGGTCAGGACTCCTGGTCGTGCCGATTGACCCGCTCTTCCAACTTGTTCTGCAAGTGCGACAGCACCGTGGCCAGAACCCAGTAGATCAGCGCGGCGGCAAGATACATGGTGAAAATTTCGAAGGTGCGGGCGGTAATCAACTGCGCCTGGCGGAACAGCTCTGGCACCTGGATGGTCGCAGCCAGCGCGGTGTCCTTGACCAGCGAGATGAAGCTGTTGCCCAGGGGCGGCAGCGCGGTGCGCGCAGCTTGCGGCAGGATGGCTCGGCGCAGGGTCTGCGCGCGGGTCATGCCGATACTGGCCGCGGCTTCCCATTGGCCCCGTTCGATCGAGCTGATGGCGGCACGCAGGATTTCGCAGGCATAGGCGGCCATGTTCAGCGAGAAGCCGATCAAGGCCGCTGGCAGCGGATCAAGTTCGACGCCCAATTGCGGCAAGCCGTAATAGATCACGAACAGTTGCACCAGCAACGGCGTGCCGCGAAAGAACGACACGTAGATGCGGGCGATCCAGCTCACCAGCGTGAAGCGCGACAGGCGCATCAAGGCCAGGCCGAAGCCCAGCAGCAGGCCAAAGAACATCCCGCCCAGGCTGAGGATGACCGTGTAATACGCGCCCTTGAGCAGAAAGGGCGCGGAGTCCAGCGCGAGTTGGAAAGCCTCTCCCATTACTGAGTGACGTCAGCGTTGAAGTATTTTTCCGAAAGCTTCTTCAGCGTACCGTCGGCACGCAGCTTGTCGATCGCCTTGTTCACTGCGGCCAGCAGCTCAGGCTCGCCTTTGCGCAGAGCGATGCCGGCTTCCTGGCGAGAGAACGCTTCACCGGCAGCGGTGGTGTCCTTGGCTTTCTTGGCGTATTCCAGCGCGGCAAGGCGGTCGATCAGGATGGCGTCGATGCGGCCGACACGCAGATCCTGGAACTTGGTCGGATCGTCTTCGTAGGTGCGCACGTCAGCGGTCGGCACGTTGGCTCTAACCCACTGTTCGTAGTTGGTGCCCAGGCCCACGCCGACTTTCTTGCCGCCCAGATCGGCAGCGGAGTTGATGTTCAGTTCCGCAGCTTTCTTGGTCAGTACCAGGGCCTGAATCCCGGAAACGGTGTAGGGCTCGGAGAAGTCGTACTTCTTCTTGCGCTCTTCAGAGATGGTCACCTGGTTGATCACCGCATCCAGGCGCTTGGACTCCAGGGCGGCGAGGATGCCGTCCCACTTGGTCGGTTGCAGTTTGACCTTGACCCCCAGCTCCTTGGCCAGGGCTTCGGAAAATTCGACTTCAAAGCCGGCCAGCTTGCCGTCGGCATCGACAAAACTGAACGGTGGGTAGGTGCCTTCCAGGCCGACGTTGATCACGCCCGCGTCCTTGATCTTTTGCAGTTGCTCACCGGCCACCGCTTGCCCCAACAGACCGGCACCGAGTACCAGGCCCAGCGAGCCCACCAGCAGATTTCGACGAAATGCGGAAAAATTCATGACAAGCCCCTGTGTTTTTTATGAAGACGTTTTTTATGAAGCAGGCAAAATCGGGAATTCCACATCCTGCCCTATAAGCAGCGTATGCGTCTCGCGCCAATTGCGCCTGCGGCGAGACTATAGGGCGGGATTTTTAGACTTGAAAATAATATAAAGTAACTTTGTTATTCCTTTTAAAACTATGTGATTGGCTCGCGCAGGGCTGTCGGGCACGATCGCGAGCAAGCTCGCTCCTACATGATGGGGGGCTGGTTTCAGGCGAACGATGCGGTGTAGGCAAACAATGCCGGAGCGCCGCCGGTGTGCAGGAACAGGATAGGACCCTCATCGAAACGCTGGCGGCCGATTCCGTCGAGCAGACCGGCCATGGCCTTGCCGGTGTAGACCGGGTCGAGCAACAGGCCTTCCTGGCTGGCCAGCAGCTTGACCGCAGCCAGGGTGCCGGCACTCGGCTCTCCATAACGGGGGGCGAAGTACTCGTCCCACAGGTGCACCTTGAAACTCGCCGGCAACTGGATCCCCAGCAGTTCGGCGGTGCGTTCGGTCAAGCCCTGGACCTTGGGGCGCTGGTCTTCATCGGTGCGCGAGACGGTGACCCCGATCACCGGCAGCTCCGGCAGCACTTCACTCAAGGCCAATGCCAGGCCGCTGTGGGTGCCGGCACTGCCGGAGGCCAGGACCACGGCCGCAAAGTGCAGGCCGGTGTCCTTGATCTGTTCAGCCAGCTCCAGCCCCGCCCGCACATACCCCAGCGCACCCAAGGCATTGGAGCCGCCAATCGGCACCAGGTACGGCTGCTTGCCGTTGCTGCGCAGGCGCTCGGCCAAGGCTTGCAACTGTTGGTCGGCGTTGTCGAGGTTGTCCACCAACTCGACCTTGGCATCGAACAGGTCCAGCAGCAGGCGGTTGCCGTTGCCCAGGTAGTTGCTGTCATCCGTGCCGATCGGGTTTTCCAGCAGGGCGACGCAGCCCAGGCCGAGCTTTGCAGCAATCGCCGCCGTCTGGCGCACATGGTTGGACTGGATGGCCCCGGCGGTGATCAGGGTGTCGGCGCCTTGGGCCAGTGCGTCGGCGGCCAGGTATTCGAGTTTGCGCAGCTTGTTGCCACCCATGGCCAGCGGCGTCAGGTCGTCACGCTTGACGTAGACCTCGCGCCCCAGCCAGGTCGACAGCCGCTCGAGCTTTTCCAGGGGGGTGGCGTTGACGAGAAGATCCAGTCGGTGAAAGCGAGCGAGCTGTTGTTTGATCATGGGGCCGCACGGGTAGTAAGAGGTGTCTGGACTATAGGCAGGCCGTTTTACCCGGGCAACCGCCAATCGCTTATTCCTAAAAGTGCTGAGGCCCGCACAATTCGTTCTTAATTACCGTTTGTGACCATACCGTAAAGTGACTGCCATTCAGGCGGCCTGGCATGGGGCCGCTGCGTGCGAGGAGTTTTGACCGTGAGTGAGCGTTCCAGCCATTGGCAATTACAGACCATCGTCAGCCAACTGCGCGTAGCCCGCGACCAGTGGCGTGCGCAAAATGGTCGCAGCAGCGGTGAGCAGGGTGGTCGTGAGCTGCCATCGCGCGCCGCGATGGCGGAGATCCTCGAAGCCCTCTGTGGCGCCTTGTTCCCGATGCGCCTGGGGCCGGTGGACTTGCGCGAGGAGAGCGAGGACTTCTACGTCGGACACACCCTGGATGTGGCCTTGAATGCCCTGCTGGGCCAGGCGCGGCTGGAGTTGCGTTATGTCGCCAGGCAAACCGCCCAGGTCGATACCGAGGTCGAGGCGCGGGCCATCAATCTGATCCAGGATTTCGCCCTGGCCTTGCCCGAGCTGCGCAGCCTGCTGGACTCCGACGTGCTCGCCGCCTATCACGGCGACCCGGCAGCCCGCAGCGTCGATGAGGTATTGCTCTGCTACCCGGGGATCCTGGCGGTGATTCATCATCGCCTGGCGCATCACCTGTACCGGGCCGGCCTGCCATTGCTGGCGCGGATCAGCTCGGAAATTGCTCACTCGGCCACCGGCATCGACATCCACCCCGGCGCGCAGATCGGCCGCAGCTTCTTCATCGACCACGGCACGGGCGTGGTGATCGGCGAGACCGCGATCATCGGCGAGCGCGTGCGCATCTATCAGGCCGTGACCCTGGGCGCCAAGCGCTTTCCGGCGGACGAGGACGGCCAGTTGCAGAAGGGGCATGCGCGTCACCCGATCGTCGAGGACGATGTGGTGATCTACGCCGGTGCGACCATCCTTGGACGAATCACCATCGGCAAGGGCTCGAGCATCGGCGGCAACGTCTGGCTGACCCGCAGTGTGCCGCCTGGGAGCAACCTGACCCAGGCCAATCTGCAGCATGATGATGGGACGCAGAAGTAAGCCTGCGGAGTCTTTTGATCCTGGGTTTGGGGGGATCCGCTGCTGCGGTGATGGCGGCTTAGGGTTCCGCCCTTACCCCTGACCCACCGCCATCCCGGGCAAGCCCGCTTTCACAGGGGGGGTGATCCCCGTTAAATCGTGGATGGCCATTTGCTCAATATCCGTTGAACGATTCCGCTCAACCTCACGTCATACCCTTCCTTGAGCTAGCGTACGACAGTACCGCCGAGCCTTGGAATTAGTCCTTAGTGCCCTATCCATGTTTAACTTGAACGTTCATTCAAGTTAAACCGGTGGTTCGCTGCCCGCTCACAACAGGAGGCTTGCCTTTGCTGAGTCCGAAATTTACAGCCATGTTTTACCCACAGAAGGTGCACCGTCCATGAGTGCATCCGCTACCCCTCCCAGCGGTCAAATCCGCATGAATCCGCCGGTGTTTTATTTCGCGGCGAGTTTCATCCTGCTGTTCGGCCTGGTGGTGATCGCCTTCCCGCAGCAGTCCGGTGCCTGGCTCCTGGCGGCACAAAACTGGGCGGCCAACACGGTCGGCTGGTACTACATGCTGGCAATGACCCTGTATCTGGTCTTCGTGGTGGTCACCGCCTTGTCTGGCTACGGCAAGATCAAGCTCGGTGCCGACCACGACGAGCCCGAATTCAGTTACCTGTCCTGGGCCGGCATGTTGTTCGCCGCCGGGATCAGTATCACGCTGTTTTTCTTCTGCGTTTCCGAACCCCTGACGCATCTGTCGCTACCGCCCCAGGGCGAAGCCGGCACGGCCGATGCGGCGCGCCAGGCGATGCAGATTCTGTTCCTGCACTGGGGCCTGCACGGCTGGGGGGTGTTCGCCTTTGTCGGCATGGCCCTGGCGTACTTCGCCTACCGGCACAACCTGCCGCTGGCCCTGCGTTCGGCGCTGTACCCGCTGATCGGCAAGCGCATCAACGGCCCGATCGGCTACGCGGTGGATGGCTTTGGCATTATCGCCACGGTGTTCGGCCTGGGCGCGGACATGGGCTTTGGGGTGCTGCACCTCAACTCCGGCCTCGATTACCTGTTTGGCGTCGCGCACACCCAGTGGGTCCAGGTCGGGCTGATCACCTTGATGATGGGCGCGGCGATTATCGTTGCCGTCGCGGGTGTGGATAAGGGCGTGCGGGTGATGTCCGACATCAACATGCTGCTGGCCTGCGCGCTGTTGCTGTTCGTGTTGTTCGCCGGCCCCACCCAGCACCTGCTCAATACCTTGATCCAGAACCTTGGCGACTACCTCGGCGCCTTGCCGATGAAGAGCTTCGACCTCTACGCCTACGACAAACCCAGCGACTGGCTGGGCGGCTGGACGGTGTTCTATTGGGCCTGGTGGATTGCATGGTCGCCCTTTGTCGGGCTGTTCATTGCGCGGATCTCCCGTGGCCGGACCATCCGTGAATTTGTCTTCGGTGTGTTGCTGATTCCACTTGGCTTCACCCTGGCGTGGATGTCGATCTTCGGCAACAGCGCCATCGACCAGGTGCTCAACCACGGCATGAGCGAGCTCGGCATGTCGGCCATCGAAAACCCGTCGATGACCCTGTACCTGCTGCTGGAAACCTACCCGTGGAGCAAGACGGTGATCGCCGTGACGGTGTTCATCAGCTTCGTGTTTTTTGTGACCTCCGCCGACTCCGGCACCGTGGTGCTCTCGACGCTGTCGGCCAAGGGCGGCAATGCCGATGAAGACGGGCCGAAATGGCTGCGGGTGTTCTGGGGGGCGATGACCGCGCTGGTGACCAGTGCGCTGTTGTTCGCCGGCAGCATCGACTCGTTGAAATCGGCGGTGGTCCTGACCTCGCTGCCGTTCTCGATGATTCTGCTGTTGATGATGTGGGGGCTGCACAAGGCGTTCTACCTTGAGTCGCAGAAGAAAATTGCGCAGATGCACTCCCTGGCGCCGGTCTCGACCTCGCGCCGTGGCAAGGGCGGCTGGCGCCAGCGCTTGAGTCAGGCCGTGCACTTCCCGTCCCGCGATGAGGTGTATCGCTTCCTCGAGACCACGGTGCGCCCGGCGATCGAGGAAGTGACGGCGGTGTTCGTCGAGAAAGGGGTGAACGTGGTCGCGCAGCCGGACCCGGCCAACGACAGCGTCAGCCTGGAAATCGGTCATGGCGACCAGCACCCGTTCATCTACCAGGTGCAGATGCGCGGCTACTTCACGCCGTCGTTCGCCCGTGGCGGCATGGGCCCCAAGGAGCTGCGCAACCGCCGTTACTACCGCGCCGAAGTGCACTTGAGCGAGGGCAGTCAGGACTACGACCTGATGGGCTACACCAAGGAGCAGATCATCAACGACATCCTCGACCAGTACGAGCGCCACATGCAGTTCCTGCATCTGGTGCGTTGAGCGGGGCCGGGCTGCTCAGGTGTTGCTCATGGTCATGAACAACACCAGGGCAGCCACCGGCACGGCAAACACCATGAACCCCACCATCAACTCATGGATCACTGAGTGCCCGGCAACCATCACGCCGATGGCGCCGTTGATCGTCGTCAGCGCCAGCCACAGCACGATAAAGCTGTAGGTCAGGGTCTGTGGGCTGAAGCCCAGCTGCTGGCCGATGAACAGCATCAGCGCCAGCAGGGCCAGGCCGAAGGCGATAATGATGGTGCTGTGCATGGTTGTGCGCTCCTGTGCGTCCTATCGAGCATAGGCGTGCTTCGCCCAAATGCGGTTTAGACCTGCGTGTCGCCAGCCTGATCCAGTGCCCGCACAACCGACACATGGCGCCACGGGTTCGGGTATTTGTCGATTGGTTGGCTGAGGTGTTCGCGCAGGCGCGTTAGCCGGTGGTCTGGAAAACAATCGCTGGTTTGCGCCCGGCTGTTCTATATCTTAGTGTGTATCGTGTGTATTGATCCGTATGCCTGTCGCGTACAGTTGTCATCGACGCTGATGACAAAGGGCGAAGGTGATGCGCAGTCGAGAAATGATCAGGATGATCGAAGAGGACGGTTGGTATTGGGTGGCAACTAAAGGCAGCCACCATCAATACAAACATCCGCGCAAACCAGGGAGAGTGACGATCAAGCACCCTGACGCGGATCTGCCCAAGGGAACAATTAACAGTGTTTTGAAACAGGCGGGCCTGAAATGAACCCGCAATCTATCGATAAAAGTCCCGATGAGGGCGGATTGGAAGGGGCTATCTCCATGAAATTCCCAGTCGTGCTACACAAGGATCCCGACTCCGATTACGGCGTGATTATCCCGGATGTCGGCGGTTGTTTCTCCGCGGGTGAGACGGTTGCGCAGGCGTTGGATAACGTCAAAGAGGCACTGGCGCTGCATTACGAAGGGTTGGTCGCCGATGGCGATCCGTTACCCCAGGTGCATGAGATTGACCAACACTTCCAGAACCCGGATTACGCTGGGGGGATTTGGGCGGTGGTGGAATTTGACGTGACCCCGTATTTCGGCAAATCAGTGCGGTTTAACGCAACGTTGCCGGAGCAGTTGCTTGAGCGCATCGACCAGACCGTGAGGCGCGATCAGCGCTACAGCTCGCGTTCCGGTTTTTTGGCCGCGGCGGCTTTACGTGAGTTATCGGTTTAAACGCTGGGCCGGCCTGAGCAAAAAGCCAATCGTTGCCGCCCCGGCAACGATTCAGTTAAAACGGCACATCCCCCAGCACCGTGGCCCGATGCATCACCCGCCGGGCCGGGCGGTAGTCGTCCACTGCGAAGTGCTGGGTCACGCGGTTGTCCCAGAAGGCCACGTCGTCGGTCTGCCAGCGCCAGCGGATGGTGAATTCCGGGCGGGTGGCGTGGGCGAACAGCAGCTTGAGGATGGCTTCGCTTTCGCTGTCCGAGAGCTCATTGATCCGGGTCGTGAAACCTTCATTGACGAACAGCGATTTGCGCCCGCTGACCGGGTGCGTGCGGATCACCGGGTGTGACAGCGGTGGGTTTTTCTTGCGCGTGGCTTCCCATTGTTCGAGCGCTTGCGGGGTGTTGCCAAAGCGCTCCAGGGGGAAGGATTTGACGAAGTCGTGGGTGGCGCTCAATCCCTGCAACAGGACCTTGAGGGGCTCGGACAGGGCCTCATAGGCCGCGATGCCGCTGGCCCACAGGGTGTCGCCACCGAAGGCTGGCAGCAGCTTGGCACTGAGTACCGCGCCCAGGGCCGGCGTCGGCAGGAAGGTCACGTCGGTGTGCCAGACGGCGTTGTCGCGCACATCGGTTTGGGCAGTGTCGAGGATCAGCACTTCAGGCTGTTCCGGTACGTTGGGGTAGATCGGGTGAATGTGCAGGTCGCCGAAGTTGGCGGCAAAACGCGCCTGTTGCTCTGGGGTAATCGGTTGATCGCGAAAGAACAGCACCTGATGCTTGAGCAGGGCTTGCTCGATGGCGTCGCGCTGTTCGACGTTCAGGGGCTGGGCAATATCGACGCCACTGATCTGCGCGCCGAGGGCATGGCTCAAAGGGGTGATGGTCAGGCGGCTCATGGGGCTCTCTTCAATCCGGGTGCCGACGTGTCGGCATAGTCAATTCAATGGGTCTGGCCGTGCCACGGCACCAGTTTGCGTTGCAGGGCACGCAGGCCCATCTCCATGGCAAAGGCAATCAGTGCGATCACCAGGATGCCCAGGACCACGACGTCGGTGACCAGGAACTGCGCGGCCGACTGCACCATGAAACCCAGGCCGCTGGTGGCGGCAATCAGTTCGGCGGCGACCAGGGTCGACCAGCCCACACCCAGGCCGATGCGTACACCGGTGAGGATGTCCGGCAAGGCGCTGGGCAAGATCACGTGGCGAATCAGTTGTCCCCGGGTGGCGCCCAGCGACTGCGCGGCGCGCAATTTGGTCGGGTCGACGGTGCGTACGCCAGTGGCGGTGGCGATGGCAATCGGAGCAAAGATCGCCAGGTAGATCAGCAGGACCTTGGACAACTCGCCGATGCCGCACCAGATCACGATCAGGGGCAGATAGGCCAATGGTGGAATTGGCCGGTAGAACTCGATCAGCGGATCAAGCACGCCCCGGGCGATGCGGTTGTGACCGATGGCAATGCCCACCGGTACGGCGGTCAGCACGGCAAATCCCAGGCCCAGGCCGATACGCTCAAGGCTGGCGCCCAGGTGTTGCCACAAGGTTGCGTCCATATAGCCGCTGGTGGCCAGCAACCACCCCTTTTGCAGCACCGCCGAGGGGGGCGGCAGGAACAGTGGCTCGATCAGGCCCGTTGCGGTCACGGCCCACCACAGCGTGATCAGGCTGACCAGGGTCAGGACGCTGATCCAGCGGGTGCCCAGGCGGCGCCGCAGTGGCGGGGGGCTGGCCGGGCCGGATGTCTTGGTCGATGCAGGCGCAATCTCATAGGTACTCATGCGCGCTCCTGCCGCTGGGCGGCGCTGCGTTGCGAGAACACACGGGCAAGCACGTGTTCGCGGGTTTCGATGAAGCGCGGGTCGGATTTGATCGCCCGTGCCGATTCGCCGGCGGCATACCGCTGACCGAAATCCAATGCCAGGCGTTCGACGATTTGCCCGGGGTTGGGCGCCAGCAGAATCAGGTCGGTGGCCAGGAACACTGCCTCTTCGATGTCGTGGGTAATCAGGAACACCGGCTTGGCGGTACGTCGCCAGACTTGCAGCAACAGCTCCTGCATCTGTTCGCGGGTGAACGCGTCGAGGGCGCCGAAGGGTTCGTCCATCAGCAGCACTCGCGGGTCGGCCGCGAGGGCGCGAGCCAGGCCGACGCGCTGTTTCTGGCCGCCCGAGAGCTGCCAGATGCGTCGGCTGTCAAAGCCGGCGAGGTCGACCAGGGCGAGCATTTCCCGCGCCCGGACTTCACGCTGGGCGCGGGGGACGCCGGCCAGTTCCAGGCCGAAACCCACGTTGGCCAGCACGTCCTGCCAAGGCAGTAATGCATCGTCCTGGAACACCACGCCGCGTTCGGCACCTGGGCCTTTGACGGGGGCGCCGTCGAGGGTGATGCGCCCGGCGCTGGGTTGGACAAAACCGGCGATCAGGTTCAACAGCGAGGTCTTGCCACTGCCGGACGGGCCGAGGGCGACCAGCAGTTGCTGGGGCCCCAGGGTCAAGGAAATATCCGCCAGTACCGGCTCCGGGCTGCCTGGGTACTGTGCGCTGATGCGCTCCAGCTGTAGCAAGGCCATCGCGATGCACTCCGATCAGTGGGTGATGTATTGGGCGCTGACGTAGGGCGCGTAGTCCGGTAGCACGGCTTCGACCTTGCCTTGTTCCTTGAGGAAGGTGGCGGTGTCGGTAATGGCCTTGGTGGTCGGTGCGCCCAGGGTGATCACCTGGTCAGCCGCCAGCGGGTAGACGTTGCCTTGCAGCAGCAGCGGAATGTCGCTGGCCTTGGCCCCGGACAGTTTCACCAGCTTGTCGACGTTGCCCTGATTGGCGAGCCAGGCTTGCGGGTCTTTGCGGTAGTCGGCGTAGGCGTCGAGGGTGACTTTGGCGAAGGCGGTGACGATTTGCGGGTGCTTCTCGGCGAAGTCCTTGCGCACGATCCAGGCGTCGAAGGTCGGAGCGCCGAACTTGGCCAGTTCGCCGGAAGTGATCAGCACCTTGCCGTTTTCCTTGGCGACGCCCAGGGCTGGGTCCCAGACGTAGGTGGCGTCGATGTCACCCCGTTTCCACGCGGCGATGATCGCTGGCGGAGCGAGGTTGAGTACGGTGACTGTCGACGGATCGATGTTCCAGTGCTTGAGTGCGGCGAGCAGGCTGTAGTGACCGGTGGAGACAAAGGGGACGGCGATCTTTTTGCCGACCAGGTCTTGTGGGGTCTTGATCCCGGAACCGTCGCGGGCGACCAGGGCTTCGGCGCCGCCGATCTGGGTGGCGATAAGGAACGTCTGGACCGGAACTTTGCGGGTGATTGCCGCAGTCAGCGGGCTGGAACCCAGGTAGCCGATCTGCACGTCGCCGGAAGCGATGGCGGCGATGATGTCGGCACCGTTGTCGAATTTGCGCCAGTCGATCTTGGCGTTGGTGGCTTTTTCGTAGGCGCCGTCGGCCTGAGCCACTTTGGCCGGGTCAACGGTGGTTTGGTAGGCGACGGTGACGTCGGCCGCCTGGGCGAAAAAGCTCGCCGCGGCCAGGGATGCGGCCGCCAGGAGGCGTAGGGGGAAGTGCAGTTTCATCATCAAGTCCTCATCAGGCGGCCGGGATTTCGGCGAGTGATGAGACTAAATGATCTAAGAATTCGAAAATAAATAACTTTTTCGAATTAGCTTATGAGGCAAAAGATCGCAGTCTGTGGGCGTTGCCGCAGGCTGCGATCTTTTTCCCGGGGTGTCGCTTAGTTACTGATCGCCAGAATACTCGCCTGATACGCGCCGACAAACACATCAAAGTCGCCGACCTCGTTCTGCTCCAGCTCGGTTTGCTGCTCCAGGGACGCGCGGGCCGCAGCTTCGAAACGGGTCTGCTCTGCAGCCGGCAGCGGTTGGCTGCGGAAGAACTCGGCGTGGGCCTGGCTCTGGCGCAGGGAGAACTGGGCGAAGCTTTCCTTGTGTTCGTTCATCGCCGCCAGCACTTGGGCGGACGGGGTCAGGGACGTGTCCTTGACCTTTGCCAGTTGCGCATCGAGGGCTTTGCTGTGGGTGTCAGCGCCATGGCTCTGGTCCAGCAATGCGGCCACGGGGGCGATTTTTTCCAGCAACTCGAAGGCCCATTCCTTCATGTCCACCGGCTGTCCATCGCGCTGCAGTTGCAGGCCCGGACGGCGACCGTCCTTGACCACGCTGAGGAAGTTCGAGGTGGCGTTGCTGCAGGTGTTGCTGGTCAGCAGCGGGCTGTCGTTCAGCGCGCAGTACAGCAGGAAGGCGTCGAGGAAGCGTGCTTCGGGCAGGTCGATGCCGGTCGGCAGGAACGGGTTGATGTCCAGCAGGCGCACTTCAACGTACTGGATACCCCGGGCCATCAGGGCCTGGATCGGTCGCTCGCCGGTGTAGGTCACGCGTTTGGGGCGAATGTTGGAGTAGTACTCGTTTTCGATCTGCAGGATGTTGGTGTTGAGCTGGACCCATTCACCGTCCATGTGGGTGCCGACTTCCACGTAGGGTGGGTAGGGCGTGGCCACGGCTTTGCGCAGGCTGTCGGTGTAGCTGTTCAGATCGTTGTAGCAGGGCGTCAGGCCGGCCTGGGCGTTGCTCTGGTAACCCAGGTCGCTCATGCGCAGGCTGGTGGCGTAAGGCAGGTACAGGGTGTCGGCGTCCAGTTGTTCCAACTGGTGCGAGCGCCCGCGCAGGAAGCCGGCGTCGAGTGCCGGCGAGGCCCCGAACAGGTACATCAGCAACCAGCTGTAGCGCCGGAAGTTGCGAATCAGGGCGATGTAGGCCGAGGATTGATAGTCGCGGTCGGTGCCGACAAACCCTTCGGATTCCTTGAGCAGCGGCCAGAGTGTCTCCGGCAGCGAGAAGTTGTAGTGAATCCCGGCAATGCACTGCATGGTCTTGCCGTAGCGCAGGGCCAGGCCCTTGCGGTAGACGTACTTGAGCTGACCGATGTTGGAGGTGCCGTAGTAGGCGATCGGGATATCTTCCTCGGCCGGCAACGGGCACGGCATCGATGGACTCCACAGGTACTCGTTGCCGAGCTTGCTGTAGGCAAAGCGATGAATGCTGTCCAGGCTCGCCAGGGTATCTGCCGGGTCCGGCAGGGCAGGCGTGATGAACTCCAGCAGCGATTCGGAATAGTCGGTGGTGATTTGTTCGTTGGTCAGCGCGGAACCCAATTCTTCCGGGTGCGGCGTTTGCGCCAGGCGACCTTCGCTGGTCACGCGCAGGCATTCACGTTCGATGCCGTGAAGGCACTGTTCGAGCAGAGAGAGGTTAGCGCGCTCACCGAGCAGAGCCAGGCGGCGGTTGAGAAGTTCGCTCAAGTTGGATTCCTTCACGCGTCAGTCGCCCCAATATGGGGGTGGGCAAGACGGTCTACAAGGGTGAAGTGGAAACTGGCGTTTTCGCCTGGTTTTTCGAGCTGCACAGGCCATGTGCCGGTCAGTCAGCAACTGCACAATCCCTGTGGGAGCGAGCAAGCTCGCTCCCACAGGTTGCGTTGCGCTGAAATTAACCCAAATCGATGAGCGGCATCTATAGGACAGCGAATGTGCCTTGTGCTTTTGCGACCAGTTTGTCGCCTTGCATCACGTCGGCCTCGACCACCAACGTGCGCCGGCCCGGGTGCAGCACCCGGGCCGTGCACAGCACCTCGCCGTCTGAGACGGCGCGGATGTAGTTGATCTTGCACTCGATGGTCGCGCTCTGCTGGTCAAAGCCATGGACGCTGGAACAGGCCAGCCCCATGGCAATGTCCACCAGGCTGAACAGAGCCCCACCGTGCAGTTTGCCCCCTCGATTGCGCAGGTCGGGCGCAAGGGCCAGGGCGACTTGCGCCACCCCGGTTTCCAGGCCGTGCAAACGGCAACCCAAGAGCTTGAAAAAGGCGCTTTCGGACAACCCGGCAGGGACCTCCATCAGCGCTTCTTCAACTGCTTGGCGTTGGCAAACAGCGACGCCATGGCGTTGTTGCTTGGCGCGGCCGCCGGGGTTTCCTTGCGCGGTGCAGGGTTCGAAGACTGGCGTGGGGCCGAGCCTGGACGTGCACCACGGGCGCCGTCGATCTTCTCGCCCGGGGTGTCGCTCATGCGCATCGACAGGCCTACGCGTTTGCGCGGGATGTCGACTTCCATGACCTTGACCTTGACCACGTCACCGGCTTTCACCGCTTCCCGTGGGTCCTTGATGAACTTCTCGGAAAGCGCGGAGATATGCACCAAACCGTCCTGATGCACGCCGATATCCACAAACGCGCCGAAGTTGGTCACGTTGGTGACCACGCCTTCGAGGATCATCCCCAGCTGCAGGTCCTTGAGGTCTTCGACGCCTTCCTGGAACTCTGCGGTCTTGAACTCGGGACGCGGGTCGCGGCCAGGCTTTTCCAGCTCTTGCAGGATGTCGGTGACGGTCGGCAGGCCGAAGGTTTCGTCGGTGTATTTCTTCGGGTCCAGGCGCTTGAGGAAGCTCGCGTCGCCGATCAGCGAGCGGATATCACGGTCGGTCTCAGCGGCAATGCGCTGTACCAGCGGATAGGCTTCCGGGTGTACTGCCGAGGAGTCCAGCGGGTTGTCGCCGTTCATCACGCGTAGGAAACCTGCGGCCTGTTCGAAGGTTTTTTCTCCCAGGCGGGCGACCTTCTTCAGTGCGGCGCGGGTCTTGAACGCGCCGTGTTCGTCGCGGTGGCTGACGATGTTCTGCGCCAGGGTCGCGTTGAGACCGGAGATGCGCGCCAGCAGCGCCACGGAGGCGGTGTTGACGTCGACCCCGACGGCGTTCACGCAGTCTTCGACCACCGCGTCCAGGCCGCGCGCCAGTTTCAGCTGCGAGACGTCGTGCTGGTACTGGCCGACGCCAATCGACTTCGGATCGATCTTCACCAGCTCCGCCAACGGGTCCTGCAGGCGCCGGGCAATCGACACCGCGCCACGGATCGACACGTCCAGGTCCGGGAATTCCTTGGAGGCCAACTCCGAGGCCGAGTACACCGATGCGCCCGCTTCGGAGACCATGACCTTGGTCATTTTCATCGCTGGGTATTTTTTGATCAGGTCGGCGGCCAGCTTGTCGGTTTCCCGGCTGGCGGTGCCGTTGCCGATCGCGATCAGGTCAACCGAGTGCTTGGCGCACAAGGCCGCCAGCACCGCGATGGTCTGGTCCCACTTGTTGTGCGGCACGTGCGGGTAGACCGTGGCGTGGTCGAGCATCTTGCCGGTGGAGTCGACCACCGCGACCTTGCACCCGGTGCGCAGGCCCGGGTCCAGGCCCAGGGTGGCGCGCGGGCCGGCTGGGGCGGCCAGCAGCAGGTCGTGCAGGTTGTGGGCAAAGACGTTGATGGCTTCGGTCTCGGCGCCGTCACGCAGCTCGCCCAGCAGGTCGGTTTCCAGGTGGGTGTAGAGCTTGACCTTCCAGGTCCAGCGCACCACTTCGCCCAGCCATTTGTCGGCCGGGCGGTTCTGGTTGGCGATGCCGAATTGCTGGCCGATCATGCCTTCGCACGGGTGCATGGTGCCCGGCAGTTCGTCGCCGACTTTCAGCGCCGAGCTCAGGATGCCTTCGTTGCGGCCACGGAAAATCGCCAGGGCGCGGTGCGACGGCATGCTCTTGAGGGGTTCATCGTGTTCGAAGTAATCGCGGAACTTGGCACCTTCCTCTTCCTTGCCGGCGATCACGCGGGCACTGAGGGTGGCTTCCTGCTTGAGGTAGCTGCGCAACTTGTCGAGCAGGTTGGCGTCTTCGGCAAAGCGTTCCATGAGGATGTACTTGGCGCCTTCGAGGGCTGCCTTGACGTCGGCCACGCCTTTCTCGGCATCGACGAAGCGCGCGGCTTCGGCGTCTGGCGTGAGGGTCGGGTCGTTGAACAGGCCGTCGGCCAGCTCGCCGAGGCCGGCTTCCAGGGCGATCTGGCCCTTGGTGCGGCGCTTCTGTTTGTACGGCAGGTACAGGTCTTCGAGGCGGGTCTTGGTGTCGGCGAGCTTGATGTCACGCTCGAGTGCCGGGGTCAGCTTGCCTTGCTCCTGGATGCTGGCCAGGATGCTGATGCGCCGTTCGTCGAGTTCTCGCAGGTAGCGCAGGCGCTCTTCCAGGTGCCGCAACTGGATGTCATCGAGGCTGCCGGTCACTTCTTTCCGGTAGCGGGCGATGAAGGGCACTGTGGAGCCTTCATCGAGTAGCGCGACGGCCGCTTCGACCTGTTGTGGGCGGACACCGAGTTCCTCGGCGATGCGGCTGTTGATGCTGTCCATAAAACCACCTGACAAATTGTGAAAGCAGGCTCGCGGGCGCAGTGACTAGGCCCGGCGAGTCTGGTTGAGCGGCCTGGCCTGCGCCGCTACCTGGATCAATAGGCATCCCATTGACCCGTGAAATCGAAAAATTACTGCCCGGCGCGGAAAAATAATAAGCCGCCGCAGACGGTAACGATCTGACGTTGCCTGACACAAAAGGCCGCGCATTATAACCAGCGTTCCGTGCTTCGGGGGCTAAAGCAACCTGTAGGCACAATGCCTGTATTGCTGGCGGTAGAGGAAAAATCTGCTAACAATGCACACGGTGCGTATAACGACAGCTACGCCATAATGCGCGCCGAGATCAAAGGAGCATCCAATGAGCAGCACTGCACAAACTGCTGAAGGCGAAAAAATTCTAATCGTTGACGACGATCCGGGGCTCAGCAGCCTGCTGGAACGTTTTTTCGTCAGCAAGGGCTACCGTGCTCGCGCCGTACCGAACACCGAACAGATGGATCGTCTGCTGGCCCGTGAAGTGTTCAACCTGGTCGTCCTCGACCTGATGCTGCCCGGCGAAGACGGCCTGACCGCTTGCCGCCGCCTGCGTGGCGCAAACAACCAGATCCCGATCATCATGCTCACCGCCAAGGGCGACGAGCTGAGCCGCATCAAGGGCCTGGAGCTGGGCGCCGATGATTACCTGGCCAAGCCGTTCAACCCGGACGAGCTGATGGCTCGCGTCAAGGCCGTCCTGCGTCGTCAATCGACTCCGGTGCCGGGCGCGCCGGGCAGCGAAGACGAAAGCGTGAGCTTCGGCGACTACGAGCTGTCCCTTGCTACCCGCGAACTCAAGCGCGGCGATGAAGTACACATGCTCACCACCGGTGAGTTCGCGGTCCTCAAGGCGCTGGTGATGAACGCGCGCCAACCGCTGACCCGCGACAAGCTGATGAACCTGGCCCGTGGCCGCGAATGGGATGCCCTGGAGCGTTCCATCGATGTACAGATCTCCCGCCTGCGCCGGATGATCGAACCTGATCCCTCCAAGCCGCGTTATATCCAGACTGTCTGGGGTGTGGGCTACGTGTTCGTTCCGGACGGCACTGCGACCAAGTGATCTGTCATTTGTAGGAGCGAATCGGCCGGATAGTGTGTTATCCGGTTGATTCGTGATCCGCAACTCTGCGAGTCTCTCTCGCTCCTGCAAAGTGTGTAGCTGTCTCCTATGAAAACCCCTGTGTGGTTCCCCCAGAGTTTCTTCTCCCGCACCCTCTGGCTGGTGCTGATCGTCGTGCTTTTTTCCAAGGCGCTGACCCTGGTTTATCTACTGATGAACGAGGACGTGCTGGTGGATCGTCAATACAGCCACGGTGTCGCCCTGACACTGCGCGCGTATTGGGCCGCCGACGAAGCCAACCGAGCTGAAATTGCCGATTCCGTGGGATTGATCCGCGTGGTGGGCGCTGGCGTGCCCGACGGCGAGCAGCATTGGCCCTACAGTGAAATCTACCAACGACAGATGCAGGCCGAACTGGGCGGCGACACCGAGGTGCGCCTGCGCATGCACGCGCCGCCAGCGCTCTGGGTGCGGGCGCCGAGCCTGGGCGATGGCTGGCTGAAAGTGCCGCTGTACCCGCATCCGCTGCGGGGCCAGAAAATCTGGAGCGTGCTGGGCTGGTTCCTCGCCATCGGACTCTTATCCACCGCCTCGGCGTGGATTTTTGTCAGCCAGCTCAACCAGCCCCTCAAGCGCCTGGTGGATGCCGCCCGGCAATTGGGGCAGGGCCGCAGCGTGCGGCTGCCGATCAGCGACACACCCAGCGAGATGGCCGAGGTGTACCGGGCCTTCAACCAGATGGCCGAGGATGTCGAGCAGGCGGGGCGTGAGCGTGAGTTGATGCTGGCGGGAGTGTCCCATGACCTGCGTACGCCCTTGACCCGCCTGCGCCTGTCGCTGGAACTGATGGGTGGCCACAACGACCTGACGGACGACATGGTGCGCGACATCGAGGACATGGACGCGATTCTCGACCAGTTCCTGGCATTCATTCGTGATGGTCGCGACGAGTCGGTGGAGGAGGTCGACCTGAGCGACCTGGTGCGTGAAGTGGCGGCGCCCTACAACCAGAACGAAGAACGCGTGCGCCTGCGCCTGGAGCCGATCCAGCCATTCCCGCTGCGTCGGGTGTCGATGAAGCGCCTGCTGAACAACCTGATCGGCAATGCCTTGCATCACGCGGGCAGCGATGTGGAGGTGGCGGCTTACGTCTCGGGGGATGTCAGTGCGCCTTACGTGGTGCTGAGCGTCATGGATCGCGGGGCCGGCATCGACCCCGCAGAGCTGGAGGCGATCTTCAACCCGTTCACCCGGGGCGATCGTGCCCGGGGCGGCAAGGGCACTGGGTTGGGGTTGGCCATCGTCAAGCGCATCGCGTCGATGCATGGCGGCAATGTCGAGCTGCGCAACCGTTCCGGTGGCGGCCTGGAAGCGCGGGTGCGGTTGCCGTTGGGGTTGATGCTGCCTCGGGACGCGGTATAGGCGCAGCTTCAAGCTTCAAGCTTCAAGCTTCAAGCGGCAAGAGAGGAGCGGCATAGGTCCTCTCTTGCCGCTGTCGTTTACCCTTTCCCTTTGGTCCGGGTCATGTTCGGACCACCGTTTTTCTCCAGGTGCTGGATGATTATCCCCGCCACGTCCTTGCTGGTGGTGGTTTCGATCCCTTCCAGGCCCGGCGAGGAGTTCACTTCCATCACCAGCGGTCCGTGGTTGGAGCGCAGGATGTCGACCCCGGCCACCGCCAGGCCCATGACCTTGGCCGCACGCAATGCGGTCATGCGTTCTTCGGGTGTGATCTTGATCAGGCTGGCGCTGCCGCCCCGGTGCAGGTTGGAGCGGAATTCGCCTGGCTTGGCCTGACGTTTCATCGCTGCAATCACCTTGTCGCCGACCACGAAGCAGCGGATGTCCGCGCCACCGGCTTCCTTGATGTATTCCTGGACCATGATGTTCTGCTTGAGGCCCATGAACGCCTCGATCACCGACTCGGCGGCGGTCGCCGTCTCGCACAGCACCACGCCGATGCCTTGAGTCCCTTCCAGTACCTTGATCACCAACGGCGCGCCATTGACCATGTCGATCAGGTCAGGGATGTCGTCCGGGGAGTGAGCAAAACCGGTGACCGGCAGGCCGATGCCACGGCGTGACAGCAGTTGCAGCGAGCGTAGCTTGTCCCGCGAACGGGCGATGGCCACCGACTCGTTGAGCGGGAACACACCCATCATTTCGAACTGGCGCAACACCGCGCAACCATAGAAAGTCACCGACGCGCCGATCCGCGGGATCACGGCGTCGAACCCTTCCAGGGGTTTGCCGCGGTAGTGGATCTGCGGCTTATGACTGGCAATGTTCATATAGGCGCGCAGGGTATCGATCACCACCATCTCATGGCCGCGTTCGGTCCCGGCTTCAACCAAACGACGAGTGGAATACAGACGCGGGTTCCGCGACAGCACAGCGATCTTCATGCAACACCTGTGGAGGAGAGAGTGGACACCGGGAACACCGGCTTGTCTTGAACGTACTTGATGCCGGGATTGACCACCAACTGGCCGTCGACCAGAGCCTTGGAGCCGAGGAGCAGGCGATAGCGCATGGATTTGCGGCAGGCGAGGGTGAACTCGACTCGCCAGACCCGATCGCCGAGTGCCAGGGTGGTGCTGATCACGTAGCGCACCTGCGCGTGACCATTGGAGCTCTTGATGGTTTTTCGTGTCACCAGCGGTGCTTCACAGCGACGATGGCGCAACTGCACCACCGTGCCCAAGTGTGCGGTAAATCGCACCCACTTCTCGCCGTCGCGCTCGAATGGCTCGATCTCGGTGGCGTGCAGGCTGGAGGTGCTGGCACCGGTGTCGATTTTGGCGCGCAGGCCCGCGACCCCCAGATCAGGGAGCGCCACCCACTCGCGCAGACCGACAACGGTCAAATGGTCAAATGTCTTCAAATGTGCTCAACCGGTGAGATACCCGCTCGCACCGCAACGCGGCCGAATGGGCGGTATTCACGCAGAATAGTGGTTAAAAGGCGACAGATATCTACAGCCCGGATTGCCGCTCCTCATGTGCGGCCCGAGGAGGTGGTGCATTGTATGCTGCGGCGGTGAAATTCATGGCATGACAGAAACGGTAGTACAGTTCAGAAATATTTCAGAATGAGGAAAACCCATGGCACAAAAAAGCGAAGAGGACGACAAAGTCCGTCTCGATAAGTGGTTGTGGGCGGCGCGCTTTTACAAAACCCGCGCGCTGGCCAAGGCCGCCATCGAGAGTGGCAAGGTGCATTGTCGAGGGGAGCGCTGCAAGCCGGGCAAGGAGCCACGCATCGGTGACGAATTGCAGATCCGCGTCGGGTTTGAAGAGCGCACGGTGGTGGTGCAGGCACTATCGATCGTTCGGCGTGGTGCCCCGCAGGCCCAGGCCTTGTACGCAGAGACCGACGCCAGCATCACCAAGCGCGAGAATGCCGCGGCACTGCGCAAGGCCGGCGCCCTGAGTGTCACCACCGACGGCAAGCCGAGCAAGAAACAGCGTCGTGACCTGTTCAAGTTTCATGGCAGTAGCCACGAATAGTGAACCAAGGATTGCCACCAGCAGGTGGCGATCCTTGCAGTGATCATTCATTCAGCCGGCAGGAACGTTTCGCACCACGCTCATCCGCGAAATCACCGGCAACTGGCCCAGCAACTTGAAAAGTGGCGCGGTCAGCCGCATAAAGAACTCGGACGCCCTGGCAGCGAATGGCGTGTAGTAACCCCAGCCCAATGCCCAGACCGCCAGCAGCATACCGCCGATGTAATCGTCCTGGCCCCAGTGGGCGCCAGCTACCAGGCGCGGCAGCATGAACAGCAGGGCCAGGCTCCAGATCGTCAGCCATTGCCCCAGAGTCCGGCTGAACAGGCTCATGAACAGTGCCCAGATAATCAGCACCGAGGCATGGTCCCCGGGAAAGCTCTGGCTGGAACGGTCCTTGAGCTCCCAGGTCTTTTCCAGGCCCGGGAAGTAGTCGCTCATTTGCACCGCGCCGGTGATCACCATCGATGGGCTCTGGTGTTGCCAGCCCAGGTGCGCGGCGACTTTGGAGAACAGGGTACGGATCACCAGCATCAGCAGCAGAATGGCGAAGAAGCCGAAAAAAGCACGGCGCACATCGCCGGCCTTGAACACCCAGTTGCCGCGAATCAACAGTGCCAGCAGGATGATCCCGACCACTGCGTCAAAGGGTCTGAGGCTGGCGACCGCCCAGATGTGCAACCAGGTTGGGCTGGTTGCCAGGGGGTCATTGAGTAAATGAAAAAGCCACTCGTCGAAAATCACACACAGCATCTGTCCCGCAGGCCATAACCAGAAACCCAGCAGGGCCAACGGGACTAAATTACACAGCGTCAATCGGCCGAGGTCCCACCTTGCTTGGAACAGACTCGGATTGTTCATAAAATGCCTCCCATGGCGATAAATCACGCACCAAAATAGTGCGAAGGACTGATTTTCGGCCCTTGCACACATTTTGTCATCACTTCAGATACCCAGACCTATGACTGATCTACCGGATACCGACTACACCCAGCGCTTCATCTTTGATGACAGCGATACCCGTGGCGAACTGGTTGCGCTGGAGCGCAGCTATGCCGAAGTCCTCGCTAAACACCCCTATCCGGAGCCGGTGGCGCAGATGCTTGGCGAGCTGATGGCGGCGGCGGCGTTGCTGGTCGGCACCTTGAAGTTCGATGGTTTGCTGATCCTTCAGGCGCGTTCCGAAGGCCCGGTGCCGCTGTTGATGATCGAGTGCTCGAGCGAGCGGGAAATCCGTGGCCTGGCGCGTTATGAAGCCGACCAGATCGCCCCTGACGCGACCCTGGCAGACATGATGCCCAACGGCGTCCTGGCATTGACCGTCGACCCGACCCAGGGCCAGCGCTATCAGGGCATCGTCGACCTCGATGGCGCGACCCTGTCGGAATGCTTCACCAATTACTTCGTCATGTCCCAGCAGGTCGGCACCCGCTTCTGGCTGCATGCCGATGGCCGTCGCGCCCGTGGCCTGCTGCTGCAGCAACTGCCGGCCGACCGCCTGAAAGACGAGGAAGAGCGGGCCGCCAGCTGGCAGCACATCACGGCGCTGGGCGGCACCCTGACCGCTGATGAACTGCTCAGCCTGGACAACGAAACCGTGCTGCACCGTCTCTACCACGAAGAGCAGGTGCGCCTGTTTGATGTGCAGAAATTGCGCTTTCGTTGCAGCTGTTCCCGCGAGCGTTCCGGCAATGCGCTGGTCAGCCTCGGCCTGGAAGATGCCCAGGCGTTGGTCGTCGAACACGGCGGCAATATCGAGATCGATTGCCAGTTCTGCAACGAACGCTACCTGTTTGACTCGGCGGATATCGGTCAATTGTTCGCCGGTGCGGGCGTGGATACACCGTCAGATACTCGCCACTAAAACGTTTCAGCGCAGGTGAATTCACTGCTTTGTGCCGGATTAACGCCGTACTGACGGGAGGACCCTACTCTTTTCAGGCTTTTCTGGCATAATCCGGCCCACTTTTTTCGCGGTAGTAGTGCAGGACTTTCTACTACAAAACGTTTGGAGCACTCGGCCACTGGCCGACGGGGAACCTCATGACGCAAGCCAATAACGCCGTGTACACCGATCTGAGTGTTGATGATCTGGTTAAAGAAGCCTTGAGTCGCGGTGAAGGCGAGCTTGCCGATACCGGCGCGCTGGTAGTTCGTACTGGTCACCGTACCGGCCGTTCGCCAGTTGACCGTTTCATCGTGGAAGAGCCAACCACCCAGGATGCCATTGCCTGGGGCCCCATCAACCGCAAGTTCCCGGCCGACAAGTTCGATGCCCTGTGGGCTCGCGTTGAGGCATTCAACAACGCGCAAGAGCATTTCGTTTCCCACGTCCACGTTGGTGCTGCCCAAGACCACTACCTGGCCGTGAAGATGACCACCCAGACTGCCTGGCAGAACCTGTTCGGTCGTTGCCTGTTCATCAACCCGGAGCAGTACAACCCGGCCGGTCGTGATGAGTGGCAAGTGCTCAACGTGGCCAACTTCGAGTGCGTGCCAGAGCGTGACGGCACCAACTCCGATGGTTGCGTGATCATCAACTTCGCCCAGAAGAAAGTGCTGATCGCCGGCATGCGTTACGCCGGTGAAATGAAAAAAGCCATGTTCTCGGTACAGAACTTCCTGCTGCCAGCCGCTGACGTGCTGCCAATGCACTGCGCCGCCAACATCGGCGAAGCAGGCGACGTGACCCTGTTCTTCGGTCTGTCGGGCACCGGTAAAACCACCCTGTCGGCCGATGAAAGCCGTTACCTGATCGGTGACGACGAGCACGGCTGGGGCGAAGGCGTGGTGTTCAACATCGAAGGCGGTTGCTATGCCAAGTGCATCGACCTGTCCGAGAAGAACGAGCCGGTTATCTGGAAAGCCATCAAGCACGGTGCAGTCCTGGAAAACGTCGTGATCGACGACGCCAAGCACGCCGACTACGCCGATGTCAGCCTGACCCAGAACAGCCGCGCCGCGTACCCGCTGGAGCACGTTGCCAAGCGTTCCGAGCAGAACCTGGGTGGCGAGCCAAACGCTGTGATCTTCCTGACTTGCGACCTGACCGGCGTCCTGCCGCCAGTCTCGATCCTCAACGAAGAACAAGCGGCCTACCACTTCCTGTCCGGCTACACCGCTCTGGTGGGCTCGACTGAAATGGGTTCGGGCAGCGGCATCAAGTCGACCTTCTCCACCTGCTTCGGCGCACCGTTCTTCCCGCGTCCGGCTGGCGAATACGCCGAGCTGCTGATCAAGCGCATCCGCGGCTTCGGCTCCAAGGTCTACCTGGTCAACACCGGCTGGACCGGCGGTGGCTATGGCGTCGGCAAGCGTTTCAACATCCCGACTACCCGTGCGGTGATCGCAGCGATCCAGAGCGGCGCTCTGATCGGTACCGAGACCGAGCACCTGGATACCATCAACCTCGACGTGCCAGTGGCCGTACCGGGCGTTGAGACTGGCCTGCTGAACCCACGCAACACCTGGGCTGACGTAGCCGCCTACGACGAAGCTGCCAAGGCCCTGGCCGGCCTGTTCATCGAGAACTTCAAGAAGTTCGACGTGAGCGACGCCATCAAGGCTGCAGGTCCTAAGTTGTAAGTGTTGGTCTGATGCAAAAAAAGCCGCCCCTAGGGGGCGGCTTTTTTGTGCCTGTGATCGAAGCGCTGCACACTCAGCGGATATCCAGGTAGCTGGACTGCTCGAATGTCAGTTTCGCACCCAGCCCTGCCGTTGGCTGCAGGGGCGCGCCCTGGACCGACGAGAAGGCAGTGCCGTTGCTGCCATGGGAGACGTAACGCTCGCCTTGTTCCTGTTCGGTGAAGTAGGTGTAGGACTCTTGGCGCATCAGCACGTAATGGGCGTCGGCTTGGCTGATGGCGTTGTGGTGGTTCTGCAGATCGGCAGTCGTAAGGTTAAGCATCTTGTCGAGCTTCACGCCCCAGCGGGTCAGGCAGCGCTCGGCGAAGTGGCGCACGATCAGGCCTGGCTCCGGTAATTGTTTCGGGCCAGAGGTGCCCTTGAGGGAAGCGTTCCCGACCAATGTTCCGTGGCGACCGGCCATGGGGTAGACATGGGTCCTGGTGTTGCTGTGTGTGAGGGGGACGACGCAGGAAAACCCTTTGGAGCGTTCGTCGCGGGCAAAGAACCCCACATACTCTTTGACGTTGGCGCCAAGTGTCACTCGTTCAGGCTGAAAGTTCATGGGGCCGGGTACGGGGTCGACGGCGAATATATTGACCGGCACCTGTTTCAGTTCAGGATCATTGAGCATCATGTTGGCCAGCATGTGACAACTTACTGCGCCGCGACTCCAGCCAACAAGATTGACGCAAGTGGGGATAATGCCGTCCTTGCGGAACAACTTGATGATCTGCTCCTGTAACGCCTGTTGGGTGACAGTCCGTTCGCCGTAGTTGTACTTGCGCCAGAACCATGAGCCGACGGTTTCAACGTCTTCAATGGGAATGCCGGCAGCTTTCAGACGGTCGTATTCTTCTTTGGTTAGTTCAAGTCGTTGCCAGGAAGTCTTGCCCTTGATGAGTTGCAGGGCGTGCTTGACGTTTTCTTCCCAGCCACTGCCGAACAGACTTCCGGAGATGCCGTACTCTTCGGACTTGTAAAACATTTCATCGGCTTGCAAGTTGCTGGTGCCGGGGCCGTCGATCACCGCCCATTCGGCAAACTCACGGCCACGCTCGTGGTTGGCGAGGGTGGAAACAAGTTCGCCATTCCAGTACGTAGTATTCGTAGCGTCAAATTTAGTCGAGCCGGTACCGCAGAAATATACGGTCAATGTAGTCATTGGAAGTTGCCTTCATCTATTTAATGAATGGGCAGATTAAGTTTGAACAACTCAGCATGGAAGGTGCTTAGTGTTGCTGGATTTTTAGTGTGTTGTGGATAACTTCAGTTTTGTTTTGGCAGGCGTTGTTGCAAAACTTCAAGCACGTCACTGCCGTCTTGAATCAACAGGTATAACGCGTTCACGATATGCGGAATATCCTTGACGTCCGCCTGGTTGAAACACAGGCAGTAAAAAGTTTCCAGCAAGTTGCTGGCCGCGCGGATGCGTTGTTGAGCGGCCTCAAGCAGGGCCTGGGGAGTGGCCTGGGTGTCGATGACCAGGACCGGGGTATCGCCGGCGGTAGAGCTCAGCTGACGATAGCGCTCGAAAGACGGAGTTAAGGTGCTCATGGGCTCGGTTCCGGTAGGCATTTGCGACATCGCGCGGCAAGGGGCGGTTGTGCCGTGCAGCAAACTATAGGGAGTGCTGGCAAGGCGCAGCAAGATGGCCTGCATGGACGGCTGTTGTAGGGGATTTACACGACGATCGGACGCCGGCCTACAGGCGTTTCGCGGTTTTTTTGGGCGGTTGGCCACGACTCGGGTTTCCCACGTGTCGGGCAGGATTGAAGCCTGGTGTGACGGCGTCAGCTCGACAAAGTTGAGTAGGATGTTTCGCATTGAAATGCGTGACTCGTGAGAGTTGCAGCGTCGCGGGAAGTGGGACGTTCTCCCTGTATCATTCCGTATCTTTTTATCCCCGACCTTTTCTCGACGTGCTGCGCTCGCCCGCTAGGCTTTTGGCACTGCAGCCGTCAATGGAGTGACCGCTCATGCACAACACCCTCGAACAGGTCTTCGGTTATCCACAGTTTCGTCCCGGCCAGGAGGCGGCGGTCAGCGCGGTGCTGGCCGGGCGCTCGGCGGCGGCGATTTTCCCCACCGGTTCCGGCAAGTCCTTGTGTTATCAGTTGCCGGCCCTGCTGTTGCCCCACCTGACACTGGTGGTCTCGCCGCTGCTGGCGCTGATGCAGGATCAACTGGCATTCCTGCAACGCCACGGCATTGCCGCCGCCAGTATCGATTCGGCACAGAGCCGTGATGACGCCAGCGACGTGATGGCGCGGGCGCGCAGTGGCGAGTTGAAGATCCTGATGATTTCCGTGGAGCGCCTGAAGAACGAGCGGTTTCGCAATTTCCTGCAGCAGGTGCCGATCTCGCTGCTGGTGGTGGACGAGGCGCACTGCATTTCCGAGTGGGGTCATAACTTTCGCCCCGACTACCTGAAGCTGCCGGACTACCAGCGCCAGTTCAATATCCCCCAGGCCCTGTTGCTGACGGCTACCGCCACGCCCAAGGTCATCGCCGACATGCAGGCCAGGTTTGCCATTGCTGCCGACGATGTGGTCACCACCGGCTTCTACCGGGCCAACCTCAATCTGCTGGTGGAGCCGGTGCGTGGCCAGGACAAGCGGCGGCGTCTGGTGCAGTGGTTGGGCGAGCGGGCCGGGCAGCCCAGCATCGTCTACGTGACCTTGCAGAAAACCGCCGAACAGATCGCCCAGCACCTGAGCCAGCACGGGCTCGCGGCCGAGGCCTATCACGCCGGGTTACCCCATGATCAGCGCGAAGCGATACAACGCCGGTTCATGGCTGGCCAGTCCAATTGCATTGTCGCCACCATCGCGTTCGGCATGGGGATCGACAAGAGCGACATCCGCAACGTGGTGCATTTCGACCTGCCCAAATCCATCGAAAACTACAGCCAGGAAATCGGTCGGGCCGGACGTGACGGCGAGCCCTCCGATTGCCTGGTGCTGGCCAATCGAGACAGCCTCAACGTGCTGGAAAACTTCGTCTATGGCGACACCCCGGAACTCGATGGCATCCGCTGTGTGCTCGATGAACTGCAAGCCTGCGCGCCGGACGGGCAATGGGAGTTTTTGCTGGGGCCGCTGGCCGATCACAGCAACATCCGCCAGTTGCCGCTCAAGACCTTGCTGGTTCAACTGGAACTCAAGCGCCTGATCGCTGCGCGTTATGCCTACTTTGCCGAGTACCGGTTCAAGTTTGTACTGGAGCCCGAGGCGCTGCTGGCGCGGTTTACCGGCGAGCGCCGAGACTTTGTCGACGCCATCATCCAGACCTCAAGCCGCGCGCGAACCTGGGTCACGGTCAATTTCGACGCGCTGTACCTGCAGCACCAGGCGGAGCGCAACCGGGTGGTCAAGGCCCTGGATTATTGCCAGGAGCAAGGCTGGATCGAGCTGGAAAGCAAGCAGACGACCGAGGTCTACAGCCTGCTCCAGAACGATTTCGATGCGCAGGCGCTGAGCCTGGAACTGCATGGCTATTTCACCCGGCACGAACGTACGGAAGTTGCGCGGATCCACGCCATGCTCGAGTTGTTCGCCACTGAACATTGCCTGGGTTATCGCCTGGCGCAGTACTTCGGTGACAACCAGGCGCCGCAGCAATGTGGGCATTGCTCGGTGTGCCATGGCCAGGTTGCCCGCCTGCCGGCTCCCCCCGAATTGCCGGCGCTGGCGGATAAAGACTTCGAGGCCCTGTGCGGCGACTTCATCCGCAGGCACCAGGGTTTCAACGCTCAGGTGCCGAGCGCGGAACGGCTGACGCGGTTTTTGTGTGGCATCAGCGTACCGCTGTTTACCAAGCTCAAGGCCCGGGCCATTCCGGGGTTTGCGGCGCTGGAGGATTACCCCTACGCCGAGGTGCGCAGTTGGATCGAGCACCATCTGCCCGCAGGAACATCCATTTACTGAATGTCGCCCATCAGCGCAATAGGCTTCAAAAAGCCTGCTCAGCTGACTATGGTGATCGCTGTCCAAGGTTCACCAACAAGAGAGCAAACAATGAGCCAGACGCCACTCCAGATTCAGCGTGCCGCCGTGATCGGCGCCGGCACCATGGGCCGTGGCATCGTCATGTGCCTGGCCAATGCCGGGGTGCCGGTGCAGTGGGTCGACAACAATCCGCAGATGCTCGACCAGGCGCTGACGGCCATCGCCCAGACCTGGGCGCACAACGTGCGTCAGGGCCGCATCGACCAGGCCGAGGCGGACGCGCGCATCGCCAGGGTCACGGCCGCTGCGGACTACGCGGCGATCAGCGAGGTGGACCTGGTGATCGAGGCGGTCTACGAAAACCTCGAACTCAAGCAGCAGATCTTTCGCCAGCTCGACGGTCTGCTCAAGCCCCAGGCAATCCTGGCCAGTAATACCTCGGCCCTGGATATCGACGCCATTGCCGCGGTCACCCAGCGCCCGCAACAGGTACTGGGCCTGCACTTCTTCAGCCCGGCGCACATCATGAAACTGCTGGAAATCGTCCGTGGTGCACAAACCGCCCCGGCGGTGCTGCAAGCCGCCAAGGCCCTGGGCGACCGCATGGGCAAGGTCAGTGTGGTGGCGGGTAACTGCTTCGGCTTTATCGGCAACCGGATGCTTAATACCTACGTGCTCGAGGCACGCAAAATGTTGCTCGAGGGCGCGTTTCCCTACCAGGTCGATGCCGCGTTGCAAGGTTTCGGGTTTGCCATGGGGCCGTTTCGCATGTACGACGTGGTCGGCATCGACCTTGGCTGGCGCGCCCGCGAGTTGGCCGGTGTCGGCCAGGATGAGGATGAAATCCAGGTGGATAACCGCCTGTGCGAGCAAGGACGTTTCGGGCAGAAGAGCGGCAATGGCTACTACCACTACGAACCGGGCAGCCGTCAGGCTGAGCACGATCCGCAGGTAGACGCGCTGGTCCTGCGGGTCAGTGAGCAGCTCGGGTATCAACGCCGCGAGATCGGCGCCGAAGAGATCCTTGAGCGCTGCCTGCTGGCACTGGTCAACGAGGGGGCCAAGATTCTCCAGGAAGGCATCGCCGAATCTGCGCGGGACATCGACCTGGTTTACCTGAACGGTTACGGGTTCCCGGCGGACAAGGGCGGGCCGATGGCATGGGCTGACCAGCAAGGGCTGGCCGCTATCGAGGCGCGACTGTTGCGTCTTGAGGCCGAGCAGGGCGCCTTGTGGAAACCTGCCGGGATCATCCGCGAACTGGCCGCCAGCGGCGCACAGCTGGCGCGGTACCAGGCTGACTGAACGCCGCGCAGCCACTACACTGCCAGCCCCTTTGCACGAGAAACCCCATGACTGACCGCATGCCCCAACGTGCCGACTACCGGCATTTCCAGCCGATCATTACCCGCTGGCACGACAACGATGTGTATGGCCATGTGAACAATGTGACCTACTACAGCTTCTTCGACACGGCGGTGAACACCTACCTGATCGAAGTGGGTGGCCTGGATATCCATGACGGCGAAGTGGTCGGGTTTGTGGTGAGCTCGGCGTGCGATTACTTCGCCTCGATCGCGTTCCCCGAGCGCATCGAGATTGGCCTGCGAGTCGGCAAGCTGGGCAACAGTTCGGTGCAGTACGAACTGGCCGTGTTCAAGGCCGGTGAGGAGGACGCCTGTGCGGCGGGGCGCTTTGTCCACGTGTTTGTCGATCGGGCCTCGAACCAGCCGGTGACCATTCCTGCCGGGCTGCGTGAGGCGCTGGAGCGATTGCTGGCCTGAAACGAAAAATCGCAGCCCGAGGGCTGCGATTCTTTACGCGGGATTTGCGTGAGGCGACGGGGTCAGTCGCGATAATGCTTGTGCTTGCGATGCCCATAGGCATGGCCACGGCCCGGGTGGCCGTGACGGTAGTAGCGACGGTCATCGCGACCACCGCGGTAGCGACGATCATCACGATCGTCACGGTCGTCGTCATAGCTTTTATTACCCATGTAGTTACCCAGCGCACCACCGGCACCGCCGCCGGCTGCTGCGCCGATCAGGCTGCCCGAGGTACCGCCGACGCTGCGACCGACCACGTTGCCGCCGGCTGCGCCCAGCGCACCACCGATCGCGGCTTCGCCACGGCTGCGTTTGTCGGCGCCCACCGCACTACCACCCGCACCGCCCAGTGCGGCACCAATGGTTGAGCCAGTGCTGCCGCCCAGTGACTGACCGACGACCGAGCCAAGAACCCCGCCCAATGCGCCGCCCACACCGGCTTCGGTGGTGCCTCCAGCTGACGCGACGCCACTGATCAGGCCAAGGGACAACAAGAGAATCGAGGAGAACTTCATAGAGGAGCCTCAGAGGGATGACGCCGCGATCCTGAGGCTGTGACGGGATGGTTACAATCGAAATCCGACGAGTAACACGACCTTCTCACATTTTGCTAAGTTGTTGTTTTTACTACGGAACTTAATTGATTTTTGCAGGTCTTTAACTACTTGGGACAGGCCGCTTTGCTAACAAAGCGGCCTTTTTTGTGGGCGTTGGTTAAGCGCAGGCGAGCGAAAATTCGACGCCAGGCTTCAGGCCGACCTGGCCTTGATCAGCCCGCTTGCACTCGCCGCTTCCAGGCGGATCGCGACAAATTTGGACGTCGGCGTGTGGCTGCCATCCCCGGTGCTTTCCAGCGGCACCAACGGGTTGACTTCCGGGTAGTACGCCGCCGCTTGTCCCGCCGGAATATCGAACGCCAGCAGGGTGAAGCCCTTCACCCGACGCTCCCGGCCATCATCCCAGATCGACACAATGTCAGCCTTCTGCCCGGGCTTGAAGCCCAGGCGGATGATGTCGGCTTCGTTGACGAACAGCACATCCCGCTGGCCCTTGACCCCACGATAACGGTCATCAAGACCGTAGATGGTGGTGTTGTACTGATCGTGGGAGCGCATGGACTGCATGATCAGGTCCGGCAACTGCCCGGTGGCCCGGGTACGTTCGTGAACCAGGTCGAGGGGCAAGGTATTGGCGCGGAAGTTGGCGCGACCTGACGGGGTGTTCCAGCGCCGTTCGCCGGCACTGTTGCCCAGGTAGAAACCGCCCGGGTGCTCGATCTTCTGGTTGAAGTCCTTGAAGCCTGGAATGGTGTCGGCGATCAACTCGCGAATGCGTCGGTAATCGGCCACCAGCCAGCTCCAGTCCACGGGGGTGCTGCCCAGGGTGGCCGCGGCGATGCCGGCGATGATCGAAGGCTCGGAGCGCATCAGCCTGGACAGCGGGTTCAACTGGCCATTGGAGGCGTGGACCATGCTGAACGAATCCTCCACGGTCACCGCTTGCGCCCCTTCGGTTTGCAGGTCGATGTCGGTACGGCCCAGGCACGGCAGGATCAAGGCGGCTTTACCGTGGGCCAGGTGGCTGCGGTTGAGCTTGGTGCTGATCTGCACGGTGAGGTCGCAGTTGCTCAGGGCCTGGAAGGTCCGTGGGCTGTCCGGTGTGGCTTGGGCAAAGTTGCCGCCCAGGCCGATAAAGACTTTGGAGCGACCTTCGAGCATCGCGTGGATGGCTTCGACCACGTTGTGGCCATTGTCGCGCGGCACCTTGAACTGGAAGCGCCGCTCCAGCGCATCGAGGAACGCCACGGGTGGCCGTTCGTTGATGCCCATGGTCCGGTCGCCTTGCACGTTACTGTGGCCACGCACCGGGCACAGGCCCGCGCCCGGACGGCCGATGTTGCCGCGCAGCAGCATCAGGTTGGCGATTTCCTGGATGGTCGGCACCGAGTGGCGGTGCTGGGTGATGCCCATGGCCCAGCACATGATCACGTTCTTGCCGGCCGCGTACATGCGCGCGGCTTGCTCGACGTCTTCCAGGCTCAGCCCGGACTGCTCGACGATCTGCGCCCACGGGGTGTCGTCGATCTGGCTCAGGTAGTCGTGGAGGTTGACCGTGTGCTCGTTGAGGAACTCATGGTCGAACACCGAAGGCGCGCCGCTGCCCTGCGCCTCGCGTTCCCACTGCAGGAGGAATTTGGCCATGCCGCGCAACAACGCCATGTCGCCACCCAGCGCGGGGCGCAGATAGGCGGTGTTGGTCGGCTTGTCGCCGTTGGTGAGCATTTCGATCGGATGCTGCGGGTGCTGGAAACGCTCCAGGCCACGCTCCTTGAGCGGGTTGATACAGACCACCTGCGCACCACGTTTTACCGCTTCACGCAGCGGCTCAAGCATCCGCGGATGATTGGTCCCGGGGTTCTGGCCCCAGACGAAAATCGCGTCGGCATGTTCGAAGTCATCGAAGGTCACGGTGCCTTTGCCGACCCCGACGCTCTGCGCCAGGGCCACGCCACTGGCTTCGTGGCACATGTTCGAGCAATCCGGGAAGTTGTTGGTGCCAAACGCGCGGACAAACAACTGGTACAGATAGGCCGCTTCATTGCTGGCGCGGCCCGAGGTGTAGAACTCGGCCTGGTCAGGGCTCGCCAGGTTTCGCAGGTGTTGGCCGATCAGCGTGAACGCGGCCTCCCAGCTGATGGGCTGGTAACGGTCGGTCTCGGCGTTGTAGCTCATCGGTTCAGTCAGGCGGCCCTGGTACTCGAGCCAGTAGTCGCTCTGCTCCAGCAACGCGCTGACGCTGTGCTTGGCGAAAAATGCCGCGTCGACACGGCGTTTGGTGGCTTCCCAGTTGACCGCCTTGGCGCCGTTTTCGCAGAACTTGACCATGCCGCTTTCCGGCGAATCGCCCCAGGCACAGCCCGGGCAGTCGAACCCGCCGTTCTGGTTGGTCTTGAGCATCATGCGGATGTTCTTCAGCGCGTTGTCGCTGGTCAACCACGCCTGGGCGACACTGATCAGCGCGCCCCAGCCACCGGCCGGGCCCTTGTAGGGCTTGTAGCGTGGGGTGGGTGTCTGGTCGGCTTGATGATGAGTGCTCACGCTTGATTCTCCATCGCAGGGCTATACACCCGCGGCGCACTTTTGTGCGGCAGGTGGATGAGATTGAGGTTGTGTCGGCGCGCCCACTGCAGGGCAAGGCCGGTGGGCGACGACAGGCTGACCAGGGTCTGGATCCCGGCGCGCAGGGCTTTCTGGATCAGTTCCAGGCTGCAGCGACTGGTGACAATCGCCACCCCGCCCGCTGTCGGGATGTCCTGCCGGACCAGGGCGCCGATCAGCTTGTCGAGGGCGTTGTGCCGGCCGATGTCTTCGCGGCCCAGCAGCAACTCGCCCTGGTTATTCATGAACACCGCCGCGTGCACCGCACCGCAGTGCTGGCCCAGGGGTTGGAAGGCATTGATGCGTTGGCGCAGGCCGTCCAGCCATTCGGCCGGCGGCAGGGGCGCTCCCGGCAAGACGGGCAGTTGCGGCAAGGCCTGCTCCACGGCTTCGACGCCACACAAGCCGCAGCCGCTGGTACCGGCCAGTTGCCGACGCTGCTGCTTGAGGTTCCAGAACGCACGGCTGGCGATGTTGACCTGGGCGTACATCGCAGAACCCGAGCCGCTGAGCTGCAGGTCGTAGATATCGCTGCGCTCACTGACGATCCCGCTGCCCAGGCTGAAGCCGACGATGAAGTCTTCAAGATCGGTAGGGGTTACCAGCATCACTGCCTGGCTGATGCCGTTGTAGGCAATCGCCAGCGCGACCTCTTCGGCGAGCGCGGTGCTGGCGCTGGCGCTGAGGTCGAGGTTGCAATACTGATAGCTCTGACTGGCGGCGGGCGCGGGCGTGTCGAGGGCGGGCGCCGCGCAGGTCGGGCGCTTGGCGTTCATGGGGCTGTACCGGCGGGTTATCCAGCTTTAAGCCTAGGCGCGGCAAAGTGTCGCGTCTAATCGCTAATACTGATCTACCGATAGATGGCGTCGATCAAGAGCCGGTCTGTGATCTCTGATAAATCGCAAAACAGGCTTCCGCCAATGCCGAGCGCGGTGCGCTGCGGCGCATGATCAGCCCCAGGCGGCCGAGGGTTTGCGCGTTTTCAATCGGCTGCAGGCGCAGGTGTTCGGTCAGGGCTTCCAGGCCACCTTCCAGGGGCATGATGGCGCAGCACAGGCCACCATGGACCGCCTGCAGCAATTGATGAACGGCGTCCGTCTGCAGCAGCGGTTGCGGGTTGAGGCCCCGGCTGTGGAAGTTGTGGTCAATGGACTGGCGAAAGTGCATGCCGCTGGTGAGCATGCCCAGTGGCAACTCGATCAGCGCCTCCCAGCTCAAGGGTGTCTCGCCGAAACTGAAGAAACGCTGGTCATACAGCAGGCCCATGCGGGTTTCGCTGAAGGCCAGAGAGTCGAAGCGCTCGCCATCCAGGCGCTCGAGGTAGGACACGCCCAGATCCAGGCGGTTGTTCGCCAGTTGTTCGAGGATCTGCTCGGAGCTCAGGGCCGACAGCTCGAAGCGCAGGTTCGGGTGTTCGCCGTGCAACTGGTGCAACAAAGGCAGCGGATCGAAGCTCGACAGCGGCACCACCCCCAGGCGCAGTGTGCCGACCAGGTTGCCGCGACAGGCTGCGGCTTCGGCATACAGGCCGTCATAGGCCGCCAGCACGGTGCGCGCCCAGGCCAGCACCCGCTCACCGGGGGCGGTAAACCCTTCAAAGCGCTGGCCGCGATTGACCAGCGGCAGGTCCAGTTCTTCTTCCAGGCTGCGCAAGCGCATCGACAGGGTGGGCTGGGTGATGTGACAGCGCGCGGCGGCCTGGCCGAAATGGCGGGTTTCGTCGAGGGCGATGAGGAATTTCAGCTGTTTGATGTCCATCTTCATTCCTGGGCGCGGTGAGGAGCGAATTCTAGCGGTTGGGTTGACCTGCGTCATTGGTCGGTTGGGAACCGCATTGCGCAGAGTTGGTCTAGTCTTTCGCGACCGGACCTATTAAACCCAAGGAGAGTGCACCATGAGTCTTTTGAGCTTTGTCAAAGAAGCAGGCGAAAAACTGCTGGATCTGCTGACACCGGGTAACGCCAATGCGAGCGAGCAGTTGAAGGATCACATCGCGAAGGTCGGCCTGGGCAACCCGAATGTGCAGGCCACGGTGGAGGGCGACAAGGTAACTGTGACGGGTGAAGTCAGCAGTCAGGAAGAGAAAGAGAAGATCCTCCTGGCGGTGGGTAACATTGCCGGCGTCGGCAGTGTCGATGACCAGATCACGGTGAGCGGGCCAGTGGTGGCTGCTGCACGTTTTGTAGTGGTGAAGAAAGGCGACACCCTCAGCGCGATTTCCCTGGCGGTGTATGGCTCTGCCAACCAGTACAACAAAATCTTCGAGGCCAACAAGCCAATGTTGTCGCACCCGGACAAAATCTATCCGGGCCAGACGCTGCGCATTCCTGAGTAACGCTCAGGCTCGCTCCCACCAGGGTCGCATCAACCCCGTGGGAGCGAGCCTGCATCGCGATGCAGGCGACCAGGTCTACAGTCCTGCAATAAGCGCTTGATAGTCCCCCACCGCGGCAAACTCGGCGGTGTCCTTAGGCCCCTTGCGGCTATCCGGCACGCTGACAGCCAGCAAATGCCCCACACCAAACTCCCGCGCACTGCGCAGGATCGGCAAGGTGTCATCGATGAACAGGCTGCGGCCTGGGTCGAAGCCGATGTCGGCCTGCAACGCATCCCAGAACTGTCGGCTCTCCTTGGGAAAGCCATAGTCGTGGGAGCTGATCAAGCGCTCGAAGTAGGGCGCCAGCTCGATCCTTTCCAGTTTCAACGACAACGAATCGCGATGCGCGTTGGTAATCAGGATGACCCGTTTGCCGGCCTGTTTGATCGCCGCCAGAAAGGTATCGGCATCCGGGCGCAGGGCGATCAGGTGGGCGGTTTCCAGCTTCAGTTCGCGCACGGGTAAACGCAGTTCGCTGCTCCAGAAATCCAGGCAATACCATTGCAACTGTCCGGCGTTGCGCTCGAACAACGGCTGCATTTCCAGCTCGGCCATGGCCCGGCTGATGCCGTGCAATTCGGCATAGCGCTGGGGCAGGTGCTCCATCCAGAAATGGTTGTCGTAGTGCAGGTCCAGCAGGGTGCCGTCCATATCCAACAGAACGGTATCGATGTCGCGCCAGGGCAGTGTGGGCATTGCAGGCTTCTCCAGCGGGAAACAGATATCCGGCATAAACAATCAGGAAAGGCCGGGTATAGTAACCCGTTCACGCCAAGGAGCCGCTATGCGCCAAAAACCCGAAGTCCTAGCCCGCGAGATCGTCGCCACCAGCCGCCTGTTTTGCGTGGAAGAGGTGCAACTGCGCTTCTCCAATGGCGTGGAGCGCACCTACGAGCGATTGGTCGGCAAGGGCGCCGGGTATGGCGCAGTGATGATTGTGGCGATGCTCGATGCCGACCACGCGGTGCTGGTCGAAGAGTACTGCGGTGGCACCGACGCCTATGAAATGTCATTGCCCAAGGGCCTGATCGAGCCGGGCGAGGATGTGCTGGCCGCCGCCGAGCGCGAGCTCAAGGAAGAGGCTGGTTTTGGCGCGCGGCAACTGGAGCACCTGACCGAGCTGTCGCTGTCGCCCGGTTACATGAGCCAGAAAATCCAGGTGGTGCTGGCCACCGAGCTTTACGAAGAGCGCCTGGAAGGGGACGAGCCGGAGCCGATGCGGGTTGATCGGGTCAATCTGCGCGAACTGTCGGCGCTGGCGCAAAACCCGCAGTTCACCGAAGGCCGTGCCTTGGCGGCGCTGTACCTGGCCCGTGACCTGCTGACCCAGCGCGGAGCGTTCCAGCCATGAAGGATTTTCCCCAGGCACACCCGTTGCTGGCGCCGGTGGTCGAGCTGGCGCTGCAGGCTGGCGAGGCGATCCTGCCGTTCTGGCGCACCGCAACCGAGGTGATGACCAAGACCGACGATTCGCCGGTCACCGCCGCCGACCTGGCTGCACACCATGTGATTCTCGCGGGCCTGACGGCGCTTGATCCGAGCATCCCGGTGCTCTCGGAAGAAGACGCCAATATCCCTCAAGCCGTGCGCGCCGGCTGGCAGCGCTGGTGGCTGGTGGATCCGCTGGATGGCACCAAGGAGTTCATCGCCGGCAGTGAAGAATTCACCGTCAACATCGCGTTGATCGAGCAGGGGCGCGTGGTGTTTGGGGTGGTGTCGATGCCCACCAACGGTCGCTGCTATTTCGGCGGTGACGGGCTCGGCGCCTGGCGCGCCGACCAAGACAGCGCCGCGCAACCGATCCAGGTCCGCCTGGCGCCGGCCGCAGGCGAAGCCTTTACCGTGGTTGCCAGCCGCCGCCATTCCAGCCCGGAACAAGAGCGCTTGCTGGCGGGCTTGAGTGCCAGCCTGGGTGAGTTGCAGCTGGCGAACATCGGCAGCTCGTTGAAGTTCTGCCTGTTGGCCGAAGGTGCGGCGGATTGTTATCCGCGGTTGGCGCCGACTTCCCAGTGGGATACCGCGGCAGCCCAAGGCGTACTCGAAGGCGCGGGCGGCGAAGTGCTGGAGTTGAGTGGCGAACGCTTCAGCTATCCTGCGCGGGAGTCGCTGCTTAACAACTACTTTTTGGCATTGCCTGCGGGCGTGTCATGGCGAGAGAAGTTATTGAGCTTGAGTTCAAACTGAACAGTCAGCCTGTAAAGTCATCCCCTGTTTGATCACTGTATGTTTGCACACTGTCAGATATGACAGGTTTCAAGTAGGGGGCTGAGTGCTAGCATCCAACACACCTGATGATGGTAGGTGGCTGATGGGGCTGAGGTTCAAATGAAAATCGATAAAGTGCTTTTATTGGTTGGACTTTCACTTTATTTCGGGAGCGCGTCCGCCGGGACTGTCACGATCAAGTCCCCGCCAGAGGGCTTGACGTTGTTGACGACAAGCGGGGTTGTAAAGCATGGCGACAAGGACTTGGTATTAACTTCGCAGACCCAAGTCGAGGTCAATATCTCACCGCAAATCGAGGTGGACGGCACGCCGCACATAATAGGTATGGCGTCAGTCGATCATCGCCCCAACACCACCACTCAACTGCACAGCAACGATACTCTTTGTCGTTCGAGTGAAAGTACCCAGGGTTATAGCGTCACGATTGAACTGGTTGGTTATCAGTCTGTGACCTGTCGCAATGGAGAATTTAAGTCGAACAAGCAACTCGTTGCCGACGGTTCGGCAAATGTGGTGGTGACGTACGACAAACTTCCAAAGTCTGACTGATCGTCGCTGTCGTTTAGTGCGGGGGTTGGCAGGAACGATGACGCCGAGGGCAGTCGCGTCATCGTCAGGTTTGATAGCCAGCCAGTGCTAGCGATGCAGCACATACTGCCCGGTAAACGTCACCGCATCCTCATCACTCCCGGCATTCACAATCCGCGCATGCAGCGTCAATCGTGCCCGGCCGTAGCGTTCGTACATCGTCAGGAATTTCTTCCACACCGCCGCACTCGGAGCTTCACAGAGGGCAATCCCGTCGGTGGTCACCGGCAGCGGGTAGCTGATGTGCCCTTCCTGGATCACGATGTGCCCGTCCTCGATGCCGGCTTCACGCAGGCGCAGGTGCAACCAGCCCCAGCCCGCCAGCACGGCGGCGCAGTACAGGCTGCCGCCGAACATGGTGCTCTTGTGGTTGACGTTGGCTGCCAACGGTAGCTGCAGGCGTAATTGCCCGGACTGCCAGTCGAGCACCTTGAGGCCCATCTCCTGCGTCAGGGGGATGTCGTGGTGCAGGATTGATTCCAGGTAACGACTGTCGTGGTTCATGCGCGGACCTCAGGGTGGGTTGCCGGGATGACAGATGGCGATATGCGGCTCAATCGAGTTCCTCGGCGCTGTTGTGGGCGCCGGCGGCGTCGGCGAAATTCAGGCCGTGTTTGCGCAGCTTGTCATGCAGGGTCTTGCGCGGTACCCCGAGGGCTTCGGCGACGCTGCGCAGGGAACTGTGGGAGCGCGCCAGTTCGGCGGCGATCAGGTTTTTCTCGAAGTTTTCCACTTGCTCGCTGAGGTTGCCGCTGGGTTCGGCACTCAGCGGCGCGGGACTGCCATCGGCGGCCGTGGGGTCGAGCGCCAGTTCCAGGCCGAGGGCAAAACGCTCGGCGGCATTCTGCAGCTCGCGCACATTACCCGGCCAGCGATGGCGCAGCAGCAGCGCCCGTTGCCCCGGGAGCAGTTCGTGGGGCGCCAGGCCATGGCGTTCGCTGGCTTCATCGGCAAAGTGCTGGAACATCATCAGGGCATCTTCGCCGCGTTCGCGCAGTGGCGGAATGCGCAGCGGCGCGACGTTCAGGCGGTAGTAGAGGTCGGCGCGAAAACGCCCCTGGTCGGCGGACTGACGCAAGTCTTCCTTGGTGGCGGCAATGATGCGGATGTCCAGCGGGATCAACTGATTGCCCCCCAGCCGTTCCACCACCCGCTCTTGCAGCAGACGCAGGAGCTTGACCTGCACGTCCAGGCTCATGCTTTCGATTTCATCGAGGAACAGCGTGCCGCCATTGGCAAATTCGAACTTGCCGATGCGCCGCTTCTGCGCCCCGGTGAACGCCCCCGGTTCGTGACCAAACAGCTCGCTCTCGACCACCGACTCGGCCAACGCCCCGGCGTTGATCGCGACGAAGGGGCCGTTGCGGCGGTTCGACAAGTCGTGCAGGGCGCGGGCCACCACTTCCTTGCCGGCGCCGGTCTCACCGAGGACCAGCACGTCGGCCTTGGTCGGGGCCAGCGCGCCGATCTGCTCGCGCAGGCGCAGCATCGACGGCGACTGGCCGATCAGCCGCGTACTCAGTTCATTGCGATCGCTCAGGGCCAGGCGCAGGCTGCGGTTTTCCAGGACCAGGCGGCGCAGGGCCAGGGCCCGGCGCACGCTGTCGAGCAGGGCATCGCTGGCGAAGGGTTTTTCGAGGAAGTCATAGGCCCCGGCGCGCATCGCCTGCACCGCCAACGGAACGTCACCGTGACCGGTAATCAGCAAGACCGGCAGCTCCGGGTCCTGGCCGTGCAGTTCGGCCAGCAACTCCAGACCGTCCATGCCGGGCATGCGAATGTCGCTGACCACCACGCCGGGCCAGTCGCGCTCCAGCCGCGCGGCCAGGCCCTGGGCTTGCGCCAGCGGCAGGATCTTCAGCCCGGCCAGGTCCAGCGTCTGGCTCAGGGCCTGGCGCAGGTGCGGATCGTCGTCGATCAGTACCACTTCAATCCGATTGTCGATCAGGTTGCTCATTCACTGCGGTCCTCGGACGGTTGCAGGCTTACACCGGGTGCGCCAGCGCGCAGCCGCAGGGTGATCAGGGCGCCGCCTTCCTTGTGGTTGGCGAACGACAGTTCACCGCCGAAGGCGCGCATCAGGGTTTCGCAGATGGCCAGCCCCAGGCCAAGGCCCTGGGTGCGGGTCTTGGTGGTGTAGAACGGCTCGCTGGCGCGGCTCAGGGCTTCCATGCAGAACCCCGGGCCGTTATCGCGAATGTACAGATTGACGCCCTCGGCGGTGGTTTCGGCACTCAACCAGAGTTTGCGCGGCGGACCTTTTTCGGTGAGGGCATCGAGGGCGTTGGCCAGCAGGTTGCCCAGCACCTGGCGCAGCCGGGTTTCGCCGGCCTCGACCCACAGCGCGGCGGCTGGCAGGTCGCGGATCAGTTCCACTTCCATGCTGCGGCGACGCTTGGCCAGCAACGCCAGGGCGTCGTCCAGCGCCGGTTGCAGGGCGACGCTTTCCGGGGCGTGGCGGTCGCGCCGGGCAAAGGCGCGCAGATGGGCGATGATCGAGGCCATGCGCCCGGTCAGTTCGCTGATCAGCTTGAGGTTGCCACGGGCATCGTCGGTGCGTTGATGATCGAGCAGCACCTCGGCGTTCTCGGCGTAGCTGCGGATGGCCGCCAGCGGTTGATTGAGTTCGTGGCTGATGCTCGCCGACATAGTGCCCAGCGCCGAGAGTTTACCGGCCTGGACCAGGTCGTCCTGGGCGCGTACCAGCTCCTGTTGCGCCTGCTCACGCTCCAGCACTTCTTCCCGGAGCCGGCGGTTGAGGCCTTCCAGGTCACTGGTCCGCTCAGCCACCCGGACTTCCAGTTCACGCCGGGTCCTGGCTTCGAAGTCGATGCGCTGCAGGTAGTGGCGGCGGCGCTGCATCATCAGCCCCAGCAGCAACATCAGCACCAGCAGCGTCGCACCGCCGGTGGCCACCACGGTGCGCACGGGGCGGTCGATCAGGGTCCTGGGCGCAAGGATGCTGACGCGCCAGCCGGTCTCGTCGATCTGCTGGGTCTGGGTCAACCAGGCATTCTGGTCGATCTGCAAGGGCCGTGGATCGAGGGTCGGGTAGGGCTGCACGGCGGCGATGGCGGTGCGCTCATCCTCCGTCAGTGGCCGGCTTGCACGGAAGCGCCAGTCCGCCCGCGAGGTGAGGATGACCACGCCGTTGTGATCGGTCACCAGCAGTTGTTCCGGGGTTTTGCCCCACAGGCTTTCGGTGTGGTCCAGGTCGACCTTGATCACCAGCACACCGAGTATCTGTTCGCCTTCGCGCACGGCGGCAGCGAAGTAATAGCCACGTTTGGTGGAGGTGGTGCCCAGGCCGAAAAAGCGCCCGAGGCGACCCTGCATCGCTTCGCTGAAGTAGGGGCGGAAGGCGAAGTTGCGGCCGATGAAGCTGTCCTGCTTGTCCCAGTTCGACGTGGCCAGGGTGTTGCCGCGCACGTCCATCAGGTACATGACCTCGGCCCCGGTCTGGGCGCTGATGTTTTTCAGGAAGCGGTTGGCGTTGCCCTGGGTCACGCCATCGTCCGGCGCCCCGAGGACGGCGCGCAAGGCGGGCAGGTCGCCGAGGATCTGCGGCAACACCTCGTAGCGGTGCAGGGTACCCAGCAGGTTGGCGACGTACAGGTCCAGGGTCTGGCGGTTCTGGCCGGCCAGTTCGCTGCGGTAATAACGCTCGGCCAGGTGCTCCAGCGGCCACAACAAGGGTGCCAGGCACAGGGCAAGCAGGGCCAGGCTGCGCCAACGGGGTCTGCGGGGGAGGGCTGGAGTCATGGGCATCGGGGATCGCCTGGGGGTACCACTGCATTATGCCTAGGCTTGCGCGGCGAGACACTCGCGCAACGCGTTACGTCACGCTGGCCGATCACTGACCGCTGCCGGGGGTTGCGTATCGCCCTGCGCAGTGGCGATATAGACGTCTTATAAAAATGCCAGGGGTTGTTGTATGTTGCTCGCCACGTTGATTCACCGCGCCAGTCTGGCCAGTCCGCAAGTCACCGCAGAGCAAGCACTGGAGCTGCTGCGTGAACACTACGGGCTGAGCGGGACGCTGCAGTCACTGGGCAGCCAGCAGGATCTCAACTATCGGCTCGACAGTGATCAGGGGCGCTTCGTCCTGAAAATCTGCCGGGGCGACTACGCCGCGTTGGAGCTCGAGGCCCAGCACGCCGCGCTCAAACACCTGGCGGCACGTCCCGGGTTGCATGTCCCGCGGGTCATCGCGGCGAAGAACGGTGCCGACCTGCTGACCCTGGAGCTGGCCGGCCAGTCCCTGCACGTGCGCGTGCTCGACTACATCGACGGACAATCCCTGACCCACCTCGATCACCTGGGCCATGAAGTGGTGGCCGGTTTCGGTCGGCTCTGCGGCGAAATGGACCTGGCCCTCGCCGGCTTCACCCACCCGGGGCTGGAGCGCACGTTGCAGTGGGATGCCCGGCATGCCAGCGCATTGATCGAACACCTGCTGCCGGTGATCGGCGACCCGCAACAGCGCGAGCTGATCAGCGCCGCCGCCTTGCACGCCGAGCGACGCTTGTTGCCCCTGCAGGCGAAGCTGCCGGTGCAGGCGATCCACATGGACATCACCGACGACAACGTGGTCTGGACGCGGGACGCGCAACGCCATTGGCAGATGCAGGGAGTCATCGACTTCGGCGACCTGATCCGCACCTGGCGCATCACCGATCTGTCGGTGACCTGCGCGGCGCTGCTGCACCATGCCGATGGCGACCCGATGGTGATCCTGCCGGCGGTGCACGCCTACCACGCGGTCAATCCGCTGCAGCGTGAAGAGTTGCAGGCACTGTGGCCGCTAATTGTGGCGCGGGCCGCGGTGCTGGTGCTCAGCGGTGAGCAGCAGGTGAGCATCGATCCGCAGAACCAGTACAGCCGCGACAACCTGAGCCACGAGTGGGAGATCTTCCGTGTTGCCACCTCGGTGCCGTTCGAGCTGATGGAGGCGGCGATCCTGGTGACGGCCGGCGAGTCGCTGCCAGTGATCGCCAGCCAGGGATTTGCCCCCTTGCTGCCGAGCCTGGTGGGACGCGAGTTCGCCCTGATCGACCTGGGCGTGCTGAGTGCCCATTTCGAAGCCGGCAACTGGGAGCAGGAGGGGATCGATCAGCGTCTGCTGCTGGAAGCGGCGTCAGCCCACGGCCTGGCGGCCAGTCGCTACGGGCAGTACCGCTTGTCCCGGACCCGCCCGGACAGTGCGCAGGAACCGGACACTTACCCGCTGCACGTTGACTTGCAGGTGCCGGCGGGCACTGCGGTCGAGGCGCCGTTTGCCGGTGTCGTCCACCTGAGCACCGATGGCCGCCTGCAACTCGACAGTGCCCAGTTGAGCGTGCGCCTGTGGGGCGTCAGCCCGTTGCTGCACAGCGGTGCCGCGGTGATCAAGGGCCAGGTGCTGGGGGAGGCCAGCGGCGCATTGCGGGTGCAATTGTGTCGTGGCGCCGAACTTGATCCGCCGCTGTTCTGCACGCCGTCCCGGGCCCCGGCCTGGCAGGCGTTGTGCCCGTCGCCGGCGGCGTTGCTGGGGTTGGCCTGCGATGCTGAGGCCGAGCTTGATCCACGCACGTTGCTGGCCCGCCGGGATGCCAGCTTCGCCCGTTCGCAAAAGCACTATTACGTCGATCCGCCACGCATCGAGCGGGGCTGGCGCAACCACCTGATCGACATGCAGGGCCGCTCCTACCTGGACATGCTCAACAACGTCGCGGTGCTCGGCCACGGTCACCCGCGCATGGCTGCCGAGGCCAGCCGGCAGTGGTCGCTGCTCAACACCAACTCACGCTTTCACTATGCGGCCATCGCCGAGTTCTCCGAGCGCTTGCTGGCGCTGGCGCCGGACTCGATGGACCGGGTGTTCCTGGTCAACAGCGGCAGCGAGGCCAACGATCTGGCGATCCGCCTGGCGTGGGCCTACAGCGGCGCGCGCGACATGCTCAGTGTGTTGGAGGCGTATCACGGCTGGACGGTGGGGGCGGACGCGGTGTCGACCTCGATCGCCGACAACCCCAAAGCACTCAGCAGCCGCCCGGACTGGGTGCACCCGGTTACCGCACCCAACACCTACCGGGGTGAGTTCCGTGGGCCCGACAGTGCGCCGGATTACGTGCGCAGTGTCGAGCACCACCTGGCTCGGCTGGACGAGCAGAAGCGCCCGTTGGCGGGCTTTATCTGCGAGCCGGTGTATGGCAATGCCGGTGGCATCTCGTTGCCAGCGGGGTATCTGCAGCAGGTCTATGGGCTGGTCCGCGCCCGCGGCGGGGTGTGCATCGCCGATGAGGTGCAGGTGGGTTATGGGCGCATGGGCAAGTTTTTCTGGGGCTTCGAGGAGCAGGGTGTGGTCCCGGACATCATCACCATGGCCAAGGGCATGGGCAATGGCCAGCCGTTGGGGGCGGTGATTACCCGGCGGGAAATTGCCGAAGCGCTGGAAGCTGAAGGGTATTTCTTCTCTTCGGCCGGTGGCAGTCCGGTGAGTTGCCGCATCGGCATGGCGGTGCTGGATGTGATGCAAGAAGAAAAGCTGTGGGAAAACGCCCAGGTCGTTGGCGGTCATTTCAAGGAGCGTCTGGAAGCCTTGATCGAGCATCATCCGTTGGTCGGTGCCGTGCACGGCTCCGGTTTTTACCTGGGGGTCGAACTGGTCCGCAACCGCGAGACGCTGGAGCCGGCCACCGAAGAAACCGCCCGGCTGTGCGACCGTCTGCGCGAGCTGGGGATCTTCATGCAACCGACCGGAGACTACCTCAACGTCCTCAAGATCAAGCCGCCGATGGTGACGTCGCGCCAGAGTGTCGACTTTTTTGTCGACATGCTGGCGAAGGTGCTGGACGAAGGGTTGTAAGCCCGCGCTGGCGAGGGTGGCCGTTCGGCCGCCATCGCTGGCAGGCCAGCTCCCACAGGTTTGATGGGTGTCTGCAAAACCTATGAGCTCCGTGGGAGCGGGCTTGCCCGCGATAGGGCCAGTAAACCCTCCATAAATATCGATTATTATCGGCATTAACAGCTAGAAAAATATAAATGCGCATATCAGGCCCTTTAAAAGCCGATTTTTATCGGTTATAAAGTCGCCTGACGCCGCGCTGTGGATTTCTGCGCCCGGCCGAACCTCTTTCTGTCATCGGTCGATGCCACGCTCGGCCCCCTGCACCCGCCCGGGAGATGATTCATGAGTCGTATCGTTACTGTCGCCGCTACCCAGATGGCCTGTTCCTGGGACCTTGAAGCCAACATTGAGACCGCCGAGAAGCTGGTCCGTGAGGCCGCGGGCAAGGGCGCGCAGATCATCCTGATCCAGGAGCTGTTCGAAGCCCCGTACTTCTGCCAGAAGCCGAACCCGGACTACCTGCAACTGGCGAGCCGCGTTGAAGACAACGTGGCCATCAAGCACTTCCAGAAAGTCGCCAGGGAGTTGCAGGTGGTCCTGCCGATCAGCTTCTACGAGCTGGCGGGCCGGGCGCGCTTCAACAGCATCGCGATCATCGATGCCGATGGCAGCAACCTGGGGATTTATCGCAAGAGCCACATCCCCGATGGCCCGGGCTACCACGAAAAGTATTACTTCAACCCGGGCGACACCGGCTTCAAGGTGTGGAACACCCGCTACGCGAAAATCGGCGTGGGCATCTGCTGGGACCAGTGGTTCCCGGAGTGCGCCCGCAGCATGGCGCTGCTCGGCGCCGAGATCCTGTTCTACCCGACGGCCATCGGCAGCGAACCGCACGACAAGAGCATCTCCTCGCGCGACCACTGGCAGCGCGTGCAACAGGGCCATGCCGGCGCCAACCTGATGCCGTTGATCGCCAGCAACCGCATCGGCAACGAAGAGCAGGACGGCTACGACATCACCTTCTACGGTTCTTCGTTCATCGCCAACCAGTTCGGCGAGAAGGTCGAGGAGCTCAACCAGACCGAAGAAGGCATACTGGTGCACAGTTTTGATCTGGATGAGCTGGAGCACATCCGCAGCGCCTGGGGTTCGTTCCGTGATCGGCGTCCGAACCTGTATGGCCCGCTGAAAACCCTAGACGGTTCCCTGGAGTCCTGATTGTTATGACCACTTTGCACAGCACCCCCCGCGCCGACGGTTTCTACATGCCGGCTGAATGGGCCCCCCAGACCCAGGCCTGGATGGTCTGGCCCGAGCGCCCGGACAACTGGCGCCTGGGCGGCAAGCCCGCTCAAGCGGCCCACGTGGCGGTGGCCAAGGCCATTGCCCGCTTCGAACCGGTGACCGTTGCCGTGTCCGCCGGCCAATACGAAAACGCCCGGGCCCGCCTCGACGTACCGAATATTCGCCTGGTCGAGATGTCCAGCGATGACGCCTGGGTGCGGGACACCGGCCCGACGTTCGTCATCAACAACAGCGGTGAAGTACGCGGAGTGCACTGGGACTTCAATGCCTGGGGCGGTTTCGACGGCGGCCTGTACTCGCCGTGGAACCGTGACGCACAAGTTGCCGGCAAGATCCTCGAGATCGAGCGCAGTCCGCGTTACCGCACCGAGGGCTTCGTGCTCGAAGGCGGTTCGATCCACGTCGACGGCGAAGGCACGCTGATCACCACCGAAGAATGCCTGCTCAACCGCAATCGCAACGCGCACCTGAGCCGCAGCGAAATTGAAGCGGTGCTCAGCGCGCAACTGGCTGTGGATAAGATCATCTGGCTGCCGGACGGTCTGTACAACGACGAAACCGATGGCCATGTGGATAACTTCTGCTGCTACGTGCGTCCCGGTGAAGTGCTGCTGGCCTGGACCGACGACCCGCAGGACCCGAACTACCCACGTTGCCAGGCGGCCATGAAGGTCCTGGAAAACAGCACCGACGCCAAGGGTCGCCCGTTTGTCGTACACAAGATGCCGATTCCGGGGCCGCTGTATGCCACGGAGGAAGAGTGTGCCGGGGTTGATCCGGTAGACGGCACCCAGGAGCGTAATCCTACGGTGCGCCTGGCCGGTTCCTACGTGAACTTCCTGATCGTCAACGGCGGCATCATTGCCCCGAGCTTCGACGATCCGCTGGATGGCCCGGCCAAGGAAATCCTGCAGAACCTGTTCCCGCAGCATGAAGTGGTGATGGTGCCGGGGCGTGAACTGTTACTGGGTGGCGGCAACATTCATTGCCTGACCCAACAGCAGCCTGCACCGCACAAAGGTTGAGTGAAGATGTAACAGCCTGTGGCGAGCGATGACCGGGTTTTTTAGCCCACGACATCGAGTCATGCCCAGCAAGCCCGCAGCCCGGAAGGCCTGCGGGCTTTTTATTGCCGCACGTCGGGCTGCCAGTCGCCTTGGCATAGCTCTTGTATATGCCCGTGAGTAATTCTCGGGAATGTAGAACGGCGTTGTTCTGTCATAAACCTTGGATAAGTTGGCCGCTCAAGAACCGGGAGAGAGCGCTGCAATGAACAGGGTCAGCGAGCAGCCAGCGCATCCCTTGGCACTGAATGGCGAGTCGCTGCAGGTGCTGGCGCAATGGTTGAAGTCTAATGGAACGCGACAGGTCAGAGACTCTGACCCGCGCAGGATGATGATCGAGCGATACCCCGCTGGTTTGTTCAGCGAGGCGGAACTCGAAGCGCTGTGGGATGTGATGCAAGGATAGACAACAAGGGATTGGTAAAGCGCTGCCGGGATGGCAGCGCTTTTTTTTGCCCTTTAGAAACTGTAGGTCCCGGTGACGACCAGGCTGCGGGGTGCCCCTGGCTGGATCTGGTAGGCGCTGGTCGACGACTCGTAGTAAGTCTTGTCGCTGATGTTGTTCAGCGCCGCGCGCAGGTCCCAGTCTTTCTGGCGGAAACCGGCCAGGGCGTCCCAGCGGCCGTAACCGGGCAGGACCGTGGTGTTGAGGTTGTCGGCGTAACGATCGCCCACCAGGGTCAGGCCAGTCTCGGCGTACCAGCCCATCTCCGGTTTCCAGGTGATGAACAGGCTGCCGTTGCGCTTGGCGACGTTGCTGATGCGCTTGCCTTCAAAGCCGTTGTTGTCCTTCTCGACGGTGGCGTCCTGAAAGCCCATGCCCCCTCGCAGATACCAGTTGCCGGTGATTTTCCCGGCGCCGGTCAGTTCGATGCCGCGCGAGCGTTGCATGCCGGTCAGCAGGGTCACGGTCGGATCGTTGGGATCGCTGGTGCGACGGTTGTAGAGCTCAAGCTCGTAGATCGCCAGGGTCGTGCTCAGGCGGTCATCGAGCCAGTCACTCTTCACGCCGATTTCCTTTTGCTTGGTCAGCTCGGGGCTCAGGTCGTTGACGTTGGTGGTCAGGCCCGGGGTGATGCCGATCAGGCCGCCGCCGACGGGCGAGAAGGTCTTGCTCCAGGAGGCGTAGAACGAGTGGTTCTGCAGCGGGGTCCAGACCACGCCGAGCCGTGGGCTGGTGCTGTGGCTGTCGCGGTCTTCGGAGAGGTTCTTGAGCTGGTTGGTCGAGTCGACATCGAAGGTGTCATACCGCACGCCGGCCAGCAGTTGCCATTGATCGTTGAGGCGCAGTTGGTCCTGCAGGTAAATGGCGCGGCTTTCGACTTCGGTGTGGGAGTCGCTGAAGACCTGCATGCGCCCGGTGTGCACGATATTCCGGTCCGGGTTGTACAGGTCCAGGCCTGGCACCGGGCTGTTGCCCGGTGGTGTGGTGGCCGCGTTGTACAGCTTCGGATCCCGGCGCTGGCTGCCCAGCTCCAGCCCGCTGAGCAGGCGATGCTCGAGGCCGAAGGTGCTGAAGCCGCCTTCCAGTTCCAGGTTGTTGAACACATTGCGGGTGGTCAGGTCCTGCTGCCAATGCTGGCGAACCACCTGGTTGGTCGTGGTGTTCACATTGGTGACGTAGGTGTTGTCGAAATCACTGTTGAGCTTGAACACCCCCAGGGTGTGGCGCAGTTGCCAGTTGTCGGCAAGCTCGTAACTGAGTTTCGAGCGCAGGGACTGCGACTTGTCATCGATGAAGTCGTTATCGGTGCCGTAGGTGGTATCGCGGCCGACGTCGGCGGGCCGTCCGTTGATGGCCGGGATGCCACGATCGGGCGTGCGGTTGTAGCGGCTGTATTCGTATTGCACCAACCAGTTCAGGTCCGGTGTCAGTTGCCAGCTCATCGACGGTGCGAACAGTTGGCGGCTGCCACTGACGCCGTCACGAAAGCTGTTTTCATCCAGGTTGCCCATGTTCAGGCGCAGGCTGAGGTTTTCGCTCGGGTCGGTGCTCAGGTCGGCATACAGGCTGCGCATGTCCTCGCTGCCGCCCTGGGCTTCGATGGTCGAGCGGCGGCCGAATTCTGGCAACTTGCTTACCCGATTGACGATCCCGCCTTGGCTGCCACGGCCGTACAGCACCGCGGCCGGGCCTTTGAGCACTTCGATGCGCTCGATGTTGTGCAGGTCGCGCACGTACTGGCTGTCGTCGCGGATGCCGTCGAGGTAGAAGTCGTTGCTGGCGTCGAAGCCGCGGATGCGCAAGCTGTCGAAGCGCGTGTCGGCGCCGCTGCTGACGTTGGGGATGCCGCCCAGGGCCGTGCCCAGGTCGTTGGTGCCGTAGTCGGAGAGGTTGGCGGTCTTGATCGAGTCGATGGCCTGCGGGACGTAGCGCACCGGGGTGGCGGTGCGGGTCGCGGTGCTGACTTCCTTGACCCGTGGATCGTCGACTTCGCCCACTTCGGCGCTGATCGAGGTGGCGGGCAATTCAGTGGTGGCAGCGCAGGTAAAACCGCCGGTCAACGAGGCGCACAGGCCCAGGGTGACGGACGTAAGACGAAAGGGGGCAGGCATTTGAAACGCATCCGAAGGGGTGGGTCATTCGAGGGTGCGAATGGTAATGCTTGCTATTTACTTCCGTTAATTATTCCTGAAGCGTTACACGGATTGATTGTTTCTAATTATTTCTTAGGGATTCGACCGCTCTGCGCAACACACCAAATCGCGGGGTGAGGTTTTTCCAGGCATGCGCCAGGCATAACCTGCTGCCCTCCCATTCTGAGCCTTTGCTGGAGCCCTGCATGTCTGGCCCGACCCTTCACTACATTTACGATCCCTTGTGTGGCTGGTGCTATGGCGCCAAACCCCTGGTGCAGGCCGCTCAGGCGGTTTTGCCGGTGTTGCTGCACGGCGGCGGCATGATGACCGGCGCCAACCGGCAGCCGGTGAGTGCGCAACTGCGCGACTACGTGATGCCCCACGACCGGCGAATTGCCGAGTACAGCGGGCAGCCGTTTGGCCAGGCGTATTTCGATGGGCTGCTGCGCGATCACTCGGCAGTCTTCGATTCTGCGCCACCGACCGCGGCGGTGCTGGCGGCGCAGCGTCTGGGTGGTCGGGGCCTGGAACTGCTCGGGTGCCTGCAGAGCGCGCACTATGTGCACGGCCGGCGCATTGCCGACGCGGCGGTGCTGCGGGAACTGGCCGCCGCTATTGGGCTGGACGCCGAGGCCTTTGACGCCGAGTTCAAGCAGGTGGTGGCCAACGAGTTGCAGGTCCACTTCAAGCACAGCCGGTCGCTGCTGGCAGAGGTCGGCGGGCAGGGGTTTCCGACGCTGGTGCTGGAGCACGATGGCCAGTTTTCCCTGATCGATATCGGCCCTTGGCTGGGCCAACCCGAAGCCTTTGCCCAATGGCTGGGCCAGTCGCTGAAACAGCCTGAAGGTGATCGTGCGGCGGCGGGTCCGGCCTGCGGGCTGGACGGCTGTAGTCATTGATCGAGTGGGCTCGGCCGTTCGTCGGAGGGCCTGCGAGTGCGCTTGGCAACTGATTTCTTAGACAATTTTCGTCTTATTACAGACGATTCACGAAATTGACACACTGTTACATGCGCGGCTAGGATTCGCGCCAACGCCTGTGGCACGTAGCCACGACTCAAAACAATAAAAAGGGCCCGCCACGCTTTTGTGTGGGCGGGCCCTTTTGTTTAGGGATGAAAAAAGAGCGCAAAAGCAGCCATTTCAGCCAGCGGTCACAGCGCGTATCAACCCGTAATAAGGAAAATAACATGTTGAATAAGCGTATTAGTCTGATCGCACTGGGGATGTTGAGCGCGACTCAAGCAATGGCCAATGACCAAGCTGAGTCCAAGGGTTTTGTTGAAGACAGCAGCCTGAAAGTGCTGCTGCGCAACGCTTACATCAATCGCGATTACAAGGATGGTAACGACGACAAGGCCGAATGGGGCCAGGCTGCCATTGGCACCTTCTCCTCGGGCTTCACCCAGGGCACCGTAGGTGTCGGCGTGGACGCTTTCGGTCTGTACGCTCTGCGCCTGGACGGCGGCAAAGGCCGTAGCGGTGCCGGTGGTATCGACTTCTTCAAGCAAGGCGACAGCGGCGCTGCGGCCAACGACCTGTCCAAGGCTGGCGCGGCGGTGAAATTCCGTCTGTCGAGCACCGTGCTGACCTACGGTGACCAGATGCCGGCCCTGCCGGTGCTGAACTACGACAACTCCCGCCTGCTGCCGGAAAGCTACACCGGTACCCTGATCACTTCCAAAGATATCGAAGGCCTGGAACTGAACGCCGGTCGTTTCACTGCCGAGTCGCGTAAAAGCGCGGAAGGCCGTGACAGCGGTGGTCTGAAGTCGATCAACGTGTTGGGCGGTAGCTACCAGTTCACCGAGCAGTTCAAGGGCGCGCTGTACGCTTCCGACGTCGAAGACGTGCTGAAGAAGCAGTACATCAACCTGAACTACGTGTTCCCGCTGGCCAGCGATCAGTCCCTGACCCTGGACCTGAACGGCTACCGCACCAAGCTGGAAGATTCCTACGTTCGTGAAAGCGGCGCCACAGGCGACGATAACAAGATCTGGAGCCTGGCCGCCACCTTCGCCACCGGCCCGCACTCGTTCACCCTGGCGCACCAGCGCAGCACCGGTGACAGCAACCTGGGCTACGCCTACGGCGGCTACCAGAAAGACCAGGGTCGTGTCGGTGACGGTGGCAACACCATCTACCTGGCCAACTCCTACTGGTCCGACTTCAACGCTGAAGACGAGCGCAGCTGGCAGTTGGGCTACGGCCTCGACTTCGGCGCTTTCGGCGTGCCTGGCCTGACCTACAACGTGGCTTACGTGCGTGGCGACAACATCACCACCTCCACCAGCACCGGTGGCACCGAGCGCGAAATCTTCAACCAGTTCAAGTACGTGGTCCAGAGCGGCCCGGCCAAAGACCTGAGCGTGAAGCTGCGTAGCTCGATCCTGCGTGTGTCGCAGAAATCCAGCGAATACAACGTCAGCGGCAACGAGCTGCGGGTGTACGTGGATTACCCGATCAACGTGTTCTGATACAGCGTGCGTGATCGCGGCCTGATACCAGGCTGACAAAAAAGCCCCGACTGGTTCGGGGCTTTTTCATGGGCGGTGAGGGCTAGTCGTGTCGCTGGCCTTCTATCGCCTCGATCATGGCCACAGGCCGACCCTGCCGGTCCATATAGGCTGCCAGTTGCTCAAGGCGCTGCTCCAACGCCAGCAACAGGCGATTGCGGGTGGCCTGTACTTCGCTCTTGTTGAAGAAGCCCGGCTCCACGGTGTAGAGGTTGAACATTCGGTTGATCTGCGCCGGTGAGCAGATGATGCAGTTCTGCGCGGAGCTGTGGTTGTACAGCGCGACCATTTCCCCGGTGGTGGTGTCGGCCGGGTGCATGAACAGCATGCTGATGGACTGGCCTTCGCGGATCCGCACGTTCTTGTCGGCCAACTGGAAGCAGGCTTCCTTGCCGTCGCGCAATTTCACCCAGAACTCGTGCTCGTGAACGTTGCGGCTGCTGACGTAGGACGATGACGAACCGCCGCCGACGTAGCCACTGCCATTGCTGATGTAGCCACCGCCCGAGCTGTGGGAGTGACCGGCCTGCAGGTGCAGTTGGTTGCGTTTCTGGCTGTCCAGCACTTCGCCGCTGACCACGAAGAAGTTGAACGAGCGCTCGTAGTGGTTGAACGGTTCGTCGATGAACAGATCGTCTTCGGGCGTCAGGCTGATGTCATACATGGTGCGGATCATTTCATCCCGCGCCGCCTTGTCGTTTTTCGCCCGCAGTTGCAGTTCGGCCCGGCGAATCCTGGCGTCGTCGATGGCCTTGAGGGCTTGCGCCTTGACGATCGGGGTCTTTTCCTGGGCATAGGCGGCGGCCTTTTCGGTCGCCTCCTTGAGCACCGGCGCGGCTTTGTGCCCAGCCTCGACGGCCAGGTCCTTGGCCTTGCTCAGGGCTTGAGTGGCCTTGGCCGCCAGCTCAGGGTTGGCATCGATCGCTTTCTGCTTGAGGTCGTTCCACAGGCTCATGCGTCATTCCTCATCCGTTACCTATGAAAAGGCCGCCTGCGATCGTGCACGGTTTTCCCGTTGCAGGCGGCCGATCAATCACTCGACAGCGCTCGTCAGCTCGGGGTTACCGAAGCCTTTGAGTGCTGCGTTGGACTTGGCGAAGTACTGGCTCCAGAAGCCTTCGAGGTTCTGGATCATCTTGCCGCTGCGGTAGCCGTTCTTGATCTGGGTGGGCACGAAGGCCGCCCCATGCACATAGACCCGGGCCCCGCCAAAGTCAGCCAGCAGGTTCTGCTTTTCGACCTTCGCCAGTTCCACCTGCGGGTTGATCTCGCGGATCCCGTTGTTGCTGTAGAAGCTGCCGAAGTCGCTGTACTCGAGCATGTCGGACATCAACAGGATGACGTTCTCATTGACCCCTTCGGCGCTCTTGAGGTCGTCGCTGATGGACTTCAGGCTGAACAGGATTTCACTGCGCGGGATGTCCGAGCTGGACTTGCCCATGGCGTTGGCGAAAGCCTTGCCGAAGCGCTGATAGAAGGCGCTCGATTGACCCTTCATGCAGCTGTCGAACTTGCGGCTGGCCATCATCGGCACATCGCCGAGCACGGCCGGGTCGATCGGCTTTTCCAGCTCGCCGGCAAACTGCAGGCGCGTGTAATGGCCGTCGAGGTAGGCGCTGAACGAGTACAGGCGCAGCTTGTCGCCCGGCTGCAGGAAACGCTTGATGTGGCCCCAGGCGGTTTTCTGCAGGTCCTGGGTCAGCGGTGTGGTCTGGTCGACCACCACCGTCAACATGCGCCCGGAAGGCGCACTGCGAAACTGCTCGATCTTGGTTTGGGCGTAGCAGCTCGGCACATCATTGCGCTCCGCTGCCACCAGGGCAGCGGGCACGAATGCCAGAGCCAGCAACAGGCTCTTGAACTTCATCAGACCTCCTGCTTGTCGAGCATTTGCAGCTTGCGCGCACGACGGATAGTGGCGGCGTCCACGCCTTTTTTGTTGGCCACGTAATCGATGTCGTCTTCATCGAAGGCGGTCAGGTCGCCGAAGGCATTGTGGTCGAAGCCGGTGGCCGATGGAGCAGGTGCTGCTGGTGCTGGTGCGGCGACGGGGGCAGGCGCTGGCTCGGGGGCCGGGGCGGCTTCCACGGTTGCGGCCACGACCTGGGCGACGACAGGGGCAGGGGCGGGTGCTGGAGCGGCGACTGGTGCCGGAGCGGGAGCAACGTAGAAGATCTTCAAGGCGGCGAAGCTCTTTTTGTAGTCGCTCAGTTCCGGATCGTTGTCATTGATCTGTTCGAAGCGCGGGTTGGCCCTGGCAATCAAGTCGTTGATTTTGTCATCGTCACCCGCATCAATGGCGGCCTTGAGTTCCTTAACGATCTTGGACATGTAGTCGACGATGACCTGCCGATTCTGCTTGTCGGTTTCTTTTTTGGCGTCTGTTTTTTCCTTGGTCGCCGCCTTTTCGTCTTCTTGGTGGATGTAAGACTCGAAGGTGCGATTCAGCAGATCGGAGCGCAGTTTTTCCTGGTCGGTGCCGCTGACACGGAACACTTTCAATTGCAGGCCTTGCAGCGTACCCAGCGAAGCTTGCGCGTCGTTGGCGACACAGCGGGCTTTGTTGGCGTGATAACGCATGTAGTCATTGGCGCTGGAGAACTTGTGGGTCAGCTCCCAGGCCTTGCGCGAATGCGTGCCGGCAAAGCCGAAGATGAACGCCAGGTAAGTGGAGCTCGCCTGAATGAAGATGAACAGCCCGCTCAAGACGGCAAAGGTCACCAGGGATGCACGGTGCAAGGCATCGATCTGATCCTGCGCCGATTTGCCAGCGGCGTTATCGGACAGTGCCTGCATGTCGTCCGGCAGCGGAACGCCATCGTTGGCCGGGAAGTCGTCGGCCGACTGGCTCACGGCTGGCGGGTTGGCGATCAGGTCGGTTTCCTGGGCATTGAGGGTTTCAGTACGGACCCAGAACGCAGCAATGGCCAGGCCGAGGATGAAAATCCCATAACCGATCAGCATGGTGTAGCGCTTGGCCGGCTTGTCGCCGTCCTTGTCCACTTTGACCCGGTTGAGCATTTGTTGATATTGCGCGTCTGCGTCATCGATGTTGGTGTTGTCGAGTGTGATGACAGCAGTGCTCATCATGTCGCCACCGGCACCGCTGCGACGTAGGTTCTCGTAGGACATGATGTGGTCAACGACGCGGTTTTTGTACAGCGCGCGGCCGGCAAACTCGGACAGGAACAAACCGATAATCGAAATCACCAGGCCGATGGCGAATGCGCCGGCCAGTGCCGTGTTAGGCGTGGCAAGAGTCAGGGCAAATGGCGCCAGGGCGAAACCGAAGGCCGTGGCTTCGATCAGCATCAGCACCACGATCAAGGTCCACAGGCCAATCCCTTTCTCGCGACGACCGTCTTCGTGGATCTTGCCCAGGTAGTCCTGGTTGCGGCGGAAGGCGGCTTCCGACGGTTGGTGTTGACGATAGTAGGCCTCGTAGAACCCACACAACTCCCTCTCAGACGACAGGAAGCCGAGGGGTTTGAGGTTGGTTTCGCTGGCCTTTTCTTTTTCACCTGGGTTCTTGACCCAGTGGCGAATCCGGCCAAAACCCGGCATGCGAATGCGCAGGTTCATCCACCAGTATTTGAAGGAAGACCAGTAAACAATGACCGGAATGGCCATCAGCGTGGTGAACACGACCGGTATGATCACATACCAGTACGCGGTAAAAAACGCGCGGAAAATCTCGAGCATGGGTGGGTTCCTTTCTACTTATCGACGCTTGGGAGTGAACTGAGCGACGTAAGCGTCACCCTGTTTCGGGTAATAGATTTCACCGGCGACCGCATTGCCGGCGCGTTTGTCGAACACGATGTCGATGCAGCTCAACGGGGCTTTTTGCTGATCGAGTGCGAACACGCGGTACAGAATCTGGCTCTCGCCTTCGTAGGTGTTGGCCACCGAGGCGTAGCTCGGGCTCTGCTTTTTCTGGGCGCCGGCAAAGTCGGTGATCAATTGCATCTTCGGTGCCTGGGCCACTTTGGCGCCGTCACGCAGCACGGCAATGGGGCCCACGGCCACGGAGTGACCATTCACCGCAGTGGCCCACGGCTTGCCGTTCAGGCCTGGGAAAAACTCGGTGGTGGCGAATTCCTTCAGCGGCTTGTCGTCCGCCAGACTCTTGACCTGACCCTCGACACGCGGCAGGTCGGCCACGCAGGAGCTGAGCGGGGCCGCCGCGTTGGCGGTGCCGATGATGGCGAACGGCGAGCTTTTCGGCGTGATGCCCATGGCCAACTGCGAGCGGGTATCGGTCACTGGACGGCCACCGAAGTCGACGCCACCCTTGCCGCTGAGCGGCACATTCGGCGAGCTGTCGACAACCACAGGCGCCTTCACCTCAGGCGTTGCAACTGGCGCGGGGGCCTTGCTCGCAGGTTTGCTGGCCACGACCGCAGGCTTGCTCGAAGGCTTGGTAGTCGCCGGCTTGGCGGTAGTTGCAGGCGCGGTGCCGTGGGCGAGGTACTTGGCGTTGCTGCGCTCATTGCGCACGCGCTCCACCAGCAACTGCTCGCTCTGCACTTCGACGAACTCGACACGGCGGTTCTCGGTGCGCCCTTGCTCGGTGGCGTTGTTGGCCAGCGGACGCGATGCACCGGCGCCCTGGTAGTAAATGTTCTGACGGGGAATACCGACATCGGCAAGGATCTGGCCTACGGCGCGCGCGCGTTGCTCCGACAGCTTCTGATTAAAATCAGCCGAGCCCGTGGCATCGGTATGCCCGACCACCAGGATTTTCTTCGTGGCCGGCGCCTTGTCCGCTTGCTTGTCTGTCAGTGCCGTCGCCAGCGACGTCAGTTGGCGACGACCGGCCGGGGTCAGCTCTGCCGAACCCACGGCAAACATCTCCGAGGACTGGACCTGGGCTTCAACCCCAACGGCTTGCAACTTCGGCGCGGCGCTCGGCGTGGCGGCGACATTGGCGTTCAACTCATTGACCTGCATCACCAGGCCTTCCTGCTTGGCCACGGCCTGCAGTTTCTGCACCCGGTCGCGGTACAGCAGGGCCACACCACAACCGGCACCTGCGCCAGCGGTCCCGGCGACCACCATGTCCTTGCCGTCGCCTTTGGTCAGTACCACGACAGCCACACCCACCAACGCACCCACGGCGGCGCCCGTCATACAGGCAGTGGTTCCCGACGACTCGCCCATGTAATTGTCGATCTGCGCACAACCACTCAGGCCGACCGCTACCGCCACCGCAAGGGCCGTAGGTTTCACTCTTCCATTTACACGCATGCCAATGTCCTTTTCCCCATTCCTTAACCCGCCCATCAGACGGAAATTCTTGTCAGCCCAGCAGCTGAATGAGTGACGCCCCGCAGGCAACTGAAAATCGCCGCGGGGCTTGTTGATCGATCGCAGTGCGCGTTCTCGAAAACCTGCGGCCACAAACGACAGGCGCGCAAAAGCCCGAGCCGCGTGCAGTGCGCAGGACTCCAGGCAAACAGGTGATGCAGTGACCCAGGCAAAAGCCCATGGAGGGGAATATCCGTATAAGTGCCAGGCGTTAAAGGCCGGGACGTCCGTGTTCGTAGGTGCCGCTGTGAGGCGACAAATCTAGCACACCAGGGCCGTCAGCCATGGGATCGAGGGTAATGGGCACATGATAGTGGGAAAATGAACAATAGTGGCATTGTGATATGTTGAAAAACGACAAATCTGACTTTTGACAGGCTTTTTGGGTTGGGGGGCGAGGGCGCAGGGGGGGGCAGAGATTTTGAAAGCCTTCTCTGGAGCCTTGTATGGTGCGGCACCAAGAGTCGAATAAGAGTCTAACTATTTGATATCGGTTGAATTTGATTTTTGCAGGTTATATTACTATCCCTTGGGGTATCCTTAAGGGCAAAACTCGTAGTTAACAAACTCAATAACTGCATCGTAGGCTCCACAATCAAAGCTGAAGCTTTAGGCTGGATATGGTCGCCCCCCAAACAGCCCCTTCGAGTCACGGACACTCAGGCAAACTTAGCAAATTGTTTGGTTGCTCCCCATCATTTTCAGTTTTTAGATATTTATGGCCGGCAGCACTGGTCGCAATGGTAACCCAAACTGATTTTCCTCCGGCACTGACATAGAATCGCCATTTTCGAGACTCTATGCCATCTATTGCCACGTTAAGAGTGATTCTCCAGCGTGTACCATCTGCATTCAAACCGCCTACTGATGTGATGCGCTCGTGAGCGCTCATACGGTCTGATTTCCTGATGCACATGATTTGGTGATCTGACATAACAACCTCCGTTGTCGTTTGCCTGGCTTGCGTTGTCTGAATGAGGTGGCAGTGGAATACTGCTCCCCAAAAGTAGCAGTACTCAAGTACAATGTCGAGGGCGTGCCCCAATTTAATATGTTGCTTGTTTGGTGTGGAATAATATTTCTGCGGCATAACTGGATATTTATAGGTTGCTAGAGTTACTACTTAATTGAGTAATTTTGTTGATTTTATTTATAAGTATAAGCAAGCTGACTCTGATAAAAGACTGTAAGGGATATGAGAGGATGAGCCCTTGGCTAAATAGGTGTGGGCAGTTTCTGCTGATATACGGGGCGTTGACTCAGCAGAGAGGGGTGTGTTTATTATTATTCGTTGTTTGAGTAGTAGTGGGTCGAGCAGGTCAAATGAGCGTGAATTTTACGGTAATATTTTCGTAAGCAAACATGGCCATCATAATTTGTAAGGTGGCAGGGCTCGCGCGGAAAGTTTGCGGTTATCTAAGATTTTCCTTACGTCATAATATTTTACTGGTGATTGATTCGGCGGCGTATTGCTCATCTAAAATTATTACATGCTCCTTCCCGTATGCTTCAATTAGATGGTCGACTGCTTTCGTTTGTAGTTCAGATATTTTTTCTGTTGTGGTGATTTTACGTTGTTTTGACTTATCGTTCATTCGTCTCCGCAAAATCTCAGAGGGGCATGCATGGATAAAAAATATTACGTCAGCTTTTATTTGTTTCAGTAGCGTTGTCTCGACCCAAAATTCCGAAGTGTTAGTTTCTATCACGGCGTGAAATTCAACTATGGTATTTGTGTGTTTTGCTTTTAACTTTTCGTAAGCCATTATCAATAGATCTTGGTTTTGTGAAAGACCTTTTGTTTCTAATGAATTCAGTTCGACGGGGCGCCCTTCCTCTTTTAGTAGTTTAGAGGCCGAAGTGCCATAATATTTTGGGTGAAGAGATGTTAGCTGGTTAGTGAGTGAGGTTTTTCCGGAGCCGGATAATCCAAAAATTGCAATATGCATATCACTCTCTCAGTCAAACAAGTTAAGAATGGTTCTTCGTTCCGCATAGCAATATGATTGAGGTGGCGTGATGCCTGCTTTGCGTAAGCTCAGCAAAGGGATTTTTCTTTCATATTCAATCACATCAGTTAGGTGGATTGCATAAGCCTTTTTGTGGTGTGAGAAATAAGCATCATAATCTTCTTCTGAAATACACGCTTTTTCTATAGCTAAGGCTTTTATTTCAGTTGGACTGCCAGTTTGGGTAAATGCTATTGTAGCTTCCCCTGATAGCATTTTTACGGGAGAGCTAGAGTAGATATATATTTGTTTACCAGTCCTAAACTCGGATCCAATTTTTTTGCGAAGCTCTACTGTTTTAGCTCCGCTAAAAATTAATGAGCTATAATGAGGTTTGATGCTTATAATGATTTCTCTCATGGCAATTCTTGTCTTTAAGGAATAGGGTGTATGGCTAAAAGCCTAGCGTTTTGGCTTGAAGGAATCAAGGGGGCTAAACCCGATATCGATTTGCATGTAAATTATTGGTTGCTGCATCAGAATACTGATCGTGAGCTAAGTTATTTAGATATTGGGGTGAAATTTCAGGGGTTGCATGATGTTCGAGGGAAAGACAAAGGCTCGATAAATATATATTTCCCTTTTAAAGTCAATAAAGAAAATTACTATCCCAATTTGGGAGAGCTCGTGTGTTCGCGGACGGACTTGATCCAGACAATATTTAATTCTCGACACAAATCTACAGTAAACAGCTCAAATACCTCAGTTGATATTGAATTCGAGAGCGAAAAAGAGGGCGTTTTACGCGTCTTTACTCAAATCTCATGCAGTCCAGAAAATGGTGGTGTGAGAATAGTAGATACGGATGAGGGATCTACTCTGCTATTCCCTCTCAAGTTATTCAACACGACCAGGAAGGTTGCTACTAATTTTGGTTCAGAATCTGAGTCTCTTCCAGGCTATATTAGATTCAGGATTAAACTAAATTCGAATGAAACTAAAGTTATATCGCAAAGCTATAAGCATACCGATAGCATTATACTCAGTCGGCTTGAGTCTACTGAAATTGTAGATTTTCGATTGAACGAAGTTAGAGATTTGCCTGGGATAATTCAGTCCAAAGATCTAATCGGAGCGGGTATAAAGAATATTCATTTCTTTTTGATTAGGGAGGTCGATTCTGAATATAAACAAGCACATGCTAATTTTCATAGATGCAGATTGTTGGAAAAGGAATTGTGGAATGAGTATCTAAGTCTAGATCTCAAGGAGAATATGGCTCCTAAACAAATGTTAATTTACCACTGGAAGGAATCAGGCAAAAAGCTGGAAATTGCAAGTAGGAAAAAGAAGCCTGCCCCTAAAGAGGCTTATGCATCTATAGAAAAGTTTACAGCTTTTGCTAAGTTTAGCAAGATAACTGTAACTTATAAAAATCTTTTATTGTTTGTGATGTTTGCTCTGCTCATAGGAGCCGTGTCTGGTGCGATGGGGAATGTCCTTTATAATTTTGTACGTGATGCTGGTGGAGCTTTTTTAAATTACGTTAGTTATTTCTATGGGCTTCATGTAAGCAAATAACCTTGCTTGTTTAAAATTCTTGCAAAAACCACTGAAAATGCTAAAATGCACGAATAGAGGTATTATGTTAGGGGATAGGGAAATGATTGCAATTATAATGAAGCCGGCCATACGCTATAAGCTATTTAGCGAGATGAGTGTGGATTTCATATTTCTTGCAAAGCACCTCTCGGCAGTCGCAGGTCTTTATCCAGGATTTAAAGAGTGGCTTTACTTTACATTTAAGCCTGAGTTTGCACGGGGCGTTCGTGAAGTTATAGTCGCCTATAGCGGTAATGAAATCGCTGGCTTGGCGCTGTTGAAGCGTACAAGTGTTGAGAATAAAATTTGTACTTTCTACGTGTTCCCTTCCTTTCGCGATAACGATATAGGTAAGGACTTAATTGATAGGTCGATTTCATTTTTAGATAATGGTCGTGAGATGATGATTTCCGTGTCTGAAGAGCGGGAAGCTGAGTTATTTCCTCTTTTAAGAAAATCGGGCTTTAAGTTGCACTATAAAATCGAAGATTTATATAGGATTGGAAAATCTGAAAGTTTTTACCGGCTCTAGTATCAAACATAAAATAAAATCCCGTATTGCTTTTTGCGTTACGGGATTTTTATTTTATGGTGGGTGATATTTGCTTGTCGTTTCTTGGCGATCAATCTATAAAGATAAATTTTCAGTGTTGGTGCTGAATGAAAACTGATTCGACTGGAAATTTATCCATGGCGGATTTCTGATTTTTACATCAGCAGATGTGAATAAGCCTAGCAGCTGTATTCCGGTGGAAAAGGCGTTAAGCTCCGCCGTATGTAGGCGTGCAGTAGGGTATTTATTGTGCAGATTTGGCTAGCGTTGAAAACTCCAAAATTTTCCTAGGCGCAGAGTGATAAGGTTTGTGGTCAGCAGGTAGTAGTAGCGCGTCGATTTCGAGCTAGAGTTCATGTGGTGGTTTAAAAACCAAGCGAGATGTTTTCTGTGCCATGTCCATGGATTATCTCGGTTCCAGCGTTCAAAAATGGCTGCTTGAATAGTCTTGGCTTGGTGGATGTGACGTTCGCGTGTGGCATGTGCTCCAGTCAGTGCTCCAGCCAAGAAGATCTCCATATCGAATGGTTTATTCATACCCGACCACCGATGTACGCCGATACCACGTCGATTCGAGCGTGTCCCAGCTCATAGCTGATTTGTAAGCGTGCCTCTCGATCAAGGCGTGGATTTAGCCGCCGGCACCCGCCACCGTTGATGGGGGCGGGATGATGGGTAATCTGCTCATAACGTTCGCACGCATAGGCCGCGCGCAGTTCGTGCAAGCCTTTAAGGTTGTGCTGATGGAGGAGGTGTCGGGCGGGTCGGACGATTATCCGTTGGAAATCAAGGTAGCTTTCGTTCGGTGCCAGCAGGTTGCGGCTACCGTCGGGAGAGACCTGTTCGGCGTACCTGAGCGCCTCGCGAATATGATCATCCACCCAAATCCAGCGAGGTGCCGACGCACCGGAGCGGCCACCTTTGGTGCCGTCCTGGATGTTGATCTTGCCGTATTGTTCGGCCTCACGTTTTAGACGTGGTAGGTCGGCCAAAATGGCCTCGCGTAAGCGCATGCCGGTGGCTCGCGCCAACTGCGCGATGGCCGCGGTGCGCGGCATTTGGTGGTCGCAGAGCACGTCGACGATCTGCTTCACATGTTCGCGGTCTTGGCCTTGCGGTACCGAGCGATGAACACTGGTGCGCTGCATCCCTAGCGTCTTGCTCGGACTCGGCACTGTCACATACTGATCACCGCGAAGCGCGGCCATGGTCCGGTTCACGCTGGATAACCGGTTTTGCGCGGTGGCGATGCAGATAGCCCCTTGATCAACTTGCAGGCGCAGATGTCCGGCGTAGTCCAGCAAGGTCTGCCGATCAATTTTTCGTGCATCGTTAAAGCCCGGCCCATCCTCCGACCGACACCACCGCACGAAAGCCTGCCAGCGGTCACTGTGTGCCTTGACGGTCCCGTAATGCCCGCCGCCAAACATATCGCGCAATGCTTGTGGTCCGGCATAACTCAGTTGCCGGCCCCATCCAAAATTTCGCCCGTCCCGTCTACCGACCAATGCCATGATCAAACTCCTCTCGAAGCCAAACTTTTAAAAACTTCCCCACGTCATCCCGCCATGGATGTTGAGTGCTATCAGGGATCAAGGCCCCTGCGACCTGTGAGGGTTGTCCACTAACGCGGGACTGGCGGCTCCTTACGGCCAAGAGCTTGGGCATCTCATGATCTGGCCTCCTGAGCACTTCCGAGGAAGTGGGCGGGTGGAGGCTGCGCTGGCTGACGAGTCCGGCGCCGCGAGATCCTGAGTCGGGTGAGGGCAGGGATGCGATGACTGGGGCATGCCTGACTGTCAGTCAGGTGCAGTCCATTCCGTGGGCTGCGGCACCATCATCTGGATCGCTGTTGCTGGTGATTTCGGTGTTTGTCACGCCGATTGTCACGAGGGGAAATGCCGCAATGCCTTGTACGAGTTGGGCGGCAGCAGTGGTAGGAGCGTCCGTCTCTTTCCGGGAGAAAGAGACGGGCGCAGGTTGGCGCAATGAAATGGCCACGCGGATAGGTTGCTGCAGGGCAGTTGGGTAGGGGGATGTATGCCGCAATGGCAATGATCTGGAGTGGGCATCCATCACTCAGTGAGTGATCGTGCGAGCCACCGGACGCTAATCGCACTTTGGGAGAACCACCACGGTGTGGCGTAGCCTTAAAGGTTCTGGCTACCTGGGCTGCTGTCAACGACAGCGCTTTGCCCGATTTCCTCTACGCCTGTGGATAATTCTGATCAAGGCGCCAATTTCCTCCCAAATACCACTGCCGATGACGTTTCCAGTCATCTGGAAATCCCATCAGCCTAAAGTACCCCGGGTCCAGATGATCCATGATTTCGGTCAGGCGAAGCTTCCATTGACTCTCTGGGCTGATTAGGTCGGTTAGGTAAGCCAACATCGTCAATACGATGTACAGGCGTTGCTTAGGCTGAGGACGGTCGGCGGGCGCATTCGCGACGATCCAATCTTTTGGCAGGGTGGGTCGAATCGAGAGTTCTCGGTTCCATAACCGGGAGTGGTGGGCGCAACAGTTGCGGATGAAGGTCAGGGTGTGGAGCCAGGAGGCCAATACCTCGAAGGGCAAATTCAATCGGCTGGCTATCGCTTTTTTGTCGGCGCTTTTGCCTATGGCATTGAAGAGCGTGGATACCGCTCCAAGGCTGAGTTCTTCCAGGACAGCCCAGGCGGGTGGAAACTCAGGGTGGGTGTAAGTCGCTCCGTAGAATCGGAAGTAGTTGTCGCGCATGCGATTTTCAATGCGGTGTTGCTGGACCTCATCAAACTGGCTGCTTGTTTGTATGCGCTCAATTTCACGTCGAAGTTTTTTCCGTTCCTTGTCCAACTGATCTCGCAGGGGGCGCAGTAGATGGTCATGTGCATACGACGAGGAGAAGACGGATGCGTCAGCTATCCAATCAGGCCCGTATTTTGGGCACATGTGATTGCTGATAGTCGCTCGTGTGGCGACTTCAACACGTTCGATGGCCTCCATGATTATGTGTCGCAGCGAGCTGTCGAAGCGGTAGATGTCGACGACGGCCTTCAGTGTGCTGCCGGGTTTGAATGTGTGTTCAGGCCCTTGCTCCTGGAACGGGCGCATGTAGGGGCTCAGGCGAAACAGCGTGACCACCTCGAGGAAACGCATGGCATGGTCGTCGTTACTGACTTGCAGGCCGCGTTGCTTTAGCAGTTCCAATTGCTGTTCTACGCTGAGAGCCGGCTTGTCGAAGGGCCTCATGTAGTTTTCTCCAGGCAAAAAAAACCCGCACGATTTGAGCTTGCTGACGGGGTCAACCTAGGCTTGGCGGGTGTGTTGGGGGGCATTATAGGTAGGTACAAAAGCCCGTCAACGGCGCGCTGGCATGCAAATGTAACGGGCAGGGGATGTGTTCCAAATCACGGAAACAAAAAAGGCCCACCTTTCGGTGAGCCTTTTTTGGTACTGCGTATGGTGCCGGCACCAGGAGTCGAACCCGGGACCTACTGATTACAAGTCAGTTGCTCTACCAACTGAGCTATACCGGCGTGTTGGGCGACGATTATAGCGATTGCTTTGCGTCTGTAAACCCCTGAATTCTGACTATTTTTGCGTAGCGCTCAGGGTCAGGCCCTGCGCAGCACTTTCTTGAGCGTTTCGACCGCTCGCCAGGAGCGGCTGTTGCGCAGGGCGTGGAGTTCGGCTTCGGCGCGGTCGGCGCGTTGGCGTTCGTGGTGCAGAGCGGTTTCCAGGTCGGTCAGGGGGTAGCTGAAGCTGTGGCCGTAGCAGAACTGGAATTCGTCGAGGTTGCAGGGGGCCAGTTCGAAGGCGCCCTTGAAGTGCAGGTGTTCTTCGGCGAGGTAGAAGGTGTTGAGGCCGTCGAACAACACCGAGTGGTAGCCGGCGTCGAGCAGCAGTTGTTCCCAGGTCTGGTCGCGGGTCCAGGGGGTTTCGATGAGGATGATCCAGGGGCGCCATTGGCTGAAGTCCATGCCGCGCAGCACGGTTTCTTCGTGGCCTTCGACGTCGATCTTGAGGAAGTGGATCGGGCCTTTGACGTGTTCTTCGCAGATCGAGGTCAGGGTGCGGGAGTGGACGGTGTGGCTGCGCACGTCCATGCCGGCGTCGCGGTGCTGTTTGGCGACGCTGGCTTCCACGGTCGACAGGCCGGTGTCGGCGATGGCGTAGAAGGTCAGGGCCTCGGCGTTGTCGCCGGCCACGCATTGCAGGTTGATGTCTTTGGGCCGCTCCTGGCACAGGGCGTCGTGGTAGACCTGCACCGGCTCGATGTTGATGCCGGTCCAGCCGCGCTCATAAAACGCCTTGGTGACCGAGTCCACGGTGGGCTGATTGGCACCGACGTCGATGTAGAAGCCGTTCTCGAAGTGCTTCAGGGCGCGCCACAGGCGAATGTCTTCGAAGTTCTGTGCATAAGAAATGAACGTCACGGGCGCTTCCTGTCAGTCGGCTACGGCGATCCATGGCACCCGCTGGGCGCCCGATGACTGTGTATAGCAACTGCGCCTGATGTGCGCAATTGTTGGCCGGTTGGGTGCCGGGATTCGGCAGTTATGTCCTTTGGTTTTAACGCTTATGCACAACGGGCAGTTGTTTGGCGGTCTGGATGACGGATTTTTTGCAGGAATTCTCAACAAATCGCAACTGGCTGTTTTTTCGTTCGTTTTTTAATGTGAACAAAAAATGACCAAGAGACTTTTAGCCCTAAAAGCCTTGGATCCAAAGGCTGTGATGGATTTTCATCAACAGAGTTATCCACAGGCTGTGGTGCGACAAAACGCCCCTTAATGGCGCTCGGCTAGTAGCAGTAGGTTGCGCGGTGTCAGCGTGCTTTCGCAGAAGGTGCCGAGGCGAACCTGGTAGCCCTGGGATTCGAGGAACAGGGCGCGGTCGAGGACCAGCCACAGTTCCAGGGGGCGGCGGAAAAGGCCGCGCACCAATTCCAGGTTGCGCACCTCGGCCAGGCGTTGCCAGCCGGCGGCTTCCAGTGCCGGCCAGTCCTGGGTGCCGACGGTGGATAAGTCTTTGAGCGCGGCCAGGTCGCGGCAGTAGTCGGCGAAGGGTTTGTCCAGCCAGGCGCTGGGCAGTGACGGTGTCGGCAGGTACTGATCCAGCCCGCGCAGTTGCCGTTGCAGCAGGTCGAACCCCAGGCGGCGGGCCATGGAGCTGTCGCGCTGGCGTCGAACCCGGGCGCCGGCGGTCACGGTCTCGCTGAGCGGCAGGGCCAGGTCGTCGAGGGACAGTTGCAGGCTGGAGGCTTTGCCGGCGCTGGACAGGGCTTGGTAGTGGCTGGCGTGGGTGCGGTTGTAGCAGCACGGGGCGATGGCCAGTTGTGGGCAGCCGGCGGCGCTGGCCAGTTGCAACAGGCGCACGTGCAGGTCGCCACAGGCGTGCAAGGCCACTGGCGTCAGGTCGGCGCTGACTTGGGCCACCGCATCGGCCGCCAGGACGTCTTGCTGCAGATGCCGGGCCGGCAACCGATGGTGCTGACTCAGGGCCTGGCCGCTGGCGATCAACGCCGGGTCATGTTCCAGGCAGGTCAGGTGCTGGCCGGCTTGCAGCAGGCGGCGGCCCAGGTGGCCCTTGCCCGCGCACCAGTCCAGCCAGTGCCGGGGGTGGTTGGCGAACTGCAGGCAGGCGGCAAAGGCTTCGATCTGCTGCCATTTGCGCCCCGGAACGTCGACGTTCAGGCGCGGCGCGGCGGGATCGATGGCGTGGGCAGGGAGCTGTGCGAGTGCGCTGAGGGCCGCGGACTGCGCCGCCAGCGCCGGGAAGGGCGCCGGGGCGAGTAGCTGTTCAGGGTGGTTGTGGCTGTCTTCGGCGTGTTGCAGCGAGCGCTGGCGTAGCCACTGGGCCAGTTGCGGGTGGTCGGTTTCCCACGACAACTGGCGTTGGGTAAACGGGCGCGGGCGCCAGAGTGCCTGGTGCTCGCTGAGGAAGGCGTCGAGGGCGTTGAAGCGGGCGAGCAGGTGCTCGCCCGTCAGCACCGACGGCTCAGCGTCCCTGGCAGGCATCGACGCGCAACCAGCGCTCCAGCAACTTGAAACCGCGGACCAGGACGTAGGCCATCAGCAGGTAGAACATGCCGGCGGCGAAGAAGATCTCCACGGGCAAGTAAGTGCGGGCAATGATGGTGCGTGCCATGCCGGTCAGTTCGAGCAAGGTCACGGTACTGGCCAGGGCGCTGGCCTTGAGCATCAGGATCACTTCGTTGCTGTAGGCCGGCAGGCCGATGCGCGCGGCACGCGGCAGGATGATGTAGAACAGCGCCTTGGGCCGCGACATGCCCAGCGCCCGGGCGGCTTCGATTTCACCCGGTGGGATGGCCTGGATCGCGCCGCGCAGGATCTCGGCGATGTAGGCGGCCGTGTGCAGGGTCATGGTGGCGGTGGCGCACCAGAACGGATCGCGCAGGTACGGCCACATCGCGCTGTTGCGCACCGCATCGAACTGCGCCAGGCCGTAGTAGACCAGGAACAGTTGCACCAGCAGGGGGGTGCCGCGGAAGAAGAAGATGTAGGCGTAGGGCAGGGCGCGCACGTACCAGAGTTTGGACGAGCGGGCGATGCCCAGCGGAATGGCGAGCAGCAGGCCGAGGATGACCGCGATGGCCACCAGTTCCAGGGTCAGGGTGGCGCCCTGGGCCAGTTTCGGCAGCCACTTGATGATCACTTCCCAGTTCATTGGGTGCTCCGGGCAAAGCCGCGAGCGGCGCGTTTTTCCAGCAGGTGCATGCCGATCATGGCGATGATGGTCAGCCCCAGGTACATGAAGGCGGCGACCATGTAGAAGGTGAAGGGCTGCTTGGTCATGGTCACGCCGTTTTGCGCGTGACGCATGATTTCTTCCAGGCCGATCACCGAGACCAGGGCGGTGTCCTTCATCAGGATCATGAACAGGTTGCCCAGCCCCGGCAGGGCGATGCGCCACATCTGCGGCATGATCAGCCGGGTGAAGATCCGCCATTTCGACAGGCCCAGGGCCATACCCGCTTCGCGGTGACCCTTGGGAATGGCCAGGATCGCGCCACGGAACACTTCCGTGGCATAGGCGCCGAAGCACAGGCCGAGGGCAATCACGCCGGCGGCAAAGGCATTGAGCGCCAGGTCAGGCTTGCCGAAAAACTCGCCCAGGGCCCGCATCAGGTTGACGGTGCCGAAGTAGATCAGCAGCACCCACAGCAGTTCCGGGATGCCGCGCACCAGGGTCGAGTAGGTGCCGCCAAGCCACTGCAGTGACTTGTACGGGGAAGTCTTGGCCAAGGCGCCGAGCAGGCCGAGCACCAGTCCCAGGCTTAAGGCCGTGAGAGCCAGTTTGACGGTCATCAGCGCGCCAGCGGCGAGCGCCGGGCCGAATCCTTGGAGTTCGATAATCATGGAGGTCTATTCAAGTTGCAGCAGGCTTTGCTAAAGACCGGCGCGCCGGGGTGGGCGCGCCGGTCAGGCACGTCAGGATCAGTAGATGCTGAACGGGAAGTACTTGTCGTTGATCTTCTTGTAGGTGCCGTCAGCGACGATTTCCTTGATGGCGGCGTTCAGCTTGTTGCGCAGCTCGTTGTCACCCTTGCGCACGGCGATGCCGATTTCGTCGCTTTCCACCACGGGGTCGCCTTTGAACTCGTAGTTCTTGCCGGCATCGCTTTTCAGCCAGTCGTAGTTGGCGTACTTGTCGGCCAGGATGCCGTCGACGCGACCGGAGGTCAGGTCCAGGTAGGCGTTTTCCTGAGTGTCGTAGAGGCTGACCTTGATGTCGTCACCGTAGGTGTCTTCCAGCCAGGTGCCGGCCAGGGTCGCGCGCTGGGTACCGATGGTCTTGCCCTTGAGGTAGGCCTTGTCGGTCTTGAAGTCGACGTTTTTCGGTGCGATGAACTGCAGCTTGTTGGAGTAGTAGCGGTCAGTGAAGTCCACGGCCTGCTTGCGCTCGTCGGTGATCGACAGCGAAGACACCAGGAAGTCGAACTTCTTGGCGTTGAGGGCCGGGATGATGCCGTCCCAGTCGGAGGTGACGACTTCGCACTCGACTTTCATCTTGGCGCACAGGGCGTCGCCGATGTCTTTGTCGAAACCGACTACCTGGCCGCTGGCATCCTTGTTGTTGAACGGCGGGTAGGCCGCCTCGATGCCCATTTTGAGTTTTTCGGCAGCCATTGCGTTGGCCGAGAACACCAGGGTGGCGGCCGCGGCCAGGATGAATTTCTTGTAGTTCTGCATGCGGGTAGCTCCGTTAGCGGTTGCTGGACATGAATTGTTTGCAGCGCGCCGAAAGCGGGTTTTCAAACACCTGCTGTGGCGATCCTTGCTCTTCTACCAAGCCCTGGTGAAGGAACACGACTTCACTGGAGACCTGGCGGGCGAAGCCCATTTCATGGGTGACCAGCAGCATGGTGCGGCCTTCTTCGGCCAGGGCGCGGATCACGTTTAGTACTTCCTGAACCATTTCCGGGTCAAGTGCCGAAGTGGGCTCATCGAACAGAATCACTTTGGGCTGCATCGCCAGGGTGCGGGCAATGGCCGCGCGTTGTTGCTGGCCGCCGGACAGCTGCGCCGGGTACGCGTGGCGTTTATCGGCGATGCCGACCTTGGCCAGCAGGGCTTCGGCGACTTCGATGGCCTCGGCTTTGCTCTGCCCCAGCACGCGGCGCGGCGCTTCGATGATGTTATCGAGCACGCTCATGTGCGGCCACAGGTTGAAGTTTTGAAACACAAAACCGATTTCGCTGCGCAGGCGGTTGATCTGCCGACCGTCGGCGGCCACCAGTTCACCGTTTTTTGCCGGCTTGAGCTTGAGCTCTTCGCCAGCCACCAGGATTTGCCCCTGGTTGGGGTTCTCCAGGAGGTTGATGCAGCGCAGGAACGTGGACTTGCCGGAACCGGAGGAACCCAGGATCGAGATCACGTCGCCGTCGCGTGCGGTCAGCGAGACGCCCTTGAGCACCTCCAGCTGGCCGTAGCGTTTGTGCAAGTTGCGGATTTCAAGCGCGGGCGTGGCCTCAGCCATGTACGGTCCTCATTGTGTTCGGTTGTGCCTGTGCTGTTGGGCAGCCTACCTGGCGAGGCGCCAAGCTAGCATAGCGTTGGAACGGCGGCCAACAGCCCCACGGGGTGCACACGGGAAGTGGTGCGCGGTTGTCGCATCGACGCAGCAGACTGTCGCGCTATCAACAACCGAACATCTGTTTGAAGCCATGTTTGCGTGGGGGGAGCGTAAAAAAAGGCGCGATGGTGCCAGCTTTGGCCGGGTGTTGGAAGCGCAAAGCGGACATTCGTACCAGATCGGCACGTTTATTGTGCACCAGTGGTTTTTTCTGTGTGTTTTTGGTGCGCCGACTCGTCCGGTGACTGGGGGGTACGCTCATGCGCTGGCGAAGTGCCATTGATTTCAATGACTTAGGATTGAGGCTCGGTCTTTGTGCAGGCCGTGGAAAGTGGGGGGTGAAACATTTTGGCGCAATTGTTTCGTGCGGAATTAGACGCGACAGGTTGGTTTCGTGAGAAGCGCCGCCCGGCAATGGCATTGAGTCGATCCGGGAGAATGAAAAACGGCCGCTGTCAGGGATGACGAGCGGCCGTTTTGCTTGGCGCACTGCGCGGCTTACTCGGCCTTGTCGTCCGGTTCACCCAGGGATTCGCGGTAGCTGTCCAGGGCGTTGCCGAAGTCGCTGATGAACTGCGGTTCGGTGAGCCAGGCCTGGGCGGTTTCGCGGTCCATGCCGTCGGCCCACATGCGGTAGTCGATCAGCATGTCGGCGGCCAGGTGGGTGGCGGCCATGGCTTCGTTCTCGGCGTTTTCCATGTCCAGCAGGTCTGGGTGCTCGTTGATGATCTCGCTGAGGTTCGACAGCAGGGTCAGCAGCATGTCGTTGCGGCTGATGGCCTCAGCGGCGTGCATCTTGCTGAACATTGCCAGGGTGTACTCGGGGATCGGCGCGTCCAGGTGGCCTGTCTCGTCGTCCAGGGCCAGCGGCTTGCGGCCAACCATGCGGATCTGCTTGGCCTTGGCCTTGGCGCGTTTGGCGCGTTTTTGCTGTTTGTTCGGGGATGCCATGTAATTCAGTTCGCTTTGTGTTGAGTGTTGGCCGCGATGGCGTCGGACGCCGCCACGTAGTCAGCCTGGAAGGCTGGCGATTCGATCCACGCCAGGGCGCCGGCTTCGTCGGTCTCGGTGGACCATTGGCGATATTCGATCAGGGCCGCCAGGATGAAGTCCATGGCGCCTTCTTCGCCTTCCTGCTCGTACACCAGTTCCAGCAGCGGGTCTTCGAGGAAGGCGCTGCACATGGCTTGCTGGCTGGTCTTTTCGGCGTCGATCATTTTCTTGAACAGCTCGGTCAGGTCCACTGACTCGAAGTCGATGCGATCGTCGTTCGGGTCCAGCTCCACCGGCGCGGCTGCGCGTTGGGTGCGGTTCTGCTTGGCCTTGGCTTTGGCGCGGGTGGCGCGTTTTTGCTGCTTGTTCGCGGATGCCATGGGCGTCGTTCCGTATTTCGTCGAGAGGGTGCAGGCCGGTCAGCTTCGGGGGACTTGCCGCCCGGGATGATCGGGGGTCAGTTCGCCATGTTGCAGCCAGGACAATGCAATGGGCCATAGTGTGGCTTGGTATGGGCTGCGAAAAAAGCCGAAATGTCCGACTTGTTGCTCGCCGATGTCTTGCGGGTCGATTCGCAGGTGGGTGTTGGCACTGCGGCTGAAGTAGCTCAGCAGGCGCTCGATGGCAGCAACGGTGCCGTAGGGATCGTCGCTGAGGCTGATTGCCAGGGTTTTCGCGGTAACGATGGCGAAAGGTAGCTGGCCGACCTTGGCGGCCAGCACGCGGCCGCTGGGGCATTGCTCGAAGCGCGGCGCGGATCGGCTCCAGTCACGGACGACGCCGGCCGGGGTGTCTTCCAGCCAGCCCAGGCGTTTGCCGGGGAAATAACCGCAGAACCAGGTCACCAGCGGCATCACCACATGCCACTTGCCGAACATCCGCCAGCGCAGGTCGGGGGTGTAGTCGCGCCAGTAAGCGAACTGCGCACCGACGGTCACCAGGCGTCGAATCAGCGGCCCCGAACTCGCCAGTCCCGCGGCGCAGCCGCCAAAGCTATGGCCGACGACATCGATGGGCTGGCCGGGAAACTCGCGCTGGGCGCGCTTGAGCATGGCCTCGAAATCCAGGTAGCCCCAGTCCGACCAGCTGGCGTCGAGGTTTTTCATCGAGGTCGGTCGCGACTCGCCGATGCCCCGGTAGTCATAGGTGATGACGTCGAAGCCATGGGCGCACAGGTATTCGGCAAAGCGTGAATAGTGGCGGCAGCGCACCGACGTGGCGGCGTTGATGATCACCACGGCCCGGGACCGGTCGGCAGTGGCGTGCCGCCAGGTGAAACCGCCCAGGGCAAAACCGTCGGCGGCAGGCTCCCGGAAGGGCGTCATCAGCGGCTTGGCCGGCAGTTCCAGCTCGATTTGAGTCGGTGTCAGTGAAGGGCTTTCCTGCAAATTCATTGGCGCGCAACCTTTGCGGATAGCTGCCAACCATAGTCTGCCTGGGGCGGGTCGACAATCCGCCCCGGTGGTCAGTGGCCTTGGTTGATCGGCCGTTGCTCCAGCATGACCCGTTCGCGATCCAGTTCCGCACGCAGTTCCTCCTCGCTGGGCAGCACCAGTTTGTACTTGCTGGCGAAGAGCTGTTCGTGACCTTGCAGCATGGAATAGCGGACCACCGACTCATCCCGTTGTGCGCAGAGGATGATGCCCACGGTGGGGCTGTCTTCCGGACCGCGCTTGAGGTCGTCGTACATGCGCACGTACATGTCCATCTGGCCCACATCCTGGTGGGTCAGTTCGCCGCGCTTGATGTCGAAGATAACGAAGCACTTGAGCAGGTAGTTGTAGAACACCAGGTCGATGTAGAAATCTTTGCTGTCGGTGCTGATGCGTTGCTGGCGGGCAATAAAGGCGAAACCCTTGCCCAGTTCGAGCAGGAAGCCTTGCAGTTGGTTGATCAAGGCTTGTTCCAGATCGGTTTCCAGTACCGAGCCGGCATTGGGCAGGCCAAGAAACTCCAGCACCACCGGGTCGCGGATGAAGTCCCGGGGGGAGGTCGGCAGTTGCTGGATATGGGTCGTGGCTTCCTGCTTCACGGTCAAGCGATCGCGGCTGGCCAGCAGGCGTTCGTAGTAGAGCGTGCTGATCTGGCGTTCCAGGGCGCGGGTCGACCAGTTCTGGGTGGCGGATTCGTTCATGTACCAATGGCGGGCGTGGTCGTTTTCGACGCGTAGTAAGGCGCGGTAATGGGTCCAGCTCAATTCGTGACGCAGTGCGTCACATATTGGGAATGCCTGGTAGAACAGGCGCATGTAGCGAAGGTTTGAGCTGTCGAAGCCTTTGCCAAACTCTGCCGTCAGCACGCTCGCCAGCGTCGCCAACAGTTGCTTGCCATACCCCGCCCGCCTGGCGCCCTGCTGCTCGTACTCGACGATATGCTGCCCGATCTGCCAGCAGGTCTGCACCTGGGTGGTATCGACTGCGCGCAACACCTTGCGCCGCGCCTCGCGGATCAAGTCGCCAAGGTTGCCCAGCAGTGAGGCAAGTTGTGGCTCAGTAGCCTGGGGTTCGATGACGCTCATGAGGGTTTCCGCGTTGGGAAGAACAGGCGGGAGAGCTTCTCAGCAGTGGGGTGGGGCTGGATGCAGGGCGGGGCCTGGAAGTCTGCAGGAAAGACCTGTGGGTGCGCTGGAATCCAGCCAGAAGGGGCGATGCCCTGCCGGTGAGTCCTGTAGTCCTTTTCGTGGTGGGCTCAAGCTCAAATCGGTCTGAAACTTGGCGGTGTCGGCTGAAATCCAAAGAGGGTAACGATTGGGTTCGACAGAGCCCGGGAGTTGTCATCATGAAACCTGTTCGTTTGTTCCTGTTGCCCCTCGCGGCGGTCGGCTTGTTGCTGTTCCCAACGCTGGTGCCAGCCGCCAGTTATGAGCCGATCGATAGCGCCGGGGTGCAAGCCCAGCCACAGCAGCAAAACGGGATTACCTACCTGTCAGGCGGTATCGGCCTCGACGAGTCCCGAACCATTGAGCAAGCCCAGGGCTACAACCTGCACATGACCTTTGCCGTAGGCCCACAGAATCAATACACGGCCGACGTCGATGTCGTGGTGCAAAAGGCGCCAGGACAGGCCTTGCTGACGCTGGATAACGCCGGCCCCCTGGTCTACATGAAACTGCCCGCCGGCAAGTATTCGGTCATCGCCACGCGCCATGGCGAGGAGCGGCGTGATGTTGCGGATATCGGCAGTGGCGGCGCAAGCAATCTGGTCTTCCACTGGAATGATGCCCAGTAGCTGCGGTGCTGTTCGGGCATCCCGCGGTTTCCTGCGGGCATAAAAAAACCCTGAATCTTGCGATTCAGGGTTTTCGGTATTTGGTGCCCAGAGACGGAATCGAACCGCCGACACGGGGATTTTCAATCCCCTGCTCTACCGACTGAGCTATCTGGGCAACGGGGCGCATTAAACTGGTTTTTCAGGGGGTCGTCAAGCAAGTTATCAAAAAATATTTAATTATTACCGTCGCTTACGATCCAACCCCCGTATCCAAGGGATTACTCAGCCGGCGGCACGTAGCCTTCGGCCTTGGCGTAATCCTCGCCGGAGAAGAACTTGTCCATCTCGCCCTGAAGATATTTGCGGTCTTCGGCGTTCATCATGTTCAAGCGTTTTTCGTTGATCAGCAGGGTCTGGTGTTTTTGCCAGTCGCCCCAGGCCTTTTGCGAAACGTGGTCAAAAATGTCCTGGCCTTTGGCGCCCGGGAAGGGAGCGCGCTCCAGGCCCGGCAGTTCTTCGTTGTACTTGCGGCACATGATGGTGCGGGTCATGACGACTCTCCTGCGTTTAATACGTCGGCCGCGCGCTTGAGCAGTTTTTTCACCGGGGCGGCGAGGCCCAGGCGCGGCGGGGTGGCGAGGTTATACCAGAGCCAGTCGGCCTCGGCCACGTGATGGCCGGCCTCCTGGACCCTGACCAGCCAGGGTTCGATGGCCAACTGGAAATGGCTGAAGGTGTGGATCAGGTTCGGCAGCTCGGTCTGGGTGCCCAGTTGCAGCGAGTGTTGCAGGGCCAGGTGCTCCAGGTCGCCGAGGTCATCCAGCTCCGGCAGGCTCCATAAACCGCCCCACAGGCCCGTGGAGGGGCGTCGGTAAAGCAGGATGGCGCCGTCGCGGTTGGCCAGCAGCGGCATCAGTGTGCGCTTCTGGGGCACGGCTTTGCGCGGCTTGGGAATCGGGTAGCGGGTTTCCAGGCCCAGCATGTGAGCTTCACAGCCCTTTTCCAGCGGGCACAGCAGGCAGCTTGGCTTGCTGCGGGTGCAAAGCGTGGCGCCCATGTCCATCATCGCCTGGGTGTAGGCGTTGACGCGGTCGTGGGGGGTGAAGCGCTCGGCGGTGGCCCACAGCTGTTTGGCGACCTTGGGCTCGCCCGGGTAGCCCTCTTGCGCGGTAAAGCGCGCCAGCACCCGTTTGACGTTGCCATCGAGGATCGGCGCCCGCAGGCCCATGCTCAGGCTGGCGATGGCGCCCGCGGTGGACAGGCCAATGCCCGGCAGATCGGTGAGTTTTTCCACGTCTTGGGGAAATTCGCCGCCGTACTGCTCAACCACGATCTTCGCGGTCTTTTGCAGATTGCGCGCGCGGGTGTAGTAGCCCAGCCCGGTCCACAGGTGCAGCACTTCGTCTTCCGGCGCGGCGGCCAGGGCCTGGACCGTCGGCAATGACGCCATGAAGCGGTCGAAGTAGTTCAGCACGGTGCTGACCTGAGTCTGCTGCAACATGATTTCCGAGACCCACACCCGATAGGGGGTGATGCCCTGTTGCCAGGGCAGGTCGTGGCGGCCGTGGCGGTCGTACCAGTCCAGCACCGCCGTTGAAAATTGCTCGGCTTTCATCGCTTGAACAGCCCCTTGAGCGCGTTCTTCAGTTCCGGGCTGACTTTGTCGCCGAGTTTTTCATCGATTTTCTCGCTGAGCTTGTCGCCGGCCAGTTTGCTGGCGACCTGGCCGAGGCGCTCGTTGTCCAGGCGGCAGGCCTTGGCGCCGAGTTCCAGCGGGCCGCGGCAGCGCAGTGGCCATTCGATACCGACGAATTTCTCGCCCACCTGGCAGGCCGGGTCCGGTATGTCGCGCTGGTCGCCTTCGACGATGATGCCGACGCGGTAGTCCATGCCCAGTACGCGCAGGTCGACGTCGCCGTTGCCGTTGATGGTCATCCCCGGGATGCGCACTTTCAGGTCCGGATTGCTGGCGACGCCGTTACGCAGGGTCAGGTTGCCCTTGAGCTCCTGGAACGGGGTGTCCTTGCCTCGAGGCTCGCCGCTGAGGGTCTTGCGGTTGAGGGTGGCGATGCCTTTGCACAGCTGCTGTTCGAGGTTGGCGTTGAGCAACACGCCATTGTTGATCACGAAGCTGGCGTTGCCGTTGAGGCTGTCGATCAGGGTTTTCTGGCTGTTGCCGCTGGCGGTGAGCTGACTGTTGAGCGTGATCAGGCCTTTGACCGGTGGGTTTTTACCTTGGCTCTCGAGGATTTTTTCCGCGGGCACCCGGTTGATCGCCGTCTGCATGCTCAAGGCCGGTACTGGCTGGCGCACATCGAGGGTGCCCTTGGTGTTGAAGGTGCCGTTGTACAGCTCGCCACTGAGGTTTTGCAGGGTCAGCAAGCCGCCCTGGCCAGTGGCCTTGAGGGCCGCGTTGTGAATGGGCAGTTTGCTGAGGGTCAGTTGGCCGAAGCTCAGGTCGGCGTCGAGGTCGAGCTTGCTCAGGCGTTCGGCCGGGATCAGCTTGTCGTTGCTCCACGCGCCCTTGGTCGGGGCGTTGGGCAGGGGCGTGCTGCCGGCACCAGCCAGGGCGTCGGCTTCGGTGCTGCTGACTTCCGCCTGGCGGGCCACCGCTGCGCTGTTGGCGTCGGCGGACTTGGGCGGCAGGTAGCGATCAGCGTTGAAGGTGTCGGCCTTGAGCTGCACGCGCAGGGCCTGCTTGGCGAAGTCCTCGATGGCGATGCGGCCGCTGATGGTGCTGTCGTCGAGTTTCAGGTTGATGTTGTCCAGCGACAGGCTGGTGGGGGTCGCGGCCAGGCGGCTGGCCAATTCGACTTTGCTCAGGCTGCCCTCGGCCATGGCCGGGAGTTTCTGGCCGATGCTGTCGACAAACTTGGCCAGGTCAAACTGGGCGATCGACAGGGCGCCGCTGATTTGCGGGGTCTTGTCGAGGTCATTGGCTTTCAGTTCGCCGAGGGCGCGCAATTGATTGATGGACAGCTTGATGCCGGTCCATTCGGCGACGTTCGCCGCTTTATCGAGGAATACCTGCCCTTGGGCGGCAAAGGTCACGGCCTTGCCTTGCAGCGGTTCGCCGGTCAGTTCGCCTGACAGCTTCATGTCTTCGAACTTATAGCGCTGCAGCGCGCGTTCGAAGCGCAGTTCGCCATTGAGCTCGGTACGCACTCGCAGCACCGGCTGGTTGCTGGAGAGGAACGCGGTCAACTTGACGTCGATATTGGTCGCATCGTGTACGGGACCGGTGCTCAGTTGGATGCTTTCGGCGCTGAATTGTTTGCCGGTGCGCTCGTCGGTGTACTCCACCCGGGCGTTATTGACGGTCAGGCTGTCGATGTCGAGGCGAATCGGCTGGGCGGGTTTCTCTGTCGGGGCAGGAGCGCTGCCATCGGTGTCGCGGGTAGTCGCCGGTACTTCGGGCTGGCCCGCGACCGGCACGGCCTTGCCGATGTCTTCCCAGTTGCCGTGGCCGTCCTTGTCGCGGTTGAGGCGCAGGTTCAGGCCTTCGACCCGGACGTCGCTCATCTGCACTTCGCGGCGCAGCAGCGGCAGGACTCGCACTGAAAGGCCGAGCATTTGCAGGTCGGCGAACGGCGCCTTGGGGTTGCTCAGGGTCGCGACACTGGCTTCGTGCAGTTCCAGGCCGAGCCAGGGGAACAGGCTCCAGCCGATGTCGCCATTGAGCGTCAGCTCAATGTGGGCCTTGTCGCGGGCAATCTGGCGAATCTCGTCTTTGTAGTCATTGGGATCAAAGAAGTGGGTCAGGGCAAAGCCCAGGGCCACGATGACCAGTAACAGCCCGAGAAGTACCAGACCCAGGATTTTGCCGAACGCTTTCATGGGGCGAGTCCTTGTAGAGAGTCAAATTCGAAATTTAGCCGGGGAGTATAGCGCTCCGAAACTGACGACTGGTCAGCGATCGCTTCAGGTTATGTCCCGTGGCGGTTTCGGCTTGGTTGGCGGTGCCTGGGTGGGTGGCTTGCGCCGAGCAGCGGTCAGCGAAACGGCCAGTGATCAAAAGCCCGTTGGCCGCCTGATCGGAGCAGATCGCCTGCAAAACGCCAGATCAGACTGGTTTTTCTATTATGGGCAAATGGTAATCTTCGCCCGTCCGCCTGCCGTGCTGCGACCGGTTGTCGCGCTAAATGGAACTTCACTCGATAAAACAGCCATGCCAACGCGCAGTTGAGGCTGTGGGTGACGGGGGGCGGGCGAACCATACTAATAATTGGGGGAAACACATGAGCACGAGCACCGAGGCGGGCATTTTTGCGCCACCGCCGACGTTCCTGTCCAAGGAGCGCATCATCGCCAGGCCCGGCTTCAACCGCTGGCTGGTGCCGCCGGCCGCACTGGCCATCCACCTGTGCATCGGCATGGCCTATGGCTTTTCGGTGTTCTGGTTGCCGCTGTCCAAGGCCCTGGGTGTGACCGCGCCCGTGGCGTGCGCGCCAGACATGGGCTTTATCGCTCAGGTGTTCTCGTCCCAGTGCGACTGGCCCATCTCGATGCTCGGCTGGATCTACACCCTGTTTTTCATCTTCCTCGGTTGCTCGGCGGCGATCTGGGGCGGCTGGCTGGAGCATGCCGGGCCGCGCAAGGCCGGCGTGGTGTCGGCACTGTGCTGGTGCGGGGGGTTGTTGATTTCCGCACTGGGCATCTATACCCACCAGATCTGGCTGATGTGGCTCGGCTCCGGGGTGATCGGCGGGATCGGCCTGGGCCTGGGCTACATCTCCCCGGTGTCGACCCTGATCAAGTGGTTCCCGGATAAGCGCGGCATGGCCACGGGCATGGCAATCATGGGCTTTGGTGGTGGGGCCATGGTGGGCGCGCCACTGGCGGCCGCGTTGATGGGGCATTTCGCCTCGCCAGACGGAGTCGGTGTGTGGCAGAGCTTCCTGGTGATGGCGGCGATTTACTTTGTGTTCATGATCGGCGGGGCGCTGTCGTACCGCGTGCCGCCGACCGGCTGGAAGCCTGAGGGCTGGACCCCGCCGGCGAAAAAACTGGCCAACGCGATGATTACCCATCGTCACGTGCACGTGAATGTGGCGTGGAAAACCCCGCAGTTCCGCCTGGTGTGGCTGGTGTTGTGCCTCAACGTATCGGCCGGGATCGGCATTCTGGGCATGGCTTCGCCGCTGCTGCAGGAAGTGTTTGGCGGCAAGTTGCTGGGTAACGAGCTGGCATTCGGTCAGTTGGATGCCGGGCAACTGGCTTCGATTGCGGCCATTGCCGCCGGTTTTACCGGGTTGCTGAGTCTGTTCAACATTGGCGGGCGGTTCTTCTGGGCGTCGTTCTCCGACTATCTGGGGCGCAAAAATACTTACTTTGTGTTCTTCGCCCTGGGGTTTGCCCTGTATGCGCTGATCCCGAACCTCGGGCATCTGGGCAATGTCTCGCTGTTCGTCGCGGCCTTCTGCATCATCCTTTCGATGTACGGCGGCGGTTTCGCCACGGTGCCGGCTTACCTGGCCGACCTGTTCGGTACGCAGATGGTCGGGGCGATTCACGGTCGCCTGCTGACGGCCTGGGCGGCGGCGGGGGTGCTCGGCCCGGTGCTGGTCAACTACCTGCGTGAGTATCAGCTGAGCATCGGCGTCGAGCGCGCAGCGGCCTATGACATCACCTTGTACATTCTCGCCGGCCTGTTGGTGCTGGGGTTCCTCTGCAACCTGCTGGTGCGTCCAGTGGCAGACAAGTACTTCATGACCGATGCCGAGCTGGCGGCAGAACAGGCCCTGGGTCACGACAAGGGCGCCAACAGCACCACGGTGCTGGAGTGGAAGGCGTCGTCGGCCAGTGTGCCGTTGGCCGTGGCGGCCTGGCTGGTGGTGGGGATTCCGCTGGCGTGGGGCGTGTGGGTGACGCTGCAGAAGACGGCCGTGTTGTTCCACTGATTCATCGTGTTCGCGCGGTGTGCCGGTTGCACCGCGTTCACGGGCAAGCCCGTGCCAACAGGGGCTCGGTTGCACCCAGGTTCCTACATGTCATGACAGGTATATCCCCGGCCACGTTGGCTTCAACCCGTCAGGGATATCACTTGGCGTGTTTCTGTTTGCCGCAGCCGTGCCTATAATGGATGCCTTTTTCGCCCAATGATTTTGCGGAGCTGGTGATGGCCGAACGTATGGCGTCCGTCGAGCGCGACACTCTGGAAACCCAGATCAAAGCCTCGATCAACCTGGATGGCACCGGAAAGGCCCGATTTAATATCGGTGTACCTTTTCTTGAGCACATGCTGGACCAGATCGCCCGTCACGGGCTGATCGACCTGGATATCGAGTGCAAGGGCGACCTGCATATCGACGACCACCACACCGTGGAGGACGTCGGTATCACCCTGGGGCAAGCCTTCAGCAAAGCCATCGGCGACAAGAAAGGCATCCGTCGCTACGGCCACGCCTATGTGCCGCTCGATGAAGCGCTGTCGCGCGTGGTGATCGACTTCTCCGGCCGTCCTGGCCTGCAGATGCATGTTCCCTATACCCGCGCTACCGTGGGTGGGTTTGACGTTGACCTGTTCCAGGAATTTTTCCAGGGCTTCGTCAACCACGCCAACGTCAGCCTGCACATCGACAACCTGCGTGGCACCAACACCCACCACCAGATCGAAACCGTGTTCAAGGCTTTCGGCCGCGCCCTGCGCATGGCCGTCGAGCTCGATGAGCGCATGGCCGGGCAAATGCCTTCGACCAAGGGCGTCCTGTAATGCAGACGGTCGCGGTTATCGATTACGGCATGGGTAACCTGCATTCGGTGGCCAAGGCCCTCGAACACGTAGGTGCCGGCAAGGTGCTGATCACCAGCGATGCCAATGTGATTCGCGAAGCCGACCGGGTGGTTTTCCCCGGGGTCGGTGCGATTCGCGATTGCATGGCCGAGATCCGTCGCCTGGGCTTCGACTCGCTGGTGCGCGAAGTCAGCCAGGACCGTCCGTTCCTCGGCATCTGTGTTGGCATGCAAGCCTTGCTCGAACACAGTGAAGAGAATGACGGCGTGGACTGCATCGGCCTGTTTCCGGGCGCGGTGAAGTTCTTCGGCAAGGGCCTGCATGAAGACGGCGAACACCTGAAAGTCCCGCACATGGGCTGGAACGAGGTCAAGCAGGTGGTGGATCACCCGCTGTGGCACAACATTCCGGACCTGGCGCGCTTCTATTTTGTGCACAGCTACTACATCGCCGCCGGTAACCCGCGGCAGGTGGTCGGTGGCGGTCACTACGGCGTCGACTTCGCCGCTGCGCTGGCCGAAGGCTCGCGTTTCGCGGTGCAGTTCCACCCCGAGAAGAGCCATACCCATGGCCTGCAATTGCTGCAGAACTTCGCGGCGTGGGATGGTCGCTGGTAAATGGCCGTCAAGAAGAAGCCACCGATCCTGACCCTCACTCCTGAACAGGAGAACGAGGCCAATCACAAGATCAAGCGCTTCATGGAGGACCGCTTCGAACTGGACCTGGGTTCCTTCGAAGCGGCCGAAATCCTTGAGCTGTTTACCCGCGAAATTGCTCCGCACTATTACAACAGGGCGATTTTCGATGTGCAGACACACCTCAAAGAGAGGTTTGAAAGCATCGAAAGCGACCTGTGGGCGCTCGAGAAAAACTGATTTCCGAGCAATGCTGAAAAATCGAATTTGAAGGTTTGCCAGATGCTGATTATTCCCGCTATCGATCTCAAAGACGGTGCCTGTGTACGTCTGCGCCAGGGCCGCATGGAAGATTCCACAGTGTTCTCCGATGACCCGGTGAGCATGGCTGCCAAGTGGGTAGAGGGCGGTTGCCGTCGTCTGCATCTGGTCGACCTGAACGGCGCGTTCGAAGGCCAGCCGGTCAACGGCGAAGTGGTGACCGCGATCGCCAAGCGCTACCCGAACCTGCCGATCCAGATTGGCGGTGGTATCCGCTCGCTGGAAACCATCGAGCACTACGTCAAGGCGGGCGTGAGCTACGTGATCATCGGCACCAAGGCCGTGAAGGATCCGGCGTTCGTTGCCGAAGCCTGCCGCGCGTTCCCGGGCAAGGTGATTGTTGGCCTGGACGCCAAGGACGGTTTTGTCGCCACTGACGGCTGGGCCGAAATCAGCACCGTGAACGTCATCGACCTGGCCAAGCAATTCGAATCCGATGGCGTGTCTGCCATCGTTTATACCGACATCGCCAAAGACGGCATGATGCAGGGTTGCAACGTGTCGTACACCGCGGCCCTGGCGGCGGCCACCCGGATCCCGGTGATTGCCTCCGGTGGCATCCACAACCTGGGTGACATCAAGTCGCTGCTCGACGCTCGCGCACCGGGCATCATCGGCGCCATCACCGGCCGGGCGATCTACGAAGGCACCCTCGACGTCGCCGAGGCGCAAGCCTTCTGCGACTCGTACCAAGGCTGAGGACTGACCATGGCGCTGGCCAAACGCATCATCCCTTGCCTGGACGTGGACAACGGCCGGGTCGTCAAAGGTGTGAAGTTCGAGAACATCCGTGACGCCGGCGACCCGGTGGAAATTGCCCGTCGCTACGACGAGCAGGGTGCCGACGAGATTACCTTTCTCGACATCACCGCCAGCGTCGATGGCCGCGACACCACCTTGCATACCGTCGAGCGCATGGCCAGCCAGGTGTTCATCCCGCTGACCGTGGGCGGTGGTGTGCGCACCGTGCAAGACATTCGCAACCTGCTCAATGCCGGTGCGGACAAGGTCTCGATCAACACCGCGGCGGTGTTCAACCCGGAGTTCGTCGGCGAAGCCGCGCAGCATTTCGGCTCGCAGTGCATCGTCGTGGCCATCGACGCCAAGAAAGTCTCCCTGCCGGGCGAAACCCCGCGCTGGGAAATCTTCACCCACGGCGGGCGCAAACCCACCGGGCTGGATGCGGTGGAGTGGGCGAAGAAGATGGAAGGCCTGGGGGCAGGGGAAATCCTCCTGACCAGCATGGACCAGGACGGCATGAAAAACGGCTTCGACCTGGGCGTGACCCGCGCCATCAGCGATGCCCTGGGGATCCCGGTGATCGCTTCCGGCGGCGTCGGCAATCTGCAGCACCTGGCGGACGGTATCCTCGACGGTCACGCCAGCGCAGTGCTGGCGGCCAGTATCTTTCACTTCGGCGAGTACACCGTGCCGGAAGCGAAGGCCTACATGGCAGCACGCGGTATCGTGGTTCGATAAAGGCCAGTGGACAGCATGGCGGGCTCAAGGCAAGCTTGGGCACGCCAATGGACTGCGGTAGCCGACATGCTCAGACGCCTATTCCTCGTTCTTGCCAGTGCTTCGTTACTGTTCAGCGGCGTGCTACGTGCCGCTGAAAAAACCGATATCGACCTGGTCTTGCTGACGGAAAACTTCCCGCCCTACAACATGGCGAAGAACGGCAAGAACTTCGCTCAGGACGAGAACATCAATGGCATCGCCGTGGACATCGTCCGCGAGATATCAAAGCGGGCCAACATCACCTACAGCCTGACCCTGCGTTTCCCCTGGGAGCGCGTCTACAAACTCGCCCTGGAAAATCCCGGTTACGGGGTGTTCGTCATGGCGCGCCTGCCCGACCGCGAAAAACTCTTCAAGTGGGTCGGCCCCATTGGTCCGGACGACTGGATCATGCTGGCCAAGGCTGACAGCAAAATCACCCTGCAGTCCCTGGAAGACGCGCGCCAATACAAGATCGGCGCCTACAAGGGCGACGCCATTGCCGAGACCTTGGCCAAGCAGGGGCTCAAGCCGGTCGTGGTACTGCGCGATCAGGACAACGCGAAAAAGCTGCTCAATGGCCAGATCGATCTGTGGGCCACCGGCGACCCAGCCGGGCGCTATCTGGCGCGCCAGGAGGGGGTCACCGGCTTGAAGACGGTCCTGCGTTTCAACAGTGCGCAACTGTATCTGGCGTTGAACCGCGAGGTGCCTGACGAAACCGTCGCCAAATTGCAGGCAGCGCTCGATCAGTTGCGCAAGGAAGGCGGGGTCGACGAGATCATGGGGCGGTACCTGTAGGTTTTTGACGATCCGCTATTGCTCCGGCGGATATTCGCTCACATGCAGTTTGTCGTAGTCGGAGTAGCTGCCCTCGTGTGCCACTTGTGTGCCGTTGCTGCGTAGCAATTGGTAGTCGAACTGTGTGCGGTAAACCGCCACGATGCGCTTCTTCGCCACGATGGTGACGACGTGAGCCGACAGGGGAGCGACCAACCTGCTGCGCTGAGTGTCGGCGTCGAGGGGGGAGAAGCTGCTGCCCAGTTTCGCCGAGAATGCGACAGAGAAGGTTGGAGGCAGCGAGATGGAAAACTCCGGCAACCTGGAGTTCCATTCGGCGCCCACCTCGACAGAGGTCAGGCGAGAGAATGTTGCGAGGCTATCGGCATTTTGTACCTCGTCAAACCATTTGAAGGTTTGCCCTGCGGAGCTGGTGTTATGGCCGTAACCGATCAGCACGTACTGCTCTTTTTTTAGCACGTGGTAGTAGGGGCTCGTACGAAACTGCTCGAACGCACTCAGGTCGGGATCTTTGATTGCGAACCAGGGGAGCCGTGCCGTTAGGGTGACGGTGGCCGGTTGCGTTGAGGCGGGTGGTTCGTATCCGGTGAGGGACGGAGGCAGTGGCGCAGGTTCGGCTTTGAGCGAAAGCCGCATTCGCAGGCAGTACGCGCCGGTGTGCATCACGGGTTTGGTATAGCTGTTGACGCCCACGAATGTGCCCGGCGCAAAATGAATCTCTCCCGCCGCTGCGGCAGGTGGGCGGACGCTCCAGACGCTGAAGTCCTGCTTGGCACGACTGCCCTTGTCGCTCCAGATCATGTTGTCGATGGATGACGCCACGACCAGGTCCGCCCGCACGCACCGCACGGAGTTGACCGAAGGTTTGTCGAGACCGTCAGCGCACACCAGGCCAAGTGCCACGTAGCCATCAGGTGCAATGGGACGCCAGATCGAACAGTCGGTGTTGGCGCCTGAACCCTTGTCTTTCCAGACCTGTTCAAAGTCATCGGGCTTGCTCAGGGCCTTGCCTGGGTTGGCGGCCGTACTGGGCAGCTCGCCTTCGCAAACCACGGCCACCACTCTTCGATGGTTGATGTTGTCGTGACCGGAGACGGCGAGGTCGCCGAGTGGGAAAAAGCCCGGCAGCAAATCAGGGGCGGGGCTGGGACGCCAAAAACCACCGGGTTTGGAGCGTGAGCCTTTGTTATCCCAGATCCGGTGAAACTCGGTCGTAAAGTTGATCAGCAGGTTTTCAACTTTTATTGATTCCATTGGCCTTGCGAGTGCCGCGTCATCGTCATGTGGGTTCATGGTCATTCCTGGTCATTGAAAGGCAACCCGATCGGGTTGCGGATTTCAATATCCAGAATTGGATGAGGCGGCTGGCGGTAACTATGTAGTGGCCCGCTGCTGCTTACTGGCGATAAGTCCCGTCTTTGCCATGGGCGGCCATGGCGCGATTGCTGCGCACGCTGATCATCTGCCGGATGTTGATCCAGTCGATGCCCTGGGCCTTGAGCTTGGGCAGTTCGCGCTCGAGCACCGCCAGGGTCTGGGGGTAGGGATGGCCGATCATCACCGCCGAACCCTGTTTGCGCGCCAGGCTGATGGCGCTCTGCAGTTGGTTGTAGATCGCGGCTTCATTGCGTTCGTCATCGAGAAACACATCCCGTGAAACGCTGGCCAGGCCGATCTTCTGCGCCTCGGCGGCGGCGACGGTCTGGGCGCTGGTGCGGCTGTCGACGAAAAGCTTGTGCCGGCGTTGCAACTCGGCCATCAACCAGGCCATGGCCGGCTGCTGGGCGGTCATGCGGCTGCCCATGTGATTGTTGATGCCGGCGGTGTAGGGGACGGCCTTGAACGCGGCGTCCAGGCGCTTGCGCAGCTCTTCGATGGGCAGCTCGGGGTGCCAGGCGAACGGGCCGGTGGCCGGGTCCATGGGCATGTGCAGGATGACGATCTTGCCTGCGCGGTGGGCCTCGCGGGCAAATTCGGTGGCATGGGGGGTGTCGGGCATGATCGCCGCGGTGACCGGCCCGGGCAGCGCCAGGACGCGGCGATCCCGGGGCAGGTTCTGCCCCAGGTCATCGATGATCAGGCTCAGGTAGGCCTTGTGGGGTGGCGCCTGCCCGGGCGTCGCATGGGCAACGCCGGCCAGGCAGCACAGCAGGCCGAGGAACCACCGCAGGCGCATCTCAGCGGCCGCGGGTAATGCTCAGGCCCTTGAGCAGGCTCAGCGCCTGGGCCAGTTGGTAGTCGTCGTCCTGTGGCATCGGCTTGGCCTTGCCGCCGGAGCCGCTTGGCTTGTCGGCGCCGCCGTTGCCATTGCCCAGGTGGCCTTGCAGGTCAGCTTCCTTGAAGTACTCGCTGTCCTGCTCGTTGGTGATCTTGGCCCGACGCACTTCGATGTCCGGAACGATGCCCTGGGCCTGGATCGAGCGCCCGTTCGGGGTGAAGTACAGTGCGGTGGTGATCTTCAGCGCGCGGTCGTTGTTCAGCGGCAGCACGGTTTGCACCGAGCCCTTGCCGAAGCTGGTGGTGCCCATGACGACTGCACGTTTCTGGTCCTGCAGGGCGCCGGCGACAATTTCCGAGGCCGAGGCGCTGCCGCCGTTGATCAGCACCACCATCGGCACTGCTTCGCTTTCATCCTTGCCGGTGGCCGAGAAGCGCAGTTCGGAGTTGGCGATCCGGCCCTTGGTGTAGACGATCAGGCCCTTGGTGATGAAGTGGTCGACCACTTCCACCGCCGATTGCAGGACGCCGCCCGGGTTGTTGCGCAGGTCGAGCACGATGCCGCTGAGCTTCTTGCCGTTTTCCTTGCGCAGCTTGGCCAGGGCCTGGGAGACCTCTTCGCCGGTCTTGACCTGGAACTGGGTGATGCGGATGTAGCCGTAGCCCGACTCCAGCAACTGCGCCTTCACGCTCTTGACCTGGATGGTCGCACGGGCCAGCGTCACGTCGAACGGGGTGCCGCCGTCGCGGACCAGGGTCAGGGTGATCTTCTCGCCGATCTTGCCGCGCATGCGGTCCACGGCTTCGGTCAGGCTCTGGCCTCGGGTCGGTTGGCCGTTGATCTTGACGATGAAGTCGCCAGCCTGGATGCCTGCCTTGGAGGCAGGGGTGTCGTCGATCGGCGACACCACTTTGATGAAGCCGTCTTCGGAGCCGACTTCGATGCCCAGGCCACCAAACTCGCCGCTGGTGCTTTCCTGCAGCTCGGCGAAGTCTTCCGGCCCCAGGTAGGCGGAGTGTGGGTCGAGGTTGCTGAGCATGCCCTTGATGGCGTTTTCCAGCAGGGTCTTGTCGTCCACCGGCTCGACATACGCGGCCTTGATCCGGTCCATGACCTCGGCAAAGGTGCGCAACTCATCCAGCGGCAATGGCGCCTTGGTGGTCGCAGCCGAGGTCGACGAGGCCGGTTCAGCGGCAAACGCCAGGGGCGCACCGATCACCAGGGCGATCGTCAGGGCCAGCGAAGTGAGGCGGGACAAATGCAGCATGTCGAACGAACTCCTGAGTTAGATGGTGCGCTTATCCTTGCGCACGGCACCATTGTGCTGGATCACTCGGGTGACCCTGCTGACGAATAGCGAAATACAGCGCTGGCGTGTCCTGGCCGCCACTGTTACCGACAGTGGAGATGGACTCGCCGGCCTTGACCACGTCGCCCGCCGACTTGAGCAGCGTCTGATTGTGGCCGTACAGGCTCAAGAAACCGTTACCGTGGTCGAGAATCACCAGCAAGCCGGCGCCACGCAACCAGTCGGCAAACACCACGCGTCCGCCGTGCACGGCATGTACCTGGCTGCCGGCGGAGGCGCTGATCATCACGCCGTCCCACTTGGTGCGGGCGTCGTCGCCGCGGCTTTCGCCAAAGCGGGCAAGCAATCGACCATCGACCGGCCAAGGAAGTTTTCCCCGTGTTGCAGAAAAGGCACCGCCGAAGGTTTCGCCAGCGCTGGAGACCAGGGCGCCGGGTGTCGGTTTGGCGATTTTACGTGGGGCATCGGTCGGGGCATCTGCCGCGGCCTGTGCCTCACGTAAACGCTTTTTTTCCGCTTCCTGCTGGGCGATCAGCGCTTTTTGCCGCGCTTCTTCTGCCTCCCGGGCCTGGCGTGCCAGGGTTTCCTCAATGGTTTTCAGAACTTTGGACAGGTCGGCCTGATCCTGCTCGCGGGCCTGCAGCTTCTGGTCGCGGTCCTTGAAGTCGGTGTTGAGCTTGGCCAGGACTTGCTGGCGCTCCTTGCGGACCTTGTCCAGTTCGTCGCGCTGGCTGTCGAGGCTGCTTTTTTGCACCAGCAGTTGGGCTTGCTGCTGGGCGATGTCCTGCTCGACATTGGCCAGTTGGCGCAGGGTTTCGTTGAAATTCTTCAGCTGCTCCATGCGAGCTTGGCTCAGGTAGTCGTAATAGGTCAGGGTGCGGGCGAATTTCTCCGGGTTCTGCTGGTTGAGCAGCAGCTTGAGATATTCCTGGCGGCCGTTCTGATAGGCCGCGCGGGCCTGGGTGGCGATCAGTTGTTGCTGTTCAGTGCGCGCGCTCTGGAGTTTTTTTTTCTCGGCATCGAGTCGCTGCAGCTCGGATTCGCTTTTCTTCAGCTCTTTTTGCAGGGCATCGACCTGCTTCTCGAGCTTGCCCATCTCGGTCTCGGTGCCCTTGAGGTCTTTCTGCACCCCGGACTTTTCTTCCTGCAGCTTGCCCAGCAGCTTTTTCAGCTCGGCAATATCCTGACGCGTGGCGTCCAACTGTTGTTGGGTTTGCGCGCGCTCGTCAGCAAAGGCCGGTTGGAGCAGGCAGGTCAGAGCTAGGGCTATCAGGACGCGGAGCATAAAGGTGGGCGACACCGGGGGAAAAAAGACAGCCTAGTATGCCCGCCAAGCGTTGCAAAAAAAACGCCCAATTAGGGCGGTGTGATAACCGGGCTGAAAAACACCGCAAACCAATGTGGGAGCGAGCCTGCTCGCGATGGCATCAGTACATTCAACAAAGATGTTGGCTGTCAGATTGCTATCGCGAGCAGGCTCGCTCCCACAGGGTTTGGCGGTGTTTGAAGAGGCTGCTTACACCAGAATCGAAGTGCCGGTCATTTCGGGCGGTTGCTCCAGCCCCAGCAGCTTGAGCATGGTCGGCGCCACGTCGGCCAGGACCCCGCCTTCGCGGACCTTGAAATCACGCTTGCCGACATAGATGAACGGTACCGGCTCGGTGGTGTGGGCGGTGTGGGCCTGGCCGGTGGATTCGTCGGACATCTGCTCGACGTTGCCGTGGTCGGCGGTGATCAGCGCTTCGCCACCGACTTTTTCCAGGGCTTCGACAATCCGGCCGACGCACAGGTCCAGGCACTCAACCGCTTTGACCGCTGCGGCAAACACGCCGCTGTGGCCGACCATGTCGCCGTTGGCGTAGTTGACCACGATCACGTCGTAACGCTGGTTCTCGATGGCCTCGACGATGCGGTCGGTCACTTCCGGCGCGCTCATCTCTGGCTGCAAGTCGTAGGTGGCGACTTTTGGCGAAGGGATCAGGATGCGCTCTTCACCCGGGAACGGTTCTTCACGGCCGCCGGAGAAGAAGAAGGTCACGTGGGCGTATTTTTCGGTTTCAGCGATCCGCAGTTGGGTCTTGCCGTTTTTCGCCAGGTAGTCGCCCAGCACGTTTTCCAGGCTGCCCGGGGCGAAGGCCGACGGGGCAGGGATGCTGGCGGCGTATTGGGTGAGCATGACAAAACCGGCCAGTTTCGGCTGACGGGCACGTTCGAACTCGCTGAAATTGTCCTCGACGAACACGCGGCTCAGCTCGCGCGCACGGTCGGCACGGAAGTTCATGAACACCATGGCATCGCCGTCTTCGACCTTGACCGGCTCGCCAATGGTGGTGGCCTTGACGAATTCGTCGCTCTCGCCACGCTCGTAGGCGGCTTGCAGGCCTTCCTGGGCGGTAGCGGCGTTGAACTCGCCGTGGCCATCCACGATCAGGTTGTAGGCCTGGGAGACGCGATCCCAGCGGTTGTCGCGGTCCATGGCGAAGTAGCGGCCGATGAGGCTGGCGATCCGGCCTTTGCCCAGGGTCTTGAAGGCTTCATCCAGCAGTTCGATCGACGACTGGGCGCTTTTGGGCGGCGTGTCGCGGCCGTCGAGGAAGGCGTGCAGGTAGATCTTCTCGGCGCCGCGCTTGAAGGCCAGTTCGGCCATGGCGATCAGGTGGTCCTGGTGGCTGTGTACGCCACCCTCGGACAGCAGGCCCATGAAGTGCACGGCCTTGCCAGCGGCAACGGCTTTGTCCACCGCGGCGCAGATGGTCGGGTTCTCGAAGAACTCACCGTCGCGGATCGCTTTGGTCACGCGGGTGAAGTCCTGATACACCACGCGGCCGGCGCCGAGGTTCATGTGGCCGACTTCCGAGTTGCCCATCTGGCCGTCCGGCAGGCCGACGTCCATGCCCGAACCCGAGATCAGGCCGTTCGGTAAGGTGGCGCACAACCGGTCGAGGACAGGCTTGCGGGCCGCGAACACGGCGTTGGATTCTTCGCTCTCACTGTGACCGAAGCCGTCGAGAATCATCAGGACCAAAGGTTTAGGCGTGGTAGTCATAGATTCCACTCGTGGCTGAGTTAAAAAAGGGGCGATGGAAAAAGGGAGTGGCAGTTTAAAGCGAAGTTCCGGCGGCGTCACCGCCGGACGGGGTTTGGCCCACCATAGTGGCTGTGTATACTGGCCGACATTTTAACGCCCTGGAACCTCCTTCGATGGTTGCTCACCTGATTGAATTTGCCACTAACCACTATCTGCTCGTCGGTATCTTCGTCGTACTGCTGGCGTTGCTGATCGCTTATCAAATGCAGGGCGGCGGTCGCAGCCTGAGCACCGGTGAACTGACCGCACTGGTCAACAAGGACGCCGGCGTGGTGATCGACATCCGTTCGACCAAGGATTTCGCCGCCGGCCACATCGTTGGTGCGCTGAACATTCCACACGACAAACTGGCTGCCCGCGTCGGCGAGCTGGAAAAACACAAGGCCAAGACCATCATCCTGGTCGATGCCATGGGCCAGACAGCCGGTACCCACGCGCGTGAACTGCTCAAGGCCGGCTACACCGCCGCCAAGCTGTCCGGCGGGATCTCCAGCTGGAAAGGCGATAACCTGCCGCTGGTGAAGTGATATGGCCCGCGTCGTCGTCTACTCCAGCGATTACTGCCCTTATTGCTCGCGCGCCAAGTACCTGCTCGAAAACAAAGGTGTAGCCTTCGAAGAAATCAAGGTCGATGGCAAGCCGCAGGTGCGTGCCGAAATGGCCAGCAAGGCCGGGCGTACGTCCGTGCCGCAGATCTGGATCGGCAGCACCCATGTCGGTGGTTGTGATGACTTGTTTGCCCTGGACCGCGCTGGCAAGCTCGACGCGCTGCTCAAGGCCTAATTCCTTCCCTATAAGACCCAAGATCAGAAAGGATCTGAGATGACTGACCAACAGAACACTGCAGCTAGCGAAGAAGAAACCGCACCGCAATTCTCCTTGCAGCGCATCTACGTGCGTGACCTGTCTTTCGAAGCCCCGAAAAGCCCGGCGATCTTCCGCCAGCAGTGGGAGCCGAGTGTCGGTCTGGACCTCAATACCCGTCAGAAAGTCCTGGAAGACAACTTCCACGAAGTCGTGCTGACCCTGTCGGTGACCGTGAAGAACGGTGACGAAGTGGCCTTCATCGCCGAAGTCCAGCAGGCCGGTATCTTCCTGATCAAGAATCTTGACGAAGGTTCGATGAGCCACACACTGGGCGCGTTCTGCCCGAACATCCTGTTCCCGTACGCTCGCGAAGCCCTGGACAGCCTGGTGACCCGTGGTTCGTTCCCGGCCCTGATGCTGGCCCCGGTCAACTTCGATGCGCTGTACGCGCAAGAAGTGCAACGCATGCAGCAGGACGGCGCTCAGACCGTTCAGTAAGCAGCGCGGCTGACAACATCGCGGGCAAGCCCGCTCCCACAGGATTGTGCAAAACCTGTGGGAGCGGGCTTGCCCGCGATTGTTTTGGCCAGGCGAAAAATCGCCGGTGGGTTATTTGAAACCCAACTGCCGCCAGCCTTCGTACACGGCCACCGCCACGGTATTGGACAGGTTCAGGCTGCGGCAGCCTTCGCGCATCGGCAGGCGCAGGCGCTGGCCATCGGGCAGGGCGTCCAGCACCTCGGCCGGTAGGCCGCGGCTTTCCGGGCCGAACAGGAACGCATCGCCCTCGGCGAAACTGGCGTCGTGAAACGGCCGCGAACCTTTGGTGGTGAACGCAAACAGGCGCGGATGGCCAAGGCTTTCCAGGCAGCTGGCAAGGTCGGCATGCCGCTGCAAGGTGGCATACTCGTGGTAGTCGAGGCCGGCCCGACGCAGGCGCTTGTCATCCATCTCGAAGCCCAGTGGCTCGATCAAGTGCAGGTGGCAGCCGCTGTTGGCGCACAGCCTGATAACGTTGCCGGTATTCGGCGGAATTTCTGGTTGAAAAAGGATGACGTGAAACATGCACGGCTCCGAAGGTAAAGATGGACGGCATTCTACGCCGGAAGTGGACCGGCGATCGAAGCTATTGCCGCGGGTAATGGGCTCGCTGGCGATTGTCGGCCTGATGGTGGGATTGATGATCGGTCGCCTGACCACCCCCGAGCCGTCCGAGTTGCAGCAGGTCGAGGTCACCGGTGATGGTCTGGTGGTGTGGTTCAACAACGCGCCCAAGACCCATGGCGAACTGATCGACGGCAGCCTCGCGCTGCTGTTCGAGGCCCAGGGGCAGGCGCAGAAAGGCCAGCTCAAGCTCAACGGTAAGGACGTGAACTGGCGGGTACGTTTGAGTGACAAGGGATTGTTGCTGACACTGGTGGCGGCCCGGCCGCTGAAGGGCGATTGGGCCGGCAGCGAGGTGGGCGATCGCTGGCGGTTGGAGATCCATCTCCAGGAGCAATAAAAGAGGAATCCCCGGCCTGCCTGTACCAAGGACCCCAAAACGGGATGGGCTCACGCGTTGCGTCGTGAGCCCGGTGTAAAGAAGGAACCCCTGACCTGCCTGTATCAAGGGCCCCAAAACTGCTTGGGCTCGTCGCTTGTGCGGTGTGAGCCCGATGTAAAGAGGGGAATCCCCGGCCTGCCTGTACCAAGGTCCCCGAAACCGGGTAGTGAACTGAATCACTGAATGGACTATTGCAGGGGGCGTGCCAGGTTTTAATAGGTTGAAGCAAAATGTTGTGTTGAAACGTCGAAAGCCCCGTATTCCGGGGCTTTGGTGTTTTTTCGATAGAGGTTTGATTGCGAGCGCAGGTGGGATTTCGGATCTGTTGCCGTGCGCGATCGCGGTTCACGGTGCATTCAGTCGGTGCACGATGGCCCTGAAAGCATCGCGGGCAAGCCCGCTCCCACGGCATTGTGCAAAACCAGTGGGAGCGGGCTTGCCCGCGAATGGATCTACAAGTCGGTGAAGGATTTAGCCCTCATCCCCTTCATCATCGTCCCCGCCATCGACCTTCATCCCCAGCTCCTTGATCTTGCGGGTCAAGGTGTTGCGGCCCCAGCCCAGGAGCACGGCGGCGTCGCGGCGGCGGCCGGCGGTGTGCTTGAGGGCGGTTTCGATCATGATGCGCTCGAACGCCGGCACTGCGCTGTCCAGCAGGCTTGACTGGCCGCGAGCCAGCGCCTGGTCGGCCCATTGGCGCAGGGCCTGTTCCCAGTTGGTCACCGGTGCCGAGTCCTGCGGCAGGCTCAGCAGCTCCGGCGGCAGGTCGCCGATGTGCACTTCGCGCCCCGAGGCCATCACCGTGATCCAGCGGCAAGTGTTCTCCAGCTGGCGCACGTTGCCCGGCCACGGCAGGTTCTTCAGGTATTCCTCGGTTTCGCTTTTCAGCAGCTTTGGCTCCACCGCCAGCTCTTGTGCGGCGCGGGCCAGGAAGTGCTTGGCCAGGGTCGGAATGTCTTCGCGACGGTCCGACAGGCGTGGGATGTGGATGCGGATCACGTTCAAGCGGTGGAACAAGTCCTCACGGAACTTGCCGGCGTGGACCAGGGTTTCCAGGTTCTGGTGGGTCGCGGCGATGATGCGCACGTCGACCTTGACCGGCACATGGCCGCCGACCCGGTAAAACTCGCCATCGGCCAGGACCCGCAGCAGGCGGGTCTGGGTGTCGGCCGGCATGTCGCCGATCTCATCGAGAAACAGCGTGCCGCCATCGGCTTGCTCAAAACGTCCGCGGCGCAGGTTGGCGGCGCCGGTAAATGCCCCTTTCTCGTGGCCGAACAGCTCGGACTCCATCAAGTCCTTGGGGATCGCCGCCATGTTCAGGGCGATGAACGGCGAGGCCGCCCGTGGGCTGTGGCGGTGCAGGGCGTGGGCCACCAGCTCTTTACCGGTCCCGGACTCGCCATTGATCAGCACGGTGATGTTGGAATGGCTCAAGCGCCCGATGGCGCGAAACACTTCCTGCATCGCCGGCGCTTCGCCGATGATTTCCGGGGTGCGGGTCAGGGCGACGGGCACTTCCAGGCCCTGTTGTTCCTGGGCGTGCTGGTTGGCGCGCTTGACCAGTGACACCGCCTCGTCAACGTCAAACGGCTTGGGCAGGTACTCGAACGCGCCGCCTTGATAGGACGCGACAGCGCTGTCCAGGTCGGAGTGCGCAGTCATGATGATCACTGGCAAGCGTGGGTGCTGTTCGCGAATCCGTGCCAGCAGGTCCAGGCCACTGGCACCCGGCATGCGGATGTCAGAGATGATCACGTCCGGTTGCTGGCGCGCCAGGCGGCTCATCACCCCATCGGCGCTGTCGAAGCTTTGCGTGGTCATGCCTTCCTGCTGCAAGGCTTTTTCCAGGACCCAACGGATAGAACGGTCGTCATCGACGATCCACACGGTTTCACTACGGCTCATGTCGATGTGGCTCCTTGTTCCAGTGGCAGAAAGATCGAGAAGGTGGTGTGGCCTGGGTGGCTGTCACATTCGATCAGGCCCTGGTGCTGGCTGATGATGTTCTGGGTAATGGCCAGGCCCAGCCCGGTACCGTCCGGACGGCCGCTGACCATGGGAAAGAAGATGGTTTCCTGCAGGTCCGCGGGAATCCCGGGGCCGTTGTCGATGATCTCGATCTTGGTCACCAGGCGATGGCGCACATGGCCGATGGTGAACTGGCGCATGGCCCGCGAGCGCAGGGTGATGCGGCCCAGGCGCAGCTCGTTCTGGCTGCTGATGGCCTGCATGGCGTTGCGCACGATGTTGAGGACGGCCTGGATCATCTGCTCGCGGTCGATCAACACGTCTGGAATGCTCGGGTCGTAGTCGCGTACCAGGGTGATGCAGCCTTGGCTTTCGGCTTCCACCAGGCTGCACACGCGCTCCAGCACTTCGTGGATGTTGCACATGGCCAGCGATGGCAGTTTGTTCGAGCCGAGCATGCGATCTACCAGGTTACGCAGACGGTCCGCTTCCTCGATGATCACATTGGTGTAGTCCTTGAGGCTTTCTTCCGGCAGCTCGCGGGCCAGCAACTGGGCCGCGCCGCGAATCCCGCCCAGGGGATTCTTGATCTCGTGGGCCAGGCCGCGCACCAGCATCTTGCTGGTTTCCTGCTTGGACAACTGCGCTTCTTCCTTGGTAATGCGCAGCAGGCGGTCGCGCGGGTGCACCTCAAGCAGCAGCAGGGTGGCGCCGTTGCTCAGGATCGGCGTCACCGCGTAGTCGACGGTCAGGGTCTGGCCGGTCAGGGCGGTGAGCATCGCCTCGCGCTTGGTAAAGGGGTGGGCCTGTTCGACCGCCTGACGCAAGGAGTTCAGGGCTTCGGTCGACTCGGTGAACAGCTCGCTGATGAATTGCCCATGGCTGCGCTGGCCGCTGATGGCCAGGAGCATTTCGGCTGCCGGGTTCATGTACTCAAGGCGCAGTTCGGCATTGAGCAGAATGGTGGCCGTCGTCAGGTTGTCGAGTAGCAAGCGGTGCAGTGCGTCGCTGATGGTCATTAGGACCTCTTTTGGAGCAGGCGCGCGCGAGAAGGAGGCGCTGTTGCGAGGAAAATGCAAAAACCAAACCAAGGCTCCGAAAAGAAGCAATAAACCCCTGGAACGGGCGTTTTAAGTTCGGTTGCGTGGCGTTTTGCCAGCTTCTACGGGTATTTTCGAACCAAAATGTGTCGCTGTATGACAAGAGTGCAACCAATCGCACCAATATAGTGCGCAAACCTGAACAGCGCCTCAAACACTGCAAAATGAGTTTGCCTGCCCTAGCGCTTGCGGACTCGCAGCACATTGAACCTGAGGGTCGGGCTCTGTTGGATCACCTCGTCTCTAACCAGCACCTGCACGGCGAGGCTATGCTCGCCGCGATCGACGTTTAGCAGGTGCAGTTGCGTGGTGTTGCTCGCTGGGCCGTAGGGTTGGCCATCGAGCAGCAGGCGCAAGCGATGAGTGGCCTGCAGAGGTGGCTGAATCTGTACGCCGACGCTGAATGAGCCGTTATTGGCGCGCAGGGCCTGGCCGTCGGTCAACTCGCTGAGGCTCAGTACGCGGTAGGTGGGGCGCGGTGCGCTCAGCGCGGCGGCAGACAGGGCGAGCCATATGAGCAGGCACCACCTCAATGAGCGCATGGCAGGTTCCTTTTTGATGTAAGGGCAAGGGCGATGAGCCAGGCCAGCAGGGGTGTTGCGGTGCGGCCTTGTGAAAGGCTAGATGCCAGGGCCTGGACTGGATGTCAGTCGCGACGCTGAATCAGCGAGCAGTCGATGTTTTGTGGTGTCGGAATTTTCCATAAAAAAAGGCCTCCCGAAGGAGGCCTCTTTCGAATCACGCTGCTTGCGCAAGCGCTACCGGATTAGCAGCTGTAGTACAGCTCGTATTCCAGTGGGTGCACGAAGGTACGAACCTTGATTTCTTCTTCGCTTTTCAGAGCGATGTAAGCGTCGATGAAGTCGTCGCTGAAAACGCCGCCTTTGGTCAGGAACGCACGACCTTTGTCCAGCTCTTCCAGGGCTTCTTTCAGGCTGCCGCAAACTTGTGGGATCTCTTTCGCCTCTTCAGGCGGCAGGTCGTACAGGTTTTTGTCAGCTGCATCGCCAGGGTGGATCTTGTTCTGGATGCCGTCCAGGCCAGCCATCAGCAGTGCGGCGAAGCACAGGTATGGGTTGGCAGCCGGATCCGGGAAACGGGCTTCGATACGGCGAGCGCGCGGGCTGGACACGTAAGGAATACGGATCGAGGCGGAGCGGTTGCGAGCCGAGTAGGCCAGCATCACTGGTGCTTCGAAACCTGGTACCAGACGCTTGTAGGAGTTGGTCGCCGGGTTGGTGAAGCCGTTCAGGGCCTTACCGTGCTTGATGATACCGCCGATGAAGTACAGGGCAGTGTCGGACAGGCCGGCATAACCTTCGCCAGCGAAGGTGTTCTTGCCATCTTTGGCGATGGACAGGTGAACGTGCATACCCGAACCGTTGTCGCCGTACAGAGGCTTAGGCATGAAGGTAGCGGTGCGGCCGAAAGCCACGGCCACGTTGTGTACGCAGTACTTGAGGGTCTGAACTTCGTCAGCCTTGGCAACCAGGGTGTTGAACTTCACACCGATTTCGTTCTGGCCGGCAGTCGCCACTTCGTGGTGGTGAACTTCGATGGTCAGGCCCATCTCTTCCATGGCGTTGCACATGGAGGTACGGATTTCGTGGTCGTGGTCGAACGGTGGAACCGGGAAGTAGCCGCCTTTGATCCCTGGACGGTGGCCATGGTTGCCGCCTTCCACGTCCTGGTCGGACATCCACGAACCTTGTTCGGAGTAGATCTTGAACATCGAACCGGAGATATCGGACTTGAACTTGACCTGGTCGAAGATGAAGAACTCAGGCTCTGGACCGACGAATACGGTGTCACCGATAGCGGTGGACTTCAGGTAGTCCTCGGCACGCTTGGCGATCGCACGTGGGTCGCGGTCGTAGCCTTGCATGGTCGAAGGGTCGATCACGTTGCAGACGATGATCAGGGTTGGGTCTTCGGTGAACGGATCGAGGACAGCAGTGCTGTCATCCGGCATCAGGATCATGTCGGAAGCTTCGATGCCTTTCCAGCCAGCGATGGAGGAACCGTCGAACATTTTGCCTTCTTCGAAGAAAGCTTCATCCAGCGCGTCGCGAGCCGGCATGGTCACGTGGTGCTGAGTGCCCTTGGTATCTGTGAAGCGCAGATCAATCCATTTGACGTCATGATCTTTGATGAGTTGAACCGACTTCGACATAGTGTCCTCCGGGTGGCTTCGGGCTTGGGTAGTGGATGCCCTTAGAATGTGGGTGATGCCGGCGCGAATACTCTGCCAAGGCAACCTGCCTCACAAGGGAGCAAATTGCATGCCAGTGCCCCGAGTTGGGTTTTTCGCCCCAATATCACGCTTATAAAGGTGCAAAGCGCTGAAAAGGGCAAAATCGCGCCCCCTAATGTAGCGCTCAAATGCATAAATGACCTGTTTTGGTGCATTGAAAACCTTCTGCACATTAACTGGTTAAACCTTGAGCAATTTCCGCTATAATCCGCGCCCCCCTTTTTCGGCTGGCCCAGCGCGCGCTGTTTTCATGAAACTAATCGTAAAAGTCTTCCCCGAGATCACCATCAAAAGCCGCCCGGTACGGATGCGTTTCATCCGTCAGTTGGCCAAGAACATCCGTGCCGTGCTCCGCGATCTGGACCCGGCTGTGGTGGTGAACGGCGTGTGGGACAATCTCGAGCTGGAAACGCAGCTGACTGACCCCAAAGCCTTGAAGGACATGACCGAGCGCCTGAGCTGCATGCCGGGCATCGCGCATTTCCTGCAGGTCGACGAGTACCCGTTGGGTGACTTCGACGACGTGGTCGCCAAGTGCAAGCTGCACTTTGGCGAGGCGCTGGCCGGGAAGATTTTTTCGGTGCGCTGCAAGCGGGCCGGCAAGCACGAATTCAGCTCCATGGATGTCGAGAAATACGTCGGCAGCCAACTGCGTCGCCAGTGCGGCGCCGCCGGAATTTCCCTGAAAGACCCGCAAATCGAAGTCCGCATCGAAATTCGCGACAAACGGTTGTTTGTGATCCACAACCAGCACAACAGCATCGGCGGTTACCCGCTGGGCGCCCTGGAACAGACCCTGGTACTGATGTCCGGCGGTTTCGATTCCACGGTGGCGGCCTACCAGATCATGCGCCGCGGGCTGATGGCGCACTTCTGCTTCTTCAATCTCGGCGGGCGTGCCCACGAATTGGGCGTGATGGAAGTGGCGCACTTCATCTGGAAGAAGTACGGCAGCTCGCAACGCGTGCTATTTGTCAGTGTGCCGTTCGAGGAAGTGCTGGGAGAAATTCTCGGCAAAGTCGATAACAGTCATATGGGCGTCGTATTGAAGCGTATGATGTTGCGCGCTGCGTCGAGAATCGCCGATCGACTGGAGATCGAGGCGCTGGTGACGGGTGAGGCGATCTCCCAGGTTTCCAGCCAGACGCTGCCGAACCTGTCGGTGATCGACTGCGTGACCGAGAAGCTGGTGTTGCGCCCGCTGATTGCCAGTCACAAGCAGGACATCATCGACCTGGCCAACGAAATCGGCACCGCCGACTTCGCCAAGCACATGCCGGAGTACTGTGGGGTCATCTCGGTGAACCCCAAGACCCACGCCAAGCGTCCGCGCGTGGAGCATGAAGAGAAAGAATTCGACATGGCCGTCCTTGAGCGTGCGCTCGAGAACGCCAAACTGGTGCCGATCGATCGGGTCATCGACGAGTTGGGCCAGGACGTGCAAATTGAAGAAGTCAGCGAAGCGCTGGCAGGTCAGATCGTCATCGACATCCGTCACCCGGATGCCGCTGAAGACGACCCGCTCGCCCTGGCTGGCGTCGAGGTACAAACGATGCCGTTTTATGCACTGAACGCTCGTTTCAAGGAACTGGACCCTACTCGCCAGTACCTGCTGTATTGCGACAAAGGCGTGATGAGTCGCCTGCATGCCCACCATTTGCTCAGTGAGGGGCATGCCAATGTGCGCGTTTATCGACCGAGCTAAGAGCCCGGGGCTGTTTGCCTGTGGCCTGCGTCACCGGCCCCCCGACTCTGCCGTCAAGCTGTAACGGCAAGGCCTGACTCTACTGTAAATCGCTGCCACGACCTGTCAGCACACCGAATCCTCTGATCGAGATACACAAGTGATCGAAAATCTACGCAACATCGCCATCATTGCTCACGTTGACCATGGTAAGACCACCCTGGTAGACAAACTCTTGCGTCAATCCGGCACCCTGGAGCGCAACGAGCTCAACGACGAGCGCGTGATGGACTCCAACGACCAGGAGAAAGAGCGCGGTATTACCATTCTGGCGAAAAACACCGCCATCAACTGGAACGGCTACCACATCAACATCGTGGACACCCCGGGCCACGCCGACTTCGGCGGCGAAGTTGAACGTGTAATGTCGATGGTTGACTCCGTTCTGCTGCTGGTTGACGCTCAAGACGGCCCTATGCCGCAAACCCGTTTCGTGACCAAGAAGGCTTTCGAAGCCGGCCTGCGTCCAATCGTGGTGATCAACAAGGTTGACCGTCCAGGCGCGCGTCCGGACTGGGTTCTGGACCAGATCTTCGACCTGTTCGACAACCTGGGTGCTACCGAAGAACAGCTGGACTTCAAAGTGGTTTACGCCTCTGCCCTGAACGGCATTGCAGGTCTGGACCATACCGACATGGCTGAAGACATGACCCCGCTGTACCAGTCGATCGTCGACAACGTACCTGCGCCGAAAGTCGACCGTGACGGTCCGTTCCAGATGCAGATCTCCGCTCTGGACTACAACAGCTTCCTGGGTGTTATCGGTGTTGGCCGTATCGCTCGTGGTCGCGTCAAGCCGAACACTCCGGTCGTGGCTATCGACGCCGACGGCAAGAAGCGTAACGGTCGTATCCTCAAGCTGATGGGTCACCACGGTCTGCACCGCATCGACGTTGAAGAAGCAGCTGCCGGCGACATCGTCTGCATCAGCGGCTTCGACCAGCTGTTCATCTCCGACACTCTGTGCGACCCACTGAACGTCGAAGCGATGACTCCGCTGACCGTTGACGAACCAACCGTTTCCATGACCTTCCAGGTAAACGACTCGCCTTTCTGCGGTAAAGAAGGCAAGTTCGTGACCAGCCGTAACATCAAGGAACGTCTGGACAAAGAGCTGCTCTACAACGTTGCTCTGCGCGTTGAAGAAGGCGACTCGGCTGACAAGTTCAAAGTCTCCGGCCGTGGTGAGCTGCACCTCTCGGTACTGATCGAAACCATGCGTCGCGAAGGCTTCGAAATGGGTGTTGGTCGTCCGGAAGTGATCATCCGCATGGTTGACGGCGTCAAGCACGAACCGTACGAAAACGTGACCATCGACCTGCCAGAAGAATCGCAAGGTTCGATCATGGAACAGATCGGTATCCGTAAGGGCGACCTGACCAACATGGTTCCGGATGGCAAGGGCCGTGTGCGCCTTGAGTACAACATCCCGGCCCGTGGCCTGATCGGTTTCCGTAACGAGTTCCTGACCCTGACCTCCGGTGCAGGCATCCTGACCTCGATCTTCGACCGTTACGACGTGATGAAGTCCGGCGACATGTCCGGCCGTCAGAACGGCGTGCTGGTATCGGTTGCTACCGGTAAGGCGCTGACCTACTCGCTGGAAACCCTGCAGTCGCGTGGCAAGCTGTTCATCGAACACGGCCAGGACATCTACGAAGGTCAAATCGTTGGCTTGAACAGCCGCGACAACGACCTGGGTGTTAACCCGACTAAAGGCAAGAAGCTCGACAACATGCGTGCTTCGGGTAAAGACGAAACCATCGCTCTGGTTCCGCCTGTACGTTTCACTCTGGAGCAAGCTCTGGAATTCGTACAAGAAGACGAGCTGTGTGAAGTTACGCCTAAGTCCATCCGTCTTCGTAAGAAGATCCTGGGCGAAAGCGAGCGTACCCGCGCTGCCAAGAAGTCCAATAACTAAGTCACTTAGTTAGCGGGCAAAAAAACGCCCCCGACCGCAAGGTCGGGGGCGTTTTTGTTTGTCTGGGATTATGTGATGACTGTGTGGGCCTTATCGCCAGCAAGCCAGCTCCCACAATTTACCGCGTTCAGCCAGGCAGCTCGGCCCCTGTGGGAGCCGGGCTTGCCCGCGATGAGGGCCTTTGGAGCCATACAAAATCCAGATCAGAACTTGTCCAGCGTCCGCCGTTGGGTATCGCGCACCACTTCCTTGGGTTTGTAGGCGCAGTAGCCCGGCCGTGGGCCGATCTTGGGGTGGTTGCGGCAGGTATCCGGGCGCTTGTCATAAATAGTGCAGAAACGGCTCTTACGATCCAGGTACAGGCAATCGTTATTGCTCATGCGCTGGAGGGTGAAGATTTCCGATTTCTGGTTGTAACGCTCGACGATCCCTTCCTTTTGCAGACGCTTGGCGATGTTCTTCGGCGGATCACCGCGTTCGAACTCATCGACGATGCCGATGCGGATCAGATCCTTGATCTTGACCTCCACTGGCAGTGTGCAGCAGCTGGACACGCAGCCGCCGCACATATGGCTGGAGTATTTCTGCCAGGTCTCGAGACGGTCGAGTTCCGCGGCGGCGATCAGTTGAGGCTTCATCAGGGTTCCAAGGGGTAGCGTTGTATCCGGGCGCGGGATGATACGGGATTGGTGGTTTTTTGAACAACTTTTTCAAGGTTCCGGCACGCCCCCTGCATCCTTTTGTCCCTGAGACGTTCAATTCAGGTGATTGTGCAAGACACCCGAACGAGCGGCTGCACCGTTTGTCAGACCGTCTAGGCTCAGTCAATTCCCTGCTCGCCCGAGGCCCTATCGATGACTCAAGAACCACTTGTTCGCGAAGCTGAGGTGGCCGCATTTCGCGAAGCCGTCCTGACCAAACTCACCTACGCCGTCGGCAAGGATCCGGATCACGCCTTCGACCACGACTGGTTCGAAGCCATTGCGCTCGCCGCGCGCGATCACATGGTCGAGCACTGGATGGACCATACCCGGCAGATCTACCGCAAAGGCCAGAAACGGGTGTACTACCTGTCATTGGAGTTCCTCATCGGCCGCCTGCTCTACGACAGCCTGAGCAACCTGGGCCTGCTCGACGTGGCCCGCGAGGCCCTGACTGAGCTGGGGGTCGACCTGGAGCGTATCCGCCTGCTGGAGCCGGACGCCGCCTTGGGCAACGGTGGCCTCGGCCGCCTGGCCGCGTGCTTCATGGAAAGCATGTCGACCCTGGGGATCGCCGGGCATGGCTACGGCATTCGCTATGAGCACGGCCTGTTCCGTCAGGCGATTGTCGACGGCTGGCAGCAGGAGCAGACCGAGCACTGGCTGGATTTCGGCAACCCCTGGGAGTTCGAGCGGCCGGAGGTGATTTACCCGATCGGTTTTGGCGGCAGTGTCGAGACCGTCATCGATGCCGGCGGCAAGAGCAAGCAAGTCTGGTCGCCTTCGGAAACGGTGCGCGCGGTGGCGTACGACACGCCGGTGGTCGGCTGGCGCGGAGCCAGCGTCAACACCTTGCGCCTGTGGCGGGCACGGGCCATGGAAGACCTGCACCTGGAGCGTTTCAACGCCGGTGATCACTTGGGCGCAGTGGCCGAAGTGGCCCGGGCCGAAAGCATCTCTCGGGTGCTTTACCCGGCCGACAGCACCGAAGCGGGGCAGGAACTGCGCCTGCGCCAGGAGTACTTCTTTGTCGCCGCGTCCCTGCAGGACCTGCTCCGGCGCCACCGCAACATGCACAGCTCGGTGCTGACCCTGGGTGATCACGCGGCGATCCAGCTCAACGACACGCACCCCTCGATTGCCGTGGCCGAGCTGATGCGCCAACTGGTCGACATCTACGACGTGGAGTGGGACGCGGCCTGGCAGGTCACGGTCGACACCCTGTCCTACACCAACCACACGCTGTTGCCCGAAGCGCTGGAAACCTGGCCGGTAGGGCTGATGGAACGGATGCTGCCGCGGCACATGCAGATCATCTACCTGATCAACGCCCAGCACATCGACTCGTTGCGGGCCAAGGGCATCCACGACTTCGACGTGCTGCGCGCGGTGTCGCTGATCGAGGAAGACAACGGCCGTCGGGTGCGCATGGGCAACCTGGCGTTCCTCGGCTCCCACAGTGTCAATGGCGTGTCCGGCCTGCACACGCAACTGATGCGCAGCACGGTATTTTCCGAACTGCACAAGCTGTACCCCGAGCGGATCAACAACAAGACCAACGGCATCACCTTCCGCCGCTGGCTGTACCAGGCCAACCCGGAATTGACCTCGATGATGGTCGATGCCCTGGGGCCGGAGCTGCTGGACAACCCCGAACAGCTGTTGCAGGGCCTGGAGCCGTTTGCCGAGAAAGCGTCATTTCGCAAGCAGTTCGCCGAGCAGCGCCTGCACAGCAAGAAGGCCCTGGCCTATCTGATTCACGAGCGCCTGGGGATTGCGGTCAACCCGGCGGCGCTGTTCGACGTGCAGGTCAAGCGGATCCACGAGTACAAGCGCCAACTGCTCAACCTGCTGCACACCGTGGCGCTGTACCAGGCGATTCGCGCCGAGCCTGAGACCGACTGGGTGCCGCGGGTGAAGATCTTCGCCGGCAAGGCGGCGGCCAGTTATCACCAGGCCAAGCTGATCATCAAACTGACCAACGACATCGCCCGCACGGTGAACAACGACCCGACTGTGCGCGGCCTGCTGAAAGTGGTGTTCCTGCCCAACTACAACGTCAGCCTGGCCGAGAGCATCATTCCGGCGGCCGACCTGTCGGAGCAGATCTCCACCGCCGGCTTCGAGGCGTCCGGCACCAGCAACATGAAATTCGGCCTCAATGGCGCCCTGACCATCGGCACCCTGGACGGTGCCAACGTGGAAATGTGCGAGCGTATCGGTGCCGAGCACATGTTCATCTTTGGCCTGAGTGCCCAGCAGGTCGAGGCGCGCAAGCAGAACCACGAGTTCCACGCCGCCCCGGATATCGCCGCGTCCCACCGGCTCAACGACGTGTTGCAAGCGATTCGCAGCGGGGTGTTCTCGCCGGATGATCCGGCGCGCTATACCGGCCTGATCGACTCCTTGATCGAGTACGACCGCTTCCTGGTCTGTGCCGACTTTGACGCCTATTGGGCCGCGCAGATGCGCGTCGATGCCCTGTGGCACGACTCCAATGAGTGGTGGCGTTCAGCGGTGCTCAACAGCGCGCGGATGGGCTGGTTCTCCTCGGACCGGACCATTCGTGAGTACGCCACGGATATCTGGAAGGCACTGGAGTAGGGAGCCTTCAAGAAAAGTCTCGTCGTTCATGTGGGGGGGATCGATATACTGGCATAGCGGGCCAATCGCAGCCTGCGGCAGTGCCTACGCGAAGGGATATCGACCATGCAATGGATGTTCATGCTGATTGGGCTGGTGCTCGGCTGGCTGCTCGATGAGTCGTTCAGCGACGCCTTGATCGGTGCGCTGATCGGGTTGGGTGCCGGCCAGGCGTTTGTGCTGCAGCGCTTGAATGCGCAAGCATTTCAGCAGGGGCGCGAATTGAAGCTGGCCCAGACGGCCCTGGGTGCGGTTGAGCAGCGCCTGGCCTTGCTGGAGGGGGGCGGCGTTGCTGCCGATCCACTCCCCCATGCCGAGAGTGTCCCGGCGCAGGCGCCAGCGCCTGTGGCGCTGCCTGCCGTGTCCGAGCTGGTCTGGGAGCTACCGCCTGAGATCAGCATGGCCCAAGCCCGTGTCGAACCGGCACCGGTCGACCTGTGGACGCCCCAACCTGAGCCATCCGCCGTTCCCCAGCCCCCTCGCGCCCCCAACCTGTTCGACCGCACCATCGCCGGTGCGCGTGACTGGCTGTTTGGCGGCAACACGGTGCTGCGGGTGGGCGTGGTGCTGTTGTTCTTCGGCCTGGCGTTTCTGCTGCGTTACGCCACCGAGGGCATGGTGGTGCCGATCGAGTTGCGCTATGCCGGCGTTGCGGCGGCGGCCCTGGTCTTGCTGGGTCTGGGGTGGTGGCTGCGGCTGCGCAACACCCAGTACGCGTTGATCCTGCAGGGCACCGGGATTGCCGTGTTGTACCTGACCGTGTTCGCCGCCATGCGCTTGCACCCATTGCTCGATCCGACGGCGGCCCTCGGCCTGCTGGTGGCGGTGACGGTGTTTTCGGCGATCCTGGCGATCACCCAGGACTCCCTGGCCCTGGCCTGCGCCGCGGCATTGGGCGGATTCGCCGCGCCCATCCTGACCTCCACTGGCGCGGGTAACCACGTCGCCCTGTTCAGCTACTTCGCCCTGCTCAACGCCGGCATCCTCGGTATCGCCTGGTTCAAGGCCTGGCGCCTGCTGAACCTGATCGGCTTCGTCGGCACCTTTGGCATTGGCCTGGCCTGGGGCTTGCGCGCCTATACCCCGCAGCTGCTGTGGAGCACTGAGCCGTTCCTGATTCTGTTCTTCCTGATGTACCTGGCCATCGGCCTGTTGTTCGCCCGGCGCAAACTGCTGGAAATGAGCGACGCCCCGGTGGACGGCAATCGTGAAGCACTGCTGCACTGGTCGGCGCGCAAGGGTGACTACGTCGACGGCACCCTGCTGTTCGGCCCGCCGTTGGTGGGCTTTGGCTTGCAGTTCGCGCTGGTGCATCACCTGGAGTTCGCGGCGGCCTTCAGTGCGCTGCTGCTGGGCTTTATCTACATGGGCCTGGCCCGCGTGCTCAGTGGCGGTCGCTCGCTGTTGCTGGGTGAGACGTGCCTGGCGCTGGGGGTGATCTTTGCCAGCCTGGCCATTCCCCTGGGCCTGGATGCACGCTGGACGGCCGCTGCCTGGGCCGTTGAAGGCGCGGGTATCTACTGGCTCGGCTTGCGCCAGCAGCGGCCGCTGGCACGGGCCTTTGCGTTGCTGCTGCAACTGGGCTCGGCGCTGGCGTTCCTCAGCGAGCTGGATGTCGGCGTCAGCAGCCTGATCGAGGGTGCGCCGCTGGGCGCCTTGATGCTCGGCCTGGCGTTGCTGTTCACCTTCTATCAACTGCGCGCTGCAGCGCCTGGGCACACCCAAGCCTGGGAACGCCAAGGCTTGCCGGTACTGGCCTGCGCCGGTCTGGCGTTCCTTTATTTGCTGGCACCGCTGTTCTTCTTCACCCAGGGCACGGCAATCAGTTGGGCCCTGGCGGGATTGGCAACGTTGTTCGTCGGCCTGCGTCTGCAGTCACGCACCTTCCTGTTCACCGCGTTTGCCGTGCAACTGCTCGGGGGCGTGCTGTTCCTGCTGCGCCTGCAAGGTGCCAGCAGTGATTCGACGGCAGTGTTCAGCGCCGGCTGGAGCGGTCTGTTGGCCGCATCCTTGATTGGCCTGGCGCTGATCGGCGGGATGCTGTTCGCCGCCCGCGACAGCATGGTACGCAGTGATCTGCGCTTGCTGCGCGGCTTGTCGCTGGTGTTGTTGGCGGGGCTGGCACTGATCAACCTGGCGGTGCTGTTTGTTCTGCCCTGGCAAACCGCGAGCGCGGTGTGGGCCGCCAGCGGGGTGTTGATCATCTGGTTGAGCCTGTACCTGCAGCAGCGTCTGAGTTTTGTGTTTGGCCTGGTGTTGCAGGTGATCGGCGGCGCGGCGTTCCTGATTGCCGGCCCGGACCTGTTGGGGCCTCTGGATCACGAAGGCTTGCGACCGCTGGCCCATGGCGGGTTCTGGACGCCGATGGTGCTGGGGCTGGCGGCCATGGTCGGGGCCTGGCGCTTGCAGCTGGGCAACCCTGCCAGTGCGTTCGGTGCCTTGAGCCTGCGGCGCCTGTCCGAATTGCTGCTGGCGTGGGGCGCGGCCTGGTGGGCATTGGCCCTGCTGACCGAGGTGCTGCGTTTTGCGCCAGTGTCGTTGTCTGGCGCGCTGTTGCTGGGCTGCGCAGCGGTGAGTGTGGCGCTGTGGACGTGGCTGGCCTTGCGTCTGAACTGGCCCGCCCTGGGCATCCTGTGCACCCTGTTGATCCCGGCGGCCGGCCTGTTGCTGTGGTCGGCGTCCCATGGGCGTTATCACCCGGCGGCGGATTTTGGCTGGCTGGCGTGGGCGGCGGTGTTCGTCGTGCATTTCGTCTCGTTGCGACGCCTGGCGCCGATGCTCGCGCCACCGGTGGCGAGCGTGGCCCATGTGCTGGGCTGCTGGCTGTTGATCGGCGTGTTGGCGCTGGAATTGCGCTATGGCCTGCTGGTGTTGTCCGAGCAGTACAACGCCTGGCGCTGGCTGGGCTGGGCGATTCTGCCGAGCCTGTACCTGGTGCTGATGGCCGCGCCACGTGCCTGGCCGTGGCCGGTCTCGGCCTATGCCCGCGAGTACCGGTTGTACGCCGCGCTGCCCTTGGCGGTGCTGATGCTGTGCTGGTTCTGGTTGGCCAACACGGTCAGCGCGGGCAACGCCGAGCCGTTGCCGTACCTGCCACTGCTCAACCCCTTGGATATCGGCCTGCTGTTTGCCTTGTTTGGCGTCTATGCGTGGTCGCGCAGTGCCCAGGGCCAGTTGGCGATTCGCTTCGAGCACGCCGGGCTCGCCAGCGAAGCGGTGGTTGGGCTGTCGTTGTTCGCGTTCTTCACCGCCGTGGTGATGCGCAGTGCCCACCATTGGGGCGGCGTGCCATACGAGCTGGATGCATTGCTCGGGTCGATGCTGGTGCAGGCCAGCCTGTCGTTGGTCTGGACCCTGATCGCCCTCAGCCTGATGATCGGCGGGCATCTGCGCAAACGTCGGGAAGTCTGGCTGGTGGGGGCGGCGCTGATCGCGCTGGTGGTGGCCAAGCTGGTCTTTGTCGAGCTGAGCAACCGTGGTGGGTTGGCGCGCATCGTGTCGTTCATCGGCGTCGGTGTATTGCTGCTGGTGGTCGGCTACTTCGCGCCGCTGCCGCCCAAACGTGTCGAAGCTGCGCCTGAGCCGCATGAAGCGGCCAATGAATCTGAAGGAGTGTCCTCTTGAACATGATGGTGAGCCCTCGCTGGCTGGCGGTGCTTGGATGCTGCCTGGTGCTGTCGGCGCAGGCCGGGGAAAGCGTGGCGAACTTCGCCACCCAAGTGCCGCTGACCCTCAGCGGCGAAGGCCCCTGGTACCGCCTCGATTTGCCCCTGGCGGTGCAACTGCATGCCCGGCAGGCCGACCTGGCGGATGTGCGGGTGTTCAATGCCGCCGGTGAAGCGCAGGCCTATTCGCTGACGCGCGAGCAAGCGCCCAGTGGTGAGCGTCTGCAGCTGCATGAGGTCAAGTGGTTCCCGCTGTACGACTCGGCCGATGCCGGCTCGGCGGTGCCGAACGTGCGTGTTCAGTCCAATGCCGCCGGCACCCTGGTGCAGGTGCAACCGTCCAGCCAGTTGGAGGCCGGGGAGGAAGTGCGCCGTGGCTGGCTGCTGGACGCCAGTGCAATCAAGGCGCCGTTGCAGCAGTTGATCCTCGACTGGTCCAGCGAGCAGGACGGTTTCCAGCGATTCAGCATCGAAGCCAGTGACGACTTGCAGCATTGGCAGGCCTGGGGGGAAGGGCAAGTGGCGCGCCTGTCGTTTGCCGACGAGCGGGTCGAGCAGCATGAAGTCGCACTGCCCGGCCAGCGTGCGCGTTACCTGCGCCTGCTGTGGCAAACCCCGCAGGCGGCCCCGGTGCTGACCTCGGCGCAGTTGCAGAGCCTGACCACCAGCAGCCCGGTGCAGCCCCTGGTGTGGTCCGAGCCGGTGGCCGGCAACCGTACCCAGGCCGGTGAGTACACCTGGCAGTTGCCGATGGGCTTGCGTGTCGAGCGCCTGCAGGTGCAATTGACCGAAGCCAACAGCCTGGCGCCGGTGACGCTTGCCGGACGTCGCGACAGCAGCCTGCCCTGGCAGACCGTGAGCAGCGGATTGCTCTACCGCCTGACCCAGAATGGCCAGGACGTGGTGCAGGACCAGCTGCAGTTGCCGGGGCAGGTGGTGCAGCAGTTGAAGTTGACGGTCGATGATCGCGGTGGCGGCCTGGGCGCCGAGGTGCCCAGCGTGCGTTATGCGGTGCGCGCGACCCAGTTGGTATTCCTCGCCCGGGGTGCCGGGCCGTACCGCCTGGCGCTGGGCAGCAGCAGCGAAAAAACCGCGAGCCTGCCGTTGGCCACCCTGATCCCGGACATCAGCCCCAAGCGCCTGGAGAGCCTTGGCCAGGCCCGGGTCGAGGAGGGCACGCTGGTGGTTTCACCGGTCCAGACGCCGCTGCCGCTGAATCAGGGGACCGACTGGAAGAGGCTTGGCCTGTGGGCTGTACTGTTGCTCAGCGTGCTGTTCCTGGCGGCCATGGCCTTCAGTTTGTTGCGCAAACCGGCGGTCAAGCCGTGATCCGAATCTGCGGTTTTGCGACTACGCTCATCCCGGCGCATGAACTCTGTCAGGCGAATCTCGTCTGATAAGAGCAATTGCGTAACGACTCGCGTTAAACTGCGCGGGTTTTTAGCCCCCACTTCTCCGGAGCCTTACATGTCCCGCGTTACCCTGAGTCGCTATTTGATCGAGCAGACCCGTAGCAACAACACTCCTGCCGATCTGCGTTTCCTGATCGAAGTAGTGGCGCGAGCTTGCAAGGAAATCAGCCACGCCGTCTCTAAAGGCGCCCTGGGCGGTGTTCTGGGCAGCATGGGCACTGAAAACGTGCAAGGCGAAGTGCAGAAGAAGCTCGACGTGATCTCCAACGAGATCCTGCTCGAAGCCAACGAATGGGGCGGTCACCTGGCCGGCATGGCGTCCGAAGAAATGGACAACGCCTACCAGATCCCGGGCAAATACCCGAAAGGTGCATACCTGCTGGTATTCGACCCACTGGACGGTTCGTCGAACATCGATATCAATGCCCCGGTCGGCACCATCTTCTCGGTACTGCGTTGCCCGAACGAGTACCTGACCCAGAACGAACCCCTGAACGAAAAAGCCTTCCTGCAGCCAGGCACCCAGCAGGTTGCTGCCGGTTATGCCATCTATGGTCCACAGACCATGCTGGTGCTGACCCTGGGCCACGGCGTCAAGGGCTTCACCCTGGACCGTGAAATGGGCAGCTTCGTGCTGACCCACGAAGACATCACCATTCCTGCGGCCACCCAGGAATTCGCCATCAACATGTCCAACCAGCGTCACTGGGAAGCTCCGGTACAACGCTACGTGGACGAGTTGCTGGCTGGCGAAGAAGGCCCGCTGAAAAAGAACTACAACATGCGTTGGGTGGCCGCGATGGTCGCTGACGTACACCGCATCCTGACCCGTGGCGGTCTGTTCATGTACCCGCGCGACAGCCGCGAGCCGTCCAAGCCAGGCAAGCTGCGCCTGATGTACGAAGCCAACCCGATGTCGTTCCTGGTGGAGCAGGCTGGCGGCGCGTCCACCGACGGTCACCAGCGCATCCTCGACATCCAGCCAGAAGGCCTGCACCAGCGCGTAGCGGTGTTCCTCGGCTCGAAAGAAGAAGTCGAACGCGCCACGGCTTACCACAAGGAATAAACCATGACCGCGCCCTGGTTGCCGTTGCTTCAATGGTGGTTCGGTACAGCCGATAACCCCAACGAAGTGGCGGCGCAGCAGGGCGGTCTGTGGTTCGGCAAGCGTGACAGCCAGGACCGTGAAGCGCGCGAGCGTTTTGCGGACCTGGTGGACCAGGCACTGGCCGGCGGATTGACCGAGTGGACGCAACGTCCCGAAGGTTGGCTGGCCCTGGTGTTGTTGCTCGATCAACTGCCGCGCATGATCTATCGCGATACCCCCGCTGCATTTTCCGGTGACCCGCGTGCCCAAACGCTTGTGGCGCAAGGCATAGCCGCGGATTTCGATCGCCAGTTGCCAGCGATCCAGCGCGTCTTTATCTACCTGGTGTTCGAGCACTGCGAGCACCTGGCGGTGCAGAACGAGGCGGTTTCGCGTTTTGCCGACTTGCTGGCCGAGCAGCCCCAGGCACAGCGCGGGGTGTTTGCCGATAACCTCGATTACGCCGAACGGCATCAGAAGATCATCGCGCGGTTTGGCCGCTTTCCCCATCGCAATGCGATCCTGGGGCGTGAGAGTACGCCAGAGGAAGTCGCGTTTTTGCGTGAGCCGGGGTCGCGGTTCTAGCTTGTTGTTGCTGATGCCGCCATCGCGGGCGCCCGCTTGCGGCTTGCCCGCGATGAGCTCGGTGAGAGCGCCCTAGATCCGGAAACTCCCCACCAACTGCTGCAACCGCGCTGCCTGCTGTTCCAGGTCGGCGCAGGCACGCAAGGTCGACTGCAGGTTTTCCACCCCTTCCTGGTTCAAGGTGTTGATTTCGGTGATGTCGACGTTGATCGACTCGACCACCGCCGTCTGCTCTTCGGTCGCAGTCGCCACCGACTGGTTCATGCCGTCGATTTCACCTATGCGCTGGGTCACGCTGCCCAGCCGTTCGCCGGCCTGGTTGGCGATGCCGACGCTGCTTTCGCTCTGGCGCTGGCTGTCGGTCATGATGCTCACCGCTTCGCGGGCGCCGATCTGTAGCTCTTCGATCATCTTTTGCACTTGCTGCGCCGAATCCTGGGTGCGGTGGGCCAGGTTGCGCACTTCGTCGGCGACCACGGCAAATCCCCGTCCGGCTTCACCGGCCCGCGCTGCCTCGATGGCGGCGTTGAGCGCCAGCAGGTTGGTCTGCTGGGAGATGCTGGTGATCACCTCCAGAATCTGCCCGATGTTCACCGTGTTGCTGTTCAGGGTTTCGATATTGCCGCACGAGTCGCTGATTTTCGCCGACAGCTGCTGCATCGCCGCGATGGTTTTATCCACCACCTGTTGACCTTCCTCGGCCAGGCCACGGGCATCACTGGAGTGCTGCGAGGCGAGGGCGGCGTTCTGGGCGATTTCCTGGGCGGCGGCCCCGAGCTGGTTGATCGCCGCTGCGACACTGCTGGTGCGCGAGGCTTGCTGGTCGGAGTTGAACATCGACGAGTTGGAAGCGCTGACCACTCGCATCGCGACTTCGTTGACGTGCCCGGTGGCCGAGGACACTTCGCGGATCGAGCTGTGGATACGCTCGACAAAACGGTTGAACGAGACACCCAGGGCGCCGAACTCGTCATGGCCGTGAATGGTCAGGCGCTTGGTCAGGTCGCCTTCGCCCTCGGCGATGTCATGCATCGCCCGGCCCATGTCCAGCAGCGGCTGCATCAGGACACGGATCAACATGCCCAGCAGCGCGATGATGATCACCACGGCAATCAGCATGGCAATGATCGCCGAGGTGCGAAACTCGCTGAGCATCGCGAACGCGGTGTCCTGGTCGAGCACCAGGGCGACGTACCAGTCGGCCGAGGGCACGCCGTTGACGTGGGTGAAGGAGATGAACTGGCGCTTGCCGTTGACCTCGACTTCCTTCATTCCGGCGCTGACGCTGGGTGCTCCGGCGGGGTAGGCCTCGGCCAGGCTCTTGAGCACCAGCTTGCTGTCCGGGTGAATCAGGATTTTGCCGGCGCCGCTGACAATGAAGGCGTGCCCGTGCCCGTCGAAGTCCAGGGAGTTGATGATGGCGCTGACGTTGGCCAGGTCGATGTCTGCCCCGGCCACGCCGATCAACTGGTTCTGGTGCTGCACCGGGGTGGCCACGGTGATCACCGGTTTGCCCGAGGACGCCGCGATGTAGGGTTCGGTGACGATGGTCTGCTGGGCGCTGTTGGCGGCCTTGTACCAGCCACGGCTGCGGGGGTCGTAGTCTGCGGCGCGATTGCCGGCCGGTACCGAGAACATCAGGCCGTCGGTGCCACCGAAGTAGCTCAGCTGAAAGTTGCTGGTGTACACCGGCAGGCCGACCGTGCGCTTGAGCGTGGCCGGCGCCGGGCCATCGATCGCGACCTGCTGGGCCAGCGATTGCAGGAGCTGGATACGGCTTTCCAGCCAGGTCTGGATGTTGCTGGTGGTCAGGCTGCCGAGCTCCTGCATCGAGGCTTCAGTGCTGGCACGCAGGGTCTGACGCTGGCGATAGTCGTTGAACAGGATGAAACAGGCGAATGCAACGGCCACCACCAGGGCAGCGGCGAGCAGGATCTTGTGGCTGAACTTCATGTTTCTGGTCATTAAGAGAGCTACCGCGGGAGGACGGGTCAACGAGGGGGGCGTCAAATTGCCACAGCAGGGCTTGGCGATGCTTCTATGTCGACAGGGCGGCGGCAAAGATGAGACGGGTTTGGCAAAAAACGACGAAATGTCGTACGGCGCAAAACAGTGTCCGATTCAAGCCTTGGGCGCCGATCTGACCGTTCAAGAAATACCCGCCTGCGCTGGGAACCAGATGGGGGTTTTCTCTTCTAAGCTTCTGATTGGCAGCCATGCCAGCGTCTCTTCCCAGGAGTTTCACCATGTCGCTGCGATCTATCGCCTTGCTGTCGTTTTGCGTGCTGTTGGCCGCATGCAGCAAGGTCAACCAGGAAAACTACTCGAAACTCTCGGCGGGCATGCCCAAGGCCGAGGTCGAAACCCTGTTGGGCAAACCTGCGGATTGTTCCGGCGCATTGGGCATGTCCAGCTGCACCTGGGGCGACAAGAACAGCTTTATCAGCGTGCAATTTGCCGGTGACAAAGTGTTGATGTTTTCCGGGCAAGGCCTGAAGTAAACCGGGGCCAAGCGCCCACGGGAGAAAAATAATGATGCGGTTTGTACTCGTTCTTTTAGCCGGTCTGTTCTTGGCCGGCTGTGCCACCTCTGGCGATGATTCGCTGGCACCCAAAACGGCCAATAACGTCGACCTCAAGCGTTACCAGGGTAAATGGTACGAGTTGGCGCGCATGCCCATGTACTTCCAGCGCAACTGCGCCCAGTCCGAAGCCCACTACGCCCTCAAGCCCGACGGCGACATGGGCGTGCTCAACCGTTGCCTGACGCCAGAGTGGACCTGGGAAGAAGCCCGGGGCACGGCGACGCCGCAGGTGCCGGGCAAGACCGACAAGCTGTGGGTGAATTTCGATAACTGGTTTACCCGCCTGTTGCCAGGTGTGGTCAAGGGCGACTACTGGGTGCTGTACGTCAGCGATGACTACCAGACCGCGATCGTCGGCAACCCCAACCGCCGCTACCTCTGGCTGTTGTCGCGCAAGCCGCAAGTCAACGCCGAGACCCGTGAAGAACTGCTGAGCAGGGCGCGTCAGCAGGGCTACGACACCACTCGCCTGATCTGGCGTGTGTCGGATGAGCGGATGGCCAAGACCTCGAAGTAACCGCAGACCCAAGGCTTGCCGGCGCTGGCGAATGTATCGACGCCATCGCCGGCAAGCCTTGCTCCCACCTGTGCAGCGATCAGCCCAGCAGGTCGCGCAACACCTGGGTGAACGCCCGGCTGCTCTCTTCCTCGCCAGCATGATGGCCGTCACGCACCACCCACTTGCCGTTGACCAGCACGTCGCGGACCTGACGGTCGCCGCCGGCAAACAGCCAGCGGTTGAGAATGGCGTCGCCACTGGCGGTCGCCAGGTAAGGATCATTGCCATCGAGCACCAACCAATCGGCGCGCTTGCCCACTGCCAGTGCGCCTATCGGCTGGCCCAGCGCCTGCGCGCCGCCATCAAGCGCGGCGTCGTACAGGGTGCGACCGACCATCGGTTGCTCGGCGCCATACAGGCGGTTGCGGCGTTGATCGCGCAGGCGCTGGCCGTATTCCAGCCAGCGTAATTCCTCGACCACACTCAGCGACACATGGCTGTCGGAGCCGATCCCCATGCGCCCGCCTTGGGCGAGGAAGTCCACGGCCGGGAAAATCCCGTCGCCCAGGTTGGCTTCGGTGGTCAGGCACAGGCCGGCGATGGCTCGGCTTCTGGCCATCAAACTGACTTCTTCCGGATTGGCGTGGGTCGCGTGCACCAGGCACCAGCGCTGATCGACTTCGGTGTTTTCATACAGCCACTGCAATGGCCGGCGACCGCTCCAGGCCAGGCAGTCGTCGACTTCCTTCTGCTGTTCGGCGATGTGGATATGCACCGGGCACTGCGGGTCGCTGGCGGCCAGCACGTCGCTGATCTGCTGCGGTGTCACCGCGCGCAACGAGTGGAAACACAAGCCCAGGCGCTGTGCCGGCTGTTGCGCCAGGATCGGCTGCAAACGCGCCTGCAAGTCGAGGTAGTTTTGCGTGCTGTTGATAAAGCGGCGCTGGCCATCGTTCGGCGCCAGGCCACCAAAACCGGAATGGCTGTACAGCACCGGCAGCAGGGTCAGGCCGATACCGGCGGCGCTGGCGGCGTGGCTGATCTGCAGCGACAGCTCGGCGGGGTCGGCATACGCCTGGCCATTGTGATCGTGGTGCACATAGTGGAATTCGGCGACCGAGGTGTAGCCGCACTTGAGCATTTCGATGTACAGCTGGCGGGCAATCACGCCCAACTGATGCGGGCTGATTTTTCCGACGAGGCGATACATCAGGTCGCGCCAGGTCCAGAAACTGTCGTTCGGATTGCCTGCCACTTCCGCCAGGCCGGCCATCGCCCGCTGGAACGCATGGGAGTGCAGGTTGGGCATGCCCGGCAGCAACGGACCACTCAGCCGTTCCGCGCCTTGCGCGCTGGCATCGACCTGGATGTGGGTCAGCAGGCCATCGGCACCGACCTCAAGACGTACATTGTTGGCCCATCCGTCAGGCAGTAGCGCGCGTTCGGCAAAGAAGGCGGACATGGTTCAGCACCCCATCGTGTGTTATTTGTATATACATATACAGACGTTTGCCTGCTCGGTAAACTCCGGCAAGCTAGTGACTTTCATCCATCAACAAGGATTTCCTGTGCCGACTCCGCCTGCAGTATCGACGCTGAGTGCCAACCTGGGCGACAGTCCGGCGCCCTTGTACGCACGCGTCAAACAGATGATCACCCAGCAGATCGACAGTGGAAACTGGCCGCCGCACTACCGTGTGCCGTCGGAAAGCGAGCTGGTCAGCCAGTTGGGTTTCAGCCGCATGACCATCAACCGCGCCCTGCGCGAGATGACGGCCGACGGCCTGTTGGTGCGCATGCAGGGCGTCGGAACCTTTGTCGCCGAACCCAAGAGCCAGTCCGCGCTGTTTGAAGTGCACAACATTGCCGATGAGATCGCCTCCCGTGGCCACCGCCACACTTGCAAGGTGATCACCCTGGAAGAAGAGGCTGCCGGTTCCGAGCGTGCGCTGGCGCTGGACATGCGCGAAGGGCAGAAGGTCTTCCATTCGCTGATCGTGCATTTCGAGAACGATATTCCGGTGCAGATCGAGGATCGTTTTGTGAACGCCCTGGTGGCGCCGGATTACCTCAAGCAAGACTTCACCCAACAAACGCCGTACGCCTATCTGAACCAGGTGGCGCCCCTGACCGAGGGCGAGCACGTGGTCGAGGCGATCCTGGCCGAGTCCAGCGAGTGCAAGTTGCTGCAAATCGAAAAGGGCGAGCCGTGCCTGCTGATTCGTCGGCGCACCTGGTCGGGCCGCCAGCCGGTGACGGCTGCACGCCTGATCCACCCCGGTTCCCGTCATCGCCTGGAAGGGCGGTTTCATAAATAAGACACGAGGCACCCATGAGTCAGTTGAAGGTCTTGCGCGCGGCCGACTATCCGCGCATGCCGTGGAAGAATGGCGGCGGTAGCACTGAAGAAATTACCCGCGATGCCGGCACCGGCCTGGACGGTTTCGGCTGGCGCCTGTCGATTGCCGATATCGGCGAGTCGGGCGGGTTCTCCACCTTCGCCGGTTATCAGCGGGTGATCACCGTGCTGCAAGGCGCCGGCATGCGCTTGACCGTCGATGGTCAGGACACGCGTCCACTGTTACCGCTGGACCCCTTTGCCTTCAGCGGCGAGAGCCAGGTGTCGTGCACACTGCTGGGTGGGGCGATTCGTGACTTCAACCTGATTTATGCGCCGCAGCGTTACAGCGCGCGGTTGCAGTGGCTGGACGGCGAGCAGCGTTTCTTTACTTCAGCGGGCACTGTGTTGGTGTTCAGTGTCACCGAACAGCTTGCAGTGAAGCTCAGTGAAGGTGCCCAGCAACTGGGTCGCCATGATTGCCTGCAACTGGACGGTAACCGCGGTTTGCTGGAAATCTCCGTCAGTGGCCCGTGCTGCGTGATCGAGTTGACGCCGCAGCGCTAATGCCGGTTATTCCCGTTCGAGGATGAAGCCTCGAACGGTCTCCTCCAGTTCACTCGACATTCGCTTGAGCGCGTGCGTGGTGGTCACGACGTCCTGTTGTGCCGCGACATTTTCCTCCACACGCTGTGCGACGGTTTCGACATTGCGCGCGACGTCCTCACTGGCCACACGTTGCTCCTGCAAGGCGTGGGAAATCTGCCTGACCGCGTCGAGTGACTGATCCAGCGCGTTTTTTACATCACTCATCGATGCGCCGGCACTGTCGATCAGTTGCTGGCCCTGAAGCACCCGCTCACGACCGGCGCTCATGCTGTTGTTCGCTTTGCGCATGCCGCCCTGGATCGTACTCACCAGCTTTACGATCTCGGCAGTGGAGCGGGTCGTGCGGATCGCCAGCTCCCGTACTTCTTCGGCAACTACGGCAAACCCGCGGCCTTGCTCCCCGGCCCGGGCGGCCTCGATGGCGGCGTTGAGCGCGAGCAGGTTGGTTTGTTCGGCGATACTGTGGATCACGTCGACGATTTTCCCGATGGAATTGGAGTGCACGGTCAGTTGATCGAGATCGCTCGAGGTCTGGGTCACCAACTGCGCGATTTGCTGCATTTCAATGATGGATCGGTCCATGGCGGTCATGCCCTGGACGGTGATCTGTTCGGCTTTTTGCGTGGTATCGCGTGCTTGCACGGCACTCTCGGCGATGTGGGTGATGTTGGCCGACATCTGTTCAGCGGCCGCGGCGATGGAAGACGCGGCACTGGTCTGTTCGGCGGCCTGTTTCAGGCCTTGCTCGGACGAGGTACCCAGGCGTCTGGTCGAGGCCTCGATGTGCCGCGAGGCCTCGCGGATTTTGCCGATCATGCTGCGCAGGCTGCGGCGCATCGCCTCGACGGATTGCATGACTCCCGTAGTGGTTGCGCTGAAGGTGGGCGGTTCGAAGAGTTGGCCCTGGGCGATGTGTGTGCTGATCGCGGCCAACTCGTGGGGTTCGGCACCGAGGTAGCGCACCAGTCTGGCGCAGAAAATCGCGGCGTAGAGGCTGGCGAACAGCAGCGTCAGCGCCAGGACAATGACCTCCAGCTTCCTGTAGAACTCGTAGCGAGCTTGGCTGAGCTCGTACTGTTTTCGGGCCTCTTGCAGTTGAACGTCGGTCAGTTGCGAAAACAGCGAGGTCAACGGGTCGATCAAGGGGTAGAGCTGTCGGGCGGCGAAGTGCTCCAGGCTCGGGTCTGAAGGAGCGCTGCGGTTGAGTAGCGCCTGCAAGTGCCGTAGCGGCGCTTCGGTTGCCTGCATCAGCGGGGCGATTTCGCCGATCAGTTGCACTTCGTCGGCAATCAAGTGCGTCGACAGGTAGCTGAGCCAGCGTTGTTCGATCTCCGGTAACGCGAGGCTGATCTGTTCAGCGGCTTGTGCGGCGGTGTAGATGCCGTCCCGGGCCTTGTGTGTGGCGTCGACGATCTGGACGGAATACAGCTCGGAAATTCTCTTCAAGTCCTGCAGCGGGATGACCCGGTCGAGGTATACCGTCTCCAGTCCCTGGACCGTGGAGCGCATCCCGTACAACCCGAGTGCGCCGATGCACATCAAGCTGGTCAGCAGGGTGCCGGCAAGCAGCAGGAGATGGGTTCTGACTTTCCACTGTTTCATTGCGGGTTCCTCGCAGGCGTGACTTCAAGGGGGGGTGGTTATGAAGTCGGCGAGGATCGGTGGCAGTAGAGTCGGACGCTTCTAATGAGGTTGTAGGGTGTTTCTGGAGTGCGCTGAATTGAGCAGTGCGTGTTACCGAACGCCCCAACGTGGCGCAAAACCACGTTGCAGTAACAACGGGCATGCCCTCGAAAACGTCCCCGCGAAAAAAATCATCCACGCAAGAACCCTTGATTCAGGCGCCCTCCAGCCCTTTCAGCGTTTTTCTTGAATGCCTGCCCGGCAAGTTGGCCGCTCGATTGCATATGCTTGTATGTACAAGTAAAGACGTATGCGTATGAGTCACGGAGACTCGACCATCGTCCACTGATTCGCTGGTGCGCATCGTTGTTCGCCGGCTTGCTCGCCCGCCGCCTGGGTTGGTTTGGATTGATTGCTGAGGAGTTCTGTTCGTGACCGAGAATAAGCCTACGAAATACCGTGACGTTGAAATCCGCGCTGCCCGCGGTAACAAGCTCACCGCCAAGAGCTGGCTGACCGAAGCGCCGCTGCGCATGTTGATGAACAACCTCGACCCGGAAGTTGCCGAGAACCCTAAAGAACTGGTGGTTTACGGCGGTATCGGTCGCGCAGCGCGTAACTGGGAATGCTACGACAAGATCGTCGAAAGCCTGACCAACCTGAATGACGACGAGACCCTGCTGGTGCAATCCGGCAAGCCTGTCGGCGTGTTCAAGACCCACACCAACGCCCCGCGCGTACTGATCGCCAACTCCAACCTGGTGCCACACTGGGCCAGCTGGGAACACTTCAACGAACTGGATGCCAAGGGCCTGGCCATGTACGGCCAGATGACCGCCGGCAGCTGGATCTACATCGGCAGCCAGGGCATCGTCCAAGGCACCTACGAAACCTTCGTCGAAGCCGGTCGCCAGCACTACAACGATGACCTCAAAGGTCGTTGGGTGCTGACCGCAGGCCTGGGCGGCATGGGTGGCGCCCAGCCTCTGGCTGCAACCCTGGCCGGCGCCTGCTCGCTGAACATCGAATGCCAGCAAGTGAGTATCGATTTCCGCCTGAAAAGCCGCTACGTCGACGAGCAAGCCAAAGACCTCGACGACGCGCTGGCCCGTATTGCCAAGTACACCAGCGAAGGCAAAGCGATCTCCATCGCCCTGCTGGGCAACGCGGCGGAAATCCTGCCGGAACTGGTCCGTCGTGGTGTGCGCCCGGACATGGTCACCGACCAGACCAGCGCCCACGACCCGCTCAACGGCTACCTGCCCGCCGGCTGGACCTGGGATCAGTACCGCGAACGTGCCAAGACTGAGCCCGCCGCTGTGATCAAAGCCGCCAAGCAATCGATGGCCGTGCACGTCAAGGCGATGCTCGACTTCCAGAAAATGGGAATTCCGACCTTCGACTACGGCAACAACATCCGTCAGATGGCGCAGGAAGAAGGCGTGGAAAACGCCTTCGACTTCCCAGGCTTCGTACCGGCCTACATCCGTCCACTGTTCTGCCGTGGCATCGGCCCGTTCCGTTGGGCTGCGCTGTCGGGCAATGCCGAAGACATCTACAAGACCGACGCCAAGGTCAAGGAACTGATCCCGGACGACGCTCACCTGCACAACTGGCTGGACATGGCGCGCGAGCGCATCAGCTTCCAGGGTCTGCCGGCCCGTATCTGCTGGGTGGGCCTGGGCCTGCGCGCCAAGCTGGGCCTGGCGTTCAACGAAATGGTGCGCAGCGGCGAGCTGTCGGCACCGATCGTGATCGGCCGCGACCACCTGGACTCCGGTTCGGTATCGAGCCCGAACCGCGAAACCGAATCGATGCAGGACGGTTCCGATGCCGTGTCCGACTGGCCACTGCTCAACGCTCTGCTCAACACCGCGAGCGGCGCGACCTGGGTTTCCCTGCACCATGGCGGCGGCGTCGGCATGGGCTTCTCCCAGCACTCGGGCATGGTGATTGTCTGCGACGGTACCGACGAAGCGGCTGAGCGTATCGCCCGTGTCCTGCACAACGACCCGGCCACTGGCGTCATGCGCCACGCCGACGCCGGTTACCAGATCGCGATCGACTGCGCCAAAGAGCAGGGCCTGAACCTGCCGATGATCACCGGCCAGTAACGCACTCCCTGTAGGAGCCGGCGGGCAAGCCAGCTCCTACATCAGTTATGTCGGCAGAGATTGCTTGTGCAGGCTGAAACCGTGGACTTACGCGGTCATCGAATAAAAAGCTGAGTGGAGCCCACCGCATGACAGCAGTGAAGCTCAATTGGAAGTGGACAGGCCTGGATGCCTCTTGACTGCCGTAAGCCAATTCCTGAATAGGAGCGTCATACAATGAAAATCAACAAGACTCTGCTGGGCACTTTGATTGCTGTAGGCCTGTTGGCCAATGCTGGCGCCTCCCAGGCGGCCGGCTGGTGTGAATCAGGCAAACCAGTGAAATTCGCCGGGCTGAACTGGGAAAGCGGCATGCTGCTGACCGACGTGATGCAGGTGGTGCTGGAGAAAGGTTACGACTGCAAGACAGACAGCCTGCCAGGCAATTCCATCACCATGGAAAACGCCCTGAGCAGCAACGATATTCAAGTCTTCGCTGAGGAGTGGGTTGGCCGCAGCGAAGTCTGGAACAAGGCCGAGAAGGCCGGCAAGGTCGTCGGTGTCGGCGCCCCGGTGGTCGGCGCCGTTGAAGGCTGGTACGTGCCGCGCTACGTGATCGAAGGCGATGCCAAGCGCAAGCTGGAAGCCAAGGCGCCGGACCTCAAGGCCATCGCTGACCTGGCCAAGTACGCCAGCGTGTTCAAGGATCAGGAAGAGCCGAGCAAAGGCCGTTTCTACAACTGCCCGGCCGGCTGGACCTGCGAGCTGGACAACAGCGAGATGCTCAAGAGCTACGGCCTGGAAAGCAGCTACACCAACTTCCGCCCAGGCACCGGCCCGGCGCTGGATGCCGCGGTGCTGTCGAGCTACAAGCGTGGCGAGCCGATCCTGTTCTACTACTGGTCGCCAACCCCGCTGATGGGCCAGGTCGACCTGGTGAAACTGGAAGAGAAGCCCGGTGTGGACAAGAGCGTGGACATCAAGGTCGGCCTTTCCAAGACCTTCCACGAACAAGCACCCGAACTGGTGGCCGTGCTGGAGAAGGTCAATCTGCCGATCGACCTGCTGAACCAGAACCTGGCCCGCATGACCAAAGAGCGGATCGAGTCGCCAAAACTGGCGAAGATCTTCCTCAAGGAACATCCTGAAGTCTGGCGCGCCTGGGTCAGTGAAGACGCTGCCAAGAAAATCGACGCGGCCTTGTAGTTCGAGCCTTTCCGGCGGTCTGCAAGGGCCGTCGGACGCTTGATCACAACCCCTTGATTGAGAGTCTCCTATGTTTCCTGAAAGCTTTACCTTTTCCATCGCCGACTGGGTCAACAGTTGGGTCGATTCGCTGGTGACCAACTACGGCGATGTGTTCCGGCACATCTCCGACACCCTGCTCTGGGCCATCGTCAACCTCGAAGGCCTGCTGCGTGCGGCGCCCTGGTGGCTGATGCTGGCCATCGTCGCGGGCGTGGCCTGGCACGCCACCCGCAAAGTGCTGACCACGAGCGTGATCGTCGGCCTGCTGTTCCTGGTCGGTGCCGTTGGCCTGTGGGACAAGCTGATGCAGACCCTGGCGCTGATGATGGTGGCCACGGTCATTTCGGTGCTGATCGGCATTCCGCTGGGGATTCTCTCGGCGCGCAGCAACCGCCTGCGTTCGGTGTTGATGCCGCTGCTGGACATCATGCAGACCATGCCCAGCTTCGTGTACCTGATCCCGGTGCTGATGCTGTTCGGCCTGGGCAAGGTGCCGGCGATTTTCGCCACCGTGATCTACGCCGCGCCGCCACTGATCCGCCTGACCGACCTGGGTATTCGCCAGGTTGACGGCGAGGTTATGGAAGCCATCAACGCCTTCGGTGCCAACCGCTGGCAACAACTGTTTGGTGTGCAACTGCCACTGGCCCTGCCGAGCATCATGGCTGGGATCAACCAGACCACCATGATGGCCCTGTCGATGGTGGTGATCGCCTCGATGATCGGTGCCCGTGGCCTGGGTGAGGACGTGCTGGTGGGTATCCAGACTCTCAACGTTGGGCGGGGCCTTGAAGCCGGTCTGGCGATCGTGATTCTCGCTGTGGTCATCGACCGCATTACCCAGGCCTACGGCCGGCCACGGCATGAGGTGAGCAAATGAGCAACGCAGCCAAGATCGAAGTCAAAAACGTCTTCAAGATTTTCGGCAATCGTTCCGCCGATGCGCTGAACATGATTCGCCAGAACAAGAGCAAGGACCAGGTACTGGCCGAAACCGGCTGCGTGGTCGGGGTCAACGACCTGTCGCTGAGTATCGGCAGCGGTGAGATCTTCGTGATCATGGGCCTGTCGGGTTCCGGCAAGTCGACCCTGGTCCGCCACTTCAACCGCCTGATCGACCCGACCAGCGGCGCGATCCTGGTGGACGGCGTGGACATCCTGCAATACGACATGGACGCGCTGCGCGAATTTCGTCGGCGCAAGATCAGCATGGTGTTCCAGAGCTTCGGCCTGTTGCCACACAAGAGCGTGCTGGACAACGTCGCCTACGGCTTGAAAATCCGTGGCGAAAGCAAAGCCATGTGCTCCGAGCGTGCGCTGCACTGGATCAACACCGTGGGCCTGAAGGGGTACGAAAACAAATACCCGCACCAGTTGTCCGGCGGCATGCGTCAGCGGGTGGGCCTGGCCCGTGCCCTGGCGGCAGACACCGACATCATTCTGATGGACGAAGCCTTCAGTGCCCTCGACCCGCTGATCCGCGCTGAAATGCAGGACCAGTTGCTCGAGCTGCAAAAGACGCTGCACAAGACCATCGTGTTCATCACCCACGACCTCGACGAAGCCGTGCGCATCGGCAACCGCATCGCGATCCTCAAGGACGGCCGCCTGATCCAGGTCGGCACGCCGAAAGAGATCCTGCACTCGCCGGCCGACGAGTATGTCGACCGCTTCGTGCAGCGGCGGGCGGCGGTGGTTTAAGAGGTTTGTGGCGACTGTGCCGGTCTCATCGCGAGCAAGCTCGCTCCCACAGGGGAATGCATTTCAAATGTGGGAGCGAGCTTGCTCGCGATGGGGTCGGCAGGGCTGCATCAATATTCAGGTTGTACACGCGAGGTTGAAGATGTCCCAGGCTGAAAAAATCGTTATCACCGAAGCGCAGGTAACTTGGCAGGACGTCGTCGCTGTCGCCCGTGATGGTGCACAGCTCGAGCTGTCGGCGTCGATCTGGGCGCGCATCGAAAACGCGCAGGCCATCGTCCAGCGCATCGTCACCAGCGGCGAACGTGCCTACGGTATCAACACCGGCCTGGGCGCGCTGTGCAACGTATCGCTGCAAGACGAACAGCTCAGCCAGTTGTCGCGCAACACCTTGCTCAGCCACGCTTGCGGCGTGGGTGCGCCGCTGACGAACGAGCAGACCCGCTCGATCATGTGCGCGGCCATCGTCAACTACAGCCACGGCAAATCCGGCCTGCACCGTCAGGTCGTCGAAGCGCTGCTGGCGCTGCTCAACCGGGGCATCACCCCGCAAGTGCCGTCACAAGGTTCCGTGGGCTACCTGACTCACATGGCACACATCGGCATCGCGCTGCTGGGCGTGGGCAATGTCAGCTATCGCGGGCAGATCGTTTCCGCGCAGCAAGCGCTGGCCGAAGAAGGCCTGCAACCCGTCAAGCTCGGGGCCAAGGACGGCTTGTGCCTGGTCAACGGCACGCCGTGCATGAGCGGCCTGAGCTGCCTGGCGATTGCCGATGCCACGCGCCTGCTGGAATGGGCCGACGTGATCGGCGCCATGAGCTTCGAAGCCCAGCGAGGGCAGATCGATGCATTCGACGCAGAAATCATCGCGCTCAAGTCGCACCCGGGCATGCAGCAAGTCGGGATCAACTTGCGGGCCTTGCTCGACGGCAGCGAAGTGATCGCCCAGAGCAAAGGCATTCGCACCCAGGATGCCCTGAGCATCCGCTCGATCCCGCAGGTGCACGGTGCTGCGCGCGATCAACTGGTGCACGCGATCAAACAGATCGAAACCGAACTCAACGGCGCCACCGACAACCCGCTGGTGCTGGGCACCGCGGACAATTACCGCGTGGTTTCCCAGGCCAACCCCCACGGCCAGTCGGTGGCCCTGGCGGCCGACCTGCTGGCGATTGCCATGGCGGAGATCGGCTCGATTGCCGAGCGCCGTCTCGACCGCCTGATCAACCCGCACGTCAGTGGCCTGCCGGCGTTCCTGGTGGCCAACCCCGGGGTGAACTCGGGGATGATGATCGTGCAGTACGTCGCGGCTTCGCTCTGCGCGCAAAACCGTCAGTTGGCGCAACCGGCGGTACTGGACAACTACGTGACTTCGGGCCTGCAGGAAGACCACCTGAGCCTGGGCACCAACGCTGCGCTGAAACTGCACGGGGTGCTGGAGAACTGCACACAGATCCTGGCCATCGAGTACCTGCTGGCGGCCCAGGCGTTTGAATTCCTCAAGGACCAGGGCTTCGGCGTTGGCACCGATACCGCCTGGCGCCTGTTGCGCGAGCGGGTTGCCGCCTACGACCAGGACCGTTGGTTGGCGCCGGACATTGCCAGTGCCGCCGCGCTGTTGAAAGACCCGGATTTACTGCAAAAGACATTTGCCGATTTGTACTGATTTCTAACAAAGCCAGCGTGCCAAGGCGCCACCCCTCAAAAGCGGGAAGCGACGGACAACGGACACTTCCGGAGCGTCTGGTTAATAAAACTCTCAAAAGGAGAATGAATGTGACTGCGCTGAACCTTATCCCAGGCCAACTGAGCCTTGCCCAACTGCGTGCCGTGTATCAACAGCCGGTGCGTGTGACCCTGGACGACAGTGCCTCGGCACAGATCGACGCCAGCGTGGCCTGCGTGGAACAGATCCTCGCGGAAAACCGCACCGCCTACGGCATCAACACCGGTTTCGGCCTGCTGGCCTCGACCCGTATTGCCAGCGAAGACCTGGAAAACCTGCAGCGCTCCCTGGTGCTGTCCCACGCCGCCGGTGTCGGCGAGCCGATCAGCGATGCGCTGGTGCGCCTGATCATGGTGCTCAAGGTCAACAGCCTGAGCCGTGGTTTCTCTGGCATTCGCCGGGTCGTGATCGACGCCTTGATCGCCCTGATCAATGCCGAGGTGTACCCGCACATCCCGCTCAAAGGTTCGGTTGGTGCATCCGGTGACCTCGCGCCCCTGGCCCACATGTCGCTGGTCCTGCTGGGCGAAGGCAAGGCCCGCTACAAAGGTGAATGGCTGGAAGCCACCGAGGCGTTGAAAGTCGCCGGCCTGGCGCCGCTGACCCTGGCCGCCAAAGAAGGCCTGGCGCTGCTGAACGGCACCCAGGTCTCGACGGCCTACGCCCTGCGTGGCCTGTTTGAAGGTGAAGACCTGTTCGCCGGTGCCCTGGCCCTGGGCGGCCTGACCGTGGAAGCGGTGCTGGGTTCGCGCTCGCCGTTCGACGCGCGCATCCACGCAGCCCGTGGCCAGAAAGGCCAGATCGACGCGGCCGCGGCCTACCGCGACCTGCTGGGCGAGCGCAGTGAAGTGTCTGATTCGCACCAGAACTGCGACAAGGTCCAGGACCCGTACTCCCTGCGCTGCCAGCCACAAGTCATGGGCGCCTGCCTGACTCAGTTCCGTCAGGCCGCAGAAGTGCTGGCCGTCGAAGCCAACGCCGTGTCCGATAACCCGCTGGTCTTCGCCAGCGAAGGCGATGTGATCTCCGGCGGTAACTTCCACGCCGAGCCAGTGGCCATGGCCGCCGACAACATGGCCCTGGCCATCGCGGAAATCGGCTCCCTGAGCGAGCGCCGCATTTCGTTGATGATGGACAAGCACATGTCGCAGCTGCCGCCGTTCCTGGTGGCCAACGGTGGCGTCAACTCCGGCTTCATGATTGCCCAGGTGACGGCAGCGGCCCTGGCCAGCGAGAACAAGGCCTTGGCCCACCCGCACTCGGTAGACAGCCTGCCGACGTCGGCCAACCAGGAAGACCACGTGTCCATGGCCCCAGCGGCAGGTAAGCGCCTGTGGGAAATGGCTGAAAACACCCGTGGTGTTCTCGCAGTCGAGTGGCTGGCTGGCTGCCAGGGCCTGGACCTGCGCGACGGCCTGAAAACCTCGTCGAAGCTGGAACAAGCCCGCACCATCCTGCGCGCCAAAGTGCCGTTCTACGAGAAGGACCGCTTCTTCGCGCCGGACATCAACGCGGCCAGCGAGCTGCTGGCTTCGCGCTGCCTGAATGAACTGGTGACGGCCAAGTTGCTGCCAAGTCTGTAAGGGACCCATCACGGGCAAATCGAATCGTCGCACCGCCACTCCCACAAGGATTGCGCTGAACCTGTGGGAGTGGGTTTGTTGGTGATGCGATTATTGCGTCGATAAGAATAATTAGGGACGAGCAATGCAACAGCCAGACAAAGGCTTGAAACGCGGGCTATCCGCCCGACATATTCGCTTCATGGCACTGGGGTCGGCGATCGGCACCGGGCTTTTCTACGGTTCCGCCTCGGCCATCCAGATGGCCGGCCCCGCCGTGCTGCTGGCCTACCTGATTGGTGGTGCCGCCGTCTTCATGGTCATGCGCGCCCTCGGCGAGATGGCCGTCCACAACCCGGTCTCGGGCTCCTTTGGCCATTACGCCAGCACCTACCTGGGCCCCATGTCCGGCTTCATCCTCGGCTGGACCTACGCCTTCGAGATGATCATCGTCTGCCTGGCCGACGTCACCGCCTTCGGCATCTACATGGGCTTCTGGTTCCCGGAAGTCGCACGCTGGATCTGGGTGCTGGGCATCGTGCTGCTGATCGGCGGGCTGAACCTGTGCAACGTCAAGGTCTTCGGCGAAATGGAGTTCTGGCTGTCGCTGCTGAAAGTCGCCGCCATCGTGGCGATGATCCTCGGCGGTTTTGGCATCATGCTCTTCGGCATCGGCACGGCCGGCACTGAACAGGCTCCCGGCCTGAGCAATCTGTGGGCCCACGGTGGTTTCATGCCCAATGGCGTCGGCGGTTTGATCGCCTCCCTGGCGGTGGTGATGTTCGCGTTCGGCGGCATCGAGATCATCGGCATCACCGCCGGTGAAGCCAAGGACCCACAACGGGTGATTCCACGGGCGATCAATGCGGTGCCCCTGCGGATCCTGCTGTTCTACGTGCTGACCCTGTTTGTGCTGATGGCGATCTACCCATGGCCACAGATTGGCAGCCAGGGCAGCCCGTTCGTGCAGATCTTCGACAGCCTGGGCATCGGCGCGGCGGCGACCGTGCTCAACATCGTGGTGATCTCGGCGGCCGTGTCGGCGATCAACAGCGACATCTTCGGCGCCGGGCGCATGATGTACGGCCTGGCGCAGCAGGGCCACGCACCCAAGGGGTTTGCGCGGCTGTCGAAACAGGGTGTGCCGTGGATGACCGTGGTGGTCATGGGCGCAGCGTTGCTGGGCGGCGTGGTGTTGAACTACCTGATTCCCAAGGATGTGTTCCTGGTGATCGCCTCGATCGCGACCTTCGCCACCGTCTGGGTGTGGTTGATGATTCTGGTTACCCAGGTGGCCATGCGCCGTTCGATGACCCGCGAGCAAGTCGCCGAGCTGAAATTCCCGGTACCATTCTGGCCTTATGCGCCGGCGGCCGCGATTGTGTTCATGCTGTTTGTCTTTGGTGTGCTGGGTTACTTCCCGGACACCCAGGCAGCGCTGGTGGTCGGTGCGGTGTGGATCGTCCTGCTGGTGATTGCCTATAAATTGTGGGTCAAGCCCGCTGCCCCAACGGCGGTCGAGGTCACCTGCGAACCTTCCATGTCCCATCGATAACCTAACGGAGGCCTGGGATGAAAACGCTCTGGCAACACTGCCACGTTGCAAGCATGGCCCAAGGCACGTACTCGATCATCGAGGACGCCGCCATCGTGACGTCTGGTGCGCACATTGAGTGGATCGGCCCACGTGGCGAGCTGCCGTCCGATTATTACCCCGAGGTCCATGACCTCGCGGGGGCCTGGGTGACCCCGGGCCTGATCGACTGCCACACGCACACCGTGTTCGGCGGCAACCGCAGCGGCGAATTCGAACAGCGCCTGCAAGGGGTCAGCTATGCCGAGATCGCTGCCGCCGGCGGTGGCATCGCCAGCACCGTGCGCGCGACCCGTGCCGCAACGGAGGACGAACTGTTCGCCAGTGCCGCCAAACGCCTGAAAAGCCTGCTGCGCGACGGCGTCACCAGCATCGAGATCAAGTCTGGCTATGGTCTGGACCTGGCCAGCGAGCGCAAGATGCTGCGGGTCGCCCGGCGCCTCGGTGAGGCGTTTGCGGTCAGCGTGCGCACCACCTGCCTGGCGGCCCACGCCTTGCCACCGGAGTACGCCGATCGCAGCGATGACTACATCGAACACATCTGCAGCGAGATGCTCCCGGCCCTGGCGGCTGAAGGGCTGGTGGATGCGGTGGATGCGTTCTGCGAATACCTGGCGTTTTCGCCAGCGCAGGTGGAGCGGGTGTTCATCACCGCGCAGAAGCTGGGCCTGCCCGTGAAGCTGCACGCCGAGCAGTTGTCGTCGTTGCACGGCGCAAGCCTGGCGGCGCGGTATCAGGCGTTGTCGGCCGACCACCTGGAGTTCATGACCGAAGACGACGCCATCGCCATGGCCAAGTCCGGTACTGTCGCGGTGCTGTTGCCCGGCGCCTTTTACTTCCTGCGCGAAACCCAGTTGCCGCCGATGGATGCCCTGCGCAAGCACGGGGTGAAAATCGCCATCGCCAGCGACCTCAACCCCGGCACTTCGCCGGCCCTGTCGGTGCGCCTGATGCTGAACATGGCCTGCACCTGCTTTCGCATGACGCCAGAGGAAGCCTTGGCCGGCGCGACCATCCACGCCGCCACGGCGCTGGGCATGGCCGACACCCACGGTTCGCTGGAAGTGGGCAAAATGGCCGACTTCGTTGCCTGGCAGATCGAACGTCCGGCCGACCTGTCGTACTGGTTGGGCGGTGACCTGGAAAAACGCGTCGTGCGTCACGGCGTTGAAGTCGAGATTTAGGAGAACAGCTGTGGATAAGGTTCTGAACTTCCAACAAGGCCGGGTGCCGCTGCTGATCAGCATGCCCCATGCCGGTTTGCGCCTGACGCCGGCTGTCGAGGCCGGGTTGATCCCCGCCGCGCAAAGCCTGCCGGACACCGACTGGCACATTCCGACACTTTACGAGTTCGCCCAGGAGCTGGGCGCCAGCACCCTGGCGGCGGAGTATTCGCGGTTCGTCATCGACCTCAACCGTCCGTCCGACGACAAGCCGTTGTACGTCGGTGCAACCACCGGCCTGTACCCGGCAACGTTGTTTGATGGCGTGCCGTTGTTCCGCGAAGGCCTGGAGCCGTCTGCCGAGGAGCGCGCACGCTATCTGGAGCAGGTCTGGACCCCGTATCACCGCACGCTGCAACAGGAGCTGGCGCGGCTCAAGGCCGAGTTTGGCTACGCCATGCTGTTCGATGCGCACTCGATCCGCTCGGTGATCCCGCACCTGTTCGAGGGCAAGCTGCCGGACTTCAACCTCGGCACCTTCAATGGCGCCAGTTGCGATCCGACGCTGGCCACCGAGCTGGAAGCGATCTGTGCGCGTCACAGCGATTACAGTCACGTGTTGAACGGGCGCTTCAAGGGCGGCCACATCACCCGTCATTACGGCAACCCGGGCGAAAACATCCATGCGGTGCAACTGGAGCTGGGGCAGTGCACCTATATGGAAGAGTTCGAGCCGTTCCGCTACCGCCCCGACCTGGCGGCCCCGACCCAGGTGGTGCTCAAGCAACTGCTGCAAGGGATGTTGGCCTGGGGTCGGCAGCGATACGGTTGAGGAGAAGCTCTCAAGATCGTTTGATCCTGGGTTTGTGGGTTTATCCGTTGTTTACCCCTGACGTACGGCCCCTCGTTCAGGCTCGGGGTGCCTTCGCTACGGTATCGATCCGGGGGCATCGCCTCCGGTTTGCTGCGCTGCACTTCCTCTCGATGTAGGCGGCTTCGCCGCACGGCGCTACGCGCCTCCCCCCGGATGCATGCCTTCGCTCAGCCTGCCGATGGGGCGGGTGCATCAAGATCAAGAGCCAGGGCACGGCGAGGCGGTCTACCGGCCGGCCTGCTTTCCCACAGTGACTCGGGGTGTTTGCAGATTGTGCATGCGCCCTGCAAGTTTGCGTGGGAAAGGACCCTCGCCGGCGCCGCAAAACCGTATTTTCTTCAGGGACATGCTCATTGCGCTATTCGGGTTTATGATGCCCAACGGCAGAATAATAGAAGTCCCCCCAGGGATGACCTCGACCCCTTACGGAGCGCGCAATGCAGACTTTGTACCCGCAGATCAAACCCTACGCCCGGCATGATCTGGCCGTCGATGAAACCCATACCCTGTATGTCGACGAAAGCGGATCACCGGAAGGTTTGCCGGTAGTGTTCATTCATGGTGGCCCCGGGGCGGGCTGCGACGCGATGAGCCGACGTTACTTCGATCCGAACCTGTACCGCATTGTCACCTTCGACCAGCGCGGTTGTGGCCGCTCCACGCCCCACGCCAGCCTGGAAAACAACACCACCTGGGACCTGGTCGCCGACCTTGAGCGGATTCGCCAGCACCTGGGCATCGACAAATGGGTGCTGTTCGGGGGCTCCTGGGGTTCGACCCTGGCCCTGGCCTACGCGCAAACCCACCCTGAGCGCGTGCACGGCCTGATCGTGCGCGGGATTTTTCTCTGCCGCCCGCAGGAAATCGAATGGTTCTACCAGGCGGGCGCCAGCCGTCTGTTCCCCGACTACTGGCAGGACTACATCGCGCCTATCCCACAGGACGAGCGCGACGACCTGCTCAAGGCCTTCCACAAGCGCCTGACCGGCAACGACCAGATTGCCCAGATGCACGCGGCCAAGGCCTGGTCGCTGTGGGAAGGGCGCACCGCGACCCTGCGTCCGAATCCGCTGGTGGTCGATCGCTTCTGCGAGCCACAGCGTGCGCTGTCGATTGCCCGCATCGAATGCCACTATTTCACCAACAATGCTTTCCTCGAGCCTAACCAGCTGATTCGCGACATGGGCAAGATCGCCCACCTGCCTGGCGTCATCGTGCATGGTCGCTACGACGTGATCTGCCCGCTGGACAATGCCTGGGAATTGCATCAGAACTGGCCCAACAGTGAGCTGCAGGTGATCCGCGACGCCGGGCACGCTGCCTCCGAGCCGGGTATTACCGATGCCCTGGTACGGGCGGCCAGTCAGATGGCGCGGCGTTTGCTCGATCTGCCGCCTGAAGAAGCATGAAGGGCCTGTTGCAGCGCGTGCGTGGCGCGCGCGTCGAGGTGGCGGGGGAGGTTGTCGGCTCGATCGACCAGGGCTTGCTGGTGCTAGTGGCCGTGGAACCCGACGATACCCGGGCCAGCGCCGACAAACTTTTGCATAAGCTGCTTAACTATCGGGTATTCAGCGACGCTGAGGGCAAGATGAATCTGTCCTTGGCCGATGTCGGTGGGGGGTTGCTGCTGGTCTCGCAGTTCACCCTGGCCGCCGACACCAAAAATGGCCTGCGCCCGAGCTTTTCGACCGCTGCCCCTCCGGCACTGGGCGAAGAGCTTTTTGACTATCTATTAGGCAAGGCGCAACAGTTGCATGGCAATGTGGCATCAGGCAGATTTGGCGCGGATATGCAGGTGCATCTGGTCAATGATGGCCCGGTGACCTTCCTGTTGCAGACCTGAAAGTGTTTGAAACATCTTTTCAGGGCTGTTTCGGGGCGAAACAGGGGTTTTTCGCAATAAATACTTTGTTACCCCTGATGCGTTGTAACGCGGGCTACTAGATAATCCCGCGCTACGGGGATCAGCGTTCGTTGGCCCATTTTTGACTTAGGTAGAGACTTGTTCGCGACCGTTTGGGGAATCATTTTGCCCCATCGGAGTCGGAACAATGCTCGCCAACCTGGCATATAGATAGCTGGCCGTTGGTTTTTTGATCTGTTTTCGGCGAGGGTTGCTCGTGATTGTTAGTCCCTGTACTGCACCAAAATTGTCTGCCAAACGGTTGCGAAACGCACTGGCGACAGGCTCTGCCCTGTTTTGCCTGCTCAGCGCCGGCCAGCTTTGGGCATTCAATCTGAACGATGTGTCGGCCAAGGCAAAAGAGCTGGCGGGGCAGAAATACGAAGCTCCGCGCAGCAATCTGCCGAACGAATTCCGCGAAATGAAATTCGCGGACTACCAGAAAATTCGTTTCCTGACCGAAAAAGCCGAATGGGCCGATAAAAAGACCCCGTTCAAGCTGTCGTTCTATCACCAGGGCATGCATTTCGACACGCCGGTGAAAATCAACGAAATCACGGCCAACACCGTCGAAGAGATCAAGTACGACCCAAGTCGTTTCGATTTCGGCGACGTCAAGTTTGATCCCAAGGCCACCGAACAACTGGGTTACGCCGGTTTCCGCGTGCTTTACCCGATCAACAAGGCCGACAAGCAAGACGAAATCATGACCATGCTGGGCGCGAGCTATTTCCGCGTCGTCGGCAAGGGCCACACCTATGGCCTGTCGGCCCGCGGCCTGGCGATCGATACCGCGCTGCCGTCGGGTGAAGAGTTCCCGCGTTTCACCGAGTTCTGGATCGAGCAGCCGAAGCCAGGCGACAAGCACCTGGTGATTTTCGCCCTGCTGGATTCGCCACGTGCCACCGGTGCCTACCGCCTGACCCTGCGTCCTGGCAGCGACACCATTGTCGACGTCAAGGCGCAGATGTTCCTGCGTGACAAGGTCAGCAAGCTGGGCATCGCCCCGCTGACCAGCATGTTCCTGTTCGGCGCCAACCAGCCATCGAAGGTCCTCAACTACCGTCGCGAGCTGCACGACTCCAGCGGCCTGGCGATCCATGCCGGCAATGGCGAGTGGATCTGGCGTCCGCTGAACAACCCGAAACACCTGGCCGTGAGCAACTTCTCGGTTGAGAACCCGCGTGGTTTTGGTCTGCTGCAACGTGGCCGCGACTTCAGCCACTATGAAGACCTCGACGACCGCTACGACAAGCGCCCAAGCGCCTGGATCGAGCCAAAAGGCGATTGGGGCAAGGGTTCGGTCGACCTGGTGGAAATTCCTACCGCCGATGAAACCAACGACAACATCGTGGCTTTCTGGAGCCCGGAAAAACTGCCGGAACCTGGCCAGCCGCTGGATGTAGCCTACCGCCTGCACTGGACCATCGACGAAGCAGCCCTGCACGCCCCGGACAGCGCCTGGGTCAGCCAGACCCTGCGTTCCACCGGCGACGTCAAGCAGTCCAACCTGATTCGTCAACCAGACGGCAGTGTGGCCTACCTGATCGACTTCGAAGGTCCATCCCTGGCAGCCCTGCCGCCGGAGGCCGACGTTCGTAGCCAGGTCAGCGTGGGTGACAATGCCGAGCTGGTCGAGAACAGCGTGCGCTACAACCCTGAAACCAAGGGCTGGCGCCTGACGCTGCGGATGAAGATCAAGGACCCGAGCAAGTCGACCGAGATGCGTGCCGCCCTGGTGCAGCCCATCGTGCCGGCGGACCTGACCAAGACTTCGCTGCCAAGCTCCAATTCCTCGGTGGCCAAGGCCGACAAAGTGGCCGCCAAGCAGCAAGAGAAAGCAGACAAGGAAGCCAAGCAGGCAGAAGCCAAGCAAGCGGACGCCAAACAGGCTGACGCCAAGAAGCCCGCTGCCGAGAGCAAGACCAAGGACAACAAAGACGCCAAGCAGCCCGTTGCTGCCGACGCGGCCCCAGCCACACCGGAATCGGCGCCGACTGAAGAAGTCTTGACCGAGACCTGGAGCTATCAGTTGCCTGCCGATGAGTAATTCCCACGTACAGCCAGAGTCGCTCAGCGAGTACCTGGCGCATTTGCCGATGACCGATGAGCAGCGCGCCGAACTGGCGGGCTGCAAATCCTTCAGCGAACTGCATGAACGCTTGTCCTCGTCGACCTTCGACGCACCGACGGAGGCCGCGCAGGCCTCGGTCGGCCGCCGCCTGACCCTCAACTCCGCCGAAGAGCTGGAAGAGGCCGAGATGCTGGTGCTCGACGCCAGCGGCCGGGTGTGCCTGAAAGCCACCCCACCGATCCGTCGGACCAAGGTCGTGCCCGAGCCGTGGCGCACCAATATCCTGGTGCGCGGCTGGCGTCGGCTGACCGGTCGTACCAATCCGCCGGCACCGCCCAAGGACGAACGTGTGCTGCCGGCTGCGCGCTGGCGCACCGTCGGTTCGATTCGTCGCTATATCCTGCTGGTGCTGATGCTGGGCCAGACCATCGTTGCTGGCTGGTACATGAAAGGCATCATGCCGTACCAGGGCTGGGCGTTCGTCGACCTGGAAGAGGTGCTGCATCAACCCCTGATGCAAACCGCTACCCAGGTGCTGCCGTATGCCTTGCAGACCAGCATCCTGATTCTGTTCGGGATCCTGTTCTGCTGGGTCTCGGCCGGTTTCTGGACCGCGCTGATGGGCTTCCTCGAGTTGCTGACCGGCCACGATAAATACCGCATCTCCGGTAAAAGTGCCGGTAACGAGCCGATTCCGAAAGACGCACGCACCGCCCTGGTGATGCCGATCTGCAACGAAGACGTGCCGCGGGTGTTTGCCGGTTTGCGCGCCACTTTCGAGTCCGTGGCCGCCACCGGCGACCTCGACCGTTTCGACTTCTTCGTGCTCAGCGACAGTAACGACACCGATATCTGTGTTGCCGAGCAGCAGGCCTGGCTGGACGTCTGCCGCGAAGCCAAGGGCTTTGGCAAGATCTTCTATCGCCGCCGTCGCCGTCGGGTCAAACGCAAGAGCGGCAACCTCGACGACTTCTGCCGTCGCTGGGGGGGTGACTACAAGTACATGGTGGTCCTCGACGCCGACAGCGTAATGAGCGGTGAGTGCCTGACCAGTCTGGTGCGCTTGATGGAAGCCACGCCGGACGCCGGGATTATCCAGACCGCGCCACGGGCGTCGGGCATGGACACCCTGTATGCGCGCATGCAGCAGTTCGCCACCCGGGTTTACGGCCCGCTGTTCACCGCCGGCCTGCACTTCTGGCAGTTGGGCGAGTCCCACTACTGGGGGCACAACGCGATCATCCGCATGAAGCCGTTCATCGAGCACTGCGCCCTGGCGCCGTTGCCCGGTAAAGGCGCGTTTGCCGGTGCCATCCTTTCCCACGACTTCGTTGAAGCTGCGCTGATGCGCCGTGCCGGCTGGGGCGTCTGGATTGCCTACGACCTGCCGGGCAGCTATGAAGAACTGCCGCCCAACCTGCTGGACGAACTCAAGCGTGACCGTCGCTGGTGCCACGGCAACCTGATGAACTTCCGGCTGTTCCTGGTCAAGGGCATGCACCCGGTGCACCGTGCGGTGTTCCTGACAGGCGTGATGTCCTACCTGTCGGCGCCGTTGTGGTTCTTCTTCCTGGTGCTGTCGACGGCCTTGCTGGCGGTCAACACGCTGATGGAGCCGCAGTACTTCCTGGAGCCGCGCCAGCTGTATCCGCTGTGGCCACAATGGCACCCGGACAAGGCCATCGCGCTGTTCTCGACCACCATCGTGCTGCTGTTCCTGCCCAAGCTGTTGAGCATCATCCTGATCTGGGCCAAGGGCGCGAAAGAGTTCGGCGGCAAGTTCAAGGTGACCCTGTCGATGCTCCTGGAGATGCTGTTTTCCATGCTGCTGGCGCCGGTGCGGATGATTTTCCACACCCGCTTTGTGCTCGCCGCGTTCCTCGGCTGGGCCGCGACCTGGAACTCGCCACAGCGTGACGATGACTCCACGCCCTGGAGCGAGGCAGTCAAGCGCCACGGTCCGCAGACCCTGCTGGGCTTCTTCTGGGCCTTGCTGGTGATCTGGCTGAACCCGAGCTTCCTGTGGTGGCTGGTGCCGATCGTCGGTTCGTTGATGCTGTCGATCCCGGTATCGGTGATCTCCAGCCGTGTGGGCCTGGGCCTGAAGTCCCGTGACGAGAGCCTGTTCCTGATTCCTGAGGAATACAATCCGCCACAGGCCTTGCTGGCGACTGACCAGTACACCCACGAGAACCGTTGGCACGCGCTGAACGACGGCTTCATCCGTGCCGTGGTCGACCCGCAGCAGAACGCTCTGGCGTGTGCGCTGGCGACGTCGCGTCACGGTCAGGCCGAGCCGATCGAGTGGTTGCGCGCCGAGCGGGTGCGCCATGCGTTGAAAGTCGGCCCGGCCGGCTTGAACAACCATGAGCGGCTGCAGTTGCTCAGCGACCCGGTCGCCCTGGCTCGCCTGCATGAGCAGGTCTGGAGCGAAGGCCATGCGCAATGGCTGGACGCCTGGCGGGCTTCGGTGAAAGCCGACCCCCATGCGCCGCTGTTGCCGCTCAAGCCCTTGAGCTTGCAGGCCCAACCGGCCTGATGAAAAAGCCCCGCCAATCCGCGGGGCTTTTTTTTGCCTGAAACTTCGTAAGCACTTGTGCAAACGGCCGAGTGCGTTAGCATCGCTCCCTTCTTTGGTGTGCCCGGACACCCTTTGTGTCCGTATCGGCTGTTTTCCACAAGAAAGCGTTCGATTGCACGCCTTACTACAAAAAGATTGGGGACTTTGATGATGAAGAAGTATCTCTCGATGCTGATGCTCGGCGTCTCGGCACTGGTAGCAGTCAACGCGGCGCAGGCCGGCGCCATCGACGACGCGGTCAAGCGTGGCACGTTGAAAGTCGGCATGGACCCGACCTACATGCCCTTTGAAATGACCAACAAGCGCGGCGAAATCATCGGCTTCGAAGTCGATCTGCTCAAAGCCATGACCAAGGCCATGGGCGTCAAGCTGGAACTGGTGTCCACCGGTTACGACGGCATCATCCCTGCCTTGCTGACCGACAAGTTCGACATGATCGGCAGCGGCATGACCCTGACCCAGGAACGCAACCTGCGCCTGAACTTCAGCGAACCCTTCATCGTGGTCGGCCAGACGCTGCTGATCCGCAAGGAGCTGGAAGGCACCATCAAGTCCTATAAAGACCTGAACAGCGCCGAATACCGCATCACCTCCAAGCTGGGAACCACGGGCGAAATGGTCGCCAAGAAGCTGATGTCCAAAGCCAAGTACCACGGCTACGACAACGAACAGGAAGGTGTGCTCGACGTGGTCAATGGCAAGGCTGACGCCTTTGTCTACGACGCGCCATACAACGTGGTGGCGGTGAACAAGGTCGGCAACGGCAAGCTGGTGTTCCTCGACAAGCCATTCACCTTCGAGCCACTGGCTTTCGGCCTGAAGAAAGGCGACTACGACAGCCTGAACTTCATCAACAACTTCCTGCACCAGATCCGCGAAGACGGCACCTACGATCGCATTCATGACAAGTGGTTCAAAGACACCGCTTGGCAGAAGGACATGGAGTAAGGACGGTTAGATAGACCGCGTCGTTCCCAATCGCCAACAGGCTGGCTCCCACAATGAAATGCATTCCCCTGTGGGAGCCAGCCTGCTGGCGATGAGGGCCTCCAAGGCAACACAAATCCCGGAATGTGCAATGAAACATAAAAAAGCCCAATGGCCCTGGCACGTCCTGACCGTGCTGGTGCTGGTCGGCATGGCCGGCGCGTTGTACTACGCCACCTCGCTGATGTCCTACGAATGGCGCTGGAACCGCGTACCGCAGTACTTCGCCTACCAGGCCGAAGACGCCCAGCGCGCCGCTGATCTCTCCACCGTCAGCGAACTGGTGCGCCAGGGCGACAAGGCTAAAGTGACCCTGCGCAACGACGCCGGCACCGAGCAAGTGCTGACGGTCGACGACAACAGCCTGCAAGTGGCCCGTGGCGACGAAGTGGCCGAAGGCGATGTGGTTGGTGTCACCCGGCATTGGGCCGCAGGACCGCTGTTGTGGGGCCTGTGGACAACCTTGTGGCTGTCGCTGGTCTCGGGTGTGCTCGGGCTGTTGATCGGCCTGGCAACCGGCCTGTGCCGGCTGTCGAACAACCCGACCCTGCGCGACCTGTCGATCGTCTACATCGAGCTGGTGCGCGGAACGCCGCTGCTGGTGCAGATCTTCATTTTCTACTTCTTCATCGGCACGGTCCTGAACCTCTCTCGCGAGTTCGCCGGGATCGCCGCGCTGTCGCTGTTCACCGGCGCCTACGTGGCCGAAATCATTCGTTCCGGGGTGCAGTCGATTGCCCGTGGGCAAAACGAAGCCGCGCGCTCCCTGGGTCTGAATGCCAGCCAGTCGATGCGCCATGTGGTCCTGCCGCAAGCCTTCAAGCGTGTGCTGCCGCCATTGGCCGGGCAGTTCATCAGCCTGGTCAAGGACACCTCGCTGGTGTCGGTCATCGCCATCACCGAGCTGCTCAAGAGTGGCCGTGAAGTCATCACCACCTCGTTCTCGCCGTTCGAAATCCTGTTCTGCGTGGCCGGGCTGTACCTGTTGATCAACCTGCCGCTGTCGAAAATGGCCAGCCGGCTTGAGCGGAGGCTCGCGCAAAGTGATTGAAGTCCGCGATCTGATAAAAGTCTTCGACACCCGTGGCCAGGTGGTGCGCGCGGTGGACAACGTCACCACCCAGGTGGCCAAGGGCGAGGTGCTGGTGGTCATCGGCCCGTCTGGCTCCGGCAAGTCGACCTTCCTGCGCTGCCTCAACGGCCTGGAAGAGTTCGATTCCGGCTCGGTGAGCATCGACGGCCTGCAGCTGGCCGATCCGAAAACCGACGTGAATGCCTACCGGCGTGAAGTCGGCATGGTGTTCCAGCACTTCAACCTGTTCCCGCACATGACCGTGCTGGAGAACCTGTGCCTGGCGCAGAAGGTGGTGCGCAAGCGTGCCAAGAAGGAGCGCGAGGCCAAGGCCATGGCGCTGCTGGAGAAGGTCGGTATTGCCCAGAAGGCCCACGAGTTCCCGTCGCGCCTGTCTGGCGGTCAGCAACAACGGGTGGCGATTGCCCGGGCGCTGGCGATGGAGCCCAAGGTCATGCTGTTCGATGAACCGACCTCGGCCCTGGACCCGGAAATGGTCGGCGAAGTGCTGGACGTGATGAAGACCCTGGCGGTGGAAGGTATGACCATGGTCTGCGTCACCCACGAAATGGGCTTTGCCCGGGAAGTGGCGGACCGGGTGCTGTTCTTCGATCACGGCAAGCTGCTGGAAGATGCCTCGCCAGCCGAGTTCTTCGATGCACCGAAGGATCCACGGGCCCAGGCATTTTTGCGCCAGGTACTTTAAGGGCGGTACTAAATCACTGGCCGGTCGAAACGTTTATCAAGGATTCCACGGAAGGGGTCTACAACATGGACTGTATCTTTTGCAAAATGCTCGCCGGCCAGGCGCCCATGCACCTGATCTGGGAGGACGATGCCCACGTGGCCTTCCTCTCCAGTCGTCCCAATACCCCGGGTTTTTCGGTGGTTGTACCCAGGCAGCACGTTGGCAGCTATGCGTTCGCACAGCCTGACGAAGTGTTGTCGGGGTTGATGATCGCCGCGAAAAAAGTCGCGCTGCTGATCGACCGGGCGCTGCCGGATGTGGGGCGCACGGGCCTGATGCTCGAAGGCTATGGCATCGACCACTTGCACGCCAAGCTGTTCCCCATGCATGGCACAGGCGATTCCAGCGCCTTCAAACCCATCAGCTCCAACGTCGACACATTCTTCGAACGTTACGAAGGCTATATCTCGTCCCATGACTTCAAGGGCGAGGTCAACCATGACCTTGCGGCCCTGGCGCAGCACATCCGTCAGACAGGCGCATGCGACGCCTGAACCGGGAGGCTGTTGCCAGCCTCGCGTGTGCCACCGATCAGACCCTGAATTTACCCACCAGCATCTGCAGGTGAGTCCCCAACCGCGCCAGCTCAACGCTGGAGGCGGCGGTCTCCTCGCTGGCGGCCGAGGTCTGCTCGGACACATCACGCACATTGAGCACGCTGCGGTTGATCTCTTCGGCCACCGCGCTCTGCTGTTCGGCGGCCGCGGCGATCTGCTGGTTCATGGCCTGAATCGCTGAAACGGTGCGGGTGATGTTGTCCAGCGAGCCACCTGCACGGCGGGTGAGTTCGACGCTGCTGTCGGTCAGGCTGCGGCTGTTGTCCAGGATGGTGGCGACCTGTTGGGTGCCGCTCTGCAGGCCAACGATCAGCTCTTCGATCTCCTCGGTGGACTTCTGCGTGCGTTGCGCCAGGCTGCGCACTTCATCGGCGACCACGGCAAAACCCCGGCCGGCTTCACCGGCCCGCGCGGCCTCGATGGCGGCGTTGAGGGCCAGCAGGTTGGTTTGCTGGGCCACGGACTTGATCACGTCCAGGACGCTGCCGATCTTGTCGCTCTCGCGCTTCAAATGACCCATGGCTTCGGTGGAGTGGCCGACCTCGGTGGCCAGGCGCTCGATCTGGGCGATGGCTTCGCCGACCACCTTGTCGCCTTCGCGGGCCTGCTGGTCGGCGGCGACGGCGGCTTCGGAGGCCTCTTCGGCGTTGCGCGCGACTTCCTGCACGGTGGCGGCCATTTCGTTCATGGCGGTGGCGACCTGGTCGGTCTCGACCTTCTGGCTGTTGACCCCCGCGCTGGTCTGCTCGGTCACCGCCGACAGCTCTTCGGCGGCGCTGGCGATTTGCGTGACGCCATCGCTGATCCCGCCGATCAGCTCGCGCAGGCTGACGATCATGCTCTGGATCGCGCGCTGCAGTTGGCCGAGTTCGTCGCGGCGCTGGGAGATCAGGTTGTGGGTCAGGTCGCCGACGGCCACCCGCTCGGCGGCCTTGAGGGCCTGGTTCAGCGGGATGATGATCTGCCGGGTGATGGCCCAGGCAGCGAGCAGGCCGAACACCAGGGCCAGCAGCGTGGTCAGCAACAGGGTGTTCTTGGCGTGGGCGGCGTCGGTATCACGGACGACTGTCTGCGACAGCGTGAGTTTTTTGCTCAGTTCCAGCAGGACGTCGCCTTGGTGGGCCATGTCCTTGAGTGCGTTGGCGCTGGCTACCTGGGAGTCGCGATACTGGCTGACGGCCGCGCGGTAGCCGATCAGCGAGTCGCTGGCTTGTTGCAGGTTGCCGACGTGCTGCTCGGGCAGTTGCGCGGGCAGGGCCTTGAGGTAGTTGAGGGCGGCGTCGATGGCGGCCAGGGCGGGTTGCTCGGCCTCGGCCTTGCCGCTGTAGGTGTAGCCGCGGACCTGGAAGCGCGCCTGCTGGAGCAGTTTGCTGAGGTCGATGACGCTGTTGAACTGCGCCACGTTATCGCCTTGCAGCAGGGCTTTTTCCACGTCGTTGACGCGGGCCACGGCAGCGTCGGCAGTCGCCCCGAGCTTGGCCCTGGCGGCCTCACGATTGGCGCTGGCCTGGGTCATGTCGGCAAAGGCGTGCCGGTACTCGCTGACGGCTTCCAGTTGCTCATTGAGTATGGCGGTGTCGGCGGGCTGCTCGATCATCGTCAGGGCGCTCTTGAGGCCCTGGTCGAGGTTGTTCAACACCTCGTTCACGGCCGCCGGCCCTTGCTCGCCGTGGTGCATTTCATAGTCCAGGCGGGCAATGCGCAGGTCTTTGGTCAGTGCGTTGAGGCTGGAGATGAAGCCGAGCTTGTCGCCCCGGCTGATGATGCTGCTCATGCCCGACCAGCCGTTGACGGTGATCAGCAGGGTCATGAGCAAGACCAGGCCGAAGCCGATGCCCAGCTTGCGATTGACGCTCACATTGCCAAGGTTCTCGGCTAACCATCGGTACATGCTGCAGACTCCCCATTTAATTCGAGTTATGGAGAGTCTATCGGCCGACTAAAGAGAATCTGTAGGTGCGCCTACGATCCTGGGGATCAGAATAGGCGCGCGAGCAGTGCGGTGACCGCGGTTTCTACCCGCAGGATACGCTCGCCGAGCTGTACCGGTTGCAGCCCGGCCTTGCCCAGCAGGTCGATTTCGTAGGGGATCCAGCCACCTTCCGGACCGATGGCCAGGGTTACCGGCTCGGCCAGCCCACGGGGGCAGGGCGGGTGGTTGCCGGGGTGGCCGACCAGCCCGAGGGTGCCCTCGACGATGGCCGGCAGGCGGTCCTCGACGAAGGGCTTGAAGCGTTTTTCGATGACGATTTCCGGCAGCACGCTGTCGCGGGCCTGCTCCAGGCCGAGGATCAGTTGTTCGCGAATCGCCTCGGGTTCAAGGAAGGGGGTCTGCCAGAAGCTCTTCTCGACCCGGTAGCTGTTGACCAGGATCACCTTGGGCACGCCCATGGTGGCCACGGTCTGGAACACCCGGCGCAGCATCTTCGGTCGGGGGAGCGCGAGGATCAGGGTCAGGGGCAGCTTGGCCGGCGGTGGCTGGTCGAGGCTGACCCGCAGCTCGGCTTCGCCTGGCTCCAGGCGCAGCACGTGGGCCGCGCCCATCAGCCCGCCGATGCGTCCGACCCGCAGGCTGTCGCCGACTGCGACCCGATGCACTTCCTGCATGTGGGTCAGGCGTCGATCGCGCAGCACGACCCGGTCGGGCGCAATGAAATCGGCCTCTTCGAGGAGCAGCAGGTTCACGGTTGGGTCGCTGGCGGTTGGTCGTTGTGATCGTCCGCCGGCTGGTCGTCCGGGTGTTCGCCACGTTTGCTGATCAGGCTGCCGAACAGGATGCCGATCTCGAACAGCATCCACATCGGCACGGCCAGCAGGGTCTGGGAGAAGATGTCGGGCGGGGTGAGGATCATGCCCACCACGAAGCAGCCGATGATCACGTACGGGCGGATCTTGCGCAGGTACTTGACGTCGACCACGCCGATCCACACCAACAGGACCACGGCCACCGGGATCTCGAACGCCACGCCAAAGGCGAAGAACAGCGTCATGACGAAATCCAGGTAACTGGTGATGTCGGTCATCATTTCAACGCCGGCCGGGGTGGCGGCGGCGAAGAACTTGAAGATCAGCGGGAACACCAGGAAGTAGGCGAACGCCATGCCGGCGTAGAACAGCACGATGCTCGACACCAGCAACGGCACGGCGATGCGCTTCTCATGCTTGTACAGGCCCGGCGCGATGAAGCCCCAGATCTGGTGCAGGATCACCGGGATCGCCAGGAACAGCGAGACCATCATGGTCAGCTTCAACGGCGTCAGGAAGGGCGACGAGACGTCGGTGGCGATCATCGTCGCACCGGCCGGCAGGTAGGCCCGCAGCGGTGTCGAGACGAAGGTGTAGATCTGCTGGGTGAAGGCAAACAGCCCGGCGAAGATCAGAAAGATCGCCGCGACACAGCGCAGCAGGCGGGTGCGCAGCTCAGTGAGGTGCGAGACCAGCGGCATGTGTTGGTCGTTCTCTGGAATATCGCTCATGGGGCTCGCGGCGCCGGTGTTGGGTCGTGGGGAGCAGGCGCAGCGGTGGCCGCCGGCTCGGTGACAGGTGCGCTGACGGTCGCAGGCGTTGGCTCGACTGTCGCGGTGCTCACCGCAGGGGCAGGCGTGGCCGGTGTGATCGGCGTTTCAGCTGGCGTCGGCTGCTGCTGGAGCGGATTGAGGATTTTGCGCGCCTCTTGCTCCAGCGACAGAATGTGCTCGTTGTGCAGTTGCCGACGGATTTCGTCGGCACCGATTTCACGCTCAACTTCCTGTTTGATCGCGTTGAAGCTGCGCTTCAGGCGCCCGACCCACAGGCCGGCGGTGCGCGCAGCGCCCGGCAGACGCTCGGGGCCCAGCACCAGCAGGGCAACGAGGCCGACAAGCAGCAGTTCAGAGAAGCTGATACCAAACATTAGTCTGTGCTCACGAGTCTTTGCGGGTCGGCTCTTCGACTTTCTGGGCCTGCACGTCAATGGTGTGCGGCTGGTTCAGGGTCGAAGCCTGTGGCTGCACGGGCGACGCTGGCTGTGCGGTCGGTGGCACTACCGGCTCGGCCGGCTTTTCGTCGTCGTTCATGGCCTTGCGAAAGCCCTTGATCGATTCGCCGACGTCGGTGCCGAGGTTTTTCAGTTTTTTGGTGCCGAACACCAGCACTACCACCACCAGAATGACGACCCAGTGTTTCCAGTCAAAAATGCCCATCTTGCTGCTCCTCTCTAATCGTTATTCAGTTGGATGGACGCGAGGCTTTCTCGTCGTGCCCGGACAGGCCGAAGCGGCGGTCCAGTTCGTCGAGTACCGCCTGCGGATGCTGCCCTAACTGGGCCAGCATGACCATGCTATGGAACCACAGGTCGGCGGTTTCGTAGATGACATCGCTGCAATCTCCGCTGACGGCGGCGTCTTTGGCGGCAATGATGGTCTCGACCGACTCTTCGCCGACTTTCTCCAGAATCTTGTTCAGGCCCTTGTGGTAAAGGCTGGCGACATAGGAGCTGTCGGCGGCGGCGCCTTTACGCTCTTCCAGCACCTGGGCCAGGCGGGTCAGGGTGTCACTCATGGCTGTGTCCTGCTGAGTAAATGGCGTGCGGGTCCTTGAGTACCGGGTCGACGATTTTCCAGTCACCGTTCTCATAGACGCGGTAGAAGCAGCTCTGGCGCCCGGTATGACAGGCGATGTCGCCGATCTGCTCGACCATCAGGATGATCACGTCGGCGTCGCAGTCCAGGCGCAGCTCATGCAGGGTCTGCACGTGGCCGGACTCTTCGCCCTTGCGCCATAGCTTGCCACGCGAGCGTGACCAGTAGATGGCGCGGTTCTCGGCAGCGCTCAGCTCCAGGGCTTCGCGGTTCATCCAGGCCATCATCAGCACGCGCCCGGTCTTGTGGTCCTGGGCGATCGCCGGCACCAGGCCGTCACTGTCCCATTTGATCTCGTCCAGCCAGTTTTTCATCTTCGACTCCGACAGCCGGGCCCAACATCTTCGCTGGGCCTGGGCGATTTGAAACAGTGTGCCAGCCGACAACCCGGCTGGCTATCGGCGAACGACCAGATACAAACCCACCGCGAGCATAATTGCACCCGGCCAGTGACCCAGTTCGTTCAGTGGACCACCGGCCAGCAGGATCGCACCGCCGGCCAGGTGCGCGGCGCCGAGCAGGCGCAGGAACCAGTCGTCCGAACGCCGGTGCCAGGCCACGGGTGGGTTGGCGGCGTGGGGCTGGGTCATGCGTTCGAGCAGGTCGCGGGTCATGTTGGCCAGATGCGGCAGTTGCTCGACCTGGTTGTGCAGGTTGCCCAGCAGGGTTTTCGGGCTGACGCGCTCACGCATCCAGCGTTCGAGGAACGGCTGGGCGGTGTTCCACAGGTCCAGGTCGGGGTACAGCTGGCGGCCCAGGCCTTCGATGTTGAGCAGGGTCTTTTGCAGCAGGACCAACTGCGGCTGGACTTCCATATTGAAGCGCCGGGCAGTCTGGAACAGGCGCATCAGCACCTGGCCGAAGGAAATATCTTTTAACGGTTTTTCAAAGATCGGTTCGCATACCGTGCGGATTGCCGCTTCGAATTCGTTGAGCTTGGTTTCCGCCGGCACCCAGCCCGAATCGATGTGCAATTGGGCGACACGCCGGTAATCGCGCTTGAAGAAGGCAAACAGGTTGCGCGCCAGGTAGTCCTGGTCTTCGGGCGTCAGGCTGCCGACGATGCCGCAGTCGATGGCAATGTACTGCGGGCTCCACGGGTTGACCGTGCTGACGAAGATGTTGCCCGGGTGCATGTCGGCATGGAAGAAACTGTCACGGAACACCTGGGTGAAGAAGATCTCCACGCCGCGCTCGGCGAGCATTTTCATGTCGGTGCGCTGGTCGGCCAGGGTCGCCAGGTCGGTGACCTGGATCCCGTAGATGCGCTCCATCACCAGCACTTTTGGCCGGCACCAGTCCCAGTAGACCTGGGGCACGTACAGCAGGGGCGAACCGTCGAAGTTACGCTTGAGCTGGCTGGCGTTGGCCGCTTCACGCAGCAGGTCGAGCTCGTCGTAGATGGTTTTCTCGTAGTCCTGGACCACGTCCACCGGGTGCAGCAGGCGCGCATCGGCGGAGAGTTTTTCCGCCGTTCGGGCGAGGATGAACAGCCAGGCCAGGTCCTGCGCGATGATCGGCTTGAGGCCTGGGCGAATGACCTTGACCACCACCTCTTCGCCGCTTTTCAGTTGTGCGGCGTGCACCTGGGCCACCGACGCCGAGGCCAGCGGCTCGATGTCGAAGCGGCTGAACACCTCGCTGATCTTTTTCCCCAGTTGCTCTTCGATCAGCTTGACGGCGAGTTGCGAGTCGAAGGGCGGTACCCGGTCCTGCAGCAGCATCAGCTCATCGGCGATGTCTTCGGGCAGCAGGTCGCGCCGGGTGGACAGGATCTGCCCGAACTTGATGAAGATCGGCCCCAGGTCTTGCAAGGCCAGGCGCAGGCGCGCACCCCGGCTCAGTTCCAGGGTCTTGCGCGGGAACCAGCGCCACGGCAGGGCGTAACGCAGGGCCAGGAGGAACCAGGGCAATGGCAGGGCGAACAGCAGGTCATCGAGGCGGTAGCGGATCACGACGCGCTGGATGCGCAACAGACGGCGGACGGCGAGCAGCTTCATGCGTTATCGCTTGAGTCGAGGGATCGGGAAAGACGCTCCAAGCGCGCCTCAAGACGTTCCAGATCGAGTTTGATCTGGTCCAGCTCACTGAACCGCGCTTCGGCTTCGCGTTGCCCGACCAGGGTGCGCGACTCTTCGGCGAGGTACTCGGCCAGGTTCTGGTTCAGGCTGGTGAAACCTTGTTGATACCAGCGTGCGCGGCTGCGCAGATGGCCGCCGAGCAGTTGCGTGGCCACCGGGCCCAGCCAGCGTGAGAGTTCGTACTCCCAGTCCAGTTCCAGGTCCTGCAGCACGCCAGCCAGCTCCAGCAGCACGCCGCTGTCGCCGTCCAGTTCGACTTGCGGGCTGTGCAACACCGCGGTCTTGTCCTTGCTGATGGCCAGCTTGAGCAGGCTGGCCGCCGGTGCGCGCAAGGTGCAGTCGGCTTCGCTTGCCCAATGGGACGCCAGCATCAGGCCCTCATCGCTGGGCAGGATGAACAGCTGCAACGCCGGGCTGCGGCACTCGACGGCAATGACCTTGCCGTTCAAATGGCCCAGGCGCGGGAGCGCCGTGCTGTCGAGCCGCAGGACCCGGTTCAGACCGAGTTCGACGCTGGCGAGCAGGCCGGCGAGCAACATCAGGGCTTGATGCCGCGGTGCAGGGCGACGATGCCTGAGGTCATGTTGTGGTAGGTCACGCGGTCGAAACCGGCCTCGACCATCATCGACTTCAGGGTTTCCTGGTTCGGGTGCATGCGGATCGACTCGGCCAGGTAGCGATAGCTTTCCGGGTCATTGAGGATCAGTTTTCCGACCATCGGCATGAAGGCGAACGAGTAGGCGTCGTAGACCTTGGACATCAGGGCGTTGGTCGGTTTGGAGAACTCCAGCACCAACAGGCGGCCGCCAGGCTTGAGCACACGCAGCATCGAGCGCAGGGCGTCTTCCTTGTGGGTGACGTTGCGCAGGCCGAAGGCGATGGTCACGCAATCGAAATGGTTGTCCGGGAATGGCAGCTTTTCCGCGTCGGCCTGGACGAACTCGATGTTGCCGGCCACACCTTTGTCCAACAGGCGGTCACGACCGACCTTGAGCATGGATTCGTTGATGTCGGCCAGCACGACCTGGCCGGTCGGGCCGACCAGATGGGAGAACTTGGCCGCCAGGTCACCGGTGCCGCCGGCAATATCCAGGACCCGATTGCCAACGCGTACACCCGACAGTTCGATGGTGAAACGCTTCCACAGGCGGTGCATGCCGCCGGACAGCACGTCGTTCATCAAGTCGTACTTGGCCGCTACCGAGTGGAACACCTCAGCGACTTTTTCCGCTTTCTGGCTTTCCGGAACGTTTTTGAAGCCGAAGTGTGTGGTGGGTTCGGCATCGCTGCCTTTGCGCTGATCAGTCATATCGCCGTCACCAAAAGAGAATGCGCGACATTCTAATCCCCAGGGCCTGCTTTGTCTTGGCAAGGCTGAATGTAAGATAGGCAACCGCCGGGACCTTTTGACGCAGTCGGGGTCAAGATGTCTTGAGCAAGTCCCGATCAATCAGGAGTCAATCAATGGCCCGTATTAGTGTTGAACGTGCCCATGGCCTGGGCAAGGAAGCGGCGCGCGAGAAAGCCGACAAACTGGCCGAGAAGCTGGCGGCACAATATGGCCTGGAGCCCAAGTGGGCGGGCGACACCCTCAATCTCAAGCGCTCGGGGGTCAAGGGCGCAGTGCATGTGGGCGAGGATTCGATCCGGGTCGATGTCGAGCTCGGTCTGCTGATGTCAGCGATGAGCGGGACCATCAAGGCGGAAATCGAAAAAGCCTTGGATAAAGCTCTGGTCTGATTGTGAAGTATCCAGCATCGATGCGGCCTGACACGCCGCCATCGGTTTGTGTCGGTTCTTAGGGTGCCGTTTCTAATTATTCTCCCTACCTTGTGCCTGAGCCCGACACTTTTGCGGGCAGTTCCTCAAACCTTCTGCGCGTGAGGTGCACCATGGCCAAAGTTACTTTGAAGAAAAAAACTGACGTTCAACCGACTCCGGTGAATGAAGTGAAATCTTATGCCCGCAAGATCTGGCTGGCAGGCCTGGGGGCCTACGCCAAGGTCGGTCAGGAAGGCAGCGAATACGTTCAAGAGTTGATCAAGGCTGGTCAATCTGTTGAAAAGAAAGGCAAAAAAGTTGTGACGGAACAACTTGAAGCCGCTAACACTCAGATTGATAACGTCAAAGGCGATGTAGTCAGTCTCAAGGACCGTGTTGAAGTGCAGCTTGATAAAGTCGAGAAGGCTTTTGATACGCGTGTCGCCAGTGCCTTGAATCGTGTCGGCATTGCGTCTAAACATGACGTTGAGACACTCTCTGCTAAGCTCGATGAGCTAACGGCATTGCTCGAACGTGTCGCGCGTAAACATTAAGGAGAACGGGATGGCTGGTAAAAAGAATACTGAAAAAGAAGGCAGCTCGTGGATTGGGAAGGTCGAAGACTACTCCCGCAAAATCTGGCTTGCTGGTTTAGGCGTGTACTCGAAGATCGACACTGACGGTAGCAAACTCTTCGATGCACTGGTCAAGGATGGCGAGAAAGCCGAGAAGCTCACCAAGAGCGCTGTCGGTAAAAAAGTCGACGCCGCCAAGGACACCGCTTCTTCGGCCAAGTCGCGCATCAGTGGGGTCAAGGATCGCGCGCTGGGCAAATGGGACGAACTGGAAGGTGCTTTCGACAAGCGCTTGAACAGTGCAATTTCCCGTCTCGGTGTGCCGAGCCGCAACGAAGTCAAAGCCCTGCACAGCAAGGTCGATACCCTGACCAAGCAAATCGAAAAACTCACCGGCGCCAAGGTTGCCCCTGTAGCGGCCAAAACCGCCGCAGCCAAACCGGCAGCCGCCAAGCCTGCAGCCAAGCCACTGGCCAAGGCTGCAGCTAAACCTGCTGCCAAGCCAGCCGCCAAGCCTGCTGCCAAAACCGCAGCCGCCAAGCCAGCCGCAGCCAAGCCCGCGGCCAAACCGGTTGCCGCCAAAGCCGCAGCCAAGCCCGCCGCCAAACCTGCGGCAAAAACTGCAGCAGCGAAACCTGCCGCCAAGCCCGCCGCCGCGAAAAAGCCGGTAGTCAAGAAGCCAGCAGCCCCCAAAGCTGCCGCGCCGAAAGCACCAGCGGCCGCTGCCAAGCCAGCCACTCCGGCTGCTGCGGTCAGCCCGGCGAACTCCGCCGCCGCGCCAGCACCTGCTGCTACCCCGACTGCCACGCCAGCACCTTCGGCGCCAACCAGTCAGTCCTGATCTTCCCGGGACAATCAAAAACGCCCGGCCTGCGAAGGTCGGGCGTTTTTGTTTGCGCACATCGCCAGTCAACCCTTACGCCTGGCCTTCGAGGTATTGCAGCGCCAGGCGTTCGGTGGCGAGTTTGGCCGGCGGCATCAGGTGAGGGGCGACCAGCATCATGATCTGGTAGACCACCACGCGCACTTCGCCCTCGCGGTCGAGGATCCGCTGGTAGTCCAGGGAGAACAGCAGGGTCATGGTGATCTGTTCGACCAGTTGCCCCAGGGCCTGGGTGTCGCTGACCAGTTGGCCTTCGGCCTTGAGCCGGGCCAACAGCGAGGCCAGGGTGCGCTTGAGGGCGTTGAGCAGGTTGCGGATGCCCTTGGCCAGTTTCGGCAGGCGTCCGGCCAGGTTCGACAAGTCCTGGAACAGGAAGCGGTAGTGCGCCAGGCGCTCGATGATCAGGTGCAGGAACAGCCAGTAGTCTTCCGGTGCCAGCCGGGCGTCCGACGGCGGGTCGAGCAGCGGGGTCAGTTCACACTGGAAGCGTTCGAACAATCCCAGGATCAACGGCTCCTTGCCGTGGAAGTGGTAGTAGAGGTTGCCGGGGCTGATCCCCATTTCGTTGGCAACTTCCATGGTCGAGACATTGGGTTCGCCCTTCTGGTTGAACAACAACAGGGCACATTCGAGAATCCGGTCGCGGGTTTTCATCCAGTCTTCTTAGTTGTCGAGCCTTGAGTGCCACGGCCTGTATCCCGGCCGTGGCGCCGAGAAAAATCAGCGCACCCGCACGTAGGTACCGGGTGCCGCCTCCATGGGGGGGTAGTGCTGATTGCCCAGGGCCATCAGGGTTTCCCGTTGTGCGCCGGAGCGTTCCTGGATCCAGGTCAGCCATTGGGTCCACCAGCTGCCGTCGACCTGGCTGGCGTCGTAGTACCAGGCCCGTGGGTCGCTGGTCAGTTTTTCACTTTCGACGAAGTGGGCCTTGGGGTTGCCCGGCGGGTTGAGGATGCTCTGCACGTGACCGCTGTTGGACAGCACGAAGCGGCGGTTGCCGCCCAGCAGCAGCGTCGAGCGGTACACCGCGTCCCAGGGGGTGATGTGGTCGTTGATCCCGGCCACGCTGAAGCTGTCGACGTTGACCTTCTGCAGGTCGATCGGCGTGCCGCACACTTCCAGGCCACCCGGGTGGGTCAGCGGGTTGTGCTTGAAGAAGTCCAGCAGGTCGCCGTGAAAGGCGGCCGGCAGGCGCGTGTTGTCGTTGTTCCAGTAGAGGATGTCGAACGCCGGCGGCTCCTTGCCCAGCAGGTAGTTGTTGACCCAGTAGTTCCAGATCAGGTCGTTGGGGCGCATCCAGGCAAACACCTTGGCCATGTCGCGGCCCTCGAGCACACCCTGCTGGTAGGAGCGTCGCTTGGCCGCTTCCAGGGTCTGCTCGTCGGCAAACAGGGTGGCGGGGCTGTCCAGCTGGCTGTCGAGCAGGCTGACCAGGTAAGTGGCGCTGGAGATACGCCGCAGTTGCCGTTTGGCTTGCAGGTGGCCCTGCAGCGCGGCGATGGTCAGGCCGCCGGCACAGGCCCCCATCAGGTTGACCTCGCGGCTGCCGGTGATCGCCCGGCACACGTTCATGGCTTCTTCCACGGCTTCGACGTAGCTGGACAGGCCCCATTCACGGTGGCGCACGTCCGGGTTGCGCCAACTGATCATGAACACCTGCAGGCCGTTTTTCAGGGCGAACTGGACGAAGCTGTTGCTGGGGCTCAAGTCAAAGATGTAGTACTTGTTGATCTGCGGCGGCACCACCAGCAACGGCTTGGCGTACTGCTTTTCGCTCATGGGCTTGTATTGCATCAGCTCCAGCAGTTCGTTGCGAAACACCACCGCGCCGGGAGTGGTGGCAACGGTCTTGCCGACCTCGAAGGCGTGCTTGGTGATCTGGCTGGGCAGCCCGTTGTTGTGCATCAGGTCATCGAGCAGATGGCTCAGGCCGCGGACCAGGCTGTGGCCGCCGGAGTTGAACAGTTCCTTGATCGCCAGCGGGTTGAGCAGGGTGTTGGAGGGCGATACGGCATCGTTGAGCAAGGTGAAGGCAAAATGCGCGCGGGCGCGATCGTCATCGGGCATGTCGCTTTCGTCGATCCAGCGTTTGACCTGTTTCTGCCAGCTCAGGTAAGCCTGCAGGCTGCGTCGGTAGAACGGATTGAGGGTCCAGCTGGGGTCGGCAAAACGAGTGTCGGCGGCGTTGGGCTGGTGCAGGGTCTCACCCAGCAACACACGGCCCAGTTGCCCACCCAGCGCCAGTGCGTGCCGGGCGCTGTGCACCGGATGGCGCAAGCCGTGGGCGGCGACGTTGCGCAAGGTCGAGAGCAGGTCCCGGCCGCGCAGACCGGTGATCGCACTCTGGGCATTGATGAATGCAGCGGCTGTGGGCAAGGTGCCCGGCGCTGGTTTGTCTCGCATGAGTCAACACTCCTTCGTCAAGCCGTGAACTAGTACCTCATTCCCGCCAGCGCACCTCAGGTGCTGCCATGGGGCGTCGGGTGCGGGTGCATCACCGCCCGTTGCCGTTCTTCCTGAAGAAACTTCATGATGATCGGGGCGACAGCCTCGGCCCGGGTGATCAGGAATAAATGGCCGTCGTCGATTATGTGTAGCTGGGCGTTGGGAATACGCCAGGCGAGCAGGCGCATATTGACCAGCGGGATCAACGGGTCGTCGTCACCGGCCAGTACCAGGGTGGGCTGACGAATCGTGTGCAGCCAGTGGATGCTGGTCCAGCCCAGGCCTGCGAAGAGCTGCCAGTAGTAGCCCAGTTTGCCGGCCGAACGGACTTTGCTGGCGTGGTCGGCGGCCAGGTTGGGGTCACGGCGAAACGAGCCGCCGTAGATCATCGGCGCAATGCGAATGACGTGGGACGGTTGGATGTAGCGCCTTGGGCTGGCCATCATCCACAGCACTTTCGGCTTGCCCGGCACCATCACCGCGCCGGCCGCTGTGGCCGCCAGCACCAGCTTCTTGCAGCGCTCGGGGTAGTCATGGGCGAACTGCTGCGCCAGGGCGCCGCCCCAGGACACGCCGATCACATTGACCTGGCCGTAGTCGAGGTAGTCGAGCATCCGCGCGGTCAGCTTGGCCAGGCCGGGAAAGCGATAGGGCCGGCGCGGCGTCGATGAGCCGCCGACACCCGGCACGTCGAAGGCAATCACTTCCAGGTCCGGGTCCAGCGCCTGGATGAACGGAAACACCAGCTCCAGGTTGGCGCCGATGCCGTTGAAAATCAGCAAGGGCGTCAAGTGAGGCTTGCCGGGGCGTACCGCGGTGCGGAGGGTCTGGCCATCCAGGTCGACGGTACGAAAAATGAACGGTTGCGGCATGCTTCAAGCCCTGTGTGTCACGTTCTCAAATTCATCCTCGGCTCCCTGTGGGAGCGGGCGGGCCCGCGATAGCGGTGTAGCCGTCAGCACATTGACTGAGGCGGCTGCCGTCATCGCGGGCCAACCCGCCCCTACAGTGGGGCGAGGTGGGTCAGTTATCGTTCGTGTACGTAGGTCCCTGGTGCGGCTTCACCCGCGGCAAAGGTCTTGTTGCCGAGTGCGGTCGGGGCTTTTTTCAGCTTGCCCGCGCGCTCGGCCTGCCAGGCCTGCCAGTGCAGCCACCAGGAGTCGGTGTGCTTGGTGGCGTTTTCTTGCCACTGATCGGCGTTCGACGCCGTCTCGGTGCTGGTCATGTAGCGCGATTTCGGGTTGCCCGGCGGGTTCAGGATGCTCTGGATGTGGCCGCTGCTGGACAGCACGAACTCGACCTTGCCACCAAACAGCTGGGCCGACTTGTAGCAGGACTTCCACGGGGTGATGTGGTCGTTGGTGCCGGCCAGGGAATAGACATCGGCCGTGACCTGACTGAGGTCGATGGGCGTGCCGCACACTTCCAGTGCGTTGGGGCGGATCAGTGGGTTGCTTTTGAACATTTCGATCAGGTCGCCGTGGAACGCGGCCGGCAGGCGGGTGGTGTCGTTGTTCCAGAACAGAATGTCGAAGACCGGCGGTTCGTTGCCCAGCAGGTAATTGTTGACCCAGTAGTTCCAGATCAGGTCGTTGGGGCGCATCCAGGCGAAGACCTTCGCCATGTCGCGACCTTCAAGCACACCGGCCTGGTAGGAATGGCGCTTGGCGGATTCCAGGGTCTGCTCGTCGACGAACAGCGCCACCTGGGAGTCCAGGGTGGTGTCCAGGACGCTGACCAGCAGGGTCAGGGCGTTGACCTTCTTCTCGCCGATCGCCGCGTAGTGGCCGAGCAGGGCGGTGCAGGTGATGCCGCCGGAGCAGGCGCCCAGCATGTTGATGTCTTTGCTGCCGGTGATCGCGGTGACCACGTCGACCGCTTCCTTGAGCGCCTCGATGTAGGTCGACAGGCCCCATTCGCGTTGCGCCTTGGTCGGGTTGCGCCAGCTGACGATGAAGGTCTGCAGGTTGTTGCGCAGGCAGAATCGCGCCAGGCTTTTTTCCGGGCTCAGGTCGAATACGTAGAATTTGTTGATCTGTGGCGGGACCACCAGCAGGGGGCGCTCGTGGACCTGTTCGGTGATGGGCCGGTACTGGATCAGCTCCAGCACGTCGTTGCGGAAAATCACCGCACCTTCGGTGGTGCCCAGGCTCTTGCCGACTTCGAAGGCGCCCATGTTGACCTGGCTCGGCATGCCGCCGTTGTGTACCAGGTCCTTGGCCAGGTGGGAGAGGCCGTCGAGCAGGCTCTTGCCACCGGTCTCGAAGAAGCGTTTGACGGCGGCGGGGTTGGCCGCGCTGTTGGTCGGGGCCATGGCTTCGGTCATCAGGTTGATCACGAAGTGCCCGCGGTTGATGTCCTGCTCCGACAGGTTGCTGTCGCCGATCCAGTCGTGGAGCTCCTTGCGCCAGGCCAGGTAGGTTTGCAGGTAGCGTTTGTAGAGCGGGTTCTGGCTCCAGGCCGGATCGTTGAAGCGACGGTCATCGCCTTCGGGTTGCAACTCGGATTTGCCAAACATCACATTCTTCAGCTCGAGGCCGAAATGGGCCACGTGCTTGACGCTGTGGATGGGTTGTTTGATGGCCTGGGCCAGCACCATGCGGGCAGAAGTAAGCAGATCTTTGCGGCGCAAGCCGATGACAGGATTGAGCCCCAAGGTGTTTTCCGAGGCTTGGCGTTTCAGGTCATCGTTATTCTTGTTACTCATCTACGACGCTCCATTGTCCTGAGACGAGTACCTGAGGCCTGCTGTGTAGTCACACAGCCAATGCCAGGTACTACTGCTCGGGTGACCGTTAATTGCACATCGCTGACTTTTTACATCAGGGAGCGCTGCACAGAACTTGCCAGCTCCATTGGTTACCCGAGTTTAATTTTTTTCGCAAGCGGGCCAATGACGGGTCCTGGGCGGGAGCATTCAAGCAGATGAAATTAGAAAATGCCTTCTAATGAGCGTAAGCCCCGGTCTAGAGCATCAGCTTGACGACGGACTCACTCGGATCGCGGGACTTTCCGGCCGCTTTGAGTTCACCAAGATAATCCTCCCAGAGGGCGTCCTGGCGCTGTGCCAACTGGTAGAGGTAATCCCAGGTGAAGAGGCCGCTGTCGTGGCCGTCGTCGAAGGTCAGTTTCAGTGCGTACTGGCCGGCCGGTTCGACCTTGCTCAGGCCTACGCCGATCTTGCCAAATTGCAGGATAGGTTTGCCGTGGCCCTGGACCTCGGCGGAGGGGGAGTGCACGCGAAGGAACTCGGCGCTCAGTTGATATTCCTCGCCGGACGCATATTTGAGCGACAGGGTTTTCGAGGCTTTGTGCAGTTTGATGTCGGTGGGAAGCGGGGTCGTCATGGGGCTGGTCGTCCGTCATTGCGAGGGACCTGTGGGCGCGAGCCGGCTCGCTCCCACAGGTCCTCTATCGCAGTAGAAGTGACCTACAGGATATAACGGGACAGGTCTTCGTTCTGCGCCAATTCGCCCAGGTGGCTGTTGACGTAGTCGGCGTCGATGCGGATCGGCTGGTCGCTGTGGGCGCTGGCCAGGTCGCCGGCACTGAACGACACCTCTTCGAGCAGGCGCTCGAGCAGGGTGTGCAGGCGACGGGCACCGATGTTCTCGGTCTTCTCGTTGACCTGCCAGGCGATCTCGGCCAGGCGCTTGATGCCGTCCGGCTGGAATTCGATGGCCAGGCCTTCGGTTTTCAGCAGGGCGCAATACTGCTCGGTCAGGGAGGCGTGCGGCTCGCTGAGGATGCGCTCGAAATCTTCCGGCGACAGGGCCTTGAGTTCAACGCGGATCGGCAGGCGGCCTTGCAGTTCAGGCACCAGGTCGCTCGGCTTGCTCAGGTGGAACGCACCGGAGGCGATGAACAGGATGTGGTCGGTCTTGACCATGCCCAGTTTGGTGTTGACGGTGCAGCCCTCGATCAGCGGCAGCAGGTCGCGCTGCACACCTTCGCGGGACACGTCGACGCCACCGGCATTGCCGCGTTTGGCGACTTTGTCGATTTCGTCGATGAACACGATGCCGTGCTGCTCGACCGCTTCCAGGGCCTTGGCCTTGAGTTCCTCGTCATTGACCAGGCGGCCGGCTTCTTCGTCGCGGACCAGCTTGAGCGCTTCCTTGACCTTGAGCTTGCGGTTCTTGCGCTTGCCCTTGCCCATGTTGGCGAACAGGCTCTGTAGCTGGTTGGTCATTTCTTCCATGCCCGGTGGCGCGGAGATATCGACGCCCGAGGCTTCGGCAACTTCGATTTCGATCTCTTTGTCATCCAGCTGGCCTTCGCGCAGGCGCTTGCGGAACAGCTGGCGGGTGTTGGAGTCCTGGGCCGGGGCTTCTTCGCTGTTGAAGCCGGTGCGCGCCGGTGGCAGCAGGGCATCGAGGATGCGCTCTTCGGCGGCGTCTTCGGCGCGATGGCGGACCTTGATCATTTCCTGTTCGCGCAGCAGCTTGATGGCGGCATCGGCCAGATCACGAATGATCGACTCGACGTCGCGGCCAACGTAGCCGACTTCGGTGAACTTGGTCGCTTCGACCTTGATGAACGGCGCGTTGGCGAGCTTGGCCAGGCGACGGGCGATTTCGGTTTTGCCGACACCGGTCGGGCCGATCATCAGGATGTTCTTGGGGGTGACTTCGACGCGCAGCTCTTCGGGCAGTTGCATCCGGCGCCAGCGGTTACGCAGGGCGATGGCGACGGCGCGCTTGGCGTCGTCCTGGCCGATGATGTGGCGATTGAGTTCGTGGACGATTTCACGGGGAGTCATGGACATAATAATTGGCGGACCTCAGGCAAGAGTGAGCGGTGGCGCGCAGCCACGCACGCTTACTCGGCGCAGTCCTGCTCCTCAATGGTCTGGGTGTGGTTGGTGAAGACACAGATGTCGCCGGCGATGCCGAGGGCTGTTTCGACGATTTCCCGGGCCGACAGGTCGGTTTTTTTCAGCAGGGCGCTGGCGGCCGCCTGGGCATAACCTCCGCCGGAACCCATGGCGATCAGGCCGTTCTCGGGTTCAACCACATCGCCGTTGCCGGTGATGATCAGCGAGGCGTCTTTGTTGGCCACCGCCAGCATTGCTTCGAGGCGGCTCAGGGAGCGGTCGGTACGCCATTCTTTGGCGAGCTCGACGGCGGCACGGACCAGGTGGCCCTGGTGTTTTTCCAGTTGGCCTTCAAAACGCTCGAACAGGGTAAAGGCGTCGGCGGTGGCGCCAGCGAAACCGGCGATGACCTGGCCGTGGTACAGGCGACGAACTTTTTTCGCGTTGCCTTTCATCACGGTGTTGCCCAGGGAAACCTGGCCGTCGCCGCCCATGACGACTTTGCCGTGGCGGCGAACTGAAACGATGGTGGTCAAGGGAAGAGTCTCCACGCAGCGGGGCGAAAATGCCTTATGCAAACTCATATGGGGGTGCTGTGGCGTTTTTCAACTGCGGGGTGTGGCGGGGGACGGGCGGTGGTGGGTGGCAGATCATCCGTGTGGGGGCGAGCCTGCTTGCGAAAGCGTTGTATCAGTCGCCATCAATGTTGACTGAATCCAGGCCTTCGCGAGCAGGCGCAGCGCCGCCCGACGCGCTCCCGCAGGAGGGGAGTTGATCGTTCTGTCAGCGGCTCTGGCGTTGTTGTAACAACAGGTTGCTGAAGCCGCTGCCCGCCAGTTGTTTCTGGGCGGTGGTCAGTTGTTCGCGGTTGCTGAACGGGCCGACCAGCACGCGATACCAGGTTTCGTCCTTGACCGTGCCGGACTCGACCGAAACCGCCTGGCCGAGCAGGATGATCTGCGCACGGACCTTGTCGGCGTCGGCCTCCTTGCGGAACGAGCCGGCCTGCAGGAAGAACTTGGTCACCGGGGCCGCCTTGGCCACCGGAGGCGCCGGCGGCGGGGTCAGGCCGCTCAGGGCGGCCTGGGCGCGCGCGGTGTCGATCTTCGCCGCTTCTGCCGGCGTGACCGGTGCCACAGGCGCGGTCTGCGGTGTTGGCAGGGTTTTTTCAGGCACGGCATCCGGCGGCACAATCACTTCCGATTCCGGCAGCAAGGTGTAGAAGTCGTACTTCGGCTTCACCGGTTGCTGTGGGCTCGGCGGGGTCTTGTTGGCCTCGGCCATGCGCGTGGCTTTCTGTTCTTCCTGCTTGACCCGCTTGACGTCATCGCCCTTGCCCGGCTCCAGCTTCATCAGGAACACGATGAAGGCGCCCACGGTCAGGCCGATGGCCATCCATAGCCAACCCGGAATCGGCTGTTTTGCAGGAGCTTGGTAACGGCTGGCGCCACGCTTGGGTGCAGGTTTTTTCTTGGCAGCCAACTTACATACGCTCCAGAGTTTCCAGGCCCAAGAGTTCCAGGCCTTGCTTGAGGGTGCGACCGGTCAGCGCGGCGAGGCGCAAGCGGCTCTGCATCTGTGCCGGGGTTTCGGCGCTGAGGATCGGGCAGTTCTCGTAGAAGCTGGAGAACAGTCCGGCAACGTCGTACAGGTAAGTGCACAGGATATGCGGGGTGCCTTTCTCGGCCACGTTGTTCAGCACTTCGCCGAACTGTGCCAGCTTGGCCGCCAGTTCCTGTTCGTGCGCGGCCTCGAGAACGATCTGCCCTTCGACTTCGCTGAAGTCCTTGCCCAGTTTGCGGAACACGCCAGCCACGCGGGTGTAGGCGTACAGCAGGTAGGGGGCGGTGTTGCCTTCGAAATTGAGCATCAGGTCGAAGTTGAAGCTGTAGTCGCTGGTGCGGTGCTTGGACAGGTCAGCGTATTTCACCGCGCCGATGCCCACCACCTTGGCGATGTTGCGCAGGTCGGCTTCGGCCAGCTCGGGGTTCTTTTCCTTGACCAGGGTGTAGGCGCGCTCCTTGGCTTCGTTGAGCAGGTCGATCAGCTTCACGGTGCCGCCATCACGGGTCTTGAACGGACGGCCGTCAGCGCCGTTCATGGTGCCGAAGCCCATGTGTTCCATTTCCATCGGGTGGGTCACGAAGCCGGCCATGCGCGCCACGGCGAATACCTGCTGGAAGTGCAGTGCCTGGCGCTGGTCGACGAAGTACAGGGCGCGGTCGGCCTTGAGCACGCCGCTGCGGTAGCGCACGGCAGCCAGGTCAGTGGTGGCGTACAGGTAGCCGCCATCGGCCTTGACGATGATCACCGGCAGCGGGTCGCCGTCGGCATTCTTGAATTCGTCGAGGAACACGCACTGGGCGCCGTTGCTCTCGACCAGCATGCCCTTGGCCTTGAGGTCGTTGACCACATTGATCAGGTCGTCGTTGTAGGCACTTTCGCCCATGACGTCGGCCATGGTCAGCTTGACGTTCAGTTGTTCGTAGATTTTCTGGCAGTGCGACAGCGAGATGTCCTTGAACTTGGTCCACAGGGCCAGGCATTCCGGGTCGCCGGCTTGCAGCTTGACCACCAGGCCACGGGCGCGGTCGGCGAACTCTTCGGACTCGTCGAAACGCTGCTTGGCGGCGCGGTAGAAGTTCTCCAGGTCCGACAGTTCGTCGCTGGTGATCGGGTTTTCCTGCAGGTAGGCCATCAGCATGCCGAACTGGGTGCCCCAGTCACCTACGTGGTTCTGGCGGATCACGGTGTCGCCGAGGAACTCCAGTACGCGGGCCACGCCGTCGCCAATGATGGTCGAGCGCAAGTGGCCGACGTGCATCTCTTTGGCCAGGTTCGGGGCCGACAGGTCAACCACGGTGCGCTGCACGGGACCGGCCTTGCGCACGCCGACCTTGGCGTCGGCCAGGGCTGCGTCCAGGCGCGATGCCAGGGCCTGGGTGTTCTGGAAGAAATTGAGGAAACCCGGGCCGGCGATTTCTGCCTTGGTGACGTTTTCGTCGGCCGGCAGGGCGGCGATGATTTTTTCCGCCAGGTCGCGGGGCTTCATGCCGGCAGGCTTGGCCAGCATCATGGCGATGTTGCTGGCGAAGTCACCGTGGGTCTTGTCACGGGAGTTCTCCACCTGAATCGCCGGCGTCAGGCCTTCAGGCAACACACCGTCGGTAACGAGTTGGGTGAGGGCTTGCTGGATCAACTGGCGAATGGTGTCTTTCATGGTCTTCTCTTTCAACCGCAAAGCGGCGGCGCGTCAATGCGCAGGTGGAAAAACTGGGCATTATCCGTTGCGAAGTCGGGCTTGCCAACCTTAGCAGGCCGGTTACGGACATGTGGTGACAATTCGGCTGCCTTCGCGAACAGGGCAACAGAGAGCCGTGTAAGAGCGAGCCTGCTCGCGATGGCGTCCTGGCGGTCAATACAAATCGACAGGATCGACATCCAGTGACCAGCGCACCGCGCGTGCACTGGGCATTTGCTCCAGCACCAGCAGCCAGCTGCTCAACAGGCGATGCAGGGGCGCCCGGGCCGTGGCTTGCAGCAGCAGTTGCGCGCGATAGCGCCCGGCGCGGCGCTCCATCGGCGCGGGCACCGGGCCCAGCAGTTCGATGCCACTGAGGTTCTGCTCGGTTAGCAAGCGCTCCGCCTCGCTGCAGGCCTCGTCGAGGAAACCTTCGGCCTGCCCGGGCTTGTGCGCTTCGGCGCGCAGCAATGCCAGGTGGGCAAAAGGTGGCAGCCCAGCAGCGCGGCGTTCGCTCAGGGCCTGTTCGGCAAAGGCGAAGTAGCCCTGTTCGGTCAGTTGCACCAGCAGCGGGTGGTCCGCCAGGTGGGTCTGGATGATCACTTTGCCTGGCTCTTCGGCCCGCCCGGCGCGTCCCGCGACCTGGACTATCAACTGGGCCATGCGCTCGCTGGCGCGGAAGTCGCCGGAAAACAGGCCACCGTCGGCATCGAGAATCGACACCAGGGTGACGCGGGGAAAGTGGTGTCCCTTGGCGAGCATCTGGGTGCCCACCAGAATGCACGGCTGGCCTTTCTGGATGGTGGCGAACAGCTGGTTCATTGCGTCCTTGCGCGACGTACTGTCGCGGTCGACCCGCAGCACCGGGTAGTCCGGGAACAGGATGCCCAGGCGTTCCTCTGCGCGTTCGGTGCCAGCACCCACCGGGCGTAAATCGACTTTGCCGCACTTGGGGCAATGCCGCGGGACGCGTTCGACATAACCGCAATGGTGACAACGCAGCTCGCCGGAGCGTTGGTGCACGGTCATCCGCGCATCGCAGCGCTGGCATTCGGACATCCAGCCACAATCGTGGCACAGCAGGGTCGGGGCAAAACCGCGGCGATTGAGAAAGACCAGCACTTGCTGGCCGGCGGCGAGGGTCTGGCCAATGGCTTGCTGCATCGGTCCTGAAATGCCGCTGTCCAGTGGTCGGCTTTTCACATCCAGGCGCAGGAAACGCGGCTGCTTTGCGCCGCCAGCGCGTTCGTTCAAGCGCAGCAGGCCGTAACGACCGGTGTAGGCGTTGTGCAGGCTTTCCAGGGACGGCGTCGCGGAGCCGAGGACGATCGGGATGTTTTCCTGGCGGGCCCGCACCAGTGCCAGGTCGCGGGCGTGGTAGCGCAAGCCTTCCTGCTGTTTATAGGAGCTGTCGTGCTCCTCGTCGATGATGATCAGGCCAGGGTTCTTCATAGGCGTGAACAGCGCCGAGCGAGTGCCGATGATGATGTCGGCATCGCCGTCGCGGGCCGCCAGCCAGGCCTCCAGGCGCTCGCGGTCGTTGACGGCCGAGTGCACCAGGGCGATCCGTGCGTTAAATCGTTGCTCGAAGCGCGCCAGGGTCTGCGGCCCGAGGTTGATCTCCGGGATCAGCACCAGCGCCTGTTTACCGGCCTCCAGGGTTTTGCGGATCAATTGCAAATACACTTCGGTCTTGCCGCTGCCAGTCACGCCGGCCAGGAGGAAGGCATGGAAACTGTCCAGGCCGGCGCTGATGGCTTCGTAGGCGGCGCGCTGCTCCGGATTCAAGGGCAGTTCCGGCTGGGCCAGCCAGTGTTCGTGACGCTCGCCGGGGGCGTGCTTGCGGATTTCCACCTGCACCAGTTCCTTGGCCAGCAGCAGGTCGAGGCTGTCCTTGCTCAGCATCAGCTTGCTCAGCAACTGATGGGCCACGCCGTGGGGATGCTGGGCCAGGGTCGCCAGGGCCTCGCGCTGGCGCGGGGCGCGGGCGATGCGCGGGTCGTCGAGCCTGGCCCCGGGGCTGATCGACCAGAAACGCTCCTGGCGCGCCTCGGCCAGTTCGCCCTGGCGCAGCAGGACCGGCAAGGCCCAGCTCAAGGTGTCGCCGAGGCTGTGCTGGTAGTACTGGGAGGTCCACAGGCACAGCTTGAACAGTGATGCCGGCAGCGGTGGCGTGGCATCGAGCAGCGCCAGGGCTGGCTTGAGCTTTTCTGCCGGGACTTCGCTGTGGTCGGTGACTTCGACCAGGATGCCGATCATCTCGCGACGGCCGAACGGTACCCGCAGGCGCATCCCCGGGTGCAACTGCGCCCGCAGCACGCCCGCCGGGGCGCGGTAGTCGAACAGGCGGCGCAAGGGCGAAGGCAGGGCGAGGCGCAGGATGGCGTCGGGCACGCGGGGGATTCTCTATAGGGCGGGCGGTGAAGAAGGGCCGGAGCCTAGCAGACGGTCGGCATCAGGGACAGCTTGCGTGATTTGGAAGGTCTGGTAGAATCCGCGGCCTAATTACGTGCGGTATTCAACAATGGTGTTGAGTGGCGGCACGCTAGCCTGAGGAATCACCATGAAAGCCGATATCCATCCAACATACGAAATCACCGCAGTTACCTGCAGCTGTGGCAACAAGTTCGAAACTCGTTCGAACCTGGCCAAGCCTCTGGCGATCGACGTATGCAACGAGTGCCACCCGTTCTACACCGGTAAGCAGAAGACTCTGGATACTGGCGGCCGTGTACAGCGCTTCGCAGATCGCTTCGGTGCTTTCGGCGCGAAAAAGGCCTAAGGCCAATCAGCCTGGAAAGCCATCGCGGCTTTTGCAGATTGATGAAAAAGGCGTCCCTGGTGGGCGCCTTTTTTTATGCCCGGAATTTGTCGCGGGGCCTGAAGGGCGTCTGTCGGGGTGCTGCCCAGGCACTCGCGGGAAGATTTGTATAAATAATTGTAGACATTTTTTATATCGATTGTAGACAGTTGAGCCCTTGTGTTCCGTGGCTCTTGGGCCAAAGTCGTAGGGCGGGGCGCTTGACAGGGGTGACTGGTCAGTCTTGTGGGGACTTTGCCAGGCGCGTATCCTCGCTGACCAGTCTGTCCAACAGTAAAAAGCGGAATGCCCACATGTCTGATCTGAAAACTGCCGCTCTCGAATATCATGCCCATCCTCGTCCAGGGAAGCTGAGTGTCGAGCTCACCAAGGCCACCGCTACCGCTCGCGACCTGTCGCTGGCCTACAGCCCCGGCGTAGCCGAACCAGTTCGCGAAATCGCCCGCGATCCTGAGCTGGCCTACAAGTACACCGGTAAAGGCAACCTGGTTGCAGTGATTTCCGATGGCACCGCGATTCTCGGCCTGGGTAACCTCGGCCCATTGGCTTCCAAGCCTGTCATGGAAGGCAAGGGTGTACTGTTCAAGCGTTTCGCTGGTATCGACGTGTTCGACATCGAAGTCGACTCCGAGAGCCCGCAAGCCTTCATCGACACCGTCAAGCGCATCTCCATCACCTTCGGTGGCATCAACCTGGAAGACATCAAGGCCCCTGAGTGCTTTGAGATCGAACGTGCTCTGATCGAGCAGTGCGACATTCCGGTGTTCCACGATGACCAGCACGGCACCGCGATCGTGACCGCGGCCGGCATGATCAATGCCCTGGAAATCGCTGGCAAGACCCTTGCCGATGCCAAGATCGTTTGCCTGGGTGCAGGCGCTGCGGCCATCTCCTGCATGAAATTGCTGGTGAGCATGGGCGCCAACATCGAAAACATCTACATGGTTGACCGTACCGGCGTGATCCACTCCGGCCGTGACGACCTGAACCAGTACAAGGCTGTCTTCGCTCACGCGACCGACAAGCGCACCCTGGCAGACGCCCTGCAAGGCGCAGACGTGTTCGTTGGCCTGTCCGGTCCGAACCTGCTGAGCGCTGAAGGCCTGAAGTCCATGGCGGCCAACCCGATCGTGTTCGCCTGCTCCAACCCTGATCCAGAGATCGCCCCGGAACTGGCGCACGCCACCCGTGACGACGTGATCATGGCCACTGGTCGTTCGGACTACCCGAACCAGGTCAACAACGTACTGGGCTTCCCGTTCATCTTCCGTGGTGCCCTGGACGTTCGCGCCAAGCGCATCAACGAAGAAATGAAAGTGGCTGCGGCCAACGCCCTGCGTGAACTGGCCAAGCTGCCTGTGCCTCAGGAAGTGTGCGACGCCTACGGCGGTATCAAGCTGGAATTCGGTCGTGAGTACATCATCCCGAAACCAATGGATGCCCGCCTGATCACCGTGATCTCCGATGCCGTGGCCAAGGCCGCCATCGAGACCGGCGTAGCGACCCTGCCGTATCCGAAGAACTACCCGCTCAAGAGCGTGGATGATGTGTTCAACGGCTAAGCCCGTTTAGCGCTTCAACAAAAAAGCCCCGGCTCCTGCGAGTCGGGGCTTTTTTCGTTGTGGGGGCGGGCTTCTCGGGAGCGCCGCAGCGCAGAGTCCCTCGAGTCCTGCGCCAGTGCTGGCGCGCGGTAGGAGTCGGCGCAAAAAAAGCCCCGCGCTTGTGTCCAGGGCGGGGCTTTTTCAGGGGGGTGGCATCAGAACAGATCGATCGGCGCCACTTCGTCTGCCGGCAGCGGGCTGCCCGGCGCGCTGCCGTTGCCCAGCTCGCTGCCGGTCGGCGGCGTGTCTTCGGCCTTGAACAGCTCGAAGTAGGCGCCTGGTGTGCCTGGGGAGGCGGCGCGACCGCTGACCGGGTCTACCCGCAGGCTGAGGATGCCCTCAGGCTCTGGTTGGGTGTGCGGCGGCTTGTCCTTGAGAGCGGCGCCCATGAAGCTCATCCAGATCGGCAGCGCGACAGTACCGCCGAACTCGCGACGGCCGAGGCTTTCCGGTTGGTCGAAGCCGGTCCAGACGGTGGTCACGTAGTCGGCGTTGTAGCCGGAGAACCAGGCGTCCTTGGACTCGTTGGTGGTCCCGGTCTTGCCGGCGAGGTCGCTGCGGCCCAGCGCCAGCGCACGACGCCCGGTGCCGCGCTTGATCACGTCTTCCAGCATGCTGTTGAGGATGTAGGTGGTGCGCGGGTCGACGATGCGTTCCGCGATCGCCGGTGCCTGCTCGGGTGCTGGCGCGGTCGGCGCTTCGCCTGGCACGGCGTTGACGGTAAAGCTCTCACCGGTGGGCGCGGCGATGCCATTGCTGGCGACGTCGCCCTTGGGCACGCTCGGCGGGTTGGCGACGAACAGCGTGTCGCCATTACGGCTTTCGATCTTCTCGATGATGTACGGGGTGATCTTGTAGCCGCCGTTGGCGAACGTGCTCCAGCCGGTGGCGATCTCCATTGGCGTCAGGGTCGCGGTGCCCAGCGCCAGCGACAGGTTCGGCGGCAGATCCTGCTTGTTGAAGCCGAAGCGGCTGATGTAGTCGATGGTCTTGCTGACGCCCATCGCTTGCAGCAGGCGGATCGAGACCAGGTTACGCGACTTGTACAGGGCTTCGCGCATGCGGATCGGGCCGAGGAAGGTATTGGTGTCGTTCTTCGGACGCCAGACCTTGTCCAGGTACTCATCGACGAACACGATCGGCGCATCGTTGACCAAAGTCGCTGCGGTGTAGCCGCTATCCAGCGCGGCACTGTAGACGAACGGCTTGAAGCTCGAGCCCGGCTGGCGCTTGGCCTGCATGGCGCGGTTGTAGTTGCTCTGCTCGAAGGCGAAGCCGCCGACCAGGGCGCGGATCGCGCCGTTTTGCGGGTCCAGCGACACCAGTGCGCCCTGGGCGACCGGAATCTGTTTGAAGTGCAGGCTGTTGTCGGGCTGGCGCTGGACGCGGATCAGGTCGCCGACCTGGGCCACATCGGACGGCTGGCGCGGATTAGGCCCCATGCTGTTGGTGTTGAGGAATGGCCGGGCCCATTTCATGCTGTCCCAGGCCACGTGCTCTGCGCCGGTGCGGGTCAGGACCTGCAGGCCATTCTTGTCGACCTCGGTCACGATGGCCGGCTCAAGGCCGCTGATGGTGCGCTGCTTGGTCAGTTCGCTGGCCCAGGCGTCGGGCGTCTTGCCGGGCAGGCGGGATTCGGGGCCGCGGTAGCCGTGACGCTGGTCGTAGGTGATCAGGCCTTCATGTACAGCCGTGTTGGCCATTTCCTGAAGGTTGCTCGGCACGGTCGTAGTGACGCGGAAGCCTTCGGTGTAGGCGTCGCTGCCATAGCGCCCGACCATTTCGGCGCGGGCCATTTCGGCGATGTAGGGGGCGTTCACTTCCGGAGTCGGCACGTGGTAGCTGGCATTCAACGGCTCATTGACCGCCGCTTGATACGCCGCCTCGTCGATTTTGCCGAGCTTGTACATGCGCCCCAGGATCCAGTCGCGACGTTCCTTGCTGCGCGCCGGGTTGGCCAGCGGGTTGAAGCGCGAAGGGGCCTTGGGCAGGCCGGCAATCATCGCCATCTGCGCCAGGCTGACGTCGCGGATCGACTTGCCGTAATACACCTGTGCCGCCGCCTCGATGCCGTAGGCGCGGTTACCCAGGTAGATCTTGTTGACGTAGAGCTCGAGGATTTCGTCCTTGGTCAACTGGCGCTCGATCTGCAGGGCCAGGAGGATCTCGGTGGTCTTGCGCGAGAAGCTGCGTTCGCTGGTCAGGAAGAAGTTCTTTGCCACCTGCATGGTGATGGTGCTGCCGCCGGACTGGATGTGTCCGCTTTTTACCAACTGGGTGGCGGCACGCATCAGGCTGCTCGGGTCGACGCCGTAGTGGTTGGCGAAGTTGTCGTCTTCAGCACTTAGTAACGCATTGATGAAGTTGGGCGGAATGTCGGCGAAACGTATGGGATTGCGGCGCATTTCGCCGAATTCGGCGATCAATTTGTCGTCGCTGCTGTAGACCCGCAGAGGAATCTGCAACTGGATACTTCGCAGTGCCTCCACCGACGGCAGTCCCGGGCTAAGGTAGAGAAACGCCCCGCTCAGACCCAGCAGCAGTCCGCAGAAAACAGCGACGATGGACCACCCGAAAAATTTCAGCAGACGAATCAAGGCTTTTGGATATCCAGGGCAAAGAATGAATTTGGCGTCAGGGCAGTCAGGGAAAACAAGGAGCGGCCTGCGCTTGGAGAAAGCGGAAAAAAACGCTGGGCATTATAAGCATTTTTCCGCTCAAAGCGCATTTGGCCGCGCTGTCAAGACGCGGCGATTGCCTGCAAGGCCGGCAAAGCACGCGTAACTCACGGAAAGTCATAAGGAATTGACTGTGTCACGACTCTTCAGGAAAAAACCTAGCACACTCTTGGGTATCGATATCGGCGCCACCTCGGTCAGGCTGGTCGAATTGAGCCGCTCAGGCACGTGTTATCGGCTCGAGGCCTACGCAATAGAGGCGTTGCCGGCGAACGCGGTGGTCGAGTCCGCCATTGTCCAGGTGGAGGTCGTGGGGCAGGCATTGGCCCGCGCGTGGCTGAAAGCCGGGACCCGGGTACGCAATGTTGCGGTGGCAGTTTGCGGATCGACGGTCATCACCAAGACCCTGGAAATGCCAGCGGGCATGTCCAGCGATGACCTGGAAATCGAACTAAAGCTGGACGCGGACCAGTACATCCCCTATCCCCTCGGTGACGTGGCCCTGGATTTTCAGATCCAGGGAATCTCGCGGCACAATCCGGGGCAGGTCGAGGTGTTGTTGGCGGCCTGTCGCAAGGACCATGTCGAGCTGCTTGAGGCCGTGTTGGAACTGGCCGGGCTGACGGCGCGGGTGGTGGATGTCCAGGCGCATGCGCTGGCGCGTTGCGTGGATCGGCTGGCAGCGCAACTGGGCGGTGTCCGGGGACTGTCGTTGGTGGCGCTGGTCGAGATTGGCAACGGACTGTCGACAGTCAGCGTGATAGGCGATGGCCAGATCCTGTACGCCCGCGAGCTGCTGCCGGGTGCGCACCCACTGAGCCAGGTCAGTGAGCCGAGCTACGGGGTCGAATTCGAGCCGGCAGGATGGGCGACGCAGCCGGACGGGCAGGACCTGCTTCCCGATGCGCAGGCATTGGCGCACCAGCTATCGCACGCATTGCAGGCGTTTTTCGCCCTGGGCCAGCACAGCGCAGTCGAGCATATCCTGCTGGCCGCAGAGGCCTGTGCGGTGGCCGGGCTGGATCGCCTGCTCGAACAGCACCTGGGCATCCCGACCCGCGTGGCCAACCCTTTTGCCGGCATGACGCTGGGCAGTGCGGTCGATGCTACGGCGCTGGCCCACAACGCGCCCGGGTTGCTGATCGCCTGCGGTCTGGCGTTAAGGAGCTTTGACTGATGGCTGGGATCAATCTTCTGCCATGGCGTGATAGGCAGCGTGCGGCGCGGCACCAACATTTCTTGTGTCTACTGGTCGGGATCGCCGTGGTTGGGACCTGCTTCATCGCGCTGGGCGAGCGTGTTCTTGACCGCGCCACCGAGCAGCAAACCTCGCGCAACGCCTACCTCGCTACCCTGATCGCCAACCTGGATGAGCAGGTCGGCCAGATCAACGATCTGCAAGCCCGGCGCGAGCAGTTGCTGGCGCGGCTGCAGATCATTCAGGGCCTGCAAGGCAATCGATCGGCCAGCGTCAGGCTCTTCGATCAATTGGCCCGCGTGCTGCCCGATGGTGTGTATTTCACCGAGTTGGGGAGGCGCGGCAAAACGCTGTCGATCAGCGGTGTGGCCGAGTCCAATCACCAGGTTTCGCGGCTCCTGCGTCGCCTTGCGGCCGCGGGCGACCTGGCTGTTCCTGTGCTGGAGGAGGTCAAGGCGCAAAGCGCTGGCGACGAAGGCTCGGCCAGTGTTTTCCGCTTGACCGTGGCCCAGGCGCAAGCGGGCGCGCAGGCATGAGGCGGTTGTCTTGGTCGAGTCTCGATAGCCTGGACATGCACAACGTGGCGGCCTGGCCGGTGCTGGGTAAAACCCTGCTGGGCGTGCTGGTGATGGTGGTGGTGCTGGTCCTGGGGTACAGCTTTCACCTGCGTGAACTGCAGGCGCGCCTGGTATTTGCCCGTGCCGGGGAGGCCGAGCTGAAGCAGGTCTTTGTGAGCAAGGCGCATCAGGCAGCCCATTTGCAGGCTCACCTCGAACAGATGAGGGCTATGGAAAGCGACTTCGCCACGCTGTTGCGACAACTGCCCGGCGACAGTGAAGTGCCGGGGTTGCTGGAGGACATCAGTCGCACTGGCTTGGGCAGTGGTCTGGAGTTCGAAGAGATCAAGCTGTTGCCTGAGGTCGATCAGCCGTTCTACATCGAGCTGCCTATCCAGATCCGCGCGACGGGGTCCTACCATGACCTGGCGACGTTCGTCAGCGCTGTCTCGGCCTTGCCGCGCATCGTCACCCTGCACGACTTCAGCATTCGCCCGCTGGATTCGAGCGAGGGGCCGACGCTGCGCATGAATCTTCTGGCAAGAACCTATCGCTCCGCCGACAAGGGGCAGCAACCTTGAGCGCGGCACGTTGCTGGTGCTCGGCGTTGTTGTTGGGTGGCCTGGCTGGCTGTGGCGGCGAGCGCGATTTCAGTGACCTGGACAGCTTCATGGACGACGTGCGCCTTTACTCCCCCAGTCCTCTGGAAACCATGCCGACGTCGGCGTCGTACCCAGTGTTCAGTTACGGCGCGGCGTCGCTGCGCAGTCCGTTCTCGGCGCAGGTTGCGGCGGGCGAAGAGGGGCTGGTGCGGGGCGAACCAAGGGGTGAGCCGGATCGGCAACGACCCCGCCAGTACCTCGAACGCTTCAGCATCGAGCAGTTTGAAATGGTCGGCACCATGGTCAGTGCCTCGGGAGCGTATGCCTTGCTGCGCGGTGCGGGTGCGGTGCATCGGCTCAAGGTGGGTGACTACCTGGGGCGCAACGAGGGTCGGGTGGTGTCCGTCAGCGAGACCCGGGTCGAGGTGGTCGAGTTGGTGCCCGATGGCCAGGGTGCCTGGCTGGAACGACCGCGCAGCCTTTCCTTGAACGCGCACTCCTAGTGGAGCTCTAACCATGTACAGGATTTTTTCGACCCTCGGTGTGGTGCTTTGGATGGCGCTGCTGTCACCGGGGTTGCAGGCCAATTCCAGGGCGCTGGATCTTGTCGCGCCGCCGGGCGATCAGCACACCGAGGGTCTTGCCTATGGCGGTGAAAGGCTGTCGTTGAATTTCCAGGACATCGAAGTGCGTTCGGTACTGCAACTGATCGCCGACTTCACTGGCCTCAACCTGGTGGCCAGCGACTCGGTGCAGGGCAGCATCACGCTGCGCCTGGATAACGTGCCCTGGGACCAGGCGCTGGACCTGGTACTCAAGACCAAGGGCCTGGACCAGCGTCGGGTCGGCAACGTCCTGCTGATCGCCCCGGCACAGGAAATTGCCGCCCGTGAGCGTCAGACGCTGGAGTCGCAGCGGCAACTGGCCGAGCTCGCCCCGCTGCGGCGTGAGCTGTTGCAGGTCAACTACGCCAAGGCCGCTGACATAGCCCGGCTGTTCCAGTCAGTCACCAATGCCCAGGACCGGCCCGACGAGCGAGGCACGCTGACGGTGGATGAGCGGACCAACCACCTCATCGCCTTCCAGACCCAGGATCGACTGGACGAACTGCGTCGGATCGTCACGCAGCTGGATGTGCCGGTACGCCAGGTGATGATCGAGGCGCGGATCGTCGAGGCCAATGTCGATTACGACAAGAGCCTGGGCGTGCGCTGGGGTGGTGCGATGAGGAGGGGCAACTGGAGTGCCTCCGGGGTTGGCGGCAATGAAGCGGCTCTGCTCGGCTCCGGCAGCGCGCCATTCGTCGATATGGGGGCGGTGGGGGCTACCTCGGGACTTGGCATTGCCTTCATTACCGACAACCTGTTGCTCGACCTTGAGCTGTCAGCCATGGAAAAGACCGGCAACGGCGAAGTCGTCTCGCAACCCAAGGTGGTGACTGCCGACAAGGAGACCGCGAAGATCCTCAAGGGCACCGAAATCCCCTATCAGGAGGCCAGTTCCAGCGGCGCCACTTCGGTGTCGTTCAAGGAGGCTTCGTTGTCGCTGGAGGTGACGCCGCAGATCACCCCGGACAACCGCATCATCATGGAGGTCAAGGTCACCAAGGACGAGCCCGATTACTTGAACAAGGTGCAGGATGTGCCGCCGATCAAGAAAAACGAGGTCAATGCCAAGGTGTTGGTGGTCGATGGCGAAACCATCGTGATAGGTGGGGTTTTCTCAAATACTCAAAGCAAGGTTGTAGATAAAGTGCCATTTCTTGGTGATGTGCCGTATCTTGGCCGCCTTTTCCGGCGTGACGTGGTGTCGGAGAAAAAATCCGAGCTGCTGGTATTTCTCACTCCGCGTATCATGAATAACCAGGCGATTGCTGTGAGTCATTGATTCTGTGCGAAATTTGATTCTTGTTGGGCCAATGGGTGCGGGTAAAAGCACCATCGGCCGCTTGTTGGCCAAAGAGCTGCGTCTGCCGTTCAAGGATTCCGATAAGGAAATTGAATTGCGCACCGGCGCCAATATCCCGTGGATCTTCGATAAGGAAGGCGAGCCCGGCTTTCGTGACCGCGAGCAGGCGATGATCGCCGAACTCTGCGAGCTCGATGGCGTGGTGCTGGCGACCGGCGGTGGCGCGGTCATGCGCGAAGCCAATCGTCGGGCACTGCACGCCGGCGGTCGCGTCGTCTATTTGCACGCCTCGGTCGAGCAGCAGGTCGGGCGCACCGCGCGCGACCGCAATCGTCCCTTGCTGCGTACCGCTGATCCGGAAAAAACCCTGCGTGACTTGCTGGCCCTGCGCGACCCGCTGTATCGGGAAATCGCCGACCTGGTGGTGCAAACCGATGAGCGGCCACCGCGGATGGTGGTGCTGGATATTCTGGAACGCTTGCAGCAGCTACCTCCCCGTTAATACGCAGGGCGAAATGCGCTATCCTCGGCGTCGCGCCATGGCGGCCGTCAGGTGTGGCGCATGGCTAGCGCGCCACGTCACACAGGCAGACGTGGCCAGTCGATAACATAAGGCAGGACGCCTGATTCCAACTTACTGTGGGGACACATGCAGACACTTAAGGTTGATCTAGGCGAGCGTAGCTACCCGATCCATATTGGCGAAGGGTTGCTGGATCAGCCCGAGTTGCTGGCGCCGCACATCGCCGGACGGCAGGTGGCAATCATCTCCAACGAGACCGTTGCCCCGCTGTACCTGGAGCGCCTGACTCGCAGCCTGGCCCAGTTCTCGGTAATTTCCGTGGTGCTGCCCGACGGCGAAGCCTTCAAGAACTGGGAAACCCTGCAAAGCATTTTTGACGGCCTGCTGACTGCGCGCCATGACCGCCGCACCACCGTGATCGCCTTGGGCGGCGGAGTGATTGGCGACATGGCCGGGTTCGCTGCCGCCTGTTACCAGCGTGGCGTGGACTTCATCCAGATACCGACCACCCTGTTGTCGCAAGTCGACTCCTCGGTGGGCGGCAAGACCGGTATCAACCATCCGCTGGGCAAGAACATGGTCGGCGCCTTCTATCAGCCCAATGTGGTGCTGATCGATACCGCCACCCTCAATACTCTGCCGGCGCGCGAGCTGTCCGCGGGCCTGGCCGAAGTCATCAAGTACGGCTTGATCTGCGACGAGCCGTTCCTCTCCTGGCTTGAAGAAAACGTTGACCGGCTGCGGGCCCTGGACCAGGAGGCCCTGACCTATGCGATCGCGCGCTCCTGCGCAGCCAAGGCTGCGGTGGTCGGTGCCGACGAGCGAGAGACCGGCGTGCGCGCCACTCTCAACCTGGGGCACACCTTCGGTCACGCCATCGAAACCCACATGGGCTATGGTGTGTGGCTCCATGGTGAGGCAGTCGCTGCTGGCACCGTAATGGCCCTGGAAATGTCCTCGCGCCTGGGCTGGATCACTCCCGAGGAGCGTGACCGTGGCATTGCCCTGTTCCTGCGCGCCGGGTTGCCGGTGGTTCCGCCGCCAGAGATGAGCGAAGCCGATTTTCTCGAGCACATGGCAATCGACAAGAAAGTAATCGACGGGCGCCTGCGCCTGGTGCTGTTGCGCCGCATGGGCGAGGCAGTCGTGACCGACGATTATCCGAAAGAGATTTTACAGGCAACGCTGGGAGCGGATTACCGCGCCCTGGCTCAGCTGAAAGGTTAATAAGATCACAATGACCAGTTTGCATGCCGACGAGGCGTTCCTAGGCCACTACCAGTTGAACCACGACCCTTTTGCTCCGCGGGTGCCTGGCTTCAAGTTTTTCCCTGCCCAGCGCAAGCCGGTGCTGGGGCAACTGCATCACCTGGCCCGCTACAGCCAGTTGTTGCTGGTGGTCACTGGCCCGCTGGGCAGTGGCAAGACCCTGTTGCGTCAGGCGCTCGTGGCCAGCACCAACAAGCAGTCGGTGCAGAGCGTGGTGGTTTCCGCCCGTGGTGCCGGCGACGCGGCGGGTGTGCTGCGTCAGGTCGCCCAGTCCCTGGACGTCGCCCAGGCGGAAGTCGGTGCGATCCTCAAGCAAGTGGTGCAACTGGCGCTGACTGGCCAGGAAGTCTATCTGCTGGTGGATGACGCCGAGCAGCTCGACGAATCGGCGCTTGAGGCCTTGCTGGCCCTGGCTGCTGGCGCCCCGGAAGGCCGTCCGCATGTGTTCCTGTTTGGCGAGCCTTCGCTGATCGCCGGGCTTGAGCAGTTGAGCACCGAGGAAGAGCGCTTCCACGTGATCGAACTGCAGCCCTACGCGGAAGAAGAAACCCGCGAATACCTGGCCCAGCGTCTTGAAGGGGCGGGCCGGGGAATCGAACTTTTTACCGCTAATCAGATCTCTGAGATTCACGAAAGCTCCGACGGCTGGCCTGGAAACATCAACCAGGTTGCCCGCGATGCGATGATCGAAGCCATGATTGCTAGCCGCTCCGCGGTCAAGCGTCCAAGTATGGGGTTCAACATGCCGAAGAAACACGTATTGGCGATATCCGCCGTAGTCTTGGTCGCGGTGGCTGCCGCCTGGTTGCTGCCAGGTCGCAACAAGACACCAACCACCGGGGCACCTGCCAACGAACAGGCGCAACTGCCCCTGGGTCAGGGTGCCAATGGCGGTGCGCCGTCGGTCGAATTCGCTGGCAATACCCAGCCAATGCCCCTGCCGTTGGTCGGCCAGTCGCAGCCGGTGATGCGCGGCCCCTTGGCTGAAGCTGCCGGTGGCATCACGGAAGGCGATGATGGCGTGCCGCTAGAGGGCTCCAGCAGCGTTCCGCCGACCGTGACCACCATTGCCCCGCCAAGCGGCGTTGCAGCCGGTCCTGCGCCTACGCCAGCGGCCAAGCCAGTGCCTGCGCCAACCCAGGTTGCGACCGCCAAGCCTGCCCCGGCCCCGACCCCGGTGGCCAAGCCAGCACCAGCGCCTGTGGCCAAGCCAGCGCCGGTGACCAAACCGGTGGAGAAACCAGCCACTGTCGCCAAGGCGGCACCGGCAGCCGGTGGCAGCTGGTACGCCGGTCAGAAGCCGGGTAACTACGTGGTGCAAATCCTCGGCACCAGCTCGGAAGCCGCGGCCCAGAGCTTCGTCAAGGAGCAGGGCGGCGAGTACCGTTATTTCAAGAAAGTCCTCAACGGCAAGCCGCTTTACGTCATCACCTACGGTAACTTCGCCAACCGCGATGCCGCCGTATCCGCCATCAAGGCCTTGCCAGCGAAGGTTCAGGCTGGTAAACCTTGGCCTCGCTCTGTCGCCAGCGTCCAACAAGAACTGGCAACAGCTCGCTGAAGATTCGGCGGCCTTACCCAGGCCGCCTCTCCCGGCACCTCAAAATTTCTGCAAGGCATGCTGCCCTCGGGCCGCGTGCCTTGTGGTGTCTGCGTCACAGTAGTCTTTGAGTGGTTGCGGTCAGAATTAAAAAAAGTTTTGACTAGCACAGTAGATCGCTTTAAACCTTTCATAAATGCGACATAGATTTGCGACATTTCGTCGTCAAATTTGTGAGCCTCTGTGTCGGTGTGTACAATGACCTCCCTTTTGCCCCCGCAAAGCTGGCGTACGTTCGGCGTGGAAGGTAACTGGTTGAATTGAAAAGAAATTTGCCTCGTTAAGAGGCAGCCTGGTGAGAAAGTGTCTATGAAAGCAGGTCTGTACCAACCAGATGAATTCAAGGATAACTGCGGTTTCGGCCTGATAGCCCATATGCAGGGCGAACCCAGTCATACCCTTTTGCAAACGGCCATCGAGGCCCTGACCTGCATGACCCACCGCGGTGGGATCAACGCCGACGGCAAGACCGGTGACGGTTGCGGTCTGCTCATTCAAAAGCCGGACGTGTTCCTGCGGGCAATCGCCCAGGAAACCTTCGGTGTGGAACTGCCCAAGCAATATGCGGTGGGCATGGTGTTCTTCAACCAGGACCCGGTTAAAGCCGAGGCCGCGCGCGAGAACATGAACCGCGAGATACTCGCCGAAGGCCTGCAGTTGGTCGGCTGGCGCAAAGTGCCGATCGATACCAGCGTCCTTGGCCGCCTGGCCCTGGAGCGCCTGCCGCAGATCGAGCAGGTGTTCATCGCCGGTGATGGCCTGAGCGACCAGGACATGGCCATCAAGCTGTTCAGCTCCCGTCGTCGTTCGTCCGTGGCCAACGCCGCCGACACCGACCACTACATCTGCAGCTTTTCCCACAAGACCATCATTTACAAAGGCCTGATGATGCCGGCGGACCTCACCGCCTTCTATCCGGACCTGAGCGACCAGCGCCTGCAAACCGCGATCTGCGTGTTCCACCAGCGCTTCTCCACCAACACCCTGCCGAAATGGCCGCTGGCCCAACCGTTCCGCTTCCTGGCGCACAACGGCGAGATCAACACCATCACCGGCAACCGCAACTGGGCCGTGGCCCGTCGCACCAAGTTCAGCAACGACCTGATGGACCTGGAAGAGCTCGGCCCGCTGGTCAATCGCGTGGGTTCCGACTCCTCGAGCATGGACAACATGCTGGAGCTGATGGTCACCGGCGGCATCGACCTGTTCCGTGGCGTGCGGATGATCATTCCGCCAGCGTGGCAGAACGTCGAGACCATGGACCCGGACCTGCGTGCATTCTACGAGTACAACTCGATGCACATGGAGCCGTGGGACGGCCCGGCCGGCGTGGTCATGACCGACGGTCGCTACGCGGTGTGCCTGCTTGACCGTAACGGTCTGCGTCCGGCGCGCTGGGTGACCACCAAGAACGGCTTCATCACCCTGGCCTCGGAAATCGGCGTCTGGAACTACCAGCCAGAAGACGTGATCGCCAAGGGCCGCGTTGGCCCGGGCCAGATCTTTGCCGTGGACACCGAGACCGGCCAGATCCTCGACACCGATGCGATCGACAACCGCTTGAAGTCTCGTCATCCGTACAAGCAATGGCTGCGCAAGAATGCCCTGCGCATCCAGGCGACCATGGAAGACAACGACCACGGTTCGGCCTTCTACGACGTCGACCAGCTCAAGCAATACATGAAGATGTACCAGGTGACGTTCGAAGAGCGTGACCAGGTGCTGCGCCCACTGGGTGAGCAGGGCTACGAAGCCGTTGGCTCCATGGGCGACGATACGCCGATGGCCGTGCTGTCCCAGCGCGTGCGCACGCCGTACGACTATTTCCGCCAGCAGTTCGCCCAGGTGACCAACCCGCCGATCGACCCGCTGCGTGAAGCCATCGTCATGTCGCTGGAGATCTGCCTCGGTGCCGAGCGCAACATCTTCCAGGAGTCGCCGGAACACGCCTCGCGCGTGATCCTCAGCTCGCCGGTCATTTCCCCGGCCAAGTGGCGCTCGCTGATGAACCTCGATCGCCCGGGCTTCGAGCGCCAGGTCATCGACCTCAACTACGACGAGGCCATGGGCCTTGAAGCCGCGGTGCGCAATGTCGCCGACCAGGCTGAAGAAGCCGTGCGTGCCGGTCGCACCCAGATCGTGCTGAGTGACCGTCACATTGCCCCGGGCAAGTTGCCGATCCACGCTTCTCTGGCTACCGGCGCGGTGCACCACCGGCTGACCGAAAAAGGCCTGCGCTGCGACTCCAACATCCTGGTCGAGACCGCCACCGCGCGCGATCCGCACCACTTCGCGGTACTGATCGGTTTCGGCGCTTCGGCGGTCTATCCGTTCCTGGCCTACGAAGTGCTGGGTGACCTGATCCGCACCGGCGAAGTGCTGGGCGACCTCTATGAGGTGTTCAAGAACTACCGCAAAGGCATCACCAAGGGCCTGTTGAAGATCCTGTCGAAGATGGGCATCTCCACCATCGCGTCCTACCGTGGCGCCCAGTTGTTCGAAGCCATCGGCCTGTCCCAGGAAGTCTGCGACCTGAGCTTCCGTGGCGTACCGAGCCGCATCAAAGGCGCGCGTTTCGTCGACATCGAAGCCGAACAGAAGGCCCTGGCAGCCGAAGCCTGGAGCCCGCGCAAGCCGATCCAGCAGGGCGGCCTGCTGAAGTTCGTCCACGGTGGCGAATATCACGCCTACAACCCGGACGTGGTCAACACCCTGCAAGCCGCTGTGCAGCAGGGTGACTACAGCAAGTTCAAGGAATACACGGCGCTGGTGGACAACCGTCCGGTGTCGATGATCCGCGACCTGTTCAAGGTCAAGACCCTGGATACGCCGCTGGACATCAGCGAGATCGAACCGCTGGAATCGGTGCTCAAGCGCTTCGACTCCGCCGGTATCTCCCTCGGTGCCCTGTCGCCGGAAGCCCACGAAGCCCTGGCCGAAGCCATGAACCGCCTGGGTGCGCGTTCCAACTCCGGTGAAGGTGGTGAAGACCCGGCGCGCTACGGCACCATCAAGAGCTCGAAAATCAAGCAGGTCGCCACTGGCCGATTTGGCGTGACCCCGGAATACCTGGTCAACGCCGAAGTGCTGCAGATCAAAGTGGCCCAGGGCGCCAAGCCTGGCGAAGGTGGGCAACTGCCGGGCGGCAAGGTCAACGGCCTGATCGCCAAGCTGCGTTATGCGGTGCCGGGCGTGACCCTGATCTCGCCTCCGCCGCACCACGACATCTATTCCATCGAAGACTTGTCGCAGCTGATTTTCGACCTCAAGCAAGTCAACCCCAAGGCCCTGGTCTCGGTGAAACTGGTGGCAGAAGCGGGCGTCGGCACCATTGCCGCTGGTGTGGCCAAGGCCTATGCCGACCTGATCACCATCTCCGGCTACGATGGCGGCACCGGTGCTTCGCCGCTGACCTCGATCAAGTACGCCGGTGCGCCGTGGGAACTGGGCCTGGCGGAAACCCACCAGACCCTGCGCGGCAACGACCTGCGCGGCAAGGTACGGGTGCAGACCGACGGTGGCCTGAAAACCGGCCTCGACGTGATCAAGGCGGCCATCCTCGGCGCTGAAAGCTTCGGCTTCGGCACCGCACCGATGATCGCCCTGGGCTGCAAATACCTGCGCATCTGCCACCTGAACAACTGCGCCACTGGCGTGGCGACCCAGAACGAGAAGCTGCGCAAGGATCACTACATCGGTACCGTCGACATGGTGGTGAATTTCTTCACCTACGTCGCCGAAGAAACCCGCGAGTGGCTGGCCAAGCTGGGCGTGCGCTCTCTCGAAGAGCTGATCGGGCGTACCGACCTGCTGGAAATCCTCGAGGGCCAGACCGCCAAGCAGCAACACCTGGACCTGACGCCGTTGCTGGGCAGCGATCACATCCCGGCAGACAAGCCGCAGTTCTGCCAGGTCGAGCGCAACCCGCCGTTCGACAAGGGCCTGCTGGCCGAGAAAATGGTCGACCTGGCCACCTCGGCCATCAATGACCTGAGCGGCGCCGAATTCGCCCTGGACATCTGCAACTGCGATCGCTCGATCGGTGCACGGATCTCCGGTGAAATCGCGCGCAAGCATGGTAATCAGGGCATGGCCAATGCACCGATCACCTTCCGCTTCAAAGGCACTGCCGGGCAGAGCTTTGGGGTGTGGAACGCCGGTGGCCTGAACATGTACCTGGAAGGCGATGCCAACGACTACGTCGGCAAAGGCATGACCGGCGGCAAGCTGGTGATCGTTCCGCCCAAGGGCAGCCTCTACAAGACGCAGGACAGCGCCATTATCGGCAACACCTGCCTGTACGGCGCCACGGGCGGCAAGCTGTTCGCCGCCGGTACCGCGGGCGAGCGATTTGCTGTGCGTAACTCCGGTGCCCACACCGTGGTCGAAGGCACTGGCGATCACTGCTGCGAATACATGACCGGTGGTTTCGTCTGCGTCCTGGGCAAGACCGGTTACAACTTCGGTTCAGGCATGACCGGCGGTTTCGCCTACGTGCTCGACCAGGACAACACCTTCGTTGACCGGGTCAACCATGAACTGGTGGAAATCCAGCGGATCAGCGGCGAGGCGATGGAAGCCTACCGTAGCCATTTGCAGCGTGTGCTGAACGAGTACGTCGAGGAAACCGACAGCGAGTGGGGTCGTGAACTCGCTGAGAACCTCGATGATTACGTGCGTCGTTTCTGGCTGGTCAAGCCCAAGGCTGCCAACCTGAAATCGTTGCTTTCCAGCACCCGTGCCAACCCGCAGTGATATGCGCCTGAAGAGTTTGATGAGGTTTTAACATGGCTGAACGTCTGAATAATGACTTCCAGTTCATCGAGGTCGGGCGCAAGGATCCGAAGAAGAAACTGTTGCGTCAACGCAAGAAAGAGTTCGTGGAAATCTACGAACCGTTCAAACCCCAGCAGTCGGCCGACCAGGCCCACCGCTGCCTGGGTTGCGGTAACCCGTATTGCGAATGGAAGTGCCCGGTGCACAACTTCATTCCCAACTGGCTCAAGCTGGTGGCCGAGGGCAACATCCTCGCCGCCGCCGAGCTGTCGCACCAGACCAACACCCTGCCGGAAGTCTGCGGCCGGGTGTGCCCGCAAGACCGTCTGTGCGAGGGTGCCTGCACCCTCAACGACGGCTTCGGTGCAGTGACCATCGGTTCGGTGGAGAAGTACATCACCGACACCGCGTTCGCCATGGGCTGGCGCCCGGACATGTCCAAGGTCAAGCCGACCGGCAAACGTGTCGCGGTGATCGGTGCGGGCCCGGCGGGCCTGGGGTGTGCCGACGTGCTGGTGCGCGGCGGGGTGACCCCGGTGGTGTTCGACAAGAACCCGGAAATCGGCGGTCTGCTGACCTTTGGTATCCCCGAGTTCAAGCTGGAAAAGACCGTGCTGAGCAATCGCCGCGAAGTCTTCACCGGCATGGGCATCGAGTTCCGCCTCAACACCGAGGTGGGCAAGGATGTGACCATCGAGCAACTGCTCGCCGAATACGATGCCGTGTTCATGGGCATGGGCACCTACACCTACATGAAGGGCGGTTTTGCCGGCGAGGACCTGCCGGGCGTCTACGACGCACTGGACTTCCTGATTGCCAACGTCAATCGCAACCTGGGCTTTGAAAAGTCGCCGGAAGATTTCGTCGACATGAAAGGCAAGAAGGTTGTGGTGCTGGGCGGCGGCGACACGGCCATGGACTGCAACCGCACCTCGATTCGCCAGGGCGCCAAGTCGGTGACCTGTGCCTATCGTCGTGACGAAGCGAACATGCCGGGCTCGCGCAAAGAGGTGAAGAACGCCAAGGAAGAAGGGGTGAAATTCCTCTACAACCGCCAGCCGATCGCCATTGTCGGCGAAGACCGGGTCGAAGGCGTGAAGGTGGTCGAGACCCGTCTCGGCGAGCCGGACGCCCGTGGCCGTCGCAGCCCCGAGCCGATTCCGGGTTCCGAAGAGATCATCCCGGCCGACGCCGTGGTCATCGCTTTTGGTTTCCGTCCAAGCCCGGCCGCCTGGTTCGAGCAGTTCGACATCCAGACCGACAGCCAGGGCCGCGTCGTGGCCCCGGAACAAGGCAAGTTCAAACACCAGACCAGCAACCCGAAGATCTTCGCCGGTGGCGACATGGTGCGCGGTTCCGACCTGGTGGTAACCGCGATCTTCGAAGGCCGCAATGCCGCCGAAGGGATCCTGGATTACCTGGGCGTCTAAGCTGCGTTAGAAACAGCACTGCAATACCTGTGGGAGCTGGCTTGCCAGCGATAGCATCACCTCGGTCTACCTGACCAACCGAGGTGTCTGCATCGCCGGCAAGCCAGCTCCCACAGTGTTTTGTATTGTTGCGAAAACCGTGTTCCAACCGCGACAAATTGACCCGATAGACAAAAGGCTGACCTGCATCCGTGCCTTTTGTGCTCGGCTCTGAGAAAATGCCCGCACTTTTTTTCCGGATGCCGACATGACTGCCCTGAAGAACGACCGTTTCCTTCGTGCCCTGCTCAAGCAACCCGTAGACGTCACGCCCGTGTGGATGATGCGTCAGGCCGGTCGCTACCTGCCTGAATACCGTGCCAGCCGCGCTAAGGCCGGCGACTTCATGAGCCTGTGCATGAACCCGGAGTTCGCTTGCGAAGTCACCATGCAGCCGCTCGATCGCTACCCGCAGCTGGATGCGGCGATCCTGTTCTCCGACATCCTGACCATTCCCGATGCCATGGGCCAGGGCCTGTACTTCGAAACCGGCGAAGGTCCGCGCTTCAAGAAAGTCGTCAGCACCCTGGCCGACATCGAAGCCCTGCCGATTCCTGATCCGCACAAAGACCTCGGCTACGTGATGGACGCGGTCAGCACCATCCGCCGCGAGCTCAACGGCCGCGTGCCGCTGATCGGCTTTGCCGGCAGCCCATGGACCCTGGCGACCTACATGGTTGAAGGCGGCTCGTCGAAAGACTACCGCAAGACCAAAACCATGCTCTATGACAACCCGCAAGCCCTGCACCTGCTGCTGGACAAGCTCGCACAGACAGTCACCAGCTACCTCAACGGCCAGATCATGGCCGGCGCGCAAGCGGTGCAGATCTTCGACAGCTGGGGCGGCGCCCTCTCGGCGGCGGCGTACCAGGAATTCTCCCTGGCCTACATGCGCAAGATCGTCAGCGGCCTGATCCGTGAGCACGAAGGCCGTAAAGTGCCGGTGATCCTGTTCACCAAGAGCGGCGGCCTGTGGCTGGAAAGCATCGCCGACAGTGGCGCTGATGCATTGGGCCTGGACTGGACCTGCGACATCGGCAGCGCCCGTGACCGCGTCGGCAGCAAGGTAGCCCTGCAAGGCAACATGGACCCGACCGTGCTGTACGCCAAGCCTGAAGCCATTCGCAGCGAAGTCGGGCGGATCCTCGCCAGCTACGGCAAAGGCAGCGGCCACGTGTTCAACCTCGGCCACGGCATCACCCCGGAAGTCGATCCGGAACACGCCGGTGCCTTCCTGCGTGCGGTGCACGAGTTGTCGGCGCAGTATCACGAGTGATCGTGACCCGATAAAAAACGCCCGGCAAATGCCGGGCGTTTTTGTATGCGTGTGGGCACCTTGGGTGACGCTGTAAATAGCGGCCCTGTTGGCGAGCCAGGCAGTGGGGGGCAGACTTGCTCTTTGCGGGCAAACCAGGGTTTGCAACGTTTGTTTCGCAGACGTTGTCTGTAGAACAAGGTTGGGCGATTGTAAGAAAAAGTTGCGTGACTTGTCTGATAAATAGCACCGATGACATTTCTCATGCTGTATAGGATTTATCCTACATAGAACCAGTGAGTTAATCGGTAGAGTGCGGCGCTCTCGTAATCTGGTCGCCGCAGCGTTGTGAACTTGATGTGCAGCGCTTAAATAAGTTTTGTTATTTGGTGCGGTTTGGCCAGCGTTTTCTTGCGGGGTTAAAAAGGTGCTGAAGTTGTCGCGCTCGGGAAATAACCGATTGCGTTGCGCAATATTGGGCGCTTCGCGAGTAAGTATAAATAACCAGTCTGGAACTAATAATATGAAACTAACTGTTTCTAGCCGCGGGATACTGGCGGGTTGCACATCCTCGATGACATTGATGGCAGCCATGCTGGCCTCACCCGGTGTGGCAGCCCATGGCTTTTTGAATGACCCACCTTCGCGAGCTTTTCTCTGCCAAAAAGGCTTGAACAAAGACTGTGGCGGCGCCCAGTACGAACCTCAAAGTGTCGGCGAGACCTTCAAGGGTTTCCCGGCCGGCGTCGGCGGCGCACCGCTGCAAGGCCCGGTAGACGGCAAGATCGCCAGTGGTGGTCATACCCT
>NZ_JACMYG010000060.1 GCF_014236655.1 Pseudomonas kielensis
GGTCACCGCCAAGGACGACATCTTCACCGGCGGTCAGGACGCGATCGTCAACAAACTCGAGTCGGTTTCGGCTAACAACTTCGAGAAGTTGACCCTCGGTAAAGACCAATACACCACTACCGTCACCGACGAGCCATCGGGCCAGGGCGACCTGACCACTGTGGGTATCAATGGTGTGACGTCGGTCATCGAAGGCCAGTCGGCGCATTACACGCTGAACCTGAGCAACACCGCCCAGACCGATGTGACGGTGACCCTGAAGTACAGCGGCACCGCGATCAATGGTGTGGATTTCACCGGTGTTGTGACGGTTACGATTCCGGCCAACAGCAACAATGTCGGGTTCGATATCAGTACCCGTGATGACAAGCTGGTCGAGGGTGCCGAGAACTTCAAGATCACCATCGAGAAGGCTACCGGTGGTTCTTTCGAAAACCTGGGGATCGATCCGAACAAGTCCAGCGTGATCACCACCATCGTCGACAACGACCATGCACCGGTGACTGTCGGCGGGGCCGTTACCGGTCTTGAAGACACGACCATGACCCTGACCTGGGACAACTTCAAGGTCACTGATGTCGATAACGACAGCCCGTTGGGCATCACCATCACCCAGGTATCGGGCGCTGGCGACCTGCTGTTCAACGGCGTCAAGGTCACGGTTGGCCAAACCATCAGCCAGGCAGATATCGCCCTCGGCAAACTGACGTTTGTGCCCGCACGCAACGAGTCGGGTGCCGATGGCTATGGCGGTACCGGAGTGGGCAACAAGGCCGCGGATTACGCGCAGATCAAGTTCAAGCCTACCGACGGCTTCAACCTGGGCAATGAAGCGACCTTGAAAGTCGATATCACCCCGCAAGCCGATGCGCCAACGCTGAGCATCGCTGGCACCAACGTGAACTCGACGGGCTTGATCAAGGAGACCTGGACCGGCCTGACCGCCCTGAACACTGGCTTCAGCGGTGTAGGCAGCGGTGCGCCCACCAATACCCTGAAATCCGTGATCGACGCGGCCGGCACGCCAAACACCAGCACCACCATCAGCGACGTGCAGGAAGGCAATGTGACGGCTGGGGTGGCTTCGAAAACCTCCGGCCTGATTTACCTCGAAGCCGGCAAGGTCTACACCTTTAGCGGTACCGGCGACGACAGCCTGCTGGTGACTATCGGCGGTCAGAACGTGGCCAGCGCCCTGTGGGGCAATGGCGGCGCACTCAATGGTAGCTTCACGCCGACCACCAGCGGCTACTACACCCTGGACATCTACCACCACAACCAGAGCGGCCCGGGCAGCTACGACGTCAACCTCAAGGTGGACAACGGCCCGGTGCGCGACCTGAACAGTGCCGGGGTGCCGATCTATACCGGCGTCAACGACCTGATCAATGCCGGCGTCACGGTTTCCGACCTGCACGGCAGCAACGGTGAGGGTTACTACGACGGTTACAAACTCAACACCGGTCCAGAAGGCGGCACCATCAAGCTGTCGGCCATCACCACCGGACTGACCGACACGGACGGTTCCGAAAGCCTGAGCGTGAAGATCGGCGGGATTCCGGCGGGCTCCGTGCTCAGCGATGGCGCCGGTCATACCTTCACGGCCACCGCGACCAATGGCGAGGCGATTGTCACCGGCTGGAACCTCGGCACGCTGACCATCACCCCGCCGCCGTACCACAGCACCTCGTTCAACTTGACGGTGACGTCGACGTCCACCGAGCAGTTGGGTGGTTCCGCGCCAAGTACTGCGCAGATCCCGGTGACCCTGTACCCGGCGACGTACAACCCGATGATGGGCACGACCAAGGATGACAACATCCTGGGGACCGACAGCAATGACATCATCATTGCCGACATCGCTGGCCTGAACGTGGTCCAGGGCAAGAACTACAACATCGCGTTCATGGTCGACACCTCCGGCAGTATGGACACCTCGATCAAGGCCGCGAAGGACTCGCTGGCGCTGATGTTCACCACCCTCAAGCAGAGCCTGGGTGCGGACTCCTCGGGGACGGTGAATATCTTCCTGACGACCTTCGACAGCACCGTGAGCAAGACGCTGTCGGTCAACCTCAATGACCAGGGCGCGCTGGAGCTGCTGCAGGGTATGGTCCGGTCGATGTCGTCGGGCGGCGGTACCAACTACGAGGACGTGTTCAAGACCACAGCCAACTGGTTCCAGAGCGATCAGGCCACGGGCAACAAAGGCGCCACCAACCTGACGTACTTCATCACCGACGGTCAGCCCAACTACTACCAGAGTGGCGAGCAGCCCAACCCGGTGGTGGCGGACTTCTACTACAGCACCACCAAAAACGACGGCAAGCTGGACGACTACCTGAACGTCAACAACTACAAACTGGGCGATACCGCGTATATCACCCTGGGCGGCGTGAGCCGTCAGTTGATCAACAGCAACGGTCAGGTCCTCAAATGGACGGAATACGAACCGGGCAAGTGGTACAACTCAAATACCCTCGGCACGATCCGTGCGCAGGGCGACGGTACTTATGAGATCTCGTACACCGACGACAGGAATGGCACGACCAGCAACTCCACCAGCAGCTTCCTGTTGCTCAGTGGGCTATCGCAGGTCGAGGCGATCGGCCTGAACAAGACCATCAAGCCGGCCGACCTGATTCCGTACGACACCGATGACAAGCCGCAAACCAACATCGATCCGAAGGACCTGGCCAATGCCATCCTCGGCCACTCCGAGGCCACCCTGCCGGGTGCCGACACGGTCAATGGCGGTGATGGCAATGACATCATCTTCGGCGACCTGGTGAGCTTCAATGGCATTGCCGGTGAGGGTTACCAGGCCATACAGGCCTTCGTTGGCCAGCAACCCGGGATGGACGCCAACAACGTCACTGCCAGCAACGTGCACCAGTACATCACCGAGAACTACAACAAGTTCGATGTGTCCGGGGCGCGGGACGGTATCGACAACCTGCTGGGGGGTGCCGGCAACGACATCATCTTCGGCCAGGGCGGCGACGATGTGCTCGACGGCGGCAAGGGCAATGACATCCTGCTGGGTGGTACCGGCAAGGACACGCTGCTGGGCGGCGAAGGCAACGACATTCTGTTGGGCGGTTCGGGCAATGACATCCTGACCGGCGGCTCGGGCGCCGACACCTTCGTCTGGAGGTCAGGTGATACCGGCAATGACGTGATCAAGGACTTCAAGGCCAGCGAAGGCGACCGCATCGATCTGCGTGACCTGTTGCAGGGCGAGAGCGCCAGCACCATCGACAACTTCCTGAAAATCACCACGGTTGAAGGGGTATCGACGTTGCAGGTCAGTTCCGAAGGCAAGCTCAATACCGCAGGCGGCATCGCCAACGCCGACGTGACGATCAAACTGGAAGGCAACAACTGGTCCGGTCAGAGCGTCAACTCGCTGGTGGTCGGCCTCGATCCAACTATCAAGATCGACCACAACAACAGTTGACCGGGTACCTGCCGACCGCTCACGCGGGAGGTCGGCAGGCTTGTTCGGATGACCGCCGGGGTGACGATTTGAGCGTTGCCCCGCATACTCACTTGCGTTGGCCTATGCTGCTGACAGCACGACGCTGGTTCATTCATGAGGGATTGTCGATGTTCTACGTGCAACGTGATGCACAGGGAATGCTGGTGCGCGTAGAGGCTGCGCCTTACGCCGAGGCAACGGAAACGCTGCCCGCCGACCACCACGAGGTCCAGGCCTGGTATGCCAACGAGGTGATGGAAACGAGCCTCAAACAGCTTAAACAGAGTGACCTGGAGATGATCCGGGTGCTCGACGACTTGATTCAGGTGCTGACCAGCAAAGGGGTGATTCGCGTCACCGACCTGCCGCCGGCCGCACAAGCCAAGCTGATGGACCGGACCCAGGCGCGTGAAGCGCTGGGTGGTTTGAGCCATCTGATCAACGAAGATGAAAGCGGGTTGATCTGAGCCCTTGAGCGAACCCGGTCGACGGGTACGCTCACACTCAGGGTTACTGCCAGGGTTTCGGTTCGCCGAACAACTGGCCCTGCACCCCGTACAGCCCCATCTCGCGAATCACCCGCAACTCCCCTTCAGTCTCCACCCGCTCGGCAATCAGCGGCAGGTCGATGCTGTGGGCGGCGCGCTGGATGGCTTCGATGAACAGGCGCTTGTCACTTTCCTGATCGATGGCCCGGATGTAGCTGCCATCGATTTTCAGGTAGGCCAGGCCCAGGCGCGACAGATTGCCGATCATGCTGAACCGTCCGCCAAAACGCTGCAGGCTGAGGGAGAAGCCCAGCTCGCGCAGACGCCGGGTCAGGTGTTCGAGCACGGCCTGGTCAGGGAGTTGCTCCTCACCGATTTCCAGGGTCAGGCGTGGCCCCAGGTCCGAATGCTGGCGCAGGATCTCGAAGACCTTGTTCAGCGCCTGCGGGTCCGCCAGGGTCGCCGCGGACAGGTTGAGCGCCAGCGATTGCTCATGGCCGGCCATCTGCGTCAGCACCCCCTCGAGCATCAGGCGGTCGAGCCGCGCCATCCAGCCAAAACGCTCCAGCCACGGCAGGAAGCGCCCGGCGGGAATGGTCTGGCCCTGTTCGTCGAGCAGGCGCGAAAGGACTTTGTAATGCAGCACCAGGTCGGTGTCCTGGCTGGCCACCACCGGCTGGAAGTACAGTTGGAAGCGCTGTTGCTCGAGCGCCTGGTCCAGCAGCCGGTGCCAGGCATGGTGGTCTTCGCCGACCGTCGCGGCGACGTTGTGCTCCAGGCACGCCCAGTTCGACTCGCCCTCGCCTTCCGCTTGCAACAGTGCCTGGTCGGCCAGGCTCAACACCGCCTGCGGTGTATCGCCGTGGACGAACGGTGCCAGGCCGATCGACGCCACCGTTGGCACGTCAGTCGCTCCGGTGGCATGCAGGCTGGCCAACGCACTGTCCAGGCTCTGCGCCAGCTGCTGCGCTTCTTCACGGACCAGTCCTGGCGCCAGCACGGCAAATTCGCCGCCACGGATCCGGGTGACCAGGTTCTGGGTTTCCGGGTAGCGGGCACATTCACGCGATAGCTGTTGGCCGACGGCCTGCAGCAACTGGTCGGTACGTTGCCCGCCCAGGCGCTGGTTGAGGCCCGCCAGGTCCTTGACCCGCAACAGCAACAGGTAACCGGAGCTCGCCTGTTCGGCATTGCTCACCCGGGCATTCAACTGCATCTCGAAATAGCGCCGGTTGGCCAAGCCCGTGAGTGTGTCCTGATAGGATTGCGCACGCAGTTTCTCACTGCGCTCGGCCTGCTCCTGGAACAGCGCCTTGAGCTTTTCGACCATCTGGTTCATGGCCTGCACCACACGCCGTAACTCAGGTGTGCGCGGCAGCTCCGGCAGGCTGAGGAACTCACGCCGGGCAATCGCATGGGACTGCTTGACCATGTAGTCCAGCGGCTTGAGCTGGCGGCGCAGCAACAACGCCCCCAGCACCGCGCTGACCGCGCCACACACCAGCAACCAGCCAAGGCTGCCCAGGGCGCTCTGCCAGAGCTTGGCCACGGCGAACATGGGGTGGCTGATCACCTCGACCCTGGCCGCCTGCTCCCAACCGCGGCTGACCAAGGCATCGCCACCGGCCGGCTCCAGGCCGATCAGGTTGACGAACCACTGGGGCACCTTGCTGACATCGGGCGTGCCGCTGCGCTCGACGATGGCGGTGTCGGTCTTGAGGTCTACCACACGAATGCTCGCGTAATAACCGCTGTCGAAGATCGAGCTGACCATCAGCTCGACCATCGCCGGGTCGTCGATATTGGGTGTCAGCGACAACGCCAGTGCCGTGGCCGCGTCCTGGGCGTGGGAGCGCAGCTGATTGACGTACTGGGTCCGCGAGCTTTCCAGGCTGACCATGAAGCTGCCGGTGAAGGCGACCACCAGGAATAGGCAGATAGCAAGCAACAACTGTTTGAACAATGACATCTGAGCGCGCGCTCCTAGTGGGTCGTCTCGGCCGGAAATCCTTCGGCCTGCATTTTTTTCAGCACATCCTGCCAACGGGACAGGCGCTTGGTATCGCCGACTTTCTGGTTGCCCTTGGCGCCTGGCAGCCACAAGCCCTGCGCATTGAAGGAGTAGACCGGCAACAGGTCGGTACGCTGGCTGGCGGGCGCGATTGCGTCGACCAGGCTATCGAGCACCAGTGGCATCGCGTCCGGGCTGGCATAGTAGGTCAAGACCATGTGCGCGCGGTTCTGGCGCAGGGCCTTGACGTAGGTAATTCGCAACTTGTCGCTGGAGACCCCGAGATGGCGCAGGCTGAAGTATTTGGCGATCGCGTAGTCTTCGCAATCTCCGGCCCCTTTCCATAAGCCTTCGACCGGCGTTTCCCAGTAATCGACCTGACGCCACAGGTCGATGTCTTCCACGTAACGCATCTGCTTGTTGAAGAACAGATTGACCGCTTTGAGCTGCTCGAGCTCCGGCACTTGCTGCTGCGTGGCCAGCAGGCGCTGCCAGGCATCGATCCGCTGCTTGCCCTCGCCCAACGGCCCGTACAAGGCCTCTGCCCGCCGACTGATCTGTGAGAAGTCCCAATCGGCCTGCAGGGCACCGAGCATGACGCTGCCGATCAGCAGTGCCGAGCACAGCCAACGCCAGGTCAAAGTGAGTGCGCAACGTGCCAGCAATGCGGTGATTCCGAGAAGGCGGTGGGAAATCGATTGATGGTGCAGCCTGGATCGGCAAAAGACAATGGCACGATGCAATCACTGGACGCAGGCTAAACTTGAGGGACCGATCTGGATCACAACGTCGCGTTTGCCATCCTGTCATCCGACACCTATGCCTGTGGCATTAAACGCTCGAAAAAGGCATTGTCTTGCCCGTTTGACAAGCTGGCAACCAGTCACTAGTGTGCATTGGATCCAATATTTACTTTTACTGTCGGAGGGCATTGTCGTGGCACAGAAGCCCAACCCACTCAACAGCATTACCATCAGCGGGCCCATCCCCGCCCACCTGGCCCGCGCGGTCATCGAAGAAACCCTGCGTTCGGCCATTCTCGACGGGCGCCTGCCCTGCGGCACCGCCCTGCGCCAGCAAGACCTGGCCGACCTGTTCGGCGTCAGCCGCATGCCCGTGCGCGAAGCGCTGCGCCAGCTCGAAGCGCAATCGCTGCTGCATGTCGTCGCCCACAAAGGCGCGGTCGTGGCCCCCCTGATAGAAGGTGACGCGACCGAGACCTATGCGCTGCGCATCCTGCTGGAGTGCGAGGCCCTGCGCCTGTCGATTCCGCTGCTCGATGAGGCAGATTTCGCCGAGGCCGCGAGCCACATCGACCACCTGGAAACCGAGACCGATTACGCCGAAATCGGCCGACTCAATCGCCTGTTCCATATGGCCCTGTACCGCAAGGCACCGAACCGCCGCTTGCTGACCTTGATCGAAAACGGCCTGTGGGAAGAAGAGCGTTTCCTGCGCTTCAACCTGGGGTCCATGGGACTTGGCAAGCTCACCCAGGAAGATCACCGCGAACTGCTGCGCATTGCCCAAGCCAGGGACATTGACCAGGGCGTGGCCAAGCTGACGCACCACCTCAATCGCGCGGTGGAGGTCATCACCCGCTATCTGAACAGCATCGAATCCCAGGGCAAGACCTCAACGAACTGATGCTCGCGGGTGCATAGGCGAAAAAAAACGCGATGATCCCGGCCGGGCTCATCGCGTTTTTGCCAGTGCTACGGGGCTTCAGATCTTGAAGCTGTCCACCAGTTGTTTGAGGCGGTTGGCCTGCAGCGACAGGGCGTCGCAATCCTTCAAGGTTTCGTTGAGGTTGGCCACGCCCTGCTGGTTCAGCAGGTTGATCTGGTTGATGTCGACGTTGAGGGTCTCGACCACGGCGGTCTGTTCTTCCGTCGCAGCCGCGACCGACTGGTTCATGCCGTCGATCTCGGTGATGCGCTGGGTCACGCTGACCAAACGCGCACCCGCCTGATTCGCCACTTCGACACTTTCTTCGCTGGAAAGCTGGCTGGCGTTCATGGTCGATACCGCCTCACGCGAACCGACTTGCAGCGAGGTGATCATTTTGTGGATCTCTTCGGCGGACTCCTGGGTGCGATGCGCCAGGTTGCGCACTTCGTCGGCCACCACGGCAAACCCGCGCCCGGCTTCACCGGCACGCGCCGCTTCGATCGCGGCGTTGAGCGCCAGCAGGTTGGTCTGCTGGGAGATGCCTTTGATCACATCGAGAATGTGCCCGATGTTGTCGGTACTGGCGTTGAGGGTTTCGATCTGGGTGCAGGACAGGCTGATTTTCTGCGACAGCTCGGTCATCGCCAGGATGGTCTGCTCCACCACTTGGCGCCCGTCGTCGGCCTGCTCGCTGGCGCCGCTGGCGTGTTGCGACGCGTCCGCCGCGTTGCGGGCGATTTCCTGGGTGGCTGCGCCCAGTTCATTGATGGCCGCAGCGACGCTGTTGGTCCGCGCGCTTTGCTCATCGGAGCCGATGATCGAGGCATTGGAGGATGCCATCACCCGTTGCGACAAGTCGTGCACCTGACGGGTGGCCGACGAGACTTCGCTGATGGAGGCATGAATCCGCTCCACGAACTGGTTGAAGGCCCCGCCCAGCTCACCGAATTCATCCTTGCTTTGCACGGCCAGGCGGCGAGTCAGGTCGCCCTCCCCCTGAGCGATGTCCTGCATGGCGCGGCCCATGGTGGTCAGTGGGCGCATCAGCACTTGAATCAGCAGGCTCAGTAGCACGGCAATCGCGGTGACGGCGACGAACATGGCGATCAGGGCTGAGGTGCGGAACTTGCCCAGGGCGGCGTAGGCCTTGTCCCGGTCGATCGACAGGCCGATGTACCACTGCGCATTCGGCAGACCGGTGACGGGGGTAAAGGACAGGATGCGTTCCTGCTGGTTGAGCAGCACGTCCTGGTTGCCCGCACCGACGCGTACGTTGGCGCCTGGATAGATGTCCTTGAGGTTTTTCATCACCTGGTCTTTGTCCGGGCTGACGATCACCTGGCCGTCGGCGCTGACCAGGAACGCATGGCCAATGCCGCCGAAGTCGACCGAATTGATGATGTTGACCAGGGTCGCCAGGCTCAAGTCGCCGCCCACCACACCCAACAGTTCGCCGTGCTTCTTGACCGGCATGGCGATGGTTACTACCAGACCGCCGACTGCGGCCAGGTAGGGCGGGGTCAGCATGGTTTTGTCCGCCGCGACCGCCTGCTTGTACCAGGGGCGCTGACGCGGGTCGTAGCCCTCGGGCATTTTCGCGTCAGGGCGCTGGGTGAACACTCCGTTTACCTGACCGACGTAGGTGAACTGGAAGTTGGAGGTGAAGGCGGGCTGGTCGACCAGGCCCGGGAAGTCGGCGTTGGCGCCTTGGTGCGCGACGTTCTGCGCCAGGTTCTCCAGGACCAGGATCCGTCCACTGAGCCAGTTCTGCACGCTGCTGGCCGTCAGGGCCCCCGCTTGCTGGACGGAGGCGTCGAGGTTTTGCTGGATGGTGTTGCGCTGTAGGTAGTCGTTATACAAAGTGAACAAGGCGAACGCCAGGACCACGACGCCCGAAGCGGCCAACAGGATTTTATGGCTGAACTTGAGATTCATGTCAGGGGGGCTTCTCATGCAAAAGAGTAGGGATGCGTTCCGGGTGCAACATTCCATGTGACGCCATAGGCCGCTCTGTAGCCGCTCTACTTTGGTGCACGCATGTCTCCCCCAGTCTTTCGGCACCAAGCCGGGAAAACTTAGGCTTTTGTGCAGAACCCGGGACAATCTCTACAAATACCCGGCGAATGGCGGGCTAGAGCATTTTCATTGAGAGGAATCGAGGGCGCTGCAGGGCGGACAATCGGGGGGGCAGGCGGTCAGCCAGGACGGCTACAACGCGACACACAGTGAGGTCGCCACCAAGACACCCGTACGAAGCCGCTGTACGAGGCCTATCATCAGGTTCAAGCCACGGTCGGCACTCAGGGCTAACGAGGTGTGGGTTTTGACTTCAGCGGCCTTGTAGACGACGACAAGCGCATTGGCTAGCGCCTGACCGACCTTGTCGACAAATCTGACACGCAGTTCGATCACAACGAGGAAAAGCGCTACGCCCCTGAGCCTCGACTTTACAGACGACACCTCGCTGACACTGCAGGCCTACCTGCAGCACGACCCCGGCGGCAGCTATCACAGCGGCATGCCGGCCGATGGTGTGCTGCATCAGCGTTATGGCCAGCGTACGAAGTTGCCCCCTGAGTACCGACATCGATGTGATCGAAAACAGGGGCAACTCGCCGACGCAGGCGCCACGCCATGTGGATTCGCTGTGGGTGGATTACCTGTTTGACAGCGCGGCACTCGATGGCCTGTGTCTGGGCGTGCTGTATGTCGGCTACGATCTGGGCAAGGTGGGGCTTGACGGGGGTCGACTCTGCTGCAAGCTATGGTGCCTCGCAGAGATTTTAGTGACCTCTGAAACGACAAAACCCCTGTCTGCAATGCAGACAGGGGTTTCGGAATTC
>NZ_JACMYG010000061.1 GCF_014236655.1 Pseudomonas kielensis
TTCCTGCTGCGCAGGGTAATGAGAGAGCGAGGTTGAAACATGAGCAACACGGCAGACGATCTCGGCAGGTGCGACAGCCTACGCAAGACATGGCAGGTGATCAGCTTCTGGGGGCTGCCTGCCGTCGTGTCCAGGCTGCTACTGGCTCTGGGTGCTACACCGTTACTCATCTGGCTACCTGAACGCCTGGCTGGAAGGAAATATCTGAGCGCCCCAGTTTGCGGTGAAGACCGGGAGTGTCGGTGATGAATGTCTACACCATATCCAGATTGGCCAAGGAGGCGGGCGTCAGCGTCCATATAGTCCGCGATTATGTGCTGCGCGGCTTGCTGCATCCCGCGCGGCGCACGGAAAGCGGTTACGGCATTTTTGATGAGCGGTCCCTGGCGCGGCTGTGCTTCGTGCGTGCCGCCTTCGTGTCCGGTATTGGGCTCGACGAATTGGCACGGCTCTGTCGAGCGCTCGATGCGGACGATAGTACCGATGTGATCGGGTGTATCGACCGCTTGCTTGGGCAAATCGCGACACGGCTGGCAGCTTTAGCCGCACTGAAAACGGAGTTGGCCGGGCTAACCCATCGCGCCGTCGAAGGTCACACCCATGCGTAACACCAACCAATCCGAATCAATCAAGATACCCCGCTGGCGCGCCTACACGTGGGGTGTGCTCGCCGCGCTCACTTGCCCCTGCCATTTGCCGGTGCTGGCATTGCTGCTTTCGGGGACTGCGGCCGGGGCCTTCGTCAGCGAACATTGGAGCCTCGCTGCGCTCGTGCTGGCAGTTCTCTTCATCCTTTTCCTGATAGCGGCACTGCGGGCCTTTCGGGAGCGGCCGTGACCAGCTCAGACACTGTGCGGTCTCCGCTGCCGAATTGCGGCAGGCTCGGGAGCGTCGGGAATTTTTGCTGCACTACCAGCCGCAGGTCGATCTGTGCACCGGTGCGGAAGGGTTACTAGGTTTTCTTGGACGATGGAGGAACCCCATCATGAACGCAAACGACACCCCCACTATCAGTTGCTGCGAATGTTGCAAGGAAATTTCCCTTGACGCCGCACTGACGCCGGAAGGTACCGAGTACGTCGTGCACTTCTGTGGCCTTGAATGCTATCAGCGCTTCATATCGCGCGCGGATAAGAGAGCGGCATCCGAGCCTGATCACCCCTACACCAAAGGTCAGTACCCGTCACGACGACTAATTCGCTTTGCCTCTGGAAAGTGGCTCTGGTTAATTGCTGAAAGAGTGAGCCCATTGACGTTAAATGCAAGCTCGCTCGTAGCTAATGTGAGCCCTAGGACTTCGTCAGTCGCAGTTAATCTGAGCTGGAAATGGTATCGATTGCGAGCCCGGCCGATTTCAAACGCGAGCCGTTACACCAATCTGACGGTGGTCGAGGGCCTGAAGCTCGCCGCGCAAACCTTCACCAAGGATGTGACACAGCTATCCTCGTGCGCCGGATAAACAGCAGTGAAATAGGACATGAACCATGGAAACCACGCTGTACATCACCAAAATCATTGAAAGTCTCTCGTCTGACAATAGCACAGATGATTTCGCGGGACTCTTCGTTGCTCTTCTTCGCCAGATTGCCTTGGGAAGTCCAGTTTCACGAGAGACACTTGGAGCTGCGCTCGGTTGGTCTACCGAAAGAGTCGCGGCGGCACTTGACCAGATACCCGGCACCGAGAACGACGAGGAGGGGAATATCGTCGGCTATGGCTTGACGCTGCGCAAGACGCCTCATGCCTTTGAAATCGATGGCCGACGCCTCTACACCTGGTGTGCGCTGGACTCCTTGATGTTCCCCGCGGTAATTGGCAAGGAGGCGCGCGTGCTTTCGCGCTGCCCCGCGACAGGAGCGCCAGTGTCGCTCATCGTGACACCGGATCAAGTCAGTCATATTGAGCCTGCGGAAGCAGTGGTATCGCTACTGCTGCCGGATGAATCGTCCGATATCCGCCGCTCCTTTTGCTGCCATGTGCATTTTTTCGCCTCTGCCGCTTTGGCCGGCAAGTGGATGTCGCAACACGGCGAGACGGTGATTGTTGTGAGTGTTGAGGAAGCATTTCGTCTGGGGCACGCGATCGGTTGCAAATTGTTAGGTCCTGCAGGACAAGCCCCATCGTGAATGTCTACACCATATCCAGATTGGCTGAGGACGCGCGCGTCAGCGTCCATATGGGGTCATGACGAGATAAGGTAAAATTCACTCACTTCACCAGTAACGATATGTTTTTAATGGTTTTTTAATAATCAACCACTACATCCCTGTGCTTGGACTATCTTTTCTGGCTCCCCTTAGAAAGGAGGTCCTATGGCTTCAGTAGAGCACACGGCGTACCCCTCTCTGTCAAAGGCGTATTCGAAAGCTGAGTTACAGCGAGAATTTTCCTTTTCAGATGATGAGCTTAAGTGTGTACGAAGCAAATCCAAGGCCTCCTTTCACCTCAACCTTGCGGTCTTGTTTGTAGTGGTCAACTAATTCCAGACACCTTGATAGGTGGTTCCGACGCCATCGCACGCTCGTAAACGGTCGGTGGCAGATATCCCAGTTTCGAGTGCAGCCGCTCGTTGTTGTAAAACCCAACGATGTATTCCGTGATGTCACGTATCGCTTCGGCGTGGTTGGCGTAATCGCGGCGCCATACCCGCTCCATTTTTAAGCTCAGGAAGAAGCGCTCCATCACTGAGTATCCCAGCAGTTACCTTTACGACTCATGCTTTGCTGCATGTCATTTCGTGCCAGCAACGCTCTGTAGCTTGCGCTGGCGTACTGGCTACCGCGATCCGAGTGGGCGATCAGGCCCGGTGGCGGTTGACGCTGAGCAACTGCCAGTTGCATTGCACTACACACCAGATCGGCGGGCATGTTCGGGGCCATGGACCAACCCACGATCTTGCGTGAGAACAAGTCCAGTACCACGGCCAGGTACAGCCAGCCGCTACGGGTCCGGATGTAGGTAATGTCCGCCACCCAGGCCTTGTTCACCGCCTCGGGTTCGAATTGGCGATTCAGCACATTTTCGGCAACCGGCAGGTCGTGCTTGCTATCGGTCGTGTCCACAAACTTACGCTTCCAGGCCGAACGCAGGCCGTTGGCCCGCATCAAGCGACGAATTTTATAAATGCCTATTTCCATGCCCTTGGCGCGCAACGCTTTACGCAACGGGCGACTGCCATAGCAGCCGCCACTTGCAGCAAACGACGCCTTGAGTTGTAAAGTAACGGGACAAATCAATGCTGGCGCTTCAGCGCGCTTGTTAGCCTCGTAGAAACCGGATCGGCTGATGCCCCGCAGCCGACAGACATACGCCACCGAATAAGCCTTCTGTTGCAGCTGCCGAACCAATCGATACGTTACTTCAGCTCGCGGGCAAAGAAGGCGGTGGCTTTTTTTAATACATCGTTATCCATCTTGAGCTGGCGGTTTTCCTGCTCCAGCTGCCGAATCTGCTGCTGCTCAGGTGTGAGCGGTTTACCGATCCCGGCCTGTCCCAATTGTTCAGCCTCGTACTGCTGAACCCAGCGCCGGACGGCTGTCTCGCCAATATTAAGATCGCCGCAAACCTGCGGAACGGTCAGCCCTTGGTCCTTGATCATCTTCACGACTTGCAGCTTGAAGCTGTCGTCGAATGTCCTGCGTTTGTTGGTCATGAAAAACTCCTCGATAGATGTATTTTCCACTTATCGAGGTGTCCGGGGAAATTAGACCACTACAGTTCAAGACCTTCCAGCTACTTCGGTTTTTTCCTGACCTTACCGACGTGCCTGATCAAGTGGTGGATTTCATTCGTGGTGAATTAGGTCAGCGCAGCACGGTGAGACTCGCGGAGTACAAGTGGGTTCAGCAGTATCGACACATGAACGCAGTCCGGACGCGTCTCAGGGTGATCGCGTTTTATGGATCAGATGCTATAGACGTCGCTGAGCGCCATGCCAAAGCAATGTCGTTCTTGCTTGACCAACGTGCCGACATCATCAACTCCGTGATTGAGGAACTGACTCGTCAAAATTATGAGCTCCCTGCGTACTCTACCCTCAATGATCTTGCCGAAAGGGTTCATGCCCAGTCTCTGGAGGCAATATTCAACCAAGTAGTCAACAGAACCCCCATTGAGGTTATCCACCAGTTGAAAGAGCTTTTGGTGACGGATTTTGGCCGACGTCAGAGTGACTTCAACGCATTGAAGCAGGCGCCAAGAAAACCTTCACGCAAGCATCTAGAGGTGTTGATTGATCACCTAAGTTGGCTTGAAGAATTCGGGGACGTTGATGCCGTTTTTGAAGGCGTAACTGAGCCTAAGATTCGTCACTTTTCCCCGTTAGCTGCTGCCTCAGACGTCTTTGAACTGCTGGACTGCTCGCTTCCCAAGCGGTTTACGCTGATGCTCGCTTTGATCTACAAGATGAGAATTCGGGCTCGTGACCATCTCGCGGAGATGTTTATCAAGAGGATCTCGACCATCCACAAGCGGGCCAAAGATGAGTTGGAGCAAATCCAGCAGCGTCAGCGCAAGAAACTAGAGCTGCTCGTGGCCACCTTGGATGGTGTGATTCAGATTCTCAGCCAAGAACCAAGCGATCAGGAAGCCGGCAGCTTGATTCGCGAGTATCTATCCCCCGAAGGGAATCTTGATCACCTTCGCGAGGCCTGCGCCGAAGTCCAGGCCACAGGCGGCAGTAACTATCTCCCGTTACTCTGGAAGCATTTTAAGTCCCATCGATCATTGCTGTTCCGCCTGAGTCATCTGCTGCAACTGGAGCCAACAACCCAGGATCGCTCGCTTATCGAGGCTCTGCACTTGGTCCAGGCCAACGAGATCCTGCATCGGGAATGGATCGACGAGCATGTGGACCTGTCGTTCGCCTCGGATCGTTGGATCAAAGTTGTGCGTCGCGCCGCCAGCGAAGGGCCACCGACCAATCGGCGCTTCCTGGAAGTCTGCGTTTTTTCCCATCTGGCCAGCGAACTTCGCTCTGGCGATATCTGTGTCCTTGGCTCGGAGTCGTTTGCTGACTACCGCAAACAGTTACTGCGTTGGGATGAGTGTCTGGCTCGTCTGCCGGAGTACTGCGAAAAGGTCGGGCTGCCAAGTACAGCCACAGAGTTTGTTGCCAGTTTGAAGGAGCAACTGGAGAGTACCGCTCAGCAATTGGATGACAAATTTCCCAGTTGTCGTGGCGACGTGTCGATTAATGAGGCTGGTTCCTGCTCAAATGGATTGGCAACCGTGAGTTACGCCAAGAAGTAACAGCCAATACCAACAAGATCGAGTCCTACAACGGTTTCTCGAAGTGGCTGTCCTTCGGCGGAGATGTCATCGCCGAGAACGATCCAGATGAGCAACAGAAGCGCTTGCGTTACAACGATATGATTGCTTCCTCAGTGATCTTGCAGAACACCGTCGACATGATGCGCATCCTGCAGAAGCTCGCCAGTGACGGCTGGCAGTTTACTGATGACGACGTATCGTTTCTCAGTCCCTACCTGACCAGCAACGTCAAACGCTTTGGCGAATTCAATCTCAGCCTCAAGCGTCCACCGGAACCCTGGATCAAGGACTCCATTTTCCAGCAGGCCGCGGGTTCAATTCGTGGGCACTTGACGGCAGTCTGAGCCACCCGATCGGCTACTGTCGGAATACCCAGCTTGCGTTTACCTCCTGATTGCTTCGGAATTTCCACTTGCCGCACTGGCGGTGGAAAGTAGGAACCCGACGACATGCGGTTCCAAACCTTGTACAGGTTCCGTTGCAGCTTCTGCTCGAACTGGGCAATAGATTGTTCATCTATCCCAGCGGCTCCTCGATTGGCTTTCACTCGCTGGAAGGCCTCCCAAACTGTCAGTTTGGAAATGCTGTACGACTTTGCTGCGCTCATGCCGCTCTTCCCCGCCGAAGCCGGTTGACGACATAAGCGAGCTGGGCAACGCCATCCCTTCGCTCCATTCTCATTACAAGAACTTCATCACTACTACGAATGGCTCCGCCCCTCGGCCTTTGCATCGGTATTCTTCCTTGCGGTGATAGCCGCTTGTCATTTCCCTTGGCATCAAAGGCGAGGTTCTCACGTTCCATATCAAAGCCTGTATTGAGCTCATGCCGCCTATACACCGGCTGCCATCTGGACGGTAAGCAGGTGTCCTCCAGACTTGCTCCCAAGGCTACTTGCCAGCCTCGGTTCTGACAGCGCTTGAGCCCTTAACGATGCGTCTTCGGACGGTTTGCTTTCGCTCATCTGCTCAATACGTACCTGACGCCGTTATCGGCGCCTTTTCCAACGGTCGCTCACCACCACGCCTTTTGAACGCAGCAGCACCGGGCGGTTTGAAGCCAGCTCCTGCAAGCGGACTTCGGGAGGCCTACTCCCATCTTCGATACAGCATCGCTGGCTTACGCCAGCGTTCGTGACACACGCAAGTAGCGGGCTTTGGCAATTTTGGCTACCTCACCCCGCTGCGCCGCCTCATCCGCTTCCTGTTCGTCAGGCCAGCATTTTGCCTCGGGCTTCCTTCGGATTCGCAGTCGCCCGCGACACCCTTGCCTCTGGCTAACACTTCCCCTTGCTGGGTGTGTAGAGGACTTGCACCTCCAAGTCACCAGCGAGGCCGCCACAGCCAAGCTGGTTGCGCTTGCGCGCAACGCGCCATGCCTGGCGCACCAGAATAAACCCTGGTGTACGCACCATGGTCAAGGCTTTCTCGAAGTCCACTTCTCGATTCGGTTATTGGCGAAATCGACCGCAAATATCGTTCCGTCGCCCGCTACGGCAATGGCGATAACGTGGTCAAACTGCCCCGGCCCGCTGCCTTTGCCACCGAAGCTCGTCAGGAAGGTTCCGTCGGCCCTGAACTTCTGGATTCGATGATTGTAGAAATCGGCAGCGAAGATATCGCCCGTCGGCCCGATGGCGATGCCGGTAACCACTTTGAACCAGCCATTGAACGGACCAGGGATACCCACGGCGAAAGGGCCACCCCACTGATTGATCGGCTTTCCCGCAGTATCGAAGACCTGGATGCGGTTGGCGTAGCCGTCCGCGACGTAGAGCGTGCCATTCCGGTCGAGCGCGACATCGGTCGGATAGATAAACGCACCGGCCATGTGTCCCTTTTCACCGGTGACGCCCCATTGACGCACAAATTCACCATTCGGCTTGAGCTGCTCCACGCGGTGATTGTAGAAGTCCGGGACCAACAGGTCGCCGTTCGGTGCCACCGCTACGCCACCCGGCGCATTGAATTCGCCGGGACCATTACCCGATTTTCCGATGGTCCGCTTCGGCGTGCCGTCAAGCCCGAACACCTGAATCCGGTCGTTGAAATACTCGGCGACGTAAAGCTCACCGCTGTGAATTGTGAGATTCATCGGGCGGCCGAGTTGGCCTACATCTTTGCCTGGCGTTCCGAACTGGTGCTTGAAATGTCCGTCGAGGTCGAAGACCTGGATGCGGCCGTTGCGCGAGTCGGAAACAAACACTTCGTCGCCGGCGACGGTGATTCCGGTTGGGTCGTTGAACTGGCCGGGCGCGCCGCCTTTCTCGCCCCACGCCGTCACAAAGGTGTAGGGCGGCTCCTTGGCCGACGGCACAAAGGCCAGCCAACCGGCAGCGAGTAGCGCTGCCGATGCGATCACGATATTTTTAGCCCATTTGGCTGCCGATCGAAATTGCATGGTTTGGTCTCAGAAGTTGACGCGAAAGCCGGTGGTGAAAACGTAATCGTTCTTCAGCGCCGTGCCGTTGAGATGCTGGCTGGCGGGAATCTGAATGCCGGCCTCCACTATCCATTTTTGGGTCACGTATTGCAGTCCGGGTGTGATGAACAGCGTGGTGCCCCCCGAATTCGGGTCGTCGGCTCCGCCGCTGCGATCCCGGGCCGAATGCACGAGATTGGCTTCGAGCACTCCATACAGAAAAGCGGGAACACCCGCGCCCAAGCTGCGCGGCCACAGCCGGTACTGGAATGAGGTGTCGAGGCTGGCGACATTACCAGCTTGAAAGCCGTTGGCGTCGGTGTTGGCCTTGTAACTCACCTGGCTGTCGATCTCGAAATCCAGCGTCTGATAGGTGAGCACAGCACCACCGAGCACATCCCATGAACCGGAACCAAGTTGGACCGGCGGAGGCAAGCGCCCCACACCGTCGCGGGCATTATCCTCACCAGTTGGTGCCTTCACGCCCAGGAACGGTGCGATACGGAAAGTTTTCCCCTGTGCGTTGAATTCATAGGCGGTGTAGCGGCCAAACACCGTGAGATCGCCAACGCCCGATTTCTGCCGGGTGAGATCCTGCCCGCCCTTGCTCATGTCCAGACGCTTGTCGAACCAGGGCAGCATGCCGAACAGCGCGAAGTCCCGCGTCACGCCATAGCCCAGCACCGATACCAGGGCGCTTGCTTCCATGTCGCGCCCAGCCGGCGTCGGGTCGTCGGCGCTCTTCATGAAGACAAACTGCTCGCGCAGGACGTAGCCACCTTCGCGCACTGGCAGCGCCGTGTTGAAGGTGATCGGCGCGCTCCATGCGGTTCCAGCCGTTAGGCAAAACGTCGCCAACCCTGTCTTCAGCACGGCCTTCATTTCGTCTGTTCCGCCGGGGCGGATTGAACCGGTTCGAGTTTGCGTAGACTGAAACCGGCAGCTTTTACCGCCAGTTTAGCTGCGGCCTCGTTGAGCGGTGCGCCGTTCTTCATGGTGACGGTCACAGTGCCGTCCTTGATGTTGGTTTCAAGACTTTCGACGCCTTCGACGGCGTTCAGTTTTTTCTCGATGCCATAGGCGCAGAACGGACAGGACAGGCCGTCTACGTACAACCGGTAGGTGGGCGGTGCGGCCAGTACGCCGGTTGCCATCAGGGCGATGGTCAATGTGAGAAACATACGCTGTGTTGATGCTCTGAAATTCATGATATCTCCCGTCATTTAAAGTCAATAGGGACATAAGAACGATAACCCTTGGAGTAAGCACCAAGGTCAAGCGTTTATCCAAAGAAATTACTGGCGCGCGGCATCCGGGGAGCGGCCGTAACCCTTCCCGTGCATGCTGTCTAGGCTTGACCGAGGTCCGCGGCGCGAAGCGCCTGCTCTTCGACGCCAGCGTCTGAACAACAACACGAAGCCAACTGGCCGTTTATGGCGACTGCTGGCACCGAGCGGACACCCAGATCATGGGCACGTTTCGCCACATTGATGTCGTTCATATCGAGAGTTGAGAGATCACACGAACTGCATGCGATGTGATTGTCGAATTCGATGGCGGTTTGGCAGGCGGGACAGCCCGCGTTAAAAACTTCGACTTTGCGTTTGGTAGTCGTGATATTTCTCCAGGTTAATGAGGTAACGGTGCGCGAGAACGAACAACCATACAGGCTGTGTGAAAACCTCCGGCGCTGGTTGAAACCTTGAAAAGAGGTCCAAAAAACGCATTTCTATTTAAAATCCAGGTCTGAACCTAGCAATGAATTACAGATTTCACGTAGACGCGCGGACTTCAGTTTCGGTCAGCCCGATCTCCAAATAATCGGCGGCACTTGACCATCGAAATCTGCTCCGACTTGGCGTGCGGATACATTGACGGCCAGACGGAACGGCCTCCATTGCAGAGGTAGCCAGTCGTGCATCTGGCGACAGGCTTCGTGTAGCAGCCATGTGCCAATTTCCGGCATCAAACCGGGCGATTCCACCACGGGCAGGAACTGACCCGGCAGTAACAAGCCGAGACTTGGGTGCCGCCAGCGCACCAGTGCTTCCGCGCCGGCAATCTTGTCTCTGGGCAGATCGACAATCGGCTGGTAATGCAGCTAAAGCTGCCCGCACACAACCACCTACGCCAGTTGCGCCGTAGTCCATTCGGCGTGTGGGATATCGCTCATGATCGCCCCATGAAGACTCGTAGCAGTCGTGCCACGGACAGGACAAACAAACCGGTCAGTGCGAGTGCCGCGATACCCCAGTGTTCACCAATGAAGGCGCCGGCTGTCGTACCAGCCAGAACAATGGCGAAAATGGGTAGATGGCAGGGGCACGATAGAACCGCAAGCACACCCCATAGGTGAGCGGTGATTGGCTTACCTGCTCCATCGGGCAAATGCTCGGGATTGTTCATGTCAAAACCGCTGTTTCATGTGCCATTTCGCTCGACTGCTCTACCAACTGCGCATCCAGGCCAGCGGGCGCCTGACAGCGGCACTCAACAAGCTTGCGTATGTCAACAAGCTGCACTGTCGCAGCCTTCCTATTTTCGGTGTCCATCGCACGGAACAGCGCATTAGCATGTCCAGGCCGATACCAGCCTCAAAGGAGGATTGCACGAAACGCAAGCGCCGCAAGGCTGTCTTGTCGAACAGACAATGTCCGCCGAAGTTCGTGCTAACGGTAGCAGCAACCTGCGCAGCATGTAATTGCGCACGATATGCACACTAACGCCCGCGCCATGTGCTAAGCGGGGAACTGTATAAGTGCTCACTGAACACCTCCTTTTCCTCAACCCGCGCAACAGGAC
>NZ_JACMYG010000062.1 GCF_014236655.1 Pseudomonas kielensis
ACATCTGATGATTTTTTTTCTACGAAACTGGCCTCACACATGGCAAATCTGTTTATTGCGACCTCGTAGGTGCAGATGTTGTTGAAGTGAGGATTGGAAAGTCTACCTAGCAAAGCACCCCGTTCAGATATTGATACGCCAATGGATGCCGCTCATTCTCGAATAAATCCAGAGTCGGCCCGCTATCAAGCACACAGCCACACCCATCTCTTACCCAGCAGACAGAAAGGTGATCAGCCAAACGTCGAGCCTGAGCCAGGTTATGAGTCACCATGAGCAGAGTGTAACGCCCCTTAAGGCTCGCAATCAGACGCTCGACCGTAGCACTGGCGATAGGGTCCAATGCGCTACACGGCTCGTCGAGCAACAACACGCGCGGTTGTAAAGCCAAGGCCCGGGCGAAACATAATCTCTGCTGTTGACCTCCGGAAAGCCCCAAAGCCGGCATTTGTAGACGATCTTTAACTTCGTCCCAAAGGCCCGTGGCTGTGAGTGCCTGTTCCATCCGTTGCTCCAGATCCGCCTTGTTCCGCACACCATGCTCACGTAACGCAAACAGTATATTTTCGGCGATGCTCAGCGGGAATGGATTGGGTTGCTGGAATACCATGCCGACTTGACGACGTAACTGTTGAACGTCCATCTTTCCCGCCAGTACATCCTTGTCATCGATCAGCACACTTCCGCTCACCCGAGCGCCTGGAATTAAGTCGGTCATGCGATTGACTGCTGAGAGCATGCTACTTTTACCGCAACCACTGGGACCCACTACGGCCATCAGCTCACCTGATGCCACCTCTAAACTGGCATCCTGCAGGGCTGTATGATTGGCGTATCGTACGCTTAGAGATTGAATGCTGAGAGCTGGGGGGGATGTTTCAGAGTTAATCATTTTTTTGTCTCGCGGCTGAAAGTTTTTTTACCGATGCGCCAAGCCAGTAGTTGAATAGCTATGGCAAAGCTAAGCAATACCAACGCTGTGGCACCTGAGGACGGTCCACCACCAGAAACATTCATAGCCAAGTCGTAAATATGCACAGCAAGCGTACGGCCCGAATCAAACACGCTCTCTGGCCAACGCATCACATATCCTGCGGTAAACAACAGCACGGCGGTTTCGGCTAATGCGCGCCCGGCACTGAGTACTAGAGCGCCGGCGATACCAGGAGCCGCGACTGGTAAGAGGATACGTCGCAAGTAACCAAAGCGAGAGATGGCGAGCCCCGCGGCGGCCTGGTTGTAGGAGTTTGGACAATCGCGCAATGCTTGTTCGGTCCCCCGGATAAACAGCGGTAAAATCATGCAAGCCAACGTACATCCACCGGCCAGTAGCGAATATCCCCACCCGAACTCCACCACGAATACACGGTAACCGAACAACCCGAATACCACCGATGGCACTGCACCCAAGCCATCAAGCGCCCATTGTAAAAATAAGTTAAGTCGGCTGTCGGGACGAACCTCTTGAGCAAGGAACAACGCAGCCCCCAGCCCCAATGGCAAGGCCAAGCTCATACAAATCAGAAGCACCAGTGCAGTCGATAAAATGATTGGCCCAATTCCCCCTGCTCTCCCCGCTTGCAGCGGTTCATCAATCAGAAAGCTCCAACTCAAGCTTTGTAACCCTTCTCCGAACACCGAGATCAACAAACTGAGCGGAGCAACCATAACCAACAGTGCGAGCAGACCGAGAGCTCGACCACGCCAGAGCTCCGAATTGCTCATGTCCTGCTCCCATAAATCCGCGCTAGGCCCATCAACAGTAATGCCAGAATTAGCAACAGCAGCCCGCTTACATATAAAGCCTCCAAGTGCGAACCTGTTGCATAGCTCATCTCCAGAGCGATGTTCGCAGTCAGCGTTCGTACCGGCTCGAAGGGCGTCATCGGCCATTGCACAACATTACCTGCGACCATCATCACCGCCATGGTTTCACCAAGTGCACGTCCGAGTTGCAGAAGTATGGAGGGCCATAGCCGAGGCCATGAGGCCGGTATCAAGACCCGGCGAATCACCGACCACTGTGAGACACCCAGGCTCAATGCAGGAGCCATATGCCGAGTGGCGGCCACACGTAACGTCGTATCTGCTTGCACAACCAGCAGCGGTAGAATCATCAGGGCCAACACCAAACCTGCTGCCAGCAAGCTCGCACCAGGAGGTATCCATTGGTTGAGCAGCGGTACCAACACAACCAAACCCCATAAACCGTAAACCACCGAGGGAATACTGGCCATCAAGCCGATCATTGCGCTGTATGGTCGAGCAAGATAAGCAGGCGCATAGAAGACCATCCACAGACTGACCAACAAACCTGTGGGGACTGCTAGTAATAAGGCCAGCACACTACTAAGCAACGATGCCCCTAACATGGCTTGTAAGCCGAACTCACCGCTTGAGGGTCGCCAATTAGTACTCATCAATCTAGCCGGGTCTTGAAGTAGAGGCCAGCTGGCCTGAGTCAGAAATAGCAGGATCAACAACAACAGGCTCGCCGCAGTTAGAGCACAGAGAAGACTTGCACTTCGCAAAAACCGGTCAGCGCTTGGTCGCAGTGATGAAGTAATGTTCAGCGACAAGATCGGCAACCTCCGAAGATTGGGAAAATTCAAGCAAGGCTTTCACATTGGCACTTGGATTCCCCCGTATCACCAGATTTAGGTCACGCTTCAATGGGTAACGACCATCTAATAAAGCCTCCGTCGAAGCCTGCTTTCCGTCCAAGGACAACAGTTTTATCGCGACTCCATGCTGAGACTCATATTCCGCACTGCCAATAGAGACATATCCAATTGCTAGCGGATTGCCAGCTACCGACTTGATACCCTGTTGATTGTCACCAATAACGAGGTCGGGCTTGATATCATCATTGTTCAGTTTAAAATGTTTGAGAAACAACTCCAAGGTTGAGCGCCCTTCCGCTTTATGTACAAGCACAACAGGGCCAGGTGTAGCACCAAGCTCACTCCAGTTTACAGTCTTCCGGGTATAAAGATTGACAACCTGTTCGCTGCTTATGTCGTTTAGCGGATTGTCACGATGTACGATCATTGCAATACCGTCTTTTGCAATCAAATACGGTGTTAGGTCACTTTCATTAGTGTCTAGCGAGCGTGATGCCATGCCAATCGCCGCCAACCCGGAACGCGCATCTTGGATTCCGCGAGATGTCCCCCCAGCCTGAACGTCTACACGTATGCCTGGGTGGCCTGCTTCAAAACGTTTTCCTATATCGACCATCAACGGTGCGATAGTGCTGGAGCCCGAGAGAGTGATGGTCTGTGTCGGCTCTTTCCCGCAGCCCGCCAACAAGGCAGCGGCGATAAGCGTTAAGCATATAGATAATTTTGACATCGTCATCACCGATCCTTAGCAGCAAGTGGCTGCAACGGGGGTGCTTGTGAGCTGCTTTTCAAATGGCAGCCCCCTGCCGCAGCCTTCGAACATTCCAAAGTGCTTGTTGAAGGTACCAATGAACTGAAAATGCGAATTAAATCGGGTGTCCTGCAGCATTCGCCAGGAATTACCACAGACAGGAAAGATACGACCAGTTTCAAAACGGTGATGCTTGTCTAATACGAACGCTGCAGGTGCACCTGGGATACTGCCTTGATAGATTACTGCCTGGCCGTAGTCCTCGCAGGCCAATTCCAAATTATCAAGTTTGAACAACCGGTAGGTGGCTGAGAAGAAGCGAACGTCACCGAGTTTTTCTGCCAGAGTGGCATCAGTGATCTCAATTGGCCGATCTTCGACCAGCCGCGGGTCATTAAATCCGTATCGACGAGCCAGATTCTCAAAATCGTTCCAGTACATCGCCCCGCCTAAACATTCGCCATATAACACTTCATCCTGACGGAGTGATTCCGGTAAACGACGATCAGCGTAGATGTCAGAGAAATACAACTCACCACCCGGTTTGAGCAAGCGATAAGCCTCACTCAACACACTATCCTTGTCTGGGGAAAGGTTGATTACGCAGTTGGAGACAATTACGTCAAATTCGGCATCAGCTAGCCCAAGCGCACCAAGGTCCTCGATGTAACCTTCGAGAAACCGCACATTGGAAAACCCGAACTGCTCTGTATGATAATCGAGGTATTCTTTGGCTACAGCTAATTGTTCGGTTGTCATATCGACCCCAACCACCGCACCGTTTTCCCCCACCACCTGCGCCAAGACATAACAGTCACGACCTGAACCACTGCCGAGATCAAGTACTCGACAGCCCTCCAACAATGCGGGAGCAACCAGACCACAGCCGTAGTAGCGAGCGCTGACCTCTGGATGGATATTTGCTAAAAACTGCTTAAGCCATGTGGGTACATCGGAGACATCACAGCATGCGCTGGTTTTCAGGTCCTCGTTGCTTTGCAGGACTTTGCCATAATAATTCTGAACAGATTCGCGCATGTGATTCCTCTGTGACCGTGATTCAAAACGTTAGGAGCGGCGAGTCACTCCGTTTGCAACCAGGTCAAAATCCTGGTGTGCCGTTGAGTACTGCTCCCGGTACTGATGAGTCGACTCCAGATTTGTTACAAAGTCTTTTTCTTGATCCGCCAATTGATCTCTAAAGGAGGTAGATTCTCAACCAGAGTTTGGGGGGGCAGCGTTCGCTGAGAGCCGCTCAGAACCCATTCGATAAGGAAAGTACGAAGCAGTCGAGAAATGAAGCTAGTATCATATCGCCATTAATGCGACCAGAGATTCATTCATGACTTACCTTAAACTTTGATAAGCGGACAAAACATTATTATCAGAGATTCTCGAAAAGAGGATTAGTCGATACAAGTGCTAATATATTAAAAGCCTCTTTTGAAATATTCTTGTGCGATGAGGGCAGATTATAATCTGCCCTCATGTCAAAATCATTGCAGTCCGACCCTGACGTCCTAAGTTGTGAGTGGAATTTGGCCTTACGGTTATAATGCTGCCGGTGTTAGGTCTCTGATGTTGGGCCAGTTCAAGTTGGCCTTGTTTATATTGCCGGGGACATCGTCTAACCAGCGGGCTTGGGCTTCTTTATGTACATTCAGGTATAGTTTTCCATCCACAACGCGCCACAACTGCGGATTTACATCCAGTTTTTTCCCGAATACGACGCCCATTGCACAGAAACCACCGAAAGCAGGTTTGTACTTTTCTGGATTTTTCTTGAAAGCGTCTCGATTATCGGCGTTAGCAAATCGATAGGTTGTTCCTTCGTTAACATCAATGAAATTTGATGTGCCGAGCTTCGGCCCTCCAGGAGTGAAGTATGAGACCGGGTCGTATCCTTGAAGTGCGATGCCATTGCTGTCGACATTCATCGCACTCGTAGACTGTTCATCATAAGCATTAGCAGTCAAGGGTATCGAGATTGATACCATCGCTGCAACCATCAGCACTGCAGTAGAAGCGATGATATTACGTCGTGAGATATGAATAAACGCTTTCATGTGGACCTCCAGAGTCACTAGAATTATGTCGCTTTCGCTGGTTATTGATGAAAAATCAGCGTCAGACGACTATCGATAGACTACATCTCTGCTTGATACGCATGGCAACCAAACGTATCATAATATGCACCATTCGTATCGATTAAGATCTCATGGACAGACTGACGCATTTGCTGGACCAGTTCTCCTTGCATGCTGGAGTTTTTTATTCCGGTACAATTTGTGGGGAGCAATCCTTTCAGGCGATACCTTCGCGAGGTCATGTTCATCTGGTGAAGCGCGGGCCAGTCAAGCTGATTGGCGCTCAAGTAGACGTGATTGATGTGATTAATCCAACTTTATTGTTCTTGCCGCGACCTGAGCCCCATCGCTTACAAGCAGATGAGTCCGCGGGAGCTGATATTATTTGTGGGACAGTTCAATTTGATGGTGGCCGAGCGAACCCCATAATAGACTCACTTCCCAATATACTAATGATCGAAATTAGTGTCCTCCCTGGAGCTGATAGCGTAATCAACATGATGTTCGAAGAGTCTCTTTCTATGCGTAGTGGAAGACAAGCTGTAATGGATCACCTTTGTGAAGTACTGATGATTTTATTACTTCGCTATTGTGTCGAACAGGGATTAACGCATGCTGGTACATTGGCGGGATTGTCAGATATCCGATTAGCCAAAACGCTCATTGCCGTGCACAATAATCCTGCTCACGAGTGGGATATAAGTTCTATGGCATTGCTTGCGGGGATGTCCCGCGCTCGTTTTTCCTATCACTTTCGCCTGGTTACAGGTGACACTCCTGCTGATTATCTTGCCTCATGGCGCGTCATGATTGCGCAGAGACTTTTGATGAGAGGATTGCCTCTTAAGCAGGTTGCTTACGATGTCGGTTATGGTAGCGCTAGCGCTTTGACTCGAGCTTTTTTCCGTAAAATAGGTTGCACACCAAATGAATGGATCAAGCAATAAGTAAGTGAGGCGCAACAAAGGAATCTAACCTTGAAGAGACATTAAACGTTTCAGCTGCCCGGCATTTTTTCCGAAGCTATGATGATTAGCGTGCACGACTTATACCTCGTCACATCAAACGATATTACCTCTAAATTTATATAGTTCAGTTATAGACGCCACTTCCTCTGCAATTTTCAATATAACTGGCGACAGACTCATTTTATTTAAAGTGCCAATGACTCCCTCATGGAGATATTGCTACGCCCTGTCTACAAAGCACCTTAAGGTGACCGCTCCCAACTAGAACCCTGCTATTAATTTATTACCGTTTAAATATTTCTGTTAAAGTGGGTTGTCCAAACATTTTGCTATCACCAGTAGTTTCGTGCAAGACGCGCATTTAACAATCGATGATAAGCATCATATATTAACACTGCTCGATGCATTTCTTTACCGCGATATTGTACTTAAACTAGCGACCGAAAAATTTGACCTCACGCCATTAATCAATCGCTTTTTATTAAGAATTTAGCACTCTATTCAATCTCCTGATGTAACTCTTGAGTCACTGCAGCTATAATCTATCTTGTTGGTGGAGCTCAGCTTCTTAGCATGTTAAAAGCCGGTTAAATGCTGCGATATGAGAAGCGGTTCATTATCGCCAAGGAACACTATTTTTCGAGCAGATTTGGATGTACCAAGATACTGTTCCCAATCCAGTCACGACAATATCAAACAATAACAACCGAGTGGACAACCTGCTGATGGACATACAATATTCATGTGTTGGATGTGGTAAATGCTGCAATGATCACCATGTTCCATTGACGCTTAACGAATCTAAACGATGGGCGACAGATGGAGGGGCAGTAATCATATTGGTAGAAGCGTTTCTTGAAAATGGTTATGGCATACCAGAACATCAATTGAACCACGCACGCAGTCGCTCCCTTCTGGTCTCAAGTGGTGAAGCCAGAGCTTATATTGCGATTACATTCGCTGCGTACAATGCCGGCCCATGTCGAAATTTGAATTCAGATAATATGTGTAACATTTATGAGCGTCGCCCGTTGGTGTGCCGAATTTATCCAATGGAAATTAATCCTCACATCCCATTGCGACCAGTTACAAAAGACTGCCCTCCGCATTCATGGGAGGCAGGGCCAGATTTGATTATTGGTGGCAAGCTGGTCGATTCTGAGTTAGCGACTCTGATCGAGCAATCCCGACAGGCGGACCGGGACGAAATCATTACCAAGGAAGCGATTTGTACTCAATTGGGTATCTGCACGACTGCGTTGAAAGGCGATGGTTTCGCTACCTACTTACCAGATATGCCATCTTTCGCCGCAGCGATAGAGCAGGTTCTGGGACAGTCGATTATTCCTCCCTCCGAGTCCAACTGGTGCTTTCAACTTTCACGCGACTCTATTACAGACGCAATGAAACTTCATGGCGCCAAAATATCGAATTCCGGCACAGGTATCTATACCTTTATCCCATTGCAACAGGTAAGCTCAGCACTTGGAAAGTGATGTGAAATAGCGCTCTGCTACAAGCGCGCAGCGTGTTTAATTCGACGAACTTATTGTGTTATTTGCGGCGCGTCAATGAGTAGAGCAACGGTTAGATAGTTGTCTTTAAAGTGCGATTTCAAAAAATGCGCCAGGGATGGCATACATTTCTTAAATTGCATTTACAAACTGTGCACCACTTGATGCAACCCGGTGTATTTATGAGGTTTTTTGGTTTGACACATCATTTTCAATTTAAAAAAAAGGCCGTATAAATACGGCCTAAAGTCGGAGAACGAGGAGCGACCCCTATTTTTCACCCAGTCCAGAGTGAAAACCTTAAAATTGACAATGCAAATAATCTTTACAGTTTGACCTGTATCAGCGCCAACTTATTTAGAGCTTCTCTCAACACAACCCCTAAGATACTGTTTAGATGACGACGACCTCTCTGTAGAGAGCAACTTCAATGTCTCGATGAATCTCCACGTCGAAAGGTATCCAGTGCCAATCGATCCTGATCCCGAAATGCTATAAGCACGAGGCTGCCAGCAAATATAATCAAAGAAGGATAGAAAAGTACATTGCTGCCCTCATACATCCAACCCCACGGATCAACAACAGACTTCATAACGGCAAAGAGCGAGGCCGCGTTTAACAAAAGTTGTACGGGGTAGGTCCAGCGCCGTGCCAAACCCCAAACCACCAACAGCCCGACCAGTATTTGTAGCGCCCCAGCCACCTGAAGGGCTGAATCTAACGTCAGGACCCCAAAATAAAACTTGCTCGCGACTGCCTTGCTATGCTCCAGGTTGAAAATCTTATCTGCCCCCCAGATAACGAGTAACCAACCAAGTGAGATTCTTAAAAACAGCAGGGTCCAATTTTTCATAA
>NZ_JACMYG010000063.1 GCF_014236655.1 Pseudomonas kielensis
CGGCATCATGCTCTACATCAAAAAAGATGTTGGCATGGGCCTCGCGATCAGTTGGGAGTGGTGGAACGATGGACACGCTTGCTTCCGGTTGAGTTGCCGCCGGCGGAGTTACTTGTGGCGATTCACCGAAGAAGACGTTACTGGTCGCCTCAGTTTGAGTAGTGACGGCCTGATCGTTGACGTCGAGAGGATCGAACTCTGTAGCCTGGTCGCCAATAATTTTGTCGGGATCCATGCAGAACGTGAGCAGGCTCGAGACTTGGATGAATGCAACACCTTCGATATTTTGGCCAGTGGGAACCGCGGCCAAAACTTCACCGCACAGCTTTGCCAAATTTTCGAACTTGCTCGAAAGAACACTCATGGCTTCTGCCTTGTCCTGAACACGACGCACAAGACCCAGAACACGAGAGGTGGTATTGCCCTTTTTCGGTCCCGACCATGACTTTCGAACATCTTCGGAGATCTCAAAAGCGGCTTGACCAACAAGTCCCTTCACCTCCTGTTGAAGCGCATCATCTTCACCAAAATAGTTGGTGTCGTTGATGCGAATCGCAGAAATGTCGAATGTAAGCATCTTTTCAAGAACACCATGTTGCGGTGCGTGTTGGCGAATCAGCTCTGACCGGGTTTTGCCGCCCGGCTTCGATACGCCTGCGTTTTCTGGGGCGTTAGCCCACTCTTGAACCTTCCCTGGCAGCTCAGTCAAAAAGACCTTTTTCTCTGCCAGGTATTTGTCCTTGATTTGCTTCAGTACCTGGGCCAGCGCTTGGGCGTGTGCGGTCGGTACAAAATAGCCTCGCACCCGATTGTTGACCCGGCGAGAGACCCCCACTTTCAAGATTTCGCGCTTGGCTTCCGCTCGGTATTTGTTAACCCAGGCAAAGGTTCCGCTCGGTAGTGTTTTGCCAACTTCACGGATGAAGTCATCAGCTTCTACAGTCTTCTCGCCGGTGCTACCACCGATGATGTAGTCGAACAGCACAACGTCTTGGAGGATCTGTACGCTAACGTCGGCTGTGGGTTGGATTGTGCTCATGTGCTTCTCCTGAATTTGACTGAAATGCAGGTCTCTTGCGAAGACCCAGTGACAGGAGATGCGCCACAGGACCCCATAAGCCGGAGGCGAAAAAAAACCCCAGCTTGAGAGCTGGGGTGTGATGGAGCGTTTAAGAAGTTTGTGGAGTTCCCATTATGGTCGACCAAGTAGCGAGGATCGCCGAGGCTTCGTCTTTCTGAGCAAAATCGAGCACAGTCATCCGCAATGCTTCGATGTATGCCTCTTCGACCTTTTTCCCCATCTGGGTGAGAAGGTTGAAGTTCATTGCCCAGTTGAGGACGTTTCGAGTGGTGATCGTAAACTGGAAAGCCATACCACCTGCACCAGCATCCTCATTCAGACCAATAAAGTTGGCCCGAACTTTTGCGGCAAGGCTTGCCATGGCTTTTGCCGACAGCAGTGGTGCCTTGGTCAGGTTCACGAGGAGAGCAATTTCTTGCTCCTCAGAGAGGTACGTTTCAAACATCACGTTGAAGCGGTCCTGGTTGGCGATGTTCATTTTCTGTGTGCCCTTGTAAATAGCGGCACTACCACCTTGACCCCCAGCTGAACCACGACCGTTGGTGTTACCGGTAGCCATGATCATGCAACCTTGAGCGATCTGTATGATTTCCCCTGTTTGATCCAAATGGATTGGAGCTCCATCCAGAATGCCATTAAGTCCCATAGCAACGTCAGCCGGCACCTGATCCCACTCATCCAACAGCAGAATGGAGTTAGCTTGCATAGCCCATTGGCAAACCTTGCCATACACCCATGTCATGCCTTGGTCTTTTCCGCACAGTTTCCAGCTGCCAAACAAGTCGGAAAGCGTGGTTTCTTTAGAGCATTGAACCCTGAATAGCGAACGCCCGGTGCGTGCAGCAAATGCCTGGGCCATTCGTGTTTTGCCACAGCCGGTAGGGCCATACACATACATGTTGCGTTTCATCTCGGCGCCGAAGAAATCGGCTGGAAGATTTGCCGCTGCCGCCCAAAGGATCAAGCGGGTGAGGTTGGTTTCGTTGAACACGTACGGCTTGATCGCCGGGGTGTGGTGGGTTGCAGGGAAAATCTTTGTTTTCATTTTGTCGAAGAACGACGACTTGGTCTCAAAAACATCTTTGGCATCTTTAACAGCGATCGGAGCGGAGGTGTCGATGATTTCCATGGTATTCCCCATTATGCAGGTTGGGGCCTCTTGCGAAGGCCTGGTACAAGGGAAATGCTGCACACGGGACTAGAAACAGAAAAAACAAAAAAAAACCGAGCTCTGTTGAGAGCTCGGTGGTCGGTTGGTTTATGACTAGGCAACTGCCTGTTTAAGTGAACCGAATACCGCTTTCGCCAGTTCGTTCTCCGTAAGAGCAACACCAAAGTTCAAGCCGGCGCTAGCGTACTGGCCCTTGTATCTGTCACCGATCAGGACAAAGCGAACCTCGATGCCGAGACTGGACGATTCAGCGATCGCCGCGTTCAACACATCGCTGTTCCCTGGATCGCCATCAGTTGCCACAATCAAGATCTTTCGGGCCTCGGGCCGATCGATCAGTTTCTTCAGGGCCCAGACCACCGCGAGGTGAGTCCTGGTTCCATTTGCTGCTGTTGGAGCATAGCGTTGCAGCGTACCCGCCCAGCTTTCATCAAACGCATGCCATTCTCTGACGACGGTGTTGTAAGTGGCTATTCCCACCGGAATCGAAAGGTTGTGAAGCACTTCACCTACCGCGACCGAAACGCGCTTACAGGCCTCGTGAGCGGTGATACGTACATCCACTTCACGTGGGCCAGGTGCCGGACCGAACTTGCTGTCCATTGAGGAGCTTTCGTCACCCAGTAGATAAAAGCAGGTGTCGATCGACTCCCCTTCTATCGTCTTGGTGAAAAGCTTCTCTTCGCCCAGTGGGTACCGCCACAGTGATCGCGTATTGAGCTTGCCTTCGGTTGTGCGTCGCGTTTCACTTTTGGTCACCGTTTCGATCATGTCCTCGAACGTCAAGGACAGCATCGCGGCGGTCTTTTGAGCACCTGCTCGAAGCTTTGCGCGATTCTCAATCGAGCCACCCAATTTCGAGAGACTTAGTTCCTGCATTTCGTTTGCGTTGTCGGGTTGATAGCCCCCGCCAGACTTAGAAAATGCACCGGTGCTTGCGCTCAGGATTTCTTCGAGGCCTTTGCCGAATGGTCCCAAATCCTTCGAGGTAGCGTTCAGGATTTGATCAATGGCGTTGCTCAAGTCACCCTGGGCTGGCGATTGACTTCCACCCTGCCCATTTGCCTCACTTGGAGAAGGTTTACCATCACCGCTACCACTTGGGTTCGTGTTTGCATTTGGTTTGGGGTTAGCGGCCGGGTTATCTTTTGCCAGTTTCAGCAAAGCGACAATTCGGTCAGCGGCATCAGAGGCACCTTGTGAATCTTTCGCGAGGCATCCATCCAGTGCGATCTGCTTGACCTGGCCAACGAGATCAGCCCCGAAGGTGCTGATAGCGAGGGCTCGGTAATCTTTGGCAAACTCAGAAAGGCAGTCTTGTTTGAGCAACTCGCTACGAAGCTCGGTGACAAGCCAACTGGCCAGAATCGAAGGTGGCGTTTCGCGAGTCAGGTCCGGACCTCGGAACACCCCCTTAGCCGTCAAGATGCGTAATGCAGCATGGATCTTCTGATTGGCGCCTGCGTATTTGGGAATACCCAAGAGCTCGCCACGTGGATCTTCCAGAATGTTGAACAGATCGCCTGAGATACCCTGTTTTAATGGGACAGAAAAGTCGGTGTGAAGTCCGTGGCAAACGATCTCGTGCGAGATCAGGCCTTCGATCAACACTATGTCCTCTTCGGTACCCAAGGCGGCCATCTTCGGCAAGGTCATCACCAGGCCACCTGCGGTGGTCGGATCAGGACCAATTGAAGCTGTGCTGATGTGATCCCAAACGATGCGAACCTTTCGACCATTCTCGTTCGCTTGCGCAATGAGCATATGGGTGTACAGGTACAGATGGCGCATTGAGATTTTTGATACGGATGGCAGTTGTACTTCGAAGTGGCCCATGTTGTATCCCCTTGCAATGAAATTGCGGCATCCAGGATGCGAATGCCTTACATAGGGGGATGCGTGACACGGGTTTAGAAACGGGGATTCAGTTCGACTTGATCGGTTTCAAACCGTGGTGTTCGAGTTGAAGGCGGACGGCGTCCAGCACGTCAGCAAGCAATGCCTCGGTGTCGAGGCTCGGTAGAGGTGTTGGGGCCGCTTGTGTCGCCTGTGGGGAAGCTACAGCGATTGTTGAACGGTTGGTGCGTTGTTGCGCGACATAATCTTCAACGAGCTCTCTGAGCAGTGCCGAGGATGTCAGGCCGGGCCGATGCCCTTCCGCCAGCGATGAGACAATCTGTAAAAACTCGTCTTCAGTGGACCTGCTCACCCGGGTGGATAACGGCTGGTCAGCACTTTCGCGGCCAGCGAAATTGATTGAGTCCGCCAGAACCAGGTAGGGTTGCAGAATCGGCGCCATTAGTGCCCGAACTTCCTCGTCGTCAGGGTACTGGAAACACTGCATTTTTAGCTTTCTACTTAGAAAGCCGAGCAGCACTGGCGAAGCCTCGACATCGCTGATGCGTCGCAATTCGTCCACTGCGTCGTTTGCATACTTCAGAACTGTGGGCTGGCTAAGCAGATACGAACGGCCGATTTCTCGGGACATTTGACCCGATAGAAGCCGTTCATAAATCGCTACCTTGATAGCCAGTGGTGTTGATTTGGCGCCCAACCTGTTCCCCTTTTATTGCTTCGTTGGGATGAGTCCGGCATCTATTGCGCCCTGCTCTATTTCCGACCTCCCAAGGGTAACGCCCCAGAAAAGCATCCTAGAAGAACCTGATTGCCTTTCTCCATCGATATCGAGATCACCGAAGCCGCGTGCGTCAGCATCCATTTCAGCTAGCTGGAACCCATCTGTGCAGGATGACAAGAGCCGTAACCGTTCTGATGCTTGCTGCTGGATAGGCTCTGGTAGGTACATAATAAAATGGCCGAGGCCCCCTTTGCGTGCAAGCCTTCCACGGAGTTGGTGAAGTTGCGAAACGCCAAAATTTTCTGCGTTAACCGCAACGAGCAAATGCAGATGGGGGAACGTTACCCCGACCTCGATAACTGTCGAGGCCACGAGCAGCTTGATTTTTCCGTCCTTCATTGCCCGGATAGTCTTTGTTTTGACGTCGTCAGGAAGGCCACCGTGAATCATGCCGACACTGTCGCCTAAGACACGTTTAAAACGCTCGTAGGCCGCCTCGACAGAGTGGCGCGAAGTATCGGAATTACCGTTGACCACCGGGTAAATGAAAGCCGCCTGCCGTCCTCCATGGATGACCTCCATGACAAAATCGTTCAATTTCTCCCGCGCTTTTAAAGTGATTATTCTAGAAATGATTTCTCGCTTCACTGGCGCCTGCTGAAGAATCGAAATGGGCATCCCACCGAGCTTTACCAGCGCAACGGTGCGTGGGATGGCGGTAGCAGTAGCCTCAAGAAAATTGGTGTGTGGAGCCAATAGTTTTTTTCGCTGAGAAACGGAGAATTTATGCTGCTCGTCGGCGATCACCAGGTCAAACACAATGCCTTCTTTCTTCGCCGCCGTGAGCACCGCCGTGGTACCGACGATGATCCCCTTCGAGATGTCGCCTTTTGCTTTACTGACATACTGGGTGACAGGAATCTCGTAGAAAAGTGATGAAAGCTCGCTGGCCAGCTGATCCACCAAAATTTGGCTCGGAGCGATTATCGCGACGCGAGCACCGGCCAAGTAACTCGCGGCGGCGGGAACCATAAACGTGAAGGACTTTCCGGTACCCACGTCACCGCTCAACACGCGGTCCATTGGGAACGGTGATCTGAGGTCCCCCACGATTTCTTCGATCGCTCTGAGTTGGTCGACGGTGGGCTCAAAAGGTGCCCTCTGAATGAGGTCGGCGACCTGGTCACGATCAATACGCAACAGCGAACCTTTTACCGCCGGCCTCGATCTATTGGCGATGACCTTGTTTACAAGCGCTTTGATAGAGAGGGCTTTGGCCACCTCAATAGCCGCGAGCCCCTCTCGGACAGAAAGTGGCGCGTGCAAGTTACGCAGCAAGGTAGCCGGGTCGGTGAACCCGGTAAGCTTGGCAAATTCGTCTTCGTGCATTAGCGCCTGTTCGAGCAGCAGGCAGGCAGCTTCGTTGATCTGTGGGAGTGCTCTGCCAATACTCTCGGTAAGGAGATCTGCGCTGACCTGGTTGCTCTTCCCTTGGTAAATGGGGACCACCCGCCCAATCTGCGCATCACCGACCACGGTGGGGTTTGACAAGCCTAAGCGGCCGTCGAAGGTGGTTAACTGGCCGTAAAGGTTAACGACAGATCCAAGTTCCGGTTGAAGCCAGTTCTCGATCGCGGGCTTGCCGATCGCATTGATCTGAACGCGATCCCCCCGGCCGTCGACAGCCCGCATAACTGCACGAAAGGCGCCTTTCAACTCGCCGATCATTTTGCCTTCCCGGGAGAATATCGAACGCTCGACCAGCGTCAACGCGAGGTAATGAAACTCACCGGTGTTGGGCAGTGGCAGGATTTCAAGCGGGTCGTGGTAATCGCGAAACCCCTTCGGCACAGTGAGGAGGCATTCGGGGAGCGTGGAGAACCCCAATCTGGAAAGCCTGCCGATGTCTTCATTCATGCTGATATTCGCTGCTGTGATGTTCAAATGTTATTTCACGCGTAGCAATAAGACAACCAGTGGCCATTTTAAATCTCATGCTCGTACGCATAATTTTTCGAAAAAAAACCCCAGGCATCGAATGCCTGAGGTTGTGTGGGTTTGTGCTCAATGAGAAACACGGGAAGAACCGTTCTGATCGGTGATAACTCGTACGTTGTCGCCTTTTGCGAATGGCTCGCTTGAGTCCTTTGCCTGCGTTACCGCCTGCAAGTCGTTACCTACCAGTTTCACAGTAATTTCGATGCCTTCAGAGTCGTGGACCTTCTTGTCCACTATCGCGCCGACGGCTGCACCAACTGCACCTGCAACAACCATTACTGCCAATTGACCCAATCCACCACCGCCGTTGCTGCCAGCGATCGCACCGAGTGCACCGCCGGCCATACCGCCCAGAGGAGAGGCCTTACCGTTGATTTTGACGTCGCGGATCGATTCCACCACACCGAGCTCAACCTGCATTTTTTTTCCAGCTGTAGCTTCGTTGTAGTCGTGACTGGTCATGTTGTTTGCGCAACCACTCATAACAACGGTGGAGATGATCAAAGCAATAGCTACGATGCGTTTCATAATGATTACTCTCACATTCAATAGGATTAGTGTTTGGTGTTTTTAAAGCTTGCGCAGAATCGGGTTAGCCCGACTGTCACAAGTAGTGCAATGCCCACGCAGACAGTCAGCAATGACAAGAACCATTCCGTGTCGTACTGGATGGAGCCGCCCACCATTGCCATTAGGTACAGAAGAATTTCCATTTTTGATTCCTGATGAACGACTCGCCCCTTGGGGGAAGTGATTTACCTTTCACTTCCGATATGACGTACACGCGTGTGTAATTTCGTCCCGGCTATAGATCGGCTCCCTAGGAGCGAATATAGGAACCTGTGCGGCATCTCCCTGCTCTATGGAAAACCTACAAGGGTGGGGTTATGAAAAGGCTGATCGGCGGGCAACCGCTGTACTCCAAAGATGCGCTCGTGTTTTCAAATGCCTCGGTTATTTGCGTTGGCAACAGGGGGAAATCCATTACCTATCAGATAAAAAGCGAGCATGGAAACGTTGGAGTTCTCAATGAAAACGAGATTGAGGAATGGTTCGACTTGCATCGTACAGATGAGAATGAGGTAGAACCTCGCCTCAGTGCTACGCCTGGAAGTGGCTTTTCTTTAATGGTGAACGAAGCTCACGCTGCGAACATCAAGACGATTGTTCCGGTTGAGCTTTACAGTATCGAATCCAATGAGAATGATGTTTGCTCATTCAATGTCCACAGCAAAAATTGGACTCGGTTCTCCGAGTTACTCTGTTTGCGTGATCGCATATAACGCAGCACAAACCGACCTTATTGGTCGGTTTTTTTTGGCAAAAAAAACGCCTCACAATTGAGGCGTTCATAAGTGGAAAAATTTAATTTTCCTTTTTACCATC
>NZ_JACMYG010000064.1 GCF_014236655.1 Pseudomonas kielensis
GCAATGATAGGATCGATTCGTATAAAAGGTATTTAGTAAAAACCCGAAAAATCTCGGTTGCCAGTATCACGCTACAAGACACTGGATTTGAGGCGAGCATCAGCTTGAAATACGTGAAAAATCCTTGGCGAAATGATATCGTTTTGCTATGCGGTTAAGGAGCTTTTGCTAATGAAAAAATGGATATATGAGAAATCGCTGGCAATATTCTTGGGGGCATTTGCTCTTTATATACTGATTTGGTGCACTGTCTCATATATAGGCGTTCAGGTAACATACGTCCTTGGGCCTATAATACTGATATTCGGTCTGATTGCTTACTTTGCTGCTCCATCTGAAAATTTAACTGATAAGGAATAGTCGATGAAGATTTTAAAGTTTCTTTCACTTGGTTCGCTATTGATAATCGCTATAAATTTTGGCCTTGCACTATACTCTTCAATGAACGGAAACTATGATGTTGGCTATGTGCATCGTATGGTTTCTTTCATTTTTATATTCGTAATTTCTACCGTTCTATGGTTGATTGTTTCTGTGTTCAAGAAATTTAAAGCAAGAGAAAATAGAAATTAATGTAAGGCTTTATTGGTTATTACGCTTAAAGCAAGAACTCACGCCTTTACAGGCGTCAAAGGTGAGATTGTTAAAGTTATCTTGAATAGACTTCTACAATCTCATTACAAGAGCCATTTTGAAATTTGAATTTATGTGCTTCTGTAATTAGATGGTTGTCAGAGGTGCGAGCAGATTTAAAATATGTTTTTGAAACACAGTTGGAAAAGTTAATATTTTCTTGTCTTTGTTGTTCCTTGGCTCTTTCAATTTTGTTGTATTCAGCGACTGCTTTCTCATGTGCAGTTTTTGAAAATGCGTTTGGATTGACATAAAGAACAAATACAAAGAGACAAAAAGCAATAAAACAAATGTCGCAGAATTTACAGTATCCCATAATCAGGTTTTTGTTATACCTAATATTTTACATTTTTCTTTTGATTTTGATTTTGATTTTTGAAGCAGAAAGAAGAAAAAAACCTATTCATATTAGTAGTAGACCAAAAAGTGCAAATCCATAAGAGCCTTCAAATGAGGCTCGATTTTTTTCTGTTGTAGTATGTTCTGCGACTTATACCCAGAGCAAGCCAAGGCTCTGATTTGGCTTCGCCAGTCTGCGGCTTCATCCCACTGTCTAATCTTTTTTGTGCTCTTCTTGAATTCTTTTCAGATGTGCTGATAATCGTTTTTAGCTTCTTCTGCTCTTCATCAGTGATTTGAAAAATATCAATTAGCGTTTGATTTTTTGGCGTGTATAGATTTGAAAGTTTGAAATATTCATCGTTTTGCTTTACGACTTTCTTGTATCCGTCATTGTGTTTTTTAACTTTATTTTCAAGTGTTGAAAGTTCATCGAATGACCACTCGTTTTTTTTGAAATTCAATTTTTCAGCGATTTCATAAGCATCACTTTCAAAGTCTACAAAGTTAGTAGAGCCACATAGTGCCTTGAAATTTAGAAGCCAGAACAAGAATGACATACGAGAATTTTCGACATTGTTATTTCTAATTTCAATCAATTTCTTCAAATCGTCATATCTCGCTTTCGCTAAAATCGGCCCGCTCAAAGTCTTTTTGGGAGCTTTTGATGAGTCTCTTTTGACAAGCAAAAGCTTTTGTTTTAATGGCTTTTCTTGATTTACAGTTTCATCAGCAACGACTTTTTTAGATCTCGATTTGAGCGGCTTCGCTGGCTCTGGTGTATAGAAATGACTGAATGCCTCAAACAAATCTTGTGCAGATTTTCTTTCATCATTGAAATAAATAACTTCGCATTTCTTCCCGGTTTTTGAATTTATAGAACCTGGCAATCTTAGGACTCTTGAAGCATCAAGCGCTTTTGAGTCAGCGCCAAGAAACTGAAAAAGCTGATTTATTGCTTTTTGTGCGATTTTATATTTATCAAGAGTGAATTCATATTTATTGCATTTTTCAGAAAAAAGCCATTTCAGATAAAAGCCGTTTCCGCTGTAAATCATCAGATTTGGCTCTGGTATCTTATTCTCAAAGCAATAATTCAAGACTTTTTCAATAAAATCTTCTTTCGATATGTCTTTAAATCCAGTGTGATAAATATCTAAATCGCTGTAAAACATTGTTGTGTAAATCAAGTTTTCAAGTTTTCTTGTGAAAGTAAACTGATTTACAGTTGCATAAACATCAACAACATCTTTCAAATCTGTCAATGTTTCTTTGAGTTTTGAAAGTGAACTATTAGATGTTGATGCTTTTTTCTCTTCGTTTGTCTTCTTATCAATATAAGTGAATATCTTGTTTTTTGAAAAGAAATGAATGTATGCGCGTTTTTTCTTATCAGCCTTATCATGATAAAAAAGCGGTTCAAAAATATTTTCAAAATTATGCGGTAGTTTGCTTGATTTTTGAAATTTTGCGGTATAATGGATATGTGAGTTCAATTGTTATAAAGTTTAGTAGTGAATTCATTATAACAATTTAAAAGTAAAATCAAGCCTCGAGAGAGGCTTTTTTGCTATTTAAGTTTCATAAATTTTATACTGCGCAGTTTTTCAGCATTCTTTTCGCTCAAATTCTCAGCATTTTTTTCTATAATGTCATCAGCGATTTGCTTTTCATCATCATCACTGAAACTGTGATACGCTTTTGAAACTTTTTCTCTTTCAGCAAGTTCTTCGAATTCATAAGATTTGAAAAATGTCGCTATATATGAAAATACTGATTCAGCAAACACGTTCATTTTTTTCTTGATATTGTCTAAAACGCTCTGTTTATACTCAATCTTACTATCGAGTATCTTGACGCTCATCTTCTTCGATTCAACGCTGTCAGTCAGTTCAGCATTGCTTTCTGAAAGCGATGTGTTTTCTTTTGTGAGCGTTTCGTTCTGTTCATTTAGCTCTTTGTTCTGTTCTTTTAAGTCATTCAATTGAGCATTGTAAAAGCTGGCTTCTCGTTCGACTTTCGGTTTTTTCGCATCTTCTTCTATCTTTCTCATTCGCTCATTATGTTCTTTTGTCTTATCTAATTTCTTCGCTTCGACATTATATTGCAGAAGCATTTTGTTAGTATGTTGATAGAACAACGTTTGAAAATATTGAGCTTGTAGCTTCTTTGCAGAGTAAGAGCGATTAGAAAAATCGAGCTTTTCAGCATCGGGGTATTCTGCTTTTATTTTGTCGATATTGTCATTGACGAACTGCTTTTGAGCATTGAGTAAGTCATATTTATTAGTGCGTTTATTTTTTGCTTCAACGAAAATATGCGGGTGATTTCCGATTTCGTCACCGTGAAAAACAATCAGTTTTACGGGGTAGTCTGGAAAGTTTATAGAATAGAATGATGCGATTGATAACATCATATCTTCTGCGTCTATCTGAACATTGTTATGCGCAGGTATTTTGAAAAACGCTTCTTGAATGAAGACTTTATTGCGAGCGATGTCAGATTTATTTTCAATCACTTCATTGTGAAGCTGTAAAAACTTTTTGACTGTTTCAGTCTTCTGATTTTTGCGTGCGAATTCGAACTCTGAAAGCTGATTGATCTCTTTTTCAATGTCGAAAATTTCTTTTTCTTCTAAAATTTTCGCAAGAAATATTTTAAGATTGTCGCTATTGTCAGTTAGTGAATTGTGCCACTTGTTTACTTTTGCTTTGTATTTGCTTAAAGCATCAACAGCATCAGACTTCTCATTTTTCGATTTTTGTTCTGCATCAACTTTGTGAATGAACGACTCTTGAATTGTCTTTTTCTGCTCATCTGTGAGTGAGTTAAGTTTGATTATTTGAGAACTGACACTCGACGCCCACACAAGATTTTCATCTGATTTTTCTTCGTCCCACTCTAAAATTTTAGTCGAGATTATTTGATTGGTTTCGTTCGGCGCTATGCGCAGAGAGTGAGCAACAGACTTGAAAAGTTTTGCTTTTCCCATTCTGTCATTTTTGAAATTCAAATGTTTGTAAATCATTGTTACTGCTTTTTTTGTTGTCATATTGTCACCAATTTTTTTGTTTTATGTGTTCCTTCTGTTGATTGATTTTGAAAAAATAATGAGCGGTATAGCGAAATTTTTTCTAAATCAGTGTTAGAAAATGAGTTAAAAATTAGAACGAGAGTGATGATTTTTAATCAGTTTCGTAGCGAGCTTTTCGCTCTTGCTTTTCGCTTTTGCTTCTGTCTCAATGACTAATTGCGAGCGAACCCGAAACCTCATCTTTTGCGTAGCAAAAGTGTGGTGTAGGGTGTAGCGAGTTACTTAAAGCTCTCTAATTTAATAATAGCATTTAGAAGTTCTAAGAATGACAGTAAGCAAAAATATTTGGATATCTGCTTTAAAAGCAAAGCAGAAGAAAAAGCCAGATTTTTAATCTGGCTTTTTGTTGTGCTGAATGCTTTGAGAAAACTATTTTAGATGTGTGTGGTTTCGTGCTGTGTAATCGTTCGCAGTAACGTCAACAGTGTCGATGTGTTTGTCATTGTGATAAATGTCGAGAGTGAAAAATTTCTTTTTCACTGGCGTGATTATCAGTTTAATTTTTTGTGAATGAAGAAAATTATTGATCTTGATTCGACCTTTTTCCGTCATCAATAAATTGTAAATTTCAATGACATTCAAGTCTGATTTCGATGATAGATGCATTGAAATAATTCTTTGATTTAGCTTATGCTCATCAGCTTTGAGCTTGTCTAATTCTTCACTCACTTCGTCAATTCTTTGAGTGATGTATTTGCGTGCGCTGTCAGATGAGCTTTCAAGAATAGCAAAATTATTTGCTAATGCTTTTTCTTTTAGAACTACCAAGCCCTCGATTTCTTGATGCTCTTTTTCAAGCGCTTTGATATCGTCATTTTTCAAAATTATTTTGTCAAATGGAATAAGTGATTGATACGCTAAAAATATTTCTTCAACTCTTGCATATCTGTATCTGATGCTTTTGTTTTCTTTTGCAAACTCGCATTTCGCAACTGATGAAGCATTACAAACTAAATCGACATAAAAGTTTTTCTGTGCGTGAAATCTGAAAGTCGAACCGCATTTACAGAAAACCAAACCTCTTAAAATATTTCTGAACTCTGACGCCTTTCTACCCGCAAGCTTTGGGTCTTGTCTCTCTTTAAGTTTGACGCTAATGCGATGAAATTCAGACTCGCTGATTACAGCAGGATAGTAGTTTTTAATTTCTTTATTAACGATTGTTCTATTGCCTTGCTCGTCATTTTTCATTGAAAGAAACGAGCCATATATAGAATGTTTATGAAGCACTTTGCCAACTGTGCTTTCTGTATATTTCCTTGAATGATTTTCTTTGTTCAGTTCTTGCGCAATTGCTTGAAAACCGAAGTCGAAACACAATTCAGTCATTCGTTTGACTGCGTTTGCGTGTTCATTTAGAACGAATTTATTATCTACAAACGAGATCCAGAACGGGCACCGTTTTGTAACAATCCCCCCATTTTCACCCTTAATCAAATTTCGAGCTTTTGCGTCAGAAATACGTTCGGATTTTGCTTTACTTTCGTCATTTGCTCGTTCAAGAATGTTTTGAATGAGACTAATATCGACACTACTGTCTTTTTTTCTTTTTGAGTAAAGTCGATTGTCGAAAAGTGTGTAAATCGCACAATCTGCCTGAATAATTGAGATGATTAATTCAAGAGCATCATAACCACCGACACGACTGATTCGGTCAAAACTTTCAACAAGCAAAAGGGCGTTAGGAAGAATTTCTTTTGACTTTATGCGTTCGACGAATTTCGCTAATTGTCCAGATTTTAGGTTCTTGCCTTTAAATGCGGATACGCCTAAATCTTCATATCTTTCAATCTGCCGAGCCTGGGGATACTGTTCAAAAAAACGATTGAGCTGTTCAAGCTGTCGAACCTCGCCAAAGCCCAGAGCTTGGGCTTTCGACGAAAAGCGTATGTAGCTGTATACGTTGATCGTTTCGTCGTCTCTGAACACGTCAGAGAAGGCACGAGGCAGTGATTTTTTGATAGTCATAATGCTCTACAAGCCCCGAAAATAAAGGATTGTAGCATTTTATACAAAAAGCGCTTGTCATTGCG
>NZ_JACMYG010000065.1 GCF_014236655.1 Pseudomonas kielensis
GTGATCGGCATGCTCGAGCTGGCGATGAAAAAGGCCGAGCAGGGGGTCATGGACCGCTTTGCCGTCGAGGTGGCCTCAGGGGCGGCGCGCGGCCTGCTGGAGTTGATCGGCGACATCCTCGACATCTCGCGTATCGAGTCCGGGCACCTGTCGCTGGCGCCCGAGCGCGCCAATCTGCGCGCCCTGGTGGAGTCGGCCGCACGGATTTTCGAAGGCCTGGCCCGCCAGAAGCAGTTGCACCTGCACCTGGAGGTGGATGCCGCCGCCAACCAGGACGTTTTGATCGACCCGTTGCGCTTCAAGCAAATCATTTCCAACCTGTTGAGCAATGCCATCAAGTTCACTGAACAGGGTCAGGTGCGCCTGCGTGTACAGGCCACGCCGGACGGTGACGGCCAGGGGCTGACGGTGCGCCTACGGGTGGAAGATTCCGGCAGCGGGATTTGCCTGGCGGACCAGCAACGGCTGTTCAACCCCTTCAGCCAGGCCAGCAACAACCAGCAGTCGGCGCGCAGCGGCTCCGGTTTGGGCTTGATGATCAGTCGCACGCTGTGCGAGATGATGGGCGGCACGCTGCAACTGTCCAGCGTGCTGGGGCAGGGCACGCAGATTGAAGTGGGCTTGCACTTGCCGGTTCTCGAGTCCCTGGCCACCGCCCTTGTGCACAAGGAGGCGCCCCCAGTGCAGGGCCAGGTGCTGAGCATCCTGGTGATTGATGACTATCCGGCCAATCGTCTGTTGTTGTCCCAGCAACTGACTTACCTGGGGCATCGGGTCAAGGAAGCCCAGGACGGCGCTCACGGTTTGTGTGTCTGGCGCAGCCAGCATTTCGATGTGGTCATCACCGACTGCAACATGCCTCTGATGAACGGCTATGAACTGACCCAGGCGATTCGCGCCGAAGAGCGCACCTGGGGCATTGAACCCGGTCTGATCCTGGGCTTCACGGCCAACGCGCAGCCGGAGGAAAAAGTCCGTTGCCGCGAGGCCGGGATGGATGGCTGCCTGTTCAAGCCCATCAGCCTGCAGGACTTGAGTGCGTGCCTGGCATCCGTGGCCCCCGACACCGTGCCGGTCCCGACCCTCGAGGAGCGTCGCGAGCCCACCGATGCCATCGACCTGGACAACCTCGAACAACTGACCCGTGGTGACCGCGCGGTGCTCCGGAGCCTGTTGGGCGACCTGGCCAGCAGCAACGAAGAGGACATGTCGCGGCTACTGAAGTTGTTCACCCGCCATGATGTCAACGGTTTGGCAGACCTGGCGCACCGGGTAAAGGGCGGGGCGCGGATCATCAAGGCGCAAGCCCTGATTCACTGTTGTGAACGCCTGGAGGCCGCCTGCAAGGGGTTCGATGAGGCGCAACTGACGGCGGCGGTGGATCAATTGCAGCAGGCCATGGAGCGCCTGGGCGAAACCCTGGAACAACAGGTGGGCTAAGGGGCGAGGGGGAGCCGACTGTGCGGGGTCAATAGGTATGGGTAACTCTGGGAAATTTCCTACAAGTTTTAGGACGTTTCCTAATTAAGTTCAGGAAGTGGGCGGAGATAATCAGGCATCTTTTTTACATAACGGGCCGCCCAAATGATACTGCCGATCAGGGTTCTGGTACTTGAGGATCACCCCTTTGTCCGCGCTGTAGCCGTCAAGATGCTCACGCAATTGGGCTGTGAGGCGGTATTCCAGGCCAGTGACGGCGCGCAGGCGCTGGCAGTCCTGGAAGAAGTCGGTGCCGTGGACATCGCGCTGTGTGACCTGTGCATGGAGGGCATGGATGGCCTGGAGTTCTTCCGCCAGGTCGGGCAGTGCGGGTTGGTCGGCTCAATCATCATCAGCAGCTCGCTGTCGGCGGATCTGCGCCGCGCGGTGCGGCAGATCGTGGCGTTGTCGGGGCTCAGGCTGCTGGGGGATGTCGGCAAACCCCTGCATCCACGGGCGCTGGGCCAGTTACTGGAAAAACACCTGATCAGTCCCCGGGAAGAGCGAGTGCCGCCGCCAGCACCGCCGCCACCAGCCTGTGCCAACGAAGTGCGCCAGGCCCTGCACGATGGCCAGTTCCAACCCTACTACCAGCCTAAAGTCGACCTGATGAGCGGTGCGGTTTGTGGTGTGGAAGTGCTGGTGCGCTGGCATCACCCGTTTCGTGGGGTGCTGTCGCCCGTGGCGTTCCTGCCGGAACTTGAGCGTGCCGGCTTGTTGGACTCGCTGTTGTTCACCCAGATCGACCAGGCCCTGACCCTGCAACGCCAGGCGCGCGAGCAGGGCTTTGCGATCAACGTTGGGTTTAACCTGCACGCCCAGCAACTGGCCAATCCGCTGCTGGTCTCCACCATCCGCGGCATTCTTGCGCTGCAGGGTACGCCAGGCTCGAGCCTGACCTTCGAACTGACCGAAAGCGGCCTGCTTGAAGCCCCGGCTACCAGCCTTGAGAGCCTGGTGCGCCTGCGCATGATGGGCTGCCAGCTGTCGATCGATGACTTCGGTGCCGGCTTTTCCTCGTTGCAGCGCCTGTGCCAGCTGCCGTTCAACGAGATCAAGCTGGACGCTGAGTTCGTCCGCACCTTTGAGGATCAACCACGTTGCCGGGCCGTGATCAGCAGCACCCTGGCCCTGGGGGATGCCTTGGGCATGTCGGTGGTCATCGAAGGGGTCGAGACCGAGCAGCAGCGCCAGCAGTTGCTTGCTTTGGGCTGCACCCAGGCTCAGGGCTACCTGTTTGCCCGCCCCATGAGCGGTCCCGATCTGTTGCATTGGCTGCAGGTGTCTGCAGTCGCGCAACAAAAAACTTGATCGAGCATGGAACTGTTTCTTTAGGAATAGTCCTACAGAAACGTCGCGGTGTTGCCCTTAGTCTTACAGCCTCTTGAAAGGGCTGGTTAAAGACCGGTCGCATTGTCTTTGCAGAGTTAGTCAACCATGCCAAATAAAGCCTTACGCATCCTTATCGCCGATGAGCAGCATTTTCATCGCATGAAAATCGAACGTGGCCTGAACCAGCTCGGTTACTACCGGATTGCCCCCGTGCACTCGCTCGAAGAGCTGCTGACGGTGGTGGAGTACGGCTGCGAACCCTTTGACCTGGTCATCCTCGATGCCAACCTGGCCGCCGGCGGCGGGCTGGACCCGCTGGGCTTGTGCCAGGACAACCTGCAGATCCGTCATGCCTTGATCTACGATGCCGAGCAAGCCGGGCTGCCTGCCCTGTATCCCGCTGCACAGCGCAAGGTGCGGCTCCACCAGGCCCGTCTACCCGACCAGGAAACCCTGGAGAGCCTGATGCGGCGTGTCGATACACCCATCCCACTGTCCGAGCGTGGACACGGCTGGCCGCGTGACAGTTTGCGTGCCTGAATAGCCTTGAACCGGACTACCGTTCGTCGGAACTGTCAGATCTGACAGGTAGTCCGGGCCTTATCCCCGTGCAATAGTCTTGGCGCAGCTGTCGTGTCTGCGTTGGCGTACGCCTTCTACATCAGGAACTACCCATGAGTTCACTGTTGATCATCGATGATCATCCAGTTATTCGTGCCGCTCTAAAAATGGTGCTGGGAGCCCTCAAGGACGCCCGCAATCGGACGGTCTTCCAAACCATCATGGAGGCCTCCGACGGGATTGAAGGCCTGCAGATGATTCGTCAGCACGCGCCCACTCTGGTGGTGCTCGACCTCAATATGCCAGGGCTCAGCGGGCTGGACTTTCTCAGCCGCCTGCAGCGTGAGCGAATCTCCACGCGGGCGGTGGTGTTCACCGCCAATGAACCGCGGTTTTACATGGAGCGCTGCACCCGGGCCGGAGCCATGGGCTTCGTCGAAAAAACCAACGACCTGCAGGAGCTGTGCAAAGCCGTTCAAGCGCTGCTCAGTGGCTACACCTATTTCCCCCGGCTGGAGACCAGCACGGTCAATCTCAGCAGCGTGCAAATCGACGAGCAGCAGATGATCGACACGCTCTCGGACCGCGAGCTGAGCATCTTCCAGGCACTTGCCCAAGGTATCACCAACCAGGAAATCGCCGAGCGCCTGCACCTGAGCCACAAGACGGTCAGCACCTACAAGACCCGGCTGATCATAAAACTCAACGTGGAATCCCTGGTCCACTTGAGGGATTTTGCCAAGCGCAATCATCTGATCTGAAGGGCCATCGACATGCGTGCCTGGCTGCTGCTGTTGACGTTGCTCAACCTGTGCTGGTCGCCGAGCAGTCCTGCTGCCGGGCCGCAACCCTTGCAGTTGATGGGGCGCTCGAGTGTCGAAGGCTATCGGGTCGAGCTCGCGGCAACCGACTGGCACTGGCTGAGGAACCAGGGCCGTTTGCGGTTGGGGGCCTCGGCGCCGGATTACCCGCCTTTTGAAAACACGATCAACGGGGACAATTTCGAGGGCATCACCGCCGACTTTGCGGAGTTGATCGGTCAGTTGCTGCATATCCGGGTGGAGGTCCAGCGCTACGACTCGCGTCAGGCCGTGATCGCCGCGCTGAAGCAGGGTGAGATCGATCTGCTGGGGGCGGCCAATGGTTTTGAAGCGGCCGATCCGCAGTTGGTGATGTCCCAGGCCTATGCCGAGGATGCGCCCATCCTGGTGACCCGCCGGGGCGACAGTGCGCGCCTGGTGCCGGACCTGGCGAACCTGCGGGTGGCGATGCTCGACCATTACCTGCCGCCGCAGACTATCAGGGCGGCTTATCCCAAGGCGCACCTGCAGCTGTATAGCTCGACCCTGAACGCCGTCGGCGCGGTGGCGTTCGGCGGTGCGGATGTCTACCTGGGTGACTCCATCAGCGCCAGCTACCTGATCAACAACCACTACCTGAGCAACGTGCAACTGGCCCAATTCGCGCGGCTGGAAGTCAACCCGTTCGGCTTTGCCCTGAGTGTCGACAACCCGCGGTTGCGGCGCATCATCGACGCCGCGCTGGCGGCGATTCCGGAGCAGGAGCGCACCACCATACTGCGCCGCTGGAGCACCGGCAGCAGTTTTGGCGGCAGCCAACAGGTGCAATTGAGCGCGAGCGAGCAGCGTTGGCTGGAGCACCACCCCCAGGTCAAGGTTGGCTTCCTGCGCAACTTCGCACCGCTGTCGTATGAAGACGAAAATGCACAGTTTTCCGGGCTCGGCGCCCAGGTCATGGACCGCATCAGCCTGCGCACCGGGTTGAAATTCCAGGCGCTGGCGGGTGACTCCCTCGATGGCCAGATCGCCCGGCTCAAGGCCGGCGAGCTGGACGTACTGGCCGGGATCACCCCGACCCTCGAACGCCAGGCCATCCTGCGGTTCACCCGACCCTACCTGATCAACCCGTATGTGCTGGTCTGCGCGATCGGCAACAAGGCCCCAGTCACCCTCAAGGATCTGGCCGGCAAGCGGGTGGCGGTGGTCAGCCGCAACCCGCAACGCGATTTGATCCGCAGCCATGCCCCCAACGTGCGCTTCATCGAGGTGGACAGTCCCGCCCAGGCGATGGCGCTGGTGGCCAGCGGCGGCGCCGAGGCGGCATTGAATACGTTGATCAGCGCGCGCTACATCATTGCCCGGCAATACCGCGACAAGCTCCAGGTGGCCAGTACCGTGGGCGCCGAACCGGTGCACATCAGCTTTGCCACGCAGCGTGGGGCCGTCGAGCTGCAGTCGATCCTGAACAAGGCGTTGCTCAGTATTGCGCCGGAAGAAATGGACGAATTGGCCAATCGCTGGCGCACGGGACTGCCGGTCGACGACAGTTATTGGGCGCGCTACCGCACCCCGATCATCCAAGGCTTTGTGGCCGCCAGCCTGCTGTTGCTGCTGGCGCTGGGCTGGATCACCTATCAGCGGCAGTTGATCCGCAAACGCCAAGTGCTGCTGGATCAAGTGCAGCAGGCCAGGGCCGCCGCCGACGACGCCAACCGCGCCAAGACCACCTTCCTGGCGACCATGAGCCATGAAATCCGCACG
>NZ_JACMYG010000066.1 GCF_014236655.1 Pseudomonas kielensis
CATAAAAAAGCCCCGCATCTCTCGATACGGGGCTTTCTTATTCAGCGCTCAATCAGGCAGTGGCAGGCACTACCGCTTGACCGCTCAACGCCAGGTCCAGCAGTTCACGGTTGGCCACCGCGTACATGGCGTAGTCGGTACCGCTGGCGGCACGGATTTCCACCAGCATGGCACGCCAGCGATCGATCATGCCTTCGTGTTGCTCCATCCACAGGGCCAGGCGTGTTTCCACATCCAGGCTGCCGTCGCCCTGCTGCAGGACGGAGATGGTGATCGCCCGCTGTTGCCAGTCGACGTCATCACGGAAGGCTTCACGGGCCAGTGCCTGCCAGTTGTTTTCCACCGGCAGTGCGCTGATCTGTTGCAGGTACCAGGTGATATCCAGCGCGCTGCCCACGGCGAAGTAGGCCTTGGCCACGTCCGCGGCGTTCTGCCCGGTGACATCCGAGGCCTCGATGATCGGCAGCAAGGTGTACAGGTGGCTGGTGCCTGCAACCATGCGCGCCAGCAACTCCGGCACGCCGGCATCGACGTAGGCGGTGTAGCGGGTCTGCCAGCCTTCGCGGGTCGGGCCTTCCAGCAGCTCGTCGAGCTTGAGGCCCAGGGCTGCCAGGTGCGGACCGAAATGCGCCACGTCACGCGCCGCGTTCTGCTCGTTGCGACGGGTACGCAGGAACCAGCGCGTGGCACGGCGACCCAGGCGCATCAGCTCGTCCATCAGCTCCAGTTGCACGTCGGCGCTGACTTGGTAGTCCAGCGCTTCAATCTGGCGGAACCAGTGCGGGAGATGGAAAATGTCGCGCACGATCACATAGGCGCCGGCCACGTTCGCCGGGCTCATGCCGGTCGACTCTTTGAGTCGCTGCACGAAGGTGATGCCCATGTGGTTGACCAGGTCGTTGGCGATCTGGGTGCTGACGATCTCGCGCTTCAGACGGTGACGACGCATGGCTTCGGAGAACTTGCTCACCAGGGTCGGCGGGAAAGCGGTTTCCATGTCGCGGGTCAGGTAGTCGTCATCCGGCACCAGGGAGCCCAGCAACTGCTCCTTGAGGTCGATCTTGCTGTAGGAGATCAGCACCGACAGCTCGGCACGGGTCAGGCCATGGCCTGCCGCAACGCGCTCGTTGATGGCCTCTTCCGACGGCAGGAATTCGATGGCGCGATCCAGCTTGCCACGGCCTTCCAGATCGTTCATCAGGCGCTTGTATTCGGCAATCCGCGGCAAGGCGCGACGGGCTGCCAGGGACAGGGCCTGGGTCTGCTTGTAGTTGTTGCCCAACACCAGGCCACCGACTTCGTCGGTCATGCTCGCCAGCAACTGGTTGCGTTGCTTGTCGGTCATGTCGCCAGCCTGCACCACTTCGTTGAGCAGGATCTTGATGTTCACTTCGTGGTCGGAGCAGTCCACGCCACCGGCGTTGTCGATGAAGTCGGTGTTGGAGCCGCCGCCATTGAGGCCGAACTCGACACGACCCAGTTGGGTCATGCCCAGGTTACCGCCCTCGCCCACGACCTTGCAGCGCAGTTCGTTGCCGTTGACCCGCAGTGCATCGTTGGCCTTGTCGCCGACATCGGCGTGGCTTTCGCTGCTGGCCTTGACGTACGTCCCGATACCGCCGTTCCACAACAGGTCCACCGGTGCCTTGAGCAAGGCATTGAGCAGTTCGGTCGGGGTCAGCTTGTCGGCTTGAATGTCGAAGCGCTCTTTCATCTGCGGGGAAATCGCGATGCTTTTTGCGCTACGGGAGAAGATCCCGCCGCCTTCGGACATGATGCTGGTGTCGTAGTCCGACCAGGCCGAACGTGGCAGATCGAACAGGCGCTTACGTTCAGCGAAGCTGTTGGCAGGCGTAGGATTCGGGTCGATGAAGATGTGCAGGTGGTTGAACGCCGCCACCAGTTGCAGGGTCTCGGACATCAACAGGCCGTTACCGAACACGTCGCCGGCCATGTCGCCGACACCAACCACGGTGATGCTGTCTTTCTGCACATTGATGCCGCGTTCGCGGAAGTGACGTTGTACGCCCACCCACGCGCCCTTGGCGGTAATCCCCATTTTCTTGTGGTCGTAACCGGCGGAACCACCGGAAGCGAACGCGTCACCCAGCCAGAAGCCGTAGTCGATGGCGATACCGTTGGCGATGTCGGAGAAGGTCGCAGTGCCTTTGTCCGCCGCCACCACCAGGTACGGGTCATCGTCGTCATGGCGCACGACGTTGGCCGGCGGCACCAGGGCGCCGTCCTTCAGGTTGTCGGTGATGTCCAACAGGCCCGAAATGAAGATGCGGTAGCAGGCGATGCCCTCGGCCGCGATCTCGTCACGGCTGCCGCCCAGTGGCAGGCGACGCGGCAGGAAGCCGCCCTTGGCGCCCACCGGCACGATGACCGAGTTCTTCACTTGCTGGGCTTTTACCAGGCCCAGGACTTCGGTGCGGAAGTCTTCTTCACGGTCCGACCAGCGCAGGCCGCCACGCGCCACAGTACCGAAGCGCAGGTGAACGCCTTCGACGCGCGGCGAGTAAACGAAGATTTCGAACTTCGGTACCGGCTTTGGCAGTTCTGGAATCAGGTGCGGGTTGAACTTGAAGCTGAAGTACGACTTGTTATGGCCGTTGGCGTCAGTCTGGTAGAAGTTGGTGCGCAGGGTGGCCTTGATCAGGTCCAGGTAGCGACGCAGGATGCGGTCTTCGTTGAGCACCTGGACGTCGTCCAGGGCGCTGAGGATCGCGTGTTCCAGGCGTTGCTGCTTGTCTTCCAGATCGTCGCCCGACAGTTTGCGCGCCAGGTAGAAACGGGTCTTGAACAACCGGGTCAGCTCGCGAGCGATGTCGGTGTGGTTGTTCAGGGTGCTGGCGATGTAACCCAGGTCGAAGCCCAGGCGGATCTGCTTCATGTAACGCGCATACGCACGCAGCAGCGCCACGTCGCGCCATGGCAGGCCGGCGGTCAACACCAGGCGGTTGAACGCATCGTTCTCGGCATCGCCACGCACGATGTGCACGAACGCGTCCTGCAATGTGTCGTTGAGCTGCTGGATGTCCAGTTCCAGGCCTTCGGCAGCGGTGAAGGCGAAGTCGTGGATCCAGAACTCGCGGCCACCGTTGTGGCGCAGGCGGTACGGGAACTCACCCAACACGCGCAGGCCGAGGTTTTCCAGGATCGGCAGGACGTCGGACAGGGCCAGCGGGGTGTCGGCGTGATACAGCTTGCAGTGCAGCTCGCGCTGGCCCGAGACCTGGCCCAGCGGCTGGTAGAAGCTCATCACCAGCGGATTTTTTTCGTTCAGGCTCAGCAGGTGCTGCATGTCGACCACGGCCGAATGCGCGGCGAAACGCTCGCGGTAGCCGGCCGGGAAGCCTTTCGGGAAGTCCGCCAGCACGTTGGTGCCGTGGGCTTCGCCGAAGCTTTCCACCACCAGGCTGGCGTAGTCGTCCTGCCAACTGCGGCAGGCCTGCACCACTTCTTTTTCCAGCAGCAGCGGATCGATGTCGATGCGGTTTTTCGGGTCGACCCGAAGAATCAGTTGCACACGGGCCAGCACGGACTCGGAGAAGAAGGTCCAGAACTCGCAATCGGTGGCTTTGAGGCGATCCATCAGCACTTGCTGGATCTTCTGCCGCACTTCGGTGGAGTAGATGTCGCGTGGCACGTAGGCCAGGCAGTAGCAGAAACGACCGTACGGGTCTTTGCGCAGGAACACGCGGATCTTGTTGCGTTCCTGGATCTGCACGATCGACATCACGGTGCTGAACAGCTCGTCCACCGGGGTCTGGAACAGGTCGTCACGGGGCAGTACTTCCAGCACCTGGGCCAGTTCCTTGCCCAGGTGGGCCTTGGCCTGGAAGCCAGAGCGCTGCTCGATGATCTCGACCTTGCGGCGGATGTAAGGAATCACCCGCACGCTTTCGCCATACACCGAGGAGGTGTACAGGCCCATGAAGCGGCATTCCTTGATGACGTTGCCATCGGCATCGATCTGGCGGATCGACACGTAGTCAGGGTACGCAGGACGGTGCACCCGGCTTGGGTGGGCCGCCTTGGCGAACGACAGCGGGGTCGCTTCGCGCAGGTAGTTCACGGCGTATTCTTCGATGCGCAGGTCTTCGGCGGTGAGGCCGGCGCGCAGCAGCTTGGTCAGGCCGAGGAAGGAGTCCTGGTCATATTCGATGTGACCACCTTCCTGGTCTTCGCGAACCACGAACTCTTCGTAGCCGAGGAAGGTGAAGTGGTTGCCCACCAGCCATTCGAGGAAGCTCTTGATCTCGCCCTTCTCGTCAGCGGCGATGGTGAACTGGCTGGTGTCGACGCCGTCGATCAGCTCCTGGACCTTGGCTTTCATCGGCTCGAAATCGGCGACCGCCACGCGGACCTCACCGAGTACCTGCTCCAGTTCCTTGCTCAGGACATTGAGCTCGGCGGCGTTGGCGCAACGGTCGATTTCCAGGTACATCAGCGATTCTTGCTCGATGCCTTCGCCCTGGGTGCCTTTTGGCAGGATTTCCAGCAACTCGCCCTTGGCCCCGCGACGCACGCTCAGCACGGTGGTCTGCAGGGTATGGATGCTGTAGCCACGACGGTTCAGCTCGGTACGCACCGAGTCCACCAGGAACGGCAGGTCGTGGTGCAGCACTTCGACCGCGGTGTGGGTCGACTGCCAGCCATGGCGTTCGTAGTCAGGGTTGTAGACGCGCACTTGCGGCTGCGCGTGGTCAAAGCGCTCAAGCAGGCGCCAGGCGGAAAGTGTGCAGCCGGCGAGGTCGGACAACCGGCGCTGGGTCAGTTCATCAAGAGAAATAATGCCGAAGAATTGTTCAGCGAACAGCGCCACTTGTGGCAGTGCCTGTTCACTGATGTGCTGCGCCAGTGCCGCTTGCAGTTGGTGCTGGAAGTCGGCTTTGCTGGCTGCGGTGAAGAACGCCATCTGTGGTACTCCGCTTGGGCTTGTTATTGATGGAAGCGTCGCGTGCAAAACCCCTGTTCGGGGCAACCTGTCACCCGGCTCCTGATTCTCGGGCAGAGGAAACAGGGCGACAGGTGGGTGAAGCTGGACGAGACACTCAGGTCACATTCACCTTCCAAGGATGGGCATCTGCAAAAACGACTGCCGGGCAACCCGGCAATGTCTTTACAGGTGTCCATCCGTTGCGCAGCTTAACGAGTGCGGCAAGGCCCGTGCTTGCGATGCTGCGACATATTCGGTCATCGGTACGCAGCCCCGCGGCGGGGCCTCGAACAACACTAGCAGGCGTGGGGAAAAATGGCGGTTTTATCCCTGGATTTGCGGGCTTCGCGTATTGGAAATGACTGGATCAGGAGATTTGTTCACGACATATTTCCTGACATTTGAGTCAGGACAGCGCGGTCTACCTTCGGAACCAGATCACACCTACAGCC
>NZ_JACMYG010000067.1 GCF_014236655.1 Pseudomonas kielensis
GGTGGCGACCTGGTCGCGCTTGAGTTGCTTTCTCAGAACGGTCTTGCCATGTTCATTAACACCGTGCACCTGAAATACATTTTTCGCCAAGTCGATACCAACGGTCATAACTTTCATACCGGACGCTCCTCTTGGTTTGTGGTTTCTGAAGCCCTTCCACTATGGCATGTTGAGACCTCTGGTTTGTGGATGGGGCGTCCATACCAATAGATCCGTACGTGCGGAACTACCGCATACGGCTCCTGCCTTGGGTACGTGACGCGAAGCGATCCTCAGGGTAAGGATGTGCATTTCTGGGTCTAGGTATGTAGAGGTCAGCAAGGCGTCCGTAGCGTGACCATTGAAGCCGATTACGCTGGCTGCGACGTTTGAGGGCTTGCCGCCATAGACGGCATACCGCCAACCGAAAACCGCCAAGACGTATCAGATTTCCCGGCACCGCGTGGTAATTGAAGTACCCGCTGACCACTCGGTTAAGCCACTGACCCACGACTCGAACAGGCTCATGACGTCGGCGTTTCAGCTCATCCCGAATGGCCAGCAGCGTCGCACGCATTCGCTTCTTGACCGTCAGTCGCAGTATTTGGAACCCACCGCTTCTGTTCGGACTACAACAGTGCGTGAAGCCCAGGAAGTCAAAAGTCTCCGGTTTACCTAAGCCTCGCTTCCTACGATTTCTCGCAGCAAAACGACCAAACTCAATCAGCCGTGTCTTCGAAGCGTTGAGTGAAACGAACCTGGCCAAGCGTTCCTGCAACTGCACCAGAAATTGCTGAGCCTGCCATTGCGTCCTGAAACCCACCACGCTGTCGTCCGCGTAGCGCACCACAATCACATCGCCACGAGCATGCCGCTGGCGCCACTGCCTTGCCCACAGATCCAGCACGTAGTGAAGATAGATATTCGCCAGCAACGGCGATATTACACCGCGTACGATCTTGTATACTTTTCTCTTCGATGTCTGAGCCAGTCGAACTCTCGCTGGCGTTGAACCCAGGATCCGGATCAATCCGGAACACCACCAAAATTTCGTCTTTGTGAATTTCGACGTGTTTGACTAAGCCGCGAATGATCTCGCGTTTCGTGACGAAATCCACGGTGCCCAATCGGTCATGGACAGCCGCGGCAAACTCTTCGAGACGATTAATCACCAGAAACAGTTCGCGTTGACCCACCTGATGACGCCGTGACGCCTGAATCTGCTGATCAAGCTGTTCCAGACGGCTCTTCAAGTGCCGCATCTTCGGATCAAAATCCGTTTTATCAATCATGCCTTCGGCATAGCTATCGATGAGTCGCGACTTGCCTTTCTCCAGCTGCAGTCGTTGTCGTTCCAGTGCGGCGGTATCAGGATTTGTTTTTTCCTTTTCTTCCAGGACACCCAGCCGGCGTTCATATTCACTCTTTAGCCTTCCGGGGTGGGCGAGCAGTTCAACAACTTGCTGCCACACCAGTTCATCGAGACGGTCCGTTCGTATTTGCTGATTGTCACAGATGCGTTCGCCACCAAAGCGGTAGGCATCGGTTCCAATGCAACGATAGTAGGCATAGTCCCGACGTTGGCCTTTGGCCGCTGCCTTGCTGACCTTTTTACCGTAATAGGCGTAGTGACAATGGCCGCAAACGGTCAAGCCCTGAAGCAGGTAAACAGCACCATGGCGGCGCTGACGCGCTTTGCGATTCTCGGCAAGTTGCTCTTGAACCGACTGAAACAACCCTTCGCTGACGATCGCCGGGACGGGTATCTCGATCCACTGACTCGGATCCGTACGTACGGTTGAGTGCCCCTTCCTGGGCACCTCGGCACTGTGGCGTTGCGCGCGTATCCGAGGTAAACGATCACAAGCTTGTGTTTTGCCGAAAGCAGCTCGGCCTATGTAGGCTGGATTTTGTAATATTCCCCACACGGTACTGCGATCCCAATACGGCTTACCAGAGGCGGTCACGGTGCCTGTTACCCCAAGGCGACGCACCACTTCGCCGATGCTCAGTCGCTCCATCCCAATCCATTGAAAGATGGCTCTGACCGTCGCGGCTTGCGGCAATTCAATGACGTACTGTGCGGGTGCTCCATCAAGCTGCTTGCGAATATAGCGATAACCGTAGGGCGCAGTCGACAGCACATTGATGCTGCCGCGTTTGGCCCCATGAAGCTTGCCGCGACGATTGCGCTCCATGATTTTGGCCCGTTCGTACTCCGCGATCATGCCCTGCATCTGCAGCAACAACGACTCTTCCGGCGTGACGCCAATAGCATGATTGAGGAACACCACCTGCACGCCGCACGCCGATAGTTCTTCCATCAGCAAGGCTTGGTGGGCATATTTTCGTGACAGCCGGTCTGGGGACAAGACATAGAGACGCTCCACCAAGCCGAGGGCAGCCCGGTCTCTGAGCCGCTCCAATTGTGGACGAATCAGCGTCGCGCCGCTGACGCCCGCGTCGACAAATCGCATGTCCTCAGCAACGTGGGCACCATCGGCCACGATCCGCTCTGTCAACGCAGCAATCTGGCTTTCAATTGTGCCGCGTTTAGCCTGCTGGTCAGAGGATACGCGGGCATAGAATGCCACCATCACAGCCTGGCTCATTGCTCACCTCGCTTGGCGGTACGATGCTTTTTCACAGATGGCTGGGGTGGCGACAATTCTGAGGAAGACCGCGTTTCGGTCGGCTTAAGCTGCTCGTAGACCCTCTCGAGCTGGTCCCGAGAGAATCGATTTGGCTCAAAAGCCAGACGAATACGCCAGATATGCGGTTTTCGGCTCATGACTGAAGTCTCCCATCAGTGGGGGCGAGGCCCTCAATGATGAGAACAATCTCGACATCGGGGCATCCCGCATGCCTCGGGGCAAAACTCTCCCTGGCAATGCGCAGTCCCCATTTTATCCGAGAGTTTGCTCTGTTGTTGCCGGCGCTATGATTCCCCCCTGCGGGGTACCAGCCTTTGTCGCAAACAGAGTTCCTTCATCGATAAACCCAGCCTGAAGCCATCGCCGCAGGATCGTCTTATCCATCGGTATATTCTTGAGCATCCATTCGTGGCTAAAGTTATCGAAACAGCCACGGATATCACCCTCAAGTACCCACACTGGCGACCTACGTTTGGCCAGCGTGATGAAACAATATTCGATGGCGTCGGCGGTCGAACGGTTGGGCCGAAACCCATAAGAGTTTGGATCCGCCATGCTTTCTGAAACAGGTTCCAGAGCCAGCTTCCACAGTGCCTGCATCGATCTGCAGAGCATGCGGGGAATTCCCAGCGGACGCTTCTGGCCATTGCTCTTGGGGATGTAAATACGTCGAAGCGGCAACGCACGGTAGCTGCGATGTCGCATTGACTCCATCCCGCTCCACTTGGCCGCTGGTGTCACCCAGATTTTGCCATCGACGCCCGGCATTCTCTTGCCACGATTCTCAGTCACTCGTTTGACGGCTAACATCTTGCCGCTGTGCGAGCGGGTTAGCAGGTGTTGTAAGGCTTTCACCTTGCCCCATCTGCCTTCCATTGTTGCCTTAGCGATACGCGCCTGGAGTCGTTTCACTTCTTCTTTGATGAGGCCCCAGTTTGCCTGAAGCCACATCCTTTCAGCGTGCGAAGGTGCACCAGTACCGATGGCATCTGTTTTCGCAGCGCTACCAATAGCCGTCATCTGCTTTCCTTCGAGTAACGATTAATCAAGTTCTCTCGCCATGAATGACCATACGGAAGTCTGTCCGCTTTCGCGTCGAGTAATGTTTCAGCCCGTATCTCGCCCATTACAGGTAGGCCTTCGCTTTTTCCGCATTCCTCTACCCGCAGCTACCACAGCGTTCCTTACGGTTCGCCTGCCGTTTCCGGCGGCACTACGGGCTTACCCTGTTCCACCTGAATTTCTGAGCGGGGCGGACCCCTCCTGTTCGCCGGCAGCCTACTGTCCATGATGACCCAGGAATCAAGGGATCCATACCTGGCCGCGTACCGTTTGGTTCAAGCCTGTCAGCACATTTGGCTTGTTGAGCATGACGATGTTTAACAGAGGTTCACATATGTTGGACGAT
>NZ_JACMYG010000068.1 GCF_014236655.1 Pseudomonas kielensis
GGCGACCCTGTGGAAGTCATGATGGGCGAACGCCGGGTCGACCCCGAAATGCACGCTCAGGCAATGGAACGCCTTGGTCTGAACAAGCCACTGTATGCCCAGTACCTGGACTACATCGGCAAACTGGCCCAGGGCGACCTCGGTGAATCGCTGCGCACCCGTGAAAGTGTGTGGAGCGAGTTCACTTCGCTCTTTCCGGCAACCCTGGAACTGTCCATGGCCGCCCTGCTGTTCGCCGGGATCCTAGGCCTGCTGGCCGGGGTGATCGCGGCCCTCAAGCGAGGATCGCTGTTCGACCATGGGGTCATGGGCATCTCCCTGGCCGGGTATTCGATGCCGATCTTCTGGTGGGGCCTGATCCTCATCATGTTCTTCTCGGTGTCCCTGGGCTGGACCCCGGTTTCCGGGCGGATCGACCTGCTCTACGACATCGAGCCGGTCACCGGTTTCATGCTCATCGACACCCTGCTGGCCGATGACACCGGCGCGTTCCTCGACGCCCTGCACCACCTGATCCTGCCGGCCATCGTGCTCGGCACCATCCCGCTGGCGGTGATCGCGCGCATGACCCGCTCCTCGATGCTCGAAGTGCTGCGCGAAGACTACATCCGCACCGCGCGGGCCAAAGGCCTGTCGCCGTCGCGCGTGGTGTTCGTCCACGGCCTGCGCAACGCCCTGATCCCGGTGCTGACCGTGGTCGGCCTGCAGGTCGGCACCTTGCTCGCCGGGGCGGTCCTGACCGAGACCATCTTCTCCTGGCCCGGCATCGGTAAATGGCTGATCGAAGCCATCGGCGCCCGGGACTACCCCGTGGTGCAGAACGGCATCCTGTTAATCGCCTGCCTGGTGATCCTGGTCAACTTCGTGGTGGACATCCTCTACGGCTTTGCCAACCCACGCATCCGTCATCAGCGCTGAGATCATTACCCATGAGTACGCCAACCCCCTCGGTAGCAGTCGATCAAAGCCTGCTGTATCCGTCCCCGTACAAAGAATTCTGGCACGCCTTCTCCCGCAACAAGGGCGCGGTGGCCGGCCTGATGTTCATGCTGCTGGTGATCTTCTGCGCGATCTTCGCGCCCTGGGTCGCCCCGCATAACCCCAGCGAGCAATACCGTGACTTCCTGCTGACCCCACCGGCCTGGCTCGAAGGCGGGCAACTGCAGTTCCTGCTCGGCACCGACGAACTGGGCCGCGACCTGCTGTCGCGCTTGATCCAGGGGTCGCGCCTGTCGCTGCTGATCGGCCTGTCATCGGTGGTCATGTCACTGATCCCGGGGATCCTGCTGGGCCTGTTCGCCGGGTTCTTCCCGCGCCTGCTGGGCCCTACCATCATGCGCCTGATGGACATCATGCTGGCCCTGCCATCCCTGCTGCTGGCCGTGGCGATTGTCGCCATCCTCGGCCCTGGCCTGATCAACACCGTGATCGCCATCGCCATCGTGTCCCTGCCCTCCTACGTGCGCCTGACCCGCGCCGCGGTGATGGGCGAACTGAACCGTGACTACGTGACCGCCGCGCGCCTGGCCGGTGCCGGCCTGCCACGCCTGATGTTCATCACCGTGCTGCCCAACTGCATGGCGCCGCTGATCGTCCAGGCCACCTTGAGTTTTTCCTCGGCGATTCTCGATGCCGCCGCCCTGGGCTTCCTTGGCCTTGGCGTCCAACCGCCAACGCCGGAGTGGGGCACCATGCTGGCCTCGGCTCGCGACTACATCGAACGCGCCTGGTGGGTGGTGAGCCTGCCTGGTTTGACCATTTTGCTCAGCGTGCTGGCAATCAACCTGATGGGCGACGGCCTGCGCGACGCGCTGGACCCGAAACTCAAGAACGCCGCCTGAGGAGATTCCCATGTCACTGTTAGAAATCAAGAATCTCAACGTGCGCTTCGGCGACAAGACCGCCGTCCCCGTGGTCGACGGCCTGGACCTGAGCGTGGACAAGGGCGAAGTCCTGGCCATCGTGGGCGAATCGGGGTCGGGCAAATCCGTGACCATGATGGCGCTGATGGGCCTGATCGAGCACCCCGGCATCGTCACCGCCGACGCCCTGAACTTTGACGGCAAGAACATGCTCAAGCTGAGCAACCGTCAACGCCGGCAGATCGTCGGCAAGGACCTGGCCATGGTCTTCCAGGACCCGATGACCGCCCTGAACCCGAGCTACACCGTCGGCTTCCAGATTGAAGAAGTGCTGCGCCTGCACCTGAAAATGTCCGGCCGCGCGGCGCGCAAACGCGCCATCGAACTGCTGGAAAAAGTCGAGATCCCCGGCGCCGCCAGCCGCATGGACGCCTACCCGCACCAACTCTCCGGCGGCATGAGCCAGCGCGTGGCCATTGCCATGGCGATTGCCGGCGAACCCAAGCTGCTGATCGCCGACGAACCGACCACCGCCCTCGACGTGACCATTCAGGCGCAGATCATGGACCTGCTGCTGGCCCTGCAGAAAGAGCAGGACATGGGCCTGGTGCTGATCACCCACGACCTCGCCGTGGTCGCCGAAACCGCCCAGCGCGTGTGCGTGATGTACGCCGGTCAAGCGGTGGAAGTCGGCCAGGTGCCACAGCTGTTCGACATCCCCGCGCACCCCTACAGCGAAGCCCTGCTCAAGGCGATTCCGGAGCACAGCCTGGGCGAGTCGCGCCTGGCCACGCTGCCGGGCATCGTGCCGGGCCGTTATGACCGTCCGCAGGGTTGCCTGCTGTCGCCACGCTGCCCGTACGTGCAGGACAACTGCCGCGCCCAACGCCCGGCCCTCGACCCGAAAAGCAACAGCCTCGCTCGCTGCTTCTATCCCTTGAATCAGGAGGTGGCGTAATGGCCGTCGTTCTCACCGCCCGTGACCTGACCCGTCACTACGAAGTCTCCCGCGGCCTGTTCAAGGGCCACGCCACCGTGCGCGCGCTCAACGGCGTGTCGTTCGAACTGGAAGCCGGCAAGACCCTGGCCGTGGTCGGCGAATCCGGTTGCGGCAAGTCGACCCTGGCCCGCGCCCTGACGCTGATCGAAGAGCCGTCCTCCGGCTCGCTGAAAATCGCCGGGCAGGAAGTCTCCGGGGCCAACAAGGCCGAGCGCAAACAGTTGCGCAAAGACGTGCAGATGGTGTTCCAAAGCCCCTATGCGTCGCTCAACCCACGGCAGAAAATCGGTGACCAACTGGCCGAGCCGCTGCTGATCAACACCGACCTTTCGGCCGCCGAGCGCCGTGAAAAAGTCCAGGCAATGATGAAGCAGGTCGGCCTGCGGCCCGAGCACTACCAGCGCTATCCGCACATGTTCTCCGGCGGCCAGCGCCAGCGCATCGCCCTGGCCCGGGCGATGATGCTGCAACCCAAGGTGCTGGTGGCGGACGAACCGACCTCGGCGCTGGACGTGTCGATCCAGGCCCAGGTGCTGAACCTGTTCATGGACCTGCAGCAGGAATTCAACACCGCCTACGTGTTCATCTCCCACAACCTGGCGGTGGTGCGCCACGTGGCCGACCACGTGATGGTGATGTACCTCGGCCGGCCGGTGGAAATGGGCCCCAAAGAGGACATCTACACCCGCCCCCTGCACCCCTACACCCAGGCCCTGCTGTCGGCCACACCGACCATCCACCCGGACCCGGACAAGCCGAAAATCAAGATCGTCGGCGAACTGCCCAACCCGCTCAACCCACCGTCCGGCTGCGCCTTCCACAAGCGCTGCCCGTACGCCACCGAGCGTTGCAGCAGCGAAGAGCCGG
>NZ_JACMYG010000069.1 GCF_014236655.1 Pseudomonas kielensis
TAACGTTATTTTTCCGTTTCACACCTATACCGGAATTTGGTCTAGGTCATAGTAATAGGCGCCTGAATACATGCGTCATTGTTTGCTGGCTCTATGACGAGTCATGAACCTTCGATCCAAATAGTCTTTCCACTTTCCTATAAAAGATCCTTCTGCAATAAATCCCGCCCAACTCATCATCGCTCCTCCCTCACCGTCGGATAGCAAGGCTAGCGCAATTCGTTGCGGAACGTAGTTGGTAAATAGCTCCCCTTTAAGCGCAGACGCCAGGTTGGCAGCCAAAACAGGTCCTTGTCGGACTGCATAGACACCATTTCGTGGGGTGTCAACAAGGTTGGCGCAATCACCTGCTGCAAAAATTTGTGGGTGAGAAACACTCTGCAGTGTGGGCGACACCTGGATGAATCCCTGTTCATTACAGCTAAGACCAGACTCGCAAAGCCACCCTAACGGGCTAGCGCCAGTGGTAAGGATCAGTCTTACACCTCTCCAAACAATTTCACCTTTGGATATGAGTGCCCCTCCTAGAATTCGGTCGACCGGGCAGCGCTCGTGGAGCTCAACACCCAGTTGATGTAGATGCCTAATTGCAGCACCACGCAAAGCAGGTGCATGTCCCGCCAAAATATTCGCGGCGCTAAAAAGCGCTAGCGATGGCACTGTTCGAGCTAGTGCTAGAGCCAGCTCTACCCCGGCGGCACCACCTCCTAATATCGCAAGTCTCTGAGGTTTCTTTTGCCATTGCTCCCAGCGTGAGATAAAGCTAGAAAATGGCTTAACTGGTAGCAACTCCATGCCTGCATCCTCCGATTCCGGAGGTCTAGGTAATGAGCCTAAGTTTAGTGAAATCCATTCACTTTGTAGCGTTTCACCGGTATCTAGGTGAAGTAAATTAGCTTCTGGTTGGAGTGATGTAACGGCAGAGCTTATAAACTCAATACCTGCTGCCTGACAAAGAGGTTGCAAGTCAATACGGCACTGATCAGTTTTGTAGCGACCGGTTAACAAGCCCGGAAGCATGCCGGAATACCAAGCGTGTTGATCGGGAGAAATTAAACCTATCCGTCCACCGGGAGGTTTATCGCCTGCCCACAAACGCAGAACACCGAGGTGCGCATGACCCGCTCCCGCGAGCAACAAATCGAATTTATTGCTCACGAGATTTTGTCGCTCGGGGCCAGTGTCTCAGCCGGACGTTGACTTCGACCTAGACGCCATTGATGAAACTTGCCCAACCAGCGCAATGCTCGTTGGGGGGCGTGCGCCCTCTTCCATTCACCCGCCGCATACTTGTTAGCTTCAGCTAGTGTGGGATAGATATGGATGGTGCTGAGGATTTTGTTAAGCCCGTAACCATGCTTCATCGCCGCTACATATTCGGTGATTAGGTCACCGGCATGTTCACCAACTATGGTCACGCCGAGGATACGATCTTTGCCTGGCTCTGTTAGCACCTTGACGTAACCATGTGCGGCCTCATCAGCGATGGCGCGATCGAGATCGTCAAGTCCATAGCGAGTAACCTCATAGGCAATGCCTTGAGCTTTAGCATCCAATTCGTTGAGACCTACACGCGCCACCTCAGGATCAGTAAAGGTGGCCCACGGAATCACTCGGTAATCCACCTTAAACCTTTTAAAACCACTAAATAGACCATTTACGGCGGCATACCATGCCTGATGCGCCGAGGTATGGGTAAACTGATAGGGGCCAGTAACATCTCCTACGGCAAAGATGTTTGGGAAGCGCGTAGCCAAATATTCGTCGGTCTCCAATGTGCCGTTGGCGCGTACCTCGAGCTGCAGCTCCTCAGCGCCAAAGCCTTTTACGTTAGCGACCCGCCCCAAGGCCAGCAGTACCTCGTCGAAAGGTAACAGCACCTCTTCACCATCAACCAAGTTGCTACATACGAGTTGTCGCTGACCATTGGCCAACTCAAATCGCACAGCTTTGTGTTGGAGACGTAAATCAACACCGTCACCGCGCAGGCTAGCCATCACCGCTTCGCTGGCTTCGATATCTTCACGAATAAGGAGGCGTTCGACCATTTCAACCTGAGTAACAGCACACCCTAGGCGCTGGAATGCCTGCGCCAGCTCACAACCAATCGGCCCACCACCGAGAACTAGCAGCCGCTTAGGACGCTCGCGCAGATCCCAAATATTGTCAGAGGTAAGCGGCTCCACCAATTCGATACCTGGAATTCTAGGCACAAGCGGCCGTGCGCCTGTAGCGATGACAATGGACCTCGTGTTCAAGGTTTGGCCATTGACTTCGACTGTCCATGGTGAGGTTATCTTCGCCTTACCCTCCACAACCTCAACACCGAGCCCGGTATAGCGCTCGATGGAGTCATGGGGCTCCACCTCTGATACCACTCGCTGAACACGCTGCATAACTGCGGCGAAATCCACCTCGCCACTGACGTTTTTGAAACCCAATTGCTCCGCCTTCTTTAGCTCATTGGCTAACTTGGCCGAGCGAATCAACGCTTTTGAGGGAACACAGCCTGTGTTTAAGCAGTCTCCACCCATTTTGTTTTTCTCGATAAGGGTTACCTTGGCCTTTACCGCCGCGGCTATATAAGCCGATACCAAACCGCCCGAACCGGCACCAATCACCACTAGATTTCGATCAAAAAACTTGGGCTTGACCCACCCTGAATAGACCTGGCGAGCCTTGAAAAAGCCAAGCAGCCTTCGCGATAGAATCGGCAATAGACCTAGCAGCACAAAAGCACCAAGCAATCCCGGTGACAGAATCCCAGCTAGAGACTCCAGTTGTCCCAATTCTCGTCCCGCATTCACGAAGACTAATGTGCCCGGTAGCATGCCTAGCTGACTGATCCACCAAAAGGAAGAAGCTGATAATTTAGTCAGGCCCATGGCCAAGTTGATCAAAAAAAACGGAAATACTGGTACCAAGCGTAAAGCGAATAGATAGGAAGCCCCTTCGCGCTCAATGCCCTTGTCGATACCCGCCAAGCGGCGACTAAATTTTGCTTGCACCCAATCGCGCAACAGGAACCGGCTGATAAGCATGGCCAAGGTTGCCCCCAGAGTCGAAGCGAACGACACCAGTAAGGTGCCGCCAAGCAAACCGAACAATGCCCCTGCGACCAAGGTCATCAAAACTGCGCCGGGTAGTGAGAGTGCGGTGACGACGACATACAGTAGAAAGAATATCCCCCCAATTAAAAAAGGATTGGCCTCAACCTGGGCGTTCAACGCAGCTTGTTGGGCCTTAAGGGTCGATAGATTGAGATATTCACCAAGATCAAGGGC
>NZ_JACMYG010000007.1 GCF_014236655.1 Pseudomonas kielensis
GCGCGTGGCGGCGGCCCACGGATTCAAGCCGGAGTGAGGGCACACCGAGCCCAGGCGAGGTGCCAAGTGGTGGGGCAAGAGCCTTTTGCTTACTTTTGGGCTCTCAAAAGTGAGCCGCTGTAAGAGCGGAACCCATATCAGCCGTTACCGAAGAAATGGATATGTACTCCGCCTAATCCAACACGCCAGAAGCCCAGAGGCCGCCACGGTAGCAAGCTCCTCCCTCGCCACAGGCCGCTACAAAGTTGGGTAGATACCTATGGATATCGCGGGCTCGACAGCGGCTACGGGCACCCCGTCATTGGCAGAAGGTTTCGTGCAAATGCCGCCACCGCAGTTGGCCTGACGGCAGTTTCTCGATCACCGCCGTGGCCCGGCGATCATTGAGGACCCCGCTGGCATCCGACTGCAACTCGCGGTAGCTGAGGGTGGCGCCGTGGGCATGCTGGTCGAGCCCGTGCATTTCGCTTAACTCGATGCGCATCCCCGCACGCGCACCGCCCAGGGTTTCGAACAGTTGCTGCAAGGCCCCAAAGTCCAGGCTGTTGCCGTTGGGAGCAATCATCGAGAACTGCGGGGAGAAGCGCGCCAGCAGGCGGTCCAGTACGCCCCGATCGGGGGTGCCGGCGAACCATTGCTCAATGTCGACCAGGGTCTGGGTGACTTCAGTAACGTAATCGCGATAGTCGTTCATCAGCTTTTTTCCAGGAGTGGGTGGGCGGTGACGAGCGCTTTCACGCCCGATGAATCAAAGCGCAGCACGGCCCACAGCGGTACCAGCGAGAGCAGTGCGGCAGCCAGAAAACAGCGCTCGAAGGCATGCGCCGAGTGCGGGCCGAGGACGCTGAGCAATCCACTCAGCACGGCGCCGCCGAGGCAGAAACTCAGTTGCCGATTGATGTTCCACAGGGCGCTGGCGTGGTTCATACGGGCAGGAAGAATGTCGATAAAGGCCAGGGTCTGCGCGCAACTGCTGCACAGGCTGCCGCCCAGGCCCATCAGGGCATAGGCCAGCACCGGCAGCCAGCCTTGCGGTTGCTCGATCAGCACCAGCAGGCCAATGCCCAGGCTTTGCAGCAGGGCGCCAACCACCAGCAACGGCTTGGGGCCCCAGCGGTTGAACCCGCGTTTGCCGACGGCAATCGCCAGCGCCGAGCCCAGCGCCCACGGCAGCATCAGGGCGCCGATCTGCGCGTTACCCCAACCTTGTTGGTGCAGGTACAGCACAGCGATCAGGCTGGTGCCGATGAACACGCCGGGAATCAACAGGTAGACCCACATGGCCAGCCGCAGGGACGGGCTGTGCAACAGCTGAAGATCGAGCCAGGCCGACAGATTGCCCGCGCTATCCTGGGCACGCTGCGTGGCCCGCGGCGCGTCGGCCTGCAGCCAACAGGCCGCGAGCACCAGCGCCAGCAGGGTCAGCGGCAGATTCAGGTAGAACACCCAGCGCCACGACAGCGCTTGCACGATCAGCCCACCCGCGGCCGGCGACAGCGCGGGCACCAGCAACGCCACCGACATCACCCAGGTGGTCAGTTGGGCCCGTTGTTGCGCCGGGAATTGGCGAAACGCCAAGGCCTGGCCGAGGGGGATCAACAGCCCGCCACTGAGCCCTTGCAGCAGCCGCCAGCCGATCAGCGCTTCAATCGACTGGGCACCGGCCACCAACAGCGACGCGCAGCCGAACAGCAGCAGTGACGCGAGGATCAGCCGGCGTTCGCCGAACCGCGCCGCCAGCCACACACTCAGTGGAATGATCAGGGTCAGGCCGAGCATGTAGGCGTTGCTGATCCACGCCAGTTGGGTCACCGAGGCGTGCAATTGCAGCGCGATGTCGGGGTAGGCGATGCTGGCGACGAACATGTTCATCAGGTCGAGGGCGAACCCCAGCAGATACACCAATGCGACTTTCCAGCGATAGGCCATGACAACTTCCCGGTCCAAGAGACGGGCAGGGTAGTGCGCTGCAAATGCTAGAGAAACACTGATTTGCCTGCTAGTTTGTCAAAATTATTTTGACAAGGAACGCCGTCAACATGGTCAGCCTGGACCGTTTCGATACCTTCAAGGCCGTCGTCGAGGCCGGCTCGTTGACCGCCGCAGCCGATCTGCTGGGGCAAACCCGGGCGGTGGTCAGCTTCAACCTCAAGCGTCTGGAAGCCGAGTTGGGGGTGACCCTGCTGACCCGCAGCACCCGGCAACTGGCGCTGACCGATGCCGGTGAGCGCTTTTATCTGCGCTGCTTGCGCACCCTGGATGAAGCACGCCTGGCGATCGAGGAGGCGCGCTCCGAGCACACCCAGCTCAAGGGCACGCTGCGGATCACCACCACCCTGGAGTTTGCCCTGGCCCAGGTGGTGGCCGCGTTGGAGGTGTTCCGCCAGCAGCATCCGCAGTTGAACATTCACTTATCGACGTCCTCGACCCATGCCGACCTGATTTCCGAGCGGTTTGACGTGGCGATTCGTCTGGGGCGTATGCACGACTCCAACCTGCGCGCCGTGCAGTTGTCGACCTTCGAGATTTACCCGGTGGCGACGCGCACGCTGCTCGAACGCCACGGCCCAGTGACCCGCCTGGCCGAGCTGGAGGCACTGCCGACCCTGGGGCACGGGCGGGTGCCCGAGTTGACGGTCACCGACCCCGCGGGCACTGAGCATGTCTATCAACCTCAACCTGGAAAGACCGCGATCATCGCCGACAACTCGGCCACCCTGCGGGCATTTGCCCTGACGGGGCAGGGGGTGGCGATTCTGCCTGAATGGCTGATCGCCGAGGATCTGCAGCAGGGCCGCTTGCAACGCTTGTTGCCCGATCACCGGTTTGCCCAGCAGGGGGTGTATGCCTTGTACCCGGACACCCGGCACCTGCCGCTGAAGGTGCGGGCGTTTATTGATTTCATGAAGGAATGGAGCTGAGGTTGGTAGGTGCCTGTTCGGTCGCCATCGCGGGCACGCCCTGCTCCTGCACCTCTCCTGTGGGAGCGGGCTTGCCCGCGATGCTTTTCGACCTTCAGAGCTGCCCGCGCAAGCCAAACCGCTTCTTCAACACCCACTCCAGCAAGCCCTTGGGCACCCACGCCGCCAGCAGCGGCAGGGCGCGACTGCCGTTGCCCACGCGCAGCAAGCGCGGAGGTCGGTCTTGCTGCACGGCCTTGAGCAGGTCGGCGGCGAACTCGCTGGCGGCGGTTGGCTTGTCCTGGGACGCCTTGGCCCGGGCGCGAATGCCTTCGCGCAGCGGGAACCACGGCGATTGTTCGCTGATCAGTCGCTCGGCTTCGTGGCCGGCATTCTTGGCGAAGCTGGAGGCGATGGCCCCCGGCTGGACTTCCATCACCCGCACACCGAACGGCGCCAGCTCCATGCGCAGGGCATCGCTCAAGGCATGCACGGCGGCTTTGGACGCGCAGTAGGCACCAGCGAACGGCGTGACCAAGACGCCAGACACACTGCCGATGTTCACCACCAGCCCTTTGGTCCGACGTAGCACGGGAAACATTGCGCGCGTGACGCCAACGATGGCGAACACATTGGTTTCGAACTGGCGCTGCATGGCCGGTACGCCTCCATCGAGCAGAGGGCCCATGGCACCGTAACCCGCGTTGTTGATCAGCACATCCAGGCCGCCATGCTGCTGGTTGATGCGCTCGCTCAACTGTTCCAGCGCCGGGCCATCGTTGACGTCCAGTTGCACGGCGGTGAAACCGGCGGCGGTCAGGGTTGCCACGTCTTCGGGCTTGCGGGCGCTGGCCCAGACTTGGTAGCCGGCGGCTTTGAACACATCGGCCAGGGCACGGCCGATGCCGCTTGAACATCCGGTAATCAACGCAACGGGCATGGCGCGGTCCTTGTGCAAAAAAAGAGGGGGAGGGCTCAGTCGGAGAAACTACCCTGCAAACGCTCGGCGCGAAACTCCAGGGTGTGTGGGCGATAGCCAGGGCGCAGTGGCGGCATTGGCAGGCAGTCTTGCCAATGGGCGCCGGCCTGCAATTCGCCGGGACCTCGGTAGCGCGGTGCGGCGTATTGATTGTCCGCCAGGTTGACCGTATCGCCCGGTGCATAGGCGGCGATCCGCCAACGCAATTCGGTCAGCGGCACAGCGTTGCCGTTGTTCATTGTCAGCAGCAAGGGACGGTCCGCCGGGCACTGCTCGGGGGCGTAGGTGATGCGCAACTCCAGGCGCGCCAGTTGCTTGGCCTCGCGGTTGTCCAGCCACACCACCCAGACAGCCACCAACCCCAACCCGAGCGCCGCCGCCAATGACACAGGCAAGGCCTTGGCCGGGTAACGCAACAATAGGACCAACCAGGTAATGACCAGCAAAACGCCGATGAACATGGAGCAAACCTCGCAAGCGGGAACCCGCATCCTACCTAAGCGTAGGGGAGGTTGGCGATCAGGCTGGCTGGGGACGCAAAAAAGCCCCCGCCCAACCCACTGCGGATAGGGGACGCAGTCGGCTGGACGGGGGCTGGTTTGTTGCCTGTGATTACTGGGCGATGGTCTTCACCGACACCCCACGCTCAAGCGGAGTCGAGCGTCCGTAGATGTCCTCGAACCGCTCGATATCGTCCTCGCCCAGGTAGCTGCCCGATTGCACCTCGATGATCTCCAGCGCGATCTTGCCCGGGTTGCGCAGGCGATGCACCGAGGCAATCGGGATGTAGGTCGACTGGTTTTCGGTCAGCAGGAACACGTTTTCATCGCAGGTCACCTCGGCCGTGCCGCTGACTACGATCCAGTGTTCGGCGCGATGGTGGTGCATCTGCAACGACAGGCACGCGCCCGGCTTGACCGAGATGTGCTTGACCTGGAAACGCCCGCCCATGTCCACCGAGTCGTAGGAGCCCCACGGCCGGTAAACCTCGCAGTGGTTCTGGGTTTCGCTGCGGCCCTGTTCGTTGAGGGTGTTGACCATCTGCTTGACGCCTTGGACCTTGTCCTTGTGGGCGATCATCATGGCGTCCTTGGTCTCGACCACGACGATGTTGTCCAGACCGATCACCGACACCAGTTTGCCGTTGCCGTGGATCATGCAATTGCGGCTGTCCTGGATCACCACGTCGCCCTTGCTGACGTTGCCGTTGCTGTCTTTCTCGTGCACATCCCACAACGACGACCAGCACCCGACATCGCTCCAGCCGGCGGTCAGCGGCACCACGCAGGCGCGCTGGGTTTTTTCCATCACGGCGTAGTCGATGGAGTTGTCCGGGCAGCAGGCGAAAGTGGCTTCGTCGAGGGTCAGGGTGTCGGCATCCTGCTCACTGCGTTCGAGGGTCAGCAGGCAGGTGTCGTAGATGTCCGGGTCGTGTTTTTTCAGCTCTTCGAGGAAACGGCTGGCGCGGAACAGGAACATGCCGCTGTTCCAGAAGTAGCCCCCGGCCTGGACGAACTCGGTGGCGCGCTTGACGTCGGGTTTTTCGACGAAGTGCGAAACCCGGCTGACGCCTTCGGGCAGCAGCGCATCGTTGCAGGACTTGATGTAGCCATAGCCGGTTTCCGGTTTGGTCGCCGGCACGCCGAACAGCACCATCTCACCACGCTCGGCGGCCACGGTGGCCAGGGCCAGGGCGCGTTGCAGGGCTTTCTGGTCTTCGAGCACGTGGTCGGCCGGCAGCACCAGCATCAGCTCGTCGCGCCCTTCGTTGACCAGCATCATCGCCGTCAGCGCCACGGCCGGTGCGGTGTTGCGTCCGAAGGGTTCCATCAGGATGCGCTGGGCTTCCAGCTTGCGGGTGCTCAGTTGCTCATTGACGATGAAACGGTGGTCCTTGTTGCAGACCACGATGGGCGTGTCCATGCCCTCGAACACCAGGCGCTCGAGGGTCTGCTGGAACAACGTGTGCTCACCGGTCAGGGCGAGGAATTGCTTGGGGAACTGTTTACGCGAAAGCGGCCAGAGACGTGAACCGCTACCACCTGACAAGATCACTGGAATCATGGTGTTACTCCTCGACAATCGTTTGATTAGGCCTTTGTGGGAGCTAGCCTGCTAGCGATGGCATCACCTCGGTACACCGGTAAAGCCGAGTTGCCTGCATCGCCGGCAGGCCGGCTCCCACAGAGAGCCAGGACATTTCTGGAAATGTATTAGCGGGTCGACACCGGGCGCTTCACCCACACAGGCGACAGGCTGCTGCCGTTGCCGGTGACGTACAGCACCGCGGCTTCACCGCGCTCCAGGGCGACCGGCTTGAGGTCGCCGACTTTTTTCTCGCCCTCGTACAGCGCCAGGCTGACTTTCACCGGGTTGATTTCCCGCTCGCCACGGCCCTTGGCGGCGACGCTCTTGACCACTTCGGTCTTGCCATCGGCGGTCTTCAGCGTCAGGGCCTTGTCGGTGAGGTTCTGCACCCGTACCAGGGACTTCTGCTTGTTCTTGAACGGCGGTTCTTCGATCAGTTGTGGCTGGCCACTGGCGTTGTTGACCAGGGTGTAATAGTGGTCGGCGGCCAGCTTCACCGGCAGGGTCTGGCTGCCGACCTTGGCGCTGTAGTCGCCGCCGGGCATGAAGCTGAAGTCACTGCTGGCCAGCGGTGCAACTTCGCTCAGTTGGGTGCTGCCGACCGTGGCGCTGACTTCGGCGTTGCTGGCGTTGTAGATGCGCACGAAGCTCGAGCCCTTTGGCGCAACGGGACCGTAGAGGGCGGCATCGCCGGCGAAGGCCGACAACGACAGCATGCTCATGCCGGCAACGAGGGCGAAGGTTTTGGCGAGACGACGAGGAGTGGAAGTGCAAGTCATGGGAGTTACCTCTTTTCAGTTTTGCGCCCGGTCGGGCGTCTCGGATTGAGTGTTTGCGGCTACGTTCTGTTGGCGCGCACCGGCTTGTTTGAGTTCTGCGACCCACTGCGGGTCGGCGTCGCCGATTTCGTTGTTCACGGGCAGATAACGTTCAGGAAACTCCCAGATCAGCACCTGGGGCGGGCTGTTCTTGAAGTCGTCGCTTTTCAGGTAACTGAGCATCGGCAGGATCGGCCCGTGGCCGTCCTCGGCGTAATTGACCACGTCGCTGCGCAGGGCCTGCTGCAATGCACCGACGAAGTTCCAGTTGGGGTTGGCGCTGTAGCTGGTGCCGATCAGCGCTACGGGCACTTCGGTGTTGGCGAACAGTGCGTCGTCACCGGCGGGCTGGTCGGAAGCGGCAACGGTGGTGCGCTTGTGCAGCGGTTCTTGCGCCGGCATCAGGTTTTCGAACAGCGGGTCCAGCGGCAGGAACAGGCGCAGGTCGCCCTTGTGCGTGACGTTCTGCGCGGGTTGGGTGACGAAGTCTTGCGGGGCACCGCTCAGCGGGAACTTGTCGGCAATGGTCTTGGCCAGGCGGTTGGCGGCGACCTCGGCACCCTCCGGGGTCCAGTGGGTGTCAGTGCGCAGGAACACTTGCTTGCCGGCGTGCTTGGCCGCTTGCAAGGGGCCGAGCAAATCAGGTGCAGGGATCCGGTCAGCCGCCAGGCGCTGGTGGAAATCCTGGTAGAGGTTGGCGTGGATGCTGGCCGGCTTCACCTCCGCGAGGTGTTCCGGGTACAGGCGCACCTTGGCCGGCACCACCGCCATCACCAGTTGCACGCCTTTCTCTTTCAGCGTCTGGCGCACGCCTTCGACCAGCGCGTAGTTGCCTTGCAGGTTCAGCTCTTCGTTGACGATCGGGTTGAATTCTTCATCGCTGTACAACCACTGGTCGCGCCCGAGCACCACGCCCGGACGGCCTTCGTTGAACAGCTTGAAGTCCAGCGCGGCCCACAGGTTGGTGCCCAGGCGCTTGATCGGGAACTGCTCGTCGTAGTGGGTTTCCACGGCCTTGCTCCAGCGGCCGTTGAGCACGGTCGCCTCGGCGTTGGTGCTGAAACCGAAGAAGCTGCGTACCGACCACAGGCCCAGGACCATCAGGGTCACCAGGAACAGGGCGATGTAGAACACGCGTAATGAGCGGGTCATGGTCAGAGCCCTCAGAACTGGAAGTAAAGGAACGGCGAGAAGCTTTGCGCCGAGAGTTTCAGGATGGAGGCGAGGAACAGCAGCAGCACCAGGGCGCGCATGGCGTAGCGTGGCCAGACCGCCACCGCGCCACTGGCCAGCACCAGGCTGTCACCACCGCGCGGCGGCTTGGCCGCTGTGCCTTGGGGGGCGGCAGGGCGGTTGCGGTAGAAATCCCGCAGGCCAAAGAACGCCAGGGTCGCGTAGGCCACCACCAGGGTTGCCACTTGCAGGCCGGTCAGGCTGGCGCGGTTGAGCTCCGACAGCGACCAGTCGCTGAAGCTGAACATCGCGCCGTACATGCGCCCGGCGACGTGCAGGTTTTCGGCGCGGAAGATCACCCAACCCATTACCACCAGCAGGAACGTCAGGGCCCAGCGGATCGGGTTGAAGCGGTGCGGCGAGGTGTTCAGGCCGATGGCTTTTTCGATCGCCAGCCACATGCCGTGCCACGCGCCCCAGACGATGTAGGTGATGTTGGCGCCATGCCACAGCCCGCCAAGCAACATGGTCAGGAACAGGTTGCGGTAGGTGGTCAGGGTGCCTTTGCGATTGCCGCCCAGGGTGATGTACAGGTAGTCGCGCAGCCAGGTCGACAGGCTGATGTGCCAGCGCCGCCAGAACTCGGTGATCGACTGGCTGATGTACGGCTGCTTGAAGTTTTCCATGAAGCGGAAACCCATCATCAAGCCCAGCCCGATGGCCATGTCGCTGTAGCCGGAGAAGTCGAAGTACAGCTGCGCGGTGTACGCCAGGGCGCCCAGCCAGGCGTCGCCGGTGGTCGGGTTCTGCAGGGCGAAACAATGGTCGGCGACCACCGCCAGGGTGTCGGCGATGAACACCTTCTTGATGAAACCCTGCATGAACCGCGTGCAGCCCTCGGAGAATTTATCGAGGGTGTGGGTGCGGTGGTTGAACTGGTCGGCGAGGTCGCGAAAGCGCAGCACGGGACCGGCGATCAGGTGCGGGAAGATCGCCACGAACGCCGCAAAGTCGATCAGGTTGCGGGTGGCCGGCGTGTCGCCGCGGTAGACGTCGATGATGTAGCTGATGGACTCGAAGATGTAGAACGAAATCCCGATCGGCAACAGCACGTGGGTCAGGATGAACGGCTCCAGCCCCACCGAGGTCATCATGGCGTTGATGCTGTCGACGCCGAAGTTGGCGTACTTGAAGTAGCCGAGGATGCACAGGTCCACGCCCACGCCCAGCAGCAACCAGCGCTGGGCCGGCTTGGTGCGCACGCCGGCGGCACCGACCTTGAGGCCGATCCAGTAGTTCCACAGCGTGACGGCGGCGAACAGCGCGAGGAAGTCCACCCGCCACCAGGCATAGAACACGTAGCTGGCGATCAACAGCAGCAGGTTGCGATAGCGTTGCCCGCTCAGGTAGTACAAGCCGAGGAAGATCGGCAAGAACAAAAACAGGAACACGTTGGATGAAAACACCATCCCGATCTCTCCTAGTTGAACTCACATTCAAGGGCCAACGGCCCCCCAAACCCCCCATGAGAATCTGGAGGGCGACACCTTCACTGTGGGAGCGGGCTTGCCCGCGATTCGGTCTGACATTCACCAAAGATGTCGACTGATACACCGCCATCGCGGGCAAGCCCGCTCCCACAGGTTCTCTATTTCATTGGGAATCTATGTCAGCTCCCTTTGTTAGCCTTGTCATTGGCCGGGTCATAGACCTTGGTCAGATCCCCACCCAGGCGAAAGGACTTGAACGGCTGCATGCCGTGCTTTTTCTCCAGCACATCCGCCGAGCAGCTGTAGAGCGAGCAGTAGGGTTCGAGCCAGGCGAATTTGGAGTCGACCTTGAGGTCGGTCATGTCCTGCTCCTTGCCGTTTTTCTGCTCGAACTCGTCCGGGTCCTTGACCCCGGCCAGCACCCGCTCACCCAGGCGCTTGAGCGCGCTGTTGTTTTCCTGGCGCAGGTCGACACCGTTGACCTGGGCGAAGCTGGCGATCATCGCCAGGGGGGGCAGGGCGTAGTTGTGGTAGGCCAGTGCTCGCTGCTGACGCTTGAGCTCGTTGGGCAGGAAACCCTCGGCGTCGACCTGGTTGGCGCCGACCTTGAACTCCTTCACGGCCCAGTCGAACAGGTCGCGGCGGTTGGTCGCGACCGAGGTGGCCATCACCGACCAGGCAGCCCAGTACGAGTGGTTGTTGGTTTTCTCCAGCGGCAGGTCGTTCCAGTCGCTGACCACCTGATCGGCCATCTTGCTGAACCAGGCTTCGATCTGCTGCGCTTGCTGCGGGTGATTCGCCAGCGGACGGGAGTCGGAGAATTTCAGGCGGATGTAGGCCGAAGCCATGCTGCCCAGCGCCCATTTGCGCATCGACTTGCCGGTGTGGTTGAAGTCCCTGGACATCAGCGCATCGGCCTGGGCCCAGGCGGTCAGCCAGTTCAGCGTGCATTCCAGTTGCTGCGGGCGACCGTCGCGCATGAACTGCATGACCCGCTTGCTGGTGCCGCGCTCGATTTTGGTGATGTCGGCGGTGGTGTCGCGGAAGGCTTTTTCCGATTGCACATTCAGGGTCGAACGGGCCTTGTCGGAGCCTTCGTATTTGCTGCGAAATTGCAGGGCACCGGTGTACGGCGTCGGCACCGCGTCGCAGCCTTCACTGCTGTCGCCAGTCTTGAATTTTTCCACTGGGGCAAAGTAACCCTGGGGCGGACGCAGTGGTGCGGCGGCCTGGGTGGCGCCGGCGAACATCGCCAGGCTGAGCAGGGCCGGTACCCAGAGCTTTTTGCGTTGTGCAGTGTGCATGGCAGACCTCATTGCCCGGCCTGGGCGGTACGTTGCCCAGTGCTCGGGAACACGTTGCGTTTGCAGATTTTCGCTTCGACTTTCTGTGGCGCAGCACCCGCTTGCGGGCCCTGGACTTCAACGGCCAGCAGGTTCTGCGTGGCCCAGTCTTCATCGGTGCGCAGTTCAAAGGCGAAGCGACCGTCGGTGTCGGAGGTTTCCGGTTTGTCGATCTTGATGTCCTCGTGGCGACCGTTCATGTACCAGAGGGTGGCTTGCAGGGTTTTCACCGACGGGTCGGCGAAGCGGATATCGATCTGATGGCTGCTGTTGCGCAGGTCCATGTTCTGGCTGTTGACCATCAACTCGTTCTTGCCCGGCTTGAGGGTCGAGTGGCTGCTCAGGAGCGCGTCCTTGCCTTCGCAACCGTTATCGAGCAGGGCCATCATCTGGCGGTAGATGGTTTCCTGGTCCAGGCGATACAGCGGCGAGAACTCCCAGATGAGGATCTTCGGCGGGGTCTTCTGGAACTCTTCGCTGCCCAGGTATTGCAGCATCGAACCTTCCAGGCCACCGCCGGGGAAGGCGACGTTGAGGATGTCGGCGCCGATGGCCTCTTCCAGGAAACCGGCGAAGTTGTAGTTCTTGCCGCTGTGGCTGGTGCCGACCAGGGTGATCTGCGGGTTGCCGGCATCGCTGAACAGGTCGCCGTCCGCCGCCTCGCCCTTGGGCTCGGTGGTGAACTGGTCCATGTACTGGATGGCGTAGCTGGTGCCGCACAGTTGCCCGGCCATGTTGTGCAGGGTGCCGGTCTTGCCCATGCGCCCGGACTTCCTGGTCTCGAATTCGCGCTTGGGAATGTCGGCGAACCCGGGCAGGTGCTTGACCTTCTCGGCGACGATTTTTGCCGTGCGCTGGGCGCCATAAGGGGTCCAGTGCTGGTCGCCACGGAAGTAGAAGTCATGGGCCGGCAGGGTCTCGGGCAGTGCCTCGTTGGTCAGCGGCGAGAGGTCCGGCACCACGTAGCCCATCTCGGCAAAACGAGCGAGCATGCCCTGGTAGTTTTTCAGGGCCTTGTCGTAATCGAACGCGGCTTTCTCTTGTGGGTTGAGCTTGTTGCGGTTCACCAGGCCACGGGTCGGCTGGTAGACCACCACCAGTTCAATGCCCTTGCTCTTGAAGGCTTCGCGCAGTTGCTTGAGACGGCGAAAGCCCGCCGGCGTGGTGGTGAATTCGGTGCGCAGGTCTTCCTGGGTACGGAATAGCCAGTCGCCCTGGGCTTGTACCAGGGTGGTGAAGTTCTGCTGGTAGCGGGTGGTGTAGTTCTTCGCGTCATGGGCTTCGGGGCACAGGTTGCAGCACGGCTCGGCGCTGAAGTTCGGCGCCTTGGCGGCATCGGCGCTGGCCGCGTCACTGACGCTGAACAGGGCGGCGGCCAGGCCGGTGAGGCCGAGCAGTTTGATCAAGTGGGGTTTCATGGATGTCATCCTCAGTCGCGCATTTCGGTCTGGCGTTCGACGGGGTCGATCAGCACGGCTTTTTGCTGGCGCACCAGCAGGTCGAGGATTTCGTCCTGGCGTTCGCCGAGGATCCCCGAGAAGCTGATGCCACTGGATTTGGTCGGGGCAAGCATCGACACCCGGTACAGCTCGACGCTCAGCGGCGAGTCGATGGACAGCGGTCCGCTGCCGTTGGCGGCCAGTTCACCGCCGACCACGATCAGCGACACCTGGGCGTCGAACGGGTCGAGTTCGATGTCGCGGTCGGTGTCGGAAAGGTCCTTGATGTGGCCGTAGACCCCGGTCAGGCCGTTGGCCATGGCGATGTTTTCGTAGAGGCGGATGTTCACGCTGTTACGAATGCGGATGCCGTGGCGCCGGTTGTTGATGACCTTGTTGCCCCACAGCAGGTTGTCGCCACTCTCGTAGAGGGTGATGCCGTCGGTGTGGTTGCGGTAGATCTCGTTGTAGGCCACCAGGTTGTTGACGCTGTTACGGTCGATCACCAGCCCCGACAGTTTGTTGTCGTAGCTGCGGTTGTTGAAGATGAAGCTGTCGTTCACTTCCCGGGAAATGATGATCCCGTGCTTCTTCTTGGTGCCATGCACGGTGTTGTCGGCAATGATCAGCCCGTGGGAGCGGTCATGGGGGTCGATGCCGTAGACGATGTTGTCTTTGTAGGTGTTGCCCTTGACTACGAAGTCGCGGGTTTCATAGCAGTAGAAGCCGTACCACATGTCCGAGAACTCGGAGTCGACGATCCAGCCGGTCGGCTCAGGGCGCTTGAGCACCTTGGCCATGTTCGGCGTGTACTGGGAAATACTGACCCCGTAGGACTTGCTGTTGGCGTAGCCGAAGCTGGCCATCTGGCTGTTGACGATGTAGGTCTGGGTGCCGCCCCAGGCCAGCAGGAACGGGCGGAATTCCTTGGGTGAGCGGAAGGTGGCCGGGCCGTTGGTTTTCTCGCGCCAGCCGGTGATTTTGCTGTCGCGCACAAACAACTGGCCGTCGTTGACCAGGAACGAGCCGGCTTCCTCGGACAGGCGCAATTCTTGGGTCTGTTTGTCGATGTCGAGGATGCCCTTGGCCCCGACCACGATCGGCAGGCGGGCCAGGAACACCCCGGGTGAGGTTTCGCTGAAGTACTGTTTGGGCAGCTGCTTGCTCAGGTCCTTGAGGTTGAGGTAGCCGTCGTCGATGAAAATCGCCTGGGGGATGCCGTGTTGGCGCACCACCCATTCGGCCATCTTGTTGTCGCCGCCGATGAAGTCCTTCAACGCGTCTTCCTGCATCATCCGCCGCACGCTGACCTTGCCGGCCTTGCTGCGCACGATCTTCGCCTCCACCGCTTGCGCGGTGTAGCCGGACAGGTCGGGCAGCGTCGGCGCGGCCAGCTCCAGGGGCGCCGTCGGCGCACTGCTGACGGTGTAGGTCTTGGCCTGTTGCAGCTCCTTGGCCACGGTCGCCGGCGGGTTTTTGCCCACCGCTGCGCCAGGCTCGACGCTGGCGAACGCAGCGTTGCCTGCCAGCAGCAGGGCAGCGGCCAACAGGTTGATCGCGGGGTTGTTCATCCGGGGCACTCCCTTGGCGGCTCGCATCAGAAGCGCCAGATCACGTCGACGAATGCGCGGTGCATGTACGAGTCGACCTGGTTGCCGTAGGCATCGCCGGGCTTGAACACGCCGCCACGAAAGCGCACCAGCGCCGCTGGCTCGTCGATCGACTTGCTCAGGCTGGCTGGCAGCAAGCCTTGCTTGAAGTACTTGGTGACCACCAGGTCGACTTCCTGGCCGAGGTCCTTGTTGCCGTCTTCCAGGGGCAGCGAGGTGCTCGACAGCAGTGCGCCGGTGACGTCGTCGTAGTTGTTGTCCACGGCATTGATGCCGTTGCTGCCCACCGGCTTGTTGCCGTCGACGCGCCAGAACTTGTGGTAGACCAGGCTGGCGTCGTAGTCGTCCTGGAGCATCCAGGAGCCGAACAGGGTGGCGCTTTGCATGTTGTTCATTTCGCCACGGAAGGCCTCGCCGAAACGGTGGACCCGGGCGCGGGTGCCGGTGTAGTTGGAGCGGTTGCTCTGCAGGCCGTTCTGCTCGTAGTCGGCGCTGGAGCGGGCGTAGGCGGCACCAACCTGCCACTTCGGATCAAGGCGCAGGCGCACCCCAAGGTCAGTGGCCCAGCCGTCGACATCGCCACTGCGCTTGGCTTCGGTCGGGCGGCTGCCATCGGCGTTGAGCGGGTTGACCGTGTCGCGGTCGCCCGACATGCCGGTAATGCTGGCCCAGTAGTTGACCGGGTTGGTATTGCGCCAGTTGTAGGCGTCGCTGTTGGCTTCCAGGCCGACCCAGCTCAGGTCGCCATTCTGTTTTTTGTCGGTGGCCTCGCTCGCTTCGCCCGGTGTCGGGTAATCGAGCTTGCCGTCGTCATGGGTGTGATGGGCGCGCAGGCCGACCCATTGCCCCGGTGTCCATTGAGTCGCGACGTCGCCGAACACATGCAGGCGGTCCTTGTCCTGGGGGGACAGTTCGGTGAGGTCGGTGCGGTATTCGCTGAAGCGTTCGGCGACCCCGACGTTGGCTTTCAGCAGGGTGGTGTCGAAGGTCCAGTTCAACGCTTCGATGTTGGTGTCGCGCCATTGCCCGTCGTCGTTGCGCAGGCGCTGGCGACCGAACTTGAGGACCTCGCCGGGGTAGGGGGTCAGGCCGCCGTAAGCGACCCAGAACTCGCGCATGGCCAGGTAGTTCTTCTTGCTCTTGCGACCGTCGTCGTTGCTGCCCTGGGTGCCTTCAGTGTCGGACTGCTGCAGGGTATCGGTCTCGATGATGTCGGTGGAGGTCACGGCCTGGCCCATGGCGTAGGCGCTCCAGTTGCCGCTTTCGCCATAGACCCACGGACGCAGGTCCAGGCCCACGCCGTTGACATCGCCGCCAGGGGCGGTGCCCAGGTCGCGGTCATCTTCGGATTGACCGGTGATCTTCACGTCCAGGCCCATGTGCTGGGTATCAGTCATCGCCGCCAGGGTCGGGCAGGACCACAGCAGGGCGAAGCTCAGGCCGATGCCAGCCTTTACAAAGGGATTCAACTTCATAGGGATTCCTCACCATCTTCTTGCAGGGCCTGCACGTTCAAGGGGGTCTGGCTGACGGCGCCACGGATCGCCTGTTCCTGTTGCAACAGGCGCTGCGCCTCAGCCCGTTGTGCGGGCGGCAATTGGGCTTCGAGTGTCTGTGCCAGCTCAGTGGCTTGCGGGGTGTTCTGGGCCTTGGCCAGTTGGCTGAAGACATAGGCGTTGAGCAGGTTGGGCTGGGTGCCCTTGCCTTGGGAGAACAGCTGGGCGATGGCGAAGTCGGCGCTGTTCTGGCCGTTGCGCGCAGCGGTCAGCAGGTGCTCCAGGGCTTTTTGCGAATAGACCTGGCCCAGGTAGCCACGGCGGTAGATCTGGCCGAGGTAGTAGTCGGCGGCGACTTCCCGGCCCACGGCTTTCTGGAAATGCGCTTGCGCCTGCTGGGCGTCTGCCGGCACCCACTTGCCGTCGTAGTAGAGTTTGCCCAACAGCAGTTCGGCCCGTGGCTGGTCGGCGGCGCGGCCGTTTTCCAGGTACTCCATCAGCGTGTCGACATCCCCCAGTTCAGGGAAGTCGTAGAGCAACTGGGCCAGGCTGACCCAGGCGGCGGGGTAGGCGGGGGCGATCTGCTCCAGCATGGCCTGGGCGGTTTTTTCGTCCGGGGTGCCGAGGCTGGCATCCGCCAGGACCCGCGCCACGCTGTCGATGCGCTGCGCCGACACGGTGCCGCGGCTGAAGCCGGCCTGCAGTTGCTTGAGCAGTTCGGCCTGCTGTTCGGGTTGGGCACGTTTCTGATAGACCGTGGCCAATTCGACGTAGCAGATGTCGGTGCTGTTGAGCTCGGCTTTGCAGATTTTCTCGACGTCATCCAGGTGCTGGTCGTAGGTGCCCTGGGTGCGATACAGCAGCACCTGGGCCAAGCCGGCTTGTGGGTAACCGGCGCTGCGCCATTGGCTGATCTGCTGCTGTGCATTCACGTCTGGAAAGCTGTGGGGATATTGCAGGTACAGCATCGCCAGTGGGATCAGGGTATTGACCTCGCCGTTGGCGAAGGCCTTTTTCAGCAGGCCCTCGGCTTCGTGCTGCTCGGATTCGCTGGACCCTGGCTTGGCCACCAGCAGGCGGCCCAGGCGGGCCTGGGCACGCGGCGAGGTTTGGGCGGCGGCACGGTAAGTGGCTTCGGCGGCCTTGATCTGCGCCGGGTCACGGGTTTGCACTTGCAGGTCCGCCAGGCCAACCTGGGCTTCGCTGTAACCCAGCGCTGCCAGTTGCTGGTAGTTCTGCTGCGCCAGCGCCGTGTCGCCACGCTTCAGGGCTTCATTGGCCAGGCGTTGGTCGGGCAGGCCGGCGCAGCCACTGAGGCCGATGGCCAGGGCCAGTGCGCAGAACGCATAACCCTTGTGCAAATAGGCTTTTGTGGGCGCCGGGCTTGCCCGCGATGGGCATGGTTGGGTGTGCCCGGCGGACCGAGGCGCTGCTTTCGCGGGCAAGCCCGCTCCCACAATGGCTCGCTCCCACAGAGGCTGCGGTGTTCTTTGGAATGGGGGCGTGATCACAGGCATGTCCTCCGCTTAAAGACCTTTGGCCATGGCTTTGTCGATCAGCCAGTTGAGGGACGGACCACGGTCGCTGCTGACTTCCACCGGGCGGCCGGCGAAGGTGCTGTCCAGGGGGGCGTCTGGCTTGATCTGCACGCGGATGTCGGAGGACAGGTCGGCGCTGTTGAGGCTGGTGCTGCTGACGATCTTGCCGCTGCGCAGCTCGTCGTCGCCGGCCACCTGGAAGCTCACGGCGGTGCCTGGGCGCACGTCGGCGAACTGGCGGTAGGTGAAGCGTGCCTCGACGTTGGCCTGGCTGTTGCGCGGCACCAACTGGAAGATCACGTCGCCCTTGCTGGCGTACTGGCCGTCGGCAACCATCTGCTGGGCCACGGTGCAGTCGCAGGGGGAGGTGAGGGTGCCGGTCATCTGCTTGCCGAACAGTTCCTCGACCTTGGCCGGCTGCAACTGGTCTTGGTCCAGATGGCCCTTGAGTACGTCGAGCATGCTGGTGCTGAAGGTCGCCAGGGGCGCGCCCTTGGCGGCCACGCCGTCGGTTTGCACCAGGCTCTGTACCGTGCCGTCGCGGGGCATGGTGACGTTCATTCCCGGCACGCTGACCAGCCCGGCCTGGGCGTGGCTGACGAAGTACATGCCGTACACCGACTTGAGGATGAAGCCGAATGCCGCCAGGCCCACGATGAAGATCCCGGCGCTGAAGGTCACGGCGCGCAGGCGACCGAAGGCGGTCATGCCGCTGCCACCGTCCTTGACCTTGCGCGCCTTGGTGAAGTTGTCCCGCTGCAGGGTCGCCAGCACGTCGCCCATGGTCACGATATCGCCGGACAGGTGCGAGGTGATCAGGTGGCGCAGGGTCGAGATGTCCTGGGGTTCCAGGTTCTGGAACTGGCAGCCGACGCGACCGGTCTGGCGGTCGAACGAGCGGACCATCAACTCGACGTCCATGGCCAGGCCAAGGTTGTCGATCAGAAACTGCAGCCGCCCCTTTTTCACCTCGCCGACCTTGAACGGGATCTGCCCGCCATTGAAGCTCAGGCCACCGGCCGACAGGTCGATCAGGCGCGCCTCCACGGGCGTGCGGTCCGGGCCGAAGAAGCGCAGCTTGGCCGGGATCTTGACTCGGGCGTGTTGGCGTTGGGCTTCGGATTCATGCACTACGTTGACGTTCACGGCGGTATTCATAGGGGCGATTTCCTAGTTAATTCAGGCAAGGCGGGTCAGACCATCATCAGCAGCACGGCGACGAAAATGCTGCCGGCGGAGAAGGTCATGGTCCGAGACGACCAGGTGTTGAACCAACGTTGAAAGCTGGCGAGATCACGGGTCAGGGAAGTGGGCTGGCGCGTCCAGGACTGCTGGTCGAGGCGAAAGAACACGTAGATCTTCACCAGCGCGCCGACGATCTGGTTGTAATAGAGAATCACCGGGTAGGCCGGGCCGATCCGGTGACCGGAGCAGGACAGCAGCAGGGTCAGGAGCAGCCGGGTGATGCCGATCCACAGCAGGTACACCAGGATGAAGGCGGTGCCGTACTTGAAGCTGGCGATGATCGCCACGGTCAGGCCCAGCAGTGAGGTCCACATCGACACGCGCTGGTCGAACAGCACCACCGAGGTGAACAGGCCCAGGCGTTTCATCCCCAGGCCCAGGGCCCGGGAGTTCTGCCGCAGGTTGTTGCCGTACCAGCGGAACATCAACTTGCGACTGGCCTTGATGAAGCTCTTTTCCGGCGGGTGTTCCACGGTGTTGATGGCGGCGTCGGGCACGTAGAAGGTGTCGTAGCCCAGGCGCATCAGGCTGAACCAGCTGGACTTGTCGTCACCGGTGAGAAACTTGAAACGGCCCAGGCGCCAGTGTTGCAGCGAGTCGCTTTCGACGTCGGCGATGAAGTCCGGGTTGGTGACCACGGTGGCGCGGAATACCGACATGCGCCCGGTCATGGTCAGCACGCGCTTGGACAGGGCCATCGAGCACATGTTGATGTGGCGCTGGGCGAAACGCAGCTTGTGCCATTCGCTCATGATGTAGCCGCCACGCACTTCGCAGAATTCGTTGGTGGTCAGGCCACCGACGTTTTCGAACAGTTGGAACCAGGGCACGGTCTTGCGCACGACACCTTCGGCGAGCACGGTGTCGCCATCGATCACGGCGACCACGGCGCGGTTGTCCGGCAGGTGGCGGGAGATGGCGCGAAAGCCGTAGGCCAGGCCGTCTCGCTTGCCGGTGCCGGGGATGCGCACGAAGTCGAGTTTGACGTGGGCCGGCGGGTTCATTTTTGCCCACAGGCTTTTCACCAGCAGCTCATCGGACATTTCCACGATCGAGCAGACCAGGGTGGTCGGGAAGCCGCACTCGATGGCTTCGCGGATTACCGAGCTGTACACCTGGGCGGTGGTCAACGCGTCGATGCGAAAACTGGTGACCATCAGAAATACATGGGACGGGTCCGCCGCGCTGCCCAGCTTGCGCACTTTGCGCCGCAGGTGCGGGTAGACCACGTAGAGAAACAGCATGCCGCGCAGAAAGTGCGTGGCACCCATCGAATAGCGCCAGATACCCACGGCGCCAATCAGGAAAATAAAGTCCTTGGACTCGGCGTCGAAGGTGGACGCGGGCAACAGCAAGGCCAGGCCCATCAACAAACATAAAAACAACAGCCAACCGGCGGCCTGGAGTAGGCCGTGCTTTAGCCTGTGCATAAGCTGCATCCGTCTAGATCTCGGGTTAACGCAGGCGTACAAACCCGTAGGAGCGGGTGCCCGCTCCTACAGGGTGCTTACCAGCAGATGCCTTCGGTGCGACCGCTCACGCTGGTGGCCTTGGACATGAAGCCCACCAGGTCGATGACCTGTTTGCCGTGGGGGGCGTCCAGGGCCAGGGCGCGGAACTTCTCGTCGCGGTTACCGAGGATGATCACGTCGCAGTTGTCGATCACCGAGTCGAAGTCCGAGTTGAGCAGGGACGAGACGTGGGGGATCTTCGACTCGATGTAGTCGCGGTTGGCGCCGTGAACCCGGGCGTACTCGACGTTGCTGTCGTAGATGCTCAGGTCGTAGCCCTTGCCGATGAGCATTTCTGCCAGGTCCACCAGCGGGCTTTCGCGCAGGTCGTCGGTGCCGGCCTTGAAGCTCAGGCCGAGCAGGGCGACTTTGCGTTTGTCGTGGCTTTCGACGATGTCGAAGGCGTTCTGCACCTGGGACTCGTTACTGCGCATCAGCGAGTTGAGCAGCGGCGCCTCGACGTCCAGGGAGCTGGCGCGGTAGGTCAGGGCACGCACGTCCTTGGGCAGGCAGGAACCGCCAAAGGCGAAGCCGGGGCGCATGTAGTACTGGGACAGGTTGAGGGTCTTGTCCTGGCAGACCACGTCCATCACATCGCGGCCATCGACGCCGACGGCCTTGGCGATGTTGCCGATCTCGTTGGCAAAGGTGACCTTGGTGGCGTGCCAGACGTTGCAGGTGTACTTGATCATCTCGGCCACGGCGATGTCCTTGCGGATGATCGGCGCGTCGAGTTCTTCGTACAGTGATTGCAGAACGTCGCCCGAGGCGGTGTCGAATTCACCGATGACGGTCATCGGCGGCTGGTCGTAGTCCTTGATCGCCGTGCTTTCACGCAGGAACTCGGGGTTGACCGCAACGCCGAAGTCGACGCCGGCCTTCTTGCCCGAGCAGTCTTCGAGAATCGGGATCACCATATTGGCCACGGTGCCCGGCAACACGGTGCTGCGTACCACGATGGTGTGGCGGGTGGTCTTGTCGCGCAGGACAAAACCAATCTCGCGGCATACCGCCTCGATGTAGTTGAGTTCCAGGTCGCCGTTTTTCTTGCTGGGCGTACCCACGCAGATCATCGACAGGTCGGTGTCGCGAATGGCCTCGGCGAAGTTGGTGGTACCCCGCAGGCGACCGGTCTGGATGCCTTGTGCGAGCAACGCTCCCAGGCCCGGTTCAACGATCGGCGAACGACCGGCATTGATCATATCGATCTTGTCTTTGGCGACATCGACGCCGATAACGTCATGGCCCCGTGCAGACAGGCAACCGGCACAAACTGCACCGACGTAACCCAAACCAAATATGCTGATGCGCATCGCATTTACCTCTGTGTTTATCACGCCATTAAATGGCCGAAGTTAATAGTGTTCAGCGGTCGTCATTAATGCGGAAGTGCGGCAGGCGAACACCGCACTGCCTTTTACTGGCATGCTCAATGGCGAGTGTCTAAATAAGTGCACTCAAGTTGTGCGTAACTTGGCCTGATTATGTTGGCTCGCCCTGACAGGCAGCCGGGCTCCCTTGGGGGAAGCCGTGGTGCAACAGCCGGGTGGTTCCAAGGTTCGGCAAAATGCCAGTAACCTCAATCACTTAGGTGCTCGTGTGAGCACGCTTGTGGGGGCGCAGCCTTGGCCTATTGGGCAATAGTGAGGTGAGGCAGTCTCCTGTCGTTCACTGTTATCCCGATTTAATGGTGCGTCCTGCCAAGTTCACGCTGACAACTTTGTGAGTGGCTTGGCACTTGGCGTAAGTTATCTCCTACAGCGGCGTGGAGAATCGTTACCGGTGGTATGAGCGGCGTATTTTCAGATAGTTCATGGCCGTTCATCCCTCATTCTGAAATTTCTTGAAATATTGGCAAAGATGGCACTGCTCTCATATTGATAGCACTTACCGTTTGGCCCTTTATTAATGGGGCGTTAATTGGCGAAGATAGTTTTATGCCACTACCGGATTAAAAAACCGGTGCCACTAGTGAAAAAAATCACCCCTGTCGAGTGAAATTAAAGTTAGCGCAACGGGCGGGTGGTTTTTTGGCGCCATGAAAATGGCGTGATGGCGCGCAGAGATGGGGGGGAGTCGAGCGGGGCGCACGTACCGCTGGTCGGGCCGTGCGCCAGGAGGGGGCGTCAGTCTTCGGCGTGGTCGCGCAGGAACACCAGGTTGTCGGGTTTCGACTGTTCGGCGCTGTAGCGGTAACCCTGCAGGTCAAACTGCTTGAGGTCGGCGGGGGTGTTGATGCGTTCCTGGATCACGAAGCGGCTCATCATGCCGCGGGCCTTTTTCGCGTAGAAACTGATGATCTTGTACTGGCCGTTCTTCAGGTCCTTGAACTCGGTATTGATGATCCGGGCGTTGAGGGCGCTGCGCTTGACCGCCGAGAAGTACTCGTTGGAGGCCAGGTTGAGCAACACGTCGTCGCCTTGCTCGGCCAGGGCTTCGTTCAGCCATTCACTGATCTGGGTGCCCCAGAACGCGTACAGGTCCTTGCCCCGGGCGTTGGCCAGCTTGGTGCCCATCTCCAGGCGGTATGGCTGCATCAAGTCCAGCGGGCGCAGCAGGCCGTACAGGCCCGAGAGCATGCGCAGGTGCTGCTGGGCGTAATCGAAATCGGTTTCGCTGAAGGTCTGGGCATTCATCCCGGTGTAGACGTCGCCCTTGAAGGCCAGCAGCGCCTGCTTGGCGTTCTCTGGGGTGAACGCCGGGGTCCAACTGCCAAAGCGTGCGGCATTGAGGCCGCCGATCTTGTCGGAAACGTGCATCAGTTCACTGATCTGCGCCGGGCTCAGCTCGCGCAACTGCTGGATCAGCGCCTGGGAATGATCGAGGTATTGCGGCTGGGTGAAGCGCTGGGTGGCCGGCGGTGTTTCGTAATCGAGGGTCTTGGCGGGGGAAATCACCATCAGCATGAAGTCGTCTCCTTTAATCGTGCGGGGATTCTAGGGGGTTGGGCGGTTTGACTCCAGCTATGAGGGCGATAGGCGCCGGGCGGTGTGCGTGAGATCGGAGAGGCGACGTGCGGATGGGCTATAGTGCCGCGGGGTTTTGGAACGGAGACATCCCTTTGCGTATCGCTTTACTGTTTGGCGCCTGGCTGTTCAGTGCGGGCGCGCTGGCCGCGCCCAACGAACCGGCCACCCTCGATCGCAGCACCTGGCCTGAGCAACTGAGCAGCCCGACCCTGTTCGATGTCGCCTCGCGGGCGGAGATCCTCGCGTTCTCTCGGGCCCTGCTCGACAGTGAAGGGCTCGACGAGACGGCCCTCAAGCAGCGCCTGGGCTTGCGCATGATCAATCTCGAGGCGATCAATGCCGTGCGTGAGCGGATGTGGTTGCGCCTGTTGGCCAACTACGGCTTCGCCGAGCAAAGCTGCGACCAGGATGCCTCCTTCTGTTTCCTGGTCGAGGACCGCGAGACCTTGCGCCAGCAGGCTGCCAAGTTCGAACTCGGGCCGGACTCGTTTTACACCCGCTGGGCCGAGCCGAGCCGAGAGTTCCACCAGCGCTACCTGGACGAACAATTGCGCAAGGCCGCGTTGCTGCCCCAGACGAGCAGCGAAGTCGAGCTGTTTGGCGACTATGAGCGCAATGGCGAGCCCCTGCATGACCGGTTGTTTGTCCTGAGTTTCGACAGCGGTGCCAATCTGGTGCCGGATCACACGGCATGGCTGACCGAGTACCTGCGCAAGGCCAATCTGTCCGGGGTGTTCTTTGTCTTGGGCAGCGATATCCAGAGCCGCCTGGCGCAACAGTCGGTGGCCCAGTTGCAACAGCTTTACGCGCGCCAGTGCGTCGGGGTCCAGGGGTGGCAGTTCCGTTCCCACAGCCATTGGCAGGACTGGCAGTACTCGGTGACACGCAGCGTCGAGCTGGTGAAGAACCGGCTGCCGGACAACTACGTGCCGCTGTTCCGCCCACCCAATGGACAACGACGCGCCGATGCCGCGGGGTTTTTCGAGGCTCAGGGGTTACAGGTGGCGCTGTGGGACATCGATCCGGCCGACAGCACCCGGCAACTGACGGGGGAGCAGAGTGCGCAGCGGGTCTTGACCCTGATGCTGCTGTGGCGCCACGGGGTGATCAATTTCAACACTCGGCAGGATGGGGTGAAAACGGCGCTGCCCTGGCTGTTGGCGCGAACGGCGCAAAGCGGGATCGGTTGGGAGGAGTGCCGGCAGGCTTTTCGCTGAAAAGGCAAAAGCCCGGAATCATTGGGCTTGGGCCGATTTCGGGGGGTAATTCGGTGCAGGCGGACTTCCGACTTTAACGGTGCTGGCGCCATGCGCCAAGCGGTATTTATCGGGTTAAAAAATAAACTTCAAAAAAGCATCAAAGTGCTTTTTTCTGTCACGGGTTTTGGAGTATTACGAAGACAGACCGCCGAAACCTGCAACACAGGTGGCGTCTTCCAAGACCCCTTGTGTGCAATTCACTTGAGTCGTGCCGTAGGCGCACGGTCAGTGAATTCGGTGGCCACTTCGAGGCGCAGCACTGTCACGGTATTGCGTCGAATGGCTCCCACAAAGGTGACCGAGTATGGATGATCACGGACGTAGTTCTTCCTCCAACCAGCCAATCCTTTATGTACTCGATACCAACGTATTGATTCACGATCCCAACGCGCTGCTCAACTTTGAAGAGCATCACGTTGCCATCCCGATGACCGTCCTTGAAGAGCTGGACAAGCTCAAGAGTGGTCATCACAGCGTTGCCGCCGAATGCCGCCAGGCCATTCGCCTGATCGACAAGACCCTGGGCGATGCGTCCCCTGAAGACGTTGAACTGGGCGTGCCGATCCAGCGTGGAAAAAGCGGGCCCAAGGGGCTGCTGTCGATTCTGATGAGCAAGCGCGCCGAACCGAACATCGTTCTGCCCGAGCACCTGAACGACAACATCATCATCAACCAGTTGATCGACCTGCACGCGCGCGAGCCGGAACTGCCCGTGGTGCTGGTCACCAAAGACATCAACATGCGCCTCAAGGCCCGCGCCTGCGGGATCGCGGCGGAGGACTACAGCACCGACCAACTGGTTGATGACGTGTCGTTGCTGCCGAACGGTTATCACACCATGACCGGCTCCTTCTGGGACCGCGTGAGCAAGGTCGAGACCCGTCAGGACCATGGCCGCACCTGGCACCAGGTGCAGTTGATCGACAACCTGCCGGCGGTGCACATCAACGAATTCATCATCGACGAGCAGGGGTTTGTCGGCTGGATCAAGGAAATCCAGGTCGACAAGCTGCTGATCCTCGATCTGCATCAGGAACCCCTGTTGCACCAGGAAGCCTGGGGCCTGAAACCTCGCGACATCTACCAGAGCCTGGCGCTGTACGCGCTGCTGGACCCGGATATCCACCTGGTCAACCTGTCGGGCGCTGCCGGTTCCGGTAAAACCATCCTGGCCCTGGCCGCGGCCATCGAGCAGACCATGGTCAGCAAGCGCTACCGGCGCATTATCGCCACCCGCAGCGTGCAGGGGCTGGACCAGGAGATCGGCTTCCTGCCAGGTACCGAAGCGGAAAAAATGGAGCCTTGGCTTGGCGCCATCACCGACAACCTCGAAGCCTTGCACATGGATGACGAAAGCACCCATGGCAGCGTCGACTACATCCTCAGCAAAGTGCCTTTGCAGTTCAAATCCCTGAACTACATCCGCGGTCGCAGCTTCCAGCAGAGCCTGATCCTGATCGACGAATGCCAGAACCTCACGCCGCACCAGATGAAAACCATCATCACCCGTGCCGGCGCCGGTTCCAAAGTGGTGTGCCTGGGTAACCTGGCGCAGATCGATACCCCTTACCTGTCCGCGACCAGCTCCGGGCTGACGTACCTGACCGAACGCTTCAAGGACTTCCCCAACGGTGTACACATCACCCTGCAAGGGGTGCCTCGTTCGATTCTGGCCGAATACGCCGAATCCCATCTGTAACCTCCTCGGCAAACACGGGCGGCTCAGTGCCGCCCGTGTTCGTTTGTGGAGCGGACTGATCCAATAATCCTGCGTGCGAAAAATTGACCCGCGGGTTTACAATCGGCGCTCCTGATCAGGAGTAACCCCGTGCTGACTCATCTCGATTCCCAAGGTCGCGCCAATATGGTCGACGTCACCGAAAAAGCCGTGACGTCCCGTGAGGCCACGGCCGAAGCGCTGGTGCGCATGCTTCCCGAAACCCTGCAAATGATTGTCAGCGGTGGCCATCCCAAAGGGGATGTGTTCGCCGTGGCCCGCATTGCCGGAATCCAGGCGGCGAAAAAAACCTCCGACCTGATCCCGCTGTGCCATCCGCTGATGCTGACCGGGGTCAAGGTCGAGCTCAGTGCCGAAGGGGTTGATGCCGTGCGCATTACCGCGCGGTGCAAGCTGGCCGGGCAGACCGGGGTGGAAATGGAGGCCCTGACCGCCGCCAGCATCGCGGCGCTGACCATTTATGACATGTGCAAGGCCGTGGACCGGGGCATGGTCATTGAAAGTGTGCGCCTGCTGGAGAAACTGGGCGGCAAGAGCGGGCACTATCAGGTGGCCGGGCAATGAACCTCACCGTGAAGTTTTTTGCCCGCTACCGGGAGGCACTGGGGGTGGATTCGGTAAAGGTCGAGGGCGATTTCGCCACGGTCGACGATGTCCGGGCCCTGCTGGCGCAACGTGACGGCGCCGAGGTGCTGAGCGAGCAGAACCTGATGTGCGCGCGAAACGAAGAGCTGTGCCAACTGGATGAGCCGGTCGGCGACGGCGATGAAGTGGCGTTTTTCCCCACTGTGACCGGAGGCTGAGCCATGGCGATTCGCGTGCAGGGCTCGCCCTTCGATCCGGGCGCTGAAGTCAACGCGATGCACGCCGCCAATGTCGGCGTGGGCGCGGTGGTGAGTTTTGTCGGCTACGTGCGCGACTTCAACGACGGCCTCGATGTGGCGGGGATGTTCCTGGAGCACTACCCGGGCATGACACAGAAGGCCCTGGCCAAGATTGCCGAGGAAGCCGAGCAGCGCTGGCCGCTGCTCAAGCTGGAAGTGCTGCATCGCATCGGGGCGTTGCCGCCGGGCGAGCCGATCGTGTTTGTCGGCGCCGCCAGCGCCCACCGCCAGGCGGCGTTCGACGCCTGCGCCTTTGTCATGGACTACCTCAAGACCCGCGCGCCGTTCTGGAAAAAAGAACTGACCAGCGACGGCCCGCGCTGGGTGGACGGGCGTGACAGCGATCATGCGGCGGCGGATCGCTGGAAACCGTAACCTCCAACGCTTGATATCCCCCCACTCGACCAATGGCCGAGTTACCTCCGTTCGCCTGATTGACGACTAATACATAAAAGTCCAGTATGGAATTATAAGTATAAAAATACGCTTGAAGCTTCAAGCCTTGAGCGCGCAATTGCTTCTCTTCCTCTTGCCAAACCAACAACAACTCGCGAGAAAATCACCATGAAGAAGCTTCCCCTTATCAGTGGTCTGGCCCTCAGCCTGTTGGCGTGCAGCTCGTTGTTCGCCGCTGAGAAAACCCTGCGCCTGGGCATTGAAGCGGCGTACCCACCCTTCGCCTCGAAAACCGCCGAAGGCACGATCACCGGTTTTGACTACGACATCGGCAATGCCCTGTGCGCGCAGATGAAGGTCAAGTGCGAGTGGGTCGAGGGTGAGTTCGATGGGCTGATTCCTTCCCTGAAAGTGAAGAAAATCGACGCGGCCCTGTCGTCCATGACCATCAACGAAGACCGCAAGAAGTCGGTGGATTTCAGCCACAAGTACTACTTCACTTCGTCGCGGTTTTTGATGAAGGAAGGCGCCGTGGTGGATGACCAGTACGCCAGCCTCAAGGGCAAGACCCTGGGGGTTCAGCGCGCCACCACCACTGATCGTTTTGCCACTGAAGTGCTGGAGCCCAAGGGCGTGCTGGTCAAGCGCTACAGCAACAACGAAGAAATCTACATGGACCTGGCCGCCGGACGCCTGGACGGCATTTTCGCCGACACCATTCCGCTGAGCGACTTCCTGTCGATGCCGCGTGGCAAGGGTTATGCGTTCGTCGGGCCGGAACTCAAGGATCCGAAATACGTCGGTGAAGGCGCCGGGATTGCGGTGCGCAAGGGCAACACCGAGCTGGTTGCCGAGTTGAACAAGGCCATCGACGGCATTCGCGCCAATGGCCAGTACCAGCAGATTTCCCAGAAGTACTTCAAGTCGGACATCTACGGCGACTGATCAACCGCGATCGCAGGCACGTCTTGCCCCTACCGATTCACTGATGCCGGTAGGGGCAAGGCGTGTGCGCGAACACAGTCGGTTCAGCCCTTCAGTTCCTTCAGGTGTTTGTACACCGTCGCCCGTCCCATATTCAGCACATTGGCCACATAGTTGGAGGCGCTTTTGCCCTTGAAGGCGCCTTCGGCATGCAGGGCCAGCACCAGTTCGCGCTTGTGCTCGCGAGTCAGGACGCTCAAGCCCAGTTGTCGCTCCCGCAGCCAGTTGTGCAGGAAGGTGTTGATGCGCTCCTGCCAGTCATCGCGAAACAGCGAATCGGGCTGTGGGATCAGCTTGCTGGGTGACAGGAACAGGTCCAGCGCGGCCTTGGCGTTCTCGAACAGCGAAATGTTCAGGTTGATGCACAGCACGGCCATGGGATGGCCATTGCTGTCGCGCAGGACGCTGCTCAGGCTGCGGATTTTCTGGCCATCCCAATTGAGCTTCTCGTAGGGGCCGATGTTGCGCTCGCTGATGTCGTCGCTGAGCATGTCTTCGAGCGCCGCATCGCCGCCGATTTCGCGCTTGGACAGGTTGTTGGCGATGTAGTCGATTTTTTGCGTGCGCAGGTCGTGCAGCACCACCTCGGCGTGGGGGAAAAACAGCGTGGCAATGGCGTCGGCGATTGCCCGGAAGTTATCCAGTGCAGGGTCTTGTAGAGGTGGGGTCATCGGTGTTGCTCCAGGCAATCGGCGCCCCGTGAGCCGGGGCGCTGGAAGTTTGCCGCAATCGGGATCGAACGTCACCCCGGCGCCGGTTCAGCCCAGGCGCGAGGGGGAGAGCATGCTGGCGCTGAGGCCAAACTGTTGCAGTGCCGGCGGCAGGTCTTGCCCACGTACCAGCGCGGCGCTGGCCTGGCCCATGGCGGGGGAAGTCTGGATGCCGTAGCCGCCCTGGGCGGCCACCCAGAACAACCCGGGTACCTGTGGGTCGAAGCCGCTGACCAGGTCACCATCGCTGACAAAGCTGCGCAGGCCGGCCCAGGTGCGGGTCGGGCGGCGGATGGTCAGGGTGGTGGCCTCCTCGATCTGGTAGATGCCCATGGCGATGTCCAGTTCTTCGGGCTGCACGTCGTGGGGCTCGACGGGGTCGGCGTTGGCCGGCGAGCCGAGGAACATCCCGGCGTCGGGTTTCATGTAGAAGGATTCGTCGAGGCTCACCAGCATCGGCCAGGCGTGGCAATCGAGGTCCTTGGGACCTTCGAAGATAAACGCCGCGCGCCGCTTGGGAATCAACCCCAGCGGCCGGGCGCCGGCCATGGTGCCGAGGTGATCGGCCCAGGCGCCGGCGGCATTGATGATGATCGGCGCGCTGAACGTCTGGCCGGCGGTCTGCACGTGCCACTGGCCCTGGGGATCGCGGCTCAGGCCCAACACTTCGCAATCGGTGTGCACCTGTCCCTGATTGCGGCGGATGCCCCGCAGGTACCCCTGGTGCAGGGCATCGGTGTCGATGTCGGTGGCGGTCGGGTCGTAGATCGCGCCAAAGACCTTTTCCCGACGCAGGATCGGCAGGCGCGCCAGGGCCTCGTCGGCGCTGAGCAACTGCATCTGTGGCACGGTGGCCTTGGCGCTCAGGTACTGATTGTGCAACTCGTCGGGGTCGCCGGTGAAGTCCACGGTCATTTCGCCACGGGGGGTGAGCAGCGGGTGTTCGCAGAAACCCGCTGGCGGGGCATCGAAGAACTCCCGGCTGGCCTGGGTCAGTGCGCGCACCTGCGGGGTGCCATACGCGGCGGTGTACAGCGCCGCGGAACGTCCGGTGGAATGGTAGGCCGGGTGGGATTCGCGCTCGAGCACGATGACCCGGCCGTGGGGCGACAGCCAGAAACCGGTGGAAGCCCCGGCGATACCGCCGCCGATGATGATGAAGTCTGCCTGGGTCATGAGTGTTTCCTTAAAGGCGTAACCCCCCACCCCCTGTAGGAGCAAGCGCCTACAGGGGGTGGGGCGGCGTGGGTCAGTTGAGCCGCTGGTAGATGGCATTGGCCAGCGCGATGTCTTCCAGGCCCAGGCCGATGGAGCGGAAGAACACGTGGCGCTCGTACGTCGGGCGTGGTGTCTGTCCGCTGAGCAGTTGGGGCAGGTCGCCGACGATCGCCGCCGGGTTCCAGTCGTGTTGTTCGCGGGCGATCAGCATTTCCCCGGCAGCGTCCGGAGTGGTCCGGCGGTAGTCGCAATACACCTGTATCTGGCCGAGGCAGTGCGGCGGGACTTCGTGGGCGCGCACCGCGTTGGTGCTGATGGAGGTGATCAGGGCGGGCTTGCGCAAGCGCAGTGGGTCGATCACCGGGCCGGCAGAGGAGGTGCAGAGCATGATCACATCGGCATCCTCGAGCGCCGCTTCCAGGCTGGCCTGGATCTGCAGGCGCGGATCGATGGCCATCCACTGCGCCAGCGCCTCTGGATTGCGCTTGGCCAGGCTTGGCGAATAGAGGCTGATGGTCTGCCACTCGCGCAGTTGCCGGGCGTAGTGCAGGTGCGCTTGGGCCACCGGACCGCTGCCGATGATCACCAGGCGAGTGGCGTCCGGCCGGGCCAGGGCGTCCACCGCCACGGCCGTGGTGGCGGCCGTGCGCGCGGTGGTCAGTTCGCCGGCATCGCACAACAGCAGTGGCTGGCCGGTGTGCATCGACATCAGCAGCGTCCAGGCGGTCACCAGCGGGCCGCCTTGCGGGCGCACGATGTAGGGCGAGGTTTTCACCCCATAGACGCCGTCTTCGGCCAGCACCCCGAGGTAATTGATGAAGTCCCCGGCGCCCTGGGGAAACTCCACCAGTTGCTGGGCCGGCTGCACGGCCTGGCCCGCTGCCAGGTCACGGAACAGCTTGCGCAGGATCTGCGGCACGTCGACCTGTGCCAGCAGTTCGCGAGCCTGGGCTTGGGCGATCACAAAAGGGGAAGGGGGCATGCGCAGGCTCCGTGGATGTGCGATTGAACTAATTTGTCCATTGTGGACTTATTGTTCTGATTGGCAATATCCAGGCGTAAAAAAAGCGCAGTCGGTGGCCGGCTGCGCTTGGGGTGTGACGACCCGATCTTACGGACGCTTGCGCTCTACCGGGCGCAGCAGATGGGTCGGCGGGGTTTCGCAGCTGATCTTGCGGCCCAGCAGCGCCTCGATGGACGGTAGCTGGTAGGAGTCGTCTTCACCGGCAAAGCTGATGGAGACGCCTTCAGCGCCGGCACGACCGGTCCGGCCGATGCGGTGCACGTAGTCGTCCGGCACTTCCGGCAGGGTGAAGTTGATCACGTGGCTGATGCCGTCGATGTGAATCCCACGGCCGGCGACATCGGTGGCCACCAGGACGCGGATCTTGCCCTCGCGGAAACCTTCCAGGGTCTTGATGCGCTTGTGCTGCGGCACGTCGCCCGACAGTTGGGCGGCGTTGACGCCGTCGCGGACCAGGCGTTCTTCGATGCGCCGCACTTCGTCCTTGCGGTTGGCGAAGACCATCACCCGTTCCCAGCCGTTGTCGGTCACCAGGTTGTAGAGCAGCTTGTACTTATCGGCACCGGCAACGGCGTAGATGTGCTGTTCGACGTTCTCGCTGGCGACGTTCAGGGCTTCGATCTCGACGATGGACGGGTCGGTGGTCCATTGCTTGGCCAGGTTCATCACGTCTTCGGTGAAGGTGGCGGAGAACAGCAGGGTCTGGCGTTCGCTTTTCGGTGGGGTCTGGCGAATGATCTGACGCACTTGTGGGATGAAACCCATGTCGAGCATCCGGTCCGCTTCGTCCAGCACCATGACTTCGACCATGTCCAGGTGCACGTCGCCGCGCTGGTTGAAGTCCAGCAGGCGGCCCGGGGTGGCGACCAGGATGTCGCAGTGACGCGCCTCCAGGTGCTTGAGCTGCTTGTCGAAGTCCATGCCGCCGACAAAGGTCATGACGTTGAGGCCGGTGTACTTGGTCAGGTCGGCTGCGTCCTTGGCGATCTGCACCACCAGTTCACGGGTCGGCGCGATGATCAGGGCCCGTGGCTCACCCATGTAGCGCTCTTTCGGCGGTGGGGTCTGCAGCAACTGGGTGATGATCGAGACCAGGAACGCGGCGGTCTTGCCGGTGCCGGTCTGGGCGCGGCCGATGGCGTCTTTGCCGGCCAGGGTGAAGCCCAATACCTGCGCCTGGATCGGCGTGCAGTACGGGAAACCCAGGTCCTGGATGGCGTGCATCAGTTCCGGGGCCAGCTTGAAGTCGTGGAAGCGGGTCTTGCCTTCCTGGGGTTCGACGACGAAGTCTTCGAGTTTCCAGGCCACGACCGGCGGTTTTGGCGCGCGTTCGCGACGCGGCTTCGGGGTCTCGCTGCGCGCTTTTGGCGGGGCAGCGTCGGTGGCCGGTGTGTTCACCGGCTCGTTTTGCGGTGCCGCGACAGCTGCGGTCCGACCAGGCTGATGACCGTCGGTGCGGTGGCTGGCGGTTGGGGAGGGTGCGCTGGAGCTGGGCGCGAGCTGCTCAGCCTCGCTTTTACCGAACATTTTCTTGAGTGCTTTGAGCACGGTCATCTCATCAATTGGTTAAGGAATGTACGCCGGCCAGTGTAATGCAAGAATCGGGCGCGGCGTAGTGCGTTGGTCACACTGCTACATAGATGTGGGCGGATTAGCGCAAACGGTCGGCGAGCCAGACGCCAATATCGCGAATTTCTTCGGGTAACACTTCATGACCCATTGGGTATTCCTGCCATGCCACGGTGACACCACGGGTCTTCAGGTACTCATAGGCGCTGCGGCCCATGGCGTTTTGCACCACCTCATCGTACTGGCCATGCAGGCACAGCACCGGGATCCGTTGCTGGCTGGCGGACAGCTCGAGGTCTTCAGTGAAGGTTGGGGCATAAGTCGAGAGGGCAAGTACGCCACCCAACGGACCCTGCCACTTGAGGAAGGTGCTGTGCAGGACCACCGCGCCCCCCTGGGAAAAACCCGCGAGGAAAATTCGCGAAGGGTCTATTCCGCTCGCGCGCTGCTCTTCGATCAATTCGATGATGCGTTGCGCCGACGCTTCCAGTTGCTCGCGGTCGATCGCCCGGGCCGGACTCATGGCCAATATGTCGTACCAGCTGGGCATCTCGTAACCACCGTTGATGGTCACCGCGCGGGTCGGCGCCTGGGGCAGCACGAAGCGTGTGGTCTGCAGGGTTTCCTGCAGGGCTTCTGCCACGGGCAGGAAGTCGTAGCGGTCGGCGCCCAGGCCGTGGAGCCAGATGACACAGGCGTCTTCCGGTTTGGCGGGGTGAAGAATCAAGGGCTCGGTCATGGCTGCTCCATTGTTGTGCGTTCGCCCGCTTTGAGTGCGAGCTCAAAGTGCACGGCGGGTCGATCAGTTAAGAAGTTGTCGCAAGGTTGCAAGTTTTGCTCTTGACCTGCGGCTGAATCGCTTTAGCGCCCGGTGTGGTACGGGCCTTGCTATGGGAAAACCTGTACGTGCGATCCTACGCTTGGCGGTAACACTATCAGGCAACCGCCCGGCGCGGGAGAGCAAAAAATCCGGTGATGGACGTTCGCCAATGGCCGCTACGGGCTTGGCAAACAAGAAAGGGCTACAGCCCGTTCGGCCGATTGGTGAGCAGTGAGTTTTCCATGATGTGGATTTTCTCCTACTAGACTCATAGCTAAGGTCTTACGCCGCTTGACCCTAAAACAAGCCAACACGGGTCAACAGCGCCTCATAAGGGTGCGGCAGGACTCAAGCTCCGACACAACAAGAGCAAAACTGGAGGTTTGAATGAAGATGTTGAAATCCACCCTGGCAGTGATGACTGCGGCCGCAGTACTCGGTGTCAGCGGGTTCGCTCAGGCGGGTGCAACCCTGGATGCAGTGCAGAAGAAGGGTTTCGTACAGTGCGGCGTCAGTGACGGTCTGCCGGGTTTCTCGGTACCGGATTCCACCGGCAAGATCCTCGGCATTGATGCCGACTTCTGTCGCGCGGTGGCCGCCGCGGTATTCGGCGACGCAACCAAAGTGAAATTCAGTCAGTTGAACGCCAAGGAGCGCTTCACCGCGCTGCAGTCCGGCGAAATTGACATCCTGTCGCGCAACACCACCATGACCAGCTCCCGTGATGCGGGCATGGGCCTGAAGTTTCCTGGCTTCATCACCTACTACGACGGCATCGGCTTCCTGGTCAACAACAAGCTGGGCGTCAAGAGTGCCAAGGAACTGGACGGCGCCACCATCTGCATTCAAGCCGGTACCACGACCGAGCTGAACGTTTCCGACTACTTCCGCGGCAACGGCCTGAAATACACCCCGATCACTTTCGACACCTCCGACGAAAGCGCCAAGTCGCTGGAATCCGGTCGTTGCGACGTGCTGACTTCGGACAAATCCCAACTGTTCGCCCAGCGCAGCAAGCTGGCCGCACCGAAGGACTACGTGGTTCTGCCGGAAACCATTTCCAAGGAGCCACTGGGCCCTGTCGTGCGTAATGGCGACGATGAGTGGCTGGCCGTGATCCGCTGGACCGGCTACGCCATGCTCAACGCTGAAGAGGCCGGCATCACCTCGAAAAACGTCGAAGCCGAAGCCAAGTCCACCAAGAACCCGGATGTCGCTCGTATGCTCGGGGCGGACGGTGAATACGGCAAGGACCTGAAGCTGCCCAAAGACTGGGTCGTGCAGATCGTCAAGCAGGTCGGCAACTACGGTGAAGTGTTCGAGAAAAACCTCGGCAAGGGCACTCCACTGGAAATCGACCGCGGGCTGAACGCTCTGTGGAACAACGGCGGCATTCAATACGCACCACCCGTGCGCTGATGGTTCTATCACCCGGTGGGCCAACCACCGGGTGATGTTCTGTACCATTACTTCTGGGGCACTCCATGCAAAACTCTATCGGCGCACCAAAGCAGAGGCTCAGCCTCAGCGATCCCAAAGTGCGTGCGTGGCTATTCCAGATCATCACCATTGTGGCGGTGGTCTCGATGGGCTGGTATCTGTTCGACAACACGCAGACCAACCTGCAACACCGGGGTATTACCTCCGGCTTCGACTTTCTTGAGCGCAGTGCCGGTTTCGGCATCGCGCAGACCCTGATCGACTACACCGAATCGGACAGCTATGCCCGGGTGTTTGTCATCGGCCTGCTCAACACCTTGTTGGTGACCTTCATCGGCGTGATCCTGGCGACGATCCTGGGGTTTATCGTCGGCGTATCGCGGCTGTCGAAGAACTGGATCATTGCCAAGCTGGCGACCGTGTACGTGGAAGTTTTCCGCAACATTCCACCGCTGCTGCAGATCCTGTTCTGGTACTTCGCGGTGTTCCTGACCATGCCGGGACCACGCAACAGCCATAACTTCGGCGACACGTTCTTCGTCAGCAGCCGTGGCCTGAATATGCCCGCTGCGTTGATGGCAGACGGCTTCTGGCCGTTTGTGGCGAGCGTCGGCGTGGCCATTGTGGCGATTGTGCTGATGAACCGCTGGGCCACCCGACGCTTCGAAGCGACCGGTGTACCGTTTCATAAATTCTGGGTGGGCCTGGCGCTGTTCCTGCTGATCCCGGCGCTCTGCGCGCTGATCGTCGGCACTCCGCTGCACTGGGAAATGCCCAAGCTGCAAGGCTTCAACTTCGTCGGTGGCTGGGTGCTGATCCCGGAACTGCTGGCACTGACCCTGGCCTTGACCGTCTACACCGCGGCGTTCATCGCCGAAATCGTGCGTTCGGGCATCAAGTCAGTCAGCCACGGCCAGACCGAAGCGGCGCACTCCCTTGGCCTGCGCAACGGCCCGACCCTGCGCAAGGTGATCATTCCCCAGGCGCTGCGGGTGATCATTCCGCCGCTGACCAGCCAATACCTCAACCTGGCGAAGAACTCCTCGCTGGCGGCCGGTATCGGTTACCCGGAAATGGTCTCGCTGTTTGCCGGCACGGTGCTGAACCAGACCGGGCAGGCGATCGAGGTGATTGCCATCACCATGAGCGTGTACCTGGCGATCAGCATCAGCATTTCCTTGCTGATGAACTGGTACAACAAGCGCATTGCGCTGATCGAGCGGTAGGGAATAGCGCATGAGTACTCATACTTTCAAACCGGATATGCCTCCGCCGAGCAGCAGCATCGGCGTGGTGGCGTGGATGCGCGCCAACATGTTCTCCAGCTGGCTCAACACCCTGCTGACGCTGTTCGCGTTTTACCTGATTTACCTGGTGGTGCCGCCGCTCCTGCAGTGGGCGATCATCGACGCCAACTGGGTCGGTACCAGCCAGGCCGACTGCACCAAGGACGGCGCCTGCTGGGTGTTCATCCAACAGCGCTTTGGCCAGTTCATGTATGGCTACTACCCGATGGACTTGCGCTGGCGCGTGGACCTGACCGTGTGGCTGGCGGTCATCGGCGTGGCACCGCTGTTCATCTCGCGCTTCCCGCGCAAAGCGGTGTACGGGCTGAGCTTCCTGGTGCTGTACCCGATCATTGCCTGGTGCCTGTTGCATGGTGGCGTTTTCGGCTTGACCCAGGTGGCGACGAGCCAATGGGGCGGGCTGATGCTGACCCTGGTGATCGCCACGGTCGGGATTGCCGGAGCGTTGCCGCTGGGCATCATCCTGGCCCTGGGCCGGCGCTCGAACATGCCGGCGATTCGGGTGGTCTGCGTGACCTTCATCGAGTTCTGGCGCGGCGTGCCATTGATCACGGTGCTGTTCATGTCCTCGGTGATGCTGCCGCTGTTCCTGCCTGAAGGCATGAACTTCGACAAGCTGCTGCGGGCGCTGATCGGGGTGATCCTGTTCCAGTCGGCCTACGTCGCCGAAGTGGTGCGTGGCGGCCTGCAAGCCATTCCCAAAGGGCAGTACGAAGCGGCTGCCGCGATGGGCCTGGGGTACTGGCGCAGCATGGGCCTGGTAATCCTGCCGCAAGCCTTGAAGCTGGTGATCCCCGGTATCGTCAACACCTTCATTGCGCTGTTCAAGGACACGAGCCTGGTGATCATCATCGGCCTGTTCGACTTGCTCAACAGCGTCAAGCAAGCCGCCGCCGACCCGAAATGGTTGGGCATGGCCACCGAAGGCTACGTGTTCGCGGCCCTGGTGTTCTGGATTTTCTGTTTTGGTATGTCGCGCTATTCCATGCACCTGGAACGCAAGCTCGACACTGGCCACAAGCGTTAGGAGTTCTGTAATGAGCGAAGCAAGCAAACAGCCGGTGAGCCCTGAAGGCATTATTCAGATGCAGGGCGTGAACAAGTGGTACGGCCAGTTCCATGTGTTGAAAGACATCAACCTCAACGTCAAGCAGGGCGAGCGGATTGTCCTGTGCGGGCCTTCGGGTTCCGGCAAGTCGACCACCATTCGCTGCCTCAACCGCCTGGAAGAGCATCAGCAGGGGCGGATCGTGGTCGATGGCGTGGAGCTGACCAATGACCTCAAGCAGATCGAAACGGTGCGCCGTGAAGTCGGCATGGTGTTCCAGCACTTCAATCTGTTTCCGCACCTGACGATTTTGCAGAACTGCACCCTGGCGCCGATGTGGGTGCGCAAGATGCCCAAGCGCAAGGCTGAGGAAATTGCCATGCACTACCTGGAGCGCGTGCGCATTCCGGAGCAGGCGCACAAGTTTCCGGGGCAACTGTCGGGTGGCCAGCAGCAGCGGGTGGCGATTGCCCGGGCGCTGTGCATGAAGCCCAAGATCATGCTGTTCGATGAGCCGACGTCGGCGCTCGATCCGGAGATGGTCAAGGAGGTGCTCGATACCATGATCGGCTTGGCCGAAGATGGCATGACCATGCTTTGCGTGACCCATGAGATGGGCTTTGCGCGGACGGTGGCCAATCGGGTGATCTTCATGGACAAGGGGGAGATTGTTGAGCAGGCGGCGCCGAATGACTTCTTCGATAATCCGCAGAATGAGCGGACCAAGTTGTTCTTGAGCCAGATTTTGCATTGATCGAGCCCAGGCACTGAAATAAACCCGGACTGCGTTCCGGGTTTATTTTTGCCTGTGATTTATCGCCGTTCAGAATCCCTGTAGGAGTAAATCCGTTGCCCTCCGTGCTGATGTTGACTAGCATGCCGATAAATACATCCTATGATTGGATGAGAGGGCGAATTTCATGTCAGAAATATCTCCATTGGTGAAACGATCCCTGGTCGATCAGGCCCTGGACCAACTGCGCCAGCGTATTAACCAAGGCTTTTGGACCGTGGGCCAGCGGTTGCCTACTGAGCCCGAGTTGTCCGCCGAGCTGGGTATCAGCCGCAACACCGTGCGTGAGGCCATGCGGGTGCTGGCGTTTTCCGGGTTGATCGAGATTCGCCAGGGTGACGGCAGTTACCTGCGGGCGGTGGTCGATCCGTTGGATACGATGAAAGCCCTGTCCCGTTGCTCCCATGAACAGGCCCGGGAGACCCGGCATATTCTCGAGGTCGAGGCGATTGGCCTGGCGGCGTTGCGTCGCACCGATGAGGACCTGGTGGCCCTGCGTGAGGCGCTGACAGTCAGTGGTACCCACTATCACGGCGACCTTGATAGCTACATCGCCTGCGACATGGTGTTTCACCGCCGCCTGGTGGATGCCGCGCACAACCCCACCCTCAGTGAGCTGTACCGCTACTTCTCCAGCATTGTCGGCGCGCAGTTGCGCGAGACCTTGAACATCGTCCCCAGACGCCAAGCCGTGTTCGACTTGCATGTCGATTTGCTCGATGCCGTCGAGCAGCGCGATCCGGAACGGGCCAAGGCCCTTTCCCGGCAGTTGATCAATGAGCCTTGAAACCGAGAATTCCATGTCCAGCCAACCGGCCAATACCCGCGATACCGTCTCCCCCAAACGCTCGGCAGAGCTCGAAGAACTGCTGATCGATGCCGAGGCCGATGACGAGCAAGTCCAGCAGAGCCAGCCGCTGTTGCGGCGTCCCTGGCTGTTGTTGCTGGGGCTGATCCTGGTGGCGTTGAACCTGCGTCCGGCGTTGTCGAGCATGGCGCCGCTGCTCAGCGAGGTGTCGAAGAGCCTTGGCTTGTCGGCGGCCCAGGCGGGGTTGCTGACCACCTTGCCGGTGTTGTGCCTGGGGCTGTTCGCGCCCTTGGCGCCGATCCTGGCGCGGCGTTTTGGTGCCGAACGGGTGGTGTTGGGGATTCTCCTGACCCTGGCGGGTGGGGTTCTGCTGCGCAGTTCGTTCGGCGAGATCGGCCTGTTTGCCGGCAGCATCCTGGGCGGCGCCAGTATTGGGGTGATCGGCGTATTGCTGCCGGGGATCGTCAAGCGCGATTTTGCCAAGCACGCCGGCGCCATGACGGGCGTCTACACCATGGCCCTGTGCCTCGGTGCGGCGATGGCCGCCGGGGCGTCGGTGCCCTTGAGCGAACATTTTGGGCAGAGCTGGGCCGTGGGCCTGGGGTTCTGGATGGTTCCGGCGCTGCTGGCGGCGCTGTTCTGGCTGCCGCAGGTGGGGCCCAAGCACGGCGCCCACAATGTTGCGTATCGGGTGCGCGGGCTGCTGCGTGATCCCCTGGCCTGGCAAGTGACCCTCTACATGGGCCTGCAATCGTCGCTGGCCTACATCGTCTTTGGCTGGTTGCCGTCGATCCTGATTGGCCGTGGCCTGACGCCGACCCAGGCCGGTTTGGTGCTGTCGGGTTCGGTGATCGTGCAATTGGCCAGTTCCCTGGCCGCCCCCTGGCTGGCCACGCGGGGCAAGGACCAGCGCCTGGCGATCGTGGTGGTGATGCTGATGACCCTGGGCGGGCTGTTCGGTTGCCTGTACGCGCCGATTGAAGGTTTGTGGGGCTGGGCGATCCTGCTGGGCCTGGGCCAGGGCGCAGCCTTCGCCCTGGCGCTGACCTTGATTGTGTTGCGCTCGCGTGATGCCCATGTGGCGGCGAACCTGTCGAGCATGGCCCAGGGCTTCGGTTATACCCTGGCGTCCATGGGGCCGTTCGCGGTCGGGATCGTGCATGACTTGACCGGTGGCTGGTCGGCCGTGGGCTGGATTTTCGCGGTCATCGGCGGCGGCGCGATCATTGCCGGGCTCGGTGCCGGGCGGGCGTTGTATGTGCAGGTCGAAAGCGAAAAGGTATGAGCGTGAAGGGCATCGGTCCATCACGGTCTGGGACAGCATCGTGGATATCCAGAGCCGATAGATGCCGCCCCTTCGGTCGGAGGCGCACCGAAGGGGGCGGCGTTGCAGGCCTACAGGTAGGCCAATTCGAAGGTTACCGAACCATCAAGGGTGATGTCGTCGGTCAGGGTGAGGCTGTCAGTAGGGTGGATCGTGGTTTTTATCCGCATATCCAGCGTCGCGTTGTTCACCCTGATCGGTGTGGTGTGGTCAGTGGTGGAACTGACCGACCACAGATCATCACGGTAAATTTCTGAGGTGGCTTTCCAGGTTGTCCCCCCATCGATGGAGTAGATCGACTGGGCGCTCACCCCATCCACCAGCGTTTGATCGATATCGAGGTAAAAGTACCCCGGCTTTTCACCGGCGGGCGTTAATGCCATTCCAAAGTAGGTGTAGTCAACCAGGTCCAGATACGGGCGATTGTCGATGACCTTCAGTGCCATCAGTGTTGGCTCGCCACAGGTGACATTCAATTGCAGCGCGCGATCATTCAGTTCAGTGGGTACGGTGGGGTTCAGATCTTTGACCAGGATCTTGCCGTAGTCCACGACACTGCTGCCGGTAAAGCCAGGCGTGCAGGCGTGCGGGGTGATGGTGCCGGTGACGCTCAGGTCAGTGCTCGATGCCGCGAGGGCATAGGGTGCAACGCCGATCAATGCAGTGGCAGCGAGTGCCGCAAAATATTTATGCATGGGATTGAGCGCTTCTTTTCAGTGGTTGTTTTCCATCCCCGGCAAAAACGCCGAGGCTGGGGGGATGCCGAACCACTCGCTCTGATGCCGTGAACGGTTCGGCGTCATACGCTTACAGGTACATCACTTCGAGGGTGATTTCTCCGTTGATGTTTTGCTCGTCAGTCAGCGTCAAACCGTTTGCCGGGGCGATGAAGGTCGTTACAGAAAGCGGTACGCTGAGATCTTTTATCGGGATCGGCGTGCCGAGATCAGAGTGATGAGCGAACGACAGGAGATTGTTTGTAAGTAAGGTGTGCTCATCCTCCCAGCTTGCTCCGCCATCGTATGAGGCAATGGTGGCTACCGACAGCCCATCGGCCACTGGACTCAATAAGCCAAGCTTGATGGCACCCAGTTTTTCGCCAGCCTGGGTGAGTCCTACACCAAAGTAACCGGGCTCATGTTCAGTACCCGCCATGTGATCGATTGCATTCAGTGCGAGTAGGGTCGGCGAGCCACACTCCACGGTCAATTGCAACGTGTTTTTGCCCACTTGTGTGCTGCGGGTTGGGTGAAGGGTATGCGATTGGATTTTCCCAAGGTCTATCTGACCGCCTCCGAGCAGGATTGGCCTGCAGGCTTCCGGGGTGATGGTGCCGGTGACGCTCAGGTCAGTGCTCGATGCCGCGAGGGCATAGGGTGCCAGGCTGATCAGGGCGGTGGCGGAAAGTGCAGCGACGTATCTGTTCAAATTTACTGCTCCAGTTGCTGGTGTGTTCTTGACGAGCCCAACGCACTTCAATGTGTGCAGGCAGCGCCAAGCAGGTTGGGTGTTACAAGTAAACGATTTCGATCGTGCCCGAGCCGTCGAGGTTGACGGCGTTGCTCAGGTCCAGGCTTTCGGTGGGGGCGATGACCGCCTCGACCGTGACGGCGGCGCTCAGGTTCTGGATCGCGACGGGCCCCGAGGTGCTGCCGGCGAGGTCGGTGAACCCCAAGTAGCTGTTTTGAGCGAGTGGAATCGCGCTCGTGCTGGCCGTGCTCCAGGCCGTGCCACCCGTGGTGGAGTCGGTTCGAAATAGCCGCGCATAGCTGTCGGCGCTGGCGCTGCCCGGGTCGAGGGTCAGCGAATACAGGCCGATTTTGTTGTTGCGGCCGTCCACGTCCAGGCCGTAGTAGATTTCGCTGTTGACCGTCGCCGAACCGGCGCGGTTGTCGTGCATGCGCAGGGCGAAATGCGTCGGTGCATCGCAGCCGACCTGCAGGTTCAACCCCTTGGGCGGCAGGCGCGTGCTTTTATCGGTGTTCAGGTCGTTTTTCGACATCCGGCCAAAATCCACCAGGCCACCGTTTGACAGGCTCACATTGCATGCCCCGGGGGCGAAGCTGGCCCGCAAGGCGATTTCCCTGGAGCGCCCGGCCGCGACCGCGTCGAGCAGCCCTGTGGCCTCCCAGACCACCGCGTCGCGCACTTGTGATGCCTGCTCCTGGGCCCAGGCCGTCAGTTCAAGTTGTGCCGAAAAGCTCTGCCCCTTGGCAACGGCACCTGCCCGCACCGGGACGATTGCCTGTTCCGGTCGCCACAGCAGGCTGGACGCCGTGGCTTCCGGTGTCTGACCGGTGGCGGAGACCAGTCCCAGGTCGACCGACTGCCCATCGAGCACCGCATGGCCCACGCGCACGGCGTAGCTGCCCTGGTCGGCCAGACGAAAGCGTTCGGCGGTCGCGGCCATGGCGCGATAGAACAGGGTCATGTCGGTGGGGTGCGAGCAGCTCAGGGTCAGGCTCACGCGGCGTTCGCCTAGCGTGCGTTCAGGCAGGCTGTCGGCGCGGATCGCACGGTTCATCAAGCCGTAATCGAGTACGGGCTGGCTCACGTTGAGCTGACAGTCGTTGGCGTCGGCCCAGGCGTGCGGTGCCATTGTGCTCAGCGATAGAGCGCCAAGGGTCAGAAGCAAGGGGTGGGACAGTTTCATGCAGTGATCCTCAAATCGCTCGGCACTGGGCGGCGGCGGTTTCGTAGTACGCGTCGGTATCGGCCTTGGCCGGCAGTTCGAAGCTCAATTGGCAGCGGTCCATGCCCGGCGCGGTGATCCACAGGGTCGGGGTTTCCAGTACGTTTGGCAGGAACACCACGCCGCCTTCCTGGGCGAGCGTGATGAACTCGCCGTCCTCGGTATTCACCGTGGCGCCACGGGGCAGTGGCGCACCGTTGGCGGTGGTGACCTTGAGCAACGCACGGCGGGTCTGGGTGATGCCGAAGTCGATGTTGTCGACGGCGCCGCGCCCGGCGGTGACTACTGCCAGCCCATTGTGGATATCGAGGTTGCGCGGCAGCGAACGGGTGTCGACTTCCACTGCGCTGCGACCATAGGCCGTCAGTTGCGACACTACCGCGTTGCCTTTGCTGTCGGTCCAGACCGGACCACTGGGGGTCGAGACCTTGATCGAATCGGCATCGCCGACCGACACCAGCGCAAAGGTTTCGCGCACCGGGTAGGGCGTGAACGTCACGCCGTCACCGTGCACTACGGCACCTCCGCGCGCGCCCACCTGATAACTCGAACGCTCGGCATCGGTGCGGGTGTAGTTCAGGTCCAACTGGCTGTAGCGCGGCAACAGCGAAACACCGGCGGTGGTCTGCACTTGCTTGTCACGGGTGTCGTGTTCGACGCCGACCCGGTAGCTCAGTTGATCATTGACCTGCTCGTTCAGGCCGACGCCGCTGCGGTATTCACCGCCGGCATTGCGCACCCAGGTACGGCCCCGGCGGTTTTCACCCAGCGGAATACTCAGGTTCAGATACACGCTGTCATCACTGCTCTGGTTACCGCTGACTTGCCATTGCGCCGAGGCCGACACCGAGACGCCGCCTACATTGGTGCCCCACGAGAGCAGCGCGCGGTTGCTGCTTTGCCCGTCAAACGAGGTCGAACGGCTGAGACTGCCGCTCAAAGCGCCCAGCCCCGGCGGTGACCAGTTCAGCCCCAGCGTTTGCTGGTCGCGATTACGGGAGTGGCTGCGCTCGGACTCGATTTCGGTCACGGCTTGCGACAGATCGCTGTAACCGAACGTGCGGTGCGAGGTGCTGGCATTCACCGACCACTGTTCACCCAGGCGTTGCGACACGCCCAGATCTGCCTGAACACCTTTTGCAGGTTGCCCGACGCGGGTATCGGAGGCTTGCAGGGTGGTCTGGATCTGCGTGCGCTTGCCGGGCTGCAAGCCCAGGCCGGCACCCGCGGCGAGGTAGTCGGTGGCACCGGTGGCGCCGGCACTCAATTGCATCAGCGGGCTCAGTGATCCGCTCCAGCCACCGCTGATCACCCAAGGGGCGTTACCCTGGGTGTCGCCGGTGTTACGTGCCTGGCCGGCGGCCAGGGAAAAACCGGGGGCCGGCAAGCCGACGCCGAGCATGGCCGCGGGGATGGTAAAACGCTGCTCGCTGCCGTCGGTTTCCTTGACCGTGACTTCAACGTCGGAACGACTATCGAGGCGGCGCACGTCGTTTAACGAGAAGGGACCGGCCGGCACCACCGTTGAGTGGATCAGCGAGCCGTTCTGGTGGACTTCCACCTGAGCCTGGCTTCTGGCAATGCCTTCGATGGGCGAGCCTTGGCCTTCGCTTTGCAACGCCTGTTCGGTCATCAACTGCAGGCCAGTGATCTGCGCCCCGGCCAGTACCGGGTTGTAGAGGCTGATCTGGCCTGCCTGCAGCACCGTTTCCTGGCTGGCAAACGTGCGTTGGGCGTAGGCCGCCAGATGAGTGGTGGTCGACACGTCGTTTTGCCAGGTCTGCACCTGGCGGCTGCGCACGATCCAGTCCCCGGCGTTGAAGCCCAGTTCGGTGTTGGCCGACAGGTAGCGACTCGACTGGCCGGCGTTATCGCTGAACAGGCTGTTGACGTCGTAGTTGAGCAACGCGGCGAAGCCACCGGTTTGATAACCCGTGAAGTCCCGGGCCGTTGGACGTATGGCGTCGGTGGGGACGATCAGCTTCACACTGAGGTTTGCCGGGTCTTGTTCGATGGCCATTTGTGGCCAGGTGCCGACGGCATCGAAACAGCGCTGGCCGTCGACCGGGTCAGTCGGGTCCAGCAGGTTGGCGGCATCGAGCAGGGCACGGTCAAAGCACAGTTCACCTTCGCGATTGAACGCCACATCCACCCGTCCATGGGGCTTGCCGTTAACGACGAGGGTGATCGGGTACTTGCCGGCAGTGAAGCGCGGTGCCTGCAGCAATGAGGTTGCCAGTGCCGGGTCGATACCGCGTTGCGTCAACATTTTCTGGTCGAACGAGGTCGGCAGTGCCGCGCCGCTGAGGTCTTCGGCACGTGCATCGAGCAACAACAGCGCGTTACTCAGTAGCGCCACGGTACTGGCACGCAGCGTCGACAGACGAGCGTTTACAGCCTGTTTTTCAGGCATGGCTTCGCCATCACGGTAGTTGGATACGGTGTTCATGGGTTCACTGAGTGATTGCCGCCGTGCTGGCCTGATCCATTGCCGCTGCTGGCTTGCGTTGGGGACGGTAGCGACCGTCAGCCCGAAAGTTCACGCCTGTTTTTCCCTGGGGCGCTGGTTCTAAGGTGGTTCAGGGCTTGAGTGGTGCCTCGAACGGCGGCGCTGAGAAGCCATACACCGTGGCCGGCTGGATGCGTACCTGTTTGGCGGTCTGGCTCGATGCCGCGACGCTGAGCTTCTCGCCCGGCAACACGTAGGCTTTTGGCAACATCGCATTGCCCGATGGCAGCAGTTGTACTTCCTGGGCCAACCGAACGACGTAAGGCGTATCGTTGCTGACGGTCAGTTGGCCGTTGTTCAACGACCATTGCAGGTCGGTCCATGGCGTGCGATTGGGCTTGAGGCCCTTGGGGTGCAAAATCACCGGCAGGTTCTGGCGCACCGTCACACCCACGCGGGCGTTGCCTGTCTCGGCGTGGGCTTTGCCTTGAGGGATGCCTTCAAAGATCACCCGCTTCAGGCGCTGGGTCACCAGGGGTTTTTCCGATTGCAGGATGAAACGGATCAACTGGCTTTTCGAGGCTTCGACCCGGGCCAGCGGTGGGGTCACGAACACTAGCTGCTCGGTGTCCTCGGGGATGTCTTGCAGGGTGATATGCAGCAGGGCCAGGTTGGCATCGGTGTTGGTCACGGTCACGGAGGCTTCGCCATCGGCCTCGTTGACAATCACCACCGAGGTGTCGGGGACCATGCCGTCGGCCTGGGCCTGGGCAGCCATCAACAGCGCGAAGCCGCCGAAGCCGGTGTAGATCAAATGGTGTGTGAACTTGAAAATTTTCTTCATGACATGCCTCGTTGATTGATCACGCCGTTGACCGCCAGGTGTGTGCGGTGAACGGTGGAAACAGGGGCGCGCAGGCGATCAGCAGCGCTGTCGCGAGGGCAGGGTAGTGAATGTTCAGTGGGCTTTTCTTAATGGTTGGGTGGGCAACTCACGCCAGGTTCGTTGCCCGGTATTTATTTGAATTACAGGTATACGATTTGCAGGGTGGCTGAGCCGTCGAGTTGTACTTCGTCGGTCAGGGTGAGGCCGTCGGTGGGGTTGATGGAAGGCTTGACGGTGATGTCCATGGTTGCACTTGTAATATCACTAGGGCTAAAGGGAGGCGTCAAACTGCCGACAGCGATCAAGCTCTCACGCAAAATTGCGGTGTTATCGACAATGTTAGACCAGGTATTTCCGCCATCTGCTGATTGAATGAGCCTCGAAGGAACGTCTGCGTTCAGGTTTGTTAAAGTCAGCGTATAGAAGCCGAGCTTCTCACTGCCATTGATTATTCCCAAGCCAAAATGCTCAGGCATTGGGCCCTGCGAATCGCTTCTATTATCAATGGGTTGAATTGCAAATTGAGTAGCGGCGGTACCGCAGCTCACGGTCAGTTCCAGCGTTTGCTCGTCAAGCTGGGTGTTTGTCGTCGCGTTCAAATCTTTCGCAGATATTCTCCTGTAATCAACGACTCCGCCGTTCTCAAGAGTCGGCGTGCAGGCAGCAGGTGTGATGGTGCCGGTGATGGTGAGGTCGGTGCTGGAGGCGGCGAAGACGGAAGTCGTGGCGCCAAGCAACAAGGCCGTAGCCAATATTGTCAGTTGTTTGATCATGGGGGTGTGCTCCTCTCGAAGAGTATTTTGAGGTTAATGTCCAATGCGCAGCGCGATGTTGGGTGGCGGTTGCTCAAAGGAAATGCAATGTATCGATCGAGGTGAGGAGCGCAAATGCAACAAATACGAAAGTACTACTTGGTGTAAAGACAAGTGTTGCAGCATGCGTAGGTTTTCGATTTTTTAAGTGTGCGATTTGCCAAGGTTTCGTAGGGGAATTTAGTTGTATTCGTAGGATTAATCTTATTCTTTGTGCGGGTGTGCTCTCGAGGGCTTGAGGGCTTTGAACTTGCTTGGGGCGAGGGGCATGTCTGGTTGTTGTGGTGTCGTTAAAACAGAGGTACTTTCACGACATACATTCATGTAGGACAGCTCCCACAATGCGAGTCGTAATCGCTGACGATCATTCCTTTGTTCGCTTAGGAATGCGAACATTCATCAATACCAGCAGTCAATGCGAAGTTGTCGCAGAGGCCGATGGCGTAGACAGCCTGATGAACGTGCTTTCAAACACCCCCTGTGATCTGTTGATCACCGACTTTTCCATGCCGGGTGGGCAGCAGGCTGATGGCCTGAAAATGTTGAACACCCTTCACCGTCTATACCCGGCAATGCCGGTGATTTTGGTGACAATGTTTACCGGCGTGGCCACGGCGAGGGCGGTGCTGGCTCAAGGGGTGATGGGCATCGTCGCGAAAAACACCTCGGCGTCCGAGCTGCCGGCGGCAATCAATGCGGTGAGGCAGGGGCGACGCTACATCAGTGAGTTCCTGCGCGAACGGCTGGACAACGCGGACAACCAGCTGGGGGAATCGCCACTGTCGGTCAAGGAGCTTGAGGTGGTCAGAATGTTGGCCAACGGCATGACCGTCAGCGAAATCGCCCAACAGGTTAAACGCAGCGTGTCGACTATCAGCAAACAGAAAAACATGGCCATGCTCCGCCTGGGCATCCGTACTGACGTCGGGCTTTTTGCCTATGCCCGCGACAGCGGCATGGCCCACTCACCGCATTGATCACTCGGGCCAGGAATTTCTCCCAGAGTTTCGAGAGCGTCCGTGCCGATGCGCACGCGAGGGCTGCCTATTGGATGGCGACCTAGCTGTTCAGTCAGACCGACAACATCGTAGTCAACGACATCCAGGTACATCGGCAGCTTGTTCGGTTGCCTGTATGTGCCGTTCAAAGGCTTGTGGGGCTGGATCTTCGGCGTCATTGCCTGAGTACGATCATCGCCGGCCTCGGTGCCGGGCGGGCGCTGTATATGCAGGGCGGCAGTGAGGGAATTAGCCATGACTGGAATCTCTAAATAGATGAGTTCCAGGATTACCGAGCCATCAATGAACACGTCTTGACTCAAGTCCAGCGTCGAGGTCGGTGCGATGATCGCCTGCTGGAGGATCCGGCTGGACAAGTTCCGGATCGCAATGGGCCCTGCGGTGCTGGCTGGCACATCGGTCAAACCCGGATAACTTCGTGCAGCGTTCGGTGTGGGGCATCGGGATGCCTCCATGCCCGCTCTCCGGTGGTGGAGTCGGCTCGATACACTTGAGACAGAGCCCCCACTGCGCTGTTTCGAGAGTCGAAACGCAGCGAATTCAAACCAACGCTATTTTCCGCAGCCCATGAGCGTAATAGCTCCCCAGGTACAGATGTCCGGGGGAGCCGAATGTCACCAAATCTAGCCACGACAAACCACGACGCTTTCGTTATGCCAGGTGTGGCGACTGTCCGAGGGATTATCTGTGTTTTTGTTATGGTCTCGGCAATTGGATTGTGCGGGCTAAAACTGCAAATTACAGGTAGACCATCTCGATCGTGGCGGAGCCATCAATGGTTACTTCATTAGTCAGGTCCAGATTTTTCTTTGCATCAATGTGTGCATGAACCCTCAGTTCTGCACTCAATTCCTTGACCTCAATAGGTAGATTTGGGCCACCCAATGATGCGGCAGAGACATATTCATCCGGAGCCAAATATGCGTTGGATGGTATTGGCCTCCAAGTTGCTCCAGAGTTCGAGGATATGATCGCTGCAACGGCGGCGGTATCGGCATGGAGGGGGATGAACTGCATGCTGGCGTAGCCTATTTTTTGATTGCCGTTTATCAAGCCCAAACCGAGAGCTCTTGAAGTGGTCGATGTTCCTGACTGGTTATCCACGACATTTAGAGCGATCAGGCTTTTTTCATCGCAGGTTACGTCAAGTTGAAAATCAGCTCTACCGACCGAGGTGGGCAAGTCCTCATTAAGGTCGTTCACTGAAATTTTTCCTAGATCGAAGATGCCGCCTTTAGATATTGTCAGATCGCATGCATTCGGTGTGATCAGTCCCTTAACTGTCAGGTCAGTGCTGCTGGCTGCGGATACAGAAGTGCTAGCCGTGACGATCAGGGTCGCAATGAGTTTGGAGGTGAAGCTTTTCATGGTAGGTCCCTCTAGTTGGTAAGTGCGACAATTAAAAGCGCTTGGAGGTTGAGTTCGTGTTCAATACTTAAACTCGTCGATTTAGTTTTATGTAGCGCCGCCGCAGAAGCCACTCGGCGGCATTTCGTCGAGTGAGGCGCAATTTAGCGAGCAGGTGGAGAGGGAGGAATGCAACTAGTACGAAAGCTGGCGGGTGTGGGAGGGAGGAGTGTTGCAGACTACGTAGCGTTTTCCAACGAATAGCCCTTTGATTGAAGTTCGCTGACGTAGTTTTTACGATGAAGTATGGGAGTCGTCTGTTTTTCAGGTGGGCAAAAGAGTTAATCCGTTGAATACGTGAGGTTGTGACCTCAGAGGCTTTTTCGGGGCGTTGTGGAATGGATAGGAAGGGCGTTATTTTCCGCGCCTTTGCGCCTCAAGTAGGAAGTATCCCGCAGTGCGAGTCGTAATTGCTGACAGACTACTCTGTCGTTCGTGTCGGCTGCGCATACTCATCAACGCCAGCAGGCGATGCGTGATCGTCGGTGAGGCTGACAATGCCGACAGCGCAATGACGTATTGAAATGACGTGAACAGTCCCCGCGTTGTTTTCGTCATGAATGCAGATAGTGTTCGATGCATTTACAGACTATCGTGCAGGCAATCTTTTGAAGCCATTATGCAAGTCCAGGGGGACCCGCAAATGAGTGACGCCCATAGCGCCTTGATCACCCGTTTCTATCAGGCTTTCCAACGCCTCGATGCCGAAGCGATGGCGGCCTGCTACACCGATGATGTGGTCTTCAGCGATCCGGCGTTTGGCGAGTTGCGCGGCCGCGATGCCAGCGATATGTGGCGCATGCTGACCACCCGGGCCAAGGACTTTTCCCTGACCTTCGACAGCGTGCAAGCCGATGAGCGTAGCGGCAGCGCACACTGGGTTGCCCGCTACCTGTTCAGCCAGACCGGCAACACCGTGGTCAACGATATCCAGGCGCGCTTCGTCTTGCGTGACGGCAAGATTTGCGAGCATCACGACAGCTTCGATCTGTGGAAGTGGTCGCGTCAGGCGTTGGGTTTCAAAGGCCTGCTGCTCGGTTGGACGCCGTTGGTGAGCAACGCTGTTCGTGCCCAGGCCTTGAAGGGGCTGAGGGCATTCCAGGCCAGCCGCTGATAAGATCGCGGCTTGTTTCCCTTTCAAGCACAGATCGCTCCGTGAACACCCCCAGCGAAAACCCTGTCGACACTGCCATTGCGGTGAGCAAACCCTGGTTCGTCTATCTCGTGCGCGCGGCCAATGGTTCGCTCTACTGCGGGATCAGCGACGATCCCGTGCGCCGATTCGCCAAGCATCAAAGCGGCAAAGGAGCGCGCTTCTTCCTGTCCAGTCCGGCCATGGCGCTGGTCTATACCGAAGTCTGTCGCGACAAGAGCGAAGCATTGCGCCAGGAGCGCCTGATCAAAAAGCTCAAGAAAAGCGCCAAGGAATGCCTGGTGGCCAGCGCCGCCGCAGGCTTATCACTTTGACTGATCAGGTCCTATCAGGCAGATCTGTAGGCTGCTAACCGATTGCGCGCTAAGCTGCGACTTCCTATTCGTGCGGCGGAGCCGAGCATGTCCGAGTTGATCCTGCATCATTACCCGACGTCCCCATTTGCCGAAAAGGCGCGATTGCTGCTGGGCTTCAAGGGGCTGTCCTGGCGCTCGGTGAAGATCTCACCGGTGATGCCAAAACCCGATCTGACCGCGTTGACCGGTGGCTATCGCAAGACCCCGGTGCTGCAAATCGGCGCGGATATCTATTGCGACACTTCGTTGATCGCCCGTCGCCTGGAGCAGGAAAAAGCCCTGCCGGCGTTCTTCCCGGAAGGCCAGGAAATGATCGCCGCCAGCTTCGCCAGTTGGGCCGACTCGGTGGTGTTCCAGCATGCGGTCAGCCTGGTGTTCCAGCCGGAGTCGATCGCGGTGCGCTTCGGCAATTTGCCGCCGGAAGCGATCAAGGCCTTTATCGCCGACCGCGCCGGGCTGTTCAGCGGTGGCAGTGCGACACGCCTGTCGGCGGAGCAAGCCAGGCATCAATGGCCGACGATCATGTCGCGGTTGGAGCAGCAGCTGCAGCGTGAGCAGGGTGATTACCTGTTCGGCGAGCCGTCGATTGCCGACTTCGCCCTGGCGCATTCGCTATGGTTTCTGAAAGCGACGCCGGTCACCGCGCCACTGGTCGATGCTTACCCGGCGGTTACCGCGTGGCATGCCCGTGTGTTGGGTTTCGGCCATGGCGCCTCGAGCGAGATGAGCGCCGAAGAAGCGCTGCAGGTGGCGCGAACGTCCGTTCCGGCGGCATTGCCGGACGAGCAGTTCGATGAGCCAAACGGGTTCAAGGCCGGCCAACAGGTGGTGATCGCGGCCACGGATTATGGCGTTGATCCGGTGGCGGGTGAGTTGTTGTTTGCCGGTCGCGAAGAACTGATCCTGCGCCGCGAAGACCCGCGTGCTGGGGTGGTGCATGTGCACTTCCCACGGTTCGGGTTCCGCATCGAGGCTTGCTGACCGCGGGAAAGGATCGCCGCCTGCGGTGCAGGGGGCAATCTTCTGAGGGGGGTTACTTCAACGCCGCCAGAATCGCTTCGGGCTCATAGCCGCGAATCAGCGTGCCGTTCACGTCCAGCACCGGAATGCCGCGCCCGCCCAGGGCCTCATAGGCCTTGCGCGCCTCGGCATCCTTTTCGATGTCGTATTCCTTGAACGGTATGCCCTTCTGGTCAAGGAAGCGCCGGGTCAGCTTGCAGTAGCCGCACCAGTCGGTGGCGTAGAGCACCACCCGGGCGTTGGCCCGGACCTGCTCGGCGACCCCCTGCGAGGGGTTGAACAACCGCTCGATCTTGCCCCAGTTCTGATAGACCACCAGCACCAGCACAATCAGCAGGACCTTCTTCAGTGCGCCTGCGAGCATCAGTTGCGACGCTTGAGCTGGTCAGTGAGGGAGGTCGGCAGGCCCTTGATGACCAGGGTGCCGGCTTCTTCGTCATACTCGATCTTGGAGCCCAGCAGGTGCGCTTCGAAGCTGATGGACAGGCCTTCGGCGCGACCGGTGAATCGGCGGAATTGGTTGAGGGTGCGTTTGTCCGCCGGGATCTCCGGCGACAGGCCGTAGTCCTTGTTGCGGATGTGGTCGTAGAAGGCTTTCGGGCGTTCTTCGTCGATCAGTTCCGACAGCTCCTCCAGGCCCATGGGCTCACCCAGTTTGGCCTGGCTGCTGGCGTAGTCGACCAGGGTCTTGGTCTTCTCGCGGGCGGAGTCTTCCGGCAGGTCTTCGCTTTCGACGAAGTCGCTGAAGGCCTTGAGCAGGGTGCGGGTTTCGCCCGGGCCGTCGACGCCTTCCTGGCAGCCGATGAAGTCGCGGAAGTACTCCGACACCTTCTTCCCATTCTTGCCTTTGATGAACGAAATGTACTGCTTGGACTGTTTGTTGTTCTGCCACTCGGAGAGGTTGATCCGTGCGGCCAGGTGCAGCTGGCCCAGGTCCAGGTGCCGGGACGGGGTCACGTCGAGCTGGTCGGTCACGGCCACCCCTTCACTGTGGTGCAGCAGGGCGATGGCCAGGTAGTCGGTCATGCCTTGCTGGTAGTGGGCGAACAGGACGTGGCCGCCGGTCGACAGGTTGGACTCCTCCATCAGCTTTTGCAGGTGCTCCACGGCAATCCGGCTGAAGGCGGTGAAGTCCTTGCCGCCATCGAGGTACTCCTTCAGCCAGCCGCTGAACGGATGTGCGCCGGACTCGGCGTGGAACAAACCCCAGGCCTTGCCTTGCTTGGCGTTGTAGCTCTCGTTGAGGTCGGCGAGCATGTTCTCGATGGCGGCGGATTCGGCCAGCTCCGAGTCGCGGGCGTGCAGGACTGCGGGTGTGCCGTCGGGTTTTTTGTCGATCAGGTGGACGATGCAATGACGGATCGGCATGGGCTTCTCGGCTGTATGAATGGAGGAGGGCGTGCTCCCCCGAAAAAGTGCCCAGTGTACCGCACCTGCTGGTTTTGGCGGTGCTCGAAGGGACTGGGAGGCAGGTCATCCCGGGCTTATGCGCTTTTTTGCGGATTTAGAGCAATAAAGCTGACCAAATGGGTAGGTAGAGGCGGATATTTCCCCGTCTCTGTGCTAGTTTTGCCCGGTCTTACGCGAAGTCACTGCGTTAAGCGTGCATTCAGCATTTGTCAGGTCGAACCAAACCCTGATTTCGGTATCTATAACCCCGACCCGTCGGTGTTGTAGCCGAGGGTGCCAGATCCAGAAGATCGGGCTCGATGGCTGACACTGCACTCTGCAATCCATATGAATTTGATAGGGAAGGAACACTACATGGCTCTTACTAAAGACCAACTGATCGCCGATATCGCTGAAGCTATCGACGCGCCTAAAACCACTGCGCGTAACGCTCTGGACCAACTGGGCCAAATCGTTGCTGATCAACTGGAAAACGGCGGTGAAATCACCCTGCCAGGTATCGGTAAGCTGAAAGTGACCGAGCGTCCTGCCCGTACCGGCCGCAACCCTTCGACTGGCGCTGCCATCGAAATCGCTGCCAAGAAAGTTATCAAGCTGGTTGTGGCTAAAGGCCTGACCGACGCTGTTAACAAGTAAGACGCATAAAAAAGAGCCGCGCCTCGGAGCAATCCGGGCGCGGCTTTTTTGTGCCTGAAATACGGTGTCAGGCGAAACTCAGCTTTTGCGAACCCAGCGCTCGCGCCAGACTTGCTGCTCGGATTTGGTCTGGAAGGTCCAGGCGACAAAGCGGCTTTGTTTCTGCCCCTGAGACATCTCCACGACCTGGCTCTCCAGCACACCGGCCTTTTTCAGCGCGGTCTGGATGGCGGGCAGGTTTGACGCTTTCGAGACCAGGGTACTGAACCACAGCACCTTGTGTTGAAAGTGCGCGCTTTCGGCGATCAGTTGCGTCACGAACCGCGCTTCACCGCCTTCACACCACAACTCGGCGGATTGTCCGCCAAAGTTCAGTACCGGCAGTTTGCGTTTCGGGTCGGCACGGCCCAGGGCGCGCCATTTACGCTCGCTGCCCTTGGTCGCCTCGTCCATCGAGGCATGGAACGGCGGGTTGCACATGGTCAGGTCAAAACGCTCGCCCGGTTCCAGCAAGCCCAGCAGGATGTGCTTGGGGTTGCTTTGCTGGCGCAGCTGGATGGCTTTGTTGAGGCCGTTGGACTGCACAATGGCTTTGGCTGCCGCCACGGCGGTCGGATCGATTTCCGAGCCGAGGAAGTGCCAGCGGTAGTCGCTGTAGCCGATCAGCGGATAGACGCAGTTGGCGCCCATGCCGATGTCGAGCACCTTGACCGGTGCGCCGCGAGGGATCTCACCGTCGTTGACGCTGGCCAGCAGGTCGGCCAGAAAGTGCACGTAATCGGCACGCCCCGGAACCGGTGGGCACAGGTAGTCGGCCGGGATGTCCCAATGGGCGATGCCATAGAACGACTTGAGCAATGCCCGGTTGAACACCCGCACCGCATCCGGGCTTGCGAAGTCGATGCTCTCTTTGCCATAGGGGTTGATGATCACGAACTGCGCCAGTTCCGGCGTGGTCTTGATCAGCGCCGGGAAGTCGTAACGGCCCTGGTGGCGGTTGCGCGGGTGCAGGCTGGCCTTTTCGCGGGGCTCCACGGCTTTGGCCGGGGTCGCGGAATCAGGCTTTTTGCGCGCAGGGCGGGGTGTGCGGGGGGTGGTCATGGGCGTAGTCGATTCGGGTGTGGCTGAAAGAGACGGGCATTGTCCCACATCCAGGCGCTGTGAACCCATTTTCGCCAACAACGAGGATCCCTGCGGGAGCGGGCTCTGGGGGCGGGCACAAAAAAAGGGAGGCCGTTGCGGGCCTCCCTTTTTATTGCGAGTTGCCGTTACAGGCTGGCAATCCGCGCGTGTTGCTCGGCCAGCTTGCCCAGAGCCTGTTCGGCTTCGGCCAGTTTGGCGCGTTCTTTCTCGATGACTTCGGCTGGGGCCTTGTCGACGAAACCGGCGTTGGACAGCTTGCCGCCGACACGCTGCACTTCACCTTGCAGACGCTGGATTTCCTTGTCCAGACGGGCGAGTTCCGCACCCTTGTCGATCAGGCCGGCCATTGGCACCAGCACTTCCATCTCGCCGACCAGGGCGGTGGCCGACAATGGCGCTTCTTCGCCGGCTGCCAGCACGGTGATGGACTCAAGCTTGGCCAGCTTTTTCAGCAGGACTTCGTTCTCGCTCAGGCGACGCTGGTCTTCGGCGCTGACGTTCTTGAGGAAGATCGGCAGGGGTTTGCCCGGGCCGATGTTCATCTCGCCGCGAATGTTGCGCGTACCCAGCATCAGGCCCTTGAGCCATTCGATGTCGTCTTCGGCCGCCTGGTCGATGCGTGCTTCGTTGGCCACTGGCCAAGGTTGCAGCATGATGGTCTTGCCGTCGATGCCCGCCAGCGGTGCGATGCGCTGCCAGATTTCTTCGGTGATGAACGGCATGAACGGGTGCGCCAGGCGCAGTGCCACTTCCAGTACGCGCACCAGGGTGCGACGGGTGCCGCGCTGGCGTTCGATCGGGCCGTTTTCGTCCCACAGCACGGGCTTGGACAATTCCAGGTACCAGTCGCAGTACTGGTTCCAGATGAACTCGTACAGGGCCTGGGCGGCCAGGTCGAAGCGGAACTGGTCGAGTTGGCGGGTCACTTCGGCTTCGGTGCGCTGCAACTGGGAGATGATCCAGCGATCGGCCAGCGACAGCTCGTAGGCTTCGCCGTTCTGGCCGCAGTCTTCGCCCTTGTCCAGCACGTAGCGCGCAGCGTTCCAGATCTTGTTGCAGAAGTTGCGATAGCCTTCGACGCGGCCCATGTCGAACTTGATGTCGCGGCCGGTGGACGCCAGCGAGCAGAAGGTGAAGCGCAGGGCGTCGGTGCCGTAGCTGGCAATGCCGTCGGCGAACTCGTCGCGGGTCTGCTTCTCGATCTTTTTCGCCAGTTTCGGCTGCATCAGGCCGCTGGTACGTTTTTGCACCAGGGTTTCCAGGTCGATGCCGTCGATGATGTCCAGTGGGTCAAGGACGTTGCCCTTGGACTTGGACATCTTCTGGCCTTGGCCGTCGCGCACCAGGCCGTGTACGTACACGGTCTTGAACGGTACCTGGGGCGTGCCGTCTTCGTTCTTCACCAAGTGCATGGTGAGCATGATCATCCGGGCAACCCAGAAGAAAATGATGTCGAAGCCGGTCACCAGGACGTCGGTGGAGTGGAACTTCTTGAGGAATTCGGTCTGTTGCGGCCAGCCGAGGGTGGAGAAGGTCCACAGGCCCGAGCTGAACCAGGTATCGAGGACGTCGTTGTCCTGCTGCAGGGCAACGTCTGGTCCCAGGTTGTGCTTGGCACGCACTTCGGCTTCGTCGCGACCGACGTAGACTTTGCCCGACTCGTCGTACCAGGCCGGGATCCGGTGGCCCCACCACAGCTGACGGCTGATGCACCAGTCCTGGATGTCGCGCATCCACGAGAAGTACATGTTTTCGTACTGTTTGGGTACGAACTGGATGCGGCCGTCTTCCACGGCGGCAATCGCAGGCTCGGCCAGCGGCTTGGTGGACACGTACCACTGGTCGGTCAGCCACGGTTCGATGATGGTGCCGGAGCGGTCGCCCTTGGGTACTTTCAGGCCGTGATCGTCAACGCTGACCAGCAGGCCGGCGGCGTCGAACGCTGCGACGATCTGCTTGCGTGCTTCAAAACGGTCGAGGCCGGCGTACTCGGCCGGGATCTTGCCGTCGATGCTTTCGTTGAGCGTGCCGTCGAGGTTGAACACCTGGCAGGCAGGCAGCACCGCGGCGTTCTTGTCGAAAATGTTGAGCAGCGGCAGGTTGTGACGCTTGCCGACTTCGTAGTCGTTGAAATCGTGGGCCGGGGTGATTTTCACGCAGCCGGTGCCGAACTCGGGATCACAGTAATCGTCAGCGATGATCGGGATGCGGCGGCCAACCAGCGGCAGCTCGACGAATTGGCCGATCAGGGCCTTGTAGCGTTCATCGTTCGGGTTAACGGCCACGGCGGCGTCGCCGAGCATGGTTTCCGGGCGAGTGGTCGCGACGATCAGGTAATCGTTGCCTTCAGCGGTCTTGGCGCCGTCGGCCAGCGGGTATTTAAGGTTCCACAGGAAACCTTTCTCGTCGTGGTTTTCCACTTCGAGGTCGGAAATCGCCGTGTGAAGCTTGGTGTCCCAGTTGACCAGGCGCTTGCCGCGGTAGATCAGGCCATCTTCGTGCAGGCGTACGAATGCTTCCTTGACCGCTTCCGAGAGACCGTCGTCCATGGTGAAGCGCTCGCGGCTCCAGTCCACCGACGAGCCGAGGCGACGGATCTGACGGCTGATATTGCCGCCGGACTCATCTTTCCATTCCCAGACCTTTTCCAGGAATTTCTCGCGACCCAGGTCGTGGCGGCTCTGGCCTTTGGCTTCGAGCTGACGCTCCACCAGCATCTGGGTGGCGATACCGGCGTGGTCGGTGCCCGGCTGCCACAGGGTGTTACGGCCCTGCATGCGGCGGAAACGGATCAGCGCGTCCATGATCGCGTTGTTGAAACCGTGACCCATGTGCAGGCTGCCGGTGACGTTCGGCGGCGGAATCATGATGGTGTAGGAATCGCCCGCGCCTTGCGGGGCGAAGTAGTTCTCGGACTCCCAGGTGTTGTACCAGGAAGTTTCAATGGCGTGCGGCTGGTAGGTCTTATCCATGCGCGGCGGGACCCTATTGGCATTTATTCAGGAAAAGCCGGCAAGTATAGCGGGGATGTCGCCTGGGGCGTAGAGCGAGCTGATGGCAGGAGGGAGAAATCTCCGTTTTTTTCCAGGGGCGGTCGAGGTGCGCCGCGTTCATGCGCAGAGACTAATGGCCATTTTGCGTGAGTGTTCAGTGAGCGTTCAGTGAGTGTCAGATATAGGAAGAAGTTTCCGTTGTAGATAAGGAAATTCCCTACACGCTTGCCTGTTTTAGTCGGGGCGGCATGTAAGTAGTATCCGCGCAGGTTCACGGAAGTTGGTTGTTGTGTACCTCGGTTGTAATCTCTAAGTTTATATAGCCACATGGAGTGTTTATGTTTATTAAACAAATTTCGTTGTTGATCCCTCTATTGATGTCGGCCAACGCGTGGGCCGGAACAATGGAGCACTGTCCGAAGGTTGCAGATATCAAGGAGGTCGGTAGTACGGGTAGCTATACCGCAGCGACGCTCAGCGGCGAAGGTGAGTGGAGCGGCACCTCGCAGACTGGGCGCGGCCCGGTGGGTGGGTTCGATGAGGCGATATTCAAGGCTCGCGGGGAGGTGGTCGAGGGAGTTGTGGTGGGTGAACTCCTGCGTTGCGGCTATAGCTTGCGCGACGGTGGGAAACTGGACATGCGCTTCAAGCGTGAAGGCACTGTTGTCAGCATCCAGGCAGGTGGAGTATGGGAACCGTGGTATGACCAGTATTACTGCGAAGATAAAACCGACGGGGCTTGCACCTTCAAGGAGCTGTCTCGTCCAAGTAAGGGTTAGTTGAAAGGCGTGTTGCCCTCCAAGTAAGGAGTAGTGGCTGAAGTTGCTGCTCTTGATGGGGGAGTTGTTGTTCGAAATACTCGGTCGCCAACTTCACGGGCGACCGATCCTTCTTTCAGCGGTGGCTCAGGAACAGCGGCTCAATTGTCGTACTGACTCAATAACCGTTCCATTCGCGCGTCGAGGCGGCGCTTGATTTCCGTCTCGATGTGCGGAGCAAAGTCATCGATCACGTCTTGCATGATCAACTGCGCGGCGGCGCGCAACTCGCCGTCCAGATGCAGCATGACGTCGGCCGCTTGCTGGGCGGTTGTCGTGGCGGCGGGTGCAGGTGCAGGTGCTGGTGCAGGTGCAGGCGCTGGAGTAGGGGCAGGTTGTTCGACGGCTGCGACCAGGGGTTTACCGCTGACCTGGTCGAACAGCAAGGGAATCTGGCCTTCATCACTTGCGGTCTCGACGGTGTCGGTCAGCAGTGGTGGTTGCAGGTTGTCATCGCCGAGCAACTGGCGGATCGACTCAAGGTCATCCAGCAGGTGTGCGGCCTTTTGCAGCGGTTTTGGCGTGTCCATCTTGTACTCAGAGTCGCTGTAGCCGGTGATCTTGCAGAGGATAGCCCTGTTCGCGGTAGAAGCGGAAACTCTCCCGCGCGGCCTGACGAATAGCGGGGTCTTCGACGACCACTTCCGCCACGCGGGCAAACCGTTGGGCAAACGGTGGGACCTTGACGTCGAGGTTGACCAGCAGGTCCTGGTGTTCACCGGGATCATCACCCAGGCCCAACACAATCAAGCCATCCGGTTCGCTCTCGGCTGGGCCGTGGGGCACGAAACTTTCGCCCTTGAACGCCCACAGGCGAGCATCAAGGTCGTCGCGTTGGGCGGCATCGCTGCAATGCAGGTAGATGCGGTGGCCCATGCGCCAGGCCTTTTCGCTGAGCTTGCAGGCGAAATCCAGCCGCGCCTGAGGGTCGGCGCTGGGCAGGATGTAGAAATCGACTTTGGTCATTGCGGTTCCTGAGCCTGAGGCGGGGCCACCGAGGGTGGCGCCGCCTCAGGTCATCGGTTTCAGGCCTTGGCGCGATCCAGCAGGTATTGGGTCAGCAACGGTACCGGGCGGCCAGTGGCGCCTTTGTCCTTGCCGCCGCTGGTCCAGGCGGTACCTGCGATGTCCAGGTGGGCCCAGTTGAGGTTCTTGGTAAAGCGCGACAGGAAGCACGCAGCCGTGATGGTGCCGGCTTTCGGCCCACCGATGTTGGCGATGTCGGCGAACGGGCTGTCCAGTTGCTCCTGGTACTCATCGAACAGCGGCAGTTGCCAGGCGCGGTCGTCGGCAGCCTTGCCGGCGCTCAGCAGTTGTTCGATCAGTTCGTCGTTGTTGCCCAGCAGGCCGGAGGTGTGGGAACCCAGTGCGACGATGCAGGCGCCAGTCAGCGTGGCGATGTCGATCACTGCCTGCGGCTTGAAGCGCTCGGCGTAGGTCAGGGCGTCACACAGCACCAGGCGGCCTTCGGCGTCGGTGTTGAGGATTTCCACGGTCTGGCCGCTCATGGTGGTGACGATGTCGCCCGGGCGCGCAGCGTTGCCGCTTGGCATGTTTTCGGCGCAGGCCAGGATGCACACCAGGTTGATCGGCAGCTTCAGCTCGAGCACCGCGCGCAGGGTGCCGAACACACTGGCCGCACCGCCCATGTCGTACTTCATTTCATCCATGCCGGCGCCCGGCTTGAGGCTGATGCCGCCGGTGTCGAAGGTGATGCCCTTGCCGACCAGGGCGTACGGCTTCTCGGATTTCTTGCCGCCGTTGTATTGCATGACGATCAGGCGCGGCGGCTGGGCGCTGCCCTGGCCGACGGCGTAGAACGAGCCCATGCCCAGTTCCTTGATCTTTTTCTCATCCAGGACTTCGACCTTCAGGCTCTTGAAGGTTTTGCCCAGGTTTTTCGCTTGTTCGCCGAGGAAGGTCGGGTGGCAGATGTTCGGCGGCAGGTTGCCCAGGTCGCGGGTGAAGGCCATGCCATTGGCAATTGCGCTAGCGTGGGCCACCGCGCGTTGCACTTCGGCCTGGGCGGCCTTGATGGTCAACAGGGTGATTTTCTTCAGGGCGCGCGGTTCGGCCTTCTGGCTCTTGAACTGGTCGAAGCTGTATTCGCCGTCCACCAGGGTTTCGGCCAGCAAGCGGGTCTTGCCATAGCTGTCACGACCCTTGACCACCACTTCGTCCAGCGCCAGTGCGGCATCGCTGCCACCCAGGCCCTTGAGGGTGTTGAGGATGCCGGCGACGATTTTGCGGAACGGACGGTCGCCCAGTTCGGCGTCCTTGCCCACGCCCACCAGCAGCACACGCTCGGCCTTGAGGTTCGGCAGGCTGTGCAGCAACAGGCTCTGGCCAACTTTGCCGGCCAGGTCGCCACGCTTGAGGATGGCGCTGATGGCACCGCCGCTGAGCTCATCGACCTGCTTGGCGACGTTGCCGAGTGTCCGGCCTTCGCCGACTGCGATGACCAGCGTGGCGGTTTTCAAGGTTTCTGGGCTAACGCTTTTTACAACCAGTTCCATGTCCGGGTCCTTGAATAAATGGTCAAAGTACAGCGTGCCGCACCCTGTGCGCACACGTTTGCCTTCTATATAGAAAAGGTGCGGGCCAGGCCCGCGACAAAGGCCGCAGTTTGAACCTCGCTGGCTGCGCCTGACAACCCTTGCGCAAGTGATCTTTAATGCATTGCATAGCGGCGTGAGCATGCGCAGTGACAGGCGCGGTCAATCACAGGATAATGCCGCATCTTTTGCGGTGGCTCATGGTTCCACGAGTCACCCGACCTGTTTGCTTGTTTGGCCGCCTTAGCCTGACAACCCTGGAGTGTCTGGTTTGATTGTCTTCCGTTATCTGTCCCGTGAAGTCCTGGTGACCCTGAGCGCCGTCAGTGCCGTGCTGCTGGTCATCATCATGAGTGGGCGCTTTATCAAGTACCTCGCCCAAGCCGCTGCCGGCCTACTGGATCCGGGCTCGCTGTTCCTGATCATGGGCTTCCGCCTGCCGGGCTTCTTGCAGTTGATCCTGCCACTGGGGTTGTTCCTGGGGATTCTGCTGGCTTATGGCCGGCTCTATCTCGAAAGCGAAATGACCGTGCTGTCGGCCACCGGCATGAGCCAGCAACGCCTGTTCGTCTACACCTTGTTCCCGGCCACGCTGGTGGCGTTGCTGGTGGCCTGGTTGAGCCTGGGCCTGGCCCCGCAAGGTGCCAACCAGTTCCAGTTGCTGCTGAACAAGCAGGATGCCCTGACCGAGTTCGACACCCTGGAGCCAGGACGCTTCCAGTCGTTGCGCGACGGCACGCGGGTGACCTACACCGAGAAACTTTCGGACGATCGCGTCAACCTGGCCGGCGTGTTCATCTCGCAGAAGAACGAAGCCACGGGAAACAAGGATCGCGGCATTTCTGTGCTGGTGGCCGAGAAGGGCCGCCAGGAGATCAAGCCGGATGGCAACCGCTACCTGATTCTCGACAATGGCTATCGTTATGACGGCAACCCGGGGCAGGCCAACTATCGGATCATCAAGTACGACACCTATGGCGTGCTGTTGCCCAAGCCTGACGTCAGCGACGAAGTGACCGATCGCGACGCCATCAGTACCGCCAATCTGATGGGCAGCGATGACGTGCGTTCCCATGCCGAGCTGCAATGGCGTTTGTCCCTGCCGTTGCTGGTGTTCATCGTGACCCTGATGGCCGTGCCGCTGTCGCGGGTCAATCCGCGTCAGGGCCGATTCCTCAAGCTGTTGCCGGCGATCCTGCTGTACATGGCCTACCTGACCATCCTGATCGCTGCCCGCGGTGCCCTGGAGAAGGGCAAGTTGCCGCCAGCGCTGGGGCTGTGGTGGGTCCACGGGATTTTCCTGGCCATTGGCCTGGGGTTGCTCTACTGGGAGCCGTTGCGCTTGAAGATGGCGAGTCGCCGCTATGCGTTGGAGGTGACCCGTGGTTAAGCTCGATCGCTACATTGGTAGCAGTGTATTCATGGCAATCCTGGCCGTGCTGGGGATCATCCTCGGCCTGGCGACCCTGTTCGCCTTCATCGATGAAATGGGCGATGCCAGCGATACCTACACGGTGATGGATGTCCTGGGCTACGTGCTCCTGACCGCGCCGCGCCGCCTGTACGACATGCTGCCCATGGCCGCTCTGATCGGTTGCCTGATCGGCCTCGGCAGCCTGGCCAGCAACAGCGAATTGACCATCATGCGCGCGGCCGGTGTATCCATTGGGCGCATCGTCTGGGCGGTGATGAAGCCGATGCTGTTCCTGATGGTGGCCGGGGTGCTGATTGGCGAGTATGTGGCGCCCGCCACGGAAAACATCGCTCAGGCCAACCGTTCGCTGGCCCAGGGCAGTGGCGATTCGCAAAGCGCCAAGCACGGCTTGTGGCATCGCCAGGGGGACGAGTTCATTCACGTCAACTCGGTGCAGCCCAATGGCCGCCTGTATGGCGTGACCCGTTATCGCTTCGATAATGACCACCACCTGCTGTCCGCAAGCTTCGCCAAACGCGCCGAGTTCGACACCGATCACTGGCAGTTGAGTGACGTCACCACCACCCTGTTCCACGGCAAGAGCACCGAAGTGGTGAACGCGCCGGTCGAGCGCTGGGATGTGGCCCTCAGCCCGCAACTGCTGAGCACCGTGGTGATGGCCCCGGAATCGCTGTCCATCAGCGGCCTGTGGGGTTATATCCATTACCTGGCTGATCAGGGCCTGAACAACGGCCGCTACTGGCTGGCATTTTGGGTCAAAGTGTTGCAGCCGCTGGTCACCGCCGCCCTGGTGCTGATGGCGATCTCCTTCATCTTTGGTCCGCTGCGTTCGGTAACCCTCGGTCAGCGGGTGTTCACCGGCGTGCTGGTGGGCTTCACCTTCCGCATCGTCCAGGATTTGCTCGGGCCATCGAGCCTGGTGTTCGGTTTCTCGCCGCTGTTTGCGGTGCTGATCCCGGCTGCGGTCTGTGCTTTGGCAGGCCTCTGGCTGATGCGTCGAGCCGGCTGATCAGCGGTATTTGAACTCGCGTTTGCCCCCGAAAACGCCCCGTTCGCCAGAGCGGGGCGTTTTTGCAGGTGATGGCTTTACCTGCAAACGTGACGCTTGCCTGGTGTTTCAGGTACAATTCCCGGCTATTTTTCGGCGGGCTATGCCTGCAGCCTTTTTGAGTGTTGATCCGTGAGTGATTTGAGTCATATCCGCAATTTCTCCATCATCGCCCACATTGACCATGGCAAGTCGACGCTGGCCGATCGCTTCATCCAGATGTGCGGCGGCCTGGCCGAGCGTGAAATGGAAGCCCAGGTACTGGACTCCATGGACCTTGAGCGCGAACGCGGGATCACCATCAAGGCCCACAGCGTTACCCTGTATTACACCGCCAAAGACGGCATCAAGTACCAGCTGAACTTCATCGACACCCCCGGCCACGTTGACTTCACCTATGAAGTCAGCCGCTCGTTGGCGGCCTGTGAAGGTGCGTTGCTGGTGGTCGATGCTGGCCAGGGCGTGGAAGCGCAGTCGGTTGCCAACTGCTACACGGCGATCGAGCAGGGCCTGGAAGTCATGCCGGTGCTGAACAAGATCGACCTGCCGCAGGCCGATCCGGACCGCGTGAAAGAAGAAATCGAGAAAATCATCGGCATCGACGCTACCGATGCAGTCGAGTGCAGTGCCAAGACTGGCCTGGGCGTCGATGAGGTGCTCGAGCGCCTGGTCAAGACCATTCCCGCGCCTACCGGCAATATCGAAGATCCGCTGCAAGCGTTGATCATCGACTCCTGGTTCGACAACTACCTGGGCGTTGTCTCCCTGGTTCGCGTGCGCCATGGCCGCGTGAAGAAGGGCGACAAGATCCTGGTCAAATCCACCGGCAAGATCCACCTGGTGGACAGCGTCGGTGTGTTCAACCCGAAACACACTGCCACCGTCGATCTGAAAGCCGGTGAAGTAGGCTTCATCATTGCCGGTATCAAGGACATTCACGGTGCGCCAGTGGGCGACACCCTGACCTTGAGTTCGACCCCGGACGTCGACGTGCTGCCAGGCTTCAAGCGCATTCAGCCGCAGGTGTACGCCGGTCTGTTCCCGGTCAGCTCCGACGACTTCGAAGATTTCCGTGAAGCCCTGCAAAAGCTCACCCTCAACGACTCGTCCCTGCAGTACACCCCGGAAAGCTCCGACGCCCTGGGCTTCGGCTTCCGTTGCGGGTTCCTTGGCATGCTGCACATGGAAATCATCCAGGAGCGCCTGGAGCGCGAGTACGACCTGGACCTGATCACCACGGCGCCAACGGTAATTTTCGAGCTGCAGCTGAAAACCGGTGAAACGATTTACGTCGACAACCCGTCCAAGCTCCCGGACCTGTCTTCGATCGAAGACATGCGTGAGCCGATCGTGCGGGCCAATATTCTTGTGCCGCAAGAGCACCTGGGCAACGTCATTACCCTGTGTATCGAAAAGCGTGGCGTGCAGCACGACATGCTGTTCCTGGGTACCCAGGTCCAGGTGACCTACGATTTGCCGATGAACGAAGTGGTCCTGGACTTCTTCGATCGCCTGAAGTCCACCAGTCGCGGCTATGCTTCGCTGGATTACCACTTCGATCGCTACCAGTCGGCTAATCTGGTCAAGTTGGACGTGCTGATCAACGGCGACAAGGTCGATGCCCTGGCGCTGATCGTGCACAAGGACAACGCGCACTACAAAGGTCGCCAGTTGACCGAGAAGATGAAGGAACTGATTCCGCGCCAGATGTTCGACGTTGCGATCCAGGCCGCCATTGGCGGGCAGATCATCGCGCGGACCTCCGTCAAGGCACTCAGAAAGAACGTATTGGCCAAATGCTACGGCGGTGACGTTAGCCGTAAGCGCAAGCTGTTGGAAAAGCAGAAGGCCGGTAAAAAACGCATGAAGCAGGTCGGCAACGTGGAAATTCCACAGGAAGCCTTCCTTGCTGTGCTCAGGTTGGATAGTTAGGTCCTATGTCACTAAATTTCCCGCTGTTGCTGGTCATCGCTGTCTTCGTCTGCGGTCTGCTGGCGTTGCTCGATCTGGTGTTTCTGGCGCCGCGTCGGCGTGCTGCCATTGCCTCGTATCAGGGCACTGTCAGCGAACCCGACATGGTCGTCGTGGAGAAACTGAACAAAGAACCGTTGCTGGTGGAATACGGCAAGTCGTTCTTTCCGGTGCTGTTCATCGTACTGGTGCTGCGTTCGTTTCTGGTGGAGCCGTTCCAGATTCCGTCTGGTTCGATGAAACCGACCCTGGACGTGGGCGACTTCATTCTGGTGAACAAGTTTTCCTACGGGATCCGTTTGCCAGTGCTCGACAAGAAAGTCATCGAGGTCGGTGATCCGCAACGCGGCGATGTGATGGTGTTCCGCTACCCAAGCGACCCGAACGTCAACTACATCAAGCGTGTGGTCGGCCTGCCGGGCGACCAGATCCGCTACACCGCCGACAAGCGCCTGTTCGTCAACGGTGAGTCGATTGCCGAGCAACTGGTGGGTACCGAGCCGGGTACCTTGGGCAGCGCCGAGCTGTACAAGGAAAAACTCGGTGTGGCCGAGCACATGATCCGCAAGGAAATGAGCCGCTACCGGGCCACTCCGGACCGTCAATGGACTGTGCCTGCGGGCCACTACTTCATGATGGGCGACAACCGCGACAACTCCAACGACAGTCGCTACTGGGATGACCCAAGCATTCCCAAGAACCTGCTGGGCATGGTTCCCGACCAGAACATCGTCGGCAAGGCCTTTGCGGTCTGGATGAGCTGGCCTGAACCGAAACTCAGCCACCTGCCGAATTTCTCGCGGGTTGGCCTGATCAAGTAATCCCACACGGCGCTGTTGAACACAGCGCCGAATGCATTTCTGGAGCCTGCAGAAGGTTGCCGCACTGCATTGAAGCCAACGATATTCAGGAAGTAATTTTTGAACACAGCGTTATTTGTCCCAGGCCTTCGCAGCGATGCTGTGGGGGAAGTCGACCACGAACTCAGCGTGGGTAAACCGTGAGCGTCTCCTTAAGTCGTCTCGAGCGTCAGCTCGGCTACACCTTCAAGGATCAGGAACTGATGGTCCTGGCCCTGACTCACCGCAGCTTTGCCGGGCGCAACAACGAGCGCCTGGAATTTCTCGGTGACGCCATTCTCAACTTCGTGGCCGGTGAAGCGCTGTTCGATCGCTTTCCGCTGGCCCGCGAAGGTCAGTTGTCGCGTTTGCGCGCACGCCTGGTCAAAGGCGAGACCCTGGCGGTGCTGGCCCGTGGTTTTGACCTGGGTGACTACCTGCGCCTGGGCTCCGGTGAGTTGAAGAGCGGCGGTTTCCGGCGCGAGTCGATTCTGGCCGATGCCCTGGAAGCGCTGATCGGCGCGATCTACCTGGATGCCGGCATGGACATGGCGCGCGAGCGCGTGCTGGCCTGGCTGGCTTCCGAGTTCGAGAGCCTGACGCTGGTCGATACCAATAAAGATCCAAAGACCCGCCTGCAGGAGTTCCTGCAGTCGCGTGCCTGTGAGCTGCCGCGTTACGAAGTGGTGGATATCCAGGGTGAGCCGCATTGCCGGACGTTCTTCGTCGAATGTGAAATCACCTTACTGAATGAAAAAAGCCGAGGTCAGGGTGTGAGCCGTCGTATTGCCGAACAGGTAGCGGCCGCCGCAGCACTGATAGCCCTGGGCGTGGAGAATGGCCATGACTGATTCAACTGCAACTCGCTGTGGCTATGTCGCCATCGTCGGCCGCCCGAACGTGGGCAAATCCACGTTGCTGAACCACATCCTGGGTCAGAAGCTGGCAATCACCTCGCGTAAACCGCAGACCACTCGCCACAACATGCTCGGGATCAAGACCGAAGGCGCGGTGCAGGCGATCTACGTCGACACCCCCGGCATGCACAAGGGCGGCGAGAAGGCCCTGAACCGCTACATGAACAAGACCGCCTCGGCGGCGTTGAAAGACGTCGACGTGGTGATCTTCGTGGTCGATCGCACCAAGTGGACCGACGAAGACCAGATGGTCCTCGAGCGTGTGCAGTACGTGACCGGTCCTTTGATCGTGGCGCTGAACAAGACCGACCGCATCGAAGACAAAGCCGAGCTGATGCCGCACCTGACCTGGTTGCAAGAGCAACTGCCGAACGCGCAGATCATGCCGATCTCGGCCCAGCACGGGCATAACCTCGAAGCGCTGGAGCGTGTGATTGCCGGTTACCTGCCGGAAAACGATCACTTCTTCCCGGAAGATCAGATCACCGACCGCAGCAGCCGCTTCCTTGCCGCTGAACTGGTGCGCGAGAAGATCATGCGCCAGATGGGGGCGGAGCTGCCGTACCAGATCACCGTGGAAATCGAAGAGTTCAAGCAGCAGGGCAAGACCCTGCACATCCACGCCCTGATCCTCGTTGAGCGTGACGGTCAGAAGAAGATCATCATTGGTGACAAGGGCGAGCGGATCAAGCGCATCGGCACCGAGGCGCGCAAGGACATGGAGCTGCTGTTCGACTCCAAGATCATGCTCAACCTGTGGGTGAAGGTCAAAGGCGGCTGGTCCGACGACGAGCGCGCCCTGCGTTCGCTGGGTTACGGCGACCTGTAAACCCGGTTGGCGCTGTATCGTAGAACCCTGTGGGAGCGGGCTTGCCCGCGATGAGGATGGAGCATTCAGCAGCGATGTTGACTGTAAGTCCGCCATCGCGGGCAAGCCCGCTCCCACATTTGGTTTGTGTTGATTTCAAAACAGCACTCCTTCAGTGAGACACCCATGTCCTCTCCGCCACCCAGCCAACCCGCCTACGTCCTGCATTCGCGCGCCTACCGCGAGAACAGTGCATTGGTCGACTTTCTCACGCCGCAAGGGCGTTTGCGGGCGGTGTTGCGCAGTGCGCGAGGCAAGGCCGGGACACTGGCGCGGCCATTCGTGCCTCTGGACGTGGAGTTTCGCGGGCGCGGTGAGCTGAAGAACGTTGGGCGCATGGAAAGTGCCGGCGTCTCGACCTGGCTCAGTGGCGAGGCGCTGTTCAGCGGCCTGTACCTCAATGAGTTGCTGATCCGCCTGTTACCTGCCGAAGATCCCCATCCCGCCGTATTCGAACACTACGCCGCGACCTTGCTGGCCCTCGCTGAAGGTCGTGCGCTGGAACCGTTGCTGCGTTCATTCGAATGGCGCTTGCTGGATGACCTGGGCTATGGCTTTGCATTGACCCAGGATGTCCACGCCGAGCCGATTGCCGCCGACGGTCTGTACCGCCTGCAGGTGGATGCCGGGTTGGAGCGGGTGTATCTGTTGCAGCCGGGGTTATTCAATGGCGCCGAACTGTTGGCCATGGCCGAAGCGGACTGGAGCGCCCCCGGTGCGTTGTCCGCTGCCAAGCGCCTGATGCGCCAGGCATTGGCCGTTCACCTGGGCGGTCGTCCCCTGGTCAGTCGCGAGCTGTTTCGCAAGCCCTGATCACCCCGTATGCTGTGCACCGAACTTTCTCTTCTTCTGGAGCGCTTTCCGTGACCACCAGCACCCGCATTCTTCTTGGCGTGAACATCGACCACGTTGCCACCCTGCGTCAGGCCCGGGGCACCCGTTACCCTGACCCCGTCAAGGCCGCGCTGGACGCTGAAGAGGCGGGGGCCGATGGCATCACCGTGCATTTGCGCGAAGACCGCCGGCACATCCAGGAGCGCGATGTGCTGCTGCTCAAGGATGTGCTGCAGACCCGCATGAACTTCGAGATGGGCGTGACCGAGGAAATGATGGCGTTCGCCGAACACATCCGCCCGGCGCACATCTGCCTGGTTCCGGAAACCCGTCAGGAGCTGACCACCGAAGGCGGTCTGGACGTGGCAGGGCAGGAGGCGCGGATCAAGGCTGCGGTCGAGCGCCTGGCCAGGATCGGCTGTGAAGTGTCGTTGTTCATCGACGCCGATGAGCGGCAGATCGAGGCCTCCAAGCGCGTCGGCGCCCCGGCCATCGAATTGCACACTGGCCGTTATGCCGATGCCCAGACCCCCACCGAAGTCGCCGAAGAGCTGCAGCGCGTGGCCGACGGCGTAGCCTGTGGCTTGGCTCAGGGCCTGATCGTCAATGCCGGTCACGGCCTGCATTACCACAACGTCGAAGCCGTGGCAGCGATCAAGGGCATCAATGAACTGAACATCGGCCACGCGCTGGTGGCGCACGCCTTGTTCGTCGGCTTCAAGTCGGCGGTGTCGGAGATGAAGGCGCTGATTCTGGCGGCAGCGGCAAAGGCCTGATATCCAGAAATCGCAGCCTGCGGGCTGCGATTTCTTGGCAGCCCCGGGGATTTAAAGCGGTGGGTTGTCTTCCGGCGGCTTGGTCTTGTCGATGCCCGGCACGTGCAGGTTGCCCTCGGCCACCTGGTCGCCTTCCAGTTGCGGCTGCGTGACCCAGGTCAGGATGTCGTAGTAACGACGGATGTTCGCCACGAAGTGCACCGGCTCGCCGCCGCGGGCATAGCCATAGCGGGTCTTGCTGTACCACTGTTTCTGCGACAGGCGGGGCAGGATCTTCTTCACGTCCAGCCACTTGTCCGGATTCAACCCTTCCTTGGCCGCCAGCTTGCGTGCGTCATCCAGGTGGCCGCTGCCGACGTTGTAGGCGGCGAGGGCGAACCAGGTGCGATCCGGCTCCTGGATTGAACTGTCCAGTTGCTCCTTCATGTACGCCAGGTACTTGGCGCCGCCCATGATGCTCTGGCGGGCATCCAGGCGGTTGGACACGCCCATGGCCTGGGCGGTGTTCTGGGTCAGCATCATCAGCCCGCGCACGCCGGTCTTGGAGGTGACTGTCGGCTGCCACAGTGACTCTTGATAGCCGATCGCTGCCAGCAGGCGCCAATCGACTTTTTCTTTCTTGGCGTAGTTCTTGAAGTGCTGTTCGTACTTGGGCAGGCGCTGCTGCAGGTGCTGGGCAAAGGTGTAGGCGCCGACATAGCCGAGCACGTCGACGTGCCCGTAGTAGCGGTCCTTGAGGCGCTGCAAGGTGCCGTTTTTCTCGACCTTGTCGAGGAAGTCATTGATCTCGTTGAGCAGGCTGTTGTCTTCACCGGCGGCCACCGCCCAGCTTTGGTTGCTGGCGTCACCGAGGTCGAAGGCCACCCGGACGTTGGGGAAATACACCTGGTTCATGGCCACTTCGTTGGAGTCGACCAGGGTCAGGTCAATTTGCCCTTCGTCGACCATGCGCAGCAGGTCGACCACCTCGACTGCGTCAGACTCTTCGTACTCGATGCGCGGATTTTTCTGTTTCAGAACTGCCAATTGCTCGGCATGGGTGCTGCCCTTGAGCACCATGATCTTCTTGCCCACCAGGTCCGCCGCGTTGGTTGGGCGTGACTGGCCATTGCGGTAGATGATTTGCGGGGTGACTTCCAGATAGGAGTGGGAGAACCGGACCTGCGCCTTGCGTTTCTCGCTGCTGACCAGACCGGCAGCAGCGAGCACGGGGCCGTTGGGCTTGCCCACCTGATCAAAGAGGTCGTCGAGGTTGTCCGCGGTTTCGATCTTCAGTTTCACCCCCAGATCGTCGGCAAAGCGCTTCACCAGCTCGTATTCGAAGCCGGTTTCACCGTTGCGATCCTGGAAGTAGGTGGCGGGGCTGTTACGCGTGACCACGCGCAGCACGCCATCCTCCTTTACGCGCTCCAGGGTGTTGGGTTTATCAACACAGCCGCTGAGCATCAGGAAGAGTCCGGTGGCGAGAAGCCATTTGGCCAATCGCGGACGCAAAACCATTGGGGAAAACATCTGCGCAGTATACGCAAAGGACCACGGCCGCCATATCTCGACAGCGAAGGGCTTGTCTGCTAGATGTTTGGAAACTGGCCCCAAGCCCTCAGGAATGGGCACTTGAAGCCGATTTAGCGCCCTAAAATAACCGCCGGTACTGACCTTAATGAGCATTGGTTATAGGCCCGCCAGCCCTGGCCGACGTTCGGGCGATACCGGGTGTAGCGTTTCGGGTGCTGTCGCGGGCGGTTTAGGCTAGAATGCACGGCCTCAAAGCACACCCCCTTCCGAGGCTGTCCCGAAGATGTTGATCCTGCGCGGCGCTCCTGCCCTTTCTGCCTTTCGCCACAGCAAACTCCTTGAGCAACTGAGCCAAAAGGTTCCAGCTGTCACTGGCCTGTATGCTGAATTCGCTCACTTCGCCGAAGTCACCGGCGTCCTGACCGGCGACGAACAGCAGGTGCTTGCGCGCCTTCTGAAGTACGGTCCTAGCGTTCCGGTACAAGAGCCGACCGGTCGTCTGTTCCTGGTGTTGCCGCGGTTCGGCACCATCTCTCCCTGGTCGAGCAAGGCCAGCGACATTGCCCGTAACTGTGGCCTGGCGAAAATCCAGCGCCTGGAGCGCGGTATCGCCTTCTATGTCGCCGGTGAGTTCACCGACGCCCAGGCCCAGTTGATTGCCGACGGCCTGCACGACCGCATGACCCAGATCGTCCTGGAGAACCTTGAGCAGGCTGCCGGTCTGTTCAGTCACTCCGAGCCTAAGCCGCTGACGGCGATCGATGTCCTGGGTGGCGGTCGCGCCGCGCTGGAAACCGCCAACGTCGAGCTGGGCCTGGCCCTGGCCGAAGACGAGATCGACTACCTGGTCAACGCCTTCGTCGGCCTCAAGCGCAACCCCCATGACATCGAGCTGATGATGTTCGCCCAGGCGAACTCCGAGCACTGCCGCCACAAAATCTTCAACGCCAGTTGGGATATTGACGGTGAAAGCCAGGAAAAAAGCCTGTTCGGCATGATCAAGAACACCTACGTGATGCACAGCGAAGGTGTCCTGTCGGCCTACAAGGACAACGCCTCGGTGATCGTCGGTTCCGTTGCCGGGCGTTTTTTCCCGGACCCTGAGACCCGCCAGTACGGCGCGGTGCAGGAACCGGTACACATCCTGATGAAAGTCGAGACGCACAACCACCCGACGGCGATTGCCCCGTTCCCGGGCGCGTCCACCGGCTCCGGTGGCGAGATCCGCGACGAAGGTGCAACCGGTCGCGGCGCCAAGCCGAAGGCTGGCCTGACCGGCTTTACCGTATCCAATCTGCAGATCCCGGGCTTCGAACAGCCGTGGGAAGTGCCCTACGGCAAGCCTGAGCGCATCGTCACCGCCCTCGACATCATGATCGAAGGCCCATTGGGCGGCGCTGCGTTCAACAACGAATTCGGCCGCCCGGCCCTGACCGGTTACTTCCGTACCTTCGAACAATCCATCACCACGCCGCACGGTGATGAAGTGCGTGGTTACCACAAGCCGATCATGTTGGCCGGCGGGATGGGCAACATTCGTGAAGAGCACGTACAAAAAGGCGAGATCCTTGTCGGCTCCAAGCTGATCGTGCTGGGTGGCCCGGCGATGCTGATCGGCCTGGGCGGCGGTGCCGCTTCCTCGATGGCCACCGGCACCAGCTCGGCGGACCTGGACTTCGCTTCGGTACAACGCGAAAACCCGGAAATGGAACGCCGTTGCCAGGAAGTCATCGACCGTTGCTGGCAGTTGGGTGAACACAACCCGATCAGCTTCATCCACGACGTGGGTGCGGGCGGCCTGTCCAACGCCTTCCCGGAACTGGTCAACGACGGCGACCGCGGTGGCCGTTTCGAACTGCGTAACATTCCAAACGACGAGCCGGGCATGGCCCCGCACGAAATCTGGAGCAACGAATCCCAGGAGCGTTACGTCCTGGCAGTCGGCCCGGCCGACTTCGAGCGCTTCAAGGCGATCTGCGAACGTGAGCGCTGCCCGTTTGCCGTGGTCGGCGAAGCCACTGCCGAACCACAACTGACCGTGACCGACAGCCACTTCGGCAACAGCCCGGTGGACATGCCGCTGGAAGTGCTGCTGGGCAAGGCTCCGCGCATGCACCGCTCCGTGGTTCGGGAAAACGAACTGGGCGACGACTTCGATCCGTCGACCCTGAACATCGCCGACTGCGTCGAGCGTGTTCTGCATCACCCGGCCGTGGCCAGCAAGAGCTTCCTGATCACCATCGGCGACCGCACCATCACCGGCCTCGTGGCCCGTGACCAGATGGTTGGCCCATGGCAGGTACCCGTGGCTGACGTGGCCGTGACCGCCACCAGCTTCGACGTCTACACCGGTGAAGCCATGGCGATGGGCGAGCGTACTCCGCTGGCCCTGCTGGACGCTCCGGCGTCGGGCCGCATGGCCATCGGCGAAACCCTGACCAACATCGCCGCTTCGCGCATCGCCAAGCTCTCCGACATCAAGTTGTCGGCGAACTGGATGTCGGCCGCTGGTCACCCGGGCGAAGACGCGCGTCTGTACGACACCGTGAAAGCGGTCGGTATGGAACTGTGCCCTGAGCTGGGCATCACCATCCCGGTGGGCAAGGACTCGATGTCCATGGCCACTCGCTGGAATGACGAGGGCGTCGACAAGACCGTGACCTCGCCGATGTCGCTGATCGTCACCGGCTTTGCCCCAGTGACCGACATCCGTCAGACCCTGACCCCGCAACTGCGCATGGACAAGGGCACCACCGACCTGATCCTGATCGACCTGGGTCGTGGCCAGAACCGCATGGGCGCCTCGATTCTCGCCCAGGTGCACGGCAAGCTCGGCAGCCAGGCTCCGGACGTCGACGACGCCGAAGACCTGAAGGCCTTCTTCGCCGTGATCCAGGGCCTCAACGCCGACGGTCACCTGCTGGCTTACCACGACCGTTCCGACGGTGGTCTGTTGACCAGCACCGTGGAAATGGCTTTTGCCGGCCACTGCGGTCTGAGCCTGAACCTCGACGGCCTGGCGGAAACCTCGGCCGACATCGCCGCGATCCTGTTCAACGAAGAGCTGGGCGCAGTGATCCAGGTACGCCAGGACGCCACCCCGGACATCCTCGCGCAGTTCAGCGCTGCGGGCCTGGGCGACTGCGTGTCGGTGATCGGCCAGCCAATGAACAACGGCGAGATCAACATCACCTTCAACGGTGACACCGTGTTCGAAGGCCAGCGTCGTCTGCTGCAACGCCAGTGGGCCGAGACCAGCTACCAGATCCAGCGCCTGCGTGACAACGCCGACTGCGCCGAGCAAGAGTTCGACGTGTTGCTGGAAGAAGACAACCCGGGCCTGAGCGTCAAGCTCAGCTTCGACGTCAACCAGGACATCGCCGCGCCTTACATCAAGAAAGGCATTCGCCCACAGGTTGCCGTGCTGCGTGAGCAGGGCGTCAACGGTCAGGTGGAAATGGCCGCAGCGTTCGACCGTGCCGGTTTCAGCGCGATCGACGTGCACATGAGCGACATTCTGGCGGGTCGCGTCGACCTGAACGAGTTCAAGGGTCTGGTGGCTTGCGGTGGTTTCTCCTACGGCGATGTCTTGGGTGCCGGTGAAGGCTGGGCCAAGTCGGCCCTGTTCAACAGCCGTGCCCGCGATGCGTTCCAGGGCTTCTTCGAGCGTAACGACAGCTTCACCCTCGGGGTGTGCAACGGTTGCCAGATGATGTCCAACCTGCACGAGCTGATCCCGGGCAGCGAATTCTGGCCGCACTTCGTGCGTAACCGCTCCGAGCAGTTCGAAGCCCGCGTGGCCATGGTCCAGGTGCAGGAGTCGAACTCGATCTTCCTGCAGGGCATGGCCGGTTCGCGTATGCCGATCGCCATTGCCCACGGCGAAGGTCATGCCGAGTTCTCCAGCGAAGAGGCGTTGCTGGAAGCCGATCTGTCGGGTTGCGTGGCGATGCGTTTCGTCGACAACCACGGCAAGGTGACCGAGAGCTACCCGGCCAACCCGAACGGTTCGCCGCGCGGGATTACCGGACTGACCAGTCGTGACGGTCGCGTGACCATCATGATGCCGCACCCGGAGCGGGTCTTCCGCGCAGTGCAGAACTCGTGGCGCTCGGAAGAGTGGAGCGAGGACGCACCGTGGATGCGCATGTTCCGTAATGCGCGCGTGTGGGTGAACTAACAGCCGTGTACAAGCTCAGCTTTTTTGTTCCGGCCAGTCACGTCGAGGTGGTCAAGAGTGCGGTGTTCGCTGCCGGTGGCGGGCGGATCGGCACTTATGACCAGTGCTCGTGGCAGGTGCTTGGCCTGGGTCAGTTTCGCCCGTTGGACGGCAGCCAGCCGTTCCTCGGGCAGACCGGTCAGGTGGAGCAGGTCGAGGAATGGAAGGTTGAGCTGGTGGTGGCTGATGAGTTGATTCGTTCGGTGGTGATGGCCCTGAAGCAGAGCCATCCCTACGAGACGCCGGCTTATGAGGTATGGCGGTTGGAGGTGTTCTGAGCTTCCCGTCGCTCAAACAAAAAACCCGCTGAAAGCGATTTCAGCGGGTTTTTTGTTGCCCGGCAGGAGATGCCGTAGGCTGCGATCTTTTGATCTTGGCTTTGTGGGCATATAGGCCCTTCAGGGCCGGATTTCGATCATCGTGCCATCGGGCACCAGGCCCCAGACTTCGCGCATGTCGACGTTACGCATGGCGATGCAGCCGTCGGTCCAGTCCAGGGTGTGGAACAGGTCTTCGGGGTTTTCTTCGGTGTCCGGGGTGCCGTGAATCATGATCATGCCGCCTGGGGCCACGCCCTCGCGGCGCGAGCGCGCAGCGTCGCTGATGTTCGGGTAGGAGATGTGCATGGCCAGGTTGAAGCGCTCGCTGACCTTGCGCCAGTCCAGCCAGTACAGGCCTTCGGGGGTGCGTCGGTCGCCTTCCATGAGCTTCTGGCCCTTGGGGTTGCGGCCGAGTGAAATGCGGTAGGTCTTGATGGGCTTGCCGTCATTGATCAGTTGCAACTGACGGGCGGATTTGAGCACCAGGACTTTTTCGACGATTTTGCCGTCCAGGGTTTCCACGCTGGAAGCCTGGGAAACGACGGCGAATGACAGACAGAGGAACGCGAGCAACCAGCGCATTAAAACGATATCCCTGAGAGTACGGCGTACTTTTTGTTGTTTAAGTGATCGCAGGCTGAGCAAGCGGAGGAATGGATTCGCTACGCACCGGGTAAGCCCCGCGCAGGCGGTCAGCGAAGAAGCATTCTAGGGTACGGCCCACTGTGCGGAAAGCCAGCTCTGACCAAGGGATGTCTGCTTCCTCGAAAAGCTGCACTTCCAGGCTTTCCGGGCCGGCGGCAAAGTCCAGGTCGGCCATTTCGGCGCGAAAGAATACGTGGACCTGGCTGATGTGCGGTACATCGATCAGCGTGTAGATACTCAGGTTGCGTACCCGAGCGCAGGCTTCCTCGGCGGTTTCACGCACGGCGGCCTGTTCGACGGTCTCGCCGTTCTCCATGAAACCGGCTGGCAGGGTCCAGTAACCCCGGCGCGGTTCGATGGCGCGACGGCACAGCAGCACCTGGGTGCCCCAGGTTGGCAGGCAGCCGGCGACGATGTTGGGGTTCTGGTAGTGAATGGTCTGACAGCTGTCGCAGACAAAACGCAGGCGCGAATCGCCTTCGGGAATACGTTGCGTGACCGGGTTACCGCACTGGCTACAGAATTTCATGCTGGGTTTTCCGAATAGGCCGCGCCTATCTTCGCGTGCCGCGGTGTCTGTCGGCAAGTTGTCGTTTAGCGACATGCCGCAGCCCGGGGGTTGGGCGGCCTCCAGGATTGGTGCATGATGCAAGGTAGCCAACAGATCGAGAGCACTCATGCTGGACGAGCTACTGTACCGGGTAAGTAATCACACACCACGTACGCTGGAAACTGACCGACGTTTCCCCGAAGCCGCGGTGCTCGTGCCCATCACCCGCAGTGACGAACCGGAACTGGTTCTGACTCTGCGCGCCAGCGGGCTCTCGACCCATGGCGGTGAGGTCGCCTTCCCTGGCGGGCGACGCGACCCCGAAGACCCTGACCTGGTGTTCACCGCGCTGCGCGAGGCCGAAGAGGAAATCGGCCTGCCGCCGGGGCTGGTGGAAGTGATCGGGCCCCTGAGTCCGCTGATCTCGCTGCACGGGATCAAGGTCACGCCTTATGTGGCGGTGATCCCGGACTTCGTCGAGTACCGCGCCAACGACGCGGAAATTGCCGCAGTGTTCAGTGTGCCGCTGGAGTTTTTCCGCACGGACCCGCGTGAACACACGCACCGCATCGATTATCAGGGCCGCAGCTGGTATGTGCCGAGCTACCGTTATGGCGAATACAAGATTTGGGGCCTGACCGCGATCATGGTTGTCGAGTTGATCAATCTGCTCTATGACGCGAAGATCAGCCTGCACCAACCTCCCAAGAGCTTTATCAATACCTGAAGCCATCCGGCATTTACCCGCGGCTGCCTGAGCCATGAGGATAACAACGATGAAATACCGCCTGGGCGACGCCCGTGTCGAGACCCACCCGCAGAGCTGGGTTGCACCGAACGCCGTGCTGATTGGCAAGGTCAAGCTGGAAGAGGGCGCCAGTGTCTGGTTCAACGCGGTCCTGCGCGGGGACAACGAACTGATCCTGATCGGCAAGAACAGCAATGTGCAGGACGGCACCGTGATGCACACCGACATGGGCTACCCGTTGACCATTGGTACCGGAGTGACCATCGGCCACAACGCCATGCTCCACGGCTGCACGGTGGGCGATAACAGCCTGATCGGGATTAATGCGGTGATCCTCAATGGGGCGAAGATCGGCAAGAACTGCATTATCGGCGCCAACTCGCTGATTGGTGAAAACAAGCAGATCCCCGACGGCTCGCTGGTCATGGGGTCGCCCGGTAAAGTGGTGCGCGAGCTGACCGAGCCGCAGATCAAGATGCTCGAAGCCTCTGCCGCACACTATGTGCATCGCTCCCAGCGATACGCCGTGGACCTGGTCGAGCAGGAGCCATGACTACCCCTGAAAGACCCGTGTTGTCGCCCTGCGTGAATATTTGTGCGCTGGACGAGCAGGACATCTGTACCGGATGCCAGCGTACCGTCGGGGAAATTACCCGCTGGAGCCGAATGGACAACGACGAGCGCCGCCAGGTGCTGGGGTTGTGCCATGAGCGCGCCAAGGCCAGCGGGCTGGTGTGGATGCTGGGCAAAACCCCGGCACCCTGAGCGCAGCACGTTGTAGGCGCGTGCTCGCGATGGATGCTGACGATGACGCGTGTCACCAGAGTCACCGCGTTGTTTTTGAGTTCGTCGCGAGCCCGCTCGCGCCTTCAGATAGCAGATAGCCGCATCGGGATTTGGCGGCTTCGCGCCGCTGCAGTACCCTATGCGCCAATCTGCCAGGTATCCCCGCGCCCCATGCTCTTCCTGATCGCCTACATCAGCAGCGTCGTGCTGATCAACTACGCCTTTTCTACTGCCCCGCACCTGGACATCATCTGGTCGGCCTGGGGTGGCCTGGTGTTCGTGCTGCGTGACATGGTGCAGATCCGCTTCGGCCATGGCGCGATCATTGCCATGCTGGCGGCGCTGGTGCTGTCGTACCTGACGTCCGACCCCTCCATCGCCCTGGCCAGCGCCACCGCGTTTGCGGTGTCGGAGTGCATCGACTGGCTGGTGTTCAGCATCACCAAGCGGCCCTTGCATGACCGGTTGTGGATCAGTTCGGCACTGAGCATTCCCCTGGATACCTTCATTTTCTTCGGCATGATCGACGCCCTGACCCCGGGCGTGTTGCTGACCGCCCTGGGCTCGAAGTTCGCCGGCGTGACGGCCGTGTGGCTGATTATGGCCTGGCGCTTGCGCAAACAGGCGGTCGCCAGCTAAGGCCAAAGCCGCTGGTTCATGTAAAATGCCGCGCTTTCTCCCCATGGGAAGTGCGCGCTGCGCCATATCCCTCGATGATCCGCTCCTTTGAGGAACTTCAGATGACTCGTATCGGAACTCCATTGTCGCCAACCGCGACCCGCGTATTGCTGTGTGGCTGTGGTGAGTTGGGCAAGGAGGTGGTGATCGAACTGCAACGCCTGGGCGTTGAAGTGATTGCCGTGGATCGTTACGCCAACGCGCCGGCGATGCAGGTGGCGCACCGCAGCCACGTGATCAACATGCTCGACGGCGCTGCACTGCGGGCCGTGATCGAAGCCGAGAAACCGCACTTCATCGTGCCGGAAATCGAAGCCATCGCCACCGCCACCCTGGTGGAGCTGGAGGCTGAAGGTTTCACCGTGATCCCTACCGCCCGTGCCGCGCAACTGACCATGAACCGTGAGGGCATCCGTCGCCTGGCCGCCGAAGAGCTGGACCTGCCGACGTCCCCGTACCACTTCGCCGATACCGTCGAAGACTACCGCAAGGCAGTCGAAGACCTGGGCTTCCCGTGTGTGGTCAAGCCGGTGATGAGTTCCTCGGGCAAGGGCCAGAGCCTGCTGCGCAGCGCCGATGACGTGCAGAGCGCCTGGGACTACGCGCAGGAAGGCGGGCGTGCCGGTAAAGGTCGGGTGATCGTCGAGGGGTTCATCGATTTCGACTACGAAATCACCCTGCTGACCGTGCGCCATGTGGGCGGCACCACCTTCTGTGCACCTGTCGGTCACCGTCAGGAGAAGGGCGATTATCAGGAATCCTGGCAGCCACAAGCCATGAGCCCGATTGCCCTGGCGGAATCCGAGCGGGTGGCCAAGGCCGTGACCGAGGCCCTGGGTGGTCGTGGTCTGTTTGGCGTCGAGTTGTTCATCAAGGGTGATCAGGTGTGGTTCAGCGAAGTCTCGCCGCGCCCCCATGACACCGGCCTGGTGACCCTGATTTCCCAGGATCTGTCGCAGTTCGCGCTGCATGCCCGGGCAATTCTCGGCCTGCCGATCCCGTTGATCCGTCAGTTCGGTCCTTCGGCTTCGGCAGTGATTCTGGTGGAAGGGCAGTCGACCCAGACGGCGTTCGCCAACCTGGGAGCTGCGTTGAGCGAGCCGGATACCGCGCTGCGTTTGTTCGGCAAGCCAGAGGTGAACGGTCAGCGTCGCATGGGTGTGGCGCTGGCGCGGGATGAGTCGATTGAGTTGGCCCGGGCTAAAGCGACCCGTGCTTCTCAGGCCGTGGTTGTAGAGCTGTAACCGAGGCGCGGCCTTCGCGAGCAGGCTCGCTCCCACAGGATCTTCGGTTGATTACACCGGTTGTGTACAGCCCAATCCAATGTGGGAGCGAGCCTGCTCGCGATGGCGATCTATCACGCCACCGACGCTCAGCACCGGGGCTTGGTCGAGCGATTTTACAAGGGGCTGCGCGGTGCTCTTTCAGCCAATTGCAGGCACGGACGTGGTGTGCCAGATCAGCACCTGGCTGACGCGGTTGTCCTCGGTTTCGAGGATTTCCAGCCGATAACGACCGATTTTCAGGCACACCGGGCAATCCGGGATGGTTTCCAGGGCCTCGGTGACCAGGCCGTTCAGGGTTTTCGGGCCATCGCTGGGCAGGTGCCAGCCCAGGCTCTTGTTCAGTTCGCGGATGGAAGCTGCGCCGTCGATCACCAGGCGCCCATCGGCTTGCGGGTGAATGTGCGGGTTGTCGAGGCTGTGCTGGCTTTCGAACTCGCCGACGATTTCTTCGAGGATGTCCTCCAGGGTCACGATGCCCTGCACTTCGCCGTACTCGTCGACCACCATGCCCAGGCGACGCTGCTGTTTGTGGAAGTTCAGCAGCTGCAGTTGCAGGGGAGTGCTTTCCGGCACGAAGTAGGGTTCGTGGCAGGCGGCCAGCAGGGCTTCTTTGGTCAGGCTGGCATCGGGCAGCAAGTGGCGGATCTGCCGGGTGTTGAGTACGGCTTCGACCTGGTTGATATCGCTGTGGAACACCGGCAGGCGCGTGCGCTTGTTGGTGCGCAGCTGTTGGATGATGTCCTCCAGCGGATCGTCGAGGTTGATCCCGTCCACTTCACTGCGCGGTACCAGGATGTCGTTGACGGTAATGTTGTCCAGCGCATGAATGCCGGCCAGGGCATGGGGGCGACAAGCGGCATGTTCGTGTTCGTTGTCGGTTATCGGTGTCGGCAGTGGCTCATCTTCGCTCTGTTGCACCACCTTGGGCTTGCGTGCCAGGGGCTTGAGCAGCAGCAGGCTGATGCTGCTGAGCAGCCAGGCGAGCGGGTAGAGGAGCTTCAATGGCACGCCAAGCAGGGTGTTGCCCAGCGCCAGGATGGTATCCGGATAGCGGCTGGCTAGGGTGCGCGGCAGGTAATCGGCGAATATCAGCAAGGCCGCCGTGGCGCTCAGGCAGGCGAGCCAGGGGCCATTGTCGGCCCAGCCGAATACCGCGAGCAGGGTGCTGATAACCACCACCAGTGCCCGGCACAAGGTATTGCAGAGAATCAGGCTGCTGAGCGGGAAGTTGAGTCTGGCCACCGGCTTGTCGCTCGCACGTGAGGCCGTACGTTGGGCCAGCAGTTGCTGTTGCGCCGCCTCGATGGCGGTGAACAGGCCCGACCAGAGGATCAGCAGGGCCAGGACGGCGAGCAAGGGCCCGATGGGCAGGTTATCCATAACGAATGCCCGTCAGATGTGCAGGATGAATTCGCGGACCAGCTTGCTGCCGAAATAGGCCAGCATCAGCAGGCAGAAGCCGGCCAGGGTCCAGCGAATGGCCTTGTGCCCGCGCCAGCCGAGGCGATTGCGGCCCCACAGCAACACGCTGAAGACAATCCAGGCCAGGCACGCCAGCAGGGTCTTGTGTACCAGGTGCTGGGCAAACAGGTTCTCGACGAACAGCCAGCCAGAGATCAGTGACAGCGACAGCAGGGTCCAGCCGGCCCAGAGGAAACCGAACAGCAGGCTTTCCATGGTTTGCAGCGGCGGGAAGTTCTTGATCAGCCCCGAGGGGTGCTTGTGCTTGAGCTGGTGGTCTTGCACCAGCACCAGCAGCGCCTGGAACACGGCAATGGTGAACATGCCGTAGGCCAGGATCGACAGCAGGATATGGGCGAGAATCCCGGGCTCCTCGTCGATCACCTGCACCGTGCCCGTCGGCGCGAACTGCGCCAGCAGCACGGTGGCCAGTCCCAGTGGGAACAGCAGCAACAGCAGGTTTTCCACCGGGATGCGTGAACACGCCAGCAGGGTCAGGGCGATTACCGCGGCGGCAATCAGGCTGGCGGCGCTGAAAAAATCCAGGCCCAGGCCGATCGGCGTCACCAGGTGGGTGAACAGGCTCGCGCTGTGGGCCAGGACGGCAAAGATGCCGAGCGTGACCAGCAGGCGTTTGTTCGCCTTGGCGCCTGTGGCCAGGCGAGAGCCTTGGTAGAAAGTCGCAGCGGCGTATAAGCAGGCGGCGGCGAGTGTCGTGAGCAAACTGGGTGACAAGGGGAGCATAAATCCTGTTAGGCAAGCCCGAAAGAGAATGAGTTTGGCATACAACCCTTGTCGCATGAAAGACCGCACAACCAGACGGCGGGTGTGCGCCAGACGCAGTCTTCGCTATAATCCGCGACCTGCCCACGCCGCAGGCTCGCCGAGCACATGTTTTTCACGGTCTGGGCCGCCATTACCTCGGTCTCCTTAGGGCCTGAAAGGATCGCGCATGTTTGAAAACTTAACCGACCGTCTATCGCAGACGCTGCGCCATGTCACCGGCAAAGCCAAGCTGACCGAAGACAATATCAAAGACACCCTGCGTGAAGTGCGCATGGCGTTGCTCGAAGCCGACGTCGCCCTGCCGGTGGTCAAGGACTTCGTCAATTCGGTCAAGGAGCGCGCTGTCGGCACCGAGGTGTCGCGCAGCCTGACGCCGGGCCAGGCCTTCGTGAAGATCGTCCAGGCCGAACTCGAAAGCCTGATGGGCGAGGCCAACGAAGACCTGAACCTGAGTGCCGTGCCGCCAGCCGTCATCCTGATGGCCGGTCTGCAGGGTGCCGGTAAAACCACCACGGCCGGCAAACTGGCGCGCTTCCTCAAGGAGCGCAAGAAGAAGTCGGTGATGGTGGTGTCCGCGGACGTCTACCGTCCGGCGGCGATTAAACAGCTGGAAACCCTGGCCAACGACATCGGCGTGACGTTCTTCCCGTCCGACCTGAGCCAGAAGCCGGTCGATATCGCCGAAGCCGCTATTAAAGAAGCACGCCTGAAATTCATCGACGTGGTCATCGTCGATACCGCCGGTCGCCTGCACATCGACGAAGAGATGATGGGCGAGATCAAGGCCCTTCATGCCGCGATCAAGCCGGTCGAGACCCTGTTCGTGGTCGACGCCATGACCGGCCAGGACGCCGCCAACACGGCCAAGGCCTTTGGCGATGCGCTGCCGCTGACCGGGGTGATCCTGACCAAGGTCGACGGTGATGCCCGTGGCGGTGCCGCGTTGTCGGTACGTTCCATCACCGGCAAGCCGATCAAGTTCATCGGTATGGGCGAGAAGACCGAAGCCCTCGAGCCGTTCCACCCCGAGCGTATTGCTTCGCGCATCCTCGGCATGGGCGACGTGCTCAGCCTGATCGAACAGGCTGAACAGACCCTCGACAAGGACAAGGCCGACAAACTGGCGAAAAAGCTGAAGAAGGGCAAAGGCTTCGACCTCGAAGACTTCCGCGATCAGCTGCAACAGATGAAAAACATGGGCGGCCTCGGCGGCCTGATGGACAAGCTGCCGAATATCGGCGGTGTCAACCTGGCGCAAATGGGCAATGCCCAGGGCGCGGCAGAGAAACAGTTCAAGCAGATGGAAGCCATCATCAACTCCATGACCCCGGCCGAGCGCCGCGACCCTGAGCTGATCAGCGGTTCGCGCAAGCGTCGGATCGCCATGGGTTCCGGCACCCAGGTGCAGGACATCGGCCGCTTGATCAAGCAGCACAAGCAGATGCAGAAGATGATGAAGAAATTCTCCGCCAAGGGCGGCATGGCAAAAATGATGCGCGGCATGGGCGGTATGTTGCCCGGCGGCGGTATGCCAAAAATGTAAAGAATTCGCGCCGACAGTCTTGTCGGCGCGGTCCCCACACGGACGTGGGGCCAGCAGTAGCCCGCCTTGGCGGGCGCTGACTCGCCGTTGGAGACAACGGCTCTACCGCAAATCTGGATGGCACGCCGATAGGCGCCAGAAAAAGACATTTGCAAAAGTCCGGATATTCCTTAGAATATGCGGCCTTTCGGGCACCTATGCCCGCTGTGCATTTAGATTTGCAGCACCGACTACAGGAACTATGTTCACATGCTAACAATCCGTCTTGCCCTTGGCGGCTCCAAAAAGCGCCCGTTCTACCACTTGACCGTAACCGACAGCCGCAACCCGCGCGACGGTTCGCACAAAGAACAGGTTGGTTTCTTCAACCCTGTTGCTCGTGGTCAAGAAGTCCGTCTGTCCGTGAACCAAGAGCGCGTAGCCTACTGGCTGAGCGTTGGTGCACAACCTTCTGAGCGTGTTGCTCAGTTGCTGAAGGAATCTGCTAAGGCTGCGGCCTGAGCAATATGAACGCGACGCCAGCCAATGCTGATGATTTGATCGTTATCGGCAAAATTTATTCTGTTCATGGCGTTCGCGGCGAAGTGAAGGTGTATTCCTTTACTGATCCGACTGAAAACCTCTTGCAGTACAAAACCTGGACGCTCAAGCGCGAAGGCAGCGTAAAGCAGGTTGAGCTGGTCAGCGGACGTGGGAACGACAAGTTCCTGGTCGCAAAGCTCAAGGGTCTTGATGATCGTGAAGAAGCCCGTCTTCTGGCCGGTTATGAGATCTGCGTGCCGCGCAACCTGTTCCCTGAACTGACCGACGGCGAGTACTACTGGTACCAGCTCGAAGGTCTGAAGGTCATTGACCAACTCGGGCAATTGCTCGGGAAGATCGATCATCTTCTGGAAACCGGCGCCAATGATGTAATGGTGGTCAAGTCTTGCGCTGGCAGCCTGGATGATCGCGAACGCCTCTTGCCCTATACGGAGCAATGTGTGTTGGCAGTCGACCTGGCAGCAGGCGAGATGAAGGTGGAATGGGATGCGGACTTCTAAGCGTGGCTAACTTGCGCGTAGAAGTGATCAGTTTGTTTCCCGAGATGTTCTCCGCCATCAGCGAGTACGGCATCACCAGTCGGGCGGTGAAACAGGGGCTCTTGCAGCTGACCTGTTGGAATCCGCGAGACTACACGACGGATCGACATCACACTGTGGACGATCGCCCATTTGGCGGTGGCCCGGGCATGGTGATGAAGATCAAGCCCCTGGAAGATGCTCTGGTTCAGGCCAAGGCAGCAGCCGGGGAGGCGGCGAAGGTCATTTACCTGTCGCCCCAAGGCCGTCAACTGACTCAGTCGGCGGTACGCGAGTTGGCGAATGAGGAAGCATTAATCCTGATTGCCGGCCGCTATGAAGGCATTGACGAGCGATTTATTGAAGCTCATGTCGATGAAGAGTGGTCGATTGGTGACTATGTACTGTCTGGCGGCGAGCTGCCGGCGATGGTCCTGATTGACGCGGTTACGCGACTGCTGCCTGGAGCTTTAGGGCATGCGGACTCCGCCGAGGAAGATTCCTTTACGGATGGTCTGCTGGATTGCCCGCACTACACCCGACCGGAGGTGTATGCGGATCAGCGTGTTCCCGACGTGTTGCTAAGTGGCAATCACGCGCATATCCGGCGTTGGCGTTTACAGCAGTCCCTTGGTAGGACCTTTGAACGACGCGCCGATCTTCTGGAAAGCCGCTCGCTTTCTGGAGAAGAGAAGAAGCTGCTCGAGGAATACATCCGCGAGCGGGACGATAGTTAACAACGTATCGATGGTAGATCCGACGATTTACCTTAGGAGCACAGCATGACTAACAAAATCATCCTTGCACTCGAAGCAGAGCAGATGACCAAAGAGATCCCTACCTTTGCCCCGGGCGACACCATTGTCGTTCAGGTGAAAGTGAAGGAAGGCGACCGTTCGCGTCTGCAAGCGTTCGAAGGTGTTGTTATCGCCAAGCGTAACCGCGGCGTAAACAGTGCTTTCACCGTACGTAAGATCTCCAACGGTGTTGGCGTAGAGCGTACTTTCCAGACCTACAGCCCGCAAATCGACAGCATGGCTGTCAAGCGTCGCGGTGACGTACGTAAAGCCAAGCTGTACTACCTGCGTGACCTGTCGGGTAAAGCAGCTCGCATCAAGGAAAAACTGGCTTAAGTCCAGCTTCCGATGCAGAAAAAAGCAGCCTACGGGCTGCTTTTTTGTGCCTGGAATTTAACCCTGGCGCTGGTCAGGCGTCATTGGCCCCGGGCTGGATCAGCGCCACCAGGGTCCAGCCAGCGGCGGGTTTGATCACGCTGTCGGGTGTCAGCACGTAGACCCAGCCACTGGGGTCCTGGGCAAACAGCAGCGTCGCACGATCACCGTGCAGCGCCTGATAGTCCTCCCAGCCAAAACCGTCGGTCAGGTGAGTGGTATAGAGTTCGGCGCCCTGGCTGAGCAGGCTGGCCAGCTTGGTGTAGGTCAGCACCTGGCTGCCCAGCAGTTGCCCACGGTGCTCGTGGCTGGCGCGGTGCTTGTCGGTGCGCCGGCTTTCCTGGCCGCTGGCCAGGGAGAACATGCGCTGATGCCCGAACTCATGGCGAAAGCGCATGGTGGCCAGGGTATTGAGCTCCCCCGAAGGGGAGAGCGCCAGCAGGTGGCCGAGGCCGACCAGGTCCAGGTGAGCGTCCGCGTGTTGCGAGGCCGGATTACCGAAGTAAGTAGGCAGCCCCTCCATGCGCGCTGCACGGATGTTTTCCCAGCTCGAATCGGTCAGCAGCACGCGGCTGCCCAGTTGCTGCAGGGCCTTGCCCAGTGCCCGTGAAGGACCGTTGGCGCCCACGATGAGGAATCCGCTGGGGGCGGGCTCGGCGACTTTCAGCAGGCGCGCCAGGGGGCGGGCAGTGGCGCTTTGCAACACCACCGTGCCGATAATGACCGCAAAGGTCAGGGGCACCAGCAGCAGCGCTCCTTCGTGACCGGCCTCATGCAGGCGGATCGCAAAGATGGCCGACACCGCCGCCGCGACGATGCCCCGTGGTGCGATCCAGGCCAGCAGCGCGCGCTCGCGCCAGTTGAGGCTGGAACCCAGGGTCGAGAGCACCACGTTCAGTGGTCGGGCAATGAACTGAATCACCAGCAATAGCAGTAGGACCAGCGGCCCGAGGGCGATCATCGCGTTCAGGTCCAGGCGGGCCGCCAGCAGAATGAACAGGCCGGAGATCAACAGCACGCTGAGGTTTTCCTTGAAGTGCAGGATGTGCCGCACATCCACCCCCTTCATGTTGGCCAGCCACATGCCCATCAGGGTCACCGCCAGCAGCCCGGACTCGTGCATCACCTGGTTGGCGGCGATGAAGATCGCCAGTACGGCGGCCAGTGACGCCAGGTTGTGCAGGTATTCCGGCAGCCATTGGCGCCGAATCAGGGTGCCGAGCGCCCAGCCACCGGCGATGCCGAACAGGCTGCCGCAGAGGATGACCCCAGCGAATGTCAGCAGGCTGTGCTTGATGCCGTGGCCTTCGGCGCTGGCGATGATGAAGCTGTAGACAACCACCGCGAGCAACGCGCCAATCGGGTCAATGACAATGCCTTCCCAGCGCAGGATATTGGCAATCGAGGCCTTCGGGCGCACCACCCGCAGCATGGGCACGATGACCGTGGGGCCGGTGACCAGGGTCAGGCTGCCAAACAGAATCGCCAGCAGCCAGTCGAAACCCAGTAGCCAGTGGGTGGCGACCGCGATCACCACCCAGGTCGCCAGGGCGCCGATGGTCACGAGGCGATGCACCACGCTGCCGATCTCGCGCCATTCGGACAGGTGCAAGGTCAGGCTGCCCTCGAACAGGATCAGCGCCACGGCCAGTGACACCAGGGGCATCAGCAGCGGGCCGAACATTTCCTGCGGGTCGAGCCAGCCCAGTACCGGCCCCACCACAATCCCGGTCAGCAGCAGAAACAAAATCGCGGGCAACTTCAGGCGCCAGGCCAGCCATTGGCAGCCTAAAGCTGCCGCACCAATGCCACCGAAGGCCAAGAGGATTTGCTGTTCGTTCATCGATGCTCCCTGTTCCTTGAAATAGCTGGCTATGAAAGACTAGCGGGCATCCTTACCGTTCCCTGTTTTTTTACGCGCAGCGCCTGGCCTGCGTGTCTTGAGTATCCATGCCTGCTATCGAACATCCTCTGATCGACCAGTTTCTCGACGCCTTGTGGTTGGAAAAAGGCCTCGCGGACAATACGCGCGACGCCTACCGCAGTGATCTGGCGCTGTTCAACGGCTGGCTCCAGGAGCAGGGGCTGGAGTTGCTCAACGCCGGTCGCGAGCTGATCCTCGACCACCTGGCCTGGCGCCTGGAGCAGAATTACAAACCACGCTCCACTGCTCGGTTTCTCTCGGGTGTGCGTGGGTTCTATCGTTATCTGCTGCGGGAAAAGCTGATCAGCGTCGACCCAACGCTGCGGGTCGACATGCCGCAATTGGGTCGGCCGTTGCCTAAATCCTTGTCGGAAGCCGACGTCGAGGCCTTGCTGGCGGCGCCGGACCTCAGTGAGGCCATCGGCCAGCGGGACCGGGCGATGCTCGAGGTGTTGTACGCCTGCGGTCTGCGGGTCACCGAGCTGATCAGCCTGACCCTGGAGCAGGTCAACCTGCGCCAGGGGGTGCTGCGGGTCATGGGCAAGGGCAGCAAGGAACGCCTGGTGCCGATGGGGGAGGAGGCGATTGTCTGGGTCGAACGCTATATGCGTGATGCCCGTGGCGAACTGTTGGGCGGACGACCCAGTGATGTGCTGTTCCCCAGCCAGCGCGGTGAGCAGATGACCCGCCAGACGTTCTGGCACCGGATCAAGCACCAGGCCAAGGTCGCCGGTATCGGCAAGTCCCTGTCGCCCCACACCTTGCGCCACGCCTTCGCCACCCATTTGCTCAACCACGGCGCTGACCTGCGGGTGGTGCAGATGTTGCTCGGCCATAGCGACCTGTCGACCACCCAGATCTACACCCACGTGGCCCGGGCCCGCCTGCAGGACTTGCATGCCAAGCACCACCCAAGAGGCTGAATCGAAGGCCCGTGGGTAGGCGCTTCGTTGCCTCGCGTTACCGGGAGTCGGCCACAGGGACCTTATGTGATAGGCTTTGCCGGTTTGCACGATGGACGGTTATGACCCGGTGTTTCGGTACGGGCGTTCTGGCCGATCCATTTGTCCGCCTTCAGGAGTTCTCATGCGTCTGACCCAGATTTTCGCCGCCGCAGCCATTGCGTTGGTCAGCACTTTCGCCGTCGCCGATGATGCGGCTGACAAAGCCATCCGCAAGAGCCTGGAAACCCTCCAGCTCGACACGCCGATCGAAACCATCAGCGCCAGCCCGCTGGCCGGTCTTTACGAAGTCAAGCTCAAGGGCAGCCGCGTGCTGTACGCCAGCGCCGACGGTCAGTACATCGTCCAGGGCTATCTGTTTCAGCTCAAGGACGGCAAGCCGGTCAACCTGACCGAGAAAACCGAGCGCCTGGGCGTTGCCAAGCTGGTCAACGGTATCCCGGTCGCCGAGACCGTGGTCTACCCGGCCATCGGCGAAACCAAGACCCACATCACCGTATTCACCGACACCACGTGCCCGTATTGCCATAAATTGCACGCTGAAGTGCCGGCCTTGAACAAAATGGGGGTCGAAGTGCGGTATGTTGCTTTCCCACGCCAGGGCCTCGGCTCGCCGGGTGATGAGCAACTGCAGAACGTGTGGTGCTCCACCGACAAGAAAGCAGCCATGGACAAGATGGTCGATGGCAAGGAAATCAAGGCGGCGAAGTGTGCCAACCCGGTTGCCAAACAGTTCGCCCTGGGTCAGTCGATCGGTGTGAACGGTACGCCGGCCATCGTTTTGGCCGACGGCCAAGTGATTCCGGGCTACCAGCCGGCGCCACAAGTCGCCAAACTGGCGTTGGGTGCGAAATAATCCTGTGTCGTCACGGTAAGCCTTTGACGATCATGGAGCGACGACAGCCGTCGGCGTTCCATTAATAGAGAGCCGCACAGGTTGTGGCTGTTTTTCACGGCCGACCTTGTGTCGGCCGTTTTATGGGGAGTTCAAAGTGAATCCGGTCAAAGTAGGCATCTGTGGGTTAGGTACCGTCGGTGGCGGCACCTTCAACGTACTTCAGCGCAACGCCGAGGAAATTGCTCGTCGTGCCGGGCGTGGAATCGAAGTGGCACAAATTGCCATGCGCACGCCAAAGCCTCAGTTCCAGACGACCGGCATTACGATTACCAACGATGTCTTCGAAGTGGCCACGAACCCTGAGATCGACATCGTCATAGAGCTGATGGGCGGCTATACCGTTGCCCGCGAGCTGGTACTCAAAGCGATCGAAAACGGAAAACATGTGGTTACCGCGAACAAGGCGCTGATCGCCGTTCACGGTAACGAGATTTTCGCCAAGGCGCGCGAGAAAGGCGTGATCGTGGCATTCGAAGCGGCGGTAGCCGGTGGCATCCCGGTCATCAAGGCGATCCGCGAAGGCCTGTCGGCCAACCGGATCAACTGGGTCGCGGGGATCATCAACGGCACCGGCAACTTCATCCTTACCGAAATGCGCGAGAAGGGCCGTACCTTCGAAGATGTGCTCGTCGAAGCCCAGGCCCTGGGTTACGCCGAGGCCGATCCGACTTTCGACGTCGAAGGCATCGATGCTGCGCACAAGCTGACCATCCTGGCGTCCATTGCGTTCGGTATCCCGCTGCAATTCGACAAGGCCTACACCGAAGGCATCACCCAGCTGACCACCGCTGACGTGAACTATGCCGAGGCCCTGGGCTACCGGATCAAGCACCTGGGTGTGGCTCGCAGCACCTCTCGCGGCATCGAGCTGCGCGTGCACCCGACCCTGATCCCGGCGGATCGCCTGCTGGCCAACGTCAACGGGGTGATGAACGCGGTGATGGTCAACGGCGATGCTGCCGGTTCGACCCTGTTCTACGGCGCTGGCGCCGGCATGGAGCCCACCGCTTCGTCGGTAATCGCCGACCTGGTGGATGTGGTTCGCGCCATGACCAGCGACCCGGAAAACCGCGTCCCGCACCTGGCTTTCCAGCCGGATTCTCTGTCGGCCCACCCGATCCTGCCGATCGAAGCCTGCGAGAGCGCCTACTACCTGCGCATCCAGGCCAAGGACCATCCGGGCGTGCTGGCCCAGGTGGCGAGCATTCTGTCGGAGCGGGGCATCAACATCGAATCGATCATGCAAAAGGAAGTCGAAGAACACGACGGCCTGGTGCCCATGATCCTGCTGACGCACCGTGTGCTGGAGCAGCACATGAACGACGCCATTACGGCCCTGGAAGCGTTGCAAGGTGTGGACGGTCCGGTGGTACGGATCCGTGTCGAACACTTGAATTAATTCAGCGGCAAGCGGCAAGCGGCAAGCTACAGGTTAAAGCCGGAGCGTTTTTACCCTGTAGCGTGCAGCTTGGCGCTTGAAGCCCAAACCAAAGGTTTGCCCCTATGCGTTATATCAGTACTCGCGGCCAGGCACCGGCCCTGAATTTCGAAGACGTTCTGCTGGCGGGTCTGGCCAGCGACGGCGGCCTGTATGTGCCGGAAAACCTGCCACGTTTCACCCAGGAAGAAATTGCTTCCTGGGCCGGCCTGCCGTACCACGAGCTGGCGTTCCGGGTGATGCGCCCGTTTGTCGCCGGCAGCATTCCGGATGCCGATTTCAAAAAGATTCTTGAAGCCACTTATGGCGCGTTTTCCCACAGCGCAGTAGCGCCTTTGCGTCAGCTCAATGGCAACGAATGGGTGCTGGAGCTGTTCCACGGCCCGACCCTGGCGTTCAAGGACTTTGCCCTGCAACTGCTCGGCCGCCTGCTTGACTACGTGTTGGAAAAACGTGGCGAGCGTGTGGTCATTGTCGGTGCCACATCGGGTGATACCGGCTCGGCGGCGATCGAAGGCTGCAAGCACTGCGAAAACGTCGACATCTTCATCCTGCACCCGCACAACCGGGTCTCGGAAGTCCAGCGTCGGCAGATGACCACGCTGTTTGGCGACAACATCCATAACATCGCCATCGAAGGCAACTTCGATGACTGCCAGGAAATGGTCAAGGCCAGCTTCGCTGACCAGAGCTTCCTCAAGGGCACGCGCCTGGTCGCGGTGAACTCGATCAACTGGGCGCGGATCATGGCCCAGATCGTCTACTACTTCCACGCTGCCCTGCAGTTGGGTGGCCCGGCGCGTTCGGTGTCGTTCTCGGTGCCGACCGGCAACTTCGGTGATATTTTCGCCGGCTACCTGGCCCGCAACATGGGGCTGCCGATCAATCAGTTGATCGTCGCCACCAACCGCAACGACATCCTGCACCGCTTCATGAGCGGCAATCAGTACGTCAAGGAAACCCTGCACGCGACCCTGTCGCCGTCGATGGACATCATGGTCTCGTCGAACTTCGAACGCCTGCTGTTCGACCTGCACGGGCGTAACGGCGCAGCAATCGCCGGCCTGATGGACAACTTCAAGCAGGGCGGGGGTTTCAGCGTCGAACAGGAGCGTTGGACTGAAGCGCGCAAGCTCTTCGATTCCCTGGCCGTGGACGATGCGCAGACTTGCGAGACCATCGCCGAAGTGTTTGCCCAGACCGGCGAGCTGCTGGACCCGCACACCGCCATCGGCGTCAAGGCGGCCCGCGAGTGCCGTCGCAGCCTGGATATCCCGATGGTGATTCTCGGCACGGCGCACCCGGTCAAGTTCCCCGAGGCGGTTGAAAAAGCCGGTGTAGGAAAAGCGCTTGAACTGCCTGCCCATCTTTCTGACTTGTTTGAGCGAGATGAGCGTTGCACCGTTTTGCCAAATGACCTGAAAGCGGTACAGGCCTTTGTCAGTCAGCATGGCAACCGCGGCAAGCCACTCTGATCGGCAAAAACCTGACACATTTGAAGCCCGTCTCCTGACGGGCTTTCTTATTTCTGCATGTCACACTGCTGCCCCTCAGGGATGGGTGAGTGGATGTGAAGGACATGGGCATGCAGCTTTTGAGACGGTTGACGCCAGCCTTGCGCTGGCTGGTTTTGTTCAGCGTGCTGATGCTGGGCCGCGAAGGGCTGGCCAGGGCGCCGGACGCCTCGGCAGCGCAGGGCGTGGCGACGGCCAGGCCGCTGCTGCTCAGCCCGCAGGAGCGGGAGTGGATCGCCCGCAACCCGCAGGTGATCGTCGCTTCGGTGCAGTATCCGTTGTACCTGTTCAAGGACGAGCAGGGGCAGTGGACGGGCCTGAGCCACGATATCCTGCGACGACTCTCGCGGATGACGGGCTTGCAGTTTGTCCATCAGGAGTCGTTCTCCACCGAGCATCTGCTGGGCTTGCTGGAAAGCGGGCAGGCGGACATGAGCAGCACGCTGGCAGTGAACGATGAGCGCAAGGGCTTCCTCGACTTCAGTCACGCCTTTGGCGGGTCGGGCTGGGTCTTCGTCGGGCTGGCAGCGGGCGAGCCTGTGCAGTCGCTGGAGGCGCTCTCAGGCAAGGTCCTGGCATTGCCGGCCCGGCATGCCCTGGAAGCCGCTATCCGGCGCGACTACCCACAGATCCAGTTGCGCGCGGTGAAAACCTACGCCGAGGCGCGTGCCCTTGTCGAGAGCGGCGAAGCCGACGCCACCATCGAGAACGAAAATGGCACCTATCAGTTTCCGGCGGGACGACTGACCCTTGGTGCGAGCATCGAGGGCCACTGGGTGACCGACCATCTGGCCGTGCGCAAGGGCCAGCCGCAACTGTTGAGCATCCTCAACAAGGCACTCGAGGCATTTCCTCCCGCCGAATTACGCGCGATCCGCGCCAAGTGGCTCAGTGGCGTGGTGCCCGTGCAGCCACCATCGCCGTGGCAGCGGTTGATTCAATGGGCGTGCTGGGGGGGCGTGTTCGCGGGCGTGTTCGGCCTGCTCTCGGTGGTGTGGAATCGCCGGCTCAATCGCCAGGTCGAGTGCCGACTCAAAGCCGAAGAGGCGTTGAACGACCAGTTGGCATTCGAACAATGCCTGATCAACGCCATGCCTGATCCGGTGTTCGTCAGGGATCTGGAGGGGCGCCTGATCCAGTGCAACAAGAGCTATGAAGAGTACCTGTCGACGCGCTTTGACCGGGTCCAGGGCAAACGCCTGACCGAGGTCGATACGCTGCCGGCTGCCACGGGCCAATTGCTGCACGCTGAGTTCATGGCGCAACTGGGCAGCCGCAAAGGTCGTTTCATCGAACGCCAGCTGACGTTCAACAACGGCACCCGCTGCATCTACCAGTGGACGGTGCCCTTCTATAGCGCCAACGGCGTGCTGCGTGGCGTGCTTGGCGGCTGGACCGCGCCCCGTGGGCCGCGCCAGCAGGAGCCGCGCTGAGGTTTGGTGCGGTGTTTTTATCCTGTCATCTTTTCCCGGCATGCTCTGCCAACTAGGGTGTTGCGATATGCCTTCAGTCGAGATCTAGAACTTTCTTCTCGGGCCAGTGGTCATTTACAGTGAACACGCCTTGGCACTTTGTTTCGGACTATTGAGTGGTGATCGAGATGGAAAGTATCAGCCTATTGTTGGGTGAAGCACTGAGCCCCTACCAGGTAACGCTGACCCCATCGGGTGTTTCTGGAGAGTGCCTGGTGACCTTGAAGAATGCCGTGGGCGCGATTGTGGTCGAGCGTGAGTTCAGTCAGGCGCAACTGTGCGACAAGCGCCAGCTCACCGACGTGGTCGACGGCTTGCATCGTGATGTGCTGATTGCTGAAGGACGGCTGCAACCCTGTGTAATCGCAGCCTTGCGCAATGCCGCGCAAGACAAGCCGGTAACGCTCGGCCACTGATTGAGTTTTTTTCGGGAACCTTCCGGGCATCCCGTCAGTCAGACCCTGTACCAACAAGAGCAGGCATTGTGCTCCGGTGCTTGTTGCTTGTGGTACGGGTCCTTGTTGACCACGTTTAACCCCGAGTCGTCTCCCCACTTCTCGGGGTTTCTTTTGTCTGGCGTTTGTTCAGGGTGCCTGATCCTGGAAAAAACGTCGGGTGTCCTCCCGGTATTCCTCGCGTATCTGCGGGTCGAGCCACCGTGTATAAAACTCGATCAAGCGATTGTCCCGCAGCCTGAGTACCGTGGCGTTGATCGCTTTGATGGCCTGGTGCCCCTGGGCCGTATCCGAACAGGCGATATGGATCGACTGGTACTTGTCCGCGCCACGAATCCCGTAGAACTCCAGCTCCTCGGGCGCTATGCCCTGTTGCTGCGCCTGATAGCGAACTTCTGGCCAGTAGCCCAGCAATGCCACCAGGCGCCCCGCACGCTGCATCTGCAGAAGGCTGCCCAGGGCGTCGTTGCCGTAGTGGGCCGACAGGCTGCTGGCGGGCGCCTGTTGCAGGATGCGATCGACCACCTGGCCGTAACTGCGTTCGGCGACCACGCCGAGCTTGCTGTTGTCGCGCGCCAGCAGTAACCCCAGGTCAACCTGGTTGTCGATGATGTAGGGCGCCAGTGCGCCACGGTCCTTGTGGCGGATGGTGATGCCGTTACTGAGGATGCGAAAGGCCGGGATCGAATAGACGAGGCGTTTTGCCCGTTGCGGGTTCCACAGCAGCGAAGGGTCGCAGGTGAAGCTTGGCTCCAGGAGCATTTGCATGGCGCGCGCGCGATTGACCCGCATCAGGCTGTGCTGGTACTCGGGCATGCTGGCGATCAACAGCGGCATGAACTGATCGACCGCCCCCTGGTTTTTCTGTGTCCCCTCGAGAATCGTCAGCGGCGGCAAATCGCGCAGCAGCCAGACCAGGGTGCCCTTGTCATAGGCGGCGGCCGGCATTGCCCCAAGGGCAGCCATGGCCGCGCCGACCAGCGCCAGGCGCAGCTGTCGGCGGAGTGGCCGGCCCAGTGCAGACAGTCTGTTCAGCTTAGATCGCCCCATCTTCACGCAGGCGCGTGATCTGTGCCGCGTCATACCCCAGGGCACCCAGCACCTGAGCGTTGTGTTCGCCCAGTTCGGCACCCACCCACTCGCAGCTGCCGGGGGTTTGCGAGAGTTTGGGCACGATGCCCGGCATCTTGAATGCCTTGCCGTCGGGCAGCTTGGCCTGGAGGAACATCTCCCGGGCGAGGAATTGCGGGTCGCTGAACATGTCTTCGGCGCTGAAGATCCGACTGGCGGGCACCTCAGCGGCGTTCAGGCGTTCGATCACGGTATCCAGCGGTAGCGAGCTGACCCACCGATCAATCACCCCGTACAGCTCGTCACGGCGGCTGTCGCGGCCATCGTTGCTGGCCAGGATCGGGTCGCCGGCCAGATCGTCGCGGCCGATGGTCTGCATGAACCGCTTGAAGATCGCATCGCCATTGGCGCCGATCTGCACATGCTTGCCGTCGGCACTGGTGTGAATGGAGGAGGGTGTGATGCCGGGCATGATGTTGCCGGTGCGCTCGCGGATAAAGCCGAACACATCGAACTCCGGCACCATGCTTTCCATCATGGCGAAGATCGCTTCGTACAGCGCCACGTCCACCACTTGCCCCTGGCCGCCATTGACTTCGCGATGGCGCAGAGCCATGAGCGCGCCGATCACCCCCCACAGCGCGGCAATCGAGTCACCGATGGAAATTCCGGTGCGTACCGGCGGACGGTCCTCGAAGCCGGTGATGTAGCGCAAGCCACCCATGGACTCACCCACCGCACCAAAGCCGGGCTGGTCCTTCATCGGGCCGGTCTGGCCAAAGCCGGACAAGCGCACCATCACCAGTTTTGGATTCAAGGCATGCAGCACATCCCAACCCAGGCCGAGCTTCTCCAGCACCCCGGGACGGAAGTTTTCGATGAGGATGTCGGCTTCGCTCAGCAGCTTTTTCAGAATGGCCAGGCCGTCGGGGTGCTTGAGGTTGAGGGTCAGGGACTTCTTGTTACGTGCCTGGACGAACCACCACAGCGAGGTGCCTTCGTAGAGTTTGCGCCACTTGCGTAACGGGTCACCGCCATCCGGAGATTCGATCTTGGTCACATCGGCGCCGAACTCGGCACAGATGCGCGAGGCGAATGGCCCGGCGATCAAGGTGCCGAGCTCGATGACTTTCAGGCCGGAAAGCGGTTTGGCAGTAAGCGGCATGGGCGATCCTGTAGGACAAAAGCGGAGTCAATGCAGCCTTTTATCATAGCCGGGCGATCATCGCCCAAGCTTGATGGTCGTCATGATTCGTTGAATGGCCCCGGCATCGGTTAGACTTGCCGCCTTTCCTCGTATCAAGAAGCCCGTTCATGGCCCAGCCGTCCACGACCTACAAGTTTGAACTGAACCTTACCGACCTCGACCGCAGCGTGTACGAGAACGTCAAGCAGACCATCGCCCGTCACCCTTCGGAAACCGAAGAGCGCATGACCGTGCGGTTGCTGGCGTATGCCTTCTGGTACAACGAGCAGTTGTCTTTTGGTCGCGGGTTGTCGGACGTGGATGAGCCGGCGCTGTGGGAAAAAAGCCTGGATGATCGCGTGCTGCACTGGATCGAAGTCGGCCAGCCAGACGCCGACCGCCTGACCTGGTGCTCGCGTCGCACCGAGCGCACCAGCCTGCTGGCCTACGGCAGCCTGCGTGTCTGGGAAGGCAAAGTGATCCCGGCGATCAGGAACCTGAAAAACGTCAACATCGCCGCCGTGCCCCAGGAAGTCCTGGAGACCCTGGCCAAGGACATGCCCCGTGTCATCAAGTGGGACGTGATGATCAGCGAAGGCACGATCTTCGTTACCGACGACCGTGGCCAGCATGAAGTCCAGCTGCAATGGCTGGCAGGCGAGCGCGGCTAAGGCCGACTGTCGATGGGGGAGCCTTCGCCCGTAGCCACCGCATTTAACCTGTGAATTGAAGAGAAACCACTGTCATCCCATGCGCATAGAACCTCGCCAGCTTCCCGCCACCCTGCCATTTCTCGGTGATCTGCCGCCGCTGCTGACCCGCTTGTACGCGGCGCGCGGGGTGCAGTCGGAGGCTGAGCTGGACAAGAGTCTGGCGCGCTTGATCCCGTTTCAGCAGCTCAAGGGGATTGAGGCCGCAGTCGACCTGCTGGTGGTGGCGTTGGAGCAGCGCCAGCGGATCCTGATCGTCGGCGATTTCGATGCCGACGGCGCGACGGCCAGTACGGTCGGGGTGCTGGGGTTGCGCCTGCTGGGGGCGGCCCATGTCGATTACCTGGTGCCGAACCGCTTTGAATACGGCTACGGCCTGACCCCGGAAATCGTCGAGGTGGCGTTGACCCGCACCCCGCAACTGCTGATCACCGTGGACAACGGTATTTCCAGCGTCGAGGGCGTGGCGGCGGCGAAACAGGCTGGACTCAAGGTACTGGTCACCGATCACCACTTGCCGGGCGACGAACTGCCGCTGGCTGATGCCATCGTCAATCCGAACCAGCCCGGCTGCAACTTTCCGAGCAAGGCGCTGGCCGGTGTCGGGGTGATTTTCTACGTGCTGATGGCATTGCGGGCACGCCTGCGCAGCCTGGGCTGGTACGCCAGCACGGCGCAACCGAACATCGGTGAGTTGCTGGACCTGGTAGCGCTGGGCAGCGTGGCCGACGTGGTGCCCCTGGATGCCAACAACCGGATCCTGGTGCACCAGGGCCTGGAGCGGATTCGCGCCGGGCGCGCACGCCCTGGGATCAAGGCGATCCTCGAAGTGGCCAAGCGTGACCACGGGCGCATCACCTCCACCGACCTGGGCTTCATCCTCGGCCCGCGCCTGAACGCGGCAGGACGCCTGGATGACATGAGCCTGGGCATCGAGTGCCTGCTCACCGATAGCGTCGAGCAGGCCCGGGAAATGGCCGCGCAACTGGACGGCATGAACCAGGACCGCAAATCCATCGAGCAGGGCATGCAGCGTGAAGCACTGGCCCAGCTCAAGGACCTGCCGGTGGAGTCGATGCCGTTCGGCTTGTGCCTGTTTGATCCGGAGTGGCACCAAGGGGTGATCGGCATCCTCGCCTCGCGGATGAAAGAGCGTTATTTCCGTCCCACCATTGCCTTCGCCGATGCGGGCGACGGCATGCTCAAAGGCTCCGGGCGGTCGGTGCAGGGCTTCCACATTCGCGACGCCTTGAGCGTGGTCGCGGCGCAGCACCCGGACCTGATCAGCAAGTACGGTGGTCACGCCATGGCTGCGGGCCTGACCTTGCCAGAAGCGAACTTTCCGCTGTTCGCGCAGGCGTTCGACGCCGAAGTGCGCCGCCAGTTGCGTGAAGAAGACCTGACCGGAAGGCTGTTGTCGGACGGCACCCTGGCCGTAGAAGAGTTCCACCTGGAACTGGCCCGCGCCTTGCGCCACGCCGGCCCGTGGGGGCAGCATTTCCCGGAGCCGCTGTTTCATGGCGTGTTCCAACTGGTCGAGCAGCGGGTGGTGGGTGAGCGGCACCTCAAAGTGGTCCTGAAAAGTGAATGCGGTTCGGTAAAACTCGACGGCATTGCCTTTGGTATCGATCGCGAAGTGTGGCCGAACCCGACCATCCGCTGGGTCGAACTGGCCTACAAGCTCGATGTGAACGAGTTTCGTGGCCAGGAAACCGTGCAGTTGATGATTGCCCATATCGAACCGCGTTAAACCCTGCTGGCTGCGCCGATGTCGACTAGGCTCTAAGCACTGCTTGATTGGCCTTGTGACGTATCGTCCATTTTTTGCCCGCGGGGGCGGGTGCCGCATCCTTTCCTGTCACTCGTCGACTATTCAAACAGAACCCTGGAGCCTGCCCACTGATTCGAGAGGTGCCCCATGAGTCTGCTGCTTGAACCCTATACCCTTCGTCAATTGACCCTGCTCAACCGCATCGCCGTGTCGCCGATGTGCCAATACTCCAGCGTCAATGGACTGGCCAATGACTGGCACCTCGTACACCTCGGCAGTCGCGCCGTGGGCGGGGCCGGCCTGGTGTTCACCGAAGCCACCGCCGTGACCGCCGATGGTCGCATCACCGCCCAGGACCTGGGCCTGTGGAACGACGCGCAGATCGAACCGCTGCAACGCATCACCCGCTTCATTACCGCCCAAGGGGCGGTGGCCGGCATCCAGTTGGCGCACGCCGGGCGCAAGGCCAGCACTCATCGGCCCTGGTTGGGCAAACATGGCAGCGTCAAGCCGGCCGACGGCGGCTGGACCCCGGTCGGTCCTTCGCCGATCGCCTTCGATCCGGAGCATACCCAGCCCACCCAACTGAGCGAATCGCAGATCAGCGAAGTCATCCAGGCGTTTGTCGAGGCCGCCAAGCGCGCGCTGGAGGCAGGTTTCAAGGTGGTCGAGGTGCACGCGGCCCATGGTTACCTGCTGCACCAGTTTCTTTCGCCCCTGAGTAACCAGCGGCGTGACCAGTACGGTGGTTCGTTCGAAAACCGCATTCGCCTGGTGCTGCAAGTCACCGAGGCGGTGCGTGCCGTATGGCCGGAGGAATTGCCGTTGTTCGTGCGGGTATCGGCCACTGACTGGGTGGAGGACGGCTGGAATCCGGACGAAACCGTGGAGCTGGCGCGGCGCCTGAAAGCCTTGGGGGTCGACCTGATCGATGTGTCCTCGGGCGGAACCGCGGCAAATGCCGAGATCCCCACAGGACCGGGTTATCAGACGCGATTTGCCGAACGGGTACGCAAGGAGTCCGGGATTGCCACCGGCACCGTAGGCCTGATTACCGAGCCGGCCCAGGCCGAACACATTTTGCGTACCTGTCAGGCCGACATCATCCTGCTGGCCCGTGAACTGCTGCGTGACCCTTACTGGCCGCTGCACGCCGATGACGACCTGGGCGGACGCAAGGCGATCTGGCCGTCACAGTACCAACGGGCAACTCACCGCGATCAGCCAATCCATGAGTCGGATCTGCGGGATTGACCGACGTGTAGGGGCAGGCTTGCCGACCTGCCCCTACACGGGACCGTTCAAAACGTAGGGGCTGGCCTACAAGGCAGGGATTTTACGCTGCCGGCCAATCCGGATAGTTGCGCTTGTCCGGCGCTGGCGGGAAGTACTGGTACAGCCAGGTCTCGCTCAGCGTCCGGTCCTGGGTGCGGATGAACAGGCGCAGTTCGACCGGCTCCACGCTGTCGTTGGTGGGGAACCAGTCGAAGGTGATCCGGTAGCCCTTGATGTCGTCGAGCACCAGCACGTTGAAATCCTTGACCTCACCGTTCGAGGCGGTCACCACCGGCTCGATGCCGGTGCCCGGTGGCAGGCGATCCAGTCCGCCGCCATTGAAGTCGACGGCAAAGCGCCGCGCCCAGACCTTCGGATAATGCTCGCCCGGGGCCCAGCCTTCGGTGAAACCGCCCATGCCTGAACGGGTGGCATTGACCCGTGCCAATGGCGTACCAACAGGGGGCAGGGCGCTCCAGTAGAGTTTGTACCCGTAGTTCAGGGAGTCGCCCGCCGCCACCGGCTTTTTCGGGGTCCAGAAGGCCACGATGTTGTCCAGAGTTTCGCCCGTGGTCGGGATTTCCAGCAGGTCGATGGAGCCCTCGCCCCAGGCGGTGGTCGGCTCGACCCACAGGCTTGGACGCTTGCTGTACCAGTCGACGGTGTCCTGATAGCTGGCAAATTCGTGGTCGGTCTGGACCAGGCCGAAACCTTTCGGGTCCTTGTCGGCGAAGGCGTTGAACTGCAACGTCGCCGGGTTGTTCAGCGGGCGGCAGATCCACTCGCCGTTGCCGCGCCACATGGCGAGGCGGTCCGAGTCGTGGATTTGCGGGTGAATGGTGTCGCACATGCGCCGCTCATGGGTGCCGCAACTGAACATGCTGGTCATCGGTGCAATGCCCAGTTGTTCAATGGCGGTGCGGGCGTTGACGTGGGCATCGACGGCCATCACCACCTGCGTGGCCTGGCAATCGATGTCGAAGCGGTAGGCCCCCGTGGCGCTCGGCGAGTCGAGCAGGGCGTAGACCACAAACCGGGTGCTGTCCTTGTCCGGGGTTTCGAACCAGAACTTGGTGAAATCAGGGAATTCTTCGCGTTTTTTCCCGTAGGTGTCGATGGCCAGGCCACGGGCCGACAAGCCGTACTGGCCGGTGTTGTCCACCGCGCGGAAGTAGCTGGCGCCGAGGAACGACACCACGTCGTGCCGATCCAGCTCCGGGGCCTTGAACAGCTTGAACCCGGAGAACCCCAGGTCACCCTTGAGCTGCGCCGTATCGACTTTGGAATTCTGGTAGTTGAACAGCGCCGGGCGGAAGTGCACTTCTCGCGCCTGCCGGGTTTTCGGGTCGACGCTGTACATGCGCACTGGCTGCTTGAAGCCCATGCCGACATGGAAAAACTGCACGTCCAGCTGGCCGTTCAGTTCATTCCACAGGGAATGCTTGGCATCGTATTGAATGGCATTGAAGTTCTGCGGCGTCATGCTGGCCAATGTCGGCGGCAGCACTTGCTTGGTGTCCACGTAGCGGGTGCTGGCCAGTTGTTTGGCCTGCACCTTCAGCGCCTCGAAATCGAAGGCTTGCGCCTCACCATCAGCCGTGCCGGCCCAGGCACGGGCAGCCAGCAGGCCGGTGGCCGAGAGGCCGGTGTAGGCGGCGATGGCCATGGAGGCCTTGAGCAAATTCCTGCGGTGCATAGGACAACCTGTCTTGGACGATCCCGCGGCGTTCCTGGCTGCGTTACGGATCAGAAATAGAGGTTCGGACAAGCCTTCGGCCAAACGCATGGGAGTTTAAACAGATGGCAAACAAGTTAAAGGGTTCGAAATAACTCGCAAACTGATTGGCTTGCACTTTGCGCAAAACTGCGACGTGGGAGATCGCGGTTGGGGTTCAACGTCTGTCCGACGCAGTGTTTAAAATAAGCGTTTTCATTTTTTTGACTAATTACTCTAAAAATACCTCGCAACGGATTTTTTGTTTCTATTCTTAGGTTCATGACCGGCCCTTGCCCATGGGTTGGCGCAGGTTGAAGCAACAGCAGGGCGATGGAGTAACCAGGGTTTCATCACATGCAGAGGGACATCGTCCATGGCTAGAGCGCAAGGCATTATCGGTTGGCTGGGTTGTTTTGCAGGCATGAACCTTTCGCGGCGATCGCGCCGGTTGAGTTCAGAGGAGATAAAACTGCTGGAGCGTTATCGCGAGCTCTCGGAGAGTGACCGGATCGCCATGCGCTATCTGGTGGAGGCGATGCGCAGTGTGTCGCGGTTCTGAAGCAGGGGAGAGCGTCACCCATGCAGGTGACGCTCGGTTCGCTGATGCAGGACCTCAGCCCACTTCACCTACCGCCCTGTACGCCTCATCGATCGCGGCATGGGCATAGGCACTCCAGGCTGCGTCGGAGTTGGCGATGCTGACCTTGCCCACGGGCTGACGTGCCAGGTTCATCAACTTTTCACTTTCGTCGGAATCGTCGTACAGGCTATTGGAGAAGTACGCGTAGCCGTGTGACCAGCGATTGACGGTGATGCCCAGGATATCGGTCTGGTGGTTGAAGCCGCCCGGGCCGAGCATGCGTTGCAACTGATCGCGCAGTTGCGCTTCGAGCACCTCGAACGTCTGTCCGTACAGCCGGCCGCGACCGGCACGGGCCTGGTCGCGGGCGTTCATGCCACTGTTGGGGCTGGTGGGCACATAAACCATGTGCAGGCCAATGGGCTGTGTCGGGTCCTTGGGATGATCGTAGCCGCCCATGCTCACCGGGTAGTCGAGCTTGATCCGGCTGTAGGGCTGGGTCGCGGCATAGATTTCGTGGACCCCCAGTTTCTGGAACGACTGCCAGTTGCGGATCACCACCTTGGTGTACACCAGCGGGAATTTCACGTTCTGGCTCAGGGCGTGGGATTGTTCGGCCGAGAGGTCGCGCAGCAGGTAGGGAATCATCATGTTGTAGCAAGCCATGATGCAGTGTTTGCCACGCACCTGGCTTAGTTGTCCGCCTCGGCTGTAACCGATGTTCACCCCGTTGCCGACGTTGCGCACGCTGACTGCGGTGCTGTTGAGGCGAATGCGTACCGGGGTTTTTGCCTGGTCGAGTTTGCTGTAGTCGAACGGGGCCAGGACGATATCGTCCATGGTGTGACCGGGGGCCACGGCCGGGATCAGGCTACGCACCAGCAAGCGGGCCAGCGAGGCGTTGCCGTCGGGGAAGTGGTAGATGTAGGGCTCTTCCATTTCCGCCTGGGCTTCTTCGCTGATCGGCTCCAGGTTCATTGCCGCGAAGCCTGGGAAGCCGACGTTGTAGGCGTCATACGCTGCCACGGCATCGATGCTCAGGGCCATGAAGTCGTTGGTGCGGCTCTGGAAATACTTCACCGCCTGTTCCGAAAGTCCGACGTCCTTGAGCAGGAAGTCGCGATAGCTGGTGCGCTCCAGGTGGGCGGTTTTGTCTTCGGTGGATTGGCCTGCCAGGTAGTCCTTGGGGGCGCTGTGTACGGCGATCAGCGCGTCACGGTCGGCCTGCGGCAGGGGGAAGTCGTTGATGAAGTCTTCAATGCGGCGGGCGTGCAACTGGTCCGGGGCGATGTCGTCGGCCACCATGGGGGTCGGGTCGCCGGTCACCAGTTTGTCTTCGCCGAAGTTTTCCTTGTCGAAGAACACCGCGCGTGACAGGCCCAGGCCCGGGTAGAACTGGCGATCGAACGCGCTTTCAAAGCGCTTGATGTCGACCCCGAGTTTCTTCAGCAGGCCATTCACTTCCTTGCTGTAGAGGTGGTTGGGCGACTGGAAGGCTTCACTGCCGCCATAGCCGAGGATCATCCGCCCGCCGGCGGAGAACTCGTTGCGCTTGGCGTGGCCGCCGAAGTCGTCGTGGTTTTCCAGGATCAGGATGCGTGCCTTGGGATGTTTCTCGCGGTAGAACCAGGCGGCGGACAACCCGCTCAGGCCACCGCCGACGACCACCAGGTCGTAGTCTTCGCTGATGGGCAGCGGGTCGGTGTCGAAGACTTTTTTCTCCCAGCCCATCTGGTGTGCCAGTTCGAAGGAGCCGACGTGGCTGCCGCGCAGGCCGGTGAGGGCGGGTGGGTAGTAGCGGCCGTCAGGGGCGGCCTGGAGCAGCTGCAGCGGGGTCATTCCGGCGGCAATGCTGATGGCGACGCCGTTGAGGAAGTCGCGGCGGGTGATTTCCATGTTCAATCCTTGGTGGTTTTTTAGTCGCCCCGAGCCGCGTGCACGGGTCAGGGCGTGGTCGTGACCGGCTGACTTTCCAGGCATCGCCTGCCGTGGCGGGCAGGAGGGCTCAAACAGGACCGCAGGAGAGTGTTCCTGGGGGGACGCCTGGGTGGAACGTACTGCCGGTCTCTGCCTTCAAGCCATTAGAACCTTAATGCTTGAACATTACATGCCGCACGGTGGTGTAGTCCTCCAGCCCGTACATTGACATGTCCTTGCCATACCCAGACAGTTTCTGACCACCATGGGGCATTTCACTGACCAACATGAAGTGGGTATTGACCCAGGTGCAGCCGTACTGCAAGCGCGCGGCGAGACGGTGGGCGCGGCCGACGTCGGCCGTCCACAGCGAAGATGCCAGCCCGTAGTCCGAATCGTTGGCCCAGCCCAGTACCTGGGCCTCATCGTCGAAACGGGTCACCGAGACCACTGGCCCGAACACTTCACGCCGGACGATTTCGTCGTCCTGCTGGGCGTCGGCCAGTACCGTTGGCTCGAAGAAGAAACCCTCGCCTTCCACGGCCTTGCCGCCGGTGATCAAGCGAATGTGCGGTTGCGCCACGGCGCGCTCGACAAAGCCGGCGACGCGGTCGCGATGCTGGGCAGTGATCAGCGGGCCCAGTTCGGTGGCCGGATCATCCTGCAGGCCGTATTTGATGCTACTGACCGCTGCACCCAGTTTCTCCACGAACTGCTCGTAGATCCCGGCCTGGGCATAGATACGGCAGGCCGCGGTGCAGTCTTGCCCGGCGTTGTAGAAGCCGAACGTGCGGATACCTTCCACGGCCGCGTCGATGTCGGCGTCGTCGAAGATGATCACCGGCGCCTTGCCGCCCAGTTCCATGTGCATGCGCTTGACGCTGTCGGCGGTGCTGGAAATGATGTTCGAGCCAGTGGCGATCGAACCGGTCAGCGACACCATGCGTACTTTCGGGTGGGTGACCAGTGGGCTGCCCACCGTTGGCCCGCGACCGAATACCAGGTTGAGCACACCGGCCGGGAAAATATCCGACGCCAGCTCGGCTAGGCGCAAGGCGGTCAGCGGAGTCTGTTCCGACGGCTTGAGCACCACGGTATTACCGGCCGCCAGGGCGGGAGCGATTTTCCAGGCGACCATCATCAGCGGGTAGTTCCACGGCGCGATGGAGGCAATCACACCGACGGGGTCGCGGCGGATCATCGAGGTGTGGCCCGGCAGGTATTCACCCCCGGCCATGCCGCTCATGCAACGGCTGGCGCCGGCAAAGAAGCGGAACACATCGGCAATCGCCGGGATCTCGTCGTTCAACGCCGCGCTCAGGGGCTTGCCGCAGTTATCCGATTCCAGCCGGGCCAGTTCTTCGCCGTGGGCTTCGATGGCATCGGCCAGCTTGAGCAGCAACAGCGAACGGTCCTTGGGCGGGGTCTGCGACCAACTGTCGAAGGCGGCATCGGCGGCGCGTACGGCGGCGTCGACCTGGGCTTCGCTGGCTTCGTTGATCTGCACCAGTACACGGCCCAGCGACGGGTTGAAGACGGCTTGGGCCGGGCCTTCGCCCTCCACCAGTTGGCCGTTGATCAGCAGTTTGGTTTGCATGTTCATGTCCTCTTTGGCGCTTTTATTGTTCTGCAGAAACCGGATCACTGTAGGAGCGAGCAGGCTCGCTCCTACAGCAGATGTTGGTCGTCAGTTACTTCCCACCGCTACCGGCCACGCTTTCACCGCCGCGTGTCAGGTAATAGGCACCGAGAATCGGCAACATGGTCACGATCATCACCAGCATCGCTACCACGTTGGTCACCGGCACGTCCCGTGGGCGGCTGAGCTGGTTGAGCAGCCACAGCGGCAAGGTGCGTTCATGGCCGGCGGTGAAGGTGGTGACGATGATTTCGTCGAACGACAGGGCAAACGCCAGCATGCCGCCAGCCAGCAACGCCGAGCCGAGGTTCGGCAGGATGATGTAGCGGAAGGTCTGCCAGCCATCGGCGCCCAGGTCCATCGAGGCCTCGATCAGGCTGTGGGAGGTGCGGCGCAGGCGGGCGATGACGTTGTTGTAGACGATCACCACACAGAAGGTCGCGTGACCGACGATGATGGTGAACATGCCCGGCTCGATGCCCAGGGTCTTGAAGGTCGCCAGCAACGCGATACCAGTGATGATCCCCGGCAGGGCGATCGGCAGGATCAGCATCAGCGAGATGCCTTGCTTGCCGAAGAAGTCGCGCCGGTACAGTGCCGCCGAGGCCAGGGTGCCGAGGACCATGGCGATCAGGGTCGCGATGGCGGCGATCTGGGCCGACAGCTTGATGGCTTCCAGTACGTCAGGCCGTGAGAACGCCACGCCGATCCACTTCAGGGTGAAACCCTTGGGCGGAAAACTGAACGCTGCGTCTTCGGTGTTGAAGGCGTACAGGAAGATGATCAGGATCGGGAAGTGCAGGAACACCAGCCCGCCCCAGGCGGCAATGCGCAGACCTAAAGAAGCTTTTTCAGAGTGCATCGAAGGCCCCCAGGCGTTTGACGATGGACAGGTAGATGGCAATCAGCACGATGGGCACCAGGGTGAAGGCCGCGGCCATCGGCATGTTGCCGATCGCGCCTTGCTGGGCGTAGACCATGCTGCCGACGAAGTAACCCGGCGGGCCCACCAGTTGCGGCACGATGAAGTCGCCCAGGGTCAGGGAGAAGGTGAAGATCGAGCCTGCGGCAATGCCCGGCACCGACAGCGGCAGGATCACCTGCATGAAGGTCTGGCGAGGCTTGGCGCCGAGGTCGGCGGAGGCTTGCAGCAGGGACGGCGGCAGGCGCTCCAGCGAAGCCTGGATCGGCAGGATCATGAACGGCAGCCAGATGTACACGAACACCATGAAGCGGCCCAGGTGCGAGGTGGACAAGGTGCTGCCACCGACCCCGGGAATCCCCAGGATGAACTGCAGCACGGGCTCCAGCCCCAGGTGCTGGACGAACCACTGTGCGACGCCGCCCTTGGCCAGCAGCAGGGTCCAGGCATAGGCCTTGACGATGTAGCTGGCCCACATCGGCATCATCACCGCGATGTAGAAGAACGCCTTGGTCTTGCCGGTGGTGTAGCGCGCCATGTAGTAGGCGATCGGAAACGCCACGATGGCGCTGGCGATCGAGACCACGATGGCCATGCTCAGGGTGCGCAGGATGATGTCGAAGTTCGACGGCTGGAACAGCGCGGCGAAGTTGCCCAGGGTCAGGTCAGGGGTGACCGCCATGGTGAAGTCGTCAAAGGTGTAGAAGCCCTGCCACAACAGGGTCAGGAGCGAGCCGAGATAGATCGCGCCGAACCAGATCAGCGGCGGCACCAGCAACATCGACAGGTACAGGTTGGGCCGGCGGTACAGCAGGTTGGAGAACCGGCGCAGCGGCGAGCCCCCGGGGGGTGTTTGGGTCATGGCCACGGTGTTCATCTCACACCCCGCTCGTGACGGTGTCGTGCAGCGGGGTCATCGCCTCGCGGGCCCAGCGCGCGCTGATGCGTTGGCCGGTCTGGTGCTGGGCGCTGGTGTCCAGCCACTGGTTGTTGGCCTTGCTGATGTTGAGGGTCTGGCCGTTTTCCAGCTTCAACTCGTAACGGGTGGCGCTGCCCTGGTACTGGATGTCGTGCAGCAGGCCGCTGACTTCGATCTCATGGCTGGCCAGCGGGCCTTCGGCGAAACGCACGTGCTCCGGACGAATCGAGAAGGGCTGCGGGTTGCCGCTCAGTTGTTGTGCCAGTTCGCCGCGGATCACGTTGGAGGTGCCGACGAATTCGGCGACGAAGGTGGTGGCCGGTTTCATGTACAGGTTGCGCGGGGTGTCCACTTGCTCGATGCGACCCTTGTTGAACACTGCCACGCGGTCGGACATCGACAGGGCTTCGGTCTGGTCGTGGGTGACGAAAATGAAGGTGATGCCGAGCTGGCGCTGCAGCTTCTTCAGCTCGCTCTGCATCTGCTCACGCAGTTTCAGGTCCAGCGCCCCCAGGGGTTCGTCGAGCAACAGCACCCGCGGGCGATTGACCAGTGCGCGGGCCAGGGCCACACGCTGGCGCTGGCCGCCGGACAATTGCACCGGCTTGCGCTCGCCGTAGCCGCCCAGGGCCACCATGGCGAGGGATTCTTCGGCACGTTCCAGGCGTTCTTTCTTGGCCACGCCCTTGACCTTCAAGCCGTAGGCGACGTTGTCGCGGACATTCATGTGGGGGAACAGGGCGTAATCCTGGAAGACGGTGTTGACGTCACGCTGATAGGGCGGCAGGCCGGCGGCTTCTTCGCCGTGAATGCGGATCGACCCCGCGCTCGGCTGTTCGAAGCCGGCGATCAGCCGCAGGCAGGTGGTTTTACCCGAGCCGGAAGGGCCGAGCATGGAAAAGAACTCGCCGTCCTGGATGTCGATGGAAACCCGGTCTACGGCTTTCACTTCGCCGAATAGACGGGAAACGTTGGTGAATTGGACTGCAAGCGTCATGGTGCGGTGCTCCAAAAAGGCGCGGGCCGTCGCAGCGGCCCTGCCTGGACTTCTGAAAAATCTATCAATCGAAAATCAATTCTGCTGCTGGCAAAGCGATGGCGCTGGAAAAGTCGTTCAGGCAGCGTCGCGAGCGGCGATTAGCCGTGTCCGGCCAGCGCACAGCCCCCGCAGCGTACGTCAGTACGTGAGGATGCGAGCACTGCCCGGGCGCGGATAATCGACGCGCAGCAACTCCCTGAATGACTTTTAGCGGCCGCCCATGATCGCGATGTAGTCCTGGGTCCAGCGGCTGTACGGCACGAACTTGCCACCTTCAGCCTGTGGGGTTTTCCAGAAGGCGATCTTCTCGAACTGGTCGAAGCCGTTGGTCTTGCAGCCTTCGGCGCCCAGCAGTTCGCTGCCCTGACAGGCCGCCGGGACCGCTGGCAACGAGCCAAACCAGGCCGCGACATCACCCTGGACCTTGGGTTGCAGCGACCAGTCCATCCACTTGTAGGCGCAGTTCGGGTGCTTGGCCTCGGCGTGCAGCATGGTGGTATCGGCCCAGCCGGTGGCGCCTTCTTTCGGGATGGTCGAGGCGATGGGCTGCTTCTCGTTCATCAGGCCGTTGACCTGATAGGGCCAGGCGCTGGACGCCACGACACCTTCGTTCTTGAAGTCACTCATTTGCACGGTGGTGTCGTGCCAGTAGCGGTGGATCAGCGGCTGTTGGGCGCGCAGCAGGTCGAGCACGGCCTTGTACTGCGCTTCGGTCAGTTCGTAGGGGCTCTGGATGCCCAGTTCCGGTTTGGTGGATTTCAGGTACAGCGCCGCGTCGGCGATGTAGATCGGACCGTCATAGGCCTGCACGCGGCCCTTGTTCGGCTTGCCGTCTGGCAGGTTCTGCGCATCGAACACCACGTTCCAGCTGGTGGGCGCGGTCTTGAACACGTTGGTGTTGTACATCAGCACGTTCGGCCCCCATTGATAGGGGGTGCCGTATGTCTGTTGGTTGACCACGTACCAGGGGGCATCCTTGAGGCGCGGATCAAGGTTCTTCCAGTTGGGGATCAGTGCAGTATTGATCGGCTGCACACGCTTGCCGACGATCAACCGCAGCGAGGCGTCGCCGGAGGCGGTCACCAGGTCGTAACCGCCCTTGGCCATCAGGCTGACCATCTCATCGGAAGTGGCGGCGGTCTTGACGTTGACCTTGCAGCCGGTCTCCTTCTCGAAGCCGGTCACCCAGTCATAGGCTTTGTCGCTTTCACCCCGTTCGATGTAGCCAGGCCAGGCCACGATGTCCAGTTGGCCCTCGCCGGCACCAACGGCTTTCAGCGGTTCGGCGGCCTGGAGGCTGGCACTGGCCAGCAGCGCGGTGGTGATTGCACTGAGCAGTGCGGTCTTGTGCACGAACATGGGGTTTCCCTCTTCTTTAAATTATGGTCGGGGCAGTATTGAACGTGATGCAGCTGGCCTTTTCGGCTTGTTGTTAGCTTAGTAGCGTTATTTCAGGTCATTGCCGTGGCGGGCCATGATGTGCCGCACCACGCTGTAGTCCTGCAGCGAATCGCTGGACAGGTCCTTGCCGTAGCCGGAGCGTTTCAAACCGCCGTGGGGCATTTCACTGACCAGCATGAAGTGGCTGTTGATCCAGGTGCAGCCGTACTGCAAGCGCGCCGCGACCTGCATCGCCTTGTCGAGGTTCTGCGTCCAGACCGACGAGGCCAGGCCGTACTCCGAGTCGTTGGCCCAGTCCACCGCTTGCTCCAGCTCGTCGAAGCGGGTCACGGTGACCACCGGGCCGAACACTTCGCGCTGGACGATTTCATCGCTTTGCTTGCAGCCAGCGAGCAGGGTGGGCTGGTAATAGAAGCCGGCACCGGAATGCACCGCCGCGCCGGTCACCCGTTCGATGTGCGGCTGGCCGAGGGCGCGTTCGACAAAGCTGGCCACGCGGTCGCGCTGGCGGGTGCTGATCAGCGGGCCGATCTCGTTGTCGGCGTCACGCTTGCCGGCGAACCGCAGGCTGCTGACAGCCGCGCCCAACTCCGCCACCAGCTTGTCGTGAATCCCGGCCTGGGCGTAGATGCGGCAGGCCGCGGTGCAGTCCTGTCCAGCGTTGTAGTAACCGTAGCTGCGCACGCCGGCGACCACGGCTTGCAGGTCGGCATCGTTGCAGACGATCACCGGCGCCTTGCCGCCCAGTTCCAAGTGGGTGCGCTTGAGGGTCTTGGCGGCGGCCTGGAGGATTTTCTGCCCGGTGACGATGTCGCCAGTGAGCGAGACCATACGGACTTTGGGATGGCTGACCAGGTGGCTGCCGACCCCTTCACCGCCACCGCAGACGATGTTGATCACCCCGCGCGGCAGGATCTCGGCCAGCGCCGGCGCCAGGGCCAGGATCGACAGCGGGGTATGTTCGGAGGGCTTGAACACCAGGGTATTGCCGGCGGCGAGGGCCGGGGCGATTTTCCAGGCGGCCATCATGATCGGGTAGTTCCACGGCGCAATCGAGGCCACCACGCCAATGGGGTCGCGGCGCACCATGCTGGTGTAGCCCGGCAGGTATTCACCGCTGAGCTGGCCGGTCTGGCAGCGCACGGCGCCAGCGAAGAAGCGGAACACGTCCACCGTCGCACTGAGGTCATCCTGGCGCGCCAGGTGCAGTGGTTTGCCGCAGTTCAGCGATTCCAGGCGGGCCAGCAGGTCAGCGTGTTTCTCGATGGCGTTGGCGATGTCCAGCAGGATGTTCGAGCGCTGTTGCGGCGTGGTTCGCGACCAGCCGGCAAAGGCCCGGTGGGCGGCGAGGATCGCGGCTTCGACCTGTTCGGTGCTGGCTTCGGCAATGTGGGTCAGCACTTCGCCGGTGGCCGGGTTGAGAATCGGCTCGACAAAGCCCTGGCCGGCGACCAATTCACCATCGATCAGTAAGGCGGTGAACAAAGGGGTCTGCGCGCCGGGCATTTTTCGGGTTCTCTTTTCTTGTGTGGCCATGGTGCTCCCTGTGACTGGGGGCCCGACCGTCTTATAGATGTACAAAGACTAGTGGCGGGGCTTGAGGACGACAAATACTAAATACTGAATGCTGCGTTCGATTAAATAGATGGCTTGCGTCCGCCGGGCGGCTGCTCGCGGGCCACTGTCAGGAATGGGTCGACCAGTGCCGGGCGGGCGGTGCCACGGCGCCAGGCCAGGCCGACATCGAGGGTCTGGCTGAGGTCGGCGATGGGCCGGGCTTCGATGATGTCGCCTTCCAGGGACCATGGGCGGTAGGTCATGTCGGGCTGGATCGATACCCCCAGGCCCGCTGCCACCAGGCTACGCACGGCCTCGGTCGAGGCGGTGCGCAAGGTGATGCGTGGTTGCAGCGAGGCGGCTCGCCACATGCGCTGGGCGTTGCGGTCCATCTCGTCGACGTTCAACTGGATCAATGGCTCGCGAGCGACGTCCGCCAGGTTGATGCTGTCGTGCTCCAGCAACGGGTGCTGGGCCGGTAGCCACAGGCGGTGGGGCGAGTGGGTCAGCACTTCGGTTTGCAGGGCGTGGCGATCCTCGAGGTTGGACAGGATCAGCACCCCGACATCGATTTCGCCACTGACCAGCAAGTGCTCGATGTACGGGCGCTCATCTTCCATGACCCGGATCTCGACATTGGGGTAGGCCCGTTGAAAGCGGGTCAGCAGGTCCGCCAGGTAGTAGCCCGCGACCAGGCTGGTGACCCCTATGGTCAATTGCCCGGCCACTTGGTCGGTGCTTTGTTGCAGGCTGCGCTTGGCGTTGTCCACGGTGGCCAGAATCAAGTGCGCCTGACGCAGGAACTGGTGTCCCTGGTGGGTCAGGGTCATGCCCTTGGCGTGGCGGTTGAACAGGTTGACCCCAATCTCCTGCTCCAGTTGCTGGATGGCCAGGGTCAGGGTGGACTGGGAGATATACACCGCTTGCGCGGCGGCCGAGATCGAGCCGGTTTCGGCGACGGCGATGAAGTGACGGATCTGACGCAGGGTCATCATGGGAAAAGTACCCGGTGGGCGGTTTTTATAGATTTTTCCCAGTGTATATCTTTTTTATCGATGCCCTAGCCCAGCTAGCAGGGCCACCGCAAGGGGTGGGCAACATCTGGAAGCACACTCGCCCGCAGGCCTCGGGCACTTTAGATCTAGGCTGGTGGCCTTATTTATCGGTTAAACGTGATTTTCTGGAGGCTATCTATGATTACCCGTGGTTTGCTCGATCAGTTACTCAAGTCCGGCCAGGACCTGTTGCAGAAAAAGGCCGGCGGGACCCAGAACAAAGCGGCCAGCGGCGGGCTGGGCAGCCTGCTCTCCGGTGCGGGCGGCGGGGCCTTGGCCGCTGGCGCGATGGGCCTGCTGCTGGGTAACAAGAAGGCGCGCAAAGTCGGTGGCAAGGTGGCGGTCTATGGCGGCCTCGCGGCACTGGGCGTGATTGCCTACAAGGCCTACGGCAACTGGCAGGCCCAGCAGGGCACGGCGCCGCAGACCGAGCCACAAACCCTCGATCGCCTGCCGCCGGCGCAGGTCGAGCAGCACAGCCAGGCCATCCTCAAGGCCCTGGTGGCCGCCGCCAAGGCCGACGGCCATGTCGACGCGCGCGAGCGTGAGCTGATCGAGGGCGAGTTCCGCAAGCTGGACAACGACCAGGAGCTGCAGCAGTGGCTGCACGCCGAACTCAACAAACCGCTGGACCCGGCCGACGTCGCCCGCGCCGCCAGCACCCCGGAAATGGCCGCCGAGATGTACATCGCCAGCGTGATGCTGGTGGACGAAGAGAACTTCATGGAGAAATCCTATCTCGACGAACTGGCCCGCCAACTCAAGCTGGAGCCGGGATTGAAAGCCGAGCTGGAGCGGCAGGTGCGCCTCTGAGTGTCGAGTGTCGCAGGTGAGCCATCGTCAAGTGACACGCGGCGAGGACTGCGTCTTCGAACGCAGCCTCGCCGGCTCGCCCGCAATGGCCAATCCACGGTCTGTTTCTACACAAATATCACTGGCGGCGCCCGGCCCATCTGACGGAAAGTAGCCGTCCCAGAGCGGATCCAGACTTTTCGCTCGGGATGAGACGCAGTGCGCAACCGCTGCTTAAACCCAGCGCGCCCTCGGCTATACTCCCCACCATTTGAATGGCCCCGAGGACTGACTGTGAAGAACTGGACGTTGCGCCAACGCATTTTGGCGAGCTTTGCGGTGATTATCGCCATCATGTTGTTGATGGTGGTCGTCTCTTATTCACGTCTGTTGAAGATCGAAGCCAGCGAGACCAGCGTTCGCGATGATGCCGTGCCAGGGGTCTATTACAGTTCGATGATTCGCAGTGCCTGGGTCGACAGCTACCTGGAGATCCAGAAAATGCTCGGCCTGGAGGAAGGGCAGGGGGTCACTGAGCAAGACCTCGCCAACTTCAAGGACTTCGAGCAGCGTCTCGAAGAGCAAATGGCCAACTACGCCACGACCATTCAAGGTGCCGAAGACCGCACCGAGTTCGATGCCTTCCAGAAAGCGCATCAGAACTTCACCCGGATCCTGGCCACCGTCCTTGACCTGCATAAAAACCACCAGGAGCAGGAGGCGATCCAGTTGTTCAATGAGCAGTTGACGCCAGCCTGGGTGACCGGCCGCCTGAAGCTAAACGACATCATCCGTGAGAACAAGGCGGTTGCCGACCACGCGACCGCCGCCATCGACGACGCCGTCGTCGCGGCGAAAATCAGTATGGGCGTGTCGTTGTTGGTGGCGGTGCTGGCGGCGGCGCTCTGCGGACTGCTGCTGATGCGCGCGATCATGGCGCCGATGAACCGCATCGTGAAGATCCTCGAAATCATGCGCACCGGAGACTTGAGCAATCGCCTCAACCTCGACCGCAAGGATGAGTTCGGCGCCGTGGAAAGCGGCTTCAACGACATGATGACCGAGCTCACCGCGCTGGTGTCCCAGGCCCAGCGTTCGTCGGTACAGGTCACGACCTCGGTGACCGAGATCGCCGCCACCTCCAAGCAACAGCAGGCCACCGCCACCGAAACCGCCGCGACCACCACGGAAATCGGGGCGACCTCGCGGGAGATCGCGGCAACCTCGCGCGACCTGGTGCGCACCATGACCGAAGTGTCCACCGCTGCCGACCAGGCCTCGGTATTGGCCGGCTCCGGTCAGCAGGGCCTGGCACGCATGGAAGACACCATGCACTCGGTGATGGGCGCGGCCGACCTGGTCAACGCCAAGCTGGCGATCCTCAATGAGAAGGCCGGTAACATCAACCAGGTGGTGGTGACCATCGTCAAGGTCGCCGACCAGACCAACCTGCTGTCGTTGAACGCCGCCATCGAAGCGGAAAAGGCCGGTGAGTACGGTCGCGGTTTTGCCGTGGTCGCCACCGAAGTGCGGCGCCTGGCCGACCAGACGGCCGTTGCCACCTATGACATCGAGCAGATGGTCCGTGAGATCCAGTCGGCGGTCTCGGCCGGTGTGATGGGCATGGACAAGTTCTCCGAAGAGGTGCGCCGCGGCATGTCCGAAGTGCAGCAGGTCGGAGAACAACTGTCGCAGATCATCCATCAGGTCCAGGCGCTGGCGCCGCGCGTGCTGATGGTCAACGAGGGCATGCAGGCCCAGGCCACCGGTGCCGAACAGATCAACCACGCGCTGGTGCAGTTGGGCGATGCCAGCAGCCAGACGGTCGAGTCGTTGCGCCAGGCCAGTTTCGCCATCGACGAATTGAGCCAGGTGGCTGTCGGGCTGCGCAGCGGCGTCTCGCGATTCAAAGTCTGATGAGCGAACTCGTGGCCAAGCGGGGCGCGGGTGTGGCCCCGAAACAAGCGCTGTTCCTGGTGTTTCGCATCGGTGGCGAGCGTTATGCCTTGCAGGCCGTGGAAGTGGCGGAGGTGCTGCCACGCCTGCCGCTCAAACCGATTGCCCAGGCGCCGCACTGGGTCGCCGGGGTGTTCGCCTACCGCGGGACGGTGGTGCCGGTGATCGATGTCGGCGCGCTGACCTTCGGCCTGGCTGCCGAGGCCCGCACCAGCACGCGCCTGGTGCTGGTGCACTATCAACCCGATGCCACGCTGCCCGCGCAACTGCTGGGGCTGATTCTCGAGCAGGCCACTGACACCTTGCGCTGCCATCCGGCGCAGTTCCAACCCTACGGCCTGGACAACCGCCAGGCGCCTTACCTGGGGCCGGTGCGCAAAGACGCCCAGGGACTGCTGCAATGGGTGCGGGTCGCGGACCTGCTGGATGCCCAGGTGCGGGCGCTGCTGTTTCCATCGCCCCCCTTGGACCCGTCGCTGCTTGAGGATCGAGCATGAGCAGTGACCAGCGTTTTTTCGACTTCCTCAAGGAGCGTATCGGCCTGGACGTGACGTCCGTCGGGCCGGCGATCATCGAGCGCGCGGTACGCCAGCGCACGGCTGCGCAACAGGTGCAAACGGCCGATCAGTATTGGCAACGCTTGTTGGGTTCGCGAGACGAGCAGCAAGCGCTGATCGAAGCGGTGATCGTGCCCGAGACCTGGTTCTTCCGCTATCCGGAATCCTTTGCCACGCTGGCCAGGCTGGCAAGCAAACGCCTGGCCGAGCTCCACAACATGCGCGCACTGCGCATCCTCAGCCTGCCGTGCTCCACCGGCGAGGAGCCTTACTCGATCGCCATGGCCTTGCTCGATGCCGGGTTGGCCCCCCATCAGTTCAAGGTCGACGGCCTGGATGTCAGCCCATTGTCGGTGGAGCGGGCCAAGCGGGCGCGCTACGGCAAGAACTCCTTTCGCGGGCAGCAGGGCGATTTTCGCGAGCGGCATTTCAGTGTTGAAGATGACGGCTATCGCCTCAGCGAGCGGGTTCGCGAGCAGGTGCGTTTGCAGGTCGGCAATCTGCTGGACCCGACCCTGCTGGCCAATGAGCCGGCCTATGACTTCGTGTTTTGCCGCAACTTGCTGATCTATTTCGACCTGCCGACCCAGACCCAAGTCTTCGAAGTGCTCAAGCGCCTGACCCACGTTGACGGTGTGCTGTTCATCGGTCCGGCCGAAGGCAGTCTGCTGGGGCGCCTGGGCATGCGTTCGATCGGCATTCCCCAGTCGTTTGCCTTCAGCCGGCACAGTGAGCCTGAACCCCAGCCACTGCCGGCCTATATCGCGCCAGCGCTGTCGGCGAGCTTGCCGGTGCGCCGCGTGCCTGCGCCGCCAGTGCGCAGTCGGCCCTTTGCAACCGTGGCCCGCCCAGTGTCACCCCGGGCAGAACCGCCGGGCGCTGGCGATGCCGCGGTGCTGCTGGCCCACATTGCGACCCTGGCCAACGAAGGCAAAAGTCCTGAAGCGCGTGCCGCCTGTGAGGCGTACCTGCGCAGCCATGGCCCGGTGGCACAGGTGTTCTACTGGTTAGGCCTGCTCAGCGATGTGGCCGGCAGTGTGCTCGAAGCCCAGGGGTTTTATCGCAAGGCGCTGTACCTGGAGCCGCAACACCCCGAAGCCCTGATGCACCTGGCCGCGTTGCTCGCGTCCCAGGGCGATGTGGCCGGGAGCCGGCGCCTGCAGGAACGCGCGGCGCGCAACGAACGTACCGCTGACAGTGAGCGCAAATGATGACCGGTTCAGTTTCGTTGAACGTGACCCACGCCGATGCCCAGGCCATCGACGACTGCTGGAACCGCATCGGGGTCCACGGTGACAAGTCCTGTGGGTTGCTGGCGGAGCACATTCATTGCCGCAACTGCGCGGTCTACTCCGCCGCGGCTACCCGCCTGCTGGACCGATATGCGCTGCAACAGGACGACCAGGCCCATGGCTCGGCGACGGTCGAGGCGCAGGTCGCCACCCGTTCGCTGCTGATGTTCCGCCTGGGGGAGGAGTGGCTGGCGCTGAGCACCCGCAGCCTGGTGGAAGTGGCGCCTTTGCAGGCGGTGCATTCCTTGCCCCACCAGCGCTCACGGGCGTTGATGGGGGTAGCCAATGTGCGTGGCGCGCTGGTGGCCTGCCTGTCGCTGGTGGAGTTGCTGGGGCTGGAGGCCTCGACGGCAGGCCCATCCAGTGCGCGGGTCATGCCGCGCATGTTGATCATTGCCGCCCACGGCGGCCCGGTGGTGGTGCCGGTGGACGAGGTCGACGGGATCCATGCCATCGATCAGCGGCTGCTCGACGCGGCCTCGCGCTCGGGCCCGCAGGCCAGCGCCAAATACACCCGAGGCGTATTGCCCTTTAATGGGCGCAGTTTGCGTTGGCTGGATGAAGAGCAGTTGCTGTCCGCCGTGACCCGGAGCCTCACATGACCCCCGAGCAAATGCGCGACGCCTCGCTGCTGGAGTTGTTCAGCCTGGAGGCCGAAGCCCAGACCCAGGTACTCAGCGCCGGATTGCTGGCGCTGGAACGTGATCCGACCCAGGCCGATCACCTGGAAGCCTGCATGCGCGCCGCCCACTCGCTCAAGGGCGCGGCGCGCATCGTTGGCGTCGATGCCGGGGTCGAAGTGTCCCATGTGATGGAGGATTGCCTGGTCAGCGCCCAGGAAGGCCGCCTGCTGCTGCGCCCCGAGCACATTGACGCGTTGTTGCAAGGTACCGACCTGCTGATGCGCATCGCCACGCCCGGCAACGCGGTCGGGCCCAGCGATATCTACGCGTATGTGGCGTTGATGGGACGGTTGCTCGATCCCGCGTCGGCACCGACGCCGACGCCGGTGAGCCTGCCGCCGCCGGCGCCGGAGCTGCCGATGGCCGAGCTGCAACTCGAACCCCCTGTCTCGCGCTTTGAGCTGTCGGAGCTCGAGCCGTTGCAGGTGAACTCGGCGGAGCTCGCCAGGCCCGCCAAGCGAGTCACCGAGGGCGGCGAGCGGGTGCTGCGGGTGACTGCCGAGCGTCTGAACAGCCTGCTCGATCTGTCGAGTAAATCGCTGGTCGAGACCCAGCGTCTGAAACCCTATCTGACGACCCTGCAGCGCCTCAAACGTATGCAGAGCAACGGCCTGCGCGCCCTGGAAAACCTCAATGCCCAGCTCAAGGAACAGAGCCTTGGCCTGGAAGCCGAGGAGGCCCTGGAAGAGGCGCGGCGGCTGCTGGCCGAGTCCCAGCAATTGCTGGCGGAGCAAACCGCAGAGCTGGACGAATTTGCCTGGCAGGCCAGCCAGCGGGCCCAGGTGCTGTACGACACTGCGCTGGCCTGCCGCATGCGCCCGTTTGCCGACGTGCTGACCGGTCAGGCACGGATGGTCCGCGACCTGGGCCGCAGCCTGGGCAAGCAGGTGCGCCTGGAGATCGAGGGCGAAAAGACCCAGGTCGACCGCGACGTGCTGGAAAAACTCGAAGCGCCGCTGACCCACCTGCTGCGCAATGCGGTGGACCACGGCATCGAGTCGCCGGAGCAGCGCTTGCTGGCTGGTAAACCGGCCGAAGGACTGATCCGCCTGCGCGCGTCCCATCAGGCCGGCCTGTTGGTACTGGAGCTGAGCGACGATGGCAACGGCGTAGACCTGGAACAGGTCCGGCGCAGCATCGTCCAGCGTCAGCTGTCGCCGGCCGAGACCGCGGCGCAATTGAGCGAAGAGGAACTGCTGACGTTCCTGTTTCTGCCCGGCTTCAGCCTGCGAGACAAAGTCACTGAAGTTTCCGGCCGTGGCGTCGGCCTCGACGCGGTGCAGCACATGGTGCGCCAGTTGCGTGGGGCGGTGATGCTGGAGCAGAAGGCGGGCGAGGGCAGTCGTTTCCACCTTGAAGTGCCCCTGACCCTGTCGGTGGTCCGCAGCCTGGTGGTGGAAGTCGGCGAGGAGGCCTACGCCTTCCCGCTGGCGCACATCGAGCGCATGTGCGACCTGGCGCCCGAGGACATCGTGCAGGTGGAGGGCCGTCAGCACTTCTGGCACGAAGGCCGGCATGTCGGGCTGGTGGCCGCCAACCAACTGCTGCAACGGCCAGTGAGCCAGAGCAGCGCGGCCACCCTCAAGGTGGTGGTGATTCGTGAGCGCGATGCGGTGTACGGCGTGGCCGTCGAGCGCTTTATCGGCGAGCGCACCCTGGTGGTGCTGCCGCTGGATGAGCGCCTGGGCAAGATCCAGGATATTTCTGCCGGCGCCTTGCTGGATGATGGTTCGGTGGTGCTGATCGTCGACGTCGAGGACATGCTGCGTTCGGTGGAGAAACTGCTCAATACCGGGCGCCTGGAGCGGATCGCCCGCCACAGCCAGCAGGCCGCGCAGGTGGCCCGCAAGCGGATTCTGGTGGTCGATGACTCGCTGACGGTACGCGAGTTGCAGCGCAAGCTGCTGCTCAACCGGGGTTATGACGTGGCCGTCGCCGTCGACGGCATGGACGGCTGGAACGCCCTGCGCGCCGAGGACTTCGACCTGTTGATTACCGATATCGACATGCCGCGCATGGATGGGATCGAACTGGTCTCGCTGTTGCGCCGCGACAATCGCTTGCAGTCGCTGCCCGTGATGGTGGTGTCCTACAAGGACCGTGAAGAGGATCGGCGCCGTGGACTGGATGCGGGAGCCGACTATTATCTAGCCAAAGCCAGCTTTCATGACGATGCCCTGCTCGACGCAGTGGTCGAGCTCATAGGAGGAGCGCGGGCATGAAGATCGCAATCGTCAACGATATGCCCCTGGCCGTGGAAGCGCTGCGCCGGGCCCTGGCGTTCGAGCCGGCGCACCAGGTGGTGTGGGTGGCCAGCAATGGCAGGGAAGCGGTGCAGCGTTGCGCCGAACTGACCCCGGACCTGATCCTCATGGACCTGATCATGCCGGTCATGGACGGGGTCGAGGCGACTCGCCGGATCATGGCTGAAACCCCGTGTGCCATCGTCATTGTCACGGTCGATCGCCAGCAGAATGTGCACCGGGTGTTCGAGGCCATGGGCCACGGCGCGCTGGATGTGGTCGACACGCCGGCCCTGGGGGCTGGCAATGCCCAGGAAGCCGCCGCACCGCTGCTGCGCAAAATCACCAACATCGGCTGGTTGATCGGCGAGAAGGGCAACCGCGAGCGCCCGGCCCCGAGCCCGCTGCGCAGCTCGGCCTCGCGCCAGCGCCTGGTCGCCATTGGCTCCTCGGCCGGCGGCCCGGCGGCGCTGGAAGTGCTGCTCAAGGGCTTGCCACGGGATTTTCCGGCGGCCATCGTGCTGGTGCAGCATGTGGATCAGGTGTTCGCCGCGGGCATGGCAGAATGGCTCACCAGTGTCAGTGGCCTGAATGTACGCCTGGCCCAGGAAGGCGAGCCGCCGCAAAGCGGCACGGTGTTGCTGGCGGGCACCAACCACCATATTCGCTTGTTGAAAAACGGCACGCTGGCCTACACCGCCGAGCCGGTCAACGAGATCTATCGGCCCTCGATCGATGTGTTCTTCGAAAGTGTGGCCAGTTACTGGGGCGGTGATGCCGTGGGTGTGCTGCTCACCGGAATGGGCCGCGATGGCGCCCAGGGACTCAAATTGATGCGCCAGCAGGGCTACCTGACCATCGCCCAGGACCAGAACAGCAGTGCGGTGTACGGTATGCCCAAGGCCGCCGCCGCCATCGACGCCGCGGTGGAAGTTCGCCCGCTGGAAAAAATAGCGCCACGATTGCTGGAGATCTTTGCAAAATGAATGACATCCGCAGCGGTACTGGCCAAGTAGTATTTCAGGTGAATCCCCATGGATGAGTTACAGCTCGACGATTTCAAGAACGATGAAAATGCCGCGATGGTGCTGCTGGTCGACGACCAAGCCATGATCGGCGAAGCCGTGCGGCGGGGGCTGGCGAACGAAGAAAACATCGACTTCCACTTCTGCGCCGACCCGCACCAGGCCATCGCCCAGGCGATTCGCATCAAGCCGACGGTGATTCTGCAGGACCTGGTGATGCCCGGCCTGGACGGCCTGACGCTGGTGCGCGACTACCGCAACCACCCGGCAACCAAGGACATCCCGATCATTGTGCTGTCGACCAAGGAAGACCCCTTGATCAAGAGCGCGGCGTTTGCCGCCGGGGCCAACGATTACCTGGTGAAACTGCCGGACAACATCGAGCTGGTGGCGCGTATTCGGTATCACTCGCGCTCCTACACCACGCTGATCCAGCGCGACGCGGCCTACCGGGCGTTGCGGGTCAGCCAGCAGCAGTTGCTCGACACCAACCTGGTGCTGCAGCGCTTGATGAACTCCGACGGCCTGACCGGCCTGTCGAACCGCCGGCACTTCGACGAGTACCTGGAACTGGAGTGGCGGCGATCGCTGCGGGACCAGACCCAATTGTCGTTGTTGATGATCGATGTCGACTACTTCAAGTCCTATAACGACAGTTTCGGCCATCTTGAGGGCGATGAAGCCCTGCGCAAGGTGGCGACGGCGATCCGTGATGCCAGCAGCCGTCCCTCGGACCTGCCGGCGCGTTATGGCGGTGAAGAGTTCGCCCTGGTGCTGCCCAACACCTCGCCGGGCGGTGCACGACTGGTGGCTGAAAAACTCCGTCAGACCGTCGCCGCCCTGAAGATCCCCCACATCGCCCCGGCCGAAGGCGCGAGCCTGACCATCAGCATCGGCCTGTCGACCATCACCCCGAAACAGGGCAGCGACTGCCGGCAATTGATTTCGGCGGCTGACAAGGGCTTGTACCTGGCCAAGCACAATGGGCGCAATCAGGTGGGGATCGAGTAAAAAACAGCCGTTTTGGTGGCCCAATAGCCGCCAGGCGGGCTGCCGTGGCGGCCTGATTACGTTATACTCGCCGGCTTTCAAAAGTTCGCCAACGAGTGCTGCCCGCCATGGAAATCAACCCGATCCTTAACAGTATCAAGGACCTGTCCGAGCGCTCCGAAACTATTCGGGGGTATCTTTGACTACGATCAAAAGCATGAGCGTCTGACCGAAGTCAATCGCGAGCTTGAAGATCCGAGTGTCTGGAACAACCCTGAGTACGCTCAGAACCTGGGTCGCGAGCGCTCGCTGCTGGCCCAGATCGTAGAAACCCTCGATGAGATGTCCAGCGGTCTGGCCGATGCCAAGGACCTGCTGTTGATGTCTGCCGAGGAAGAAGACCAGGCCGCCGTCGACGACGTTGCAGCTGAAGTCGAACGCCTGCGCGAGGCCCTCGAGAAGCTCGAGTTCCGCCGCATGTTCAGCGGTGAGATGGACGCCAACAACGCCTACCTGGACATCCAGGCCGGCTCCGGTGGCACCGAGGCCCAGGACTGGGCCAACATCCTGCTGCGCATGTACCTGCGCTGGGCGGACAAACGCGGTTTCGACGCGACCATCATGGAACTGTCGGCCGGTGAAGTCGCCGGGATCAAGGGCGCCACCGTGCACATCAAGGGCGAGTACGCCTTTGGCTGGCTGCGCACCGAGATCGGCGTGCACCGCCTGGTGCGCAAGAGCCCGTACGACTCCGGCAACCGTCGCCATACCTCGTTCTCGGCCGTGTTCGTGTCGCCGGAAATCGATGACAACATCGAAATCGACATCAACCCGTCGGACCTGCGTATCGACACCTACCGCTCCTCCGGTGCCGGTGGTCAGCACGTTAACACCACCGACTCGGCCGTACGTATTACCCACGTACCGTCCAACACCGTGGTCAGTTGCCAGAACGAACGCTCCCAGCACGCCAACAAAGACACCGCGATGAAAATGTTGCGGGCGCGCTTGTACGAGCAGGAAGTGCAGAAACGCAACGCCGCTTCGCAAGCCCTGGAAGACACCAAGTCGGACATCGGCTGGGGTCACCAGATCCGCTCGTACGTGCTCGATGCCTCGCGGATCAAGGATCTGCGCACTAACATCGAACGCAGCGACTGCGACAAGGTGCTCGACGGCGACATCGACGAATACCTGGTGGCCAGCCTGAAACAAGGCTTGTAAGACATGCAGCACGGGATCGCCTGACACACCGCGATCCTCTGTAGGAGCCGGCTTGCCGGCGATCCCCAGGCCGCAGGCCTGGGGGCAACGAACCCGTGATGGAATTTTTGAAGACATGAGCGACCTAGAACTCGATCCGCAAGCCCTGCAACAGGAAGAAAACACCCTGATCGCCCTGCGCAAGGAAAAGCTTGCTGCCGAGCGCGCCAAGGGCAACGCCTTCCCGAACGACTTCCGCCGCGACAACTACTGCGATGCCCTGCAGAAGCAGTACGCGGACAAGACCAAGGAAGAGCTCGCAGAGGCTGCAATCCCGGTCAAGGTTGCCGGTCGCATCATGCTTAACCGTGGCTCGTTCATGGTGATCCAGGACATGTCCGGGCGCATCCAGGTCTATGTCAACCGCAAGACCCTGTCCGAAGAAACCCTGGCCGCGGTGAAAACCTGGGACCTGGGCGACATCATCGCCGCCGAAGGCACCCTGGCCCGTTCCGGCAAGGGTGACCTGTACGTGGAAATGACCAGCGTGCGCTTGCTGACCAAGTCGCTGCGCCCGCTGCCGGACAAACACCACGGCCTGACCGACACCGAACAGCGTTATCGCCAGCGCTACGTTGACCTGATCGTCAACGAAGAAGTGCGCCAGACGTTCCGCGTGCGTTCGCAAGTCATCGCCCATATCCGTAGCTTCCTGATGAAGCGCGACTTCCTTGAAGTCGAGACGCCGATGCTGCAAACCATCCCCGGTGGTGCGGCGGCCAAGCCGTTCGAGACGCACCACAACGCCCTGGACATGGAAATGTTCTTGCGTATCGCGCCTGAGCTGTACCTCAAGCGCCTGGTGGTCGGTGGTTTCGAGAAAGTCTTCGAGATCAACCGCAACTTCCGTAACGAGGGCGTTTCGACTCGTCACAACCCTGAATTCACCATGTTGGAGTTCTACCAGGCGTACGCCGACTACGAAGACAACATGGACCTGACCGAAGAACTGTTCCGTGAACTGGCGCAGCTGGTCCTGGGCAGCACCGACGTGCCGTACGGTGACAAGGTGTTCCACTTCGGCGAGCCGTTCGTGCGTCTGTCGGTCTTCGACTCGATCCTCAAGTACAACCCTGAGCTGACCGCCGACGACCTGACCGACATCGACAAGGCGCGCGCCATCGCCAAGAAAGCCGGGGCCAAGGTGCTGGGCTTCGAAGGCCTGGGCAAGCTGCAAGTGATGATTTTCGAAGAACTGGTCGAGCACAAGCTGGAGCAGCCGCACTTCATCACCCAGTACCCGTTTGAAGTGTCGCCGCTGGCCCGTCGCAACGATGACAACCCGAATGTCACCGACCGCTTCGAGCTGTTCATCGGTGGTCGCGAAATCGCCAACGCCTACTCCGAGTTGAACGACGCGGAAGACCAGGCCGAGCGTTTCATGGCCCAGGTGGCCGACAAGGACGCCGGTGACGACGAAGCCATGCACTACGACGCCGACTTCGTGCGTGCGTTGGAGTACGGCATGCCGCCGACGGCGGGTGAGGGCATCGGTATCGATCGCCTGGTGATGTTGTTGACCAACTCGCCATCGATCCGCGATGTGATCCTGTTCCCGCACATGCGACCGCAAGCGTAAATGCCGCAGTGAAAAAGCCGCCTACATCAGGCGGCTTTTTATTGCCTGTATGGAACAAACGTATCAACTTATTGCTTCCAACTGCGAGGTAAGACCGGTGAATCGTGCAAATGCTCAAGAAGGAGCAGCGGGGGTCGCCACGGCGGTCGCTGAAAGTGTTCAGTACCAGGGCCGCAAGGCCAGTCGACAGGGCAGTGAACAGCGTCGACAGGACATTCTCGACGCCGCGATGCGCATTGTCGTGCGCGACGGCGTGCGGGCGGTGCGGCACCGCGCCGTGGCCGCCGAGGCCAGCGTGCCACTGTCGGCGACGACCTACTATTTCAAGGACATCGATGACCTGCTCACCGATACCTTTGCCCAGTACGTGGAGCGCAGTGCGGCCTACATGGCCAAGCTGTGGGCCAATCACGAGGGGCTGCTGCGCGAGATGGTCGACAGCGGGGATGGCAGCCCCGAGTCGCGTTCGCGGCTGGCCGACGACATTGCCCGGTTCACCGCCGACTATGTGCACCGGCAATTGCTCAACCGCCGCGAGCACCTGATGGCCGAACAGGCGTTCCGCCAGGAAGCCTTGCTCAACCCGCGCCTGGCGTTGCTGGTACGTTCCCACCAGCAGATTCTCCTGCAGGGTACCTGCCAGCTATTCCAGGTGCTGGGCTCGCCCGAACCGCAGCAGGATGCCAAAGTGTTGACGGCGATAATCGGACGGATGGAATATCAAGGCCTGCTCAACGAGGCAGAGCCGCTGGCGGAGGAAGAAATGCTCGGAATCCTCACGCGGTATATGCACTTGGTGCTGGCCTCGGTGTAACCCTGGGGGCTGGGCAGATGGCGGTGTCGGTGTGTGCTGATTGGGAGTCTTGAATGAAGTACTGGCGTGTCGTGGTGATCACCCTGTCGTTCCTGCTGCTCAGCGGCTGCCTGGTGTCATTCAAGCAGGCGATGCCCGCCAGCGAGGCTGCGCCGGCGGGTTTGCTCGGTAAGTGGACCAGCAAGAATGCCTGGGGTGAAGCACAGAACCTGGACCTGACTCGCGTCGGCCCGCACCGCTACCAGGCGGTCAGCTACTTCAAGGCCAAGCCCAAGGAGCGCGAGGCCTATCCGTTCACGGTGGCGCGCCACGGCAATCGCTGGTACCTCTCGGCCAAGGTGCCGGCCCAGTACGGCGGCAACTTCACCATCGCCGGGTTTGAACTGAACGATAAACAGGAACTGGTGATCTACAACCTCGATCTCGAGCAGATCCGCCAGGCGCTTGGGCAACACCTCCAGGGTGAGCCTTTCAGCACCGACGACGGCGACGGCGTGCTGGTCAGCAGCAGCATGGACCAGGTGTTCGCCTACCTCGACGATCCGGCCAATTCCGACGTATTCGTCGAGGCCGCGCGCTATCAACGGCCGCACACCACTCAATCAGCGCAGTAGGCAACGGTTAACCAAGGGAGCAACCGGTGGACGATTACCAGCAGACGATACGCACCTTGTCTGATCGCATAGTGCTGGCGCAAACGCCGATCCGGGTCCTTGATGCGGTGAAATGGGACGACAGCATCCGCAAGGGGTTCCTCAAGGCCAAGGGCAAGGAAATGCCGGCGGTGGACCGGGACTATTACCTCAATCGGCCACTGGCCTTCGATTCCAGCAAAGTGAAGCTGGAATTCCAGAACATCGAGCGCGACATCACTCGCCAGCTCGGCCAGTTCAACCCGGTCGGACAGATCATGCGGCGCATGTGCAAGGAGTACCGCATGGTGGTGCGGATGCTCGAGGCCCGTGGCACCGAAGACTTCGGGCTGATTTCCCAGGAGCTGTATGGCGCGGCGTCCGATGCGTTCCATGCCGGTGACCCAACCCTGGCCGATCTGGGCCTGATGATGTCCGACTACTTGAACAACATCGATGGTCGCGGCGACCTCAAGGACGAGCCCAAGACCCTCACCGCCAAAGAGGCGGTGCACCTGCTGCAGACTCGCTTGAACAAGGTGTTCGGCGAGGCCGAGGAAACCATCCGGGTGTTCGAGTCCGACGGGATCGTCGCCGACGCGGCGGCCGGTGCCGACTACATCAAGATTCGTACCGACGCGATGTTCAACGAGCGTGACGTGCGCGCCCTGGAAGTGCATGAAGGACTGGTGCACGTGGGCACCACGCTCAACGGGCTGAATCAGCCGATCTGCACCTTCCTGTCCAAGGGCCCACCGTCCTCGACCGTGACCCAGGAAGGCCTGGCGATCCTGATGGAGATCATCACCTTCGCCTCCTACCCGAGCCGCCTGCGCAAGCTGACCAACCGTACCCGGGCGATCCACATGGTCGAGGAGGGCGCGGATTTCCTGCAGATTTTCGAGTTCTTCCGTGAGCAGGGCTTCGAAATGGCCGAAAGCTATGGCAATGCCAGCCGGGTATTCCGTGGATCGGTGCCAAATGGCCTGCCATTTACCAAAGACTTGTCCTATCTCAAGGGCTTTATCATGGTTTACAACTACATTCAGTTGGCCGTGCGCAAAGGCAAGCTTGAGCAGATCCCGTTGCTGTTTTGCGGCAAGACCACCCTGGAAGACATGCGAACCCTGCGCCAGTTGGTCGATGAAGGCCTGGTGGAACCGCCCAAATACCTGCCCGCGCAGTTTCGTGACATGAACGCGTTGTCGGCCTGGATGTGCTTCTCCAACTTCCTCAACCACTTGAGCCTGGACCGGATCGAAGCGGATTACTCAAATATTCTGTAACCCCGGGGGTTGCAGCACCCTGAACCCATTGCGAGGCTTCAAACGGATGAGAATCCTCGGCATCCTTTGCCTGCTCCTGACCCTCAACGGCTGCAGCTCGCTGCTGTTCTACCCTGAGCCCGGCCTGCCGTTCACCCCGGACAAAGCCGGCCTGCAGTACCGCGACGTCAGCCTGACCACGGCCGATGGAGTCAAGCTGCACGCTTGGTGGCTGCCGGCAAAAGAGGGGGTGGCGGTCAAGGGCACGGTCCTGCATCTGCACGGCAATGGCGGCAACCTGGCGGCGCACCTGGGGGGCAGTTGGTGGTTGCCCAAGCAGGGCTATCAAGTGTTGCTGCTGGACTATCGCGGTTATGGCCTGTCAGCAGGCGAGCCCGGTTTGCCGCAGGTCTATCAGGATATCGACGCCGCCTTCACATGGCTGGACCAGGCGCCACAGGTGCAGGGCACGCCGCTGATTGTCCTCGGCCAGAGCCTGGGCGGGGCCATGGCGCTGCACTACCTGGCCGAGCACCCACAGCGCCAGGCGCAGCTCAAGGCGCTGGTGCTCGACGGCGTGCCGGCCAGTTACCGCGAAGTGGGCCAGTTTGCCCTCAGCACTAGCTGGCTGACCTGGCCGTTCCAGGTGCCGTTGTCGTGGCTGGTGCCGGACGCTGACAGCGCAATCCGCGCCATGCCCCAGGTCAACGCGGTGCCCAAGCTGATCTACCACAGCATCGACGATCCCATCGTGCCTCTTTCCAACGGCATCCGACTGTATCAAGCTGCGCCCCCGCCGAAGGTGCTGCAATTGACCCGCGGTGGCCATGTGCAGACATTCGCCGACCCGGTCTGGCGAACCGTCATGCTGCGCTATCTGGACGATCCGCAGCACTTCAATGGTGTGCGCCGCCTGGGAGAGATCCCCAATTACCCGGCCCCCAGCCATTCACCCGATCAACCGCAAGAGAGCCCGCAATGAGTGAAGAACGTAACGCCATCCCACTGATCATCACCGGTATCTGCAGCATCCTGGGCACCGTCGCTGCCCTGTGGTGGTACGGCTACCTGCACTTTGCCAAGCCGGAAGACGCCTTGTTGCTCAATGAGTTCACCATGCTCAAGACCGTGCCGGGCGAAGACTACAAAGTCTCCCTGGAGCCGGCTGCGCAAGTGGCGCAGTGCATCGACGGCGTGTTGGTGTTGTTCGACACCGAACAGAAAGGCCTGACCGGCGTGCTGATCAACAGCAAGAAAAAAGCCGTGCGCTGCATGGGCCAGGAAACCCCGCAGAAGCTCGAGCCCTGATTCGCCTCGGCCTGTAGACCTTGTAGGCGCGAGCTTGCTCGCGATGGCGGCATCCCGGCCGACACACACAAAAAAGCCCCGCCTGATCAAATCAGGCGGGGCTTTTGCGTTACTGCGTTAAGCGCTTAGTTCGAACTGACTGCCGAACGTGGGATCACCGGCTGGTTGTCGTTGGAAATGGTCACTTCCACCCGACGGTTCATCGCCCGGCCCGAGACGCTGCTGTTCTCGGCCACCGGGTACTCTTTGCCGTAACCCTGGGCAACCACACGCGCTGGGTCGACGCCCATTTTCACCAGGGCCATGCGCACCGAGTTGGCACGACGCTCGGACAGGCTCTGGTTGTAACTGGCAGCGCCGGTGCTGTCGGTGTAGCCCTCGACAATCACCTTGCGGTCCGGATTCTCGGCGAGGAAATGCGCCAGTTTGTTGATGTTCACCAGGCCGCTGGATTTCAGTTCAGCCTTGTTGGTGGCAAACAGCACATCGCCGAAGGTCACCAGGGTGCCGCGATCGGTCTGCTTGGCGTTGAGGCTGTCCTGCAACTGCTTGATCTGCGAGTCACGGGCATCAAGGCGGGCCTGGGCCCGATGTGCCGAAGCGTTTTTCAGCTCGGCTTCAGCGGTACGCAGGGCGATGGTCTGCTTGGCGACTTCAACACGTTGATTGGTCAGGTAGGCCAGTTGATCGACCTTCTCGGCCTTCTCGCGCTCCTGGAAGGCTTTGTCGGCCTTGTCCAGGTAGTCGCTGGCTTCCTTGGTTTCCAGGGCCGCGACTTTGCTTGCTTGTGGATTGGCCTGCAGGCCCGAGTAGTTGGTCCGGGCCTGTTCCAGGTTGGCATTGGGAGGTGTCGAGCAGGCGGCCAGGGCAACGCTGGCGGCCAGGAGAGCTGGGATCATCAATTGCTTACGCATAGTGGTTCGTCCTTTCTATCGATTCGCGGGTGCACAGGGGCGTGGGGCAGGGCTTATTGCACGCTGCGCTGGCTTTCCTGGCGCAGTTCCTGAACGCCTTGCTGAGAGTCCTTGAGCGACTGTTCGGCCTTCATCGCCTGGGCTTTGCGTTCGGCGACGCGGGCATCCCACTCAGCCTGTTCGGCCAGCAGTCGGGCCTGGTCGTACTGCTTGTCGTGCATGGCCAGTTCCGCTTGTTTGAGCTTGTCCTGGGCTGCTTTCATTTCCACTGCGGCAAACTCGGTACCGCCGGCACTGACGGCGCTGTTGACCGCTGATTGGGTCACGGCGTACTGCTCGGTCGGCGGGTTGCCGGCGCATCCGGCCAGGACGAAGCCGCAACCGAGTGCCAGGGCGGCCAACTTGAGACCGCGCGGGAATGTGGACGTGGTGGTGGCGGTGCTGGTTTTCATGGTCTTCAACTCCATTGGATAACTCCTGAACATCGTCAAATCCATCCTGGTTGTGGAGCCGTGGGAACGTTGGGCGGCGCCTGCGACAGCGTGATGTGGTACGGCTGTTCCAGTGATGGTTACTGGGTCTGACCCATGGCTTTTTTTCAAAGTTCAGAAAAGATGGCGTATCGCCCAAAAAACCGTCGAGGCCTTGCGCGAGGCTCTAAACCGGGAACTTTTTCGTCGTGCAGGAGTACTCCCGAGCCACAAAGGGCTCAGGAATACGCGGTTTCAGAAGTGTGGAACGCAGGTGTGGCTAGTGTTTCTGCTTGCCGGCTGCGGCCGAAATATCATGCAGATGTTGCCGGGACAGGGCGAGGAAGCGTGGGGTGGGGCCGACGTCTTCGTAGAGCGGATCGCCCTCTTCGTCGGTGGCGATGACTTGCTGGCCCTTGATGTAGGGGAAGCTCGCTTCGAGTTCCTCCAGGGCGGCGCCAATCAGTTCCCCGAGCAACTCTTCGGGGTGGCGCTTGGGGTACATTTCGCTGAGTGCCGCCAGGCGTGCAGCGGCCTCGACGTCCAGGTGAATGCTGTAGCCGGTCTTGGTCAAACGGCCTTTGGCGGTTTCTTCCCAATGCTGGGCCAGTTCACGAATTTTCATAATGACCTCAATAATCACCTGCTCGTGACAGGGTGTGATGCGTCTACGGCGGTGGCCGATCGCAAGCCTGGGTATGGCTTACTCATGAGACTAGCCGCAACCGCGAAGGTTTAAAGTCGATTCGTCGCCTGCTTGTAAGAACCGGCTGCGAGCGGCACTCTTGAGCCTCAGGACTGCGCCTGATAGCTGACTGCCATTCGCTGGAGAACCGCTGATGACCGATATCGATGCACGCTTGCGCGAAGATGTTCACCTCTTGGGTGAGCTGTTGGGCAACACCATCCGCGAGCAGTACGGGGATGGGTTTCTCGACAAGATCGAGCAGATTCGCAAGGGTGCCAAGGCTGACCGGCGTGGCTCCATGGACGCCGAGCTGAGTGCCAGCCTCAACCAGTTGAGCGAGGATGAACTGCTGCCGGTGGCGCGGGCGTTCAACCAGTTCCTCAACCTGGCGAACATCGCCGAGCAGTACCAGTTGATCCATCGCCGCGACGAGTCGCAGCCGGCGCCGTTCGAGGCGCGGGTCCTGCCGCAACTGCTGGCCCGGCTGCGGGCGGAGGGCCACAGTGCCGAGTCACTGGCGCGGCAATTGGGCCGCCTGGAGATCGAGCTGGTGCTCACTGCGCACCCTACCGAAGTGGCGCGCCGGACCCTGATCCAGAAATACGACGCGATTGCCGCGCAACTGGCCGCGCAGGACCATCGCGACCTCACCAGTGCCGAGCGCGAGCAGATCCACCAGCGCTTGCAGCGTTTGATTGCCGAGGCCTGGCACACCGAAGAAATCCGCCGCACCCGACCCACGCCCGTGGACGAAGCCAAGTGGGGGTTCGCGGTGATCGAACACTCGCTGTGGCAGGCGATTCCCAATTACCTGCGCAAGGCCGACCTGGCCCTGCAGACCGCCACCGGCCTGCGCTTGCCGCTGGAGGCCGCGCCGATCCGCTTCGCCTCCTGGATGGGCGGCGACCGTGACGGCAATCCCAATGTGACGGCGGCGGTGACCCGTGAGGTGCTGCTGCTGGCACGCTGGATGGCGGCTGACTTGTACCTGCGCGACGTCGATCAACTGGCGGCCGACCTGTCGATGCAACGGGCCAGTGCGGCCCTGCAGGCCAAGGCCGGTGACAGTGCCGAGCCTTACCGGGCGGTGCTCAAGCAATTGCGCGACCGCCTGCGGGCGACCCGCAACTGGGCCCAGGCGTCGTTGGCAGGCAACACCCCGGCCGGGGCCGATGTGCTGCACAACAACCGCGACCTGCTGGACCCACTGGAGCTGTGCTACCAGTCGCTGCACGAATGTGGCATGGGTGTGATTGCCGATGGCCCGCTGCTCGATTGTGTACGCCGGGCCGTGACCTTCGGCCTGTTCCTGGTGCGCCTGGACGTGCGTCAGGACTCCTCCCGGCATTGCTCGGCGATGACCGAGATCACCGATTACCTCGGCCTGGGGCGTTATGAAGACTGGGACGAGGAGGCGCGCATCGCGTTCCTCATGACTGAGCTGCACAACCGCCGGCCGTTGTTGCCCAGCCACTTCAAGCCTTCGGCCGATACCGCAGAGGTTCTGGCGACCTGTCGGGAAGTCGCCGCTGCACCGGCGGCGTCGCTGGGCTCCTATGTGATCTCCATGGCTGGCGCCGCCTCCGATGTGCTCGCCGTGCAACTGCTGCTCAAGGAGGCCGGGGTGCTGCGGCCGATGCGGGTGGTGCCGCTGTTCGAAACCCTGGCCGACCTGGACAACGCCGGGCCGGTGATCGAAAAGCTGTTGCTGCTGCCGGGTTACCGCGCGCGTTTGCAAGGGCCCCAGGAAGTGATGATCGGCTATTCCGATTCGGCCAAGGACGCCGGCACTACCGCGGCGGCCTGGGCGCAATACCGGGCGCAGGAACGGCTGGTGGATATCTGCCGTGAGCAGCAGGTCGAATTGCTGTTGTTCCATGGTCGCGGCGGGACCGTGGGCCGTGGCGGTGGCCCGGCGCACGCGGCGATTCTGTCGCAGCCACCGGGGTCGGTGGCCGGGCGTTTCCGTACCACCGAGCAGGGCGAGATGATTCGCTTCAAGTTCGGCCTGCCGGACATCGCCGAGCAGAACCTGAACCTCTATCTGGCCGCTGTGCTGGAGGCAACCTTGCTCCCGCCACCGCCGCCGGAACCCGCATGGCGCGGCTTGATGGACGAACTGGCCGCCGATGGCGTGAGCGCTTATCGGGCTGTGGTGCGGGAGAATCCGCAGTTTGTCGAGTACTTCCGCCAATCCACCCCCGAGCAGGAACTGGGACGGCTGCCCCTGGGCAGTCGCCCGGCCAAGCGCCGGGCCGGTGGTATTGAAAGCCTGCGGGCGATCCCGTGGATCTTCGGCTGGACCCAGACGCGCCTGATGCTGCCGGCGTGGCTGGGGTGGGAAGCGGCGCTGAGCAAGGCGCTGGCCCGTGGCGAAGGTGAGCTGCTGGCGCAGATGCGCGAACAATGGCCGTTCTTCCGCACCCGGATCGACATGTTGGAAATGGTCCTGGCCAAGGCCGATGCGGACATCGCAAGGTCCTACGACGAGCGTCTGGTGGAGGCCGATTTGCTGCCTTTGGGTGCGCATTTACGCGACCTATTGTCGCAGGCCTGCGCCGTGGTCCTGGGGCTGACTGGCCAGTCGCAGTTGCTCGCCCATAGCCCCGACACCCTGGAATTCATCCGGCTGCGCAACACCTACCTCGACCCCCTGCATCTATTGCAGGCCGAGTTGCTGGCCCGCTCGCGGCAGCAGGAGGTGGCGCAGGGCAGCCCAGTGGAACAGGCGTTGCTGGTGTCTGTAGCGGGGATTGCCGCCGGTTTGCGCAACACCGGCTAAGGCCCGATGGGCATCCTCGGCAGCCTGCTCTGTCCGGCCAACCGGTCGCAGGGGAGGGCTGCCGGCGCCTGCCAGGCGACACTTTGTTATGGGGTTGCGACTTGTAATACCTCGTCGCAACGGCTGGGCCGGCGCGGGTTCCTCCGACTTTCGGCGGCTTGTGTGGGCCGTGCCTGCTGTGTATCTTGATCAGCCTTTGGCCGTTTGGGCGGCCCACGACCCTATTCTGAGATTGGCCCCACGCGGCGAATCCGATCGTTTATAAATAAGAAATTGAGGAGCACATCGATGCGCGTCATTCTGCTGGGAGCTCCCGGGGCCGGTAAAGGTACTCAGGCTAAGTTCATCACCGAAAAATTCTCCATTCCGCAGATCTCCACCGGCGACATGCTGCGTGCGGCGGTCAAGGCTGGCACCGAGCTGGGCATCAAGGCCAAGAGCATCATGGATGCCGGTGGCCTGGTCTCCGACGACCTGATCATCGCCCTGGTCAAGGACCGTATCGCCCAGCCGGATTGCGCCAACGGTTTCCTGTTCGACGGTTTCCCGCGCACCATTCCGCAGGCTGAAGCACTGGTCAGCGAAGGCGTCGAGCTGGACCACGTAGTGGAAATCGCTGTCGACGACGAAGAAATCGTCCAGCGTATCGCCGGTCGTCGTGTCCACGAAGCCAGCGGCCGCGTGTACCACACCGTCTACAACCCGCCAAAACTGGCTGGCAAGGACGACATCACTGGCGAAGAGCTGGTGCAGCGCAAAGACGACACCGAAGAAACCGTGCGTCATCGCCTGTCGGTCTACCACGATCAGACCAAGCCTTTGGTAGCGTTCTACCAGAATCTCGCGGCTGCCCAAGGCAAGCCGAAGTACAGCCACATTGCAGGCGTTGGTTCGGTTGAAGCCATCACCGGCAAGGTGCTTGAAGCACTGAGCTGATAAAGCTCACTGGCTTTACGTTCAACGGCCCGCTTGCGGGCCGTTGTTGTTTATACTGACGAACTTTTTTCTACGACGCTGACGGAAACATCGATGAGTACCTTGCTGGCCCTGGACACCGCGACTGAAGCTTGCTCCGTTGCCTTGCTGCATGACGGCAAGGTAACCAGCCATTACGAGGTGATCCCGCGCCTGCATGCGCAAAAGCTGCTGCCGATGATCCAGCAATTGCTGGCCGAGGCCGGCACCACCTTGCAGGCGGTCGATGCGATTGCCTTCGGGCGTGGGCCTGGGGCGTTCACCGGCGTACGGATTGCCATTGGCGTGGTCCAGGGCCTGGCGTTTGCCCTGGATCGTCCGGTGTTGCCAGTGTCCAACCTGGCCGTGCTGGCGCAGCGCGCGTTGCGTGAGCACGGCGCGACCCAGGTGGCGGCCGCCATCGATGCCCGCATGGATGAAGTCTATTGGGGTTGCTACCGCGAAACCGCCGGTGAAATGCGTCTGGTCGGCGCCGAGGCCGTGTTGCCACCGGAAGTCGCGGCGTTGCCCGCTGATGCTGCGGGTGACTGGTTTGGCGCCGGTACCGGTTGGGGGTATGCCGAGCGCATAGCCGTCAGCCTGAGTGGCCAGGACGCCGGCATGCTGCCCCACGCCCAGGACTTGCTGAGCCTGGCGCGGTTCGCCTGGGAGCGTGGTGAAGCGATTGTGGCTGACAACGCCCAGCCGGTTTACCTGCGCGACAAAGTGGCGACGCCCAAGGCCCGTTAAGCCTGGGTCAGCGGCTGTCATTGCAGCCAATCGTCAGTTTCCAGCCCGGGCTTTTAAACCTTTTGCCTTTTATGTGTTCTAGTTATCACTTGGCAGTTTGCGCGTCGCAGTAAGTGCCGCTAAATTGCCATCATTGATAACGAGTTTATCTCTATGCGCGTAGACGGTTTTTCCTCGCAGTCCTATCCCATCCCCCGCAAGCCTCGCAAAGGCAGTGCGACGGTGGACGAGTCCGTCCTGGACCACGACGATGAACCGCAAGTGCCCTCTGAAGAGCAACTGGCCGCCCGCGCCGCACAGCGCCAGAGCAACCTGCCCGCGCGCCCGCAAGACCTGCTCTACCACCGCGCCATGAGCCGGCATGTCTCCCTGGCCCTGGCCAGCTACCTGAGTACCGCCGCTTTCGTCGATTGGGACATGGAAGTGCTGGGTCTCGACCTGCACATCTGATGTCGCTGCCGTATTTCCTCGGCTGCCCGTCCTGGAGCGAAAACGCCTGGCGCCAGTACCTGTATCCGCAAGACGCCCGTCCCAACCAGTTCCTCGAACTGTATTCCCAGGTATTCAACGCCGTTGAAGGCAACACCACCTTCTATGCGCGCCCGGCACCGGCGACGGTGGCACGCTGGGCGCAAACCATGCCCGCGCACTTTCGTTTCACCGCCAAGTTCCCCAGCGATATCAGCCACGGCGGGGATCTGCGCGAGCACCTGACGGCCGCGGAGTCCTTCGTGCAATTGCTCAGCCCGCTGGGTGAGCGGGTGGCGCCGTACTGGCTGCAGCTGTCGAAGGCCTTCACCCCGCAACGCTTGCCGGAACTGGCGGGGTTCATCGACGGTTTGCAGCAGCCCCTGGCGGTGGAAGTGCGGCATCGGGATTTTTTTGCCAAGGGCGACGCCGAGCGCCAGCTCAATCGCCTGCTGCTGGCGCGTGGCGTGGAACGGATCTGCCTGGACCCGCGCGCGCTGTTCAGTTGCACCTCGCGCGACCCTGGGGTCCTGCATGCGCAGTCGAAGAAACCCAATGTGCCGACTCGCCCGGCAGCGTTCACCCAGTGCCCGCAGGTGCGCTTCATCGGTCATCCGCTGCTGCTGGCCAATGATCCGTTCCTGACGCCCTGGGTCGAGAAAATCGCCCAGTGGATCGAAGAGGGACGCACGCCGTACATCTTCCTGCACACCGCCGACAACCTGCAGGCAGCCGCCTTGGCACAGCACTTTCATGCCCGATTGATGACGCGTTTGCCTGGCTTGCCGGCGCTGCCTGAGCTATACAGAGAACCCGCCGCGGAGCAGCTTGGGTTGCTCTGACGACGGGCCAATCCCCCGCGACAGGAGAGAGCCAATGGCAACGCAGATCTTCAAAGCCCAAGCGTTCAAAGCCTTGCACGAAGGTCCCGGGACCTTTGTGATCCCCAACCCCTGGGATGCCGGCTCGGCCAGGATGCTGGCCAGCCTGGGTTACCAGGCGTTGGCGACCACCAGTGCCGGTTACGCGTTTTCCATGGCCCGCCCCGACGGCGCGCTGAAGCTTGAGGACACCCTGGCCAACGTCCGGGCGATAGTCGCGGCCAGTGACTTGCCGGTTGCCGTGGACCTGGAGAACGGTTTTGCCGATGACCCTGCGCTCTGCGCCGAAAGCCTGCTGCGTGCCGCCAGTGCCGGGGCCGTCGGTGGTTCCATCGAAGACGCCACGGGCCGCGAAGACGGCCCCATTTACTGCTTCGAGCATGCCGTGGCGCGCATCGAAGCGGCGGTGGCGACCGCACGCAGCCTGCCATTCCCCTTCACCTTGACCGCCCGCGCGGAGAACTACCTGCACGGCAACCCAGACCTGGCCGACACCATCCGCCGCCTGCAGGCGTTTGCCGAGGCGGGCGCCGATGTGCTGTATGCCCCCGGCCTGCGTACGGCCGCTGAGGTGCTGGCGGTGGTGCAGGCGGTGGCGCCCAAACCGGTCAACGTCCTGATGTCCGGGGGGCTCAAGCTCAACGTGGCGCAACTCAGCGAGATGGGGGTCAGGCGCATCAGCGTCGGTTCGGCCATGGCCTTGGCGGCCTATGGCGAGTTCTTCCGCGCCGCCCGGGAGATTCAGGAGCATGGCACCTTTGGCTTCACCGAGCGCTCGATGCCGTACGCGCAGGCCAATCAACTGTTCAAGGGCTGACTGACGGGGCGTGATGGTGAAGTGGCTGAAAGTCCTGGCACTGTTGTCATTGTTGGTGGGGGCTGTGATGTTCGGCGTCTGGCGTGGCTGGATTGCAGTGCCTGCGGCATGGAATCCCTGGGCGCCGCTGGATGTGCAGGCGGCGCCGAACCTGCTGACGCGCTACAAGCTGATGCGCCTGCGTGATAACCCGACACTCTGTGACCAGGTACTCGCCACTTCTGGCCTTAAGTTCAGCCGCCAGGCGGACAGCCCGGTCGATGCGGCCTGCCCGTTGCACAACACCTTGCGTGTGCAAGGTGGCGAGGTGGCGCTGAGCAGCAGCTTTCTCGCCAGTTGCCCCTTGGCGGTGGCCTTTGCCCTGTTTCAGCGCCACGCGCTGCAGCCGGCGGCTCAGGCGGTCTACGGCCAGGCGGTGACGCGGGTCGATCACCTGGGCAGCTTTGCCTGCCGCACTATGTACAACCGGGAAAAAGCCGCACGCAGCCAGCACGCCACGGCCAACGCCCTGGACATTGCCGGTTTTCGCCTGGCCGATGGGCGCACTGTCAACGTGCTGCGGGACTGGCCACAGGACAACACCGATGCGCGGTTTTTGCGCCAGGTGCGCGATGACGCCTGTGAGGTGTTCAACGTCGTGCTGAGCCCGGACTATAACGCCGCCCATCGCAATCATTTTCACCTGGATGCGGGGCCCTGGTGGGTGTGTCGCTGAGACTCAGGCGGCGATGCGCAGGTTGTGCAGGACGACCGGTCGTGCCCAGCGCGTGTCGAAGTCCAGTTGCTTCTGCTGTTCGACCAGTTCTTCCGGTGGATAGGGCGGGGCAGGCGGCGGCAACAGTTGCAGTTCGAACTCGGCGATCGGCAGGAACAGCGCCCGTGGTTGCGGAGCTGGCGATGGGGGTGGCAGTGGTTGGCCGGCGGTGAGCACCAGCGGGCGCAGCCACTCGCGGTCGAAGTCCTGTTGCGCTTGCTGGGCGACGATCTCGTCAGCCGGGAAGGGCGGGGCTGGCGGGTCCAGCAGTTCCATTTCGAATTCGGCAATCGGCAGGAACAACGGCTCGGGCGGGCGGATCTCGGTATCGACGACGTCGCATGCGCGCTGGCAGACGATTTCGTTGAGCAGCTCGGTGCCGCCTGCGGGCTCAATCGGACCGTCAATGGCAACGGGCGTGTAGTCGCCCGCCGCCGGTACCCGGTCACCCAACTGATCGGCCAGGGCCTGGGCAAAAAAATCCTGCCACAGGTGACTGACGCCGCTCAGTGTTTGGGTGTTGTGCCGGCTGTATTCGCGGTAAGGCGAAATAAACCCGGCGGGTACGTGTTGAATGTCTGACATTTTTCTCGGTCGACGCTCAGCTCTGGCAAAATGCTCGATAGTTTGGTTATCGGCCGTTTTTGCCGATCATTAATTTTTTGAGTGTGTTTTCTGATGAGTGAGCAACCTGCGGCCAGCCGCATCAAAGTCCAGGCCCTGGCGGATGGCTTTCAGGCGCAAGCCTTGCATTGGGCCGAGTGCCTGGGCCTGCCGCTGCAACTGGACGATGCCGAGTTCGCCCTGCAAGTGGGTGAGCAGGGCCTGCAGTTGCAGCAACTGGGGCCGGATGCGCCGGGTCCGGTGCGGGTGGACTTTGTCGAAGGTGGCGCGGCCCATCGTCGGTTGTACGGTGGCGGCAGTGGACAGATGATCGCCAAGGCGGTGGGCGTTGCCCAGGGCGTGCGCCCCAGGGTGCTGGATGCCACGGCGGGGCTGGGCAAGGACGGTTTTGTGCTGGCGAGCCTGGGCTGTGAAATCAGTCTGATCGAGCGCCAGCCGTTGATTGGCGCTTTGCTCGAGGACGGTCTGGCCCGGGCGGCAGAAGATTTCGAGGTGGCGCCGATTGTCGCGCGGATGCGCTTGCTCAAGGGCAATTCGATCGAGCTGATGCGCAACTGGGAAGGCGAGCCACCGCAGGTGATCTACCTCGATCCGATGTTCCCACACCGTGAGAAAACCGCATTGGTGAAAAAGGAGATGCGCCTGTTTCGCCCGTTAGTGGGAGACGACGCGGATGCCCCGGCCCTGTTGGAAGCCGCCCTGGCCCTGGCCAGCCACCGGGTCGTGGTCAAACGCCCCCGCAAGGCCCCCTGCATCGCCGGGCCGAAGCCGAGTCATGCGCTGGATGGCAAGTCCAGCCGGTATGACATCTACCCGAAAAAAGCCCTCAAGTCGTAAGCTGCAAGCTACATGGCTTGCAGCTTGTAGCCACCTAGGGCCTGTACGCCCGCATAAACAACCCCACCACTTCCTGCACATGGGCTTCGGCCGCCTCACCGATGGGCGGCTCGCCGCAGCCGTAGAGCAGACGGAAATTCCCCGCGCCCTTGAGCAGGCAAAAGAAGTGTTCGGCGGCATTGCGCGGCTTGTCGATGCGCAAGGCCCCCAGTTGGTCGATCTTGCCCAGCAAGCGCTCCATGCCGTTGAGCATCCGTTGCGGGCCGGCGTTGAAGAAGATCAGCGAGAGCTTCGGGTCCTGGCTGCCCAGGGCCATGATCAGGCGGTGCAGGTTGACTGATTCATCGCTGTTGATCAGTTGATGAAAACCCCGGGCGATGTTCAGCAATACATGTTCTACCGGCATGCCGTCGGGCAATTCGAAGTACAGGGTGGGCACTTGCTCTTCGCACTTGGCCATGACCGCGGCACTGAACAGCGTCTCCTTGTCATTGAAGTGGCTGTAGACGGTCAGTTTTGATACGCCGGCCTCAGCCGCCACCGCGTCCATGCTGGTGCTCGAATAACCGTTGCTCAGGAACAGGCGCTTGGCTGCCTCGAGGATCGCTTCGCGCTTGGCGAGATCTTTTGGGCGGCCCGGGCCGTTGGAGGGAGAAAGAGTGTCGGACATTTTTCGCTTTTAATACTGGACTGGTGAGTTTGCTATTAATAACATACCGCCCAGTATAATTATTCCAAGCACCATTAGCGAAAGGTCGCTCACCATGTTCCGCTATGCCTTGCCCCTCGCGTTGCCAGTCAGCCTGGCGCTGTTATTAACGGCATGCGGTCACGAAGAGCCGGTGCAGGCCACCGTACGCCCGGCCATGGTGGTCCAGCCAGAGCCTTCGGCTCAGGCGCTGGACAGCTACCCCGGTGAAGTCCGCGCGCGTTATGAGCCGGACCTGGCCTTTCGCATCGGTGGCAAAGTCAGCCGACGACTGGTCGACGAAGGGCAACGGGTCAAGGCCAACCAGGCACTGGCCGAGCTCGATCCCGAGGACGTGCGCCTGCAACTGGACGCAGCCCGGGCCCAGGTCGCGGCGGCAGCGGCCAACCTCAACCTGGTACGCGCCGAACGCGACCGGTACAAGACCCTGATGGAGCGGCAGATGGTCAGCCGCTCGCAGTATGACAATGCCGAGAACCTCTACCGCTCCGGTGAAGCACGCCTCAAGCAAATCAAGGCGGAGTTCGACGTGGCCAGCAATCAGGCCAGCTATGCGGTGTTGCGCGCGCCCCAGGATGGGGTCGTGGCCAAGCGCGCAGTGGAAGTCGGGCAAGTGGTGGGCGCCGGGCAAACGGTCTTTACCTTGGCCACCGATGGCGAGCGTGAGGTCCTGATCAGTCTGCCGGAGCAGCATTTTGGCCGGTTCAAGGTCGGCCAGCCGGTCACGGTCGAACTCTGGACCCAACAAGGACAGCGATTCGCCGGCACGATTCGCGAGCTGTCGCCCGCCGCCGATCCCAAGTCGCGGACCTTCGCGGCGCGTATCACCTTTACCGCCGGCAAGGTCCCGGCCGAACTTGGGCAAAGCGCCCGGGTGTTCATTCAGAGCGCCGATGCCGTTGCGCTCACCGTGCCGCTTTCGGCGCTCACGGCCGAGAACGGTGCCACCTATGTCTGGGTCGTGGGTGCCGACAATAAACTGAAAAAAGCCCCGGTGCGGGTCGGCGCGTTCGGCGAAAAAACCGTGCCGGTGCTCGAAGGCTTGAACCCCGACGACTGGGTCGTGGCGGCCGGGGTGCATGTGCTCCTTGAAGGCCAACAGGTGCGACCGGTGGATCGCTCCAACCGCGTAGTCAATCTGGCGGGCAAGGAGTAATACTCAATGGGTTTCAATCTTTCCGCATGGGCGTTGCGCAATCGCCAGATCGTACTGTTTCTGATGATCCTGCTGGCCGTCGTTGGCACCCTGTCCTACACCAAGTTGGGGCAGAGCGAGGACCCGCCGTTCACCTTCAAGGCCATGGTGATCAAGACCAATTGGCCTGGGGCCACCGCCCAGGAGGTATCGCGCCAGGTCACCGAACGCATCGAGAAGAAGCTGATGGAAACCGGCGAGTACGAGCGCATTGTCTCGTTCTCCCGCCCCGGCGAATCCCAGGTGACGTTCATTGCCCGCGACTCGATGCACTCCGAGCAGATTCCCGATCTGTGGTACCAGGTGCGCAAGAAGGTCAGCGACATTCGCCAGACCCTGCCCCCAGGCATCCAGGGGCCATTCTTCAACGATGAATTCGGCACCACCTTCGGCAATATCTATGCGCTGACCGGCGAGGGGTTTGATTACGCGGTGCTCAAGGATTATGCCGACCGCATCCAGATCCAGCTGCAACGGGTCAAGGATGTCGGCAAGGTCGAGCTGCTCGGACTGCAGGACGAGAAGATCTGGGTCGAGCTGTCCAACGTCAAGCTCGCCACCCTGGGCTTGCCCCTGGCCGCTGTGCAGCAGGCGCTGGAGGAGCAGAACGCGCTGTCCAACGCCGGCTTCTTTGAAACCGGCAGCGAGCGCCTGCAACTGCGGGTCACGGGCAACTTCGAGACGGTGGAGCAGATCCAGCGGTTTCCAATCCGGGTCGGCGACCGGACTTTCCGGATTGCCGATGTGGCCGACGTGCATCGCGGGTTCAACGATCCACCGGCGCCGCGCATGCGCTTTATGGGCGAGGATGCCATCGGCCTGGCAGTGGCCATGAAGGACGGCGGCGACATCCTGGTACTGGGCAAGGCCCTGGAACTGGAATTCGAGCGCATCCAGAACAACCTGCCGGCCGGCATGCAACTGCGCAAGGTTTCGGATCAGCCGGCGGCGGTGAAAACCAGTGTCGGTGAATTCGTGCAGGTGTTGGTCGAAGCGCTGGCGATTGTCCTGCTGGTGAGTTTTTTCTCGCTGGGTGTGCGCACCGGCATGGTGGTTGCCCTGGCGATTCCCCTGGTGCTGGCGATGACTTTTGCCTGCATGTATTACCTGGGCATCGGCCTGCACAAGATTTCCCTGGGCGCGCTGGTGCTGGCCCTGGGGCTGCTGGTGGACGACGCGATCATCGCCGTGGAAATGATGGCGATCAAAATGGAGCAGGGCTACGACCGCTTCAAGGCCGCCAGCTATGCCTGGACCAGCACCGCCTTCCCGATGCTCACCGGCACCTTGATCACCGCAGCCGGCTTCCTGCCGATCGCCACGGCGCAATCGGGGACCGGCGAATACACCCGCTCGATCTTCCAGGTGGTGACCATTGCGTTGCTGGCGTCCTGGGTGGCAGCGGTGGTGTTCGTGCCGTACCTGGGCGAGAAGCTGCTGCCAGACCTGGCGAAGCTTCACGCGGCCAAGCACGGCGCCGGCCAGCCCGACCCTTACGGCACGCCGTTCTATCAACGGGTCCGGCGGTTGGTGGAGTGGTGCGTGCGCCGGCGTAAAACGGTGATCGCGTTGACCGTCGTGCTGTTCGTGGCCTCGGTGGTGCTGTTCCGGTTTGTCCCGCAGCAGTTCTTCCCGGCCTCCGGCCGCCTGGAGCTGATGGTCGATCTGAAGCTGGCCGAAGGTGCCTCGCTGAGCAATACCACCGCCGAGGTCAAGCGCCTGGAGGCATTGGTCAAGGAACACGCCGGCATCGAAAACTACGTGGCCTACATCGGTACCGGTTCGCCGCGTTTCTACCTGCCGCTGGACCAGCAATTGCCGGCGGCAAGCTTTGCTCAGTTCGTGGTGCTGGCCAATACCATCGAGGAGCGAGAGAACCTGCGCAGCTGGCTGATCGAAACCCTCAACGAGCAGTTCCCGGCATTGCGCTCACGGGTGACGCGCCTGGAGAACGGCCCGCCAGTGGGTTACCCGGTGCAGTTCCGGGTGACCGGCGAGCACATCGAGGAGGTGCGTGCCCTGGCCCGCAAAGTGGCGGCCAAGGTGCGCGAGAACCCCCATGTGGTCAATGTGCACCTGGATTGGGAAGAGCCGAGCAAGGTGGTGTACCTCAATGTCGACCAGGACCGGGCTCGGGCGCTGGGCGTGAGCACCGCCAATCTGTCGAAGTTTTTGCAAAGCTCGCTGACCGGCTCCAGCGTCAGCCAGTACCGTGAAGACAACGAGTTGATCGAAATCCTCTTGCGCGGCACCTTGCAGGAGCGCAGCGAACTGTCGCTGCTGTCGAGCCTGGCGGTACCGACCGACAACGGTAAAAGCGTGGCGCTGTCCCAGGTGGCGACCCTGGAATACGGCTTTGAAGAGGGGATCATCTGGCACCGCAACCGCTTGCCCAACGTGACAGTGCGCGCTGACATCTATGGCAAGGAACAGCCGGCCACCCTGGTCAAGCAGATCCTGCCGACCCTGGAGCCGATTCGTGCCGAACTGCCTGACGGCTATCTGCTGGATGTCGGCGGCACGGTGGAAGACTCGGCCCGTGGCCAGAACTCGGTGAAGGCCGGTGTGCCGTTGTTCATCGTGGTGGTGCTGACCTTGCTGATGCTGCAACTGCGCAGCTTCTCGCGCACCATCATGGTGTTCCTGACGGCACCGCTGGGGTTGATCGGTGTCACCCTGTTCCTGATCGTGTTTCGCCAGCCGTTCGGGTTCGTGGCGATGCTGGGCACCATCGCCCTGTCGGGGATGATCATGCGTAACTCGGTGATTCTGGTGGACCAGATCGAACAGGACATTCGGGCTGGTCTCAAGCCCTGGCAGGCGATCATCGAAGCCACGGTGCGGCGTTTCCGGCCCATCGTGCTGACGGCGCTGGCCGCCGTGCTGGCGATGATCCCGTTGTCGCGCAGCGTGTTCTTCGGCCCGATGGCGGTGGCCATCATGGGCGGTCTGATCGTCGCCACGGCCCTGACCCTGTTGTTCCTGCCGGCACTGTATGCGGCGTGGTTTCGGGTCAGGAAGGAGTAAACGGACTCAGCGCACGGCGTCGACGCGCACTTGCAGCGGTTGTGGGTCCTTGCCATCGAGCTGCACGGCGTGATGCTCGGTGGTGATGAACAGCAACTTGCCGTCGTTTTCGATCCGCGCGCTCACCGAGTAGCGGTGGCCAGGTTCAACTTGCAGAGGGTCATAGCTGAGGTGGAACTTCAGGGGGACCTGGCCTTGAACCGGGCCTTTCTGTTCGTCGATCACCCGGGCCGGAGCATCGGCGAGGGACACGTCTTGCAGGCTGACACTCAAGGTCGCCGTCGGCGGCAATGCGATGCGCTGCAGGTAGAAGACTTCCCCGTCCAGGGATGCCTTGGGTTCGGAGGAGGGCGTCTGGCAAGCGGTGAGTAAGACGGCGGCGGCGAGCAGGGTGAGTTTTTTCATCACGGTTCTCCGTAGCGAGGACACCAGCACACGGCTGGCGCCCTGATTGATTTAGACGGTGGGTGGCGGTGCCGGTTGATCGGCGGCATCTTCACTGCGATGCAGCGCGACCTGGCGGATCGACAGGCGAATTTCCGCAGGCAACACACGTTTGGCCGCGCCTTCGGCCAGCTCACCCAATAACTCATGATGGCTGAGTTTGCCGGCTTCGTCGCGCCGCAGCACATCGAGGTCGAGCAGGGTCTGGATGAAGTGGCGGAACAGGCTCTTGTCGAAGAACTCGGGAGCGTTGAGGCCGTGCAGGATCGACAGGCGCTGGGCCATGACGGTGCACAGGTCTTCCAGCTCTTCGGCGCTGAGGGTGTTCTGGCCGCTGTTGAGCAGCAGCGAGATGGCCATGTAGAAGCGCTGCAGGGTCTGGGCGATGCTCTTGGACAGCAAGGTCAGCAACACGAAATGCCGCGAGCTGGGGGCCGGCCGCAGGTACACATCGTTTTCCAGGCGCAGCAGGCCTTGCTCGACAAAGGCTTCGAGCCACTGGTCGATCACCGCGTCCAGTTCGTCCAGCGACCAGCGAATGAACAACTCCGATTGCAGGTACGGGTACAGCGCACGGGTGTAGCGCAGGATCTGTTCGCGGTTCATCCGCGAGGCGCTCTGGAAGAAGCTGGCGAGCAGCGCTGGCAGGGCGAAGATGTGCAGCACGTTGTTGCGGTAGTAGGTCATCAGGACGGCGTTCTGCTCATCCAGATAGAGGATCTTGCCCAGCGCATCGTTTTGCTCGGACAGCAGGTCCATGTCCTTGACGTGTTCGATCAGCGCGCGGCCGTCGCCTTCGGGCAAGGTGGTGTGCGGCGAGTAAGGTACGCGGCGCAGCAGGGCCAGGTACAGGTCGAGCACCCGCGCCATCGCCCGATCGTCCAGCGCCAGGCGGCTGGTGGAGAGCAATGCCAGGGCCACCAGGTTGACCGGGTTGATCGCCGCTGCTTCGTTGAGGTGACGCGCTACACGTTCGCCCAGGCGGTTGGTGGTTTCGTTGAGCCAGGTGGGCTTGAACTGCGGGCCCAGGTCCTGGCTGCGCCAGTCCGGTTGCTCGCTGTCGAGGAACTCGGCCAGTTTGATCGGTTCGCCGAAGTTCACCGCGACCTGGCCGAAGCGCTGCTTGAGCGCGCCGATGACTTTGAAGATGTCGAAGATCGACTCTTTCTTCTTGCTCGCGCCCCGCAGTTCGCCCAGGTAGGTGCGGCCTTCCAGCACCCGTTCATAGCCGATGTACACCGGCACGAAGACGATGGGCATGCGCGACGAACGCAGGAAGCTGCGCAGGGTAATGGCCAGCATCCCGGTCTTGGGTTGCAGCATGCGCCCGGTGCGCGAGCGCCCGCCCTCGACGAAGTACTCCACCGGGAAGCCCTTGGTGAACAGGGTGTGCAGGTATTCGTTGAATACCGAGGTGTAGAGCGGGTTGCCCTTGAAGGTACGACGCATGAAAAACGCCCCGCCACGGCGCAGCAGGCCACCGATCACCGGCATGTTGAGGTTGATCCCGGCAGCGATGTGCGGCGGGGTCAGGCCGTTGCGAAAGAGCAGGTAGGACAGCAACAGGTAGTCGATGTGGCTGCGATGGCACGGCACGTAGATCACTTCGTGACCCTGGGCGACCTTCTGCACGCCTTCGATGTGGTTGACCTTGATCCCGTCGTAGATCTTGTTCCAGAACCAGCTCAGCACCACTTCCAGAAAGCGGATCGCGGTGTAGGTGTAGTCCGAGGCAATCTCGTTGCCGTAACGCAGGGCCTGGGCCTTGGCTTTTTCCGGCGAGATGTTCTCGCGCTCGGCTTCGTCGAGGATCGCCTGCTTGACCAGCGGTTGGTTGAGCAGGCCCTTGACCAGGTTGCGGCGGTGGGAAATATCCGGGCCGATCACCGCGGCCTTGAGGTTGCGAAAGTGCACCCGCAGGATGCGCTGGGCCATGCGCACGGTGCGCTCATGGCCCTTGTTGTGGTCGATCAGCTCGCGCAAGTGAATCGGTGCGGAGAACTGCACCCGGGTCTTGCGTCCCAGGATCATGATGCTCAGCAGGCGACGCAGGCGGCCGGTGACGGCCCAGCTGTCGGCGAACAGCAATTTCCACGGGCTCGATTCGCTGTCTGGCGACTGGCCCCAGAACACGCTAACGGGAATGATCTGCGCGTCTTCGGCGGCGTTCTGGCTCAGGGCGCTGACCAGGCGGGTCAGGGTTGGCGGTGCGCCGCGCTTGTCCTGGCGGCCGAGCCAGTCCGGCTCCGGCGTCAGGTAGAAGAACGCGGCCGGCTCCAGCAGGTTACCCACCGACACCGGCAGCACCGGACGCGGCAAGCCGGCCTTGGTGCACTCGGTGTCGAGCACGGTCAGGTCGGTCAGTGAGGGGTTTTGCAGGACGTAGAACACCGGGCGACTGCGGTCGAGGTTGAGGGTAAAGGACGACTGGTTGATCGTCTCCGAGCGGACCCAGAGGTACAACAGTCGGCGCAAGGTGCCAAACACTAGACGGCGGAGCGGGGAGCGGGTCATACGGCTTCTGCTTTGAGTTGGATAAACCGAGCAGGTGCTCGGGGCCGCTAGTGTGCCGTATTCGTCGAAAATCGGCAAAAAGGTGGCGAAGTATTGTTGAGTTGAGAGTTTTTGTGGCTGGCATATACTCGGCCAGCCGTTTGCCACTATCGACCCGGATGCTTACCCATCGTCGAGCCGTGGCAAACGTACTGCAGGCTTGTCCTGGAGCAGGCCGACTTAATAATAAAAAACGGGAGTACTGATTGATGGCAACGCGCGAGACCGGCAACGTGAAGTGGTTCAACGACGCCAAGGGGTATGGCTTCATCCAGCGTGAGGGAGGGGCGGATGTGTTCGTGCACTACCGCGCGATCCGTGGCGAAGGCCACCGCTCGCTGGTCGAGGGCCAGCAAGTGGAATACGCCGTGGTGGATGGGCAGAAGGGATTGCAGGCTGAGGACGTGGTAGGGCTGTAAGCTCAGGTCTTCAGTGCACGCAAAACCAGTGTGGGAGCGGGCTTGCCCGCGAAAGCGGTTTGTCAGTCACATCAATGCTGGATGTGCCATCGTCTTCGCGGGCAAGCCCGCTCCCACAGGTGATTAAGCAGTTTTCCAGGTGATCTCTTCTTCACCGTCAGCGCTGATGCGCATCCAGCGATCAGCCGATTCTTCACCTTCTTCCTCGACCCAAGTCCCCGGTGCGCAGCGCACTTCGACGTTCAGTGCGGCAAACGCGGCGCGGGCGCAGGCGATGTCGTCGTCCCAGGGGGTCTGGTCGCTTTCCAGGTACAGGCTGTTCCACTTGCCCACGGCTTTTGGCAGCCAGGTCACGGGCACGTTGCCGGCCTCGCACTTGTAGGTCTGGCCTTTCTGGACCCAGTCGGTGCAAGGGCCCAGCGCAGCGCCGAGCCAGGCAGCGATGGCCTTGTAGTCGACGTCGGCGTCTTTGAGGTAAATCTCGATATCGGGTTGGCGCATGGATATTCCTCACGGCAGGTTTCGAAAAATCCATTCGCGGATTTAGCCGGCCCACGCCTGTGGCGAGGGCCAAAAGTTAAAGGGTTATTGCAGCACGAAGTAATCGTAGCGCATCGACACACTGACCTCGAACGGCTCGACCTGTTCGATCACCGCCGCCCGGCGTTCAGCGCTGGCGCGCCAGCCATGGGGGGTCATGGCCAGCAGGTTGGCGCGATCCTGGGGGAGTACCAGGTTCAGTTTGAAGTCCAGGGTCTCGCTGTGTTGCAGGGTCATGCCTTGCGGCACCAGCGCCAGGTGCTTGTCATCGGTGTACTCACGGACTTCGTCGTACAGACGCTCACGCAATTCCATCAGGTGACCACTGGTCGGGCCGACTTTCATCAGGCCGCCGCCAGGGCTGAGCAGGCGCTTGGCCTCCTGCCAGTCGAGCGGGCTGAAGACGCTGGCCAGGAACTGGCAGCTGGCATCGGCCAACGGCACCCGGGCCATGCTGGCGATCAACCAGGTCAGCTGTGGATTGCGCTTGCAGGCGCGCTTCACGGCTTCGCGGGAGATGTCCAGGGCATAGCCCTCGGCGGCGGGCAGGGCCGCGGCGATCTGCGCGGTGTAGTAACCCTCGCCACAGCCGATATCCAGCCAGCGTTGCGGCGCGCGTTCGGCGGCCAGCTCGGCCAGGCGCCTGGCCACCGGGGCGTAATGCCCGGCGTTGAGGAAGTCGCGACGGGCTTCGACCATGGCCTGGTTATCGCCGGGGTCTCGGCTGTTCTTGTGCTGCACCGGCAGCAAGTTCAGGTAACCCTGGCGGGCGCGGTCGAAACGGTGCCCGGCCGGGCACGTCACACCGTTGTCGACTGTGCTCAGCGGCGCGCTGCAGATAGGGCAGGCCAGCATCAGGCGAGCAACTTGATCAGGGTCTGGTAGTAGATTTCAGTCAGCACATCGAGGTCGCTGGCCAGGACTCGCTCGTTGACTTGGTGGATCGTCGCGTTGACCGGCCCGAGCTCGACCACCTGGGTGCCCATGGTGGCGATAAAACGCCCATCCGAGGTGCCGCCGCTGGTGGAGGCGTGGGTGTCGCGACCGGTGATGTCCTTGATGCTCGAGGCCACGGCATCCAGCAGGGCGCCGGGCTCGGTGAGGAACGGCAGGCCGGACAGGGCCCAGTCGATGTGCCAGTCCAGGCCATGCTTGTCGAGGATCACGGCGACCCGCTGTTGCAGGCCTTCAACGGTGGACTCGGTGGAGAAGCGGAAGTTGAACACCGCCACCAGTTCGCCGGGGATCACGTTGGTCGCGCCGGTGCCGGAGTTGACGTTGGAAATCTGGAAGCTGGTCGGCGGGAAAAAATCGTTGCCGTGATCCCAGTGCTCGGCGGCCAGTTCGGCCAGGGCCGGGGCGGCGAGGTGGATCGGGTTCTTCGCCAGGTGCGGGTAGGCCACGTGGCCTTGCACGCCGCGCACGGTCAGCTTGGCACCGAGGGAGCCACGGCGACCGTTCTTGACCACGTCACCCACCAGGGTGGTGCTCGACGGCTCGCCAACGATGCACCAGTCCAGACGCTCCTTGCGCGCAGCCAGGCGCTCGACCACAGCCTTGGTGCCGTGGTGCGCCGGGCCTTCCTCGTCGCTGGTGATCAGGAAGGCAACCTTGCCCTTGTGGTTCGGGTAGTCGGTGACAAAACGTTCGGCCGCCACGGTCATCGCCGCCAGGCTGCCTTTCATGTCGGCCGCGCCACGCCCGCAGAGCATGCCGTGCTCGTCGATCAAGGCGTCGAATGGGTCGATCTGCCAGGCCGCCACCGGACCGGTGGGCACAACATCGGTGTGACCGGCGAAGCACAATACCGGACCTTCCTGCTGACCGTGGGTGGCCCAGAAGTTATCCACATCTTCGATGCGCATCGGCTCCAGCAGAAAACCGGCATCGCCCAGACGCTGCATCATCTGCTTCTGGCAATCGGCATCGAGCGGCGTCACGGACGGACGACGAATCAGGTCGATGGCAAGTTGGAGGGTCGGCGAAAGGTCGGCGTGGGCCGTCATGTAAGACTCCGGAAGATCTTAATGTGGGGGCGAGCTTGCTCGCGATAGCGCAACCAGCCTCAACATAGAGGTTGAATGTGACGGACTCATCGCGAGCAGGCTCGCTCCCACAGCAATTGTGGTCAGGGCGCGCAAAATGGCGGATATCTTAAAGCAAAACGGCGACCATTGGCCGCCGTTTAGTGCATCGGTACAGATTTAGACCGCTGGTTGAGTTTCAGCCTTGGCCGCAGGTTTTGGCAACGACGACAGGAAGGCCATGATCAGCGCCGCCAGGTACGGCAGCGACTGCACCAGCAGCATGGTCACCCAGAAGCGCATGTCGTTGCTCGGCAGGCCTTGTACCAGGCAGATCCCCAGCGCCGCGCCCCACAACAGCAGCATGATGAACATTTCCTCGCGGGCCTCGGAAATCGCCAGCCAAAAACCGTGGCTATCGGCATTTTTCGGGGTGCGGATAAACGGAATGCTGCTGGTGAAGAAGCCGTACAGCACCGCCTTGGCGATGGTGTGGGACAACGCCAGGCCAGCCAGCGCCGCGCAGAACGCATCCTTGAGGTTGACCCCCACCGCCCGACGGTAGAGGAAGATGATCTTGCCCACCTTGAACACGAACAACGCCAGGGGCGGGATCGCGAAAATCAGCAGCGGTGGGTCGACCCGGTGCGGCACGATGATCATCGCCGCCGACCACAACAGGGCGCCCACGGTGAAGAAGATGTTCATGCCGTCGGCCACCCACGGCAGCCAGCCCGCGAGGAAGTGGTAGCGCTGGCCACGGGTCAGCTCGGTGTCCTTGCCACGGATCAGGCTGGCGGTGTGACGCTTGATAATCTGGATCGCGCCGTAGGCCCAGCGGAAGCGCTGTTTCTTGAAGTCGATAAAGGTATCGGGCATCAGGCCCTTGCCGTAGCTGTCGTGGTAGTACGCCGCCGACAGGCCTTTCTCGAACACCCGCAGACCCAGCTCGGCGTCTTCGCAGATGCACCAGTCGGCCCAGCCGAGTTCGTCGAGTACGGTGCGGCGGGTCATGGTCATGGTGCCGTGCTGGATGATCGCATCGCGGTCGTTGCGCGTGACCATGCCGATATGGAAGAAGCCCTTGTATTCGGCGTAGCAGAGCTTCTTGAAGGTGCTTTCGTTCTGGTCGCGGTAGTCCTGTGGCGATTGCACGATGGCGATTTTCGGATCGGCGAAGTGCGGCACCATGTGCTTGAGCCAGTTGGGGTGCACGCAGTAGTCGGAGTCGATCACCGCGATCACTTCGGCGTCCTTGGCGGTGTGCGGCAGCAGGTAATTCAGCGCGCCGCCCTTGAAACCGGCCAGGGGCGCGACGTGGAAGAACTTGAAGCGCGGGCCGAGGGTGGCGCAGTAGTCCCGCACCGGCTCCCAGACGGCCGGGTCCTTGGTGTTGTTGTCGATGATCAGGACTTCAAAGTCCGGGTAATCGAGGTTGGCCAGGGCATTGAGGGTCTGTTTGACCATCTCCGGCGGCTCGTTGTAGCAGGGCACGTGAATCGACACTTTGGGGCGGTAGTTCGAATCACCCAGCACCGGCAGGAACTCGCGCCGGCGTTTGTGGATCCACACCGCCTCGGCCAGTTCGTGGGCTTCGGTGAGCAACACGATAAACACCCCCAGGGCACCGAGGGCGAGCAGGAAACCCACCGTCAGGCTGAACCAGGTGCTGTATTGCTGGCTGTAGTCGTAGCCGATCCACACCAGCACCGAACCGCAGAGGAACGCGATGAAGGTCAGGAAGGTACGACCACGCTGGCGCAGGGCCGAGCCGTCGATCATCAACAGGGTCAGGGACAGCAGCGCCAGGACCACGGAGCCGATGGCCAGCACTCGCCATTGAGGGATCGCGACGACCGGGCCTTCAAAGTTGAATTTCTGCTGGCGCGCGGCGTTGAATACGCCCCAGTAGGCGCCCACCGAGCCTTCATCGCTGGCTTTCCACGGCTGGTCAAACGCTTCGATCACGAAGTAGTTGAAGCCCTGGCGGTTGAGCTTGTTGACCAGGGTGCGCAGGTAAATCGCCTGGTCAGCCGGCGTGGCATCGGCACCGCCGCGCATGCGGCCGTTGCTTGGCCAGCCCACTTCGGAGAGCAGCAGCGGTTTTTTCGGGAACATCTTCTTCAGGTCGCGGGCGCGGTCCAGGACGAACTGGCCTGCCTGGTCCACCGGCACGAACTCCCAGTAGGGCAGGACGTGGGCGGCGATCAGGTCGACGTGCTTGGCCAGCATCGGGTTTTCTTCCCAGACGTGCCATTGCTCGGAGGTGGTCACCGGGACTTTGACTGCGGCGCGCACTCGGTCAAGGATCACGCTGAGCTGCTCGGCGGTGATTTCCTTGCGGAAAATCGCTTCGTTGCCGACCACCACCCGCACCACGCTGCGCGAGCTGTTGGCAATCTCGATGGCCCGCAGGATTTCCCGTTCGTTGCGTTCCAGGTCCGGGCTGATCCAGATACCGAGGGTCACGCGCAGGCCAAACTCTTCCGCCAGCTTGGGAATGTCGCCCAGGGTGCCGTCGACGGAGTAGGTGCGGATGTTATCGGTCAGCTTGCTCATGATTTCCAGGTCACGACGCATTTCTTCGTCGGACGGAAACTGGTTTTTCTGCGGGTACTGGCCTTGCTGGAACGGCGAGTAGGAAAAACCGGAGATCTGCTCTGGCCAGTTGGGGGTCGTGACCGGGCGGTTGATCAGCGCCCAGAAACCGGTGAACAGCGCGGCGATCGCCAGCACTACCACCAGGTTGAGTCCAAATTTACGCGATGACATAGCTATTTCGGGTTCCAAAAGGTGCGGAACGAGGGGGTGGTCGGCTTACCGCCAAAGGGCGCGCATCCTACACTGGGCCTTCACTGACCGTATAGCAGACAGGGAAATGCCGGACATTGGGCAATCTACTTTCACATTAGTTCTTACACTTGTAGCCAGAAGGTTAAAACTTATCGGCCCGTGGCCCTATAATGCGCGCCGGTTTTTAGGGTAGTGGTCATGAGTACAGAAGATCCGCGGTTTGCTGGCATCGCCCGCTTGTATGGCATTGAAGGCCTGGCCCGGTTGCGCGCGGCCCACGTGGCGATAGTCGGCGTCGGTGGCGTCGGTTCCTGGGCGGCAGAAGCCATCGCCCGTTGCGGGGTGGGCGAGATATCCCTGTTCGACCTCGACGACGTCTGTGTGAGCAACGCCAATCGGCAGTTGCACGCCCTGGACAGCACGGTGGGCAAACCCAAGGTCGAGGTCATGGCCGAGCGCCTGCGCGGGATCAACCCCGAGTGCACGGTTCACGCGGTGGCGGACTTCGTCACTCGCGAGACCATGGCCGAGTACATCACCCCGGACATCGACTGCGTGATCGACTGCATCGACAGCGTCAACGCCAAGGCCGCGCTGATCGCCTGGTGCAAACGTCGCAAGATCCAGATCATCACCACCGGCGGCGCTGGCGGGCAGATCGACCCGACGCTGATCCAGGTCTGCGACCTGAACCGCACCTTCAACGACCCGCTGGCCTCAAAAGTGCGCTCGACCCTGCGTCGCGACTACAACTTCTCCCGCACCGTGACCCGCCACTACAGCGTGCCGTGCGTGTTCTCCACCGAGCAACTGCGCTACCCCAAACCCGATGGCAGCATCTGCCTTCAGAAAAGTTTTGTCGGCGACGGCGTGAAACTGGACTGCGCTGGCGGCTTTGGCGCAGTGATGATGGTGACCGCGACCTTCGGCATGGTGGCGGCGACCAAGGCGGTGGACAAGATTGTGGCGGGTGTGCGGCGGCCGGCGGATCGGGCCAAACCACAGGTATAAAGGCTTACAGAGTGGGGCGAAGACTAGCGCGGGGGGGCTGTCAGACCGCTGCGCGCCGCAACGTCGCTCAACAGTGCCTTGACGACAGCCTTGTCCGACAGATCGCACCATGGGCCGTCGTCAACGATCGAACCGTCATGCATGACGATGACGCGATCAAAGCGGTGCAAGTGCTCCACATCATGGGTGACACAAATCAGTCCGCGCTTGGTAAAGGTGGCGAATAACAAATCCCACACGGGTGTGGCCAGTTTCGGCTCAATCGACGCGCTGGGCTCGTCAAACAGATTGAACCGCCCTGGCCGGTTGATCAGGCGCAGCAGTGACAGCCGTTTGGCTTCCCCTCCTGAAATGTTCGATGCGTTTTCCGTCAGACAACGCTCGGATACGACCTCTTCAAGCTTCAGTTGTTGAATCGCGTGCTTGAGACCCGGTGATGGGGTAATACCGAACAGGACCGCTCTGGCAAAGATGCCCTCAAGAAACTGCGGTGACTGGGGGCAGTACCGCACAAGCGTCAAGTGGGTCTGGGCATTGAGACGGGAAAGCGCCACCTCGTCGATGCTTAGCTGCTCCCTCGCCAGTACATTCAAACCCGCCAGTGCTTCGAGCAAGGTGGATTTCCCCGCGCCACTGGGGCCGATGATGGCAACCGATTGGCCCTGGGTGAACGCGATACGGTTGTTGATGGACAGCCGGACGGCCTCGTTGTCTCTCACAACTACAGGGCCTAGTACCAGTGTCGAGGGTGCGAGGGGATTGAGGTCGGCCCCTCGAGTGTCGTCATCGAAGTTTGGCAGCGAGAGCAAGTGCTGGAAGCGGCGCTGGTCAGCGAGAAACTGATCAAGGACCCGATAACCTTCGGTCAAGGCAGTGATGTTGAGTAAAAAACTACCGGCAATGGAAAAGGTCGCCACCAACTGACCGACGCTGATGCTGGGCTCGCCCGACAATTGATCGAGGACGCCCCAGGCGAGCAATCCGCCCATGGAAACGCTCACAAACAAGGTTTTTACCCCGCTCAACACCCCACCTGAGCTTGCGACGGTTACAGCCGCCCCGGCATAGCGCTTGAACGCATGGTTCAGCGGCGCAGTTGCGGTGTGCTCGGCACGCTCCAGCTTTATCGTCTTGGCGCTGCTCAGGGTATTGAACAGCACGGCGCTGAGTTCATCCTCTTGCTCATTGACGGCATCAATATGTTTTCTGCGCCATCGGATGATCCGATGGGCGACAAACAGATAGACGATGCCCAAGCTGGCCATGGCGAAAAAGATACCTGCGCCCCCCATGTAGATAAAAGCCCCTGCGACGATCAGGAACTCGAGACACAGAGGGAATCCGATGGTCACAAAGAAGGTCAGCAGTTGTTCATGCGCGGTAATTCCCCGTTCGACCGACTTTATAAAGTGTCCGATACGCCACGCGCTGAACTGCAGGAATTCCTTGCGCATTAATTGGGAGATCCAGTGGATGGATGCGTCTTTCACTACTTGCTGGACCAATTTTGATAAGAAAACTGTTTGTAATGGATTGATAAGTGCCTGGATGCAGCCGGCTAGTGTAAAGGCTGTAGTGAGATATAGGAGTGTACTTAGAGGCGATGGGGCTTCACTGCCTAAAATGTCGATAATTTTACCTAGTAATAGTGGCGGTATTAGTGCTATGACCTTTAACGCTATTATTGCAATTGTCGTTGATGTGAGTAGTGTTGAGTGATTTTTACAGGCTGATTTAATTAGGGTCTTCATAGGGTGCCTGCTGGTGCTTGCCGAAGTATCGCTTGAGGAGCAACCCAAGACCCATTTCTAATTAGATTGAAGCGTTCTAGTCTCGGGACATATGCTTGGCAAACGATACCGTCGTCTGGGTATCGAGAAATTATTCTATGGTATATAGTTTTTCCAGAGGCTATCAGGTTGTTTTCTAATGTTCTAAGTTGTAGTGGAACGCTTGTGTTGAAGTTTATTGAAGGCAAATCCAGTGTTGGGAGTCTGAGGTGTGTTGCAGGCTCGAAGTCAATTAAGTGTCTCAGTATTTTTGATCTGCTCAGGAAGTCTAACGATCTGCGGTCGACTATCTCTTGTGTGTCGTCATATAGAGTGTGTACTTGATGTTGTTCTGTGACAGCCCTTTGAACGGCAGTGCAGATATCCAACGAGCAACCTGAGCCGATCGGTGAAATATGAAAATCTCCAGGGCCGTATTTAGGTATCGCAACAGAGAAGTAAATATTCATCACGTCTTTTATGATGATTATTTGTAGCTGCTCAGCTAACGAAAGCGCGTGGGGGGTGCTCTCTAGCGCTTTCGTGAGCAATGCCTTCGAGGGGCTATACAATTTCAGGGACGGACCGATTGTGCAGACTGCCATAAAAAAGCAAGACAGAATGTGTCTTTCAATGACCTCATTGGCTCCGTGCAGAATTGCCTCGGCTTTGGTGCAACCAAATGCAATCCCCGAGTTGGATGAGTAGCGAGACAGGAATTGCATGTTTGGATCTTCACCGTCCCATGAGTCTTTCTCTATGGTTGGGCAAAGAATAATACTCGGAATGTAAAGCGTCTCTGCATTGTCTAGGGTTGTAAGTTTGAACGCTTCTATTGGTCCTGCTCTATATGGAAGGCCTGTTAAAAGTCCATCATGCTCAGCTCCTTTTTGTGTGGCGATTAACTCGCAATTTTGATTGAGTGCTTGGCCTTTGTTTCGCTGGAATGTACTGAAGTGTTCAATGCTTTCAGCTAGCGCTCCAGTAAGTGAGTCGGGTCCTTTTCCAGCTCCCGATTGTATGTGTTTGTTGTTCTCGTCAACGAGTTCTGCGGTTGCTACTAGTTTGTGTTCGTCAGTGTAATGTGTTTTCGAGCGAAGGTTCAGTGATTGAATGATTTTTTTGATTTTTGCTAGCGCAATAGCGGGGGGGAATTCTCTTTCAGACATAAGTAACCTCGTGAGGCTGCGAGTGCCGAAAGGGTGTCCTTTCGGCACTGGTTACTGGTACCGCGCAGTGAGTATCAGATTATCAGGAAAGCAAAGAATTTTTCTTCGCTTTTCAGGAATCCACCTGATCTCCCCATTGCCTGTGGGATTTCATCCCCTGGGACTATTTCGGTACGTCTTTTACCCATGATGTTGACTCCTTTTTGATAAAGGCGGTGCTTGTGAGTAAGCCCCGCACTTGCGTTGATTTTGCGCAAGTGAGTTATTAATGCTTTCGCCGAATGTTTTTTCAATCAAAAAGTGTTGCGAAACTTCCCGTGCAAGTGTGGGTTTATTCCTACGGGTGGGTGGGGGTAAAACGTTTATATTTTTTGTTTTTGTTTTTGTTGAGGTTTTTGATTTTATTGCGTTGTGTCAGCGGCTTGCGATGTTTAATAAGTTTGAGGGTGTGAATTATTCGGGGCTCCATTTAGGTCTGAACATGTCCATGCATACCGCCAATAGGTGTCGGGCGGACGAAAGCAGCAGAATTTCGTTCTGGTGCTGAAGAAGTTTCTTAAAAAGGAAGTGCTATTGCCAACTCATTCATCCGCTGCAACACCGCATTCAAGCCATTGCTGCGTGACGGGGAGAGTTGGCGGCTGAGGCCCAGTTGGTTGAACCAGTCTGGTAAATCTACCTGTTGCAGGTCTTGCGCGGACAAGCCGTTGACCCGGGCCAGCAGCAATGCCACCAGCCCGCGGATCAAGCGCGCATCGCTGCTCGCGGCAAACTGCCAGTGGCCGTCGTGCAACTTGCCCACCAGCCACACCTGGCTTTCACAGCCGTGCACGCGGTGGGTCTCGGATTTGTCGGCTTCACTCAAGGGCGGCAGGCGGTCGCCCCATTGCATCAGCAGGCGGGCCCGTTGTTCCCAGCCGGCGGCGGCCTGGAAGGTGTGCAGGGCGTTGACGGCTTCGGCGGGCAGGTTCATCGCAACAGTTCCAGGGCTTGGTCCAGGGCTTCGAAGAAGCGCTCAAGGTCTTCGGAGTCGTTGTACAGCGCCAGGGACACACGAATGGCCCCGGCCAGCTTGTAGCTCTTGAGCAATGGCATGGCGCAGTGATGACCGGCGCGCACGGCAATCCCTTGCTCGGTGAGCAGGTGGGCCAGGTCGGAATTGTGCACGCCCTCGACGACAAAGCTGGCCAGTGCCAGTTGGGGGGTGCCCAGTAGCCGGATGCCCTTGCGCGCCCGCAGGCCCTTCAACAGGTACTCATGTAGCGCCGCTTCGTGGGCCGACACTGCGTCCTGGTCCAGGCCCGCCAGGTAGTCGAGGGTCGCGCCCAGGCCAATCACGCTGGCAATCGGCGGGGTCCCGGCTTCAAACCCCAGGGGGGCCGGGCGGAACCGTGCGTCGTGGTAGTCGGCGTCCAGCACCATCTCGCCACCGAACTGCCAGGGTTGCAATTGCTCCAGGGCGGCGTGGCGGCCAAATACCACGCCCAGGCCATCAGGCCCGTAGAGTTTGTGGCTGGAGAACACATAGAAGTCGCAGCCCAGCGCCTGCACGTCATGCCGGCCATGGACCACGCCCTGGGCGCCATCGATCACGGTCAAGGCGTTGTGGGCTTGCGCCAGGGCCAGCAGCGGCGCCAGTGGCTGCCAAGCCCCCAGCACGTTGGACAGTTGGCAGACGGCCAGCAACCGGGTGCGGGGGCCGATCAGTCCGGCGGCGGCCTGCAGGTCGATCACGCCATCGGCATCCAGTGGCAGTATCACCAGCTTAAGCTCGCGACGGTTGGCCAGTTGTTGCCAGGGCAGCAGGTTGGCGTGGTGTTCCAGGGCGCTGATGACAATTTCATCGCCCGCTTGGAAAAGGTGCTCCAGGCCATAGGCCAGGAGGTTCAGCGCAGAGGTCGCGCCGTGGGTGAAGATGATTTGCCCGCTGCTGCCGGCATTGAGCCAATGGGCGACTTTGCTGCGGCTGTCTTCGAACGCTTGCGTGGCATGGGCGCCGGGCAGGTGTTGCGCCCGATGGACGTTGGCCGCGCCATTGGCGTAGTAGTGCGCCAGCGCGTCGAGCAGGGCTTGGGGTTTCTGGGTGGTGGCGGCGTTGTCCAGGTAGGTCTGGTCTTGCCGTTGCAGGGCGGCGATGGCCGGGAAGTCGGCGCGCCAGGGTGAGGAAATCATCATGCTATCGGGCCCTAGTGAACATGGGCGGGCATATGCCAGGCCCCTGTAGGAGCGAGCGGGCTCGTTCCTACAGGTGAACTCGTGTGACGCTTAGTTGTGAGCGTGCAGCGCTTCGTTCAGCTCGATGGCCGACTTGTGGGTCTTGCACTCCACGGCGCCGGTCTGCGAGTTGCGGCGGAACAGCAGGTCGGACTGACCGGCCAGTTCGCGGGCCTTGACCACTTTGACCAGTTGGTTGTTTTCATCCAGCAGGGCCACTTTGGTCCCGGCGGTGACGTACAGGCCCGACTCGACGGTGTTGCGGTCGCCCAATGGGATGCCGATACCGGCGTTGGCGCCGATCAGGCAGCCTTCGCCGACCTTGATCACGATGTTGCCGCCGCCCGACAGGGTGCCCATGGTGGAGCAGCCGCCGCCCAGGTCCGAACCCTTGCCGACGAAGACACCTGCCGACACGCGGCCTTCGATCATGCCCGGGCCTTCGGTGCCGGCGTTGAAGTTGACGAAACCTTCGTGCATCACGGTGGTGCCTTCGCCCACGTAGGCACCCAGGCGGATCCGCGAGGCGTCGGCGATACGCACGCCGGCCGGTACCACGTAGTCGGTCATTTTCGGGAACTTGTCCACCGAGAACACTTCCAGCCACTCGCCACGCAGGCGCGCTTCGAGTTGATGCTCGGCCAGTTCGCTGAGGTCGATGGCGCCCTGGCTGGTCCAGGCGACGTTAGGCAGCAGCGGGAAGATCCCGGCCAGGTTCAGGCCGTGTGGCTTGACCAGGCGGTGGGACAGCAGGTGCAGCTTGAGGTAGGCCTCAGGGGTGGAGCTCAGTTGTGCGTCTTCGGCCAGCAAGGTGGCGACCAGCGGCTTGTGGCTTTCCGCCAGGCGGGTCAGCAGGGCGGCCTGGGTCGCGTCGATGCCTTTCACGGCTTCGGCCAGTTGCGCGGCCTGGGCGGTAGTGAACGCGATGGCCTGGTTGCCTTCGGTGTAACCGAGGATCGGGGCAACGGCGGCGATCAATTCGGCCGACGGGTTGAGCAGGGGTTGGGCGTAAAACACTTCCAGCCATGTGCCTTGACGATTCTGGGTACCAACACCAAAGGCCACGCTGAACAGGGTAGTGGACATGCAATTACCTCTAACAAAATTGAACGGGCTGCCTTACTTGAGTGCGGCCGCGTAGATATCTGGCTTGAAGCCAATCAGGGTTCGGTCACCGAGATCGAGCACCGGGCGCTTGATCATCGAGGGTTGTGCGAGCATCAGTTCGATAGCTTTCGCCTGGTCGAGATCGGCTTTGCGTTCGTCGTCGAGTTTGCGAAAGGTCGTGCCTGCACGGTTAAGCACCACTTGCCAGCCGTGCTCGTTGCACCACTGGGTCAGGTGTTCACGGTCGATTCCGGCCGTCTTGTAATCGTGGAAATCAAAGCTGACAGCGTTTTCATCGAGCCAGGTGCGCGCCTTTTTCATGGTGTCGCAGGCTTTGATGCCGAAAAGGTGCAACGTTTTGCTTGAAGCGGTCACGGAATTGCCCCCCTTTGGAGGTGCTGGAACTAAAAGGTGAAGGATTATGCCATGACCGAGGAGGTTCGGCGTCGGCAGCGACGGCCATAAAACGATTGTGCGACAGGTTACCGGGTCAGGTGCGACCTTTGTGTAAAGGTCGAAGGATAGCTTAAGCGTCTAATATGGCACTTCAACGGCAACTTGTTGCCTGATGTGTGCTGTTGTGCGTCGACTGTCCGGGAACTGTTGTTTTATGCAAACCGCTTATACCGTCCTCATCCTGCTGATGCTGGTTAGCGTCTCGCGCCTGGTGGGCCGGGTGATTCCACTGCCGTTGCCGCTGGTGCAGATCGCCGCCGGGGCGCTGCTCGCGTGGCCGACGCTGGGGCTGCATGTGGCGCTCGATCCCGAGCTGTTCCTGTTTCTGTTTCTGCCCCCACTGCTGTTCTCCGATGGCTGGCGCATGCCCAAGCGCGAGCTATGGAAGTTGCGCGGGCCGATCCTGACGCTGGCGGTGGGGCTGGTGTTGTTCACCGTGGTCGGGGCGGGCTACTTCATTCACTGGCTGGTACCGAGCATTCCGTTGCCGGTGGCCTTTGCGCTGGCGGCGGTGTTGTCGCCGACCGATGCCGTGGCGGTCTCGGCAATCTCCCAGAACCGCTTGCCCACGCCCTTGATGCACATGCTGCAGGGTGAGGCCCTGATGAATGACGCCTCGGGCCTGGTGACCTTCAAGTTTGCCCTGGCGGCGGCCATTACCGGAGCGTTTTCCCTGGCCAATGCCAGCCTGACCTTTGTCCTGGTGGCCATTGGCGGGCTGCTGGTCGGCGTGGCCCTGAGCTGGCTGGTCGGGCGGTTGCGCGCCTGGATGATCGCCCGCGGCTGGGACGATCCGGCGACCCACGTGGTGTTCATGTTGCTGCTGCCGTTTGCCGCCTATGTGCTGGCCGAGCGCCTGGGTGTCTCGGGGATTCTGTCGGCGGTGGCGGCGGGGATGATGCAGAGCTGGCTTGACCTGCTGCCGCGTCAGACCAGCACCCGGTTGCTCAATCGCAGTGTCTGGTCGCTGCTGGAATTTGCCTTCAATGGCCTGATTTTCCTGCTGTTGGGTCTGCAGCTGCCGGACATCATCAAGGCTGTGGTCAGTCACGAAAGCTCGTTGTGGCCGACCCTGTTTTACCGTTGCCTGGAAGTGGTGGCGATTTTCCTGGCGCTGGTGATGCTGCGGTTCATCTGGGTGCAGAGCATCTGGCGCTTGTCGGTGCTACTGCGGCGCTGGCGCGGCAAGGGCGAGCTGACCCAGGTGCCGACCGCCCGTTCCTGCTGGCTGTTGACGGTGGGTGGCGTGCGTGGGGCGGTGACGCTGGCGGGTGTGATGTCGGTGCCGATGCTGATGGGCGGCGAGGCGTTTCCAGAACGCGACCTGCTGATCTTCATTGCCGCCGGGGTGATTCTGTTGTCGCTGGTGACGGCCTGCATCGCTTTGCCGCTGCTGTTACGCGGTCTGCCGAAAAGTCCGGACGACAAGCGCCGGCAAGAGGTGCGCGACGCCTGGCGCAAGACCGCCGAGGCGGCGATTCACGCCTTGGAGGCCGAGGAGGCCAATCCGCAGGATGCGGCACAGGCTGCGCTGGCAGTGGAGCTCAAGGCACGGATCATGTCCGAGTACCGGCATCAACTGGAGGTTTTCAACGATTCCGCCGAAGCCCAGGCCCTGGCGTTTCAGATGGACTTGCTGGAGCGGCGCCTGCGCTTGAATGCGCTGCGGGCCCAGCGTCTGGAGCTGTACCGGCTCAGTCGTCATCACCAGATCGGTGATGACGTGCTGCGCGAAGTGCTGGCCGACCTCGACTTGAGCGAGGCCAACCTGGGGCCGATGAAGTAACGCCGGGTTACTGGTGGCGCTGGATAAAGGCGCGAATCCGCTCGGCGGCTTCCACGCATTCGGCCAGGGGCGCAACCAGGGCCAGGCGCACGCGACCGGCACCCGGGTTGAAGCCGTCGACTTCGCGCGACAGGTAAGAGCCCGGCACCACCGTGACGTGCTCTTCGACATACAGGTCGCGGCAGAAGGTCGCGTCGTCGCCGCCGACGTTCGGCCACAGGTAGAAGCTGCCATCCGGGCGCTGGACGTCGAGCACCGGGCTGAGGATCGCCAGCACTGCGTCGAACTTCTCGCGGTACAGGCTGCGGTTGGCGCGCACGTGCTCTTCATCGTTCCAGGCGGCGACGCTGGCCAGTTGGGTTTGGACCGGCATGGCGCAGCCGTGGTAGGTGCGATACAGCAGGAAACCCTTGAGGATCTCGGCATCGCCGGCCACGAAGCCCGAGCGCAGGCCTGGCAGGTTGGAGCGCTTGGACAGGCTGTGGAACACCACGCAGCGTTTGAAGTCCTGGCGGCCCAGTTCCACGCAGGCACTCAACAGGCCGGGGGGCGGGGTTTGTTCGTCGAAGTACAGCTCGCTGTAGCACTCGTCGGCGGCGATCACGAAGTCGTATTCGTCAGCCAGGGCGATCAGCTTTTTCAGGGTGTCCACCGGAATCAACGCACCGGTTGGGTTGCCTGGAGAGCACAGGAACAGGATCTGGCAGCGTTTCCAGATGTCTGGCGACACGGCGTCGAAATCCGGGTTGAAGCCATTTTCGTCCAGGCACGGCAGGTAGTGCGGCTTGGCCCCGGCGAGGAACGCGGCGCCTTCGTAGATCTGGTAGAACGGGTTCGGGCTGACCACCAGCGCGTCGTCGCCACGGTTGACCACGGTCTGGGTGAAGGCGAACAGGGCCTCACGGGTGCCGTTGACCGGCAACACGTTGCGCGCCGGGTCAATCCAGCCGGCGGGGACGTTGAAGCGCCGCTCGCACCAGCCGGCGATGGCTTCGCGCAGGGCCGGGATCCCGAGGGTGGTCGGGTAAACGGCCATCTGCTCCAGGTTGCTGGCCAGGGCTTCGGCGACGAAGCTTGGCGAGCGATGTTTTGGCTCGCCGATGGACAGGGCGATCGGGCGCTTGTCAGGGTTGGGCGTGACAGCACCGAGCAGGGCGCGCAGTTTCTCGAACGGGTAGGGCTGGAGCTGGTTCAGAGCGTTGTTCATCGGTGAGTCTCGATGGCGTCATTAAATGAATGCAATCTGTGTAATGCAGCAGATCCAGCGTGGGAGCGGGCTTGCCCGCGATAGCGGTGGATCAGCCACTGTGGGCCTTGAATGTGCCGGCGCCATCGCGGGCAAGCCCGCTCCCACAGGGGGAGGCTGGAGTCAAATGCTCAGGCGCGAAAGCTTGATATCCGGTTCCTGGGTGACGCTCAACTGCTCGACGATTGCATCCTGCAGCCGGCGGCACAGCTCCGGGTCCGAGAGCGGCTGGTTGTGGGCGTCGGTAATGAAAAAAACGTCTTCGACCCGTTCGCCGAGGGTGGCAATCTTGGCGTTTTGCAGTGACAGGTCGAACTCCAGGAATATCCCCCCGATCCGGGCGAGCAGGCCCGGACGGTCCGGGGCGCTGAGCTCGAGCACCGTCACCGGGCGATGGGCGTCGTTATGGATCGTCACCTGGGGCGCGAAGGCGAAATGCTTGAGCTGGCGCGGCACGCGGCGCTGGATGATGGTTGGGTAGTCGTCCGGGTTGCGCAGTGCGTCGGTCAGGCCGTCGCGGATCTGTTTGACCCGGGCCGGGTTGTCGCCGATCGAGTCACCGTCGGTGTCGAGCACGATGTAGGTGTCGAGGGTGAACTGGCTGGTGGAGGTGATGACCCGGGCGTCGTGAATGTTCAGGTTGAGCTGGTCCATCGCGGCCACGGTCACGGCAAAGAAGTCGTGTTGGTCCGGTGCGTAGATGAAGATCTGGGTGCCGCCTTCGAACTCGCGCTGGGTGGTCTCCTTGATCAGGACCAGCGGGCCGCCATCGGCCGGTTGCTGGAGGATCGCGTCACTGTGCCAGGCCACGTCGCCAGCGGTGTGGCGCAGGAAGTAGTCGTCACCCAGTTGCGACCAGAGTTGCTCGACGTCGTCCGGATCGGTGCCGCCGCGTACCAGGATGTCCAGGGCCGCGCTTTGGGTCTGGCGAATCTGCTCCTCGCGGTCGACTGGGTTTTCCAGGCCGCGGCGCAGGGCACGCTTGGTCTCGGTGTAGAGCTGGCGCAACAGGCTGGCGCGCCAGGAGTTCCACAGGGTCGGGTTGGTGGCGTTGATGTCCGCGACGGTCAGTACGTACAGGTAGTCGAGACGGGTCTCGTCGCTGACCGTCTGGGCGAAGTCGTGGATCACCTGCGGGTCGGACAGGTCCTTGCGCTGGGCGGTGGTCGACATCACCAGGTGGTTTTGCACCAGCCAGACGATCAGGCGGCTGTCCCAGGCGGGGAGCTGATGGCGCTGGCAGAAGGCTTCCGCGTCCACCGCGCCGATGTCGGAATGGTCGCCATGCCGGCCCTTGCCGATGTCGTGGTACAGCCCGGCCAGGTAGATCAGTTCCGGCTTGGGCAGCTTGGCCATGAGCTTGCTGGCCAGCGGGAATTTTTCCGACACCTTTGTGTATTGCAGCTTACGCAGGTGCTTGATCAGGTTCAGGGTGTGGGCATCGACCGTGTAGATGTGGAACAGGTCGTGCTGCATCTGCCCGACAATAAAACCGAACTCCGGCAGGTAGCGACCGAGGATGCCGTAGCGGTTCATCCGCCGCAGGTTGCGGTGGATGCCGATCTTGCACTTGAACAGTTCGATGAACAGGCTGGTGTTGCGGATGTCGTGGCGGAAGTCGTCGTCGATCAGGTGCCGGTGTTCGCGCAGCAGGCGAATGGTGTCGGCGCGCACGCCCTTGATTTCCGGCTGCTGGGCCATCAGCACGAAGATTTCCAGCATGGCAAACGGCGTGCGCTTGAACACGTTGGGGTTGATGGCCTCGATGTAGCCGTCATGCAGTTGGAAACGCGAGTTGATCGGCTGCGGCGGCGCTTCGTCGGCCGGGGCGAGGATGATTTCCTCGAAGTGCTGGATGATCAGGTCGCTGAGCTGGGCAATGCTCATCACCACCCGATAGTACTGCTGCATGAAGTTTTCGATGGCGTGCTTGGCGTCTTCGCCTTCAAAACCCAGCAGGCCGGCGATCGAGCGCTGGTGGTCGAACAGCAGGCGGTCTTCCGAGCGTCCGGCGAGCATGTGCAGGGCATAACGGACTTTCCACAGGAATTCCTGGGAGGAGGCCAGCAGGGCGTTCTCGCTTTCCACCAGGAAACCTTCGCCGGCCAGGGCGCGCAGGTTCAGGGTGCCATATTGGCGGCGAGCCACCCACAAGATCGTCTGGATATCCCGCAGGCCGCCGGGCGAGCCTTTGACGTTGGGTTCCAGGTTGTATTCGGTGTCGTTGTATTTGTGGTGGCGGGCCTTCTGCTCGGCGCGCTTGGCCAGGAAGAACTCCTTGGCCGGCCACATGTGTGCGGTACTGGTGACCTCTAGCATGCGCTGGCGCAAGCGCTCGGGGCCGGCAATGGTGCGGCTTTCCATGAGGTTGGTGACAACCGTCAGGTCGGCGCGGGCCTCCTCGGCGCATTCGTCCACCGAGCGCACGCTCTGGCCCACTTCCAGGCCGATGTCCCACAGCAGGGTCAGGAAGCGCTCGATGGAGTCGCGGAAAACTTCGTGATCGGCGCTGTCCAGCAGGATCAGCAGGTCGATATCGGAATAGGGGTGCAACTCGCCTCGGCCGTAGCCGCCGACCGCGACCAGCGCGATGTCGGCGTCTTCGCTCCAGTTGAACTGGTCCCAGGCCTTTTGCAGGATGTTGTCGACGAACCAGGCGCGATCCTCGATCAGCCGGCGAATGTCCCGGCCACTGCGAAAGCGCGTGTCCAGCACTTCGCGGGCCTGGCGGATGGCCTTCTTGAAAGCCGCAATCGGGCTTGCCTTCAGGGCCAGTTCAGCCTGGAACTGGCCGCGGTCGAAGAGTTCGGGATCCACCTGCGGCATCGATTGGCTTTCCTTTCTATCTATAAGGCTGGGAGCGGCAGGTCAGGCGGAAACGCGAGGGATGGTGTCATCGCTGCGCAAGGTGAAGATTTCGTAGCCGGTTTCGGTCACCAGCAGGGTGTGTTCCCACTGGGCCGAGAGCTTGCGGTCCTTGGTGATGGCGGTCCAGCCATCGCCCAGGACCTTGGTGTCGGCCTTGCCCTGGTTGATCATCGGCTCGATGGTGAAGGTCATGCCGGCTTGCAGTTCCATGCCGGTACCGGCACGGCCGTAGTGCAGGATCTGTGGCTCTTCGTGGAACACCTTGCCGATGCCGTGGCCGCAGAACTCGCGCACGACCGAAAAGCCGTTCTTTTCAGCGTGCTTCTGGATCACTTCGCCGATATCGCCCAGGCGGCAGCCGGGTTTGACGATCTCGATGGCTTTGTACATGCACTCCTGGGTGACCTGGGACAGGCGCTCGGCCCAGACCGGCACGCTGCCGACGTGGAACATGCGGCTGGTGTCGCCGTGGTAGCCGTCCTTGATCACCGTGACGTCGATGTTCAGGGTGTCGCCGTCCTTCAGGGCCTTCTCGTTCGGAATACCGTGGCAGACCACGTGGTTGATCGAGGTGCAGATCGACTTCGGGAAGCCTTTGTAGTTGAGCGGGGCAGGGATGGCCTGCTGCACGTTGACGATGTAGTCGTGGCAGATGCGGTCGAGCTCTTCGGTGGTGATCCCGGGCTTGACGTGTTCGGCAATCATTTCCAGCACATCGGCGGCGAGCTTGCCGGCGATACGCATTTTGGCGATGTCCTCTGGGGTTTTGAGGGTGACGGTCATACAGGCTCTCTCTACGCTCAGTGGCGCTTGCTATGCGGAATGGGCTCTGCGTGATGCGGCGCGCAGGCCTGAAAAACGCGATTCTAACAGACGATCACGGCAAATCCGTGGCGGCATGCATCGCTTCTCTCTATAGAATGGCGCATTCTTGAGCGATTCCAAGGGCTGGAACACCCGCGCTGACCCGGTTTTGAGAAACCGGGTTCCGTTTTCAGCCTTGCTGTGGTATAAAATGCGCCGCTTTCCGGGGATGCCCCGAAAGGCTTAAATCCACACACGTGTCGACACGATGACCTGGGTGCCTTCAGCTGAAGCTGCTGGTTGGTCATTGGGATACGTGGAGGCCAAACCCGACTTATTAAGGAACTATCATGTCCCAAGTCAACATGCGCGATATGCTGAAGGCCGGTGTGCACTTCGGTCACCAGACCCGTTACTGGAACCCGAAAATGGGTAAATACATTTTCGGCGCGCGTAACAAGATCCACATCATCAACCTTGAAAAAACCCTGCCAATGTTCAACGAAGCTCTGACTTTCGTAGAGCGTCTGGCCCAGGGCAAAAACAAGATTCTGTTCGTCGGCACCAAGCGTTCCGCTGGCAAGATCGTTGCTGAAGAAGCAGCACGTTGCGGTTCGCCGTACGTCGATCACCGCTGGTTGGGCGGCATGCTGACCAACTTCAAAACCATCCGTGCTTCCATCAAGCGTCTGCGTGACCTTGAAGTGCAAGCCGAAGACGGTACTTTCGCCAAGCTGACCAAGAAAGAAGCGCTGATGCGCACTCGTGACCTGGAAAAGCTCGATCGTTCCCTGGGTGGTATCAAGGACATGGGCGGTCTGCCTGACGCACTGTTCGTTATCGACGTTGATCACGAGCGCATCGCGATCACCGAAGCCAACAAGCTGGGCATCCCGGTTATCGGCGTAGTCGATACCAACAGCAGCCCGGAAGGCGTTGACTACATCATCCCAGGCAACGATGACGCAATCCGCGCTATCCAGCTGTACATGGGTTCGATGGCTGACGCTGTGATCCGCGGTCGCAACCACGTTGCTGGCGGCACCGAGCAGTTCGTAGAAGAAGCTCCGGTAGCAGCAGCTGAGTAATTGACGCCTTGGCGTTGACTCAGTAAGCAAAAAGGGGGCTTGGCCCCCTTTTTGCCACCTCGAAAACCATTTGTCGGCGCCCACTGCCTTTTTGTAACGTGCGGCAGCTAACAAAGGGTGGATCGAGAAGAATTGATCGCCCGTTCGATCGGGTGGAATGGTTGAAAACCTATCCAAGAGGAATTTGAAAATGGCAGAGATTACTGCAGCGTTGGTCAAAGAACTGCGCGAGCGTACTGGCGAAGGCATGATGGACTGCAAAAAGGCCTTGACCAAGGCTGGCGGCGACATCGAAAAAGCCATTGATGACATGCGTGCTTCGGGCGCGATCAAGGCTGCCAAAAAAGCAGGCAACGTTGCTGCTGAAGGCGCTATCGCTCTGAAGGAAGACGGTAAATCCGCAGTCCTGCTGGAAGTGAACTCGCAGACTGACTTCCTGGCTCTGCAGGACGACTTCAAGGCATTTGTTGCTGCCAGCGTTGAAAAAGCGTTCGCCGACAAGCTGACTGACGTCGCTCCGCTGATCGAAGCTCAAGAAGCTGCTCGCCTGGTACTGGTCGGCAAGGTTGGCGAAAACGTCAACATCCGTCGCCTGGCTCGCGTTGAAGGTGATGTGGTTGGTGGCTACCTGCACGGCAACAAGATCGGTGTAGCTGTTGTTCTGAAAGGCGGCGACGTTGAGCTGGCCAAGGACATCGCTATGCACGTAGCGGCCAGCAACCCTGAGTTCCTGCTGCCATCGGAAGTTTCCGCTGAAGCGATCGAGCGCGAAAAAGCCGTGTTCCTGCAGCTGAACGAAGAAAAAATCAAAGGCAAGCCAGAAAACATTGTTGAGAACATGGTCAAAGGCCGTATCAGCAAGTTCCTGGCTGAAGCAAGCCTGGTTGAGCAGGCGTTCGTCAAGAACCCTGAAATCAAGGTTGGCGAACTGGCCAAGAAAGCCGGTGCTGAAATCGTTTCCTTCACTTACTTCAAAGTAGGCGAAGGCATCGAGAAGCCGGTCGACAACTTCGCTGAAGAAGTTGCTGCCCAGCTGGCTGCTGCCAAGCAATAAGACAGTTTTCAACTGTCGCCCGAAAGAGGCTGCCCGCTCACGCGCGCAGCCTCTTTTCAAATGGGAGGTCGATTTTATTTGGCTTCCCTTCGGAACTGGCTTACAAAGCCGTGTTCTGATGGCGCTGTGATAGCGTCAAGCTAGAGTAAACGCAGGCTGCAAACAGCCAGCACAGAATTTTTTAAAATACGCCGCAGGAGAGATTCGCAATGGCTCAGCAGGGCAGTGGTTATCAGGCTCGCTATAAACGCATTCTACTCAAGCTTAGCGGCGAGGCCTTGATGGGCTCCGAAGAGTTCGGGATCGACCCCAAGGTCCTGGATCGCATGGCGCTGGAAGTCGGCCAACTGGTCGGTATCGGTGTCCAGGTCGGTCTGGTGATTGGGGGTGGCAACCTGTTCCGCGGCGCGGCACTGAGTGCTGCTGGCATGGATCGGGTCACGGGCGACCACATGGGCATGCTGGCCACTGTGATGAACGCCCTGGCCATGCGCGATGCGCTGGAACGTGCCAATATCTCGGCCATCGTGATGTCGGCCATTTCCATGGTTGGCGTGACCGATCACTACGATCGCCGCAAAGCCATGCGTCACCTCAACTCCAAAGAAGTGGTGATATTCGCGGCCGGTACCGGTAACCCGTTCTTCACCACCGATTCGGCCGCCTGCCTGCGCGCGATCGAAATCGATGCCGACGTCGTGCTCAAGGCGACCAAGGTTGATGGTGTGTACACCGCAGATCCATTCAAAGACCCGCATGCCGAGAAGTTCGATCATCTGACCTACGATGAAGTGCTGGATCGCAAGCTGGGTGTCATGGACCTGACGGCTATCTGCCTGTGCCGCGACCACAAGATGCCGCTGCGCGTATTTAACATGAACAAGCCCGGCGCCCTGCTGAACATCGTACATGGCGGCGCTGAAGGGACTCTGATCGAGGAAGGCGAACAATGATCAACGACATCAAGAAAGACGCCCAGGCGCGTATGCAAAAATCCCTGGAGTCTCTGAACCTGGCGTTTGGCCAGATTCGTACTGGCAAGGCCCACCCAAGCATCCTGGGCAGCGTGATGGTGCCTTACTACGGTTCCGACACTCCGCTGAGCGGCGTGGCCAACGTTACCGTGAAAGACTCGCGCACCCTGCAGGTCGTGGCGTTCGAGCGCAACATGCTCGCTGCCGTCGACAAGGCTATCCAGAGCGCCGGCCTGAACCTCAACCCGACCAACCTGGGTGAGATGCTGCTGATCTCGATGCCGGCCCTGACTGAAGAAACCCGCAAGGGCTTCACCAAGCAGGCGCGCAGCGCAGCCGAAGATGCCCGTGTTGCCGTGCGCAATATTCGTCGTGATGCCTTGGGTGAGCTGAAGAAGCTGGTCAAGGACAAGGAAATCAGCGAAGACGAAGAGCGTCGTGCAATCGCCGATATCGATAAGTTGACCAAGGAGTCTGAGGCCCTGATCACCAAGGCCACGGAAGATAAAGAAAAGGACCTGATGGCCGTATAAGGGGTCAGGACGCCTTCATGGAAAAGACCAAGCAGCCTGCGCTGTCCACGGTGCCGCGACATGTCGCGATCATCATGGACGGCAATAATCGCTGGGCAAAAAAACGTTTCTTGCCCGGCGTAGCCGGGCACAAGGCAGGCGTCGATGCTGTGCGCGCCGTGATTGAGGTGTGCGCGGAATCGGGGGTGGAAGTCCTGACCCTGTTCGCGTTTTCCAGTGAGAACTGGCAGCGCCCGGCCGATGAAGTCAGTGCCTTGATGGACCTGTTCTTCAAGGCGTTGCGTCGCGAGGCCAAGCGCCTCAACGACAACAACATCACCTTGCGCATCATTGGCGACCGCTCGCGCTTTCATCCCGAACTTCAGGCAGCCATGCGTGAAGCCGAGGCGATGACGGCCGGAGCCAATCGTTTTGTCCTGCAAATCGCTGCCAACTACGGTGGTCAGTGGGACATCGCCCAGGCTGCGCAGCGTCTGGCGCGAGAAGTTCAGGCCGGCCACCTGCGGCCGGACGACATCACGCCAGATTTGCTGCAGACCTGCCTGTCCACCGGCGACCTGCCGTTGCCGGACCTGTGCATTCGCACCGGTGGCGAGCATCGCATCAGCAACTTCCTGTTGTGGCAGATGGCCTATTCCGAGTTGTACTTCTCCGACCTGTTCTGGCCGGACTTCAAACACGAAGCCATGCGCACTGCACTGGCCGATTTCGCTTCTCGCCAACGTCGCTTCGGTAAAACGAGCGAACAGGTCGAAGCTGGAGCCCGGGTTTAATGCTTAAACAACGAATCATCACGGCACTGATCCTGCTGCCAATCGCCCTGTGCGGGTTTTTCCTGCTCGAAGGTTCCGCTTTTGCGCTGTTCATCGGCCTGGTGGTGACCCTGGGGGCCTGGGAGTGGGCGCGCCTGGCTGGCTTCGAGGCGCAGTCGATGCGTGTCGCCTATGGGGCTGTGGTGGCCGCGATGCTGCTGGTCCTGCATCTGGTGCCCGGGCTTGCGCCTTGGGTGTTGGGCGCAGCCGTGCTGTGGTGGGGCGTAGCGACTTTCCTGGTGCTGACCTATCCCAAGACCAGCGAGCACTGGGCGAGTGCCGCCTGCAAGCTGGTGATCGGCCTGCTGATTCTGTTGCCGGCCTGGCAAGGCCTGGTGCTGATCAAGCAATACCCGCTGGGTAACTGGCTGATCATGGCGGTCATGGTGCTGGTCTGGGGGGCGGACATCGGCGCTTACTTCTCCGGCCGGGCCTTCGGCAAGCGCAAGCTGGCGCCGCTGGTCAGTCCTGGCAAGAGCTGGGAAGGGGTGTATGGCGGCCTGCTCTTGAGCCTGGTGATTACCCTGGTCGTTGGCCTGGTGCGTGACTGGAGTGTGGGTCAGTTGCTCATGGGGCTGATCGGCGCGGCGATCATCGTGTTCATCTCGGTGGTCGGCGACCTGACCGAAAGCATGTTCAAACGTCAGTCCGGGATCAAGGACAGCAGTAACCTGTTGCCGGGTCATGGCGGTGTGCTGGATCGAATCGACAGCCTGACCGCAGCAATCCCCTTGTTCGCTGTGTTGTTGTGGATGGCCGCACCGTGAGCCGGCCACAACAGATCACGGTCCTGGGTGCGACCGGCTCCATAGGCCTGAGTACCCTGGACGTCATCGCTCGCCACCCTGAGCGTTTCCAAGTCTTTGCCTTGAGCGGCTTCTCGCGCCTTAGCGAGTTGCTCGCCTTGTGCATCCGTCACGTGCCGCGCTTTGCCGTGGTCCCGCAGCCAGAGGCGGCTCGCCGTCTGCAGGATGATCTGCGGGCTGCTGGCCTGGCGACCCGTGTGCTGGTGGGGGAGGAGGGGCTGTGCCAGGTGGCTGCCGATCCCGAAGTGGATGCCGTGATGGCGGCGATAGTCGGTGCGGCAGGACTGCGCCCGACCCTGGCGGCAGTGGAGGCTGGCAAGAAGATTCTGCTGGCCAACAAAGAGGCGCTGGTGATGTCCGGCGCCTTGTTCATGCAGGCGGTGCACAAGAGCGGTTCGGTATTGTTGCCGATCGACAGTGAGCACAACGCGATCTTCCAGTGCATGCCGACGGACTTCTCCCGCGGACTGGGCAATGTCGGGGTGCGGCGGATTCTGCTGACCGCGTCTGGCGGCCCGTTCCGCCAGACCGCCCTGGCCGAGCTGGCACATGTCACGCCGGATCAGGCCTGTGCCCATCCCAACTGGTCCATGGGGCGCAAGATTTCGGTCGACTCGGCGAGCATGATGAACAAGGGTCTGGAGCTGATCGAGGCCTGCTGGCTGTTCGATGCCAAGCCGTCCCAGGTCGAGGTGGTGATCCATCCGCAGAGCGTGATTCACTCGTTGGTCGACTACGTGGACGGTTCGGTGCTGGCCCAGCTGGGCAACCCTGATATGCGCACGCCCATCGCCAATGCGCTGGCCTGGCCTGAGCGGATCGACTCCGGCGTGGCGCCGCTGGATCTGTTTGCCATTGCGCGCCTGGACTTCCAGGCGCCCGATGAAGAGCGTTTCCCGTGCCTGCGTCTGGCACGCCAGGCGGCCGAGGCGGGTAACAGCGCGCCGGCCATGTTGAATGCGGCCAATGAGGTGGCGGTTGCCGCCTTTCTGGATGGGCGTGTCCGCTACCTGGAGATCGCGAGTATCATCGAGGAAGTATTGAACCTTGAACCGGTAGTGGCTGTGGCGGATCTCGAGGCAGTGTTTACGGCGGACGCGAAAGCGCGTGTACTGGCGCAGCATTGGTTGAGCCGTCACGGGCGATAGGTGTTGCGGCAGGTTTGCCCGCACCAGCGCTGAATAGGATTGCGGAGAAAGTAGATGAGCGCGCTCTATATGATTGTCGGCACCCTGGTAGCCCTGGGCGTGCTGGTCACCTTCCATGAATTCGGCCATTTCTGGGTCGCGCGTCGCTGTGGCGTCAAGGTTCTGCGTTTTTCCGTAGGCTTCGGCATGCCGTTGCTGCGCTGGCATGATCGCCAGGGTACCGAGTTCGTGATTGCCGCCATCCCGCTGGGTGGCTACGTGAAAATGCTCGATGAGCGTGAAGGCGAAGTGCCGGCCGAGCAATTGGAGCAATCCTTCAATCGCAAATCGGTTCGCCAGCGTATCGCTATCGTTGCTGCTGGCCCTATCGCCAACTTCCTGCTGGCCCTGGTGTTCTTCTGGGTCCTGGCCATGCTCGGTACCGAGCAGATTCGCCCGGTGATTGGTGGGGTTGAAGTCGGCAGTATCGCCGCCAAGGCCGGCTTGAGCCCGGGTCAGGAAATCGTCGCCGTCGATGGCGAGGCCACTTCCGGTTGGGCCGCCGTCAATCTGCAACTGGTGCGCCGCCTGGGTGAGAGTGGCGCAGTGCAGTTGTTGGTGCGCGAAGAGGGCTCCACTGCCGATACCCCCCGTGAACTGATTCTGGACCAGTGGCTCAAGGGCGCCGATGAGCCTGATCCGATTCGCTCCCTCGGCATTCGTCCGTGGCGTCCGGCCTTGCCGCCGGTCCTGGCTGAACTTGATCCCAAGGGGCCGGCCCAGGCGGCTGGTTTGAAAACCGGCGACCGACTGTTGCAGCTCGATGGCCAGGCGCTGACGGATTGGCAGCAAGTGGTCGATTGGGTGCGTTTACGTCCTGAAACCAAAATTGTGCTGCAGGTCGAGCGCGACGGTGCTCGAATCGACGTCCCTGTGACTTTGGGAGCCCGGGGTGACGCTAAGGCCGCCATGGGTTACCTGGGGGCAGGGGTGAAAGCTGTCGATTGGCCACCAACGATGATTCGTGAGGTCAGCTTCGGTCCTGTAGCGGCCATTGGCGAAGGGGCGCGACGCACCTGGACCATGAGTGTGCTGACCCTCGATTCGCTGAAGAAAATGTTGTTCGGCGAGCTCTCGGTAAAAAACTTGAGTGGACCGATAACCATTGCTAAAGTGGCGGGCGCTTCTGCCCAGTCGGGCGTCGCTGATTTCCTGAATTTCCTTGCTTATCTGAGTATTAGCCTGGGGGTTCTGAATTTGTTGCCCATTCCTGTACTGGATGGGGGGCATTTGTTGTTTTATCTGATTGAGTGGGCGCGTGGTCGTCCCTTGTCGGATCGGGTGCAAGGTTGGGGGATACAGATCGGTATCAGTTTGGTGGTCGGGGTGATGTTGCTTGCCTTGGTCAACGATCTGGGTCGACTGTAACGCTTCGCTGAATTGCGAATCTGCCGCATTTTGCGGCAGTTTTTATTGCCAGTTGGAATAAGAAAGGACTTCATGAAACGTCTGCTGCTAACTGCGGTTCTCACCGTATTGATGATCGCCGAAGTTCACGCCGAGTCCTTCACTATCTCCGATATTCGCGTCAACGGCCTCCAGCGGGTATCCGCCGGCAGCGTCTTTGGTGCCTTGCCGTTGAACGTCGGTGAACAGGCGGATGATCGTCGCCTGGTCGAATCCACTCGTGCGCTGTTCAAAACCGGTTTCTTCCAGGACATCCAGTTGGGTCGCGACGGCAACGTCCTGGTCATCACGGTAGTCGAGCGTCCATCTGTCGCCAGTATCGAGATCGAAGGCAACAAGGCGATCTCCACTGAAGACTTGATGAAGGGCCTCAAGCAATCCGGCCTGGCTGAAGGCGAAATCTTCCAGCGTGCAACCCTCGAAGGCGTGCGTAACGAACTGCAGCGCCAGTACGTGGCTCAAGGCCGCTACTCGGCCACCGTTGATACCGAAGTGGTCCCCCAGCCGCGCAACCGCGTGGGCCTGAAGGTCAACATCAACGAAGGCACCGTTGCCGCTATCCAGCACATCAACGTGGTGGGTAACACGGTTTTCCCCGACGAAGACCTGATCGACCTGTTCGAACTCAAGACCACCAACTGGTTGTCGTTCTTCAAGAACGATGACAAGTACGCCCGTGAAAAACTCTCCGGTGACCTCGAGCGCCTGCGCTCCTACTACCTGGACCGCGGCTATATCAACATGGATATCGCTTCGACCCAGGTGTCCATCACCCCGGACAAGAAGCACGTCTACATCACTGTCAACGTCAACGAAGGCCAGAAGTACAACGTTCGTGACGTGAAGCTCAGCGGCGACCTGAAAGTGCCTGAAGACCAGGTCAAGGCGTTGTTGCTGGTGCAGAAAGGCCAGGTGTTCTCGCGCAAGCTGATGACCACCACTTCCGAACTGATCACCCGTCGCCTGGGTAACGAGGGCTACACCTTCGCCAACGTCAACGGCGTGCCTCAGCCCCACGACGAAGACCACACGGTCGATATCACCTTCGTGGTCGATCCCGGCAAGCGTGCCTACGTCAACCGTATCAACTTCCGTGGCAACACCAAGTCCGAAGACGAAGTGCTGCGTCGTGAAATGCGCCAGATGGAAGGTGGCTGGGCTTCGACCTACCTGATCGACCAGTCCAAGACCCGTCTGGAACGCCTGGGCTTCTTCAAGGAAGTCAACGTCGAGACACCGGCTGTACCGGGTGTCGATGACCAGGTAGACGTCAACTACAGCGTTGAAGAACAAGCATCCGGCTCGATTACCGCCAGCGTCGGTTTTGCCCAGAGCGCCGGTCTGATCCTGGGTGGTTCGATTACCCAGAACAACTTCCTGGGTACCGGTAACAAGGTCAGCATCGGTTTGACCCGCAGTGAATACCAGAGCCGCTATAACTTCGGTTACGTGGACCCCTACTGGACAGCTGATGGCGTGAGCCTGGGTTACAACGCGTTCTACCGCACCACTGACTACGATGAGCTCGACACCGACGTTTCCAGCTACGCCGTGGACAGCCTGGGTGCCGGTGTCAGCGTGGGTTACCCGATCAGCGAGACTTCGCGCCTGACCTTTGGCCTGAACGCACAGCAAGACAAGATCAAGACCGGCCAGTACACCGTCGACGAGATCTTCGACTTCGTTAACCGTGAAGGCGACCAGTACCTGAACTTCAAGGCTTCGGCCGGCTGGTCGGAGTCGACCCTGAACAAAGGCGTATTGGCTACCCGTGGTCACTCCCAGAGCGTGACCCTGGAAACCACCGTGCCGGGCAGCGACCTGTCGTTCTTTAAACTCGACTACCGTGGCCAGTTGTTCCAGCCATTGACCGATAACTACACCCTGCGCCTGCACACTGAGCTGGGCTACGGTGACGGCTACGGCTCGACGGATGGCTTGCCATTCTACGAAAACTACTATGCTGGTGGTTTCAACTCGGTTCGTGGCTTCAAGGACAGTACCTTGGGTCCGCGCAGTACTCCGAGCCGTGGTGTAAAAGATACGGGGAACCAAGGTACGGCTCTCGACCCGGACCAGGATCCGCTGCCGTTTGGTGGTAACGTCCTGATCCAGGGTGGTGCCGAGCTGTTGTTCCCGCTGCCATTCGTCAAGGATCAACGTTCACTGCGTACTTCCGTGTTCTGGGATGTCGGTAACGTGTTTGACTCCAAGTGCGAGCAGACCAAGAACACCGCGCCTGATTCGTACTCGAACACGCAGTGCAACGACGTCAGCCTCAGCAACCTGGCCAGCTCCGTGGGTATTGGTGTGACCTGGGTTACCGCATTGGGTCCTTTGAGCTTTGCTCTGGCCATGCCGGTGAAAGAACCGGATAACGCTGAAACCCAAGTGTTCCAATTTTCCCTCGGCCAGACGTTCTAAGCGTCTGTCCCAAGACAACGACAATGGATTTTGTAGGAGTGCATCGTGCGTAAGTTGACTCAATTGGTTCTCCTGGCAACTGTCCTGGTAGCGACCCCGGCATTTGCCGACATGAAGATCGCAGTACTGAACTACCAGATGGCGTTGCTGGAGTCGGACGCAGCGAAGAAGTACGCAGTGGACGCCGAGAAGAAATTCGGCCCACAACTGACCAAGCTCAAGACCCTGGAAAGCAGTGCCAAAGGCATCCAGGACCGTCTGGTCAGCGGTGGCGACAAAATGGCCCAGGGTGAGCGTGAGCGTCTGGAGCTTGAATTCAAGCAAAAGGCCCGCGACTTCCAGTTCCAGTCCAAGGAATTGAACGAAGCCAAGGCCGTTGCCGACCGTGAAATGCTCAAGCAGCTCAAGCCTAAGCTGGACAGCGCTGTGGAAGAAGTGATCAAGAAAGGTGCTTTTGACCTGGTCTTCGAGCGTGGCGCAGTGATTGATGTCAAGCCGCAATACGACATCACCCGCCAGGTCATCGAGCGCATGAATCAGCTGAAGTAATCCATGACAGCGACTAAAACACTCGGCCAGTTGGCCGAGTTCCTGGGCGCCACCCTGTGTGGCGACCCGGAGAAGACAATTACTGGGCTAGCCACTTTACAAGAGGCTGGCCCAGCTCAGTTGAGCTTTCTGGCAAACCCCCAATACCGCAAATACCTGGCCGACAGCCATGCCGCAGCCGTGTTGCTGAAGGCCGCTGACGCCGAAGGTTTTGCCGGTGATGCGCTGGTGGTGCCGGATCCCTACGCGGCGTACGCGCGGGTGTCTCACCTGTTCGATCCCAAGCCCAAGGCGGCTGCCGGTATCCACCCGACGGCGGTCATCGCCGTGGATGCGGTGGTTGACCCGGCGGCGAGCATCGGTGCCTTTGCGGTGATCGAGAGTGGCGCCCGTATTGCTGCCGGAGTCACGGTCGGCGCGCATTGCTTCATCGGGGCTCGTAGCGAGATCGGTGAGGGTGGCTGGCTGGCCCCGCGGGTGACGCTGTACCACGACGTGCGCATTGGCAAGCGGGTGGTCATTCAGTCCGGTGCGGTGCTCGGCGGTGAGGGTTTCGGTTTCGCCAACGAAAAGGGCATCTGGCAGAAAATTGCCCAGGTCGGTGGGGTGTTGGTCGGTGATGACGTGGAGATTGGCGTGAATACCGCTATCGACCGTGGCGCCTTGGCTGACACCATCCTCGGCAATGGGGTGAAGCTCGACAACCAGATACAGATCGCGCACAACGTGCAGGTGGGTGATCACACCGCCATGGCGGCGTGCGTAGGCATTTCCGGCAGCACCAAGATCGGCAAGCATTGCATGCTGGCCGGCGGTGTCGGGCTGGTGGGGCACATCGAGATCTGCGACAACGTATTCCTCACCGGAATGACCATGGTCACCCACTCGATTACCGAGCCGGGCGCCTACTCTTCCGGTACGGCCATGCAGCCGGCCGCCGAGTGGCGTAAAAGCGCGGCACGCATCCGTCAGCTCGACGACATCGCGCGACGTCTGCGCCAGTTGGAAAAGCAGGTAAGTGAAGTGACCCCTGGTGGTAATGCTTCATCAGATGGCTGATACCATTTCCATATCAAGTGTGCACAGCCGTTAGACTGCCTCCTTGATTTGCTAGAGGAGCGTGCATCAGTCGCGCGTTCCCAATCTTTACATAGGCTTCCCCCCGAAATGATGGACATCAACGAGATTCGCGAATACCTGCCTCACCGTTACCCGTTCCTGCTGGTGGACCGGGTAGTGGACCTCAATGTTGAGGAAAAGCGCATTCGTGCCTACAAGAATGTCAGCATCAACGAGCCGTTCTTCAACGGTCACTTCCCTGCGCATCCAATCATGCCGGGCGTATTGATCATTGAAGCGATGGCCCAGGCTGCCGGAATCCTTGGTTTCAAAATGCTCGACGTCAAGCCTGCCGATGGCACGCTTTACTACTTTGTCGGCTCCGACAAGCTACGCTTCCGTCAGCCAGTCAAGCCGGGCGATCAGTTGATCCTCGAAGCCACCTTCATCAGCTGCAAGCGCAAGATCTGGAAGTTTGAATGCCAGGCTTCGGTGGATGGCAAGCCCGTATGCTCGGCCGAGATCATCTGTGCGGAACAAAAAGTATGAGTTTGATTGACCCTCGCGCAATCATCGATCCGACGGCCGTACTGGCCGAGGGCGTTGAGGTCGGCCCCTGGTCGATCGTCGGCGCAGGTGTGGAAATCGGCGAGGGAACAGTGATTGGCCCGCACGTAGTGCTCAAGGGGCCGACGCGGATTGGCAAGCACAACCGCATCTATCAGTTTTCCTCGATCGGTGAGGACACCCCTGACCTGAAGTACAAGGGTGAAGAGACGCGCCTGGTGATAGGAGACCATAACGTTATCCGTGAAGGGGTGACGATTCACCGTGGGACCATCCAGGACCGCTCGGAGACTACCCTGGGCGATCACAACCTGATCATGGCCTATGCCCACATCGGCCACGACAGCGTCATCGGCAACCACTGCATCCTGGTCAACAACACGGCGTTGGCCGGGCATGTCCATGTGGCCGACTGGGCGATCCTCTCCGGTTTCACCCTGGTTCATCAGTATTGCCACATTGGCGCCCACAGCTTTTCCGGTATGGGTACGGCCATCGGCAAGGATGTGCCGGCCTATGTCACAGTGTTCGGCAACCCGGCAGAAGCGCGCAGCATGAACTTCGAGGGCATGCGCCGTCGTGGGTTCAGCGAAGAAGCGATCCATGCCCTGCGTCGTGCCTACAAGGTGGTCTACCGCCAGGGCTTGACCGTGGAGCAGGCGCTGGCTGAGCTGGCCGAGCCTTCGGCGCAGTTTCCGGAAGTCGCGCTGTTCCGTGACTCGATCCAGTCTTCGACCCGCGGCATCACACGCTAACCATGGCTAATCTGCGTATAGCGCTGGTGGCGGGCGAAGCTTCCGGCGACATCCTGGGCGCGGGTCTGATGCGTGCCCTCAAGGCTCGCCACCCGGCGGTCGAGTTCATCGGCGTCGGCGGTCCGCTGATGCAGGCTGAAGGCCTGACTTCCTATTTCCCCATGGAGCGCTTGTCGGTCATGGGGCTGGTGGAAGTCCTGGGGCGCTTGCGTGAGCTGCTGGCCCGACGCAAGAAGTTGATCAAGACCTTGATCGCCGAAAAGCCGGACGTGTTCATCGGTATCGATGCGCCGGACTTCACCCTCAATATCGAACTCAAGTTGCGTCAGGCCGGGATCAAGACCGTGCACTACGTCAGCCCTTCGGTCTGGGCCTGGCGGCAGAAGCGTGTGCTGAAGATTCGTGAAGGCTGCGACCTGATGCTGACGCTGCTGCCGTTCGAAGCCCGATTCTACGAAGAGAAGGGCGTACCGGTGCGGTTTGTCGGCCACACCCTGGCTGATGCCATTCCGCTGGAAGCCGACCGAGCCGCGGCGCGTGCCGAACTGGGCCTGCCGGACGGCCCGCTGGTGGCGTTGATGCCGGGCAGCCGGGGCGGTGAAGTCGGGCGCCTGGGCGGCTTGTTCCTCGATGCTGCGCAGCGGCTGCGGGCCATGCGCCCCGGGGTGCGGTTTATCATTCCGTGCGCCAACCCGGAGCGGCGGGTGCAGCTCGAAGAGCTGCTGGCTGGCCGTGATTTGCCGGTCACCCTGCTGGACGGGCGCTCGCACCAGGCGCTCGCGGCCTGCGACGCGGTCCTGATCGCTTCGGGCACCGCGACCCTGGAGGCGTTGTTGTACAAGCGGCCGATGGTCGTGGCCTATCGCCTGGCGCCGCTGACCTACTGGATTCTCAAGCGCATGGTGAAAAGCCCTTACATCTCCTTGCCGAACTTGTTGGCCCAGCGTCTGCTGGTGCCCGAGTTGCTGCAGGACGATGCGACGCCCGAGGCGTTGGCGCTGACCCTGTCGCCGCTGATCGATGGCGGCGAAGAGCAAACCATCGGTTTTGACCAGATCCACCGGACCCTGCGCCGCGATGCCTCGAACCAGGCCGCTGAGGCGGTCCTCAACTTGATCGGCGCACCACAATGAGTACGGTAAAGATGCAAATGGGCCTGGATTTCAACCTCGTCGCGGATGCTCAAGAGCTGGTCGCCGGAGTCGATGAAGTAGGGCGCGGTCCGCTCTGTGGTGCGGTGGTGACGGCGGCGGTGATCCTCGATCCGCAGCGCCCGATCCTCGGCCTCAATGACTCCAAGAAGCTCACTGAAGCCCGGCGCGAAAAGCTCTACGACGAAATCTGTGAAAAAGCCCTGAGCTGGTGCATCGCTCGCGCTGAAATCGAAGAAATCGACGAGTTGAACATTCTCCATGCCACCATGCTGGCGATGCAGCGCGCTGTCGAAGGCCTGCACATTCAGCCAAAGCTGGCGATGATCGACGGTAATCGCTGCCCCAAGCTGGCCATGCCGGCGGAAGCGGTGGTCAAGGGCGATAGCAAGGTCCCGGCGATTGCCGCGGCGTCGATCCTGGCCAAAGTCAGTCGCGACCGTGAAATGGCGGCCTTTGAATTGATTTATCCGGGGTATGGCATCGGCGGCCACAAAGGTTATCCGACGCCTGTGCATCTGGAAGCCTTGGCGCGCCTAGGCCCGACCCCGATTCACCGACGTTCGTTCGCGCCGGTGCGGCAGGCTTACGAGGCTCGCGAAGGGCTGCTAGAGCGCTAGTCCAAGCTGATGTTTTTGCCAAGGCCCGGTACAATCCGGGCCTTGTTGTCTCCACGTTATTAGCAGGATCACTATGCCGGCTTCATTCGTTCACCTACGCCTGCACACTGAATACTCCCTGGTCGACGGTCTGGTGCGGATCAAGCCGCTGGTCAAGACCCTGGTCGGCATGAACATGCCGGCTGTGGCGGTCACCGACCAGAACAACATGTGTTCCCTGGTCAAGTTCTACAAAAACGCCATGGGTGCGGGGATCAAGCCGATCTGCGGCGCCGACCTGTGGCTGTCGAACAAGGACCCGGACAACGCCTTGAGCCGGATCAGCTTCCTGGCGATGAATGCGGTGGGTTATCGCAACCTCACCGAGCTGATTTCCCGCGGCTTCATCGATGGCCAGCGCAATGGCCAGATCATCATCGAGCGCGAATGGGTGGCCGAGGCCAACGAAGGCTTGATCATGCTCTCGGCGGCCAAGGAGGGCGAAATCGGCATGGCCCTGCTCGGTGGCAATCCGGACGAAGCCGAAACCCTGGCCCGCGAGTGGATGGCAGTGTTCCCGGACCGTTTTTACCTGGAAATCCAGCGTACCAACCGTCCCAACGATGAAGAGCAGTTGCACGCTGCCGTGGCCCTGGCCGACAAGATCGGCGCGCCGCTGGTGGCCACCAACGATGTGCGGTTCCTCAAGCAGGAAGACTTCGCCGCCCACGAAACCCGGGTGTGCATCGGTGAAGGCCGGGCGCTCGACGATCCACGGCGCTCGAAGAACTACAGCGACCAGCAATACCTCAAAAGCGCCGAGGAAATGCTCGAGCTGTTCAGCGACTTGCCCGATGCCGTGCAGAACACGGTCGAAATCGCCAAGCGCTGCAACATCGATGTAAAGCTGGGCAAGCACTTCCTGCCTAATTTCCCAATTCCCGATGGCATGACCATCGATGAGTATTTCCGCAAGGTGTCCTTCGACGGGCTTGAAGAGCGCTTGAGCGTGCTGCTGCCCAAGGACACCACAGAGGACTACGAGGCCAAGCGCCAGGTCTACGTCGACCGGCTGAATTTCGAGCTGGATATCATTATCCAGATGGGGTTCCCCGGTTACTTCCTGATCGTGATGGACTTTATCCAGTGGGCCAAGAGCAACGGGGTTCCGGTGGGGCCGGGCCGGGGGTCGGGTGCCGGCTCGCTGGTGGCCTATGTGCAGAAGATCACCGACCTCGACCCGCTGGAATACGACCTGCTGTTCGAACGTTTCCTCAACCCGGAACGGGTCTCCATGCCCGACTTCGACGTCGACTTCTGCATGGACGGTCGCGACCGGGTCATCGAGTACGTGGCCGAGAAGTACGGGCGCAATGCGGTTAGCCAGATCATCACCTTCGGTTCCATGGCCGCCAAGGCGGTGGTGCGGGACGTGGCGCGGGTCCAGGGCAAGTCCTATGGCCTGGCGGATCGCCTGTCGAAGATGATTCCCTTCGAAGTCGGCATGACCCTGGAAAAAGCCTACGAGCAGGAAGAGATCCTGCGGGACTTCATCAAGGTCGATGAAGAGGCGGCGGAAATCTGGGAGATGGCGCGCAAGCTCGAAGGCGTTGTGCGTAACGTCGGCAAGCACGCCGGTGGTGTGGTGATCGCCCCCACCAAGCTGACCGACTTCTCGCCGATCTATTGCGATGAAGAGGGCGGCGGCCTGGTCACCCAGTTCGACAAGGATGACGTCGAGGCGGCCGGCCTGGTGAAGTTCGACTTCCTCGGCCTGCGGACCCTGACGATCATTGACTGGGCGCTGAAAACCATCAACCGCGACCGCGCCAAGGTTAACGAGCCGCCGCTGGATATCGCCTTTATCCCGCTGGACGACAAACCGACCTACAGCTTGCTGCAAAAGGCCGAGACCACCGCGGTGTTCCAGCTCGAGTCGCGGGGCATGAAGGAGCTGATCAAAAAGCTCAAGCCCGACTGCCTGGAAGACTTGATCGCACTGGTGGCCCTGTTCCGTCCGGGCCCGCTGCAATCGGGCATGGTGGACGACTTCATCAACCGTAAGCACGGGCGCGCCGAGCTGGCGTACCCGCACTCCGACTACCAGTACGAAGGCCTCAAGCCCGTGCTGGCGCCGACCTACGGCATCATCCTGTATCAGGAACAGGTGATGCAGATCGCCCAGGTCATGGCCGGCTACACCCTCGGCGGTGCGGACATGCTGCGTCGGGCCATGGGTAAGAAAAAACCCGAAGAGATGGCCAAGCAGCGCGGCGGTTTCATTGAGGGTTGCGCCACCAACAACATTGATGCCGACCTTGCCGGTAACATCTTCGATCTGGTGGAGAAATTCGCCGGTTACGGCTTCAACAAATCCCACTCCGCCGCCTACGGCCTGGTGTCTTACCAGACGGCCTGGCTGAAAGCCCACTACCCGGCGCCGTTCATGGCGGCGGTACTTTCGGCGGATATGCACAACACCGACAAGGTCGTGACCTTGATCGAAGAAGTGCGAACCATGAAGCTGCGCCTCGACGCACCGGACGTGAACACTTCGGAGTTCAAGTTCACGGTGAACGAGGAGGGGCGGATCATCTACGGCCTGGGCGCGATCAAGGGCGTGGGCGAGGGGCCGGTCGAGGCGATTACCGAGGCGCGTCAGGATGGGCCGTTCCAGGACCTGTTCGACTTCTGCGCGCGGGTCGACCTCAAGCGAATCAACAAACGTACCCTCGACGGCCTGATCCGCAGCGGTGCGCTGGACCGCCTGGGCCCGTACTTCTTTGATGAGACCAAAGCCTACCAGGCCAACATCGACCGCAACCGTGCGGTGCTGCTGACGGCCATGGAAGAGGCGATCAAGGCGGCCGAGCAGACCGCGCGGACCCACGACAGCGGCCACGCCGACCTCTTTGGCGGGCTGTTTGTCGAAGAAGATGCGGATGTCTACGCCAATCACCGCAAAGCCAAGGAGCTGACGCTCAAGGAACGCCTGAAGGGTGAAAAAGACACCCTGGGGCTGTACCTGACCGGTCACCCGATTGACGAATATGAAGGTGAAATCCGTCGTTTTGCCCGCCAGCGCATCATCGACCTGAAGCCGGCTCGCGACACCCAGACAGTCGCCGGCATGATCATCGCCCTGCGGGTGATGAAGAACAAGAAGGGCGACAAGATGGGCTTTATCACCCTCGACGACCGTTCGGGCCGGATCGAGGCGTCGCTGTTCGCCGAGGCGTTCCATTCCGCGCAGTCGTTGCTGCAGACCGACGCGATGGTGGTGGTCGAGGGCGAAGTCAGCAATGACGACTTCTCCGGTGGCCTGCGGCTGCGGGTCAAACGGGTGATGAGCATGGAAGATGCGCGCACCAACCTGGCCGAAAGCCTGCGCCTGAAGGTGCAGACCCAGGACCTCAAGGGCGATCAGTTGCGCTGGCTGGGGGAGTTGTTCAAGCGTCATCGTGGCGCCTGCCCCATCACGATGGAGTACACCAGCCCCGACGCGAAGGCCTTGCTGCAATTTGGCGAGACCTGGCGAATCGATCCGGCAGACAGCTTGATTCAAGCCCTGCGTGACCAGTTCGGGCGAGACAACGTCTTCCTCCAATACCGTTGACGGTCAGGGGCCCTTGAAGCGCCCTGGCCATGACCCGAATTTTTAATCTCGACCTGAACGCGCCTGTCCCTTAAGGTAGGGCGCGAATAGACAACCGGCCGACCCAAGCTCACTTGGACGTCGACCCAAGACGGACGCCTATGAACCCGAATTTTCTAGATTTCGAACAGCCGATCGCCGACCTGCAAGCCAAGATCGAAGAGTTGCGCTTGGTCGGTAATGACAATTCGCTGAATATCGGCGATGAGATCTCGCGCCTGCAGGACAAGAGCAGCACGCTGACCGAAGACATCTTCGGCAAGCTGACCAGCTGGCAGATCGCTCGTCTGGCGCGTCATCCGCGTCGTCCCTACACCCTGGACTACATCCAGCACATCTTCACCGAGTTCGATGAACTGCACGGTGACCGTCACTTCTCCGATGACGCCGCGATTGTCGGCGGTGTCGCCCGCCTGGACGACCAGCCAGTGATGGTGATCGGTCACCAGAAAGGCCGTGAAGTGCGTGAGAAGGTTCGCCGCAACTTCGGTATGCCGCGTCCGGAAGGCTACCGCAAGGCGTGCCGCCTGATGGAAATGGCTGAACGCTTCAAGATGCCGATCCTGACCTTCATCGACACGCCGGGTGCCTACCCGGGGATCGACGCCGAAGAGCGCAACCAGAGCGAGGCTATCGCCTGGAACCTGCGTGTCATGGCTCGCCTGAAAACCCCAATCATCGCCACCGTGATCGGTGAGGGTGGTTCCGGTGGTGCACTGGCTATCGGTGTCTGCGATCAGTTGAACATGCTGCAGTATTCGACCTACGCGGTGATTTCGCCGGAAGGGTGTGCCTCGATCCTGTGGAAAACCGCAGAAAAGGCCCCGGATGCCGCTGAAGCGATGGGCATCACCGCCGAGCGCCTCAAGGGCCTGGGTATCGTCGATAAAGTGATCGGCGAGCCATTGGGCGGCGCCCACCGCGATCCGGCCGCTGCAGCTGCCTCGATCCGTGGTGAGCTGATCGCGCAACTGCAGATGCTCAAGAAATTCGACAACGACGCGCTGCTGGCCCGCCGTTACGAGCGCCTGATGAGCTACGGTCTGTGATCTGACACCGGATCATGATGGGAGCGAGCCTGCTCGCAGTGACGAAGCTACAGTCAACCTGCGTGTTGGCTGGCCTTTTTCGCGAGCAGGCTCGCTCCCACCGCTGATGTGTGCGAAGTGATCGATATGCGCCAGCTCACACCTGATCTGTCTGCAAGACTGCTGTTGACCCTGACCCCCTGGCGCAATGCACCGACCTGGCGCATCGCCTTCTCCGGTGGCCTCGACTCCACCGTGTTATTGCACCTCCTGGCGCAACTGGCTAAAAGCCAGGCCCTGCCCGAACTTCAAGCGATCCATGTGCATCACGGCCTGCAGGCTGCGGCTGATGCGTGGCCGCAGCATTGTCAGGCCGTGTGTGACGGGCTGGGCGTGCCGCTGGCGGTGATGCGGGTTCAGGTCCAGGCCGGTGCGAGCCTGGAGCGAGCCGCCCGTGAGGCGCGTTATGCGGCCTTTGCCCAGGTGATCCAGGTCGATGAAGTGCTGCTGACTGCCCAGCATCGCGACGATCAGGCCGAGACCCTGATGTTTCGTCTGTTGAGGGGCGCGGGGGTCAGGGGCTTGTCGGCAATGCCGGCCCATCGTGCCCTGGGACCCGGGCACCTGGTGCGGCCGTTGCTGGATGTGTCGCGGGCCGAGCTTGAGGCGTACGCCTGTGAACACCAGTTGCGCTGGGTCGAGGACCCCTCTAATGGTGATCAGCAGTTTTCCCGCAATTATCTGCGCCAGCAGGTTTTCCCCGTCCTCAGTCGTCGCTGGCCCCAGGCAGCCGCCACCCTGGCGCGCAGTGCCGGCCATCTGCGCGAGGCCCAGGGCTTGCTCGATGAGTTGGCGCAGATGGACCTGGCCCAGGCTGCCACCGCCCATGAGTTTGCCTGGCTGGGGCATCCATCGCTGGACCTGGCGGCGCTTGCCGGGCTGTCCGCGGCTCGCCAGCGCAACGCCCTGGGGCATTGGCTGGCGACGCTGACTCGCCTGCCAGACACTGACCATTGGTCGGGTTGGGACAGCCTGCGGGATGCCGCGGCGGATGCCCGGCCGATCTGGCGACTGGCGGATGGCGAAGTGCATCGGGCCAATGGGCGGGTCTGGTGGTTGTCCGGCGATCGGCTGCCCGCGCTCACGGGTACAGTGCCCTGGCCTGATCCAGCAACTGAACTGGCACTGCCCGGCAATGGTCGGCTCAGCCTGGTGGGTGAGCCCCCGCACGGCCTGCTCAGCGTGCGTTACCGCCAGGGCGGGGAGGTGATGCAGTTGCCCGGTCGTGGACACCGCGACCTCAAGCGCTTGCTCAATGAGCGTCAGGTGCCGTGGTTCGCCCGTGGCAGATTGCCGCTGCTGTACTGCGATGAGCAATTGATTGCCGTGGCCAACCTGCCCGGGCTGGATGTCAGCGCGCAGGCAAACCTGGTTTTGCGATGGCAGCCAGTAATCAACGATCAAGGTTTGAGCTGAAAGGGGCTTTCCGGTAGACTACGCTCCCTTCTTGATACAACTTCTGTGGATTCGCCTGAATTGCAGGAGTTGCCGATTACCAAGCAGTCTTTGCTGGGCGATTCCAAAAAATGTGTAGCGAGCAACCTACTGGTGATTCATCTACCGGTCTGTCCCAACGCGGCGGTTTTTTTGAAAGATGCACTGTAATTAATGCAGGTGATCGGGGGCTTCGGCCTTCCTTCGCTTTCCCCGGCGGCACTGACCGCTTTAACGCAGACTTCTAGGGTTTTTCATGACGCGCTACATATTCGTCACGGGCGGTGTTGTTTCTTCATTGGGGAAAGGCATTGCATCGGCATCATTGGCGGCCATCCTGGAGGCGCGGGGACTTAAGGTCACCATGCTCAAGCTGGACCCGTACATCAACGTCGACCCGGGCACCATGAGCCCGTTCCAGCACGGTGAAGTGTTCGTCACTCACGACGGCGCCGAGACCGACCTGGACCTGGGCCACTACGAGCGGTTCATCCGCACGACCATGACCCAGAACAACAACTTCACCACTGGCCGTGTCTACGAGCACGTGCTGCGCAAAGAGCGCCGTGGTGACTACCTGGGTGCAACCATCCAGGTGATTCCGCACATCACCGACGAAATCAAGCGCCGCATCATCAAGGGTGCTGGCGACGCTGACGTGGCAATGGTCGAGATCGGTGGCACCGTCGGTGACATCGAGTCGCAACCGTTCCTGGAAGCGATCCGTCAACTGCGTTTCGAAGTCGGCGCCAAGCGCGCGATGCTGATGCACCTGACGCTGGTACCGTACATCGCCACCGCCGGCGAAACCAAGACCAAGCCGACCCAGCACTCGGTCAAGGAACTGCGTTCCATCGGCCTGCAGCCGGACGTCCTGGTCTGCCGTTCCGACCACCCGATCGACCTGTCTTCGCGTCGCAAGATCGCGCAGTTCACCAACGTTGAAGAACGTGCGGTGATCGCCCTGGAAGACGCCGACACCATCTACAAGATCCCGGGCATCCTGCACTCCCAGGGCCTGGATGATTTTGTCGTCGAGCGTTTTGGCCTGCAGTGCGATAGTGCCGACCTGTCCGAGTGGGAAGCGGTGGTCGACGCCAAGCTGAACCCGGAACACGAAGTCACCATCGCCATGGTCGGCAAGTACATGGAGCTGCTGGACGCGTACAAGTCGCTAATCGAAGCGATGAGCCACGCCGGCATCAGCAACCGGACCAAGGTCAACCTGCGCTACATCGATTCCGAAGACATCGAGAACCAGGGCACTGCGCTGCTCGAAGGTGTCGATGCGATCCTGGTCCCAGGCGGTTTTGGCCTGCGTGGCGTGGAAGGCAAGATCACCGCCGTGCAGTACGCTCGTGAAAACAAGGTGCCGTACCTGGGTATCTGCCTGGGCATGCAAGTGGCGGTCATCGAGTTCGCCCGTAACGTGCTGGGCTGGAAAGACGCCAACTCCACCGAGTTCGATCGCGCCAGCGGTCACCCGGTCGTGGGCCTGATCACCGAGTGGGAAGATGCCACCGGCGCCGTTGAAACCCGCACCGAGTCCTCCGACCTGGGCGGCACCATGCGCCTGGGTGCCCAGGATTGCCTGCTGGAAGCCGGCTCCCTGGTTCACGACTGCTATGCCAAGGACGTGATCGTCGAGCGTCATCGTCATCGCTATGAAGTGAACAACAATCTGCTGCCACAACTGATCGAAGCCGGCCTGAAAATCTCCGGTCGTTCCGGTGATGGCGCCCTGGTTGAAGTGGTTGAAGCACCGGATCACCCATGGTTCGTCGCTTGCCAGTTCCACCCGGAGTTCACCTCGACTCCGCGTGACGGCCACCCGCTGTTCAGCGGTTTCGTCAAGGCAGCATTGGCTCAGCACCAGAAAAAAGCCTGACGCGCCAAGGCGTGGATTCGCGACGTGACCCACGGGCTGGCAAGGCCCGTGGGTTGCCGCGATTATGCCGCTGGACGTTTCTGGATGATTGGCTGAACAGTTTTTCAACGGGGAAGCCGCGTTACCTGGGTTTCTCCGTGTTGTCGGTGCAGGTTTGCCCGCGCCAACCAACAGCAATGTGACCCACAAGTTATAAATCGATCGGTATACAGCGTTTTCGTCAACTTTGGAGTGTTTACAACAATGGCAAAAATCGTCGACATCAAAGGTCGTGAAGTTCTCGACTCCCGTGGTAACCCCACCGTCGAAGCGGACGTGCTTCTCGATAACGGCATCATCGGCAGCGCTTGCGCGCCGTCCGGTGCTTCCACTGGCTCGCGTGAAGCGCTCGAGCTGCGTGATGGCGACAAGAGCCGTTACCTGGGCAAAGGTGTGCTCAAGGCCGTAGCCAACATCAATGGCCCGATTCGCACCGCACTGCTGGGTAAAGACCCGGTTGACCAGAAAGCCCTCGACCGCATCATGATCGAGCTGGACGGTACCGAGAACAAAGGCAGCCTGGGCGCCAACGCGATCCTCGCCGTTTCCCTGGCTGCGGCCAAGGCCGCTGCCCACGATCAAGACCTGCCGCTGTATGCCCACATCGCCAACCTGAACGGTACCCCAGGCGTCTACTCGATGCCGGTGCCGATGATGAACATCATCAACGGTGGCGAACACGCCGATAACAACGTCGACATCCAGGAGTTCATGGTGCAGCCGGTTGGCGCCAAGTCTTTCTCGGAAGGCCTGCGCATGGGCACCGAGATTTTCCATCACCTCAAGGCAGTACTGAAGGCCCGTGGCCTGAGCACTGCAGTGGGTGACGAAGGTGGTTTCGCCCCTAACCTGGCTTCCAACGAAGACGCGTTGAAAGTGATCTCCGAAGCGGTAGCCAACGCCGGTTACACCCTGGGCACCGACGTGACCCTGGCGCTGGACTGCGCGGCGAGCGAATTCTACGAAGATGGCAAGTACAACCTGTCCGGCGAAGGCCAGGTGTTCACCGCTGAAGGTTTCGCCGACTACCTGAAAGGCCTGACCGAGCGTTATCCGATCATCTCGATCGAAGACGGCCTGGACGAGTCCGACTGGGCTGGCTGGAAGATCCTCACCGACAAGATCGGCGAGAAGACCCAACTGGTGGGCGACGACCTGTTCGTGACCAACACCAAGATCCTGAAAGAAGGCATCGATAAAAAGATCGCCAACTCGATCCTGATCAAATTCAACCAGATCGGTACCCTGACCGAGACCCTGGAAGCGATCCAGATGGCCAAGGCCGCTGGTTACACTGCCGTGATCTCGCACCGCTCCGGCGAAACCGAAGATTCGACCATTGCCGACCTGGCTGTGGGCACTTCGGCAGGCCAGATCAAAACCGGTTCGCTGTGCCGTTCCGACCGCGTTTCCAAGTACAACCAACTGCTGCGTATCGAAGAGCAATTGGGTGCCAAAGCCAAGTACAACGGCCGCAGCGAATTCCGCGGCTAAGCTTGGTGGAGTAAAAAGACACCGGATTGTGTCGAAAAAATCGCATCAGCGGGTTTTTTGCCACTAGTCTGATGCCTTAGAGTACGAGCCTGGTTCTTCCAGGCTTCGTGCTATCAGACGCTTCAAAGTGTTGGCATGGCTGTTTTTTTTCAGTGGATACCTGATATTCGATGCGCAGTCCCTATTGGTTGTTTCTTGTCTTGCTCTTGCTCCTGGGGGGGTTGCAGTACCGCCTGTGGGTGGGAAACGGCAGCCTGGCACAGGTGGCCGACCTGACTCAGCAAATTGCCGATCAGCAGGCTGAAAACCAGACGCTGCTGGAGCGCAACCGGGTGATGGACGCCGAAGTGATGGAGCTGAAAAAAGGCATGGAGACCGTTGAAGAGCGGGCTCGCCATGAGTTGGGCATGGTCAAGGACGGTGAAACCCTTTACCAGTTGGCCCAATGATGAATAGCTTGCCGGCCTTCTGGGCCGTGATTCCTGCCGCGGGTGTGGGTGCCCGTATGGCAGCCGACCGTCCCAAGCAGTATCTGCAATTGGGCGGACGCACAATTCTTGAACACAGCCTTGGCTGTTTCCTCGATCACCCGGCCTTGAAGGGGCTGGTGGTCAGTCTGGCGATCGACGACCCTTATTGGCCGAACCTGGCCTGCGCTGCCGACCCGCGCATTCAGCGGGTGGACGGTGGCGAAGAGCGTTCGGGCTCGGTGCTCAATGCCTTGTTGCACCTGCATGCGCAGGGGGCTGGCGATGAGGATTGGGTGTTGGTCCATGACGCGGCACGGCCGAACCTCACACGTGATGATCTCGACAAGCTGCTGTCGGAGCTGGCGGATGATCCGGTGGGCGGGCTGCTGGCGGTGCCGGCGCGTGACACCCTCAAGCGGGCGGACAAGCACGGCCGGGTACTTGAGACCGTTGACCGCAGTTTGATCTGGCAGGCGTATACGCCGCAGATGTTTCGCCTGGGTGCCCTGCATCGGGCGTTGGCCGATAGTCTGGTGGCGGATGTCACGATCACTGATGAAGCTTCGGCGATGGAGTGGGCGGGGCAGGCGCCGCGCTTGATCGAGGGGCGGGCGGATAACCTCAAGGTGACGCGGCCTGAGGACCTCGAGTGGTTACGCTTGCGTTGGGGGCAGCGCGGGGGGCTGTAGGTGTCGGGGCTGCCAGAGGCAGCGCTCGCCCCGTTGAGTAATGGGTACCGGCAGCAGGCTAGCTGCTGTACTCCGGCCGTTTCGCCAACCCTTCCTTAAGAAAATCCACCAATTTGCGCACCTTCGGCGACAGATGGCGTTGCTGTGGATACAGCGCCCAGACCGCGGTGTTCGGTGGCTGGTGGGCGTCGAGTAACGACACCAGGGCGCCACTGTTCAGGTGTTCCAGCACGTAGTAGTCCGGGAGCTGGCACAGGCCAACGCCCTGGAGTGCAGCGTCCAGTACGGCTTGTCCGCTGTTGCAGCGCCAGTTGCCTTGGACTCGCTGGGAAAACTCCCGGCCGTTCTGTGCCAGTTGCCAAAGGTCCGAGCTGCCGATAAGGCAGTTGTGCCGGCTCAGTTCCGACAGGCTATGGGGTCGACCGTAGCGCTCGAGGTAGGAGGGCGAGGCACACAGGTACATGCGCCGTGGTGCCAGGCGGGTGGCCACCAGGCGTGAGTCCTGCAGGCGGCCCAGGCGGATGGCCAGGTCGAGGCCTTCGTGCACCAGGTCCAGGGGACGATTGCTCAATTCGATGTCGACCCGCAACTGCGGGTAGAGCCCCATGAAACCGGTCACCAGCGGCACGATGAAGCGCTCGCCGTACGCCACGGCACACGTCATGCGCAGCATGCCCTTGGGTTCGCTGGTCAGGTCGCCGACGGCGCGCAGGGCCTCTTCGCGTCCGTCCTGCAAGCGTTGGCAGTGTTGCAGGAAGGTTTGTCCGGCCTCGGTGAGCGTGACGCGGCGCGTACTGCGGTAGAGCAGGCGAGTTTGCAGGCGTTCTTCCAGGCGTACGATTTGTCGACTGACGTGGGAGGAAGAGACCCCCAGGCGTTCGGCGGCGGCGGTGAACTGGCTGCATTCGGCGACGGCGACGAACTCGTCGATGCCTTCCCAGCGGTTCTCGGACATTTTGATTATCCCTGTATGGCAATAATATTTTGCATTTACCTCGATTATTCATCGGATGGCCGTGTATTACACTCCCGGTCTCGTTTTAATTCGCTGGAGAGTCAGGATGATCAAGTCGCGCGCTGCCGTTGCCTTCGAGGCCAAGAAACCCCTGGAGATCGTTGAAGTCGATGTCGCCATGCCCAAGGCCGGTGAAGTGCTGTTGCGCGTGGTCGCCTCCGGCGTTTGCCACACCGACGCCTATACCTTGTCGGGTGCCGATCCGGAAGGCATCTTCCCGTCGATCCTCGGCCACGAAGGTGGCGCGGTGGTCGAAGCCATTGGCGAGGGCGTGACCTCGGTGGCTGTGGGCGATCATGTGATTCCGCTCTACACCCCGGAATGCGGCCAGTGCAAATTCTGTAAGTCGGGCAAGACCAACCTCTGCCAGGCTATCCGCGCGACCCAAGGCAAAGGCCTGATGCCGGACGGCACTACTCGCTTCTCCTACAAAGGCCAGCCGATTTTCCACTACATGGGGACCTCGACTTTCTCCGAGTACACCGTGCTGCCGGAAATTTCCGTGGCCAAGATTCCTAAAGAGGCTCCGCTGGAAAAAGTCTGCCTGCTGGGCTGCGGCGTGACCACCGGGATTGGTGCGGTGATCAACACTGCCAAGGTCAAGCCGGGCGATACCGTGGCGATCTTCGGTCTGGGCGGCATCGGCCTGTCGGCCGTGATCGGTGCGGTCAAGGCCAAGGCCGCGCGCATCATTGCCATCGACATCAACCCGGGCAAGTTCGAGATCGCCAAGCAGTTGGGGGCCACCGACTGTGTGAACCCGAAAGACTTTGATCGTCCGATCCAGGACGTCATTGTCGACATGACCGATGGCGGCGTGGACTTTTCCTTTGAGTGCATCGGCAACGTCCAACTGATGCGTGCGGCACTGGAGTGCTGCCATAAAGGTTGGGGCGAGTCGGTGATCATCGGCGTGGCCGGTGCCGGCCAGGAAATCGCGACCCGTCCGTTCCAACTGGTCACCGGGCGCGTCTGGCGCGGTTCGGCCTTTGGTGGGGTGCGTGGTCGCAGCGAATTGCCAAGCTATGTGGAAATGGCCCAGACCGGCGAGATCCCGCTGGATACCTTCATCACCCACACCATGGGTCTGGAAGACATCAACAAGGCTTTTGACCTGATGCATGAAGGCAAGAGCATTCGCACCGTCATCCACTTTTAAGAGCGGCGGCAAGCTACACGCTGTAAGCGGCGAGCGGATGCCCCTCTCTTGCCGCTCGCAGCTTGCGGCTTGAAGCTGGGAGTACTCCCATGAGTCTGGAAAATATCTCGTGCCAGAAGAGCTTCGGTGGCTGGCATAAACGCTACAGGCATCACTCCCAAGTGCTGGGTTGCGACATGGTGTTTGCCGTGTACCTGCCGCCCCAGGCGGAGCAGGGTGGCAAGTTGCCGGTGCTGTATTGGTTGTCGGGTTTGACCTGCACCGATGAGAACTTCATGCACAAAGCCGGTGCCATGCGCTTGGCGGCCGAGCTTGGCTTGATCATCGTGGCGCCGGACACCAGCCCGCGCGGTGCCGATGTGCCGGGGGACCCGGAAGGGGCCTGGGACTTCGGTCTGGGGGCCGGGTTTTACCTGAACGCCACCCAGGAACCCTGGGCCAAGCACTATCGGATGCACGATTACGTGGTGCAGGAATTGCCGGCATTGGTCGAGGCGCATTTCCCGGCCTCGGACAAACGCGGCGTCAGCGGTCACTCCATGGGTGGCCACGGCGCACTGGTGTGCGCACTGCGTAACCCGGGGCGTTACCAGTCGGTCTCGGCGTTCGCGCCGATCAACAATCCAATGGATTGCCCGTGGGGCCAGAAAGCGTTTTCCCGCTATCTGGGTGAAGAGCGTTCGAAGTGGCGTGAGTGGGATGCCACGGTGCTGATCAGCGAAGCCAGCGAACAGCTGCCACTGTTGGTCGACCAGGGCGATCGGGATGATTTCCTCGCCACGCAGCTCAAGCCTGAAGCCTTGCAGCAGGCCGCCAAACTCGCCGGCCATCCGCTGACCTTGCGCTTGCAACCGGGCTACGACCACAGCTATTTCTTCATCGCCAGCTTTATCGATGATCACTTACGGCATCACGCGCACGCCCTAGGCGCCTAAAGCAGGTAGAATCACGCCCTGACTCAATCAGGGCGTTTTTTTATGCGTATTGGCCACGGCTACGATGTGCACCGTTTTGCTGAAGGCGATTTCATCACTCTGGGCGGCGTGCGGATTGCACACAGCTTCGGGCTGCTCGCCCACTCCGACGGCGACGTGTTGTTGCATGCGTTGAGCGATGCCTTGCTGGGTGCTGCGGCACTGGGCGATATCGGTAAGCACTTCCCCGATACCGACCCCCAGTTCAAAGGTGCTGACAGCCGTGCGCTGTTGCGTCATGTGGTTGCGCTGATTCATGCCAAAGGCTGGAAAGTGGGCAACGTCGACAACACCATCGTCGCCCAGGCGCCGAAAATGGCCCCCCATATCGAATCGATGCGCGCGCTGATTGCCGCCGATCTTCAAGTTGAACTGGATCAAGTGAACGTGAAAGCTACCACCACCGAAAAACTTGGCTTTGTCGGTCGCGAAGAAGGCATTGCCGTGCATTCCGTTGCCTTGTTGCTGCGCCCATGAACGAGGCGCAACTGCTCGGCCCGCGAGCCTACGGCGAACCTCTCGGCACCGCCGTACTGAAAGCCATCGCGGAAGATTTCCAGGTCGATGAAGTGCTCGACATTCCGCTGACTGGCGACGGAGAGCACCTGTGGATCTGGGTGGAAAAACGTGGCCTGAACACCGAGGAAGCGGCACGGCGTATCGCCAAGGCCGCCGGCGTGCCCTTGCGCACCGTCAGCTATGCCGGCCTGAAGGATCGCCAGGCGTTGACCCGTCAGTGGTTCAGCGTGCAATTGCCCGGCAAGGCCGACCCGGATTTGTCCGCGGCTGAAAACGACACCCTGAAAATTCTCAAGACCGCCCGGCACAAGCGCAAGCTGCAGCGGGGCGCACATTCGGCCAATGGTTTTACCTTGCGCCTGACCCAGTTCGCCGGCGACAAAGAGGCACTCGAAGCGCGTCTGCAGTTGATCGCCAAGCAGGGCATTCCCAATTACTTCGGTGCGCAACGTTTCGGCCATGACGGCGGCAATGTGGTGGACGCGCGTGCCTGGGCGGCGCGCAAGGCTTTGCCGGAGCAGCGCAATGTGCGTTCGCGGTTGCTGTCCACCGCCCGTAGCTTTATGTTCAATCAGGTGTTGGCGGCACGTGTTGCCGACGGCAGTTGGCAGCGCGCGCAGGTGGGTGATTTGCTGGCTTTCACCGACAGCCGCAGCTTTTTCCCGGCTGGCGAAGCAGAGTGCAGCGACCCGCGCCTGGCGATCCTCGACCTGCATCCGACTGGGCCGCAATGGGGCGAGGGCGACTCGCCTGCCGCGGGTGCGACCCATGAGCTGGAGCAGCGGATCGCCATGGGCGAAGCGGATCTGCGCGACTGGCTGGTAAACGCCGGAATGAGCCATGAACGACGCATCCTGCGGCTGCCCATTGGCGGGTTGACGTGGCATTATCCTTCGCTGGACATTCTGCAACTGGAATTCGTCCTGCCGGCCGGATGCTTCGCCACCGTATTGGTGCGTGAACTCGTTGATCTGGTGCCGGTGGGGCAGACGGACAGCCCATGCGTATTCTGATCTCTAACGACGATGGGGTAACCGCACCCGGTCTCGCCGCGCTTCATGCTGCGCTGGCGGATTACACCGAGTGCGTGGTTATCGCCCCGGACCAGGACAAAAGCGGCGCCAGCAGTTCGCTGACGCTGGACCGTCCGTTGCACCCGCAAACCCTGGTCAACGGCTTTATCAGTCTTAATGGTACGCCGACCGATTGTGTGCACCTGGGGCTCAACGGCTTGCTCGAACGCGAACCGGACATGGTGGTTTCCGGGATCAACCTGGGTGCCAACCTGGGGGACGACGTGCTGTATTCCGGTACGGTGGCCGCGGCCTTGGAAGGGCGCTTCCTCGCCAAGCCGTCCTTTGCGTTTTCCCTGGTCTCGCGGCAAGTGGATAACTTGCCGACAGCGGCCTACTTTGCGCGCAAACTGGTGGAAGCTCATGCCGAGCTGAACCTACCGCCGCGCACGGTGTTGAACGTGAACATTCCGAACCTGCCGCTGGACCACATCCGTGGCATTCAGCTGACCCGCCTGGGGCACCGGGCACGTGCTGCGGCACCGACCAAAGTGGTCGACCCACGCGGCAAGTCCGGCTACTGGATTGCCGCGGCCGGCGACGCGGAAGATGGTGGCCCGGGTACGGATTTCCATGCCGTCATGCAGGGGTATGTCTCCATCACCCCGCTGCAGCTCGATCGCACCTTCAATGTTGCCTTTGCCAGTCTCGATGGCTGGCTGGAGGGGCTGCGCTGATGGCTCGCGAGCAAGACGATATACTGCGCCGCGGGATCGGGATGACTTCCCAGCGTACCCGTGAGCGTTTGATCCAGCGACTTTATGAAGAAGGCGTGAGTAACGCCCAGGTCCTGGAAGTGATCCGCCGCACGCCGCGCCATCTGTTTGTCGATGAAGCGCTGGCCCACCGTGCCTACGAAGACACGGCCTTGCCGATTGGCCACAACCAGACCATTTCCCAGCCTTATATGGTGGCACGCATGAGCGAGCTGCTGTTAGAGGCAGGGCCTTTGGACAAGGTGATGGAGATCGGTACCGGTTCCGGTTATCAGACGGCGGTGTTGTCGCAACTGGTGGAGCGGGTGTTTTCGGTCGAGCGGATCAAGGTCCTGCAGGATCGGGCGAAAGAACGCCTGGTGGAATTGAACCTGCGCAACGTGGTGTTTCGCTGGGGCGATGGTTGGGAAGGCTGGCCGGCACTGGCACCTTACAATGGCATCATCGTCACGGCGGTGGCGACCGACGTGCCCCAGGCCCTGCTGGATCAGTTGGCGCCAGGAGGGCGTCTGGTGATACCGGTCGGGTCAGGGGAGGTTCAACAATTGCTATTGATCATCCGGGAAGAACAGGGGTTTTCCAGGCGTGTCCTGGGCTCGGTGCGCTTCGTCCCGTTGCTTAACGGGCCATTGGCCTGAGCATTTGTTCTGCGGCGCTGAATTCTCTTCGATTACCTTGGTCTTACAGCGGCAAGGATGGCTTCAACGTCGTTGTACTACAGCCAGTAAACGCGGGCCTGTATCGATTTCGTTTTGCCGACGGTAATGCGCCAGCGGCCAGTTATACTTGCGACACTTCATGCCTGAACCAGGCATCTACTTTTTTCAGCCACCAGAAAGGGAGCGGCGGGTGAGTCTCAAAGTCATTGCGCAGCGTATTGGTACAAAAAGCTTTCAGTGCCTGGTGACTGGCCTTGTCTTGAGCTCATTGCTGGTCGGTTGCTCCAGCACCAAGTCGAGTGACGTGCGGGTTGTCGATCGCAACAGCACGGCCGCCCAGCGTCCTGCCGTCACCACCGGCCAGTATGTAGTCCGTCGCGGCGATACCTTGTTTTCCATCGCTTTCCGCTACGGCTGGGACTACAAAGCCCTCGCCGCACGCAACAACATTCCTGCGCCTTACACGATACATCCAGGTCAGACGATTCGCTTCGACGGGCGCTCCGGTTCAACGCCGACCCAGGCCGTGACGTCGTCCACCACCAGCTCTTCGTCTTCCGGGAAATTCACGGTTACCCGCCGCCCAGCTTCGGCGGCCGGCACCACTACGAGCACTGCTGCGCCGTCTACGGCCAGCAAGCCCGCCCCGGCGCCATTGCCCCCAGCGGGGCCCGCTCCCACAGGATGGGGTTGGCCATCTAATGGCATTCTTATTGGAAAATTCTCTTCAAACGGTAGTTTGAATAAAGGAATTGATATCGCCGGAGATTTGGGACAGCCTGTTTTAGCTGCGTCTGATGGGACTGTCGTTTACGCCGGGAGTGGCTTGCGGGGCTACGGTGAATTGGTCATCATCAAACACAGCGATACCTACGTCAGTGCCTACGGTCACAACCGCAGGCTGTTGGTTCGGGAGGGGCAGCAGGTCAAGGTCGGACAGACAATTGCCGAAATGGGGTCAACGGGTACGGACCGGGTGAAACTGCATTTTGAGATTCGCCGACAAGGTAAGCCAGTAGATCCGCTGCAATTCCTGCCACGTCGTTGATTTGTTACCAGCCTGTTCCTTCACGTAGAGGAACAGGCTCCAGCGTTGCCAAGGATAAAGGCGCCGCTTGAGCTTGAGGTCGAACTCACCAAAGGACTATAACAATGGCTCTCAGTAAAGAAGTGCCGGAGTTTGACATCGACGATGAGGTTCTCCTGATGGAGACCGACGTCGCATCGGATCAGACGTCGAATGAGGGGGTTGCTACACCTTCAGTTCGCGCAAAATCCAAACACTCCGCCTCACTCAAGCAACACAAGTACATTGACTACACACGGGCGCTAGACGCTACCCAGCTGTATCTCAATGAAATCGGCTTTTCCCCCCTGTTGTCCCCGGAAGAAGAAGTTCATTTTGCGCGACTGTCGCAAAGTGGAGATCCGGCTGGGCGTAAACGCATGATTGAAAGCAACTTGCGACTGGTGGTGAAAATCGCCCGGCGCTACGTCAATCGTGGGCTGTCATTGCTCGACCTGATCGAAGAGGGCAATCTCGGGTTGATCAGGGCTGTGGAAAAGTTTGATCCGGAGCGTGGCTTCCGCTTCTCGACCGCAACCTGGTGGATTCGTCAGACCATCGAGCGCGCGATCATGAATCAGACCCGGACCATCCGGTTGCCGATTCACGTGGTCAAAGAGCTGAATGTCTACCTGCGCGCCGCCCGAGAGCTGACACAAAAGCTCGATCATGAACCTTCACCCGAAGAAATCGCCAACCTGCTGGAAAAACCGGTGGGAGAGGTCAAGCGAATGCTCGGCCTGAATGAACGGGTTTCTTCGGTAGACGTCTCGCTGGGGCCGGATTCGGATAAAACCCTCCTGGACACCCTGACTGACGACCGCCCTACCGATCCCTGTGAGCTGCTTCAGGATGATGACTTGTCACAGAGCATCGATCAGTGGCTGTGCGAATTGACCGATAAGCAACGTGAGGTGGTGATTCGCCGCTTCGGTTTGCGCGGCCATGAGAGTAGCACGCTGGAGGACGTTGGCCTGGAGATCGGACTGACCCGCGAACGGGTCCGACAGATCCAGGTTGAGGGACTGAAACGTCTGCGTGAAATTCTCGAGAAAAATGGATTGTCGAGCGAGTCTTTGTTCCAGTAGCAGGAACCCCGGTACTCGATCAGCAAAAACCCCGGTATCTCGGGGTTTTTTGTGCCTGCGATTTCACCCGTTGTTTAGCTGGGAGACTGACTCGGGTGCTTTCCTTTGTTGCTGTAAGCCGTGGCTTACTCTTTCGTACGTGTTCGGTTTTTATGCTTGCTGGATGAATGCCGTTGCTCAGTAATACATTTTTTAACATGTTGTTTTATATGGAATTAATTGCTGGCGCAGACACTTCTACACCTACTGTTTAAGCCTAAGCGGTGATTGTGATTGCTGGCCAAGCCTTTATTATCAGCCCTGTGTCGACGGACAGACACAACCATCAAGGATGATGGTCATGGAACATCGCAAGGACGTGATTCATCAGGACGATGAAAAGGAACACAGGGACTAGGGAAAAAATGTGGGCGGGTCACACCGCCCCTTTTTTTGCCTGCTGAAAAGTACGGCGCCCTAATATGCAAAAAGGCCCGCGAAGGGCCTTTTTTGAGCGTGCAGAAAAGATCAGCGAATCAGGTCTTTGATCTTGCCTTTGACGCCATCAAACTCCGCTGCGTCTGGCAGCGAATCTTTCTTCTCAGTGATGTTGGGCCAGATTTCGGCCAGTTCAACGTTCAGCTGAATGAATTCTTGCATCTCGTCCGGAACTTCGTCCTCGGAGAAGATGGCCACAGCAGGGCATTCCGGCTCGCACAGGGCGCAGTCGATGCACTCATCCGGGTGAATCACCAGGAAGTTCGGGCCTTCGTAAAAGCAGTCCACCGGACAGACTTCTACGCAGTCGGTGTACTTGCACTTGATGCAGTTGTCGGTGACGACGAAGGTCATTTCTAATTCTCTCCTCAGGCGGCGTGCTGCGCCCCTTCACGGTGGGGTCGCCAGGTTTGGGAGCGCTCGCCTGCAGACCAGGCTAATAGCCTGCAGCACCCCAAACCGCGCGAGATTCTAACAGCTTGCAGGCAACAGCGTTAGATCCGTGTCTTCAGTGTATAGAGCATTTCGAGTGCACGACGTGGTGTCAGGTCATCCAGATCGAGTTTTGCCAGTTCATCCAGCACCGGGTGAGGCAGGCTGGCGAACATGTCGCTCTGCTGCGGCGCCGCCGGTTTGCCTTTGGCCGGAGCCGGGATTTCATGGGGCAGGCTGGTGGTTTCCAGGCGGCTCAAGTGTTCTCGGGCGCGCAGGATGACCTCTGTTGGCACGCCCGCCAGTTGTGCCACCGCCAGGCCGTAACTCTGGCTGGCGGGGCCAGGCAGCACGTGGTGGAGGAAAACGATGCGCTCATTGTGTTCGGTGGCGTTGAGATGCACGTTGGCCACTAATGGCTGGCTTTCCGGCAGCACCGTCAACTCGAAGTAGTGAGTGGCGAACAGCGTATAGGCGCGCAGCTGGGCCAGGCGTTCGGCCGCGGCCCAAGCCAGGGACAAGCCGTCGAAGGTGCTGGTGCCACGGCCCACTTCGTCCATCAGCACCAGGCTGCGTTCGGTGGCGTTGTGCAAAATGTTCGCGGTTTCGCTCATTTCCACCATAAAGGTCGAACGCCCGCCTGCGAGGTCATCACTGGAGCCGATCCGGGTGAAGATCCGGTCCACCAGCGACAACTCACAGCTGGCCGCCGGCACGAAGCTGCCGATATGGGCCAGCAACACGATCAGTGCAGTCTGGCGCATATAGGTGGATTTACCGCCCATGTTCGGCCCGGTAATCACCAGCATCCGCGTGTTGTCGTCCAGGCTCAGGTCGTTGGCCACGAACGGGGTGCTCAGCACTTGCTCGACCACCGGATGACGGCCCTGGCTGATGCGCATGCACGGCTCGCTGACGAAGCGCGGGCAGTTCAGATCGAGGTTCAACGCGCGTTCGGCCAGGTTGCTCAACACATCCAGCTCGGCCAGTGCCGCGGCAGTGTCCTGCAAGGGGGGCAGTTGGTTGATCAAGTCTTCGAGCAGGGCTTCGTAAAGCATTTTCTCGCGGGCCAGCGCACGGCTCTTGGCCGACAGTGCCTTGTCTTCGAACGCCTTGAGTTCCGGGGTAATGAAACGCTCGGCACCTTTGAGTGTCTGGCGCCGGATATAGTCGGCGGGGGCCTGTTCGGCCTGCTTGCTGGGCAGTTCGATGAAGTAGCCGTGAATCCGGTTGTAACCGACCTTCAGGTGGGACAGGCCGGTGCGGGCCTTTTCCCGGGCTTCCAGGTCGATCAGGAACTGGCCGGCGTTCTCGCTCAGCGATTGCAGCTCGTCGAGCTCGGCGTCGTACCCGGTTTTCAACACCCCACCGTCACGGATCACCGCGGGAGGGTTGTCGATGATGGCTTTTTCCAGCAGCGCCGCCAGCTCGGGATAGGTGCTGGTGGTCACGGCCAACTGGTTCAGGTGGGGCGCTTCCAGTTCACTCATCGCCACCTGCAGTTGCGGCAGGGCGCCGAGGGCGTCACGCAGGCGCGCCAGGTCGCGTGGGCGAGCGTTGCGCAGGCCGATCCGCGCCAGGATCCGCTCAATGTCGCCGATCTCCTTGAGCTGCGGTTGCAGCTTCTCGAAGCGATAGCCATCCAGCAGGCAGGTGATCGAACTCTGCCGCGCCTCCAGTACCTGCAGGTCGCGCAGCGGACGGTTCAGCCAGCGGGTCAGCAGGCGGCTGCCCATGGCGGTCTGGCAGCGATCGACCACCGATTGCAGGGTGTTGTCGCGGCCACCGGCCAGGTTGGTGTCCAGTTCCAGGTTGCGCCGGCTCGCGCCGTCCAGCACCACGGTGTCGTCCAGGCGCTCGTGCCGCAGGCTGCGCAAGTGCGGCAGGGCGGTACGCTGGGTTTCCTTGGCATAGCTCAACAGGCAACCGGCAGCGCCGATCGCCAGGCTCAGGTTCTCGCAGCCAAAACCCTTGAGGTCCTGGGTGGAAAATTGCTGGCACAGGCTCTTGAACGCCGAATCTCGCTCGAAATCCCACGGCGCGCGGCGACGAACGCCACGACGTTTTTCGGCCGGGAGGTCTTTGGGCCAGTCATCCGGGATCATCAGCTCCACCGGGTTGACCCGCTCCAGCTCCGCCAGCAGGTTTTCCCAGCCTTTGATTTCCAGCACCGTGAAGTTGCCGCTGGTGATATCCAGTACGGCGAGGCCGAACAGACGCTCATCGCCCAGCACCGCGGCGATCAGGTTGTCGCGTCGCTCGTCCAGCAACGCCTCGTCGCTGACGGTGCCGGGGGTGATGATGCGCACCACCTGGCGATCCACCGGGCCCTTGCTGGTCGCCGGGTCACCTACCTGCTCACAGATCACCACCGACTCGCCCAGCTTGACCAGCTTGGCCAGGTAACCTTCGGCGGCATGGTAAGGAATCCCGCACATCGGAATCGCCTGACCAGCCGACTGCCCACGCGCCGTCAGGGTAATGTCCAGCAGCTTGGCGGCTTTCTTCGCGTCTTCGTAGAAGATCTCGTAGAAGTCACCCATGCGATAGAACATCAACTGGTCTGGGTGCTGGTTCTTCAGGCGCCAGTACTGCTGCATCATCGGCGTGTGGGAGGACAGGTCGGAAAGTGCTTTATTCATCGGGTAATCAGGCGGATTCATTCAAAGGGGTGGGTAAAGGAGGGCGTTGCCCAGGCCTTTGCGCGATGGGCGCAAGGTTACCATGGGCGGCTGCGCCCGACCCAGGGATGAACGCCGTGTGGGGGTGTTTTGCGGGTCTGAAGGGCAATTTATGCAAAACAGCATTTGTCATCGCTAAACAGAACCCTCATTATGGGAAATATGCAAAAACGCAATGTTTCTACCGTCCTCAGGGCACTGCTCGATCAACACGGGATCTCCCCTACGGAGCTTCACCGTCGTACCGGCGTGCCGCAATCCACCCTCTCGCGGATACTCGGCGGCAAGATCGCCGATCCGTCGGATAAACACATCTCGAAGATTGCCGAATATTTTCGGGTGAGCACCGACCAGTTGCGTGGCCGCGTCGATGTCACGCCGGGTTACCCGCCTGCACGGGATCCCGCGCACACGGAACTCAAGGACATCAGCCTGTGGGATGACGATACGCCCATCGAAGACGACGAGGTCTCGGTACCCTTTCTGCGCGAGGTTGAATTGGCTGCTGGATCAGGACGATTCGTCATTGAAGAAAGCGAGCGCGCCAGCCTGCGTTTCGGCAAGCGCAGCCTGCGCCACAACGGCGTTCAGTTCGATCAGGCCAAGTGCGTGACCGTGCGCGGCAACAGCATGTTGCCGGTGCTGCGTGATGGCGCTACGGTCGGGGTGAATGCCGGCAAGTGCGGGATCGGCGATATCGTCGATGGCGATCTCTACGCCATCAACCACAACGGCCAGTTGCGGGTGAAACAGCTGTACCGCCTGCCCACCGGGATTCGCTTGCGCAGCTTTAATCGCGATGAGCATCCGGATGAGGATTATGGCTTTCAGGATATCCAGACCGGGCAGATCGTAATCCTGGGGCATGTGTTCTGGTGGGGTATGTACGCCCGCTGATTGCCTTCTGCGCCAATACAAACCCGTCCGATGGCGGGTTTTTTTGTGCATGAGAATTTCTTGGGCGTGTGGTCCGAGTTCTGTGGATGCGTCAATGCATGGATTTGATGGGGTGAGGGTGGTTTTTGATTGACTGATTATGCATTGATGCATAATCTTTTGGCTCGCCACTCAGGAGTACTGAAATGACAATTGAACAGCACGCCTTGCTGGAGATCCCTGTCTGGCTGGTCATTGCACTCACGCTGCTGGGTGGCTTGTCGGGTGAAATGTGGCGCGCGGACAAGGAGGGTGCCCGCGGTTGGTCGTTGGTCCGGCGCCTGAGCCTGCGCTCCGGGTCGAGCATGATCTGCGGTGTTTCGGTGGTGATGTTGTTGTACGCCGCCAACATCTCGGTCTGGACGGCTGCCGCGTTTGGCTGTTTGACGGCGATGGCCGGTGCGGATTTCGCCATTGGCTTATATCAGCGCTGGGCAGCCAGGCGAATCGGCGTGGTGGAAACCCAGGCCCCGGAGGATCACCGGTAGTGCGCGGGCACGGCACGCCTCATATTTTGATCCACCCAGCGCCTTGCAAGCGCAACCTGCTCATGTAGGGTAGTGCTCACGCCCGTCTGATCAGGAGAGAGAGTCGTGAATGAAATCACACAGTTGGCCGCGGAGCTGGGCCGGCGTCTACAGGTTCTCAATGCCCACGTCAGCACGGCCGAATCCTGCACCGGGGGCGGTATCGCCGAGGCGATCACCCGGATTGCCGGCAGTTCGGCCTGGTTCGAGGCGGGGTATGTCACTTATTCCAATCGCCAGAAAACCCAGCAACTGAAGGTGCCGGGCGAATTGTTCGAGCAGGTCGGAGCAGTGAGTCGCGAGGTAGTGGAGGCCATGGTCCGCGGGGCGCAGCGCAACAGCCATGCGCGGTTTGCCGTGGCGGTCAGTGGGATCGCCGGGCCTGACGGCGGTTCGCCGGCCAAGCCGGTGGGGACTGTCTGGTTGGCCTGGGGGGTGGGCGAGGCCGTGTTTAGCGAGTGCCGGCACTTTCCCGGGAACCGTGATGAGGTCCGCCGACAAACGGTGAAGGCCGCGCTAGAGGGCTTGCTGCAGCATGCCGCCGGAGAAATCTCAAATCAGGGGTAGGCGATCCACAATCGCTGTGGAATAATACTGTCTACTTATACAGGTGTTGGCCGTCAGGCCTTATTGATTACGTGAGGACTTTAATGGACGACAACAAGAAGAAAGCCTTGGCTGCGGCCCTGGGTCAGATCGAACGTCAATTCGGCAAGGGTGCCGTAATGCGTATGGGCGATCAGGACCGTCAGGCGATCCCGGCTATCTCCACTGGCTCTCTGGGGCTGGACATCGCACTCGGCATCGGCGGCCTGCCCAAAGGCCGTATCGTTGAAATCTACGGTCCTGAATCCTCCGGTAAAACCACCCTGACCCTGTCGGTGATTGCCCAGGCACAAAAAGCCGGCGCGACCTGCGCGTTCGTCGACGCCGAGCACGCCCTGGACCCGGAATACGCTGGCAAACTGGGGGTTAACGTCGACGACCTGCTGGTTTCCCAGCCGGACACTGGCGAGCAAGCTCTGGAAATCACCGACATGCTGGTGCGTTCCAACGCGGTTGACGTGATCATCGTCGACTCCGTGGCTGCGCTGGTACCGAAGGCGGAAATCGAAGGCGAGATGGGCGACATGCACGTGGGCCTGCAAGCCCGCCTGATGTCCCAGGCGCTGCGTAAAATCACCGGTAACATCAAGAACGCCAACTGCCTGGTGATCTTCATCAACCAGATCCGGATGAAAATCGGCGTGATGTTCGGCAGCCCGGAAACCACCACCGGTGGTAACGCGCTGAAGTTCTACGCTTCGGTTCGCCTGGACATCCGCCGTACTGGCGCGGTGAAAGAAGGCGACGAAGTGGTCGGCAGCGAAACCCGCGTTAAAGTCGTCAAGAACAAGGTGGCGGCACCGTTCCGTCAGGCCGAGTTCCAGATTCTTTACGGCAAGGGCATCTACCTCAATGGCGAGATGATCGACCTGGGCGTGCTGCACGGTTTTGTTGAGAAATCCGGTGCCTGGTATGCCTACAACGGCAGCAAGATCGGTCAGGGCAAAGCCAACTCGGCCAAGTTCCTGCAGGACAACCCAGACATCGCAGCCAAGCTCGAGAAGCAGATTCGCGACAAGCTGCTGACGCCGGTGGACCTGAACGCTGCGCCGGTCAAAGAGACCGAAGATGACCTGGCCGACGCTGATATCTGATTGATCCAATGACCGCCGTACTCGATACCCTCGTCGCGGTGCGGCGAACCGCAATGGACCTGCTCGCGCGACGCGAGCATGGTCGAGTCGAGCTGACGCGTAAACTGCGTCAGCGCGGCGCCCCCGATGACATGATCGACACTGCCCTCGACCGACTGACGGAAGAGGGGTTGCTGTCCGAATCCCGTTACCTCGAAAGTTTCGTCTCCTACCGGGCCCGTTCAGGCTATGGTCCTTTACGCATTCGTGAAGAGCTGAGCCAGCGTGGTTTGCAGCGCACCGATATCGAACTCGCCTTGCGTGAGTGTGGAATCAGTTGGCAGGCACAATTGGAAGACACCTGGCGCCGTAAATTTGCCGGGCATTTACCGATCGATGCCCGCGAGCGTGCCAAGCAAGGGCGCTTCCTCGCTTATCGCGGTTACTCCATGGAGATGATCGGCCGGCTGTTCAGTGGCCGAGCAATGGACGACTAAAAAAGCCCGACTAAAAAATAGTCGGGCTTTTTTATTCATGTCACTTTGCTGGGTTCCCGTTGGCGCTGGGGAGTTGCAGGCTGGGAGGTGGCCCAGTTTTCCGGCAGGTTGAGGTAGTCCACCAGTTCACGCAGGCGCCCATGATCCCGGGCATTGAAGGTGAACGCCAGGCGCGCCAGGTGGCTGAACTGTGCGTCGTCATGCTCCTCGCCACTGTAGGCGTGCTGGTGAAAGTGATCGCTCAGGCACAGGTCGGCGAACGCCACTTGTAGGTGTGCCAGCGCTTGCTCGTTGAGTGCATGATTCATGCGGATCACAAACTGGTTTTTCAGCCAGCGGCTGGAGTGGAAGTTGCTGTAGAACTGATTGATTTGCGCCACCGCTTCTTCAGCGTTATCCACCAGGCGCACCAGTTTCAGGTCGTTGGGCAGGATGTAGCGATTGGCCTCCAATTGATTGCGGATGAAATCCAGCGCGCTTTCCCAGAACTTGCCACCCGGTGCATCCAGCAGCACCACGGGCACCAGTGGGCTTTTGCCGGTCTGGATCAGAGTCAGTACTTCCAGGGCTTCGTCCAGCGTGCCGAAGCCACCCGGGCACAGCACCAGCGCGTCGGCTTCCTTGACGAAGAACAGTTTGCGGGTGAAGAAAAAGTGGAAGGGCAGCAAGTTGGCGGTGCCACCGACGGTGGGGTTGGCATGCTGTTCGAAGGGCAGGGTGATGTTGAACCCAAGGCTGTGATCGCGACCCGCGCCCTCGTGAGCGGCGGCCATAATCCCGCCACCGGCACCGGTGATCACCATCAGGTCCGATTGCGCGAGTTTTTCTCCCAGTTCACGGGCCAGGGCGTACAGCGGGTGTTCCACCGGCGTGCGCGCTGAACCGAACACGGTCACCTTGCGCCTTCCCTTGAACTGTTCCAGCACACGAAATGCGTGCTCCAGCTCGCGCAGGGCTTGAAGGGTGATCTTGGCATTCCAGCGGTTGTGGTCGTCCTGGGCCATGCGCAGGACTGTCAGCATCATGTCGCGGTAGATCGGAATATTCGGACTGTTGGGGGAAACCAGGTTGAGTTGTTCTTCGATCTTGCTCGTGAGATCGACACCGTTGCTCTGGAAATGACGTATCAGAAGGTCATTCGGTTGGTAAGGCATTCAACTTCTCCTTCTACACAGAACCTTCGGCCCGACCGAAAGATTCGTCGGGGCCGCGACACGCCTTGTGTCGCCTGGGCATTACAGCCAACCCGACCCACCGCGCACGGCCGTCGAGTCATCCAGACGGGCTCTGTTTATCCCTTGGATGAAAGAAAATGTTCGCAAGACGCCGTTCTGGATGGCAGCCCCTTTTCTGCCGTGAACCTTGAATATCCACACATTGAATCTAGACGCTCGGCGTCAGTTGCGCTGGCTTGATCATGGTCCTGAAAAGTCTGTGCTGGCAATAGCTTGTTGGCGATAGGTGATCGACTTTCACCGCCCGCCTGAAGCCCCCCCTAGACGCTACGCGCTGACTGACCGAAACACAGGCACGCCACACATTTGTCGTACACCCCGGGCAAGACGCAAGCTCCCAAGGGCGATTCTTGGGCTCGGAGGCGGGTTATGGCGCGGGTGATGCTGGAGATCGATACGCAGCGGTTCCGATGCTCAAGTCGGCAGCCGAGGACCATCAGGTGAGCCTTGGGGAGGCATGTCGACGGCGGCTGGGGGGCAACGAGTAGCGCTCGCCTTATCTGCTGGCGCAGGTGGTGGAACTGCACGCCGATGAAGAGCAACGGCGCGCGGGTTCGGGGGCGTTACTTCTTCTTTTTCGCAGGCTCTGCCGGGCAGTCCGATTCCTGGAATCGGGCCGAGGCCACCGGACGGTTGGTTTTGTTCTCGGTGAATTCGTAACGCAAGATCGCGCCCTGGGCCATCAGCTTGCGGTAGTTGGGGTTGCGGCAAACGCTGGCACCCAGTTGCAGGTACACGGCTTTCGGGTTGGCGCGCATTTCTTCGGCATACACCGATTGCACACTGAGGTGATCAACCAGCTCCTTGCCTTCGACCGTGTAGCCCTGGTCCAGAATGTTGTCGCTGACTTCGCGAGGCAGGCCAACGTTACTTTCCGCGGCTACCTTCTCCAGCATCTTGCTCAGGTTCATCTCTTTCAGGGACGCGGCCTGGGCGCAGAAGGGCAAAGCCAGCACAAGGGCGGCGGTGGGAACGATGAGGCGCAGCATGAAACTCTCCTGATTCAGTGACTGGTGCTTCGACCCGTCACAGGGCTGAGCGTTCAGTGGCGGCAAATTATAGGGTGCGGGGGGCGGGCGGTACAGGCTTGCGCAGGTTGCTCTGGTAAACTGCTGGCACTTTATTGCCCTGCCGAGCGCTTTTTGTGTCGATTCAATCCTCCTGCCGTCGAAACCTGCCATGAGCCACGCCGTTTCCCGTTTGCGCGCCCAGCGCCTGGCCCGAGCCGTCCGCCCCTTTGTTGCGCGGGGCTCGCGGGCTGAGCGGTGCGCCGGCTGCCGGGTAATCCCCAGCCATTGCCTGTGTGCGTGGCGCCCGACCGTTGCGGCCAAATCGGCCATGTGCCTGGTGATGCATGACGTCGAGCCGATGAAACCGAGCAATACCGGCTGGCTGATTGCCGACGTGATCGAGCAGACCAGTGCGTTTCCCTGGTCGCGTACCGAAGTCGAGCCGGGCTTGCTGGCCCTGATCGCCGATCCTCAGTGGCAGCCGTACATCGTGTTTCCGGGAGAGTTTGTCGCGCCGCAGCGGGTGGTGAGCGAGGTCCGGCTGGAGCCGGGCAAGCGCCCGCTGTTCATTCTGCTGGACGCGACCTGGAGCGAGGCGCGCAAGATGTTCCGCAAGAGCCCTTATCTCGAGCATTTGCCGGTGTTGAGCCTGCAGCCCGAACAACTGTCGCGCTACAAGTTGCGCCGCTCCAAGCGCGATGACCACTTCTGCACCGCCGAGGTGGCCGCGCTCTGCCTGGAACTGGCCGACGATCAAGCCGCCAGCGAAGTGCTGGACGCCTACCTGGACGTCTTCAGCACCCATTACCTGTCGGCCAAGTTTCAGCAGGCGATCGATCCGGACGATGACGTCCACACTCGCCTCAAGCCCTACCTCTAGGCGGTGCTGCGGGCCAGCACCGGGTTTTTCGGCCAGAGCTGGGCGGCCAGCATCCCGGCTAGCATCAGCCCACAGCCGATGTAGCCCCGCAGGCTCAGTTCTTCACCCAGTAGCCAGGCACCGGCGATGGCGGCAAACACGGCCTCCAGGGAAAAAATAATCGCGGCATGGGAGGCAATCGCGTCTTTCTGGGCGATCACCTGCAAGGTGTAGCCGATGCCGACCGCAATCAGGCCGCCATAGAGAATGGCCGGGCCGGCGGCGATGATCGCGTTGAGGTCGAAAGTCTCCAGGCACAGGGCCAGGACCAGGCTGACCACCGAGCAGGTGGTGAACTGCAGGAATGCCAGGCGAATCGGGTCGTGTCGGCTGGCGAAAACGCCCACCAGCACCACGTGCCCGCCCCAGACAAAGGCGCCGATCAACTGCAACCAGTCGCCGGACGCCACCTGGAACTGATCGCCGACGCTGAGCAGGAACATCCCGACCACCGCCAGAGTCGCCCCGAACCAGGTGCCGAGCCCGGTCTTGTGCCCGATCAACAGCCCCAGCAGCGGCACGACGATGACGTAGAGCCCGGTGATGAAACCGGCATTGGTCACGCTGGTGAACAGCAGGCCGACCTGTTGCAGGTTGATCCCCAGGGCCAGGGCGAGGCCCATCAGGCCGCCACCGATCAACAAACCACGGGTCAGGAAGGGTTCGTGGTGGCTATTCTGGCGGTTGCCACGTAGGACCAGCGGTAACAGACACAACGAACCAAGCGCGAAGCGCAGGCCGGAATAGAGGAAAGGACCGATGTGATCCATACCGGAGGTTTGTGCGACAAATCCTGATCCCCAAATCATTGCGGTGATCAACATCAGGACATCGGCACGCAGGGCTTTGGTCTGCATGATGGCACTCTTATTAGTTAGCCAGCTAAGATGCCGTAAAGGATGCGGCTTGACCACCCCGATTTCGCTGGGCATCCTTGGCGCCGATTAGGGTGCGGCCGAAGATTGAAACGCCGGTTTTATGGGCTCTTGGCGTTGAACGTACCCTGTTGGTTGCACCTGCAGGTGCTACCTTGAGTTGTTTTGGTGAGGCCTGAATGCATCAGGCCTGCCATAAAAACAGGATCATTTGAACAATGGCCACATACGAAATCCTGATTGCCGATGACCACCCCCTCTTTCGTAGCGCACTGCACCAGGCCGTCACCCTGGGCCTGGGCCCGGACGTGCGCCTGGTGGAAGTGGCGAGCATCGCCGAGCTGGAAACCCGCCTGACCGAGAAGGCCGACTGGGACCTGGTGCTCCTGGACCTGAACATGCCGGGCGCATACGGATTCTCCGGGCTGGTGCTGTTGCGCGGCCAGTACCCGCAGATTCCGGTGGTGATGGTCTCGGCACAGGAAGAAGCGTCGATCATGGTCAAGTCCCGGGAGTTCGGGGCCAGTGGCTTCATTCCCAAATCCAGCTCGCTGGAAGTGATCCAGCAGGCGGTGCGTGCGGTGCTGGATGGCGATGTGTTCTGGCCACCACAAGCGTTCGAGGCGGTCAGCGTCTCGCCGGAAGCCAAGGCCGCGAGCGAGGGCCTGGCGAGTTTGACCCCGCAGCAGTTCCGCGTGCTGACCATGGTCTGCGAAGGTTTGCTGAACAAGCAGATCGCCTACGAGCTGAGTGTGTCGGAGGCCACCATCAAGGCCCACGTAACGGCGATTTTCCGCAAGCTGGGTGTGCGCACCCGGACTCAGGCGGCGCTACTGTTGCAACAACTCGAGTCAATTTCGCCGCAATAAAGCCGGCTCATTCACGCTTTTTTGACTTTTGTTGATCTAGCTTTCCCTCTCCTTTTTTCAGTTGCCTACTCTTATGTCACCTTTCAAAGGCCAGACCGGCCTCAAACGCATCCTCAACGCTTCGGGCTACTCCCTGGACGGCCTGCGCGCCGCTTTCACCGGCGAAGCGGCTTTTCGGCAACTGGTGTTGCTCAACGTGATTCTGATTCCGCTGACCTTCTTTCTGAATGTCAGCCGGGTCGAACAGGCCGTGCTGATTGCCGTCTGCCTGCTGGCGCTGATCGTGGAGTTGCTCAACTCCGCGGTAGAAGCGGCCATCGACCGCATCTCCCTCGACCTGCACCCGCTGTCGAAAAATGCCAAGGACATGGGCAGCGCCGCTCAGTTCGTGGCCTTGAGCATGATTGCCCTGGTGTGGGCTGTGATCCTGATCTGACCCTCAGGCGATGCTCGGCAGCACGATCTCGTCGCTGCGCTGAACCCCGGCGGTGAAGGCGCGGCACAGTTCGAGGAATTCGCGCATGGCTGAGGTCTGGTATTTCTGTTTGTGCCAGATGAAGTAGAACTGCCGCGCCAGGTCCAGGTCCGGGGTTTCCACCGCCACCAGGCTGCCGCGCCGGAAGGCGTCGCGCAGCGCCAGGCGGGAAATGCAGCCAATGCCCAGGCCCGATTCCACCGCCCGCTTGATCGCTTCGGTGTGTTCCAGCTCCAGGCGGATATTCAAGGCGCTGCGGTGATGGCGCATGGCCTGGTCGAAGGTCAGGCGAGTGCCGGAGCCCTGTTCGCGCAGAATCCACGCCTCCTGACTGAGCTCCTCCATGCTGGCGATGCCGCGTTGGGCCAGCGGATGCTGGGGGGCGCAGAACACCACCAGTTCATCTTCGACCCAGCTCTGCACTTCAATGTCCGGATGGCTGCAGTCGCCTTCGATTAGACCCAGATCAATTTCATAGTGCGCGACCTGTTGCACGATATTGGCGGTGTTCTGTACATGCAGCTTCACCTGGCTCTCCGGGTGGCGCTGCATGAAGCTGCCGATCAGGAGCGTCGCCAGGTAATTGCCGATGGTCAGTGTGGCGCCGACCGCCAGGGAGCCAAAACCGGACTTGCCGTTGAGCAGGTCCTCGATTTCCTTGGCCTGGTCGAGCAGGGCCACCGCTTGTGGCAACAGCTGTTTACCCAGGGCGTTGAGGCTCAGCCGTTTGCCGGCGCGATCGAACAACTGGCAGCTGCATTGGCGCTCCAGTTCAGTGATCGAGGTGCTGGCCGCCGATTGCGAGAGGTTGAGCAGACCCGCAGCACGGGATACGCTTTCCTGCTGGGCAACGGCGACGAAGACTTGAAGTTGACGTAGAGTAAATCGCATATCTATATAACCGATAACCCTTATCTTAATAATCCATTTAACAGATATTGTCGCTGCCATTAGAATGCGATGCAATTGCGCACAGCGGCGCAGGCAAAATCTCCAGGAGTCCCACGTACATGAGCAACATGAACCACGAGCGTGTCCTCAGTGTTCACCACTGGAACGACACTCTGTTCAGCTTCAAGTGCACCCGCGATCCGGGCCTGCGCTTCGAGAACGGTCAGTTCGTGATGATCGGCCTGCAACAGCCCAACGGCCGCCCGCTTATGCGTGCTTACTCGATTGCCAGCCCGAACTGGGAAGAGCATCTGGAGTTCTTCAGCATCAAGGTGCCTGATGGCCCGCTGACTTCCCAGTTGCAGCACCTGAAGGAAGGCGACGAGATCATCATCAGCAAGAAGCCTACGGGCACGCTGGTGCTGGACGACCTGAAACCTGGCAAACACCTGTACCTGCTCAGCACCGGTACCGGCCTGGCGCCCTTTATGAGCGTGATCCAGGATCCGGAAACCTACGAGCGTTTCGAAAAAGTGATCCTGTGCCACGGCGTGCGTTACGTCAACGAAGTCGCTTACCGCGAGTTCATCACCGAGCACCTGCCGCAGAACGAGTTCTTCGGCGAAGCCCTGCGTGACAAGTTGATCTACTACCCGACCGTGACCCGTGAGCCATTCGAAAACGAAGGCCGCCTGACCGACCTGATGCGCAGCGGCAAGCTGTTCAGCGACATCGGGCTGCCCCCGATCAACCCGCAGGACGACCGCGCCATGCTGTGCGGCAGCCCGAGCATGCTCGACGAGACCAGCGAAGTGCTCAACAGCTTCGGCCTGAAAGTCTCGCCGCGCATGCGTGAGCCGGGTGACTACCTGATCGAACGCGCGTTCGTCGAGAAGTAAGCCCCCGCATCACTGAAAAGCCCCCATTGCCTGTGCAGGCAGTGGGGGCTTTTTTATGTCGGAATAACTTCGAGGACGCGAATCACCCCGGCCTCGGGATAATGCCAACGCACATCCAAGTCCCAGAACTGCGCGCCATATTCCCGCTCGGGTGTAGGAATCTGGTAGGCCGGGCGTGGGTCTTGTGCCAAGCACTGCTCGATCAACGCCACCAGTGGCTCTGCAAGGCGCTGAGCGTGCTCGTGAGCCTGCTGCAGGGCACTCTCCGCCCACTGCACAGGGATCAGTTGCGGCGCGGCGCTGGCGATGCTGTTGGCAGCGCTGTCGATAATGTCGGCGTAGGGCACATAGGGTTTGATGTCCAGTACCGGCGTGCCATCGAGCAGGTCGATCCCCGAGATCCACAGGCGATTGGCTTCGACCCGGTCCAGCTTGACCACCGACTGACCGATGCCGTTGGGGCGATGGGTGGCGCGGGTGGCAAACACCCCCATGGACTTGTTGCCGCCCAGGCGCGGCGGACGCACCTTGAGCCGTGGCTTGTCTTCCAGGGCCTGGTGAAACAGGAACAGCAGCCAGACGTGGCTGACCTGCTCCAGCCCCTGCACCGCATCACCCTGGTCGAACGGCGCCACCAGCTCCAGGATGCCCCGCGCAGCAGGGGCCAGTTGGGGCTGGCGGGGAATGGCGAACTTCTCCTTGAAGCAGGAGTGCACAAAGCCGATGGGGGAAACGCTGTAGGTCATGGTGGCGGGTCGAGGCGGGGTTAGGGCGAGCATGATAACTCACGGGGCCCTGATCCCGTCTTCGCGCCGATCTCAGAGGCTGAACCCGCCATCCAGCGGAATGATGTTGCCGGTCATGTACGCCCCGGCGGTACTCGCCAAGCTGATGGCCAGAGCCGCCATTTCCTCCTCGCGACCCCAGCGTTTCATGGGGATCAAGGCCGTGTCTTCGGCCAGGGCCTGGGCATCGTTGCCGATGTGCTGGGTCATCTTGCTCGGGAAGCGCCCCGGGGCAATCACGTTGACATTGATGTGCTGGCTGACCAGTTCCCGGGCGAGAATCCGCGACAGTTGGTGCAGGGCGGCCTTGCTCGGGCCGTAGGCGTAGGCCTGTTCACCGAAGGAGGAGATTCCGGCGACCGAGCCGATGTTGATGATCCGGGCCGGATTGGCGGCCGAACCGGCCTTGCGCAGCAGCGGCAGGAACTGCTGGATACAGTTGAACACCGACGTTACGTTCAACTGCATGACTTTTTCCCAGCCCTTGACCGGGTAGCTCTCCAATGGCGCTCCCCAGGTGGTGCCGGCATTGTTCACCAGGATGTCCAGGTGGCTCACGCACTCGCCGAGACGGCTGGCCAATTGGGCGACGCCTTCTTCTGTGGCGAGGTTGGCTGCGATCGCGTGGCAGTGCCCCAGGGCGCCGAGTTCATCGGCGGTCTGTTGGCAGGCCTCGGCGTCGCGCGCGCAGACAAACACCGTCGCTCCTGCCTCGACGAAGGCTTGGGCGATCATTTTGCCGATACCACGGGTGCCGCCGGTCACCAGAGCGGTGCGGCCTTGCAGGGAGAAGTAGGGGTGCATGGCGAATCCTGATCACTGAGGGTCATTACACCCTAGTCGTCAGCCGCGGGAAGCGGAGCCACTATTTTTGCCGGGAATGTGCAGCCATACGGGCGGGTCGAGCTGCGGGCGATGGCGTTTTGAAGGTCGCCATCGCCGCAAGCGGGCTCTTACTGCGGGCGGACGCGCAGGGTCAGGCCCTTGAGGAAGTTGCGCAGCAACTGGTCGCCACACGGGCGGTAGTTGGTGTGGCCGAACTTGCGAAACAGCGCGCTCAGCTCTGGCTTGGACACCGGGAACTCGGAGGCCTTGAGGATGGCGTGCATGTCGTCTTCCTTCAGTTCGAAGGCCACGCGCAGTTTCTTCAGGATGATGTTGTTGGTCACCGGCGTTTCGATCGGCTGTGGCGGACGGCTTTCGTCCTTGCCGCGCTTGAAGATCACCAGGCCATCGAGGAAGTGCGCCATGACGTCGTCGGGGCAGAACACGAAACCTTCTTCCTCGTCTTTCTTGAGGTAGGTAACGAGGTCTTCCTTGGTGACATCCATGCCGCCGAGTTTGATGATCTCGACGACCTTGTTGTCGCTGATGTCGAGCATGTAGCGCACGCTGCGCAGTACGTCGTTATGAATCATGTGTGCAGTCCTGATCATTCAGCTGTGGGCGTTGCCGGTACCGGCGACACCAAAATGAGTGGCAGCCTCAGAATTTCTCTTTGGCGGACAGATAGCGCCATTGGCCCACCGGAACCTTGCCGATGGATACGCCGCCGATACGAATGCGGCGGATGGCGATGACCTTGAGGCCGACCGCCTGGCAGAGCAGGGCGATGATTCCCGGTTGCGGGTTCTTCATCGCGAAGCGCAGGCGGTTTTCGTTCTGCCAGCTGGCTTTGACCGCTGGCAACTCCTTGCCCTTGTAGGTCAGGCCGTGGTTCAGGCGGTTGAGGCCGTGGGCGACCATGTCGCCTTCGACTTCAACCACATACTCTTGTTCGATCTTGCTCGCATCGGCCGTGAGCTTGCGCAGGATCTTCCAGTCCTGGGTGAACACCAGCAGGCCGCTGGCGTTGGCCTGCAGGTCGGCACTGGCGGTCAGGCGCAGGAAATGGCCCTTGAGCGGGCGCTTGCTGAAACGGTGCTCTTCGCTCAGGGTCTCGGCGCTGATCAATTGCTGGGCGCTCTCGACGTCCATGCCCGCGGGGGCATGCAGCAGGATGGTCACCGGCTCCGGCGCGGTGGCCTTGGCCTCAGGGTCCAGCTCGACTTTCTGGGTGTCGACCTTGAACTGCGGTTCGTCGATGACTTCGCCGTCCACGGTGACCCAGCCGCCTTCAATGAACAGCTCAGCCTCCCGACGGGAACAGCCGACGAGTTCGATGAGGCGTTTGGAAAGACGAATCGGGTCAGTCATGACAGGGCCGTAACAAAAAGGGGGCAGGTATTGTACCTGCCTCGCGCCGGTTAATCGCGGGTCCATTTGCCTTGTGTGGCTTTTAGCCGCGCAGGGCCTGCGCCCCGGACTGCTTCAAACGCATGTGCAGCAACGGATAGGGCTGGCCCATGCCATCGACTTCCGAGCGTCCGATCACTTCAAACCCTTGCTTGTAATAGAAGCCCAGGGCCTGCGGGTTCTGCTCGTTGACGTCCAGTTCATCGGCATTCAGGTGTTCCATGGCGTACTGCAGCAGCTGTTTGCCCAGGCCTTCACCACGGTGCTGGGGGGCGATGAAGAGCATTTCGATCTTGCCGGCGGCAACCCCGGCGAACCCGCTGATGTGTTGCTGCTTGTCGCGGGTGCAGATCAGCATCACCGCATCGAGGTAGCGGGTGAGCACCAGATTGCGCAGCAACTCGATGTAGCTGTCCGGCAGAAAGTCGTGGGTCGCACGCACGGATGCCTCCCAGACCTGAGTCAGTTCCTGATAATCGCTGAGTGTCGGCGTGTGGATGACCGAATGCTGACGCATGCCCGTCTGCCTCTTGTGAGTGGATAAGCAAACGATAGCCGTAAAAAAGCCCCGCATCTGGTGAAAAAGAGCGGGGCTTTTTGGGTTCAGTGCAATTGGTAGGGATGCCCTGCCTTAGATCTGTTCAGCCCACAGGTCGTACTCGTCGGCATCGGTGACCTTGCACCAGACTTTATCGCCGGGCTTGAGGTTGCTGCCGTTGTCGATGAATACGTTGCCGTCGATTTCCGGGGCATCGAAGAAGCAGCGGCCGACCGCGCCTTGCTCGTCGACTTCATCGACCAGCACTTCGATTTCACGGCCGATGCGCATTTGCAGGCGCGCCGAACTGATGGCCTGCTGGTGCGCCATGAAGCGCTCCCAACGGTCCTGCTTGACGTCGTCCGGGACCACGTCCAGGTCCAGGTCGTTGGCCGGTGCGCCTTCTACCGGCGAGTACTGGAAGCAGCCCACGCGGTCGAGTTGGGCGTCGGTCAGCCAGTTCAGCAGGTACTGGAAGTCTTCTTCGGTTTCGCCGGGGAAGCCGACGATGAAGGTCGAACGGATGATCAGGTCCGGGCAGATTTCGCGCCAGTTCTTGATGCGCGCCAGGGTCTTGTCTTCGAAGGCCGGGCGTTTCATCGACTTGAGGACTTTCGGGCTGGCGTGCTGGAACGGGATGTCCAGGTACGGCAGGATCTTGCCAGCGGCCATCAGCGGGATCAGCTCGTCGACGTGTGGGTACGGGTAAACGTAGTGCAGGCGCACCCAGACACCCAGGGTGCTGAGGGCTTCGCAGAGTTCGGTCATGCGGGTCTTCACCGGCGCGCCATTCCAGAACCCGGTGCGGTACTTGACGTCAACGCCGTAGGCGCTGGTGTCCTGGGAGATCACCAGCAGTTCCTTGACGCCGGATTTGACCAGGCGCTGGGCCTCGTCCAGCACGTCGCCCACCGGGCGGCTGACCAGCTTGCCGCGCATCGAGGGGATGATGCAGAAGCTGCAGCTGTGGTTGCAGCCTTCGGAAATCTTCAGGTAGGCGTAGTGACGCGGGGTCAACTTGATGCCTTGTGGCGGCACCAGGTCGATCAGCGGGTTGTGATCCTGGCGCGGCGGCACGACTTCGTGCACGGCATTGACCACTTGCTCGTACTGCTGCGGACCGGTGACGGCCAGCACGCTTGGGTGCACGTTGCGGATGTTGCCTTCTTCGACGCCCATGCAGCCGGTCACGATGACCTTGCCGTTTTCCTTGATGGCTTCGCCGATCACTTCCAGGGATTCGGCCTTGGCCGAGTCGATGAAGCCACAGGTGTTCACCACCACGACGTCCGCGTCCTGATAGGTGGACACGACGTCATAGCCTTCCATACGCAGTTGGGTAAGGATGCGTTCGGAGTCGACCAACGCTTTTGGGCAACCCAGGGATACGAAGCCAACCTTGGGGTTGGCCGACGCAGGAGTGGTGGACATGTCTAACCTCGGTATTTGTGACGCCTCCAGCCGGGAACGGCAAGGCGACAGACGGGCGCTTGGCGTCCTGCCTCGTGATTACGCTGCTTTTTGACGAGTGACTGTTGTTGTCGGGCAAGGCGCCGCGCCGAGTCATAGCGGGCTATGGCGAGAAGCGGCAACGCAGCATGGCAACAACAGGCGCCGTCAAAAAACAGCAGTATTCGCGAGGCAGGACGCTTAGCCTCTGATCAAAAAGTGCGCAATTCTAGCGATGGTCGGCCCTCTTGACCAGCTTTATGCAGGGAAATACGACGAGTGCTGCGCTATGCTTCGTGCCGTTGGGCTTTACCGATTTTTTACAGTCAACAATACGTCTGTAACGGGAAGTAAAACAGCGCATGCTGCACGATCAAACGTCGTGCTTTTCCAAGGCAGTCCGGGTCTGGGCAGTAGGGGTGGTGGATGGGTCAGGCAAGTAGTCAGGCGGCAGGTGCCGAGCATTCGGCGGCCAAGCCGATCGGCATGCTGGTGGCGGCGGTGGGGGTGGTGTACGGCGATATCGGCACCAGCCCGCTGTACACCCTCAAGGAGGTCTTCTCAGGGGGCTATGGCGTACCGGTCAACCACGACGGCGTACTGGGGATTCTGGCGCTGATCTTCTGGTCGTTGATCTGGGTGGTGTCGATCAAGTACATGATGTTTGTCCTGCGTGCCGACAACCAGGGCGAAGGCGGGATCATGGCCCTGACCGCGTTGGCGCGGCGTGCGGCGGCCGGGCATGCCCGATTGCGCACCTTGCTGGTGGTCTGCGGGCTGATCGGCGCGGCGCTGTTTTATGGCGACAGCATGATTACCCCGGCGATTTCCGTGCTCTCGGCGATTGAAGGCCTGGGCCTGGCATTCGACGGCATCGACCATTGGGTGGTGCCGATATCTCTGGTGGTGCTGGTGGCGCTGTTCCTGATTCAACGCCACGGTACTGCGCGCATCGGCATCCTGTTCGGGCCGATCATGGTCACGTGGTTCCTGGTGCTGGGCGCGCTGGGCGTCCACGGCATCCTGCAGCACCCGGAAGTGTTGCAGGCGATGAACCCGGTCTGGGGTGTGCGCTTCTTCATTGTCCGCCCGGGCATGGGCGTGGCGATCCTCGGTGCGGTGGTGCTGGCATTGACCGGTGCCGAGGCGCTGTACGCCGACATGGGCCACTTCGGCCGCAAGCCCATTGCCCGTGCCTGGTTCATCCTGGTGCTGCCGGCGCTGGTGCTGAACTACTTCGGCCAGGGTGCGTTGCTGCTCGGCGATCCCACTGCGGCCCGCAACCCGTTCTATCTGCTGGCGCCCAACTGGGCCTTGATTCCGTTGGTCGGCCTGTCGACCCTGGCCACGGTGATTGCCTCCCAGGCGGTGATTTCCGGGGCGTTCTCCCTGACCCGCCAGGCCATCCAGCTCGGCTACATTCCGCGCATGCACATCCAGCACACCTCCAGTGCCGAACAGGGTCAGATCTACATTGGCGCGGTGAACTGGTCGCTGATGGTCGGGGTAATCCTGCTGGTGCTCGGGTTTGAATCCTCCGGGGCGTTGGCCTCGGCGTACGGGGTGGCGGTGACGGGCACCATGCTGATGACCACCATCCTGGTGTCGGCGGTCATACTGTTGCTGTGGAAGTGGCCTCCGCTGCTCGCGGTTCCGGTGTTGTTGGGCTTCCTGCTGGTGGACGGTCTGTATTTCGCCGCCAACGTGCCGAAAATCATCCAGGGCGGGGCCTTTCCGGTGATCGCCGGTCTGGCGCTGTTCGTGCTGATGACTACCTGGAAGCGCGGTAAACAACTGTTGGTCGAGCGGATGGACGAGGGTGGCCTGCCTCTGCCGATCTTCATCAGCAGCATCCGTGTGCAGCCACCCCATCGGGTCCAGGGCACGGCGGTGTTCCTCACCGCACGTCCGGACGCCGTGCCCCACGCGTTGTTGCACAACCTGCTGCATAACCAGGTGTTGCACGAGCAGGTCGTGCTGCTGACCGTGGTCTACGAAGATATTCCACGGGTACCGCCGGCGCGGCGTTTTGAGGTCGAGGCCCACGGCGAAGGCTTCTTCCGGGTGATCCTGCACTTTGGCTTCGTCGACGAGCCGGACGTGCCAGAGGCGCTGAAACTGTGTCATCTCGATGAGCTGGATTTCAGCCCGATGCGCACCACCTACTTCCTCAGCCGCGAGACGGTGATCGCCTCCAAGCTCGAAGGCATGGCCCGCTGGCGCGAGGCGCTGTTCGCCTTCATGTTGAAAAACGCCAACGGCAACCTGCGCTTCTTCAATCTGCCGCTGAACCGGGTGATTGAGTTGGGGACGCAGGTGGAGATGTAGTTCGCGGGTCAGCGGCGAGGTGCCTGCGCTGTAACAAAAAGCCCCCGCTATCGTGCGATAGCGGGGGCTTTTTTGTTGGATCACCCACTCAGTCTTCAGCCACCTTGGCAGCGCCCTGGCGCTTTTCGATGATGTCCACCAGGCGCTGGGCCAGGGCCGGGTAGTTTTCGTCGAAGTGGTGCCCGCCTGGGAGCTTCATGGCTTGGCCGACGGCTGTCTTGTCGGTGCAGCCACTCTCGTCGGCTTCTTCCTCGCCATAGATGCACACCACTTTGGCGGCCGGCAGCTTGGCCATTTCCGGGCCGGTGGCGGCTTCCTTGCCGGCGTTGCCGAGCCAGCCTTCGACTTCGATCTCGAAGCTGCCGGTGCGGGCGAAGGCCAGCAGGATGATCGCGTCGACCCGTTGTTGCTCCGACTCCGCCAGGCGGTTGTAGATGGCGGGCAGGACGTCGGCGCCAAACGAGTAGCCGGTGAGAATGAAGCGCTTGGTGCCCCATTTCTGCCGGTAGTGCTGCATCAGCTCGGCGAGGTCGATCGCACTCTGCTCGGGGCTTTTGTGCTGCCAGTAGTAGCGCAGGGTGTCGATGCCAACCACCGGGTAGCCGATCTTGGCCATTTCACCGGCCACGTCGCGGTCCAGGTCGCGCCAGCCGCCGTCGCCGGAGAGGAACAGAGTGACGGTGTCCTTGGCCTGGCCGGCGGGCACTTCGACCACCGGAATGTTCAGGCCGCCATTGCCCTTGTCGGCACCGATCAGCAGCTTGCGCAGCTCGTTGTTCAGCACCTGCGGCAGGTTGATGTCGTAGTCGCTGATGCTGGTTTGCGCATTGGCCTGGTCCCTTACGAAACCGGCACTGGTGTCGTCCGGGTTATCGTTCCACGCCACCAGCCAGTGGCCGTGGGCGGCGCTTTTTGGCAGCAGGTGGGTGCAACCGGGTTTCTCCAGGGCCAGGTCGACCGAGACCGCCTGGGACTTGTCGTCCTTCTGCTCGGCCAGCCAGCGCCATGCCAGCACCGCACCCGGGCCGATACCGCTGACCAGGGTGGCCGGGCCATTGAGCTGCTTGAGCGCCGCCTGCAGGGCGCGGCCTTGCCGCATGCAGTCCTTGGGCAGGATCACCTGGACGATTTGTGCTGCGCCGCCACGGCTGAGGGTGATCAGCTGGGTGTCGCTGAGCTTTTGCTCTTCGTTGACCGCAATGACCACCTGGGCGCGCGGCTGGGTGCCCGGAATGACCCGGGTCATGGGCGCGCCGTCAGCCGGCGTCAACAGTTCCACGGTGGGTTGTGGCGCTGGACGGTTCCAGTACCAGTAACCACCGCCGAGGATCACAGCCAGTGCCACCAGGGTGGCCAATACATACCGCCAGGAGCGTTGAATCATCAGCGTTTCACCAATCCAGTCAAGCCGCCCGCAATCAGGGCGGCGGTATCGGCCAGCGCCACCAGCGGATCAAGTCCGGCGGGCACGGCCATGTAACGAGGTTCCCAGTCAGGCTGGAACTTGTCTTTGAAGCGGCGCAGCCCCTGGAAATTGTAGAGCTGCTCGCCCCGGCGGAACACCATCGAGCCGAGGCGCTGGGTCAGTGGTGCGCCCCGCCGGGGTTGCAAGCCCGACAATGGCACCATGCCCAGGCTGAAGCGTGCATAGCCGTGGTTCTTATAATGCTGAATCAGGCCGACCATCATGAATTCCATGGTCAACTTGGGAGCGTCCGGGTGGGCGCGCATCAGGTCGAGGCTGGCCAGGTCGTGGCTGTAGGTCTCGAGCAGGTTGGCAAATGCCACCGGGCGACCTTCAAAACGAATGATCGCGATGCGAAAGTGCTTCAGGTAGTCATCGCTGAAGCGGCCCAGGGAGAAGCCTTTCTCGCGCACGTTCTTGCCGGTGAGCCAGGCATCGGAAATCACCTTCAGTTCGTCCATCGGCGCCTGGCCGGGCTCGTGGATTTCCAGCGACAGGCCGTCACGGGTGCCACGGTTCCAGGTGTAGCGCAGGTCCTTCATCTCCTTGCCCTTGGCTTCCAGGTCAAAGCGCAGCAGGTCGACCCGGGCCTCTTCGCCCAGCTTGATGGCGGTCAGGCCGATGTCCATGTAGTAGGGCAGGTTTTCGGCGCGCACCTGATAAAACACCGGGCGGGCGTGGTGCAGGTCGCAGAGGTCGCGGAACTGCCAGATCATCTCGGCGCGTTGCTGCGCCTGGCCGATCGGGTCATACAGGGCAACCAGGCTGCGGCCGCGACGGGCATACATCAAGAAGGCGTCGCCGTTGGGGTGGAACAGCAGCGCCTTGTCACCGGTCAGTGCCAGGCCGCCATCCGGTTGGGCCGAGGCCATCAGGATCTTTTGTGCTTTTGCCAGGTCAGTGGCGTCCGGCAGGTCAATGGCCGGGCGGGCCGTGCGCAGCAGCCAGGTCAGCGACACCACCACCAGCAGCACTGCGGCACCGAGCAGCGAGCGCAAGCCGCGCGGCGCATCGGAGTCCAGGGTGAACTGCCACCACAGCTGGTGGCTGTACGGCACATCCTGGTAGGCGAACAGCAGCAGCCAGATCGACGCAGCCAGCACGCAGACGCTGGCCACCAGGTACAGCGGCGAGAAGGGCAGCTCGGTCAGGCGGCTGGGGCGATAGAACGAACGGCGGAAGATCGCCAGCAGGCTGGCCGTCAGGATCAGCAGGCTGGCTTCCTCCCAGTCAAAGCCCTTGAGCAGTGACAACAAGGCACCGGCCAGCAGCAACACGGTGGTGAGCATCCAGGCGGCCGACAGTCGCCGGCGCAGGCCCTGGGCCAGCAACAGGCACAGTACGCCGATCAGGCTGGCGCCGAAGTGCGAGGCGTCGATCAGGCGATGGGGGATCAGAAAGCCGATGTGTTCCAGGCGGGTATCGATCTCTGGAGTGGCGCCGGAGAACAGCAGGACCACCCCAGACAGGAACACCAGCACCGCGAGCACCGGCGCGGCGAGGCCGGAAGCGGTGCGCAGCGCTTCACGGCTGTTGAACAGGCGTTGGGCCTCATTGATCAACAGCAGCAGGCAGGCCACCAGCATGGGCAGGATCACGTAGATCAGGCGATACAGGAGCAGGGCGGCGGCCAGCGGCGCGGCACCGAGCTTGTCGGCAAAGGCCGCCAGCAGAATGGCTTCGAACACGCCGACGCCACCGGGCACGTGGCTGAGCACGCCCGCCGCCAGGGCCAGCAGGTAGACCAGCAGGAACGCCCCGAATGGCGGGGTTTCCGGTAGCAGCAGATACAACACGGTGGCAGCGGCGGCGACGTCGAGCGCGGTGATGATCAACTGCAGGAAGGTCAGGCGCCGGCCCGGCAGGCGCAGGGTGCGGCGCCCGGCGCGCACCAGCAGGTTGTCCGGGTAGGGTTGTTCGGGCAGGCGGCGGCGATAGATGCCGATCGCCAGGACCGCACAGAGCAGCAGCACGGCAATCGCGATGCCGCCCAGCAGGGCCTCGGACAGGTGCAGGGCGGCAGAGGCGGCCGGCAGGTTGCTCAGGGTCGCCAGGGCTGCCAGCGGGGGCAGGGCGCACCCCAGTGACAGGCTGGCAAACAGGGTCATGTGCGCGACTTCCGAAGCCCCGAGGCCGTGACGCGCGTAGAGCCGGTATCGCACCGACCCCCCCGAGAGCAGGGACAGGCCGATGGCGTTGCCAATCGCAAACGCGGTGAAGCCGCCGAACATCAGGCTGCGTGGCGGCAGGCTCACGCCGGCATAACGCGATGCCGACCACTCATAGCCGAGCAGGATGATGAAGCCGACGATCGTTGCACCCAGGGCGCCGAGCAAGGCCGATTGTGGCACTTGCAAGATGGAGTCATGCAGGGCGTAGAGATCCAGTTCGCTTAATAGATGGCGACAGGCAATCAAGGCAATGGCAAACAGCAGCAAGGTCACGGCCAGGCCGATGGGCTGGCGGTATTTGCTGAGCAGATCCAGCCAATGCAGGCGGGCAGCTTTGATCGGTTGGATCGCAGTGACGGGGTCTTGTGAATCAGACGAGTTGGCGCGCATCAATCACCTCTTGGATTGTGCGCGACAGGATGGGGGTATCCAGCCAAGTTACCAATCCCTGTTGTAAAAAATAGTTACAAATACTGACGCCTGTCATTGAGCCATGGCGCATGGGCGCGATTCAATGCTGGAAGGGTCGCCTGCGATTTAGCATAGCCTGATCTGATGGGCCAGGAGGGTAGCGGCAAGGGTTCGCAGTACCTTGGCAGACCATTGTTGCGAAAGGACTTTTTCTGCAGATACAAAAAAGGCCACTCTTTCGAGTAGCCTTTTTTGATGTTTGGTTGCGGGAGCCGGATTTGAACCGACGACCTTCGGGTTATGAGCCCGACGAGCTACCAGACTGCTCCATCCCGCGTCTGTGTGGCGGCATTCTACAGAGGAACGCCGGGGTGTCAACCGTTAATCGTGGATTGGGTCAAATAAACGTAAATTGCCACGCAAAGGGCTGGTGATCGCACTTAAGTGTCAGAAGCACAACGAGAATTCGTCGCGTCTGTGTGATGGCTTCAAACTGCGGGCAAAAACACCCACGCACAAAAAAGGCCACTCTTTCGAGTAGCCTTTTTTGATGTTTGGTTGCGGGAGCCGGATTTGAACCGACGACCTTCGGGTTATGAGCCCGACGAGCTACCAGACTGCTCCATCCCGCGTCTGTGTGTCGGCATTCTACAGAGGAACGCTGGGGTGTCAACCGCTAACTGAGAAAAATCTGTTCCTGTTCAATCGCTTAGCGTGTTTACGCAGGGCTGTGAAGGGCTGCAGGGCTTGCTCCATAAGGGTTTCAGCTCTATTGATGGTCTGATCTCGATTAATAAAATAAATCCATCGTCGAGCTTTTAGTCCGCCCAAGAGAAGATTAAAAGCACTGGTGCTATATACAGGTGTCAGTGAGATACTGGTGATCTGACTGATATTTGTCCTTTTTCCTTCAGCGAACACCGCCTTTTATGACTCAACGCAAAATCATTCACGTCGACTGTGACTGCTTTTATGCAGCCATCGAGATGCGTGACGACCCGACGCTGGCCAGTAAACCGCTGGCGGTGGGTGGCTCCGCAGATCGGCGGGGGGTGATTGCGACCTGCAACTATGAAGCCCGGGCCTATGGCGTACGGTCGGCGATGTCTTCCCGCCATGCGCTGAAGCTGTGCCCCGACCTGGTCATCGTCAAGCCGCGCATGGACGCTTACCGCGACGCATCCAAGGAAATCCAGACGATCTTTCGCGATTACACCGACCTGATCGAGCCGTTGTCGCTGGATGAGGCCTACCTGGATGTGTCCGACTGTGGGCATTTTTCCGGCAGTGCCACCCGGATTGCCCAGGATATCCGCCGGCGAGTCTCCAATCAGTTGCATATCACGGTGTCGGCCGGCGTGGCGCCGAACAAGTTTCTGGCAAAAATCGCCAGCGACTGGAAAAAACCCAACGGGCTGTTCGTCATCACGCCGGATCAGGTCGAGGATTTTGTCTCGCAGTTGCCGGTGAGCAAGTTGCACGGCGTCGGCAAGGTCACGGCGGACAAGCTGGCGCGCCTGGGTATCGTCGACTGCCTGCAACTGCGCGAGTGGAACAAGCTGGCATTGGTGCGCGAATTTGGCAGTTTTGGCGAGCGCTTATGGAGTCTGGCCCGTGGGGTCGATGAGCGGGCGGTGCAAAACGACAGTCGCCGGCAATCGGTGAGCGTGGAGAATACCTACGATGTCGACCTGCCCGACCTGGTCAGTTGCCTGGACAAGTTGCCCGAGCTGCTGGAAAGCCTGAATGGACGCATGGCGCGCATCGACAGCAGTTATCGTCCGGGCAAGCCGTTCGTGAAGGTCAAGTTCCATGACTTTACCCAGACCACCCTGGAACAGGCTGGGGCAGGGCGTGACCTGGGCAGTTATCAGCTGTTGCTGACCCAGGCGTTCAATCGGGGTGGAAAACCGGTGCGGTTGCTGGGGATTGGCGTGCGATTGCAGGATTTGCGCGGTGGGTTCGAACAGTTGGACCTGTTCGGGCGCTAGAACGTAGTCGCGGGCAAGGTTGCCCGCGAACATTGCCGATACTAATTGACGCCCGGATCTGCCACCAGGCGCCCGGCATCCTTGGTCAGCGACTTGAGGAACTCACTCTGCAACTCGGGATCGTTGCGGGTCAGTTCGATCAGGCTCTGCTCCAGTTCGCTGGCTTCTTCTTCCAGGCCCAGTTCCGACAGGCGCTTGACCCGGTGCACCCACTGGCTCACTTCGTCATCTTCGAGGTCGTCGTAAATCAGTTCGTGGGCTTCCAGCAGCTTGCCGCGCAAATTGCCGCTGATCGCCAGCGAGGAATCGGTGTGCACGTCATCCTGGGCGTCTGCGACAGAGATTTGCAGCTTGCTGATGTGGCTCAGGTCATGTTCGGAAAACGGGCTGTCCAGCAGGTTCAAGCGCAACACGCCATTGTGGTCAGTGGTGAGCTCGAAGGTCTGCTTGCCGGTCTTGACCTCTACCGGGCGTTCGCTCCAGGGCAGGCTTGAGTATTCCGTGCGTTTTTCTCGCTCGACTTCATCAATGCCCGCCAGGTTCTGTTGCGCGCGACCGTGGGACTGCACGTTCATGAACGGGTTGAGTCCGGCAAAACCGTAACTGATCCAGTCCTTGGTGACGCTGTCCGGCAGGCTGCCGAGGGCAAACACGTTGACCACGTTGGCACCGACGCCGGCCACCACTGCGACCGCGCCCAGCGGGATCTCATAGGCCTCCCGCCAGGGTTGGTAAGGCGTGTAGCGGTCGTAGCGACGGGTGACCTCGAACTCGGTGACTTCGAAGGTCTTCTGTTCATGAATCCGCACCCGGCGTTGCGGCAGCTCAAGCACCTTAGGCTCACCGACATCGATCTGCAGGCTGTGATCGAGCAGTTTGCGCTCGATACGCTCCTCGTGCTCGCTGCGCTGTGACATTTGATTGGCACAGCCGCTGAGCAGCAGGGTGCTGCACAGGGCAGCACCACCGAGGCTTAAGGTGTTTCGCTTGAACATGACTTCTCTATCTGGTGTCAGCGGCGGATACGAGCCTGAAGGAACGACAGTACGTCAGCGACCGGCAGCGCTTGCGGCTCGGCCTCGGTACGGCTCTTGTATTCCAGGTTGCCTTCGGCGAGGCCGCGGTCACTGACCACGATCCGGTGAGGAATGCCGATCAGCTCCATGTCCGCGAACTTGATGCCCGGGCTGGTTTTCTTGTCCCGATCGTCCAGCAGCACTTCAAAGCCGGCCGCAGTCAATTCTGCGTAGAGCTTGTCGGTGGCTTCGCGTACCAGCTCGGTTTCGTAGCGCAGCGGTACCAGGGCAATCTGGAAGGGCGCGAGGGTGTCGCTCCAGATGATGCCTTTTTCGTCGTTGCCCTGCTCGATGGCCGCCGCGACCACGCGGGACACGCCAATGCCGTAGCAACCCATTTCCAGGGTCACCGGCTTGCCGTTCTCGCCCAGCACTTCGCACTTCATCGCTTTGCTGTACTTGTTGCCGAGCTGGAAGATGTGCCCGACTTCGATGCCGCGCTTGATTTCCAGGGTGCCCTTGCCGTCTGGGCTTGGATCGCCGGCCACCACGTTACGCAGGTCGGCCACGGTCGGGACCGGCAGGTCGCGTTCCCAGTTGACGCCGAAGTAATGCTTGTCGTCGATGTTGGCACCGATCCCGAAGTCGCTCATCAGCTCCACCGAGCGGTCGATGATGATCGGCAGCGGCAGGTTCAACGGGCCCAGGGAGCCAGCACCGGCGCCAATCGCGTCACGCAGTTCGGCGTCGCTGGCCATGACCAGCGGGCTGGCAACGCCAGGCTGGTTGGCGGCCTTGATTTCGTTGAGTTCGTGGTCGCCGCGAATCACCAGGGCGATCAGCTTGCCGGCTTCTTCGGCGTGCACGATCAGGGTCTTGATGGTCTTTTCAATCGGCAGATTGAATTTTTCCACCAGTGCCGCAATGGTCTTGGTCTCTGGTGTATCCACCAGGCGCAGCGCTTCGCTTGGCGCAGGACGGGAGGTTTCCCGTGGCACGGCTTCGGCTTTTTCGATGTTGGCTGCGTAGTCGGAACCGTTACTGAAGACGATGTCGTCTTCGCCGGATTCGGCCAGAACGTGGAATTCGTGGGAGCCGGCACCGCCGATCGAGCCATTGTCCGCTTCCACTGGGCGGAATTTCAGGCCCAGGCGCGTGAACACGTTGCAGTAAGCCTGGTGCATGCGGTCATAGGTGATCTGCAGCGAAGGCTGGTCGGCGTGGAAGGAGTAAGCGTCCTTCATGATGAATTCGCGGCCGCGCATCAAACCGAAGCGTGGGCGGATTTCGTCACGGAATTTGGTCTGGATCTGGAACAGGTTGATGGGCAGCTGTTTATAGCTGCTCAACTCGTTGCGCATCAGATCGGTGATCACTTCTTCGTGGGTCGGGCCGGCGCAGAAATCACGGCCATGTCGATCCTTGAAGCGCAGCAGCTCAGGGCCGTACTCTTCCCAGCGCCCGGATTCCTGCCACAGCTCAGCCGGTTGAGTGCTCGGCATCAACACTTCGAGAGAGCCGGCGGCGTTCATTTCTTCGCGAACGACGGCCTCAACCTTGCGCATTACCCGCAGGCCCATGGGGAGCCAGGTGTACAGGCCCGAGGCGAGTTTGCGGATCATGCCGGCGCGCAGCATCAGCTGGTGGCTGATGACGACCGCATCGGAAGGCGTTTCTTTCTGTGTGGCGAGCAAAAATTGACTGGTGCGCATGGTAGGCCGTTGTCGGTTGCTGAAGACTAGAAATGACGGAGCATTGTACGGGCGAGATGTGCTGGCGTACAGGCGTGCGGTCCGTGGTGTCGCCCGAGGCCGGGGAAAGCCCCGCACCCCGGGCGTTTGTCAGGTTTCTTCGACGGTGCTGGTGCTCGCCACAGGCTCGGGGGTCGGGCCTTCGCGCCGGCTTTCCTGGAACCAGTGAATGGCGATCAGGATCAGCGTCGGCACACCGAGCAGGGCGGTAATGATGAAGAAGTCGTGATAGCCGAACTTTTCCACCATGACCCCGGTGTAACCGCCGATCAGGCGCGGTAGCAGGAGCATGATTGAGCTCAGCAGGGCGTACTGCGTAGCGGAAAACTTCAGGTTGGTCAGGCTCGACAGGTAGGCCACGAAGGCCGACGTCGCCAGGCCGGAGCTGAAGTTGTCGAGTGAAATGGTGGCAATCAGCATCTGCAGGTTCGCCCCCATGTCGGCGAGCATCACGAACAGGATGTTGGTGCCGGCCGAGGCCGCGCCTCCGATGAACAGTATGGGCAGGATGCCGAAGCGCACGATCAGCAGGCCGCCCATGCCGGCGCCCACCAGGGTCATGATCAGGCCGAAAATCTTGCTGACCCCGGCGATCTGGTCCTTGGTGAAGCCCAGGTCGATGTAGAACACGTTGGCCATGACGCCCATCACCGTATCGGACATCCGATAGGTGGCAATCAGCCCCAGCAGCAGGAAGGCCTGCCAGCGATAGCGCATGACAAAATCGTTGATCGGCGTCAGCACTGGCGCCAGGCCGCGGCGGCCCATGGTCGACAGGCACATGCCGGTGAGGGTGATGTAGAGAATCGCGCGCAGGAAGGCGCGGTCTTCGAGCAGCAAGTCGAGCAGGCTGGTGTCGCCGAACAGCACGCTGGCAAAGTCGGTGTTGTAGAGCTGGGTACACATCGCCGGCACCGAGACTAGCAACACAATCAGCACGAACACGGACGCCAGTTGGTGGACAAAGCTGTAGCGTCCGGCGGACAACTGGGTGCGCAGGGGCACGGGCGGTTCGCGCATGAACAGGCTGGTCAGCAGCGCCGGGACCATCAGCAGGCCAAACAACACGTAGGTGCCGGTCCAGGCCGAGTGCTGGTAATTGAAGCCGGTGGAGCCAAAACCTTCGGCAAAGAACAGCGCGCCGGCCGTTGCCAGCAGGGCCGCCACCCGATAGCCGGACATGTAGCTGGCGGCGAGGGCGGCCTGGCGTGTGTCGTCGGCAATTTCCAGGCGGTAGGCGTCGACGGCAATATCCTGGGTGGCCGAGGCGAAGGCCACCACCACCGCGATTGCGATCAGCCACGACAGGTGTTTTTGCGGGTCGCAGAAGCCCATGCCGATCAGGCCGAGGATCACCAGTGCTTGGGACAGCACCAGCCAGGAGCGTCGCCGGCCGAGCTTGCCGAGCAAGGGCAGGCGCCATTGGTCGAGCAGCGGCGACCACACCCATTTGAAGGCGTAGGCCAGACCGATCAGGCTGGCATAGCCAATGGTTTCGCGGGCCACACCGGCCTCGCGCAGCCAGACGGAAAGCGTCGAAAACACCAGCATGTACGGCAGGCCGGCGGCGAAACCCAGCAACAACAGCACGAGCGTCGAGGGGCTGGCATAAGCGGCGAGCGCGGCGCGCCAGGTTTTACGGGGCATGGGCTGGAGTCTGCCTCAAAATTGCGGAAACAAAGCGCGCACTCTAACCGCTGTGCTCTACCGGGCGCCAGCCATGGCGCTGAATATCAACACGATTGTTCTGGATACTGATGCCCTCAGTCCGCAAGCGCGCGCGTTGTTCGTCGCCCGAGGGGGTGCCGGCAGCGAGGCTGATGCGTCCGCCTGCGCCGAGCACGCGGTGCCAGGGCAGTTTGCTGTCGCCGGGCAACTGGCTCAGGGTGCGCCCGACCCAGCGCGCGGCCCGACCCAGGCCGGCCAGTTCGGCGAGCTGGCCGTAGCTCACGACCTTGCCTTCGGGCACTTGGGCCAGGGTAAGGTAGAGTGCCGTTCGGCGGATTTGTGCCGGGTCCTGGGGCGGGTGCTCGCAGTCGCTCACGTGTTGGGTTCCTTGAGGGGCAGGTCAATTACCGGTGGTAGCGTAAAGCGCCGATCACTCAATGATAAATGAACTCATTACAAATACCCCGGTCAGTCCTTGCTCAGGCTTTCTCTATAGGGATAATGCCGCCTTTTTTTTCGCTAACCTGAGGCCTGTCCTTGTTTATGCCGTCCCGAATCCTGCTCTGCCTCGCCGCCATCAGTGCCTGCGCTCCTGCACTCGGCGACACCGTCTGGTTAAAGAATGGCGATCGTCTGAGTGGCAAGATCAAGCTCTTTGACGGTGGCAAACTGCTGATCCAGACCGAATACGCCGGGGCCATCCCGATCGACTGGAAACAGGTCAAGACCCTGGAAAGTGACCAGGAGTTGCTGGTCAAGCAGGATGCCTACACCGGTGAAAAAGCCAAGTCCCTGCAAGCTGCCGATGAGGGCAAGGTCACCTTGGCCAATGGCGAAACCCCCAAGACCGTGGAGTTGGCGAGTATCCAGCAGATCCTCAAGCCCAGGCCGGTGGTCGAGGATCTGGTGTGGAGAGGCAATGTCGATGTCGCTCTGGATTACCAGCGCGCCGAAAATGACACCGATGACTATGACGTGGACTTCAAGACTTCCGCTCGGCATGGCAAATGGCGTCATATCGCGGAAGGTGAATACAACCGCGAGTTCCAGGATGAGGTGGTGACCACCGACAACTGGCGGGCCGAGTACGCCCTTGACCGCTTCATTACCGATCAATGGTTCTGGCAGGGGCGTTTGACCTACAAGCGCGACAAGGTCGAGGAGCTCTCCCGCCAGCGCACCGTCGGTACCGGTCCGGGCTATCAATTCTGGGATGACGAGCTGGGCGCGTTCTCCCTCGGCTCACTGCTGAACCGCACCGACTACGAATACTCGGACGGTGGCAAAGACAATTTCTATTCGCTGGCGATGAAGTGGGATTACAACCGCTACCTGATCGGCAAGTCAGTGGAGTTCTTCACCAATGGTGAAGTCGGCAAGCCGCTGTCGGGCGTCGCTGACTTTGCCCTCGATGCCGAGCTGGGCCTGCGCTACAAGGTCACGGACTGGGCGTCGCTCAATCTCAAGGCCGAGCGCGACATCATCAGTGGTTCCGATGATGCTGACTTCAGCAAGACGCGCTACACCGCAGGCTTCGGGGTGACCTGGTAACGCCAGTCGCCTGGCTGAGAGCGGCTGCCTCCTTGTAGGGGTGGCCCCCCACCTCTACAAGGAGGCACAAAACACACGGGCACAAAAAAGCCCCGCTTTTGAGGGCGGGGCTTTTTTACTAAATCAGTACAAGTTAGATAACTTGAACTTCTTCAGCTTGCATGCCTTTCTGACCGCGGGTAGCGATGAAAGAAACCTGTTGGCCTTCTTTCAGGCTTTTGAAGCCGTCGGATTGGATAGCTTTGAAGTGAACGAACAGGTCGTCACCGGATTGTGGAGTGATGAAGCCGAAGCCTTTTTCATCGTTGAACCACTTAACGGTACCGGTTTGGCGATTAGACATGGTGTAACTCCTTGAACAAAGATAACTGCGACTCAGGAAGAACCCTGGCCGAGACTGAGTGCAAAGAGCAGGAAAAATTCTTGTAGATGGTTGGATCGAAATTCAACATATCGTGTAGAGATTCTCAGTGACACAAGCAGCACAGTGGCGCCACCTTAACCCTTTTTCCGGAACGTGCCAATGGTCTTTGCGAAGGTTTATTGGTTTTCGTGACTGACGGTGTGCGTGATCGACGCGCGGTATCCGATATTAAAGGGGATCGGCGATTAATGCGTAGCGGACTTTGAACCCGGCGGCGCGCCCCGGTAAGATGCCGGACAGAATTTTTCCACCTCGCTATTCAGGACACCCGCCATGAGCATCAAATCGGACAAGTGGATTCGCCGCATGGCGCAAGAGCACGGCATGATCGAGCCCTTCGTCGAGCGCCAGATGCGTGGCGAAGGCGCCGAACGACTGATTTCCTTCGGGGTGTCGAGCTACGGCTACGATGTGCGCTGCGCCGATGAGTTCAAGGTGTTCACCAACATCAACTCGGCCACCGTCGATCCGAAAAACTTCGATGAGAAGAGCTTCGTCGACGTCAAGAGCGATGTCTGCATCATTCCACCGAACTCCTTCGCCCTGGCCCGTACCGTTGAGTTTTTCCGTATTCCGCGCAATGTCCTGACCATCTGCCTGGGCAAGAGCACCTACGCGCGCTGCGGCATCATCGTCAACGTCACGCCGCTGGAACCGGAGTGGGAAGGCCACGTGACCCTGGAGTTCTCCAACACCACCACGCTGCCGGCCAAGATCTACGCCAACGAAGGCGTGGCGCAGATGCTGTTCTTCGAATCCGACGAAGAGTGCGAAGTCTCCTACAAAGACCGTGGCGGCAAGTACCAGGGCCAACGTGGCGTGACCCTGCCGCGCACCTGAGTCAGTCGTCCGGACAGACCGTGGGAATTCCTGGGCGAGCGTAGACTCTATGGAGTGTACTGCCCGGATCCGCGCAAGGCGGGTCGGGCCATCGCCCATGAGTGCCCAATGAAGATCGATCCACGCGTAAGTGCCGAACTGGCAAGGCTTGAGCCCAATCAGGTAGGTGTACTGGCCTGGTCGTTGTTAGCCCATCCGTCCGTCGCCCAGGCTGGCGGGATCCCCGGTCAGCCCGACCCCGATTCCCCCAACGAACAACCCACCGAACCCGGTGAACCGACCCTGCCGGACGAGCCGCCTCCCGCGCCTGTCGCTTGAGTGGGCCTGACCCCGTGCGTGCCCCGTGAACAGCGACCAGGGTGGCCGCTGTTCACGGGGCGTTCGTGCCTGGCAATACCTGAGTTCAGCTTTGAGGCCTAGGGTCAGGCCTGGCGTGTTTTAACGCGGGGGCGCTACCTGCGCACGGCGTGCATAGGCGCAAGGCGGTCAACGATGGACGTGAGAGCTTCTACCGGCATCTGCCAGACGACATCCGCCGGGGGCAATGCCCTGTGCAGCAGGAGCCCGTCCCCAGGCTCCTGTTGACCACTACTTCAGGTTGCCACTGAGGAACTGCTTGAGCCGTTCACTGCGGGGATTGCCCAGTACATCCTCGGGCGTGCCATGTTCTTCCACCAGGCCCTGGTGCAGGAACAGCACCTGGTTGGAGACCTTGCGCGCAAAGCTCATCTCATGGGTGACCATGATCATGGTCCGGCCTTCTTCGGCCAGCCCCTGGATCACCCTGAGCACCTCACCCACCAACTCCGGGTCCAGGGCGGAGGTCGGTTCATCGAACAGCATGACTTCCGGCTCCATCGCCAGTGCGCGGGCAATGGCCACCCGCTGCTGCTGACCGCCGGAGAGGAAGGCCGGGTACTGGTCCGCCACGCGGGCAGCCAGGCCGACCTTGTCGAGGTAGCGGCGCGCGCGATCCTCAGCGTCCTTTTTACTCACCCCCAGCACCCGGCGCGGCGCCATGCTGATGTTTTCCAGCACGGTCATGTGGCTCCACAGGTTGAAGTGCTGGAACACCATGGCCAGGCGGGTACGGATGCGCTGCAGCTCGGCTTCGTCGGCAACCCGCATGCCGTGGTGGTCCTTGATCATGCGGATTGCCTGGCCGTCCAGGCTCATCGCGCCGTCGTTGGGGGTTTCGAGAAAGTTGATGCAGCGCAAAAAGGTGCTCTTGCCCGAGCCGCTGGCGCCGATCAGGCTGATCACATCGCCCGTCCTGGCCTTGAGCGACACCCCCTTGAGGACTTCATGGCTGCCGTAGCTTTTGTGCAGGCCTTCGATGGTCAATTTGTACATGGGGTGAACATCCTCAAGGCGAAAGTAGGTAGCCGGTTCGATAGGCTTCAAGGCCCGCCACATGGGCGATCACCATGCCCGCGGTGGCCATGCGGCGGGTCGAGCGGGCATACAGCAGGCCCTCGTTGGTGCAATGGACCGGCGTGACCCGGTCGCTGATCGGGTCGATGATCTCGGCGATCAGTTGCCCGGCCTGCAGGTATTCGCCCGGTAGCGCGCTGTATACCAGCAGGCCGCCGACCGGAGTGGCGACCGGCTCCACCGCCGCCAGTGGCGTGGCGGGGTAGGGCAGTTCCGGCAGTGGCTGGATCTGGCCTTCGATGGCGCCAAAGTGCGTCAGGTAGTCGATCAAGGCCTGGCAGTCGAGGCTGGCCAGGGGATGATTGACGTCGCCCTGGCCGCGCAGCTCCAGGGTCACCGAGAAACTGCCCGACGGTATGGGGAACTGCTCGCCGAAGCGCTCTTGCAACTGCCACCACACCAGGGTGAAGCACTCGTCGAAGGACTGGCCACCGGAGTCGGTGGCCAGCAGGCTGGACTCGGCGCCGATGTAGCGCGCCAGCGGTTCGACCTGGGGCCAGGCCTGGGGCGTGGTGTACAGGTGGGTGACGGCTTCGAAGTCACAGTGCAGGTCCAGCACCATGTCGGCATCGCAGGCCAGGGTCTGCAGCACCAGGCGCTGGGATTGCAGTTGTGTGGCGGCGCTCTGGCGCAGCAGTGCATGACGCAAAGTACGGCGTACCAGGGCCAGGTTGTGCTGCGGATCCTGGGTGAGCTGGCCTTCGATCTCCTGACCGATCGTTTCGCCGAGGTCGACAAACCAACGGTTGAAGTTCTGCCCGCTTTCCAGCTCGTAGCGGCCCAGGGGGACGTCCATCAACACCTGTTCCAGGCCAATCGGATTAGCCACCGGCACCAGCACGATCTCGCTCAGCAGTCGGCCCTCGGCTTCGAGTTGGGCCAGGCGTTGCTTGAGGTGCCAGGCCACCAGCATGCCCGGCAGTTCGTCGGCATGCAGCGAGGACTGGATGTAGACCTTGCCCCGGGCCTGCGTCGGGCCGAAATGGAAGCTGTGGATCTGGCGTGCGGTGCCCGGCAGCGGGGCAAGCAAGTCATGAATCTGGTGGCGCATGTGCGTGAGTGTCCTACTACGTGAGGGCTAGTGGGTCGGTCCGAGAAATGCCAGCCAGCGGCGTTCGGCAACCCGGAACAGGCCGACCAGGGCAAAGGTCACGGCCAGGTAGATCAACGCGGCGATGCCGAACGACTGGAACGTCAGGAAGGTCGCCGAGTTGGCGTCCCGTGCGACTTTCAGG
>NZ_JACMYG010000070.1 GCF_014236655.1 Pseudomonas kielensis
GGGTACTGAGTCGTGGCCAGCTGGCCTCGCTTCAGCAAATTGGGTATGTGATAGCTTTCGGTGTTTTGTGAGTTCTCGAACTTTCGGTTCGTTTCGTCTTCACACACCGCAATCAGATGCCTCTTTCGAAGTCACAAGATTGCTTGGGTGTTATATGGTCAAGCCTCACGGGCAATTAGTATTGGTTAGCTCAACGCCTCACAGCGCTTACACACCCAACCTATCAACGTCGTAGTCTTCGACGGCCCTTCAGGGAACTCAAGGTTCCAGTGAGATCTCATCTTGAGGCTAGTTTCCCGCTTAGATGCTTTCAGCGGTTATCTATTCCGAACATAGCTACCCGGCAATGCCACTGGCGTGACAACCGGAACACCAGAGGTTCGTCCACTCCGGTCCTCTCGTACTAGGAGCAGCCCCTCTCAAATCTCAAACGTCCACGGCAGATAGGGACCGAACTGTCTCACGACGTTCTAAACCCAGCTCGCGTACCACTTTAAATGGCGAACAGCCATACCCTTGGGACCGGCTTCAGCCCCAGGATGTGATGAGCCGACATCGAGGTGCCAAACACCGCCGTCGATATGAACTCTTGGGCGGTATCAGCCTGTTATCCCCGGAGTACCTTTTATCCGTTGAGCGATGGCCCTTCCATACAGAACCACCGGATCACTAAGACCTACTTTCGTACCTGCTCGACGTGTCTGTCTCGCAGTCAAGCGCGCTTTTGCCTTTATACTCTACGACCGATTTCCGACCGGTCTGAGCGCACCTTCGTACTCCTCCGTTACTCTTTAGGAGGAGACCGCCCCAGTCAAACTACCCACCATACACTGTCCTCGATCCGGATAACGGACCTGAGTTAGAACCTCAAAGTTGCCAGGGTGGTATTTCAAGGTTGGCTCCACGCAGACTGGCGTCCACGCTTCAAAGCCTCCCACCTATCCTACACAAGCAAATTCAAAGTCCAGTGCAAAGCTATAGTAAAGGTTCACGGGGTCTTTCCGTCTAGCCGCGGATACACTGCATCTTCACAGCGATTTCAATTTCACTGAGTCTCGGGTGGAGACAGCGCCGCCATCGTTACGCCATTCGTGCAGGTCGGAACTTACCCGACAAGGAATTTCGCTACCTTAGGACCGTTATAGTTACGGCCGCCGTTTACCGGGGCTTCGATCAAGAGCTTCGCGTTAGCTAACCCCATCAATTAACCTTCCGGCACCGGGCAGGCGTCACACCCTATACGTCCACTTTCGTGTTTGCAGAGTGCTGTGTTTTTAATAAACAGTCGCAGCGGCCTGGTATCTTCGACCGGCGTGGGCTTACGGAGCAAGTCCTTCACCCTCACCGGCGCACCTTCTCCCGAAGTTACGGTGCCATTTTGCCTAGTTCCTTCACCCGAGTTCTCTCAAGCGCCTTGGTATTCTCTACCCAACCACCTGTGTCGGTTTGGGGTACGGTTCCTGGTTACCTGAAGCTTAGAAGCTTTTCTTGGAAGCATGGCATCAACCACTTCGTGTTCTAAAAGAACACTCGTCATCAGCTCTCGGCCTTAAGATCCCGGATTTACCTAAGATCTCAGCCTACCACCTTAAACTTGGACAACCAACGCCAAGCTGGCCTAGCCTTCTCCGTCCCTCCATCGCAATAACCAGAAGTACAGGAATATTAACCTGTTTTCCATCGACTACGCTTTTCAGCCTCGCCTTAGGGACCGACTAACCCTGCGTCGATTAACGTTGCGCAGGAAACCTTGGTCTTTCGGCGTGGGTGTTTTTCACACCCATTGTCGTTACTCATGTCAGCATTCGCACTTCTGATACCTCCAGCAAGCTTCTCAACTCACCTTCACAGGCTTACAGAACGCTCCTCTACCGCATCACCTAAGTGATACCCGTAGCTTCGGTGTATGGTTTGAGCCCCGTTACATCTTCCGCGCAGGCCGACTCGACTAGTGAGCTATTACGCTTTCTTTAAAGGGTGGCTGCTTCTAAGCCAACCTCCTAGCTGTCTAAGCCTTCCCACATCGTTTCCCACTTAACCATAACTTTGGGACCTTAGCTGACGGTCTGGGTTGTTTCCCTTTTCACGACGGACGTTAGCACCCGCCGTGTGTCTCCCATGCTCGGCACTTGTAGGTATTCGGAGTTTGCATCGGTTTGGTAAGTCGGGATGACCCCCTAGCCGAAACAGTGCTCTACCCCCTACAGTGATACATGAGGCGCTACCTAAATAGCTTTCGAGGAGAACCAGCTATCTCCGAGCTTGATTAGCCTTTCACTCCGATCCACAGGTCATCCGCTAACTTTTCAACGGTAGTCGGTTCGGTCCTCCAGTTAGTGTTACCCAACCTTCAACCTGCCCATGGATAGATCGCCCGGTTTCGGGTCTATTCCCAGCGACTAGACGCCCTATTAAGACTCGCTTTCGCTACGCCTCCCCTATTCGGTTAAGCTCGCCACTGAAAATAAGTCGCTGACCCATTATACAAAAGGTACGCAGTCACCCAACAAAGTGGGCTCCCACTGCTTGTACGCATACGGTTTCAGGATCTATTTCACTCCCCTCTCCGGGGTTCTTTTCGCCTTTCCCTCACGGTACTAGTTCACTATCGGTCAGTCAGTAGTATTTAGCCTTGGAGGATGGTCCCCCCATATTCAGACAAAGTTTCTCGTGCTCCGTCCTACTCGATTTCATGACTAAGAGATTTTCGCGTACAGGGCTATCACCCACTATGGCCGTACTTTCCAGAACGTTCCGCTAATCTCAAAGCCACTTAAGGGCTAGTCCCCGTTCGCTCGCCACTACTAAGGGAATCTCGGTTGATTTCTTTTCCTCAGGGTACTTAGATGTTTCAGTTCCCCTGGTTCGCCTCTTAAGCCTATGTATTCAGCTTAAGATAACCATCTTATGATGGCTGGGTTCCCCCATTCAGACATCTCCGGATCAAAGTCTGTTTGCCGACTCCCCGAAGCTTTTCGCAGGCTACCACGTCTTTCATCGCCTCTGACTGCCAAGGCATCCACCGTATGCGCTTCTTCACTTGACCATATAACCCCAAGCAATCTGGTTATACTATGAAGACGACATTCGCCGAAAATTCGCAATTACTCACAAATTTTACCTTAGCCTGATCCGTTACCAGTGAAAGTAACGTTCAGTCTATCTTTCTATCACATACCCAAATTTTTAAAGAACGATCTAATCAAAGACTAGAAATCAACATTCACCATCGCAGTGATGGAATGCTCATTTCTAAGCTTT
>NZ_JACMYG010000071.1 GCF_014236655.1 Pseudomonas kielensis
GCCCCTTCCCGCCCACCAAGGACAAAGCGTCGGTTGGCACTGGACGCTTCCCGGCATGCGGGCCAGAAGTGATGAGCCCTGTCCTTATCCTGGAGGCTGGGTCTGCGAGTACAAACCCGGCAGCCAGCGCGTCCTCGACTACGCCACTGCGATGCCACGGATTGACGGTGAAAAAGTCGTCTGGCTGTGGACCGGATTTCACCCAGCCTGATTACAGCGCAGGAGGCAAAAAAAACGCCGCTGTCCATTACTGGACGAGCGGCGTTTTTACCGGACTAGGTGCTTACGAGCGAGCACGTGCCTGGTTGCGCAGGGCTTTGACCTGATCGTGATTGCGTTGCACGCCATGGTACTGACGCTCAACCAGATCACGAATGTTCACCAGGTTGTGCTTGTTGATTTTCTCGATCGCTTCTTTGTAGGCCTTCAGGGCATGATCTTCGCCGCGCTCGGCTTCGTTGAGTACCGCCTCTTCGTCCTTGCCGGTCACCATCGACTTGAGGTCGACCCAACGACGGTGCAGGTCACCGCTCACGCTGGTGGAAGTCTCCGGATCGCCACCCATCGAACGCACGGTGCTCTGCAGTTCCGCGGCTGCGGTGGCGCAATCGGCGGAGCGTTTGACAAACAGCGCCTTGAGTTCAGGATGCTTGATGTCCTCGGCGCAGGTCTTGAAACCTTCCTGGCCGTCCTTGCTGGTCTCGATCAGGTCGTTGAGGACTGAAATCGCTTCTTTATTAATGTCGGTCATTTTTCAATTCCTTGCGGGTTGAGAGAGTTGCATAAGGAGTTGCAGCTCGTGTGCCAGCTTTTGAATTGATAAATTTTCTTTATTTTTCAACGACTTAATATTTTAGGCGGAATCTGTATCCACGCTATTTGCATGAACTGTCAATTGGCCTGCATGCAGAATGCCTGTATTTTCCGCAATGCATGAACCAGGACCGCTAACCGATGAACCCTGAAAAGCTCGAACTGCTGATCACCCGCGAAATGCCCTTTGGCAAATACAAGGGACGCATCATCGCCGACCTGCCCGGCCCCTACCTGAATTGGTTCGCCCGCGAGGGTTTCCCCCACGGTGAACTGGGCGGCCTGCTGGCACTGATGCAGGAAATCGACCACAACGGCTTATCCGACCTGCTGGACCCATTGCGGGCCAAGCACGGCAAACCCAAACCTCGTCACTGAGCCACTGAATCCGCACCGAGTCGCCCCATGCCCGATAACACGCTACGCGCCCGTGATGAAGCTTTCTGGCAAACCTTCGCTGATCGCTACGATGTCCAGCCCGGTCCCATCAACCTGGAGAACGGCTATTTCGGCCGCATGTCGCGCACGGTGATCGACGAGTACCAGCGCAACATCGAATTGATCAACCGTAGCAACTCGGTGCATGTGCGCCAACGCTTCGAACAGTTCGAAAGCGTGAGCATTCGCGAGCACCTGGCCGACTTGCTGCGGGTGCCCGCCGAGGCGGTCGCCTTCACCCGTTGCGCCTCCGATGGCCTGCAAGCGCTGATTCGCAATTACAACGGCCTGCAGCCGGGTGACCAGGTGCTGCTCTGCGACCTGGAGTACGACACGGTAAAAAGTGCGATGCGCTGGCTGGCCCGTCATCGGGGCGTTGAAGTGATTGAAATCGAGCATGTCCACCCGGCCAGTTTTGAGACCCTGCTGGCGAGCTATCGCGAGGCATTCGAGCAATACCCGCGCCTCAAGCTGATGGCACTGACCCATGTCACCCACCGCACCGGCCTGGTGATGCCGGTCCAGGCCATTGCCCACGCCGCCCGCGAACACGGGATCGACGTCATCCTCGATGGCGCCCACGCCCTCGGCCAGATCGAGTTCGACCTGGATGAATTGGGCATCGAGTTTGCCGGCTACAACCTGCACAAATGGATCGGCGGCCCGTTGACCCTGGGGTTCATCTACATCGCGCCGCAGCGCCTGGCCTCGATCGATCCGGACATGGGCGAATTTCATTTCCCGCCGACCGACATCCGCTGTCGCACGCCCTACAGCACCCCGAACATTCCAGCCCTGCTGACCCTGCCCCTGGTGTTCGAAGAGCACCGGGCCATGGGCGGCGCCGCGGCCAAAGGCGCGCGCCTCAACTACCTGCGCAACCTGTGGGTCAATGCCGTGCGCAAGGTCCCGGGAATCGAAGTCATGACCCCGGATGACCCGCGCCTGTACTGCGCCATCAGCTCCGTGCGGTTTACCCACGAGGCAGATCAGCAACTGCTGGTCGAGCGCTTGCTCAAGGACTACAACCTGTTCACCGTGGCCCGCAGCGGCTCAGCCTGCGGCCCATGCATCCGCATCACCCCAGGCCTGACCAGCACCGCACGGGACATGCGACTGCTGGCACAGGCGTTGATCGACTTGAGCTAAGGCGAGAACCGGCGAGGGCTGTTACAGGGGATTGGGGGTCATGTCGATATCTACGGTGTGGCGGAGATCGTCATCGCGGGCAAGCCCGCTCCCACAAGGGGATACCCCACAGAGATGTTCCAGCCAGAAAAAGCAGGCCGGCCGGTAGGCCGCCTCGCCCGCCCTGACCACTCAACAGGCCGAGCGTTAGCTCGCCTGCAGCAAGTGGCCATCACCCCACCAACGGGCAAGCCCCCCCCAAAAAAAGCGCAA
>NZ_JACMYG010000072.1 GCF_014236655.1 Pseudomonas kielensis
TATAGAATCTGCCGTCAACTGCTAATTTGGTTTTTCTATCAAAACGCCGAAAACAGTCTGGATAACCCCTGAAATCGGGGACCTGGCCGCGCTTTGCTTTCAAAACCTCCTCTATATAGAGAAGATGCGGCATCTCCTCCCGCAGGACAGTTCATGCTTATTGTATTCAGCGGCCTACCCGGCACAGGAAAAACCACGATCGCCAAGTCCCTGGCTAGCCGACTGCAAGCGGTCTACTTGCGGATCGACACCATCGAACAAGCCATCCGCAACGCCGCAGTCCTCGCACAGGACGTAGGCACTAGCGGCTACCGGGTAGCCAACGAGCTTGCCCTGAGCAATCTGCGTCTTGGCCACACCGTCATCGTCGACTGTGTCAATCCGGTATCAGCAAGCCGTAACGCCTGGCGCGACACCGCAACCAGCGCCGGCGCAGCGCTGCTGGATATAGAAGTGATCTGCTCCGACACTGAAGAACATCGTCGACGCATCGAAACGCGCACGTCCGACATCCCCGGCCTGACACCCCCGACCTGGGCGTCAGTACTGGCACATGACTATGAAACGTGGAACACACCGCCCTTCTATATAGATACGGCACAGCTCTCACCGGACGACGCCGTATGCCAAATCATCAGCCACCTGCACTCCATCTGAAACGAAAAAAGCCCCACCAGGCATGGCCTGAGCAGGGCTTTTCAGCATCAGCAGCATGATTGCCTTGCCCCATGGACAAGGAATGATCGCGCAAGCGATATCAGCTGAGGATATTCAATGTGAGTGGTGTCCCAGGGCAGGTTCGAACTGCCAACCTTCCCCTTAGGAGGGGGATGCTCTATCCAATTGAGCTACTGAGACACAGACGCCCGCAAGGAACTGCGGCGCGATGGACGGCGAGCATGTTAACGGGCAGCCCAGCGTTTGTCATGTCGTCTGTATGGCTTATTAAGTGTAGGCAACGACCCGCTCACGCCGAACGGGGTTTTTCCACGATCCCTTCATTACCAAGCAACGCCAGCAAGCGAGCCAGGGTAGTCGACAGCTCGGCGGAATTATCCAGCAGGAAAATACCGCCAGATTCGTCCTCCACCGCACCGCCAGCAAACAAGGTATTACGCGCCAGCCTGGCCTCGATCTCCTCGCGACTTTCGCGACCCCTGCGATGAAGGCGCTCACGCAGGACATCGGGATCCACCGACAACAGAATGGGCAGCAACTGCGGATAGCGCTCTTTCGCTAGAGACAAATGAGCTCTGGAACCGTTGACCAGCACATGCAGCCCTTGCGCCAGCCACTGATCGATCTGCACCGGGATTCCGTAATCCAGCCCGTTGGCGCGCCAACTCAGGGCAAAACCGCCCTCACGCGCCAGTTCGGCAAAGGCCAGGGGTGTAAGTCCCTGGACAGCCTCCCCCACAGATTCCGCCGAGCGGGTAATCACCCGACGCGCCACCACGCAGTCAAGTTGCGCCAGAGCATCGCGGGCCGCATCGATCAGGCTGTCCTTGCCAGAGCCGGACGGCCCCATGAGATAAACCAGTCTGCCACTCACCCGCAATATCCCCTCACGATCTAATCCCCCTAGTAAATCGGCCATTTGCCACTACTCTGTATAAGTAGAGGAGTGGCGTACGAGCGTACACGGCTTGCACACAAGGACGCGCAGCCCCCTGTCCGTCGGGTAAAAGGGCAAGGCCAGGCATCCGGAGCGGATTTAAGTTTTCAAACCAGTCCGCATTTCTGATAATTGGTGCTGGCATAACGCCTGCCTCAGGCTCAATATTTGTCACAGAATTGGCGCCAAGGATCTGGCATTTTTGAGGCATGATGCGGGCCTCTTATCAATTCAGGTTGAACATTTGGCTGCCTTGCTTGTCCTACAGACATCCTGCGGCCAATTCCGAGAACCGCTCCCCTGAACTAACCGGTTAAATATATGCGCCCATTGAAACAGGCAATTTATTCCAGCCGTACGGCTGACAAGTTCGTCGTACGCCTGCCAGACGGAATGCGTGAACGCATTGCCGAGGTGGCACGCAACCATCACCGCAGCATGAACTCCGAAATCATCGCGCGCCTGGAGCAGAGTCTTATTCAGGAAGGCGCACTGGGCGAAGACCTGAACATGCGCCTGGACAGCCCCGAACTGTCGCTGCACGAACGTGAACTGCTGCAACGCTTCCGCCAGCTCTCCCACCGCCAGCAAAATGCACTGGTGTCGTTGATTGCCCATGATGCAGAGATGGCCGCAAACCCGTCCTGATTACATCCCGAAAGCTCAAGCCAGCCTCGCGCTGGCTTTTTTTTGGTTCTTCACGGATTACCGGGAAAGACGCTCTTGATCTTCATGAAAAAGAACTCGCTATCCCGGTAACCGTACGCCATCCGTTTGATGACCTTTATTCGATTG
>NZ_JACMYG010000073.1 GCF_014236655.1 Pseudomonas kielensis
TAGGCACGCCCCGCCCACCCAAACCTTGACGATGCCGCCGGGGGCCATGCCTAAGGTGATGGAGTCTCGATAGTCATCCTTCCACTTTTTGGAACCCTGGCAAAACGTCCGCTCCGGCCTGACCATCTCATCGCGCACCCACTGCGGGATCGGGATGCGGATCTTGTAGGCTTGCGGCTCCACCAGCGATTGCCAGCGCAGGAACAGCCGCTCCGGCAGGTCGACGTTGTTTATCGGTTTCATTTTTCCCCCACCCTTATGCCAACCCTCGGGCTTGCGGGTGTAGCCGGCTACCCCCCCATGTACACGAAAGAACGCCAAGCCACGTTGATCCAACACATCCACGGTCTCGACCCAGACCTCCATAAAGCGCGGTGCGGCGAGACCGACGTACCAACTGCCGTAGGGCAGCTTGGGAGGTGCGGGCGACTTAGGCCCGCTGGCGCAGGCGCACAGGCTGAACATCAACGAAGCCAGCACCAGACGCCTCACTGCGGGTAACCCTTCTGCGGTTGGTTGGAGTAGATATTGCGTGTGTTGTCGGCCGCTGGCTTGTTGATCAACATTCCCCTTTTGGGAATCCAGTGGGCGGACTGATGGATGTAGCGACCACGCAACAAGCGTTCCTGAGCAGGATCGAGACTGACCACGGTGCCACCCAGTGCCTGATCCAGAATATGTGCGGCGATGGATTGCAATTCTTCCGGTAGCCGAAAACGGTGGTCCTGATCGTCAATCACGTCGAACGGGGCCCCATGACGCACGCCCAACTCACGCATGACTCGTAGCGCTATCAACGCCAACTCGCCGCGCACCGGGCGCTCCAGCTCAATCGTCAGCAGGTGCTCCAGTTCGTCGGGTTCGAGCTTGCCGCTCGGCGCACGGGAGATCGGCCAACTCTTGATCGTCAGTTGGCCCTCCCCAGCCAGGCCACTGGCACGCAGCGCCTGCACCTGGGCATGGGCTTGCGCCCACAATGGATGGCTCGTAATAGGGCGGTGGGCCGGTAGGCTGATACGCCGCGGCTGGGTCAACCACAGGCGCTCGCGGCCACGCGGCAGGTAACCACCGCCAATGTCCGAATGCACCCCGGGCAGGCTGATTTGTTGATGGCCGTGCAATACGCTGTTGAGCGCAAAGTTGTGCCGACACTCGTCCCGGGCCTGCAACTGGATGACCTGGCGCGCACAACCAGGTGGCAGGTACAGGTTGACCCCCGGGTTGTGATCGTTGGCCGGACTGAGGTCCAGGCCGACGATGGCGGCGACGGTGTCGAACAGGCCGATCAGGTTAAGGCTGACATCCACCGCGGGGTCGAAGCTGGCCTGCAGGCCGAAGCGACCAGCCTGCAGCAATTCGCTGAACAGTCCACGGCCCGGTTTGAGCAGCTCGTTGGCGCAATGCCGCGCAGCGGCGGCGCCACGACTGAAGCCAAAGATGTCGAACTCGATACGGCGAATTGACGTCCCGGGGTTGGCACCCGTAAAGTCACGAAGTTGACCTATGATAGCCTCTGGTGCTTGCTCCACCCGCGCCACCACCCCGGTTCCCCCTCTCCCAGTGCCCTGACCGAAGAGCGAGTCGCTGCCGCCACTTCGTGTACCGATGCCTTCCAGGTAAACTTTCACGAAACCAATTTTCGCCCCGGGTGGAAGCCCCTCGGCGGTATGGTCGGGATACAGTTCACGCAGATAAGCCACATTACTCGGCGCATTCCCAAAACTGTCATCCGGCCCCCGGTCGAATCCATCCCCATCGAACCCATCAAATCCATACTGCTCACACTGCTGGACGATGCTTGCCAGTTCGTCGCGGTCGAACAACTGCAGATCCTCGCGCCGGCATTGTTCGGTAGCGGCGGCATTAGCCTGGTTGTTGCCGGTGCCATCAAAGAACAGGCCCAGGCGCAGGGTGATGCCGTCGAGTTCTTCCTCTTCCTCCTCTTCTTCCAGGCCATAGCTCAGCGAAAGCTCTTCAGGGTTGGCGGTAAATACTCGCTGGGTAAAGCCTTGGCTGTCGGTGCTGCCTTTCCAGACTTTGCCGCCGGCTGCGGTGATCGTGTAAGGCATATTGGCCAGGGCCTGCTCGGCGTCATCGGCGAATATCCGGAACTGCTGGTTGAATGCCAGCGGCGGATCGATGGGCACTGGCAGTGCCCCGAGCCGTGCTGCCTGCGAAACCTTGCCGGGAAAGTACTCCAAGTGCGGCGCCTTGATACGCACGTCGCCTGCCGTCGCAGTTTCGATAGCGTTGGCATCCAGGGTGATGTAGCTGCCACCGGCATTGAGGGTGATTTTTTTCTTCGCCGTGATGCGGATTTCATCCTCGGTACTGGTGATCTCCAGGCCA
>NZ_JACMYG010000074.1 GCF_014236655.1 Pseudomonas kielensis
CCCTTCCCATCCGTATGCAGATCCCACAACCGCCGCCGCAGCGCCTGCGTCACACTCGCCCACTCATGGGCAATATTCAGCTCACTGTCGACCTGCATGCTGCGGGTGTTGATGTTGGCCGAGCCGTGAGTGGTGAACACGTCGTCGACGATCATCAGCTTGGAGTGGATGTACACCGGCATCCAGTTGCCGGCGGGCGAGTCGGGTGCAACCAACGAACACAGGTGGACCTTCAGGCCGGGGCGCTCTTCGGGCGTAATCGTGCTGTCCTTGACCACGCGGATTTGCCTGTCGAGCTCGGCCTGCCAGTCGGCCAGTTCCCGATGCCCGACGCGGTCGCGGGGTTCAGGTCGTGGTTGAGGCGTGGCGTCTTTTTTCACCGCTTCGATGCGCTGTAGCTTGGTGACTTCGGGAATGGTCTCGGCCCTTCCGAGGCTGGCGAGCATGCGCTGGGTATTGACCGCGCCGGGCCCTACGCTGTCTTCGCTGGCATTGGTGATCACGAACAGGTGCAAGGGACCGTGGAGGCCCGGGTCGCGCCCGGCTTGGGTCTGGCCGGCTGCCACGGCCTTGATCAGCTCGGCCAGGGGTGGCCAGCGAAAGTACTGGTTCTCGATGTAGATGAACTGGGTCGCGTTATTGACGGCTTGCAGGTAGAGCTGCTCGATGTCGCGCTTTTCTTTCTGGGCCTGGGTGCGGACGATCTGCGCGATTTGTCGGGTGGCGTCCGGGGTGCATTGCAGCTGCGGTCCAAGCTGCATGGACTGGCGTGAGGCAATCAGGTTTTCACCGGTTTCCTTGCGCCAGGCCTTGGCGAAGTTGTGGTGCAGGGCTTCCAGAATCGGCCCGCTGACGCGGCTGGAAATGTCCTGGCGCGGGGTCTTGCCGCGTGGGCCCCTATTGGGTGCAGGCTTGGTGGCCTCGGAACGGTTAAGCGCCGAATGGGCGTTGTTGTCCCAGTACTCATCCAGCATGTTGTGACCCATGACGAACCCAACAGCGCGGTCCGCCAGTTCAAAGTCGACCAGCACGGTTTTTTGATGGTGCGTCGCGGTCGCTGCCAGGGTAAAGCGCGTCTTGCTGCTGACCTGCGGATCTAGACGCGCGCGCCGCACTTGATGTTCGATTTCCACTCGTTCATTGAAGTCGAAACCGCGACTGACAAACACCGGCAATTTCAGCGCGACATGCTGGGCCGCTTTACCGTCCGAGACCGCACATTCGGCAAACCACTTCCGGTCTTCGTCGTACTGCTTCTTGGAGGAGCTTTGCAGCGCCCGATCCTGGATGCGCAAGGTACCTTTGCCGGGCAAGTTAGCCTCGCCTCCGGCACCCGCGCTGTTGAACGGCATTTCCCAGCCCAGTATCCGAACCGCGACCCCGTCCTTGGCTTTGTCCATGAGTAGTTGACCAATGCTCGGCGCCTTGCCATCGCGGATGAAATACATCGACGGCTGGAATCCCCAACAGATGATGTCGATGGACTTTTTGGCTTGCGCGATAGCCAAATGCACAGCCTCGAAGGCTTCCTCTCCATTGATCAGCGGGTCGTAAGTCGCCATTGCGGGCGGGTATTCGGTGCGCTGCACGTACCAGCGCGGGATGCAGGTCACCTCTTGGGTGTGCTGGAGTGCGGCCGGAGACACGATTTCGTCTTGCCTCATGGTGTTTTCCCCTCCTGTTGACTCACTCCATTGATCACCGTGACGTACAGCGCGCGGTGATCCGTGTGCGATGTGGGTTGACTCATCTCGGGGTCCGCTTGCGAGAGGTGGTTATGCAAGCCGCGATTGGCCAGGTGGGCCTGCTCGGCGTTGCGGTAGTCGGTAGGCACCGGGATGTGGTGGCTCACCCCGTTGGCCATGACCAACCGGTAGCTCCGGGTCACGACCTGGTGGTCGATCAGCACTTGCCCGGACTCGTCCAGCACGCCCTGTTTGAGCACTGCGCCGTCGGCATAGAGTGTGTAAGGCATTCCCGCCCAGCCACGATGGGAAGCATTGGGGGCTTGCGACACGTTGAGCCGCAGCATTTGTTTGGTCAGACTCTGCGGATATTCAGGATGCGAAGCCCTCATACTGGCTGGTCCCAGATAGTCGAAATACGGCGACTTGATGTTGTAGTCCCCCAGCGTCCCGGACTCGATGCAGTTCTGATCAAGGGTGATGTAGCTACCCCCGGCATTGAGGGTGATTTTTTTCTTCGCCGTGATGCGGATTTCATCCTCGGTGCTGGTGATCTCCAGGCCG
>NZ_JACMYG010000075.1 GCF_014236655.1 Pseudomonas kielensis
CTTTGTAATCGCCGGCGTGTTGGGTTTTTTCTCGATCCTCGCCTTCAGCTTGATTGGGGTTCACGCCAGCCTGGTTCATATCGCTGTATCGGACAACGTGCCGGCAGCACTGGCGAAATCTATGGGTGTAGTGGCCCTGCTGGTGATGACAGTGGTGATGGTCTCTGCGGCGGGATCTACCTTGGACTCGACCTTCTCCAGTTTGGCCAAGTTGGCTGGGCGTGAATTGCCAGCACTAGCCGGACATGACCTAGGGCGGAAGGCTATCGGCGCTGGAATGGCGGCGATGGTGGTTTTTGCCGTACTAGGCAACATACCGATGATGGCCGGTACCGATATTCTTAAGGCAACCACCATCAGTGGAACGATGGTGATAGGGCTTGCTCCCGTTTTCATCCTTCATGGTTTGGTGCGCCCAACTTGGTTGAGTTTTCACTTGAGCTTCTGGATTGGCATGGCATTGGGTGTATCACTCGTCCTTGGCTGGGTACCGGAAAGCTGGGCCATTGGTGAGGGTAAATATGCCTTGCTTCTTGGCGCCAATCTTTACGGCTTAATGCTGTGCACCCTGGGCTACCTGTTGCCTGGGTTAATTCCTCAACCTGAGAACTGTTAGGAGATTGCTATGTTGTTGCTGATGCCTCGTCAACCAGTGCCGTCTTTGAATGTATCACTTGTGCCGGAAGGGCAATGGACCCTCAATGCTGAACCCCCTGCGAATTTTACGTTATTGGTGTTCTACAGAGGGCTGCATTGCCCGCTTTGCCGTAAGTCTCTGCAAGAGCTCAACGGGCATGTGGGAAGTTTTGCCGAAAAGGGTGTTCAAGTCATTGCTCTCTCTAGTGACAGCCGGGAGCGCGCCGAGAAAACGCAAGAGATTTGGACGATCAATAACGTACGCCTAGGCTACGGCTTGAGCATTGAGGAGGCTAGACGCTGGGGTCTATACATTTCAAAAGCTACACCAGGTTCCGATGAGCCCGCGCTGTTCTCGGAGCCCGGGGTATATCTGATCCGCCCCAATGGCACCTTGTACATGGCCTCAATCAATACCATGCCTTTCGCTCGCCCTCATTTCGATGAAATTCTTGGAGCAGTCGATTACATCATTGCCAAAGATTATCCGGCGCGTGGCGAGGCCTGAAAATGACTTTGCGTCCTGGTCGCGATTGCCCGTTGGATTACCGGCTATCTTCGGCGGCATTCAGTGGTGAGACACAGCTGAGTTGCCAGAGCCTCTACGTAGTAGGAGGACTTTACGGCAATCTCCAGGCGTTGGATGCGCTTGAACAGTTGTTACTGCAGGAGCCGGGTGCGCAAGCTGTATTCAACGGTGACGCGCATTGGTTTGATCGCGATCAGCAACTTTTCCTCGAGATAGAAGAACGGCTCATTAAGCACTTACCCCTGCGCGGGAATGTTGAAACCGAGCTCGGACGTAGTGGGGATAATGGCGCTGGCTGTGGCTGCGCTTATCCTGACAGCGTTGCGGAACACACTGTTGACTGGTCCAACGCTATACATCGTACTTTGCGTACAACGCTCATGGGCTTGCCTGGGCTCCGCGAGCAAATGGCAAGCAGGCCGGCCTACGCGTTGGTGAACGTAAATGGTCATCGTATAGCCATTACTCATGGGGATGAGCAATCTCTGGCTGGTTGGCAGTGTTCGCGTGAGGCCTTACAAAACGCCTCTCGCCGTCGACAACTGGCTACCTGGATGACCGAACAACGGGTCTCGGTACTTGCGACTAGCCACACATGCACACCGGCTGCACTGAAGATGGCAGAGGGCGTTGTAATCAACAACGGCGCAGCCGGTATGCCCAATTTTGCCGGTACGCATTATGGCTTGGTCAGTCGAATCGCGAACTCTCAACATCCGTTGGCGATATATAGAACGCAGTTAAATGACCTATTTGTGGAAGCAATACCATTGGTCTATGACCAGACAAACTTTCTCCTCGACTTCAGCCGACAGTGGCCATCAGAAAGCCCCGCAGCTTATTCATATTGGAACCGTCTGATCGAAGGGCCCAGCGGCACGCCTCATTCGGCGCTGCTGCACGGATTTCATCTATGCCAATCCAACCCTCTACAGGATGCCTGTCTCCCATGAATGTTCGTAAGCTACTAGTACTGGCAGTGATCTTTGGCTTGATAGCCAGCTTTTTTGCC
>NZ_JACMYG010000076.1 GCF_014236655.1 Pseudomonas kielensis
CGTCCTCGCGGTCTGACTTGCCACGCTGAAAAAATCCCAAGTAACATTCGGTCATGACTCTCGCGACCGACTCCCTGCCTAACGATCTTCAAGCCTTGAAGGCTCTGGTCTCTGCCCAGCGGGCAGAGATTGAGCGTTTGAAAATGATGATCGCCAAGCTGCGTCGTATGCAGTTTGGTCGCAGCTCCGAGCAACTGGACGCGATGATCGATCAGCTCCAACTGAGTCTTGAAGAGTTGCAAGTCAGCCAGACTGAACTGACGCCGCCAACCGAACCGCCACCTCGCCCTGTCTCTCGGCGCAAGCCATTACCTGAACACCTGCCTCGCGAAATTCACGTCCATCAGCCCGAATCACAGTGTTCTGGTTGTGGTGGGAAACTTCGCCACTTGGGGGAGGATGTGTCTGAGGTGCTGGAGTACGTCCCAGCGCGTTTCAAAGTGATCCGCCATGTTCGCCCGAAGCTGGTTTGCCGCTGCTGCGAGCACATCGCTCAGGTACCGGCGCCGAGTCGCCCGATAGCCCGAGGCCTTGCAGGCCCTGGGCTACTGGCCCACGTGCTGGTCTCCAAGTTTGTTGACCATTTGCCACTGTATCGACAATGCGAGATCTACGCCCGTGAGGGCGTGGATTTGGAGCGCTCAACTCTGGCCGACTGGGTCGGCCAGAGCAGTCAATTGCTCAGGCCGCTGATCAACGCCCTTGAGCGTCATGTCATGAGCGGCCATAAAGTCCATGCTGACGACACGCCGATTGGTGTACTTGCGCCGGGCAACGGCAAAACCAAAACGGCTCGCCTATGGACATACGTGCGGGACGACCGACCTGCCGGTTACACGACGCCGGCGGCTGTATGGTTTGCCTACTCGCCGGATCGCAAGGGGCAACATCCCCGTGCTCATCTCAAGGGCTTCAGCGGGATCTTGCAGGCTGACGGCTACGCCGGTTTTGCTCAGCTGTATGCTACAGGCACCATTCAGGAAGCCGCCTGCTGGGCTCACGTCCGCCGCAAGTTTTACGATGTCTACACAGACCAGGCTTCACCACTTGCTGGCGAGGCGCTGCAACGGATTGCGGCCCTGTATGCCATCGAAAGCGAGATCCGAGGACAACCGCCAGATCATAGAAAAACGGTTCGGCAAAGTCGGGCGAGTCCACTGCTGGAGCACCTGCACGCGTGGCTTAACCAGACGCTGGCTCAACTGTCGAAAAAATCGACATTGGGCGGTGCAATCCTCTATGCCCTCAACCGGTGGCAGGCTTTAACGCGCTTCTGCGATGACGGCCGAATCGAAATCGACAACAACGCCGCCGAACGGGCGCTGCGCGCCGTCGCGCTGGGCCGCAAAAACTACCTGTTTGCCGGTTCCGATGCCGGCGGAGAACGAGCGGCTGCGATTTACAGCCTGGTGGGTTCAGCCAAGCTCAACGACCTGAACCCGCAAGCCTATTTGACACACGTGCTGGAGCGCATCGCCGACTACCCGATCAATCGGGTCGACGAACTGCTGCCCTGGAACGTTTCTCTCACACTTACTGAGTTCTGCGAGGCTGCCTGATCCATGGCCAAAAATGTTCGCTTGCTAAAACCCGAGCCTGATTTGTTGCTACTGCACATTGAATTGAAATGGATCGAACCTGCCATCTGGCGCCGCGTGGCGGTGCCCGAGAACATTACTTTGAGCAAATTGCACACAGTGATCCAGTTCGCGATGGGCTGGGAAGGTGGGCATCTGCATGAATTTGAAATTGCCGGAGAGAATTACGGCACTCCCGACCCCGATGGATGGGGCCCACCCGTGAACTCCGATGCCCGCAAAACCCTGATCAAAGCGTTGAACGGGAAAAAGACGTTTCGCTACCTCTATGACTTCGGCGATGGCTGGGATCACCGAATCAAAGTTGAAAAGAAATTACCCGCTGTGGCATGTCCTCAGGTGCCGTATTGCATTGACGGCGCCAATGCTTGCCCGCCGGAAGACATCGGCGGTGGGCCAGGTTATGCCGACTTCCTTGAAGTGATGGCTGACCCCAACCACCCAGAGCATGAAGACATGATGGAGTGGCATGGCGGTACCTTCGATCCAACGGTTTTTGAATGGGAGCGCGTCAATCAATGGTTGAAGGAGATTAAGGTCTGAGTTTCAAGGCGGTGTAGCTCGGACGGTTAC
>NZ_JACMYG010000078.1 GCF_014236655.1 Pseudomonas kielensis
TTTTTTTGTGCGCCCAGCATGGGCGCAATCTTGCGGGTGAAAGTCCCGTCGTAAGCTGACCACAGCGAACGAAGTGAAGCGCAACTGCATGAGGGCGACCGAGTGTGGGGAGGAAGCGTGAATCGAAACCGCGAGCCGATGGACAAGAACCGGATATAAGGCGAAGCCGATCAGGGCGAGCGAGCAAAAGATCGCGAAGCTCTTGTGGTCAAGGATCAGGCTGCGTAAATCCGGCGGCTGTGCGGGGAAGGATTGCGTTCTTACCTGGGGAGATCTCGCCTTGTGCCTGAAAGGGCGACGGTGCGAGCCGGAGCGAGAAGTCAGCAGAGGCCGTAGTAGTCTTTTTTTTTTTGACGAAGGGCCGAACGAGAGAGAGTGTTGTAGGCCATGTTGATGCGAACGACCGGAAGTCAGATGCCTGCCAAACGCGGGGCGGATGGAGATAACGAGCGGTGAAACCGTGAGAAGTCCCGCCAGCGACGAGGTCAATCGCCCGCAAGATGAATCCGACAACGCAGGGCAAAGGCTGCTGGAACGGGCCCTTGCGAGAGAAAACCTGAAACGGGCGTGGAAACGGGTCAAAGCCAATAGAGGTGCAGCGGGAGTTGACGGTCTGGACATTGAACAGACTGCTGAAGCCTTGCTGACTCAATGGCCAGTGATTTGTGAACAGCTACTTTCAGGTGTCTACCGGCCCAGTCCGGTAAGACGCGTGGTCATCCCCAAACCTGACGGCGGTGAACGCGAGTTGGGCATTCCGACGGTCACCGACCGCCTGATTCAACAAGCACTGCTGCAAGTCTTGCAGCCACTCCTCGATCCAACCTTCAGTGAACACAGCTACGGCTTTCGCCCGGGACGTTGCGCGCAGGACGCCGTTTTGGCGGCTCAGCGGTACGTGTCCTCGGGGCGCAAAGTGGTGGTGGATGTTGATCTGGAGAAGTTCTTCGACCGGGTCGATCACGACATTTTGATTGATCGCCTACGCAAACGGATTGCGGATCGGGCGGTTATTCGACTGGTCCGGGCGTACCTGGATGCGGGAACGCTGATCAATGGCGTAATCGAGAAAAGCCGCTGCGGGGCGCCGCAGGGCGGTCCGCTGTCACCGTTGCTGGCAAATGTGCTGCTGGACGAAGTGGATCGGGAGCTTGAACATCGAGGTCATTGCTTCGTGCGCTATGCCGACGACGCGAACGTTTATGTTCGCAGTCATAAAGCCGGGCAGCGGGTGATGATCTTGCTGAGGCGTCTGTATGAAAAGCTGCACTTGAGCGTCAACGAGAGCAAGAGCGCAGTGGCCAGTGCGTTTGGTCGCAAGTTTCTGGGTTATGCATTTTGGTGCGCCCGTGACGAAGTCAAACGTGCGGTATCTCAGAAGGCACAAAAGCAATTCAAGCAACGTATCCGGCAGTTCACTCGCCGTTCATGTGGCCGCAGTTTGCAGCAGGTCGTCGACCTCCTACGTCCTTATTTGCTCGGTTGGAAAGCCTACTTCAAGTTGTCGCAAACACCAGGCGTCTGGCGTGAATTGGACAAATGGATGCGGCACCGACTCAGAGCGATTCAACTCAAGCAATGGAAACGGGGAACGACGACTTATCGTGAATTACGGGCTTTGGGTGCGAGTAAAGAAGTCGCCCAGAAAGTGGCATGTAACACCCGCCGTTGGTGGGACAACAGTCGATGGGCCTTGAATTGGGTGCTTAATCTCGCGTGGTTTGATCGCCTGGGACTTCCACGTCTCTCCTGACCTCAATCCCTCGAACCGCCCGGTGCGGACCCGCATGCCGGGTGGTGTGGCAGGGGAGCGGCCTATGAAGGCCGCCCCCTATGCCGATTG
>NZ_JACMYG010000079.1 GCF_014236655.1 Pseudomonas kielensis
ATCAAGGAAACGTCTGATTTATCTCCTACCAATCCCTGCCTAGGGTGCTCGGCACTGCAGTCCAGGGATGTTTGATTGATGAATGAAGACCTGCGCGAATTGTTCGACCGCGTTGCCGGGCAAACCTATAGCGAAGAAGGCCATAGCGCCTGTGTCACCTGCAAGCGCAGCGTCGCGATCTTGCCCCTGCGGTATGCCGTGCTCGGCAGTGCCGCACCCGGCGAATCCCATCTGCCGGTGCCGGAGCTGCCAAAACCACTGGCCCCCAGCCCCCTCGTTCTGAACACCGCGCGTTACACCGTACGCCCCTTGCGCCACGGTTTTTTGTACCTGTTCGTGCAGCGCTACGCAGCTGACTGGGTCTGTGAGGGTGCCTACCAGACCTACGACAGCGGTTTGTGCAAACCGTTATGGCCCACAGATGGTGATGGCGCTCGCTACGGCAGTCCGATGCCGATCATCGGCGAGCGAGTCATCCGCCTCACCGACCCGGAAGCGGTCGTCCACGCGCGCATGCTGTTCACCCCCGACCCACTGACCCCGCGCCTGGTCGAGACCATTCGCAGCGACCAGCGCCTGCGCGACACCCTGCGTCACCTGGACATGCGCCAGTTGGTCCAGAGCTGCCATTACTCCGAGCATGTGCTTTCCCCCCAGCAGTTACAGAGTCGGGTGGCCGACCAAGTGAGCCAAGGTTCCTTGCCGCTGGCCAGAGCCTTGGCCGGGCAACTGTTTGCCCCGCCCAGCGGGTTTTCCGTTCTCGACCACATCGCGCCCTATCTGGCGGCCGACAAAATCAGCGCCCAAGGGTTTGCGGTGGTGCTGGATGATCCCTTGGGCATCACCCAGGAACTCAATGCCTGGCGCAACCAGAGCGCCGAAGTCCTGCAGGCATTCATGGACCACGTCGACAGTGAAGGCATCAGCAACCAACGAAAACACAGCATCGCCTTTGCCCTCGACAACCTGAAGACCACCCTCGCCGAGCAGGCCCGCCAACGTTATGTCAGCCACGCCAACACCCTGGGCGTGCGCTACACCGATCCCGAGTACGCGCTCAGCAATGCCCATATGGTCGGTGCGGCAGCCGGCAGCTATCGCAGTTACCCCAACCCCGCCGAACAGCAGCGCCAGGAACAACGGGCGATTGAGCAAGCGCAGCAGCACCGTTGGGATAGCCAATACGCACCCTACCTCGATGAACCGCGGATACAGGCATTTCTGGCTGAATATCAGGCGGCTGTCGAACGCGCCGACCAGCTCAAGGACGCTCGCGCCGCCGATCACTTGCTCTGGCTGCAAAGTTCGGCCCTGCTGGATGCGTTGGATTATTACGACCGCCGCGACCCGCGCAGCGGCCTGGCCTTCGAAGCGCAACTGGGGGCGGCAGTGGCGGGGATGAACAGCACGGACGCGGGCGAGGCGCTGCTGGCCCAATGGAGCGACACTAACCGCGTCAGCCGCAGCAACCTGTTCTGGCGGGGCCTGGGCCAAAATCAGAGCGCTACGCTGGAGCAGATCAACAGCCTGTTGGCGCAACACAATCACCTGCCACGTCTCGACGAAGCAGCCTTGCAGGCCCTGACGCTGGGGCTGACCGAGACATTCGAGAAAACCCATGGACTGATCAGTGAAGTCAGTTTCGACGCGCCGCCGACCGGCATTCACCATGGCGGCGCGGTATTGATGATCAAGACCTTCGGCACCCGCCTGCTCGACAGCCGGCTGGCCCAACTCAGCGA
>NZ_JACMYG010000008.1 GCF_014236655.1 Pseudomonas kielensis
TTGTCCCCCAAAAGAACTCAGCGCCTGGCCAGGCGCAGGTAGATCAGCCCATTGATCAGCACCACCAAGCCACCGAGGCCCAGCTGGATGGTCGGAGTCAGCCCGCTGGGGTAGATCAGGGGCCACAGGTAATGTTCGATGAAGCTCTCCTCATACCCGGCCTGGCCCGCACTGCGGCGCATGAGGTTCTCCCAGCGGGTCAGGGGACAGTTCCAGTGGCAGACTTCAACCAGCGTCCCCCACAGTACCGCTGGCAGGTGCCACCAGATCACCGGACGCCATTTGAACGCGGGCAGGGCGCCGAACAGCACGAATAGAATGAACAGCAAATGCACGAGCAACAGCCCGTCAGCCGTCAGTCGATAGAGCATGGTGCCTCCTGTCGTTGATTGAGCAGGTCCTTCACCACCTATACTCACCGTACCGTGACCCAAAATGCCAGGCGTTCGATTCGCATTGATGCGTGGCTACGGCTGTCGTGTCATCTGCGGGGGGACTGCGATCTTGAGTCGACGTGTCCTGTTTCTTGCCCTACTGGTCATATTGCTGGCTGGATGCTCGACTGCGGGTCGCGTCGGGCCGACGGTGCAGGTAGTAATCACGGACGCGACCTGGCAGCAGATCGATAAAGACATCGAAACCGCCTCATTGTCCTCCAGAGAAACGGTCCGCCAGTACACGCGCAAAGCTATGGAACGGTGGCGTGAGCAGGTGTTCCGGCGCACCGAGAGCGACTTCATTCCCTGGTTTACCGGCTACTGGACCCAGCAATGGCTGGGCATGAAGGTGGGCTGGTACAAGCTCAGCGCCAAGAATGAGAAGGATTCGGTGGTCAACCGCTTGGCCCTCTACCTGCAGGAGCAGTACCACGAACGCGTGCTCGATCCGGTGGCCAAGGTCACTGACCCTAACGTGATCATGGGCGACGCCGTCACCCTGTACCTGCAGATGCTCAGTGCCCATCTTGGGGAGATCCAGGAGCATTACGCCGTGCCCCAGGATCAATTCGACAAGCGCCTCAACCGGATTCCCGCCATCACCCTGGCACCGCCACCGGCGCGCAATGCTTCGTTGTATCAGATCGTCCACGCCGAGCCGGTCAACCACCTGCCGGCTTATTTGGCCCTGATCGAGCAGGTGCGCGGTTCCAACAGTGGGGCAGGGGCCGGGTTGTCGGACGCCGGGATCTCGTCAGTGGCCAAGCGCGCCAGTGAGCGGCTCGAGGCGCAGATTGCCTCGCGCAGCGTCGCCAGTGCGGTAGCGGCAGCCGTCGGCCGGGTCGCTGGTGCGGTGATATCGGTGGTTTCGCTGGGCATCGGTGCCATGTCCAATGAAAGCGACCGGCCCGAGGCGCAAGCGCAAATGCGCAGAAGCCTGAATGCCGCTTTTGACAAGGCATGGCTGGGCCTGATGGAAAACGAGACCAACGGGGTGATGGCCGGGGTCAACTACATCTCCCGGCAAATCGAAGGTGGCCTGAGAGCAGGCCCGTTGGTATCGCCCAAACAGGGTGAAGTGTTCAGCCCTGACACCCCCGGTAGCGCAGTCCCATGAGCCGGCTGCTCATGGGGAGGTGGGGCAGCGAGTCGTAGTGGCCGCCTGGCTGATGGCTGCGGCCAGGCGTTTCACATTGTTCTGATGGGCGACCACCAGATCGTCGATACTCGCGCCCGAAGGTGTCTGCACGGTGGTACGGCAACTCAGGAAGGCCTTGCTGTTTTCCTCCTCGGTGATGCGCAGGCGCCATTGCGCATCGATCAGCGCGTACTGCCCGGGGACTGAATCGAAGCGCTGCACGTCCAGGCGCAAGGACAGCCTGCGCTCAGCAACGGGGCCGGAAAGCTGGTCGACCAGGGCATTGCGCAACTCATCCACCAGGGTCGCCCCCCACCACTCAGTCTCCAGGATCGCCAGGCCGCTGCCGCCCTGGCGAATCACCATTTGCGGGCGGTCGACCTGGGGCGGCACGCTGATCTGCTCGAATTGGATGCTCGCTGCCCCATGGGCACCCGGAGCTGGTTGTGCCGGGAGCAGCGTGTGGTAATGAATCGGGTCACTGCGGCACGCCGCCAGCAGCAACAGCGCACTGAGCAACGACACTCTCAACGACAAAGACATGGACCTGCTCCTGTGGTCAGCGGCTCGAAGACGGTTGCAGATTTTGCGCCGGGGCGTCTTTTGGACGGCCACGTAGCAAGGATTCCGGATTTCTGCTCAAGTAGTCGGACAATTCACGCAGCGAGCGTGACATACGTCCCAATTCATCCAGGGTCTGGGTCAGTTGCTCACGTTGCGGCGAGTCTTCGGCAAGGGTCGAGTTGGCCGACTGCAGGGTTTTGCTCACCTCTTGCAAGGTGTCCTGCACCCCTGGCAGGGTCCGGCCGTTGAACTGCTTGATGCCTTTGCGCACCTCCGTCAGGTTGGCGTCCAGGTTATTGGCAATACGCTCGATCGGCAGTCTGTTGATCTTCTCCATCATGGACTGCAATTGTTCCTGTAACTGTTCAAGACTGGCGGGCACGGTCGGGATCATGACTGGACGTGCATTGTCATCGAAGGTGACTTTTGGCGCTTTCGGGAAGAACTCCAGGGCGATGTACAGCTGTCCGGTCAGCAGGTTGCCGCTACGGGCCTGGGCGCGCAGGCCGTTCTCGACGAAGGTGCCCATGAGCCGGATCCCGGCCTGTTCGTCATTGGGATCATGCTTGAGTGCCGCGAGCATTTTCAGGTGCGCACGGCCCAGGCGTTGCGGATAGATGACGATGCCGACATTGATCGGGAAGCTGCGGGTCTTCTCATCGAAATCCAGGTTGACGGCCACCACCTTGCCAATTTCCAGACCCTGGAACTCAACGGGCGCGTCGACCTTCAGCCCCCGCAAGGCCTGATCGAAGCGCAGGGCGAGGAATTGCGGCTTGCCGTTGGGCGGAGCGAGTGCGGTTTTCTGGTCTTCGAACAGCTCGTAGCGGGTGTCTTCGGCGGCCGGCTTGTCGTCGGGGCTGTAGTCGGGCGCGCGGAAGGTAATACCCCCCAACAACAGCGCGGACAGCGACTCAGTCTTGACCGCGAAACCATTGGCGCCCACTTCGACATCGATGCCACTGGCGTTCCAGAAGCGGGTGTTATTGGTGACATAGACATCGTTCGGCGAGGTGACGAACACCTCGATGTTCACCCCTTTGCCATCGGCGTCCAGGGCATAGGACACCACCTGGCCCACGGGAATCTTGCGGTAGTAGACCGGCGAGCCAATATCCAGCGAGCCAAGGTCCTGGGTGCGCAGCATGAAGCGCTTGCCAGGCTCGCCATAGGTGATGGGGGGCGGTGCTTCGAGGCCGATAAAGGTCTTGGCGCGATCATTCGACTGGCCGGCGTCGGCACCGATAAAGTCGCCGGACAGCAGGGTGTCGATACCCGATACCCCGCCGGCGCCAATGCGCGGGCGCACCACCCAGAACTTCGAGTCCTTGCGGGTGAAGGACTCGGCCTGCTTGGCCAGTTTCACCGTGGCATTGACGCTCTTCTGGTCGGCACTGAGCTCGACCTCAGAGACATGGCCAATCACCACATTGCGGTATTTGACCTCGGTCTTGTTGGCGGTCAGTCCTTGTCCGGTCTTGAAGTTGAGAACGATCACCGGCCCTTGTTGCATCACGTTGTGGATCACCAGGGAAATCCCCACCAGCACGGCCACGATCGGCACGATCCACACCAGCGAAACGCTCCAACGTCGGGTCTTGATGTTGGCTGTGCCGGGCGTTTGTTGCCCCTCAGTGGCTCGCGATTGCATCCATGACCTCCTCGGTTTGTCGGTTGTCCCAGATCAGGCGCGGGTCGAAGCTCATGGCTGACAGCATGGTGAGCACCACCACCATGCCAAAGAACAGAATGCCCGCCCGTGGCTCGATATCCCCCAGCGCCTGGAATTTCACCAGTGCGGCCACCAGTGCCACGACGATCACGTCGAGCATGGACCAGTAACCGATCAGCTCGACGAAGCGGTACAGCTGCGAGCGTTCTTTGCGCGCCCAGAGGCTGCCACGCTGTGCCGTCACCAGGAGCAGGCTGAGGGCAACAAACTTGACCCCCGGGACGGCGATACTGGCGATGAAAATAATCAATGCGATGTCCCAGGCCCCGTGTTCCCAGAACTCCAGCACCCCGCCGATGATGGTGCTGTCGGCACCGCTGCCGAACATGCTGGTGTTCATCACTGGCAGCAGGTTGGCCGGGATGTAGAACACCAGGGCTGCCAGCAGATAGGCCCACGTGCGGGTCAGGGAGTTGGTTTTGCGTCGGTGCAGCGGTGCGTCACAGCGCTCACACGTATGGGGTTCGTTGCTCATGTCGCAAGCCAGGCCACAGCTGTGGCACAGGCACAGATTGAGGTCGCGTGCCTCGGGCAGAGTGTTCATAGGATGTCCCACAGCTCACGCACATCGCGCCCGGCGATGCGGATCAACAGCAGGCTCAGCAGGGCCAGGGCAAACAGGCCCAGGCCTGGCACCACATCCAGCAGGCCGGCGAGTTTGAACACGGCCACCATGGCTCCCAGCAGGCAGACCTCGAGCATGCTCCAGGGGCGCAGGGTTTCCAGCCAGCGCATGCACAGCTTGAAGGCCGGCGAGCGCCGGGACGCCAGGGCAAAACTCAAGACCCAAATCAACAGCAACAGCTGGAACACCGGAGCAATGATGATGGAGATGGCGGCCACCAGGGCGACGAACGTAATCGGGCCATCACTCAGGGCCACCACCGAGTCCCAGAGCGTGGCGCTGTTCTTCAGGCCCTGCAGGCTGATGCTCATCACCGGATAGAAATTGGCGAACACCCACAGCACCGCGGCTGTCAGGGTCAGCGCCAGGCGCTGTTGCACCGACAGGCCGTTGTAGCGCTGCAGCACACCGCCACAGCGCTGGCACAGGGCGGTCTGGTGTTTGGCGAGCGTGACTTTTTCATACACGCCATCGCAGTGCTCACAGATGATCAGTGTGTCAGTCCTGGCCATGGTTAGCACTCAAGGGGAGGCAGAAGCTTCAGGGGCGTTAAATGAATATAGAAGTGCCTCGCCATAGAGCAAATATAAAGTTTGCTGAGGCTGGTACCTGGCCGAAACGAAAAACTGCGCGCCCTCGCCAGGAGGGCGTGCAGTCAATAGAGAAGGGGGGAGTTATTCGCCGCGAATGTACTGTTCCAACTGCTGGATCAGCTCGGCCTGCTCGGCAATGGCTTCCTTGACCAGGTCGCCGATGGACAGCAACCCCAGCAACTGGCCACCTTCGACCACCGGCAAGTGGCGCAGGTGCTTGTCGGTCATGATGTTCATGCAGGTCTGCACGCTTTGGTGGGAGTCCACGGTGATCACCGGCGAGTTCATGATCTCACTGACCGGAGTGCCGACCGAGGATCGTCCCTTGAGCACCAACTTGCGCGCATAGTCCCGCTCACTGATTACCCCGACAATATTGCCGTCCTGGAGCACGGGTAGGGCGCCGACGTTTTTCGCCGCCATCACCATCAGCGCTTCCAGCACCATCTGATGGGAATTGATGGTATGGACCTGCTGGTTCTGCTGGGCCTTGAGCTTGAGCAGTTGCGCGACTGTCTTCATGGGGGAGCCTCTGCGAGGTGGAAATGGTTGGCAGGCGCTTTGCGCCCGAACACCCTTACAGAATCATAGACGCCAGCCTCTGGAGCAAGTAGGCAAAGCGGCATTTACCTGCTCTGTCTGCGTCATCGAGGCGCGGCATCAGGCCTGGCTGGTGAAAAGCAGCGACAAAAAAGCCGCTGACAACGTGTCAACGTCATCAGCGGCTGTGCAGAACAACTCAGCAGTAGCGGTCGATGACACACACTTCAGGTTCGGCCTGCAGCTGCTGCCACTCCTGGGTCAGTGTGGCCAGAACGCGACCGACAAAGTCTTTGTCGGCCGCGGCTTTCTTGCCGACATAACCCTGGCCGCGACGGTACATCTTCAGTCGGGCACGCAAGTCATGGTTGTTCTTCTCGAACTCGTCTTCATGGGCGTGGGGCGACAGGCAATCAATATGCACCTGGCCAGATTTGGCAATCCACAGGATATGGCTGTCGTGGCTGTCTTTATGCGCTGCGAACATACGAGCCAGTTCATCAATAGTCGGTTGATTGTTCAGATTCATGTTAAAGCCCCTTGACCAATGTTTGATCTGTCTAGTTGATTCGCTAATGCACTTCTCTACTTCGGTAAGTGGATATCTGGTACCGAAACCAGGGCGACAGTGGTTGTCTGCCGAATATCGGCAGGGCCTTGAGCAGGATGCATGTAGTCTTGCCGAGAAACTGCTACGCACTTGCGGCACAGCGGGGGAGAAACGACGATTGCCTGGAAGTTGCTACCGATACCACTCACTCGGCCACAAGCATCTTGAGGATTGATCGCCGGCGTTTCTCGTCCGTGTAGTGGACGCACATGCCAGGTCAGCTTCATCAATCTGCCTTGTGGGCAGTACACATCCGGGAACAGCTCGGCGGTCAGTCGAGCCTTTTCACAACACTTTTGCCTGTACTCCCGATCGGGGAGGTGTCTGCATCATGCAAGGGGAAAAACGCCTCGTCAACGGTTTTGTAGTGAAATATTTCATTCACTACAAAAATAATTTCGAGGCCTGCGAGGAGGGATTTAACCTTGTCCTACAATCCCTTGCGTCACTCATGCAAAGATCACGTGAAGCCGCAATGACGCGTAGAATCGAGGACCAATCATCTTCGAGGTTGTTGCGGTGGATTTACAGCAGGGCTTTGTCCTGACCCGGCATTGGCGCGACACCCCGACCGGCACCCACGTGGAGTTCTGGCTGGCGACCGATGCCGGGCCGCGCCAGGTGCGCCTGCCCGTGCAGACCTCAGTGGCGTTTATCCCCGAGCTGTACCGTGAACGCACCCAGCAACTGGTGCGCGGCGAACCGGGTGTGGAACTGCGGCCTCTGGGGTTGCAGGACTTCCAGCACCGCCCGGTGTTCGGCCTGTACTGCCCGCAACATCGCCAGTTGATGCACCTGGAGTCGGTGCTGCGCCGGGCCGGGGTCGAAGTCTTCGAAGCGGATATCCGGCCGCCGGAGCGTTACCTGATGGAGCGTTTCATCACCGCCCCCGTGTCGTTCAGCGGCGCGGCCGGCGAGGGCGACCTGTTGCTCGAAACCCACCTCAAACCGGCGCCGGATTACCGTCCGCGACTGAAGTTGGTGTCACTGGACATCGAGACCACCGAGCAAGCCGAGTTGTACTCGATTGCCCTTGAAGGTTGCGGGCAGCGCCAGGTCTACATGCTCGGCGCCCCCAACGGCGATCCTGGCACCCTCGACTTCGACCTGGAGTACTGCGACTCGCGGGCCACGCTGTTGAAGAAACTCAACCAGTGGTTCGCCCAGCACGACCCTGACGCGATCATCGGCTGGAACCTGGTGCAGTTCGACCTGCGGGTGCTGCACGAGCATGCCCGGCGCCTGGCGGTGCCCTTGCGCCTGGGGCGTGGCGGCGAGGAGATGCAGTGGCGTGAACACGGCTCGGGCAACAATCACTATTTTGCCGCGGCGGCGGGTCGGTTGATCATCGACGGCATCGAGTCGCTGCGTTCGGCGACCTGGAGTTTCCCCTCGTTCAGCCTGGAGAACGTCGCGCAGACCCTGCTCGGTGAAGGCAAGTCCATCGACAACCCCTACCAGCGCATGGACGAAATCAACCGCATGTTCGCCGAGGACAAGCCGGCCTTGGCACGCTACAACCTCAAGGACTGCGAGCTGGTGACGCGCATCTTCGACAAGACCGAACTGCTGACCTTCCTGCTGGAGCGCGCCAGTGTCACCGGGCTCCCCGCCGACCGCAGTGGCGGCTCGGTGGCGGCCTTCACCCACCTGTACATGCCACTGATGCATCGCCAGGGCTTTGTGGCGCCGAACCAGGGCGAGCGCCCACCCCAGGCCAGCCCCGGCGGATTTGTCATGGATTCGCAGCCGGGCCTGTACGAGTCGGTGCTGGTGCTTGACTACAAGAGCCTGTACCCCTCGATCATCCGCACCTTCCTGATCGACCCCGTGGGCCTGATCGAGGGCCTGCGCCATCCCGACGACAGTGAGTCGGTGCCGGGCTTTCGGGGGACGCGTTTCTCGCGGACCCGGCATTGCCTGCCGGCCATCGTCGCTCGCGTTTCCGAAGGCCGGGAAGTGGCCAAGCGCGAACACAACGCGCCGCTGTCCCAGGCGCTGAAGATCATCATGAACGCCTTCTACGGCGTGCTGGGCTCCAGCGGCTGCCGTTTCTTCGACACCCGCCTGGCCTCCTCGATCACCCTGCGTGGGCACGAGATCATGCAGCGCACCCGGCAACTGATCGAAGCCCAGGGCCATACGGTGATCTATGGCGACACCGACTCCACATTCGTCTGGTTGCGCCGGGCCCACGGCCAGGAAGAAGCGGCGCAGATCGGTCATGCCCTGGTGGCCCACGTCAACCAGTGGTGGCGCGAACACCTGCTGACTGAGTTCGGCTTGCACAGTGTGCTGGAGTTGCAATACGAAACCCATTTCCGACGCTTCCTGATGCCGACCATCCGAGGGGCCGAGGAGGGCAGCAAGAAGCGCTACGCCGGGTTGGTGATGCATGCCGACGGCAGCGAGCAAATGGTCTACAAAGGCCTGGAGACGGTGCGCACCGACTGGTCGCCGCTGGCCCGACAGTTCCAGCAGGAACTCTACTCACGCATTTTCCACCGCCGGCCCTATCAGGACTACGTGCGCGAGTTCGTCCGCGCCACCGTCGCTGGCGAGCAGGATCAATTGCTGATCTACCGCAAGCGCCTGCGTCGGCCCCTGGACGACTACGAGCGCAACGTGCCGCCCCATGTGCGGGCGGCGCGCATCGCCGACGAGTACAACGCTCAGCAAGGTCGACCACGCCAGTACCAGCGCGGTGGCTGGATCAGCTACCTGATCACCGTCGCCGGTCCCGAACCCCTGGAAACCCGCAGCGCGCCGATCGACTACGAGCATTACGTCAGCCGCCAACTGCAGCCGGTGGCGGATGCGATCCTGCCGTTTGTCGATGACGACTTCAGCACCCTGATTGGCGGACAGTTGGGCTTGTTCTAGGCAAATCTGCGGGCGTAAAAAAGCGCCCCTAGGGGCGCCTGAATCACCGTGACCGAGGGAGCCCGGTGAGTCCGTTCATGTGGCAACAGCGCTGGTACGCCGCTCCCTGAACGGTGTTGCACGCCGCGCCCCCGACGGGCGCGGCAAACTTACTTGCCGAGTTTTACCCGGGTCCAGCCGCGGGTCATGATCCGTTGCGTGGCGATGGGCATGTCCGGCACGGCATACAGGGTCGCCATCACCGCTTGCGAGGGATACGAACCCGGGTCGTTGCGAATCGCCTCGTCCACCAGTGGAGTCGCGGCCGCGTTGGCGTTGCTGTAGCCGACGCTGTTGGTGATCTCGGCCATGATCTCCGGGCGCATCAGGAAGTTCATGAACAGGTAGGCATTGTCGACGTTGGCCGCATCCCGGGGGATGGCGACCATGTCATAGAAACTGCCGGCGCCTTCCTTGGGAATGCTGTAGTCGACCTTGACATTGCCCCCGGCTTCCTCGGCGCGAGCCTTGGCTTGCAGCACGTCGCCGGAGTAACCGACCGCCACGCAGATATTGCCGTTGGCCAGGTCAGAGATGTACTTGGACGAATGGAAGTACGCCACCGACGGGCGAATCTTCATGAACAGCGCTTCGGCCTCACTGATCTGCTGCTTGTCCTGGGTGTTCACCGGGTAGCCCAGGTAGTGCAGGGCGGCGGGGAGCATTTCCGTGGGCGAATCGAGAAAGCTGATGCCGCAGGCCTTGAGCTTGGCCGCGTTCTCGGGCTTGAACAACAGGTCCCAGGAATTCACCGGGGCGTCGGCGCCGAGGACTTCGCGCACCTTGTCCGGGTTGAAGCCGATGCCGATCGATCCCCACATGTAGGGGAAGGCGTGGCCATTGTCCGGGTCGCTGGCCGAGGCGTTCTTGAGCAGCACCGGGTTGAGGTTTTTCCAGTTCGACAGTTTTGACTTGTCCAGCGCCTGGTACACCCCGGCCTTGATCTGCTTGGCCAGGAAGCTGTTGGACGGCACCACGATGTCGTACCCGGATTTACCGGCCAGCAGGCGTGCCTCAAGGGTTTCGTTGCTGTCGAAGACGTCGTAGGTCACGCGGATGCCCGTCTCGTCCTCGAACTTCTTGACGGTGTCCGGGGCGATATAGTCGGACCAGTTGTAGACGCGCAGAACCTTGTCATTGGCCTGGGCGCCCGTGGCGATCGCGCCCAATAAGGACAGTGTCAGCAGAGTCCTGCCAAACATATTCATCGGTACAACTCCATTTTCTTCTTATACGAATGACGTAAAGCGTGGGTAAAACCGCTGGCGAGCAAGCGTGCTCACTCGCCAGCGGGCATCAGGCCGTAGCGCCGGCCATCGGCTTGGCGGCGGGCTGCCAGGATTCACTGGCGGTCTGGTCCATGGCGTCCTGGATCGCTCGTTTGCGATTGGCTTCAGCCTTGCGGCTGAAGTACCAGACCAGGAAGGTCACCAGCGACACCGCCAACAGAATCAGGCTGGCCACCGCATTGATCTCGGGTTTGACCCCCAGGCGCACCGCCGAGAACACTTCCATCGGCAGGGTCGTCGACCCCGGGCCCGAGACGAAGCTGGCCAGTACCAGGTCATCCAGCGACAAGGCGAACGACATCATGCCGCCGGCCGCCAGCGAGGGCGCGATCATCGGGATGGTGATCAGGAAGAACACCTTCAACGGCCGCGCCCCCAGGTCCATCGCCGCTTCTTCGATCGACAGGTCCAGTTCGCGCAAGCGGGCGGAGACTACCACTGCCACATAAGCGGCACAAAATGTGGTGTGGGCGATCCAGATAGTGACGATGCCACGTTCCATCGGCCAGCCGATCATCTGTGCCATGGCCACGAACAGCAGCAGCAACGACAGACCGGTGATCACTTCCGGCATCACCAGCGGCGCGGTGACCAGGCCGCCAAACAGGGTGCGACCCTTGAAGCGGGTGACCCGGGTCAGCACGAACGCCGCCAGTGTTCCCAGCGCTACCGCGGCAATCGCGGTGTAGCAGGCGATTTCCAGGGAGCGCAGCACCGAGCCCATCAGTTGGCTGTTGTCCAGCAGGCCGACGTACCACTTCACGGACCAGCCGCCCCAGACCGTCACCAGCTTGGAGGCGTTGAACGAGTAAATCACCAGAATCAGCATGGGCAGGTAGATGAACAACAGGCCCAGTACCAGCATCAATCGGGAAAATCCGAAACGCTTCATGCCCGTCCCTCCATCTCTTTGGCCTGGCTGCGGTTGAACAGAATGATCGGCACGATCAGGATCGCCAGCATCACCACCGCCAGGGCGGATGCCACCGGCCAGTCACGGTTGTTGAAGAACTCTTGCCACAGCACGCGACCGATCATCAGGGTTTCCGGGCCGCCGAGCAGTTCCGGAATCACGAACTCGCCCACCACCGGAATGAACACCAGCATGCAGCCTGCGATGATGCCGTTTTTGGCCAGCGGTACGGTGATTTTCCAGAAACTGTTGAAGGTGCTCGAACCCAGGTCGGACGCCGCTTCCAGCAGGCTCTGGTCATGCTTGACCAGGTTGGCGTACAGCGGCAGCACCATGAACGGCAGGTAGGCGTAGACCACGCCGATGTACACCGCGGTGTTGGTGTTGAGGATCTCGATCGGGTGCGAGGTCAGGCCGGTCCACATCAGGAAGCCATTGAGCAGGCCGTTGTTGCTGAGAATGCCCATCCACGCATAGACGCGAATCAGGATTGCCGTCCAGGTCGGCATCATGATCAGCAACAACAGGACGTTCTGCGCTTCCTTGTTGGCCTTGGAAATCGCGTAGGCCATCGGGAAGCCCAGCACCAGGCACATCAGGGTGCTGAGCAAGGCGACTTTCAACGAGCCCAGGTACGCCGAGAGATACAGCTCATCGGCGGCGAGCATCGTGTAGTTGCCCAGGTTGAGCATCAGTTCGAACTTCTGCTCGGCGAAGCTGTAGATCTCCGAGTACGGCGGAATGGCCAGTGCGGCTTCGGAAAAACTGATCTTCATTACCAGGAAGAACGGCAGCATGAAGAACAGGAACAGCCACAGGAACGGCAGGCCGATCACTACTTTGCGCCCACTGGGCAGAAACCGCTGGAACTGCTGAGTGAGTGTGTTCATGCGCGCAGTACCACGCCGCTGTCGTCTTCCCACCAGACGTAGACCTGATCGTCCCAGGTCGGTCGGGCGCCGCGGCGCTCGGCGTTGGCCATGAACGACTGGACGACCTTGCCGCCCGGCAGCTCGACATAGAACACCGAGTGCCCGCCGAGGTAGGCAATGTCCTGCACCTTGCCCCGGGACCAGTTGTAGCGGCCCTCGGGCTTATCGGTGCTGACCAGCATTTTTTCCGGGCGAATGGCGTAGGTGATCGACTTGTCCTGCACCGAAGTGCTGACGCCATGGCCGACGTAGATCGGCTGCTCCAGGTCCGGGCAGTGAATGATCGCGTGGCCTTCCAGGTCTTCCACCACGGTGCCGTCGAAGGCGTTCACGTTGCCGATGAACTCGCAGACCATGCGGCTCACCGGGGCTTCGTAGATGTCCACCGGGCTGCCGATCTGGGCGATCCAGCCCAGGTGCATGATGGCGATGCGTTCGGCCATGGTCATGGCCTCTTCCTGATCGTGCGTCACCATCACGCAGGTCACGCCGACGCGCTCGATGATTTCCACCAGTTCCAGCTGCATCTGCGAGCGCAGTTTCTTATCCAGCGCGCCCATCGGCTCATCGAGCAGCAACAGCTTGGGCCGCTTGGCCAGGGAGCGGGCCAGGGCGACTCGCTGGCGCTGGCCACCGGACAGTTGGTGCGGCTTGCGCTTGGCGTATTGAGTCATGTGCACCAGGCGCAGCATCTCCGCGACACGGGCGTCGATCTCGCTGGTGGGCAAACGGTCCTGCTTGAGGCCAAAGGCGATGTTCTGCGCCACCGTCATGTGCGGGAACAGGGCATAGGACTGGAACATCATGTTGATCGGCCGCTCGTAGGGCGGCATGTCAGTGATGTCGACGCCATCGAGCAGGATCCGTCCTTCCGTGGGGCGCTCGAATCCGGCGAGCATGCGCAGCAGGGTCGACTTGCCGGACCCGGAGCCACCGAGCAGGGCGAAGATTTCGCCTTGATGGATGTCCAGGGACACATCGTCCACCGCCGTGGTTTCGTCGAACTTCTTGGTGACGCGATCGACTCGTACCAGCACCTTTTTCGGTTGCTGATGACCCTCAAGAGCCTTCCTGTAAATGCTGGAGGCGTTTGCCATGTGAAACTCCCAACAGGTTTCAGTCGCCGGGCCAATACGGCCTGACTTAATAGTTGATTGCCAAGCGCCAGGTCCCACCTGGAGGTGCTCATGGCGCTTCGGCTTGTTCGGCACCGCCGTCCTGGCTGCCTGGTCGTGCTTGTTGTTATTGCGGTGTGTGGCTATCGCGAGAAACGGGCGCGCGAAGGCACGCCCGCCAGACTCGCGGGGGTAGAAATAAAGGGGTGTGGTTCAGCTCAGCGTGCGTGACGCAACGCCGCCCGTTGCCGGCAAGCGGCACCGAACGCCTGGAAAATCGTCAGGTACGCAGGGTTGTCCAGCACTTGCCATTCCGGGTGCCATTGCACGCCGAGGGCGAAAGCCTTGCTGTGCTCCACCGAGACCGCCTCGATCAGACCGTCCGGCGCGATGGCCTCGGCACGCAGGCCTGGCGCCAATCGGTCGATGCCCTGGCTGTGAATCGAGTTGACCTGGAACGTCCCGGGCAGCTCCAGCGCCGCGAATACACCGCCTGGCTGCACGCTGACCGCATGGGCCGGAGCGTACTGCACCGCCAGGTCCGGGTGATCCGCTTCGCGGTGATCGAGCATACCCGGCAACTCATGCACCTTCTGGTGCAGGCTGCCGCCAAACGCGACGTTCATTTCCTGGAAGCCGCGGCAGATACCGAGCACCGGAACGCCTGCCGCGATGGCTGCACGCAATAGAGGAAGGGTAGTGGCGTCCCGCGCCGGATCGTGATCCGTGCCGGGAGCGCTGGCCGGGCCCTGATAGTGGAAAGGCTCCACGTTCGACGGCGAGCCGGTCAGCAACAGACCGTCGAGTTGACCGAGCAGGTCGTCGATTTCAGTCAGGTTGCCCAGGGAAGGAATGACCACGGGCAGCCCCAGTGCCGCGACGCTGACAGCACGCAAGTACTTGTCACCGCTGACGTGGTAGGGGTGCGGGCCAATCTGTTTGACGCACGCAGTAACGCCGATCAATGGCTTGAATGCCATTTTTATCACCTCGAAGTTTCACACTTGAACGAGCTTTTCCAGAGCTTAGCCTCGTTGATTTTTTTTAACAACTCTCATGTAAATAATTCTAAACGGCTAGGTCGCTGGAACTCAGATTGGCTGTGGGTTTGCGGGTGTTTGTTCGGTCTCGCCCAACGCGGGTGACCAATAAAATCAACAAAAAAGCCCATTTGTCCGCTATTGACTTCACTTTGCCTTTCGGATTGACTGAGGTCGCGAAAGTGCAGTGAACATAATAATTAACAGCTAATAGGTGCATCATGTCGGTCCCCCTGCGTACCGTTCAACTCAACGAAGCAAACGCATTCCTTAAGAAATATCCTGAGGTTTTGTACGTCGACCTTCTGATTGCGGATATGAACGGTGTGGTGCGCGGCAAGCGCATCGAGCGCACCAGTCTTCATAAGGTCTACGAGAAAGGCATCAACCTGCCGGCCTCGCTGTTCGCCCTCGACATCAATGGTTCCACGGTGGAAAGCACCGGCCTGGGTCTGGACATCGGCGACGCCGACCGCATCTGCTACCCGATTCCCGGCACCCTGAGCATCGAGCCATGGCAGAAGCGCCCAACCGCGCAACTGTTAATGACCATGCACGAGATCGAAGGCCAGCCGTTCTTCGCTGACCCGCGTGAAGTGCTGGCCAACGTGGTGCGCAAGTTCGACGACCTCGGCCTGACCATCTGCGCAGCGTTTGAACTGGAGTTCTACCTGATCGACCAGGACAACGTGAACGGCCGTCCGCAGTCGCCACGTTCACCGGTTTCCGGCAAGCGCCCGGTGTCGACCCAGGTCTACCTGATCGATGACCTCGACGAATACGTCGACTGCCTGCAGGACATCCTCGAAGGCGCGAAAGAGCAGGGCATCCCGGCTGATGCCATCGTCAAGGAAAGTGCCCCGGCGCAATTCGAAGTCAACCTGCATCACGTGTCCGACCCGATCAAGGCCTGCGACTATGCCGTCCTGCTCAAGCGTCTGGTGAAGAACATCGCCTACGACCATGAGATGGACACCACCTTCATGGCCAAGCCGTATCCGGGCCAGGCCGGCAACGGTCTGCACGTGCACATCTCGATCCTCGACAAGGCCGGCAACAACATCTTCGCCAGCGAGGATCCCGAGCAGAACGCCGCATTGCGTCATGCCATCGGCGGTGTGCTGGAGACCCTGCCCGCGCAGATGGCCTTCCTCTGCCCGAACGTCAACTCCTACCGCCGGTTCGGCGCACAGTTCTACGTGCCGAACTCGCCGAGCTGGGGCATCGACAACCGCACCGTGGCCGTGCGCGTGCCGACCGGCTCGCCGGATGCCGTGCGCATCGAACACCGGGTGGCCGGTGCCGACGCCAACCCGTACCTGCTGATGGCTTCGGTGCTGGCCGGTATTCACCACGGCCTGACCAACCAGATCGAGCCGGGTGCGCCGGTGGAAGGCAACAGCTACGAGCAGAACGAGCAGAGCCTGCCGAACAACCTGCGCGATGCCCTGCGTGAGCTGGACGACAGCGAAGTCATGGCCAGGTACATCGACCCGCTGTACATCGACGTGTTCGTGGCGTGCAAGGAAAGCGAGCTGGCCGAGTTCGAGAACTCCATCTCCGACCTTGAGTACAACTGGTACCTGCATACGGTCTGAGGGTTGGTGTGCCTGTGGGAGCGGGCTTGCCCGCGATATCGCAATCGCGGGCGAGCCCGCTCCCACAAGGATTGCATGGCACATCCTCAAGAGACTGGCATTCAGTCCGATCACAGCCTATTCCCCTGCGTCGAGTCACACCCATGACAAACACTCGCAGCGACTGGGAGCAACGCTTCCAGTCCTTAAGCATCGAAGGCCGCGCCTTCATCGATGGCCAATACCGTCCGGCACTCAGCGGCGCCACCTTCGAATGCATCAGCCCGGTTGACGGGCGCCTGCTGGCCAACGTCGCCAGCACCGATGAAGCCGACGCCAATGCCGCCGTGCTCGTCGCTCGCCAGGCGTTCGAATCCGGGGTCTGGTGCAAACGGGCCCCCACCGAGCGCAAGCGCGTCCTGATCCGCTTCGCCGACCTGATCCTGGCGAACCAGGAAGAACTGGCGCTGCTGGAAACCCTGGACATGGGCAAACCCATCAGCGATTCCATGGCCATCGACATTCCAGCGACCGCCAACGCGATCCGCTGGAGCGCCGAAGCCATCGACAAACTCTACGACGAAGTCGCCGCCACGCCTCACGATCAGCTAGGCCTGGTGACCCGCGAAGCGTCCGGCGTGGTGGCGGCCATCGTGCCGTGGAACTTCCCGTTGATCATGGCCAGCTGGAAGTTCGCCCCGGCCCTGGCGGCGGGCAACTCGTTCATCCTCAAGCCTTCGGAAAAGTCCCCGCTGACGGCCATCCGCATCGCCCAATTGGCGCTGGAGGCTGGCATCCCCAAGGGCGTGTTCAACGTCCTGCCGGGCTACGGCCACACCGTCGGCAAGGCGCTGGCGCTGCACATGGACGTCGACGTCCTGGCCTTCACCGGCTCGACCGCAGTTGCCAAACAGTTGCTGATCTACGCCGGGCAAAGCAACCTCAAGCGCGTCTGGCTCGAAGCCGGCGGCAAGAGCCCGAACGTGGTGTTTGCCGATGCCCCGGATCTGCGCGCAGCGGCCCAGGCGGCGGCCAGCGCTATAGCCTTCAATCAGGGCGAAGTCTGCACCGCCGGCTCGCGCCTGCTGGTGGAGCGCTCGATCCGCGAGCAGTTCATCCCGCTGCTGCTGGAAGCGCTGCAAGCCTGGCAACCCGGGCACGCGCTGGACCCGGCAACCCGGGTCGGCGCGGTGGTCGATCAACGTCAGTTGGATAACATCCTGCGCTACATCGCCATTGGCCGCGAGCAAGGTGCCGAGCTGATCGCCGGTGGCAACCGCACCCTGGAGGGCAGCGGTGGCCAGTACGTGGAGCCGACGATTTTCGACGGCGTGAGCAACGCCATGACCATCGCCCGGGAAGAAATCTTCGGCCCGGTGCTGTCGCTGATCACCTTCGACACCGCAGAGGAAGCATTGCAGATCGCCAACGACAGCATCTTCGGCCTGGCCGCCGGGGTCTGGACCCGCGACCTGAGCAAGGCCCACACCTTCGCCCGGGGCCTGCGCGCCGGCAGCGTGTGGGTCAACCAGTACGACGGCGGTGACATGACCGCGCCGTTCGGTGGGTTCAAGCAATCGGGCAACGGTCGCGACAAATCCCTGCACGCCTTCGACAAGTACACCGAGCTCAAAGCCACCTGGATCAAGCTCTGACCTATCAGACAGTCGCGGTGATGGGCCTTTGGCGTGTCACCGCGCGGGAACTCAATCATGCAAAAACATGTAAACAGCTACTACGCCGCCACCCGCAACGAGATCATCGACTTCCCGGTACTCGAAGAGTTGGTGGAGTGCGACGTCTGTGTCATCGGTGCCGGCTACACCGGCCTGTCCTCGGCGCTGTTCCTCAGCGAAGCGGGCTACAGCGTCACCGTGCTTGAAGCCGCCAAAGTCGGCTACGGCGCCAGCGGGCGCAACGGCGGGCAACTGGTCAATTCCTACAGCCGCGACGTCGATGTGATCGAGCAGCGCTACGGCGAAAAGACGGCCCAGGTGCTGGGCAGCATGATCTTCGAAGGCGCGGACATCATCCGCTCGCGCATCAAGCAGTACGACATCCAGTGCGACTACAAGCCCGGTGGCATTTTCGCAGCGCTGAACAAGAAACAACTCAAGGGCCTGGCCGAGCAGAAGAGCGGTTGGGAACGTTACGGCAACCACAACCTGCGCATGCTCGACGCGCAAGAGATCGCCAAGGAAGTCGGGTCCCGTAACTACGTCGGTGGCCTGCTGGACATGCAGGGTGGCCACGTTCATCCGCTGAACCTGGCCCTGGGCGAAGCGGCTGCCATCCTCAGCCTTGGCGGAAAAATCTTCGAGCAGTCGGCCGCGGTGGAAATCACCTACGGCGAACCCATAGTCGTACGCACGGCCAAGGGCGTGGTGCGCGCCAAGTACCTGCTGATCGCCGGCAACGCCTACCTGCCGCAAGACCTCGACGCCCGTGTCACCCGCAAGAGCATGCCCTGCGGTTCGCAGATCGTGGTCACCGAGCCGCTGTCGGAAAAAGTCGCCAGGAGCCTGATCAGCAACGACTACTGCGTCGAAGACTGCAACTACCTGCTCGACTACTACCGCCTCACCGCCGACAACCGTCTGCTCTATGGTGGCGGTGTGGTTTACGGTGCGCGCGAGCCGGATGACATCGAGCAACTGATCCGGCCGAAAATCCTCAAGACCTTCCCCCAGCTCAAGGACGTGAAGATCGACTACCGCTGGACCGGCAACTTCCTGCTGACCATGTCCCGCATGCCGCAATTCGGCCGCATCGAGAAGAACGCCTATTACATGCAGGGCTACAGCGGCCACGGGGTGACCTGTTCGCACCTGGCCGGCAAGCTGATCGCGGAAATGATCCGCGGCGACGCCGAACGCTTCGACGCCTTCGCCTCTCTGCCTCACATGCCGATGTTCGGCGGCCGCACCTTCCAGGCCCCACTGACCGCCATGGGCGCGGTGTACTACGCGATGCGGGACCGTTTCGGCATCTAGTCTGACGCTCGCCGACGGCCGTCTTGAGGAAGGTCGTCGGTTTTTTATCCGGCCTTTATCCAAGCTGCTGAGCGGTGGGCGGAAAACGTGATTTAATAGCCGCCTTTCACGTCTTCGGGACAGAGGAACGGCGATTTTCGCGACACAAGTCGCCCGCCATCCCCCCACACTACCCTTAAGTTTTTCTCACATAAGGCTGTCATGGACACGGGCTCTCGACTCAAATTAGTACGCGAAAGCTACAAGCTGTCCCAGCGCGAGCTGGCCCGGCGTAGCGGCGTCACCAATGCCACCATCTCCCTGATCGAACAGAATCGGGTCAGTCCTTCCGTCAGCTCACTGAAAAAACTGCTGGAGGGCATCCCCATGTCCCTGGCGGACTTTTTCACCTTCGACCAGCCACCCCGCGAACACCAATACATCTTCCGCGCCAACGAACAGCCCGACCTCGGCCGCCACGGCCTGCGCCTGCTGCTGATCGGTGCCTCCGTGCCCAGCCGCCAGATGCGCCTGCTGCGCGAGCAATACGCACCGGGCGCCAGCTCGGGCGAAGAGCCGATCGTGCACGCCGAAGGCGAGGAGTGCGGGCTGGTGACGCGGGGTACCGTGGAGCTCACCGTGGACGGCCAGGTCAGCGTCTTGAACGCCGGGGATGGTTATTACTTTCCGACCACACTGCCGCACCGGTTTCGCAACATCGGCGCGGACGAGGCGGAAATCATCAGTGCGAACACGCCCGCCAACTTCTGATCGCAAGGCGCCGAACATTGAACGAACACACCTTGTCCCTGCGCCTGGAGCGCGTGGCGGCCCATGTGCCAGCCGGTGCGCGCCTGGCCGACATCGGCTCGGACCACGGCTACCTGCCGGTGGCGTTGATGCGCCGTGGCGCCATCACGGCGGCGGTGGCCGGCGAGCTGGCCGCGACGCCGTTTCACTCGGCCCAGCGGACGGTGCGCGACAACGGCCTGGAGACACGCATCAGCGTGCGCCTGGCCAATGGCCTGGCGGCGATCGAGGCGGCTGACGAGATCAGCGCGCTGACAATCTGCGGCATGGGCGGCGAAACCATCCGCGACATTCTCGACAGTGGCAAGGCTCGCCTCAGTGGCCAGGAACGGCTGATCCTGCAACCCAACGGCGGCGAGCAGCCCCTGCGGCAATGGCTGATGGACAATGGTTATTCCATCCTCAGTGAGGAAGTGCTGCGCGAGAACCGCTTCGATTACGAAATCCTCGTCGCCGAGCGCGCCGGTCCGGTGAGCTACAGCCCCGAGCAACTGTACTTCGGCCCCCTGCAGATGCAGGCGCGTACCCCGGCCTTCCTGCTCAAGTGGCAGCGCCTGTTGCGTCACAAACAGCAGACCCTGGCCCACTTCACCCAGGCCGGCGCCGCGGTGCCCGCGGAAAAAGTGCAGGACATCACCCGCCAGGTACGCTGGATCAACCAACTGCTGGCCTGAACTATTCCCCGTAGCTGCTACGGGTGTTACGGGTTACGGGTTACGGGTTACGGGTTACGGGTGCGGGGGGAGGCCGGAGGTTGATTAAATGTTTGCTTGGAAATCGTAATCAGCGCGCGCCCGCTTGGGTAACGCGCGCTGATCGCGAACTCGCTCCCACCTCAGTGGGTTACTGACCGGGAGAGGGCGGGGTCTGCGTCAGCAGCGCCTGGGCCAGTTCTTCGTCCGTGGCATTGAGGCCGGGATGGTCCTGGCGCATCTGCTTGAGCACCGATTCCAGGTAGGCCCCGCGGATGGTGCCGCCGCTGGCGACGAAGCTGGAGAGGTCATCGCGGGCGGGAACGACGATCTTGTCGTCCTTGAAGGTCGAGTACAGCGACGCGGAGACCCCGGCCGAGGTGGCGACATCCTTGGCGTCCACACCGGCCAGGGCCGATCCGAAGGGCAGGCAGAGCGCAAGCGTTGGAACGAGCAGTAAACGGCGCATGGTGAGTCCTCCAAAAGCGTGAAGCCAACGGGTGTGTCACATACCCATAGGATGCGCGGTACGGCTCAGGAGTTCCGCAGATCCAGCAAGGGCCGGACGCAATGTGGATTAAACGTGTCTGTTGCCGGCGCTACGGGCGATAATGCCGGGCAATTCTCCCTTCACCTTGCCAAAGAGCGCAGCCCCCTGATGTTTGAGATCAAGCCGTGGAACCCCGAAACCTTTCGCCAGCAGACGCGCCGCAGCACCCTGATCATTGCCGTACTGTTCATTGTGCTGGCGATGGCCCTGTCGACGCTGGCGGTGATGGTGCTGGGCGAGCCGGGTGGCGATAACTTTCGCTACAACCTCGGCGGGGTGATCGCGGCGGTGGTGCTCAGCGCGGCACTGATGAAACTCAAGTTCTGGTCGCAACCCTGGATGGCCGCTGCCGTCTACGGCTGGCAGCTCAAGCGCAGCCTGATGCGCGTCACCAACGTCATGCACCAGGTCACCGATGCGGTCGCAGCCGGCAACCCGAGCGCGATGAAGCTGCTGCGCTTTTACCACCTGGGGCTGTCGCAGATGCACGAGCTGGACGCCAACTCCAGCAGCCACGCGCAACTGGTACGTGAAATGGACCAGCACAAGGCAGCCATGCAAGCGCTGGGGCTTGAGACCGAACAGACCCGCCTGCACCCCGAGTGGCTGGCGGCACTGAAAACCCAGGCCTGATCATTGTTTGCCTTTTTCCAGGAATTTCCCTCGGGGCCACAGTTTGATGTTTACCCTTAGTCATTTCGCTACCCCGTGCTCCGAGCACGTGACCGACCAGATCCTGCAACTGGTGGTCGACAACCTGACCGACATCAGCAGCATCGCCTTGCCGCCGAGCAACCCGCTGTTTGCCATCTATCAATACGCCGTGGGCTACGAAGTCCACCTCTACCTGCAGGCCCTGAGTGGTACCCAGGGCATAACCGTCGAATTGATCGTCGCGCTGGACGCCGAGGACCCCTCCAGGGTTGTCGGCTTTTTGCTGTACCTGCCGGTCAAGGATGATCCCCATGCCTGCGGCGTGGCCTTCATGGCCGTGCACGCCAGCCACCGTCGCCATGGCATTGCGCGCGCCATGGTCCAGGACATGCTCGGCCGCTACCCCCATGCCGAACTGACCTGTGCCGTGGCCAAGGTGCCGTACTTCGAGGCAATGGGCTTCCAGGTGCTGGGCGTGCGCGGACCGCAGGTGCTGATGAACACCCACGACCGAGTGACAGATGGCCTGATCGCGGTACTGGATATCGCCCCCATCTACCGGTCTACCGAAGTGCGGCAGATCCACACCTACCTGCTGCAGAAGAACGGCAAGCGGGCGATGCTCGACGCGGAAAAACAGCGCGACCGTCATCTGGATCAAATGACGGCCAAGGCGCGAGTGTTTGTGCAGGAACGGTTGGCGAACGACATCGGGTAGCGAACCACCGAGCCCGTATCGTTCGGTCAAAAAAGAGCCTCAAAGCTCTTTGATGGGGAGAAAGTAGAGCCCCGAGGCTCAAGTCGCACGTGGAACCAGTGGCAAGCTTGATTGGGGTTCAGAGCACTCGCCACTCACGCCGCTGCCGCACAAGACAAGCAGTGGCGTGGTTCCATCCTAGGAAGGTGGCAGGGTGCGCTCAAGTACCATTAGTCGCCTGTGGCTGACCGCTGAGGGTGTGCAACCGATGTATTTTTCATCGGGTCGTCACATCACGGCTATCCTGTGATTTCAAGCCGCGAGCGTCGCGCAGTCCTTGCAGCACTAAAGTGAATAACTGCCGTCATTCACGATCAATCAAGAATATGTAGCGTTTTCGAAGATGGGTTCCTTCCGGTTACGAGGGTTCTTATTGGCGCCCCACACGCAGCCAGGATGCCGGGCGGTGGTGGCAGTGGGCAAGTGACTGCAATGGACACGAGAGTCAGGCGGGCCAGGCGCATTGATGCGCAAGACCTCTTCGTGCAGACCCTGGAGCAATGGGCCGATGCAGTAGTGGTCATCGACGACCAGAGCCGGGTGCTGTTTATCAATGCCGCGGCCGAACGGTTCTGGGGTTGTCCCCGACAGGACGTAGTGGGCAGTCACGTCGACACCCTGTTTCCCGAGACCCTGCTCACGGCCGATGATCCCGGTTCCAGCCGCGACCTGAGTATCCTGGGCAAGGATGGGCAGATGCGCTGGGCGACGCTGTCCGTTTCCCGGATCACCCAGAAGGGCCGCCCCCTCCATGTGGCCTTTCTCAAGGACATCACCCAGACGCGCCTCCAAGACATCGAACACCGCCTGCTGTCGCTCTCGGTCAATGCCACCCGCTCGGCCACCTGCATCGTCGACGCGGCTGCGCGCCTGGTCTACGTCAACGATGGGCTGCTGCAACTGCTGGGCTACAGCCGCGAAGAAGTCCTTGGGCTGTCGCCGCTGAGGTTTTTTGTGCTCGACACCGAGGTCGAGCAGCCGGTGTTGCCTGAACTGGAGCGGACGTTCGGTGGCGAGCCCCATGAAGTCAGCGCCCTGATCAGCAAGCGCAACGGCCAACGGCTGTGGGTGCATGTGTCCTCGACCCCGGTGTTCGATGCCTGGGGGCAGGTCGACAACACGGTGATCGTGCTCACCGACATCACCCGCTTCAAATTGCATGAGGTGCTGCAGGACAAGGTGGTCGGCGCGCTGCTCAAGGAGGAGTCGCTGGAAAACGTGCTGACCCTGATGTGCCAGGAAATCGAACGCATCGCCCCGGAAGTCATCGTCTCGATCCTCGGCGTCGACGCCGACGGGATCCTGCACCCGCTGGCCAGCCCTGGCTTGCCAGTGGAGTACTCGCGGGCGATCGAAGGCCTGTCGATCGGGCCGATTGCCGGCTCCTGCGGCACGGCGGCCTACCGGGGCAAACCGGTGCTGGTCACGGACATCAATCACGACCCGCTGTGGGCGGACTACAAGGAGCTGGCCGGGAACGCGGGTTTGCGCGCGTGCTGGTCGATTCCGGTGCGCAACAGCTGCGGCCGGGTGGCGGCGACCTTCGCCCTGTACTTTCGCGAATGCCGCGGGCCCGACACCCTGCATGCGCACCTGGTGACCGCCGGTACGCACCTGTGCATGCTGGCGCTGGAGCGCGAGGAAGCGCGCCAAGCCATTCGCCGGATGGCCTATTACGATGGCTTGACCGGCTTGCCCAACCGCAACTTGCTCCTGGCCAGGGCGCAAAGGACCATTGCCGAAGTGGCCAGTGAGCAGGCCGAACTGGCAGTGCTGTTTGTCGACCTGGATCGTTTCAAGCAGGTCAATGATGCCTTGGGCCATGCCGCCGGCGACGAACTGCTGCAAGTCATGGCCCAGCGCCTGAGCAGTGTGCTGCGTGAGCCGGACATCGTCGGGCGCTTGTCCGGGGATGAGTTCGTGCTGGTCCTGCCGCGACGCAGCGCAACCCAGGTCACGCGGTTTCTGGAACGGCTCAAGCGCGTGCTGAGTTTTCCGGCGAGCATTGCCGGGACCTCGGTGGTGTTGTCGGCCAGCATCGGCATCAGCCTCTTTCCCGGTGACGGCCAGGACATGGAAAGCCTGCTGCAGTGCGCCGACATCGCGATGTACCAGGCCAAGCGCGCTGAACGCGGCAGCTTCAGTTTTTTCCTCGAAGAGATGAACCGGATCGCCCAGAGTCGCCTGATTCTGGAGACGGCGCTGCGCTTGGCCCTGGCTGGCGAAGGCCTGGAGCTGGAGTATCAGCCGCAGATCAATCTGCACAGCGGGACCTTGGTGGGCGTTGAGGCGTTGGCGCGTTGGGTCCACCCAACCCTGGGCATTGTCTCGCCGGAGCGTTTCATCCCCCTGGCCGAGGAGTGCGGGCTGATCAATGAGCTGAGCCAGTGGGTGCTGCAAGCCGCCTGCGGTCAACTGGCGCAGTGGCGCGAGCAGGGCCTGACGGTGCCGTCGCTGTCGATCAACCTGTCGCCGATCAACTTTCACAATCTCAATCTGGCGGCGCAGATTACCCAGCAGTTGCAACGCTACGAATTGCAGGCGGCGGATTTGTGCGTGGAGGTCACGGAGGGGGTGCTGCTGTCCAACAGCCCCGGTACCGAGCAGACCTTGAAAGAGCTGCATGCCCTGGGGGTGCGCCTGGCCATCGATGACTTTGGCACCGGGTACTCCAGCCTGGGTTACTTGCGCCACTTGCCGATCAGTGAGTTGAAGCTGGACAAGAGTTTTGTCGATGACCTGGAGCGCGATGCCTCCTGCCGTGCCCTCAGCGAGTCAGTGATTGGCATCGGCAGGGGCCTGTCCTTGCTGGTGGTGGCCGAAGGCATCGAGCACGCGGCCCAGCGCGATATCCTCAAGGCGCAAGGCTACGAAGTCGGGCAGGGCTTTTTCTTCTCGGTGCCGCTACCCTCGGAGGCGTTCAGGCAATGGTTGCTGGCGTGCCAGGGCATGGTTCCTCCCGTGAGCCACGAAAGCCCGTTGGCGGCGCTGGATTAGTGCCCAGGGCTACGCTGTGCCGTCCGCAAGGGTGAAGACCAACGCCTTCAAGCCGCTCTGCAGATCGATATCCGGAAACTCCGGCGGGTTGTCCAGGCGTTCGACGAAATGCAGGCTCGGGGCTTCGCGGGTGACGCCGTCAATCAGGAAGTCCGCACCGAAGGCCGGGTCGTTCATGCAGGCCAGCACCGTGCCCTGCGGCGCGAGCAGTTCCGGCAGGCGGCGCAGCACCCGTTGATAGTCCTTGGTCAGCAGAAAGCTGCCTTTCTGGAACGACGGCGGGTCGATGATCACCAGGTCGTAGGGCCCGTTATTGATCACCTTGCCCCAGGACTTGAACAGGTCGTGGCCGAGGAAACTTACCTGGCTCAGGTCGTGGCCGTTCAGACGGTGGTTGTCGCGCCCGCGACTCAGGGCGGCGCGGGACATGTCGAGGTTGACCACGTGCTCGGCGCCGCCCTCGATGGCCGCCACCGAGAAGCCGCAGGTGTAGGCGAACAGGTTCAACACCCGTTTGCCTTGGGCATGAGCCTTGACCCAGTTGCGTCCGTAGCGCATGTCGAGGAACAGGCCGGCGTTCTGCTTTTTGCCCAGGTCGATGCGATAGCGCAGGCCGCCTTCGGTCAGCGTCCACTCGTCGATTTCCGGCCCCAGCAACCATTCGGTGGTGCTTTGTGGCAGGTAGCGGTGTTGCAGCAGCAACGTGTGGGCGGTGCTCGCCTGCCACTGGGGCGCCTGGGTGATCTGCAGCAGCATCTGCTGCAAGGCCTGCAACTGCTGCGGCTCGGGTTCCTTGAACAGCGCGACCAGCACGATGCCCTGCAGCCAGTCCACGGTCAGTTGCTCCAGGCCCGGCCAGCAACGCCCGCGCCCGTGAAACAGGCGGCGGGTTTCTTCGGGCGGGGTTGCCAGGGCCGTCAACAGATGGGCGTGCAGGGTGGCGAGGGCGTCAGGGGTCATCGAGCAGGGGCCGGCAAGTCAAAAGGGGCGGCATTTTATACCTAAATGCGCCGCCGGGACTCGCAGCATTGGCCACAAATCCCGCCAGCCATCGGGCTCAGAGTCCCAGGTGCTGCAAGGTCGCCTCGGCCGTCGCTGCCGATGACGCGGGGTTCTGCCCGGTGATCAGGTTGCCGTCGGCCACCACATAGGACTGCCAGTCCTCGCCCTTGGAGTAGTGAGCGCCGTGGGCCTTGAGCATGTCCTCGACCAGGAACGGCACCACCTCGGTCAGGCCGACCGCCGCTTCCTCGGAATTGGTGAAGCCGGTCACCGACTTGCCTTTGACCAGCGGCTGTCCCTGAGCCTGGGTGTGGCGCAACACCCCTGGGGCATGGCACACCGCGGCCACCGGTTTGCCGGCGCCATACAGGGCTTCGATCAGGGCGATGGAGTCGCGGTCTTCGGCCAGGTCCCACAGCGGGCCATGACCGCCTGGGTAGAACACTGCGTCAAAGTCACTCGCCTTGATCTGGGCCAGCGGCTCGGTGTGGGCCAGCGCCTGGTAGGCCACCGGGTCCTCACGAAAGCGCTGGGTGGCCTCGGTCTGTGCGTCGGGGGCGTCGCTCTTCGGGTCGAGCGGCGGTTGCCCACCCTTGGGCGAAGCCAGGGTCACGTTGACCCCGGCATCCTTGAACACGTAGTAGGGTGCGGCGAATTCTTCCAGCCAGAACCCGGTCTTCTCGCCGGTGTTGCCGAGCCGGTCGTGGGAAGTCAGTACCATCAGGATGTTCATCGTGACCTCTGATTGACGTGGATAAGCCCCAGGCCAGCAAGCCCGGGACGTCTAACTATGGTCGCCAGCGCCAGGAATGCCAGCACTAAAGGACCAAGGGTCGTGCGCGCATTTGCGCAAGCGCCAGGGTGGATCAACACTGTAGTGATCGGCACGGAGCACTCATGAACGATAGCTACACCCGCACGGCGGTGTACCTGCACTGGCTGGTCGCGCTGGGACTGGTCGGCACCTTTGCCCTGGGTCTCTACATGCCGGACCTGGCCCTGTCGCCGACCAAACTCAAGCTGTATGCGTGGCACAAGTGGGCCGGGGTCAGCCTGTTCCTGCTGGTGCTGATTCGCCTCGGCTGGCGCTTGAGCCATGCCGCGCCTCCGCTACCCGCCAGCGTGCCGGTGTTGTTGCGGCGGGTCTCGCGGCTGACCCACGGCCTGATGTATGGGCTGATGTTGATCATCCCCCTGAGCGGCTGGCTGATGAGTTCGGCCAAGGGTTTCCAGACCGCCTGGTTCGGCATCTTGCCCCTGCCGGACCTGTTGGCCAAGGACGAAGCCCTGGGCGAGCGGCTACTGACACTGCACCAAAGCCTGAATTACTGTCTGCTGGCACTGGTGCTGCTGCACACTGGCGCGGCGCTCAAGCATCACTTCGTCGACCGCGATGAAGTGCTGCGCCGCATGCTCGCGTTTCGCCAAAAACCTCGCCCCTGACCACCGGCTGGAGACTGTCATGAGCCATCGACTAGCGACCGTCACCCTGGTGCTCACCATGCTCGCGTGTGGCTCGCCGAGTGCGGCGCAGTACCGGCAAGTCAACCCGAGCGCCAGCCAGATCAGCTTCACCTACAACCAGATGGGCGCCCGGGTCTATGGCACTTTCAGCCAGTTCGAGGCGACCATCGATTTTGACTCCGCCAACCCCGCGGCGGCCCGTGCCGGGATCATCATCGAGCTGACCAGCATTGACGCCGGCAACCCCGACGCCAACAGCGAACTGCAAAAACCTGGCTGGTTCGACACGGCGGTCTATCCCCAGGCCCGGTTCGAGTCCAACAACGTCACCGCCCTGGGCGATAACCTGTACCAGGTCGACGGCCAACTGACGCTCAAGGGCCTGACCCGCGAGGTCGGCGCGCGGATCGCCCTGAAGCCGGAAAGCGGCATCGGTATTTTTGACGGCACCTTCATTCTCAAGCGTGGCGACTTCAATATTGGTGATGGCGAGTGGGCGGACTACGGTGTGGTCTCCAACGAAATCAACATCCGTTTTCGGGTGGTGGCGCCCGAGCAGTAAGTGTCGAGGTGGACGATGCACAAGCAACCGGACCTGCCCAGCAAGCGGCTGTTTTTCGCCTTGCCCTGTGAACCGGCGCAGCGCCGGGCCATCGCCCAATGGCGCAATACCTTGGGGCACCTCGAGGGGCGGCCGATTGCCGGGGAGAACTTTCACCTGACCTTGATGTTTCTGGGCGAGGTCGCCGTGAGCGAGCTACCCGGTATTTACGCCGCGGCCGCTCGGGTATGCGTGCCCGGTGAGCCGTTGCGGATCAGGCTCGACCAATTGCAGGCCTGGCACCGCGCCGGGATGTTGGTACTGGTGCCTGGCGCGCCTGCGCCAGCCTTGCTGCAACGGGTGTATGCCTTGCATCAGGCGATGCTGGCGCTGGGTTTTGCCGATGTGCCCCGGGAGTACCGGGCGCACCTGAGCCTGGTCCGCGACTTTCACGCACCGGTGCCTGAAGCCGACATTGCCCCGGACTTTACGCTCGATGCCCGGCGCGTCGTGTTGTTCGAATCCCACAAGGGACGCTATCGAGCCTTGGCGCAGTGGCCGCTGGAGCCGTGAGCGGCGCCAGCGGCTACAGCGGTGGCTAGCTGATGACGCGGTAGCACGGCACGTACGCCGCGCCGCCGGGCAGCTTCATCCGGTGCTGGGCGACAAAGGCCTGCAACAGTTTGTCCAGCGGTTGCATGATTGCCGCATCGCCATGGATCTCGTAAGGGCCATGTTCCTCGATCAAGCGAATACCCATGTCCTTGACGTTGCCGGCAACGATCCCGGAGAACGCCCGGCGCAGGTTGGCCGCCCGTTCATGGGCCGGCAGGTCGAGGCGCAGTTGCAGGCTGGCCATGTTTTCGTGGGTCGGGTCGAACGGACGCTGGAAGCCCTCGTCGATCTTCAGCAGCCAGTTGAAGTGGAAGGCGTCATTGCGCTCGCGGCGGAACTGCTTGACGGCCTTGAGCCCCTGGACCATCTGCCGGGCCACCTGGGCCGGGTCGTCGATGATGATCTCGTAGTGGCTTTGCGCTTCCTCGCCCAGGGTGGCGCCGATGAAGGCATGCAGTTGCTGGAAGTACGGCTCGGCACTGCGCGGGCCCGTCAGGATCACCGGGAAGGGCAGGTCGCGGTTGTCCGGGTGCATCAGGATCCCCAGCAGGTACAGGAACTCCTCGGCCGTGCCGGCGCCGCCTGGGAAAATGATGATGCCGTGGCCGACGCGGACGAAGGCTTCCAGGCGTTTCTCGATGTCCGGCAGGATCACCAGTTCGTTGACGATCGGGTTCGGTGCCTCGGCGGCAATGATCCCCGGCTCCGTCAGGCCCAGGTAACGGCCGTTGGTGATTCGCTGTTTGGCGTGGGAAATGGTCGCGCCCTTCATCGGGCCTTTCATCACGCCCGGTCCGCAACCGGTGCAGACGTCCAGGCTGCGCAGGCCCAGCTCGTGGCCGACTTTCTTGGTGTACTGGTATTCCTCGGTACTGATGGAGTGACCGCCCCAGCATACGACGATCTTCGGTTCGACGCCGGGACGCAGGGTGCGGGCGTTGCGCAGCAGGTGGAAGACGTAGTCGCTGATGCCTTGTGAAGTGCTGAGGTCGATGCGCTGGCTGTCCAGCTCATTCTCGGTGTAGACGATGTCGCGCAGGGCGCTGAACAGCATCTCGCGGGTGCTGGCGATCATCTCGCCGTCGACGAAGGCGTCGGCCGGGGCGTTCAGCAGTTCGAGGCGTACGCCACGGTCCTGCTGGTGAATGCGGATCTCGAAGTCGCGGTAGGCTTCGAGGATGGTCTTGGCGTTGTCGACATGGGCGCCGGTATTGAGAATGGCCAGGGCGCACTGGCGAAAAAGAGAATAGATGCTGCCCGTACCCGCTGCGCTCAGTTGTTGTACTTCGCGTTGGGACAGTGTTTCCAGGCTGCCTTTTGGGCTCACCGACGCATTGATTACTTGTCTTGCTGTCATTCTAAATTCCCTGAGAACGATGGTCGCGAGCCCGACGGGCTCAATTACATCAGGATAGTCAGCGCCGAAGCGATCGTGCTGCCGCCATCTTCTAGGCGAGCGCCGATGAATGCAAATATCCATGGAACCTGGGTGCAGGTGATCGCAATTTGTCTGATAGCGCCGTCGGACATTTCCCGCGCCTGACTCACAGTGGCTGCCTCTACCCCTTCCGGGGTACCCCTTCGACGGGATTACGCCGGCGCGCACGGGCGCCCCATACTCGGCCACAGCCTGAAAACGGGCTGCCTGGTCGGATAGGTCGAAGGACAACCCATGAAGATTGAACTGGTACAACTGGCCGGTCGCGATGGCGACACGGCGTACAACCTGCAACGCACGCTGCACGCCATTGCCACCTGCGCCCCGGACACCGACGTGCTGGTGTTCCCCGAAACCCAATTGATGGGTTTTGCCAGCGCCTCGCAACTGGGGGAGGTGGCCGAGGCTGCCGATGGGCCTGGGGTTCAGGCGGTGCTGCAGGCCTTGCGCGAGCGGGATGTGGCAGCGGTCGTGGGCATCGCCGAGCGTGATGGCGACGATTTCTACAACACCTCGTTGCTGCTGACTCCCCAGGGGATCGCCTTGCGCTACCGCAAGACCCACCTGTGGCCGTCGGAGCGTGGCCTGATGCAACCCGGCGATCGTTTTGCCACGACCCTGTACAAAGGCGTGCGGGTCGGGCTGCTGATCTGCTACGACATCGAGTTTCCAGAGCCGGCCCGTGCGCTGGCGCAACTGGGGTGCGACCTGATGCTGGTCTGCAACGCCAACATGGACCCCTTCGGCCCGGTGCACCGTACCGCGATCCTCGCCCGCGCCCAGGAAAACCAGGCGTTTGCGGTGCTGGTCAATCGTTGCGGGGCGGGCGATGACGGTCTGGTCTTCGCCGGTGCCAGTTCGGTGGTCGATCCCTCGGGACGGCTGCTGTTCGAAGCCGGGCGCGAGGAATGCCGGCAGGTGGTGGAGCTGGATTTCAGCGAGTTGCAGCGCTCACGCAAGGACTACGACTACCTCCAGGACCGGCGCATGCCGCTGGCCTGCCGGCAAATCGACCACGCCGATGGGCGCCGCGAATTGCTGATTGCCTGAGTTTTTAGCGCCGCAGACGGCGCGTTCCTTACCCTTCACAGGCAGCCGGCAGCGTCCGCATGCCGTCGTTCTGGAGTCTTGCGATGAAACCTCTGTGCAGTCTGCAACTGGCCGCGGCCGCCGTGCTCGGCCTGGCCATGAGCGGCGTCAGCGCCGCCGAGCCCAGCGTCTCGATCTACAACTGGTACGACTACATTGCCCCCGATGCGACAAAAAACTTCCAGCGCGAAACCGGGGTCGCCACCGTCTACGATGTGTTCGACAACGGCGATGTGATGCAGAGCAAACTCATGGCCGGGCGCAGCGGGTATGACGTAGTGGTCGCCAGCAGCGAGCTGCTGCCCAACCTGATCAAGGCCGGAGTGCTCCAGGAACTGGACCGCAGCCAGCTGCCGAACCTGCCCCACCTGGACCCGGAGATCCTCGCCAAGGTCCAGCACAATGATCCGGGCAACCGTTACGCCGCGCCCTACCTGTGGGGCACCACCGGGGTTGGCTACGATGCGGACCAGGTCAAGGCGCTGCTGGGCGCCGAGGCCCCGGTGGATTCCTGGGACCTGATCTTCAAGCCGGAGAACATCGCCAAGCTCAGCCAGTGCGGGGTGGCCATGCTCGATTCACCCGGCGAGATCATCCCGATTGCCCTGCATTACCTCGGGCTGCCCTACAACAGCCAGAACCCTGAGGACTACCGCAAGGCCGAGGCGCTGTTGCTCAAGATCCGGCCGTACATTCGCTACTTCGACTCTTCGCGTTTTATCTCGGACCTGGCCAATGGCAATGTCTGCGTGGTGCTCGGCTGGTCGGGCGGGGTGTATGACGCGCAACTGGCATCGGCCAAGGCCGGCAATGGGCGCAACCTGGTGTACCGCATCCCGCGCGAGGGCGCTCCGGTCTGGGTCGAGAACCTGGTGCTGCTCAACGACGCGCCGCACCCGCAACAGGGCCTGAGTTTCATCAACTACATGCTGCGCCCCGACGTGATCGCGGCAACCTCCAACTACCTGGGCTACCCGAATGCCAACAAGGACGCCACGGCCCTGGTGGAGCAGAAGGTGCGCGAGAACCCGGGTGTCTACCCGAGCCCGCAGACCATGGCCACCTTGTACCCGCTGGAACCCTTGCCGCTGAAGATGGAACGGGTGCGTACCCGGGTCTGGAGCAAGGTCAAGACGGGCAGTTGAGCCTCAGGCATCCCGCAGCAGGTCGTTGGCGTTGAGCAGTTCGTAGGCGATTTGCGGATGGTTTTCCAGGCCCCGGCGAATCGCCGCCGGGATCGCCTGCCGGGTCTTGCGGCACAGCCCCGGCTGGTCGCGCAGGCGAATGCCGATACCGCGCATGCTGCGCACCTCGTGGAAGCTGGGGCTGATTTCCACACCGATGCCCAACTGCTCGAACATCCGTTGCTGCAGATGCTCGAGGTCGGCCAGGCTCTTGAGGTTTTCCAGGCGCTCGAGCAGGCGCTTTTCTTCCTGGCGGGTCAGGTAGAGGATGCGCGGGTCGGCGCCGGGCAGGTCGAGCAAGGCCTCACGCCCGCAATCGCAGGCGCCGGGGGGGCAGGGTTGGCGAATCGGCAATGAGGCGGTCATGGCTTGCAGCATAGCCAGATGCGCGTGCTTTTGCTTGTCCTGGCGGTGACCGGCTACCCCTTGTTGGCACTCAGGATGCTGGCCACCTGGCGCGGCTGGCAGTTGAGGTAGGGCGATGACTTCAGCCAGCGCTGGTCCGGGTACCAGGAAAACATGAACTGACCATCCTTGAGTTTATCGATCACCTGGCGCGCCACCTGCGGGCGTACCGCCGGGCAACCCTGGCTGCGGCCAATCCGTCCCTGACGTTCACTCCATAACGGATTCACGTAATCGGCGGCATGGATCACGATCGCGCGATCGCGGGCCAGGTCGTTGAAGCCCGGCTCCAGGCCGTCCATGCGCAACGAGTAGCCGTGGGCGCCCTGATAGCTTTCCTGGGTACGGAACAGGCCCAGGCTCGACTGGTAGCTACCCACGCGATTGGAGAATTGGGTGGCGAAGTTTTCCCCGGACATTTGCCCGTGTGCCACCAGGTCGCGCAGCACCAGGGATTTTTTGCGCAGGTCGAAAATCCACAGGCGACGCGCGGTCGAAGGCTGGGAATAGTCGATCACCGCCAGGTGTTCGGCGCGCTGGGCACCACTGCTGACCGCACATTGCATGGCGCTCAGGGCGCTTTTTAGCGCTTGGGGATTGAGTTCCGGGGCGGCGTGGGCGAGGCTGTTGTATAACGCCTGTTGAGTGGTATTGGCGGCGAACGCCGGAGTACTGATGGCGCCCAGGGTGATCAGTGCCAGGCCAAGCCGGCGCAAAAGGGTAAACATGCGAAGAGAGTCCTCAATGCTATTGTTGGCTCCCGACATCCTGTCGTGCCCCTGGCAGGCCCATGTTGGGCTCGCCTGATTGCTTGCCGCACCTGCTGCAGAGGTCGACCGTCAAATCGTGACGGCCATGGATTGGAGTAAAGCAGTTGTTCAAAAAGCACGCATCTTACTTGAGCCTTTGCCTGCTCGCAGTGCCATTGGTCGCGACTGCCCAGAACGAGTTGGCAGACCATCCCGGGCCGATGCAATTGGCCGTGACCCAGGTCGCGGTGGATTGCCCGGGCCTGAAGCTGCGCCCGGACGCCTCGGCGCAGGCATTGCTGCAGGCTTTCTACCAACAGCAAAACTACCTGCCGGTGTGGACCGACGAGGCTCGGGTCACGGCCTTGCTGGCGCAGTTCCAGTTGCTGGTCGATGATGGCCTGGACCCCAATCGCTACAGCCTGCCGCCGACGGACGTGGTCGGTGGCCCGTTGTGCACTGACATCGGCATCAGCTTGAGGTACCTGCAGGCCCTGCGTGAGCTGCATTACGGGCGCCTGCAGCAAAGCCGCTTCGAACCGCTGTGGCACGCGCAGCCGCCAACGGATGACCGCACGGCCCAGATGCTGGCGATTGCCGGTCCCGGCCTGCATGACCTGGAGGCCGCCTTCGAAGCCGCCCGCCCGGCACTTGAGCAGTACCGCAGCCTGCGTCAGGTGTATGCGGCGCAGCGCCAACAGCCATTGCCGCACTGGCCACAATTGCCCGCCGGCGCCTTGTTGCGCCCGGGCATGCAGGACGCCAGGGTCCCCGGGTTGGCCCAGCGCCTGGTCAGCGAGGGTTACCTGCCCAGCGTGCCGGCCCATGTCGGCACCGACTACAGTGCGCAGTTGGCCAGCGCGGTGAAAAACTTCCAGCTCGACCATTCACTGCAGGCTGATGGAGTCATCGGTGCCGGCACCCTGGCGGAACTCAACATCACCCCGGCATTGCGCCGTGAGCAACTGCGGATCAACCTCGAACGTTTTCGCTGGCTGGCCCAGGACATGGAACCCGACAGCCTGCTGGTGAACATTGCCGCGGCCCAGTTGACCCTGTTCCAGGGCGGGGTGGCGGTGTGGCAGACGCGCACCCAGGTCGGCCGTGCCGAACGGCAGACCCCGTTGTTGAAATCCCGGGTCACGCGGCTGACCCTGAACCCGACCTGGACCGTTCCGCCGACCATCATGCGTGAGGACAAGTTGCCGCAGATCCGCCGCGACCAGTCGTTCCTCAGCCGTCAGGACCTGCAGGTGCTGGACCGCAACGGCAATCCCCTGGCGGTGGACGATATCGACTGGGACAACCCGGGCAACATCCTCCTGCGCCAGGGCGCCGGCCCGCGAAACCCCCTGGGGCAGATGGCGGTGCGTTTCCCCAACCCGTTCTCGGTGTACCTGCACGACACCCCGAGCCAGGCCCTGTTCCAGAAGGGCCCGCGGGCGTTCAGTTCGGGGTGCGTGCGGGTCGAGCATGCCTTGCAGTTGCGCGACATGCTGCTCAGTCCGGCGGAGCGCTTGCGCACCAACGAATTGCTGGCCACCGGGCTGACCCATGAGTTCAGGTTGGCGACGCCCGTACCGATCCTGCTGACGTACTGGACCGTACAGGCCGACAGTCACGGTCGTCTGTTGTACGCACCGGACATCTACAGCCGTGACCCGGTGCTGTTGAACGCACTGGGCGTGACCTTGTAGACAGCGCAGGGACATTAACCCCACAAAGTCCTAGCCGTGCCCATGGTTGTAGAGCCCCGAGGGCGGCAGGAGCAAGCTTTGCTCCTGCCGAGTGCCGCGTTTATCCCGGATGTTTGTGGGAGCAGGCCGGCCCACGATAGCGTCAGCGGGTCGTGCCGCGAATTGCGCAAGATTGTTCAAGACAGCCCACTGTCTGGCAGGCACATTCCGATCCCCTCTTTTTGTTGTAGAGCGCTATGTCTGACACTCTCCTGCCGCGCAGTGCTTTCCTGCGTGGTGCTGCGGCCGTGATGCCGTTGTCCCTGGCGACAGCGCCGTGGGGGCTGCTGGCCGGCTCCATGGCCATCGAGGCCAATCTCACACCCCTGCAAGGCCAAGGCCTGTCGAGCATTGTCTTTGCCGGCGCCGCGCAACTGGTGGCGATCGGCATGCTCAAGGGCGGTGCGGGTATTTTCTCGATTCTGCTGACCACCTTGCTGCTGACCTCGCAACACCTGCTGTACGGCATGAGCCTGCGGCCAGTGGTGTCACCCATGCCGGCGCGCTGGCGGGTGGGCCTGGGCTTTTTGCTCACCGATGAGTTGTTCGCCCTGACCAGCCAGTTTGACCGCCAGCAGTTCAACCGGTGGTACGCGCTGGGGGTGGGGTTGACGTTCTATATCGCCTGGAACCTGTTCACCCTGGCCGGCATCGTGCTGGGCAGCAGCATCCCGGGGCTTGAACACCTGGGGCTGGACTTCTCGATCGCCGCCACCTTCATCGCCTTGATCACCCCGGTGGTGCGCAATGTGCCGACCGTGGTCTGCGTGGCGGTCTCGCTGTTCTGCTCGGTGCTGTTCGCCTACTGGCAAGTGGGCTCGGCGCTGGTACTGGCCGGGTTGCTGGGGATGACCGCCGGTTTTGTCTGCAACAAGTTCCAGGGAGCACGCACATGATGGTCTGGGCAGTCATAGTCGGCATGGGCCTGCTGGTGTTTCTCAACCGCTACCTGTTCCTCGAACCCCGTCTGCCGGTGCGCCTGAGCAGCAACGCGCGGCAGTTCCTCGGCTTCGCCGTGCCCGGCATGCTCACCGCGATTTGCGGGCCGATCGTGTTCATGCCCGAGCAGCAACTGAACCTGCAATGGGATAACCCCTACCTGCTCAGTTCGCTGGTCGCCATTGGCCTGGTGCTCTACACCCGCAGCACCCTGATCAGCATGCTGCTGAGCATGGCGTTCTTTTTCCTGCTGCGCTGGTGGCTCTAGGGTTTACCAGGTTTGCTGCTGCCGGGGATGTGCAGGTAGCTCATCACGCTTTCGGTGAGCTCTGTGGCCAGTTTCACCGCTTCCTTGTTGCGCGCCATGACCCCGGCGACCAGCCCTTCGATCAGCGCCAGCACGGCGATATAGGAACTGGTCAACACCGGATGATCGGCCGGGGCGAACAGCACATGCCGGGCGATGTGGGTCAGGGGGGAGGCGGGGGAGTCAGTGATCGCCAGCACCGTGGCGCCACGCTCGTGGGCAAAACGCGACAGCTGCAGGGTGTCCAGGGAATAGCGGGGTAGGGAGATCGCCAGCAGCACGTCGTCCTGGGTGATGGCGGCCAGGCGGTAGGCGGCGTTTTCGTTACCGCCTTCCATGCTGATGGCCGTGGCGTCGGCGCAGAACGGCATCAGTGTCGAGGCGGCCAGGCCGGCCAGGTAGACGCTGTTGCCAAAACCGAGAATGTAGATCTTGCGCGCCTGGATCAGGCACGTGACCACGGCCTCGAACGTGTCGGGGTGATTGTTGCTGCCGGCGGTGTCCAGGTTGCTGGTGGCGCTCTGGATCTGCTCGTGCAGGCCGAATGCGCCACCGGGACGTTGCGCCAGTTCATTGCGCAGCTTGTCCACGGGCGAGACCATCTGCTGCAAGGTCGCCACCAGTTCGGCCTTCATGCCGCTGTAGCCGCCGACATCCAGGACCTTGGCCAGGCGATTGACCGCCGCGGGGGAGGTGGCGGTCTCGGCGGCCATTTCCTCGATGGTCAGGGTCGCGGCCTTGAGCGGGTGGCGCAGGATGAAGTCAGCCACCTTGCGCAGTGACGGCGGCAGGTCCGCGAGGATCTGCGCCAGCTTGCGCATCACTGGGGAGGCATAGACCGTGGTGTTTTTCGGGGAATCAGACATAACCGGCTCGCCATCTACCAAAGGGTTCAAGGGGTCGACAACGCCCCCTCGACATAAGTGGGCGCCAGTGTAGCCGAAGCGCATCGGCACTGCGTTCGCGACGGCCGGCACCGCTCAGCGCATTACTTCAAGCTGCCGGCCAGGAACTGTTGCAGGCGCTCGGACTGCGGGTTGGCCAGCACGTCACGGGGCACGCCCCGTTCCTCGACCACGCCTTTGTGCAGGAACACCAACTGGTTCGACACTTCGCGGGCGAAACCCATTTCGTGGGTCACCACCACCATGGTCCGACCTTCCAGGGCCAGGTCCTGCATGACCTTGAGCACTTCGCCCACCAGCTCCGGGTCGAGGGCCGACGTCGGCTCATCGAACAGCATCACCTCAGGCTCCATGGCCAGGGCCCGGGCGATCGCCACGCGTTGCTGTTCGCCCCCGGACATATGGGCCGGGTAGGCGCCCCGGCGATGGGAGACGCCGACTTTGTCCAGGTAGTGCTCGGCCTTTTCCCGCGCCGCCTTCTTGTCCATCCCCAGGACATGCACCGGGGCTTCCATGACGTTTTCCAGGGCGCTCATGTGCGACCACAGGTTGAAGTGCTGGAACACCATGGCCAGGCGCGAACGCATGCGCTGCAGCTGCCGGGGGTCGGCAGCCTTGAGCCCGCCGGCTTTGTTGGCCAACAGCTTGAGCGGTTCGCCGTTGAGCACGATCTCGCCGGCGTTGGGTTGCTCCAGCAGGTTGATGCAACGCAGGAAGGTGCTTTTGCCCGAGCCGCTGGAGCCGATGATGCTGATCACATCGCCGGCTTTGGCCTGGAGCGAAACGCCCTTGAGTACCTCGACGCTGCCATAGGATTTGTGCAGGTTGCGAATTTCCAGTGTGTTCATGGTCTTGGTCTCGGGAGTCAGTCGCTGAGCAGGCGACCCTGGCGAATGGGGGTGCTGCCTGCGACCTTGGCCAGCCATAGCCCGGGCTGGGCAAAACGCAGGCGCTCGCGGGCGTAGAGAATGCCATCGGTGCTGGCGCTGACCACGCTGTGGCGGTCGGTCAGGGGGTCGAGCACCTCGAACAACGGGTCGCCGACCTTGACGCGGGCGCCCACCGGTTGCAGGAAGCTCACCACGCCCGGGTGCGGGGCATAGGCGTATTGGGCTCCGGCAAAGGGCGTCGCTTCACAGCATTCGGCCGGCGCTGCTGGCCAGTCACCGCTGATCAGGCCGACTTCGGCCAGGTAGCCGAGGATCTGTTCGGCATTCAGCGCGCAGGTATCACCCTCGGTGTCGAGCATGCCCCGCAGTTCCACGGTGGTCGCCACGCAGGCCAGGGGAATGTTGGCCTGCGGAAAACGTTCGGCCAGGTGCAGCCACGGCACCGCGCAGGCTTCATCGAAGGCATTGCCGCCAGCGTCCTCGGCCAGCAGCACGGCGCCGGCCGCCAGGCGCGCGGCCAACGAGCGCACCCGTGGCCAGTTCTGGGGCAGGGCGTAGAGCAGCATGATCGACTCGAAGTCACAGTGCAGGTCCAGCACCACGTCGGCGGTGCAGGCGTGCTGCATCAGCAGCACGCGCAGGCCGTCGAGTTCCGACGCGGGATCTGGCAGGTGGTTGAGTGCCTCGACCATGGTCTCGCGAATCAGCGTCACGTTGGCCTCGGCATCGCTGCCCAGTTGTCCGGCCACGCGCTCGGCCACGGCAGCGCCGAGCGCCGGGAAGTCGCGGTTGAAGTTCTTGCCACTGTTGAACTCGAAGCGCCCCTGGTGGGTGGCCTGGAACATCTGGCCGATGCCAATCGGGTTGGCCATTGGCACCAGCTCGATGACCCCGTCCAGGCGCCCTTGGGCTTCGAGCTCGCGCAGGCGCCGCTTGAGTTCGACCGCGACGCGCATGCCGGGTAGTTCGTCGGCGTGCAGGGACGCCTGGATGTAGGCCTTGCGCGGGCCGGCGCCGAAGCGGAACACCGAGAGGGTGCGCTCCGTGCCGCTGGCGCTCCAGGGCAGGACGTGTTGAATGTGCTGCATGGCAATTCCTTAATGTTTGCGTGGGGCCAGGTGCGCCAGCCAGTGGCGCTCGGCGAGCTTGAACAGGCGCACGAGGATGAACGTCAGGGCCAGGTACATCAGGGCGGCGGTGATGAAGGCTTCGAATGGCATGTAGTAGCGCGAACTGATCGTGCGGGCCGCGCCTGTGATGTCCACCAGCGTGACGATGGAGGCCAGGCTGGTGGTTTGCAGCATCATCAGCACCTCGTTGCTGTACTGCGGCAGCACCCGGCGCAGCGCCGAGGGCAGCAGGATGCGCCGGTACAGGGTCAGGCGTGACATGCCCATGGCCTTGGCGGCTTCGATCTCGCCGCCGGGGGTGGACCGCAGGCTGCCCGCCAGCAGTTCGGCGCTGTAGGCACTGGTGTTGAGGGCGAAGGCCAGGCAGGCGCAGAAGGTCGCGCTGGACAGGTACGGCCAGAGCACGCTGTGGCGTACCGCCTCGAACTGCGCCAGGCCGTAGTAGATCAGGAACAACTGCACCAGCATCGGGGTGCCACGAATGACGTAGGTATAGGCCCAGGCCGGTGCGTTGAGCCAGGGCGCCCGCGAGACACGCATCAGGGCCAGGGGCACCGCCAGTATCAGGCCCAGGGCCAGGGAGATCAGCAGCAGCTTGAGGGTCAGCAGGGCGCCGCTGAAGTACAACGGCAGGCTGTCCCAGATCAAGGTGTAGTCGAGCATGGTCAGGGTCTCCCGATCACAGGTCGGCGGCTTTGATGCCGACCGAGTAACGTTTTTCCAGGGTGCGCAGCAGCACCAGCGAGACACTGGTGATCACCAGGTACAGCGCCGCGACCGCGAGGTAAAACGTGAAGGGTTCATGGGTCGCATCGGCGGCGTTTTTGGCCTTGAACATCATGTCCTGCAGGCCGATCACCGAAATCAGCGCGGTGGACTTGGTCAGCACCAGCCAGTTGTTGGTGAAACCGGGAATGGCGAAACGGATCATCTGTGGCACCAGGATCCGCCAGAACACCTGCCAGCCGCTCATGCCATAGGCCCGGCCGGCTTCGCCCTGGCCAGCGGGAATGGCCATGAAGGCGCCGCGAAAGGTTTCCGACAGGTAGGCACCGAAGATGAACCCCATGGTGCAGACCCCCGCGACAAACGGGTTGATGTCGATGTACTGCTCGTAGCCGACGCCCTGGGCAATGCGGTTCACCAGGTCCTGGCCGCCGTAGAAAATCAGCAGGATCAGCACCAGGTCGGGAATGCCACGAATCACCGTGGTATAGGCTTCGCCCAGATTCGCCAGCCATTTGACTGGCGACAAGCGAAACGCCGCACCGAGCAGGCCCAGGGTGATGGCCAGCGCCATGGCACTCAGGGCCAGGTTGATCGACAGCCAGGCGCCATCGAGAATGCTCGATCCGTAGCCGTGCAGCATGATGAAGTCCTCACCCGACACGCGCCAGGCGTGCGGGACGACAGGGGTTGATGACGATCAGACAAGAGGTAAAACCTGTGGGCGCGAGCTTGCTCGCGATGAGGCCGGCACCTTCAACATCGATGTCGGCAGGTCCACCGCCATCGCGGGCGAGCCCGCTCCCACATTGGATTGGGGGGCGAACACCCATCGGTATTCCACCCATTCCCCCCGTGGGAGCGGGCCGGCTCGCGATGAGGCCAGTACCCACAACACAGAAGTTGATTGACCCACCTTTACTCGGCGGTCGAGCCGTAGATGTCATAGGCGAAGTACTTGCCCATGATTTGCTGGTACTTGCCGTTGGTGCGCAGGGTGTCGATCGCCGCGTTCAGGCGCACGGCGTTGGCCGTGTCACCTTTGCGCAAGGCAATCCCGGCACCCCGGCCGAAGTAACTGGGGTCGTTGATGTCCGGGCCCACCAGGGCAAAACCCTTGCCGGCCGGGGTTTTGATAAAGGCTTCGTCGGTGTTGACGATATCGGCCAGGGTCGCGTCCAGGCGACCTGAGGCCAGGTCCAGCGAGGCTTCGCTTTGCGAGGAGTAACGCACCACCTCGACCCCGGCCGGGGCCAGTTGCTCGGTGGCGAAACGGTCGTAGGTCGAGGCGCGTTGCACGCCGACTTTCTTGCCCTTGAGATCCAGCAACGGGTCGTTGATTACCACGTCGTCCTTCATCGCGAGCTTGCCGGGCGTGTGGTAGTACTTCTTGGTGAAGTCGACGGACTTCAGGCGATCGGGGGTGATCGACATCGATGACAGAATCGCATCGACCTTGCGCACCTTGAGCGACGGGATCATCCCGTCGAAGGCCAGCACTACCCACTGGCACTTGATCTTCATCTCATCACACAGGGCATTGCCGATGTCGTAGTCGAATCCGCTGATCTCACCTTCCGGGGTCTTGAAAGAAAACGGCGGGTAGGCGGCTTCAATGCCAATGCGCAAGGTGCTGTCGTCGGCGTGGGCGAGGGTGCTGGCGGCACAGAAGGCCAGAGTTGCCAGAAGTCCGGTCGTGTTCATCGTGTTGACTCCGTGAGTAGGGGGCGGATGCCCTTCTTATGGGTCTATGATTGACATGAAATAATTCATTAATCAATACAGTGAAAATAAAAATGTCAGTCTGCCGTTCAATCTCAGCCAGACGGTCATGGCGCAATGGCTGCCCGGGTCTAGAGTTGCCTGACTGAACTCCTGCCATCGAAGAGGGCAATGTCATGAATACCAGCGATCTACTTGAACAATTGCTGCGCGCCGGTCAGGGCGCGCAGGGCCAACAGGGCGGTGGTGCCGCGGGCGGGCAAGGCGGCCTGGGTGACTTGGGTGGGCTGCTTGGCGGTTTGCTGGGCGCAGGCGGTGGTGGTGCCGCTGCCGGCGCTGGCGGCCTCGGCGGCTTGGGTGGCCTGCTGGGCGGGTTGGGGGGATTGCTGGGGGGCGCGGGGGGTGGTGGCGGGACGACCCAGGGTCGCTCCAGTGGCACCAACTACGCCGCACTGGCGTCCCTGGGGATGATGGCGTTCCAGGCCTATCAAGCCTGGCAACGCAACCAGGCCTCAGCCCCGCAGCAGGCGCCGCAGACCGTTGACCAGTTGCTCGCCGGGCCACAGATCGAGGCCCATAGCCACGCAGTGTTGCGGGCTCTGATTGCCGCTGCCAAGGCCGACGGGCGCATCGACGACAACGAGAAGCAGATGATCAGCACCGAAATCGGCCGCCACACCAACGACCCGGACCTGCAACAGTGGCTCGATGCTGAAGTCGCCAAGCCACTGGACGCCCAGGAGGTCGCGCAATCGGCCACCGACCCGGCCATCGCCGCGGAAATGTACCTGGCCAGCGTGATGCTGGTCGATCACCAGCAGGACGCCGAGCGCGCCTACCTCGACGAGTTGGCCGCCGCGTTGAACCTCGATCCGCAGTTGCAGGTGCACCTGGAACAGCAAGCCGGCGTCTGAACACGAGCCCCTCCCTGTAGGAGCAGCCGGGCGGCGCTCTCAAGGTTATCGCGAGCAAGCTCGCTCCTGCATAGGGACGGGGGGAGGGTCGATACGCGTGGTTATAAAGTCAGATCACATTGGTATAAGTGGTTATAAGAAATATCGCTATGCTGCCAGCCGGTTTTTGCTCGTCACGCTGGTTCTGTAAGGTATGGCAATGGATTTCGGTAATTGGGGTTTTGTGGTTGCAGGCTTGGTTGTCGGATTCATTGTCGGCATGACCGGTATTGGTGGCGGCTCGTTGATGACCCCGATTCTGCTGTGGTTCGGTATCAACCCGGCCACCGCGGTCGGCACTGACCTGCTGTACGCGGCGATCACCAAGTCCGGTGGGGTGCTGGTTCATCAGAAGAACAAGAACATCGACTGGAAAATCACCGGCTGGCTGACCGCTGGCAGTGTCCCGGCGGTGGCTCTGACCTTGCTGTTTCTCACCTTCTTCAACAACGACGCCCAGGCGACCAACGCGATCATCAAGCAGGCCCTGGGCTTTGTGCTGTTGTTGACCGCGCTGGCGATCTTCTTCAAGAAGCAGTTGCTGGCCTTCGCCCATAAACACGCGGGCGACCACTATCACCTGAGCGAGCGCAATCTCAATCTGCTGACCATCGGCACCGGCGCGTTGCTCGGGGTGATGGTGGCGCTGACCTCGATTGGCGCCGGGGCCCTGGGCACGGTGGCGCTGTTTCTGCTGTACCCGTTCCTGGCCACTAAACGTTTGGTGGGCACCGAAATCGCCCACGCCGTGCCCTTGACCCTGGTCGCCGGCCTTGGCCACGCGAGCATGGGCAACATGGACTGGCACCTGCTGGGGTTCCTGCTGATGGGGTCGCTGCCCGGGATCTACATCGGCAGTCACCTGACCGGGAAAGTCTCCGATGGCGTGCTGCGTCCGTGCCTGGCGGCCATGCTGGTGTTCATCGGCTACAAGCTGGCGTTCTGATCCAGCGCCCGGCCGGGCACTGTTGGCGCAGTGCCCGGCCATTGCTCAGTTATTTGCGCGCCTCCAGAATCAGGTTGAACGGGGTTTGCGCCGCCCGGCGAAAGTGCTTGAACCCCGCCTCACTGAACACGTCCCGCAACCGTGCCTCACCCGCTTGCGCCCCCAGCCCCAGGCCCACTTCCTGGGACAGCGAATTGGGCGTGCAGATGAAGGTCGAGGCGGCGTAGAACAAGCGGCCTATCGGGGTGTTGTTCTGGTCCAGTTGATCGCTGGCGTAAGGCTCCACCAACAGCACGCTGCCATCGTCCTTGAGTGACCGATAGGCATGCTTGGCCGCGCCCACCGGGTCGCCCATGTCGTGCAGGCAGTCGAAATAGCACACCAGATCGTAGTCGTGGCCTGGGTAGTTTTTCGCGGTGCCCTGGATGAACTGCGCGCGGTCGGCCACGCCGCCTTCTTCGGCGCGTTGGTTGGCGATAGTGATGGAAGGGGCGTGGTAGTCGAAACCCACAAAGGTCGACGCTGGGAAGGCCTTGGCCATGACCACGGTGGAAGCCCCGTGGCCGCAGCCGATATCCGCCACCTTGGCGCCGGCTTTGAGCTTGTCGACCACGCCTTCCAGGGCGGGCAGCCATTCATCCACCAGGTGGGCGCGGTAGCCGGGTCGGAAGAAACGTTCGGTGCCACTGAACATGCACGGGTGGTGATCGCCCCAGGCCAACGCCCCATCGCCGCGCATGGCCGCCAGCAGTTTGTCCTTGTCGTGGTAGAGGGCGGCGATGACCCCGGCACCACCGGCGACATACACCGGCGAGTCCTCGTGGGCGAGCGCCATGGCCTGTTCTTCCGGCAGGCGGAACATCCCGCCGGCATGCTCCATATAGCCTGAGGCCGCATGGGCGCTGAGCCATTCGCGCAGCAGCCGGGCATTGCAGCCGGTCTTGGCGGCCAGTGCCTCGGGGGTCAACGGCAGGCTGTCCGCCATGGCCCGGTACAGGCCCAGCTCTTCGCCGAGGATCACATTGGCGAGCATCGCGGCGCCACCCATGTCGGTCACCAGCTTGCCCATGAAGTCCTGCAGTTTGCCTTCGTCCATAACTGCGCCTCCTGAAAAAGGTCACCGCTGAACGAGGCATACGATGCAGCGACAGCAGCCTGTCAGGCGGTAGTCGGATGGATGACCGGGACGACCGTGGGCGAACTGTCTGCCACGCGAATGCCCGGGCATGGATCATGTCCGGGCGTGTTGGACGCGAGGTCGTCGTCCTGCAGAGTTGTCGCTGTGGGGCAGTGCCCCACAGGACGCTTACGAATTGGCCATTGGTTCCAGCGTCATGAGCGTGGTAATGGGCAGGCACGCTGCTGATGGACGCGGATTTGGCTACGTCCCCCTATCGGGAACACTGTCAGTGTAGTACGGGTTGTAGTGGAGCGCCTGGCCGTTGGTCTTGCCCGGTGCTTTGCACACTTTGCCCGTTTCATTGAGGCGGGCAGCCAGTGGCGGATTAACCCTGCTGGCCTAAGCTTGGCAACATGGTGATAGAAATTTCCGACATCAAAACTGGATCTTTCGCCTTGATGCGCAATCATAAGCGTGGAAATCAAAAGGAGATGCGCATGCTCATTCGGTCACTGACCCTCGCTACGCTGCTGGCTGTCGCGGGCCCCTTGTTCGCCGCCGACAACGACACGCCTCTGGCCCAGGAACGCGGCAAGAGCCGCCCGCTGATTGTCATTGCCCCCAGCAGCATCGACCCGACGCTGGTCAACCTGAAAAAATCCCTCGACGACCCGGCCACCAAAAAAGCCTTCCAGGACCGCAGCATGGTGCTTTACACCGTGGTCCAGTTGATGGGCCAGCGCGATGGCAAGGATTTGGATGCGCAAACCACCATGGCGCTGATTCGCGAACTGAAACTGGGGGTCAGCGGTGAGACCAAGGTCATCCTGGTGGGCAAGGACGGCGAGAAGAAGCTCGAGCACCTGGGTCCGATAGACGCCAAGGCGCTGTTCGAGACGGTCGACCAGTTGCCTGCCGCCGAGAAAGAAGCGACGCCACCGGCACCTGCGGTCGCGGAAACGCCCGCCAAAGGCAGCAAGGCCGCCAAGCCTGCCAAGCCGGTGAAACCACCTCAGCCGCTGGACGATTGAAACGCGAGCGGGGGGCTGGTCATCGATTTGACCAGGCCACCCCCCAGCGTTGTTCCAGGTTCATGGCCAGCACGCTGATCAACACCACCAGCGCTCCCACCATCACCATCAACCCCGGTCGTTCTCCCAGCAGGGCGGCGGCAATCAGCATGGCGGTGGGCGGTGTCAGGTACAGCGCCATGGCGGCGCGGCTGGCCTCGACCTGGCGCAAGACAAAGGCCCAGGCCAGATAGGCCAGGGCACTGGGGAACACCCCGAGAATCGCCACCGCCAGGTGAACCTGCGTCGGCGCCCTGGCCACCGCAGCCCCCAGGCCCGGAAGGAACACCAGCAACAGCAGGGTGCCGGACCACACCGTATAGCAGACCATGGTCAGGCCGCTGTAACGCTGGCAATGGCGTTTGTGCAGGGCGAAGTACAGGCTCCACGATAGCGCCGCCAGCAGGATCAACAGGCCGTGGGGGTCGACACTGCCCAGGCCGCGATCACCGGCGACCACGATGCCGGCGCCACACATACCCACCACCACGCATCCCCAACGCCAGGCGCTGACGCGGTCGTTGAAGATGAAATGTGCCAGCAACGCGCTGAACAGCGGAGTCGACTGCGCCAGCACACTGGCGGCACCGGCACTGACCCCGCGTTGGCCGAAGTTCAGCGCAATGTGGTGCAGGCTCACGGCAAACAATCCCAGCATGAGCAACAGTGGCAGGTCGCGCAGGCGAGGCCGCTCGATGCCCTTGCAGACGGCGATCAACGCCATGAACAGCGAGGCCACGAGAAACCGCAGCAACGCCAGGTGTCCGGGTTCATAGGCGCTCAGGCCGATGCGGATGCCGGTCGGCGAGTAACCCCAGCAGACGATCACAAACAGCACGGCCAGGAGAATCTTCAGAGGTGAACGTGTGGGCATCAGGTCGGCCTGCCAGGTCAGGTGCGCAACGAAGACCGCGACGAGGTGACGGCTTCTGCCCCTTGAGTATTGGAGCCTTACCTGTTCACTACAACTGACTTAACATGAGGCGAATGTTCACTTTGGGTGATGTATGGAGCTGGCACAGATTCGCATGTTCAAGACGGTTTTCGAGACCGGCAGCATTGCCCGTGCCGCGCAGGTGCTGCATTGCGTGCCCTCGAACATCACTGCGCGCCTCAAGTCGCTGGAAAGCGAGCTGGGCGTCGAGCTGTTTTACCGGGCGGGGCGGGGGTTGCAGATCAGCCCGGCCGGCGAAATCTTCCTGACCTACGCAGCGCAGATCCTGGCACTGTCCGAGGAAGCCAAGCGCGCCGTGGATCCCGGAGCGCCGCCGTCCGGGCCGCTGCGCATCGGCGCGATCGAGTCATCGGCCAGCGGCCGCCTGCCCAGGCTGTTGGCCCGATTCCATCGGCGTTATCCGGCGGTGGCCCTGGAGCTGACAACCGGGCCCTGGGCGCAGTTGCTCGAGGACACGCTCCTGCACAAGCTCGACGGGGTGATTGTGGCGGTCGACGTCGAGCGACCGCTGCTCAAGCGCAAGTTCCTGTACCGCGAAGACCTGGTGCTGATTGCTTCGCCTTCCTTGGGGCCGTTGCGCGAGGCCGCGGACCTGCGCGGCAAATCGATCTTCATGTGGCCTTCGGGGTGCCCGTACCGGGCAACGCTGGAGCGCTGGCTGCTAGGGCAGGGGGAAGCCTTGCCGATCATCAGCATTGCCAGTTACGGCAGCATTGTCGGCTGTGTCAGTGCGGGGGCCGGCGTGGCGCTGGTGCCCAGGGGGATATTCGAACAGTACGGACCGGGGGCCGGCTGGGCCAGCTACGAGTTCCCGGAACTGACGGCCATCGACAACCTGTTCTATTGGCACGAACACTCCCGGCATCACCCGGCCCGGGAAGCGTTCGTTGCGATGCTGCAGGAAGAATTTGCCACTGCCAGCGTGTAGGCGCGAGCTTGCTCGCGATGGCAGCGTGTCAGGCACCCTCGATGTTGAATGGGCCTGCCCGCTCCCGCAGGTGCGCGGTGAAATCAGTCCCGCGAGATGGCCAGTGCCACGCCTTGGCCGCCACCGATGCACAGGGTAGCCAGGCCTTTCTTGGCGTCGCGCTTGATCATTTCGTGCAGCAACGACACCAGTACGCGGCAGCCCGAGGCGCCGATCGGGTGGCCGAGGGCAATCGCGCCACCGTTGACGTTGACCTTGCTCGCATCCCACTGCAGCTCTTTGCCTACCGCCAGGGACTGCGCGGCGAATGCTTCGTTGGCTTCGATCAGGTCCAGTTGCGCCAGGTTCCAGCCGGCCTTGTCCAGGCAGCGGCGAGTAGCCGATACCGGGCCGATGCCCATGATCGCCGGGTCGACACCGGCATTGGCGTAGGCGGCGATCTTCGCCAGTACCGGCAGGCCCAGTTGTTTGGCTTTTTCAGCGCTCATCAGCAGCACGGCAGCGGCACCGTCGTTGAGCGAAGAGGCGTTGCCGGCGGTGACGCTGCCGTCTTTCTTGAACGCCGGTTTGAGCTTGGCCAGGGAGGCGGCGGTGGTCTCGGCGCGCGGTTGTTCGTCGACCGCGAAGGACAGCGGATCGCCTTTGCGCTGAGGGATCAGGATCGGCGTGATCTCGTCGGCAAATCGCCCGGCTTCGATGGCGGCCGTGGCCTTCTGCTGGGAAGCGGCGGCGAAGGCGTCCTGTTCCTCACGGCTGAGGTGGTACTTGTCGACCAGGTTCTCGGCGGTGATGCCCATGTGGTAATCGTTGAACGCATCCCACAGGCCGTCGCTGATCATGCTGTCGACCATCTTCGCGTGGCCCATGCGCAGGCCGGTGCGGGCGGCCGGCAACACGTACGGGGCCAGGCTCATGTTTTCCATGCCGCCGGCGATGATCACGTCGGCGTCGCCGCAGCGGATCGCCTGGGCGCCCAGGTGCAGGGCCTTGAGGCCCGAACCGCAGACCTTGTTCAGGGTCAGCGCCGGCACCGCGTGAGGCAGGCCGGCGAGAATCGAGGCCTGGCGCGCCGGGTTCTGGCCCGAGCCAGCGGTCAGGACCTGACCCAGGATCACTTCATCCACCTGGTCGGCGGCCAGACCGGTCTGTGCCAGCAACTGGCGAATCACCGCGGCACCGAGTTCCGGCGCCGGGATGCTGGCCAGCGAACCCTGGAAGCTGCCGATGGCAGTCCGGGTGGCGGCGACAATCACGACTTCTTGCATCGAATTTCTCCTCAAAGGGGGTGGGGCTCAGGCGAACTGCATTTCCGGAACGTGGTCCGGAACGATCAGTTTACCGGCGGTCTTGCTGACGATTTCCTCGACGCTGACACCCGGAGCGCGCTCCTTGAGAATGAAGGCGCCGTTTTCGATTTCCAGGTAGGCCAGGTCGGTCAGGACGCGCTTGATGCAGTGGGCGCCGGTCAGTGGCAGGCTGCAATGGTTCAGCAGCTTGGACTCACCATCCTTGGAGGCGTGGGTCATGGTGACGATGATGTTGTCGGCACCGGCTACCAGGTCCATTGCGCCGCCCATGCCCTTGACCAGTTTGCCCGGGATCATCCAGGAGGCGATGTTGCCTTGTACGTCGACTTCGAACGCGCCGAGCACGGTCAGGTCGATGTGGCCGCCGCGGATCATCGCGAAGGATTCGGCGGAAGAGAAAATCGATGCGCCGATGCGCGCGGTCACTGTTTGTTTGCCGGCGTTGATCATGTCGGCGTCGACCTGATCATCCGTCGGGAAAGCGCCCATGCCAAGCAGGCCGTTTTCCGACTGCAGCATCACTTCCATGCCTTCGGGAATGTAGTTGGCGACCAGGGTCGGAATGCCGATGCCCAGGTTTACGTAGTAGCCGTCCTGCATTTCGCGGGCGACGCGCTGAGCCATTTGTTCGCGGGTAAGAGCCATTTTTATTCTCCGTTGTTCGTCGGGCAGGGGGCGTGGATCACTTGCGCACGGTGCGCTGTTCGATGCGTTTTTCGAACGTGCCGCAGATCACCCGGTCAACGTAGATGCCAGGGGTATGGATGTGCGCAGGGTCCAGCTCGCCGGGCTCGACGATCTCTTCGACTTCGACCACGGTGATCTTGCCGGCGGTGGCGGCCAGTGGGTTGAAGTTCTGGGCGGTGTGGCGATAGATCACGTTGCCGAAGTGGTCGGCTTTCCAGCCTTTGACGATGGCGAAGTCGCCGGTGATGGACTCTTCCATCAAGTACGGGCGGCCGTGGAACTCACGCACTTCCTTGCCTTCGGCCACGGGCGTGCCGACGCCGGTGGCGGTGAAGAACGCAGGAATGCCCGCGCCGCCAGCGCGCATTTTTTCCGCCAGGGTGCCTTGGGGGGTCAGCACCACTTCGATTTCGCCGCTCAGCAGTTGTTTCTCGAACAGGGCGTTTTCACCCACGTAGGACGCCACGACCTTGCTGATCTGGCGGTCTTCGAGCAGCACGCCGAGGCCAAAACCGTCGACGCCGCAGTTATTGGAAACCACGGTCAGGTCGCGCGTGCCCTTGCGTTTGATTTCGGCAATCAGGTTTTCCGGAATGCCGCACAAGCCGAAGCCGCCAGCGATCACGGTCATGCCGTCTTCAAGGCCGGCGAGGGCCTCTTCATAGGAACTCACGCGCTTGTCGAAACCTGCCATATGCACCTCTTTTATTCTTTGTGGGCGGCTGGCTAGCCGTATGGGGTTGAGTGTTGCGCCATCCGATTCATTTGATAAGTTGATTTTTAAGGTTGATTAATAGATAAAACTCGTTAATCCGTGGCGTATTTCATAATAGGGAACCCAGATGACCGTCAAGCAGATCCGCGCGTTTCTGGCCGTGGCGCAGAGTTTGAGCTTCGCCGTGGCCTGTGAGCGGCTGCACCTGTCGCAGTCGGCGTTGAGCCTGACCATCAAGGCCCTGGAAGAAAGCCTCGGTGGGCGGTTGTTCAGCCGCACCACGCGCAATGTCGCGCTGACCCCTGAAGGCGAATCTCTGCTGCCGTTGGCCCGGCGCCTGATTGCCGACTGGGACAACGCCGAGGACGAGATGCGCCAGCGCTTTACCCTGCAGCGTGGACGGGTGACCCTGGCCGCCATGCCTTCGTTTGCCGGCAACCTGCTGCCGCCGATCCTCAAGACCTTCCGCGCGCGCTACCCGAAAGTCAACGTCACGGTCAATGATGTGATCAACGAGCAAGTGCTGGAGATGGTGCGCGACCGCCAGGTGGAACTGGGCGTGGCGTTCGAGCCAATGCAGAGTTCATCGCTGCAGTTCACTGCGCTCTACGTCGACCGTTTTGTCGCGGTGGTACCGAGTGATTCGCCACTGGCCGGCCTCAGCGAAATCGACTGGAACACCCTGCTGGAGCAGCCCTTCATTACCTTGCAGCGCCCGTCGACAGTGCGGGTGATGCTCGAAGAACACCTGCAGGCACGCCAGACCCGCCTCCCGGTGGCCTTTGAAAGCCACCAACTGGCGACGGTCGGGCGCATGGTCGCCAGCGGCCTGGGGGTCAGCGCTGTGCCAGCCTTGTGTGCCGAGCAAATGCGCGAACTGGGCGCCCATTGCATCACCCTGGGTGAGCCGGTGGTCGAGCGCGCGATCGGTATCCTGACCAAGCCCGGTCACGAATTGTCGGCGGCCGCCCAGGCGCTGTTCGACATCCTCAAGGGCGAAGTGCGTCTGTAGTCCTCTGGCCTTGATGCCTGCGCGATGGGTCTTTGAATCCTCCAGGGAAATTCTGATTTTTCCACGACCCGTTCAACACTCCCCGACGCTCGCGCAGAATCACTGACCCTCGTTCTGCAGAGAGACAACGGATGCTCATACCTGCCCATGAACCCTGCTTTATCTTGACCATCGACGGCCGGCGCTGGACCTACCGGCGCAATGCCCGCGGCGATATCTGCGAACAGATCGACCCCCACGGTCAGGTCACCCGCTACCGACACGACACTGCGGGCCGGTTGCGGCAAGTGCTGGCGGCCGATGGTGCCACCCGCACCTTCAGCTACAACGACTATGGCAAGGTCAGTGCCGAGCAGGATGAACTGGGCCAGGTCACACGCTATGAGTACGACCGGCACCTGCACCTGATCAGCCGGCGGATCGATCCAGATGGCAGCCAGTTGTGCTTTCGCCATGACCGCAGCAGTGGGTTGTTGTCGGAAATCGAAAACCAGGTCGGTGAGGTGTATCGGCTGGAGCGGGGCGCCGATGGGCGGATCGAGCAGGAGCGGACGTTTGACGGACGGCGCTTCACATTCGCCTACGATCACCAGGGCCATCTGCTGCAGAAAACCCAATGGGCGACTGATGGCTCTGCCCTGGTCACGGCGTACCAGCGTGACAGGACAGGGCGGCTGTTGCTCAAGACATTGCCCGACGCCGGCCGGGTGGCCTATCAATACGATTCACAGGGACGCCTGGCACGAGTCGACGATGACAGCGACTGGCCACTGACCTTCACCTACGATCTGTCGGGACGGCTGCTCAGCGAGCAGCAGGGCTGGGTCTGCCTGCACTATGTCTACAACGCCAGTGGCCAGCTTGAGCGCATGCAGTTGCCAGACAACCGCTGGCTGGATTATCACTTTGCCCTCGATGGCAGCCTCGCTGCCGTCGATTACAACGGCGAGCGCCTGTCCAGCCATCGCTTCGAGCACGGCCAGGAGCAGCAGCGCGAACAGGGCCGGTTGCTCAGCCAGTATCACTACGACGCACAGGGCCGCCTGCAGGTCCACACCGTCAACCAGCCACAGCGTCCGCTGTACCTGCGGCACTACAGCTATGGGGTCAACGGTAACCTGGCGAGCATCGCCGACAGCCGCCACGGCCAGCGCAGTTTTTACTACGACGCCGGCAACCGCCTGGTTCGGGTACGGCACTCGCGTGGCGAGCAAGGGCAGCAATTCGCGTACGACCCGTGCGGCAATCGCCTGCCGGACCCCGGCCACTACCGCTACGACTACGATGCCTTTGGCAACCTGATCCGCGTGCGCCGCGACGGTCACCTCCCGCACGTGACCCATTATCACTATGACTGCCAGCATCGCTTGAGCGCGGTGGTCCTGCCCGATGGCAGCCGGGCCAGCTATCGCTATGACCCGTTTGGCCGGCGCAGTGCCAAGACCGTCGATGGCAGTACCGTCGAGTTCGTCTGGCAGGGGCCACGGCTGGTCGGCGAAATCAGCGCTGATCATCATCGCGACTATCTTTACGAGCCCGATACCTTTCGCCCGTTGGCCCTGGTCGAGGGCGGTGCTGCGGGGGATACCGGCCGGTTCTACTACCAGCTCGATCATCTGGGCACCCCCCAGGAATTGACGGACAGCAGGGGCGAAATCGTCTGGGCGGCGACTTATCAGGCCGGCGGCCAGATCGCCAGTCTCCGGCATCTGGGGCACGAGCCGATGGAGCAGCCGCTGCGTTTTCAGGGGCAGTACTGCGACGAGGAAACGGGCCTGCATTACAACCGCCATCGCTACTACTGCCCGCACCTGGGGCGTTACCTGACACCGGCCCCGAACCGCCTGGCCGCTGGCCTCAATGCCTATCAGTACGCGGTGAATCCAACGGCGTGGGTCAACCCCCTGGGGCTTAGCAGTTGCCCAGGCGGTGATGGCCGCAAACCGATGCTGCAAGTGCATGATCCGCTGGCCAACGCCGTGGTGGATGAGGCTGAACCGCAACTGCCGCAAGCGCTGATGCGGAGTTCCAGCGAGCGGTCGTAAAGGGGGAAGGCCGTCTGTCTTTTTTTCCTGCGAGGGGAGTTTTTTTCACGAAATTCTGACATTCGCAGGTGCAGATTGAACACACAAAAGGATTTGACCCCATAGACAGAAAGCCCGCCAGATGCGGGCTTTTTGTTGTCAATCTGCCAGCATTCAGGCCTGGCTTGCCTCACTGCTTTGACGCGCCCTGGCGATCGCCGCCTCAATCGCGGCCCGTGCCTGCGGGCTGTTCTTCCAGCAGGTGGAGCCGACCACCGCCGACGCCTGAACCACGATCTCGCGGGCATTGGCCTGGCTCAGTTGCAGCAAGGTGGTGAACCCCAGTTGTTCAAGGCGCTGGACCACCGTCGGGCCGACTCCCTTGACGCTTAACAGGGTTTGTTTTTCTTCCGTTGAAAATCCCATACAGGCTCCTTTTTTAGTGAGCGTCACTGTAGCGCAATGCTCGTCGATGATGCCGCGTGCTGACCGGATAAACCTGCTGATCTTGCAATGCTCGCGAACCGGGCTACCGCGCGCACTCGGTTGCAATTGCAAGCGGCGGGCGGTCGATCCATCTGCAACTGACTGCCGTCACGCTGCGCGCGGGCCATACTAGTTGATCCTCCCCAAGTGGCGCAGCATGATGCTAGCCGTTCGGCGAGTCTTTCCTGTCCCAGCCTGGGAGTAACCCTGCGTGTCGGTAACCCGTTTGACCCTGATTTGCCACGCCCGTACCGTCGCCCAGAAGCGGGCGCGATTGCCCCTGGACGAACCGTTGGAAATGGACTGGCAGGCCGCCCGGGGGAGTCGCGCCGGTGCCTTCAAGCGGGCCCCGCAATTGCTCGGCGGTGGCGAGACGCGAGTACGGCAGACAGGCGCCTTGTTCGGCAATGACCTGCAGCATGTGCCGGCGCTGGATGACTATGATTTTGGTCGTTGGCACGGCTTGTCCATCGACCACCTGCAGCAGCACGAGCCACTGGCATTGCAGGCCTGGCTCGACGATCCGCACTCGGCGCCCCATGGCGGCGAATCGCTGGTGCAGCTGTGCCAGCGGGTCGGGCGCTGGCTCGACGACCTGAGCAGTTGCCCCGGGCATTACCTGGCCGTTACCCACCCATGGGTGATTCGCGCCGCCATGATCCATGTGCTGCAGTGCCCGCCCACCGCCTTGCACATCATCGATGTCGAACCCTTGTCTGCCACTGAACTGCGCTTCAACGGCCGCTGGCGCCTGCGCCTGATGGACAGTGGCGCCCCCCTTGAGGAACCCCTGGCATGAAGCGACTGCTGGTGATCGGCGTGGGTGCCGGCGACCCCGACTACATCACGATGCAGGCGGTCAAGGCATTGAACCGGGTCGATGTGTTTTTCCTGATGGACAAGGGCCCGAGCAAGGACAGCCTGATCGACCTGCGGCGGGAAATCTGTGCCCGCTATATCAGTCAGCCGGGTTACCGCCTCGTCGAGGCCCACAGCCCGCAACGCAGGTCCGATGATCTCGACTACACCGCCAGTGTCCAGGCGCTCAATCAAGACAAACAGCAGGTGTTCGAACGCCTGATCAACGAGCACATGGCCGACGATGAATGCGCGGGGTTTCTGGTGTGGGGCGATCCGAGTTTGTACGACAGCACCCTGCGGATCCTGCAGGCCATTCTCGACGCGGGTCGCTGCACCTTCGACTACGAGGTGATCCCCGGTATCAGCAGCGTCCAGGCCCTGGCCGCGCGGCACAAAGTGCCCTTGAACCGTATCGGCGGCGCCGTTGAGATCACCACCGGGCGGCGCCTGGCCGCGGGGCAGGTAAGTACGGCCGACAGTCAGGTGGTGATGCTGGACGCGCAAGATGCCTACCAGCAGGTGGCCGATCGGGAGCTGCAGATTTACTGGGGCGCCTACCTGGGCACCGCGGATGAGATCCTCATCGCCGGTAAACTCAAGGACGTCGCCGACCAGATCGAGCGCGTCAGGAAGGCGGCGCGACACGCTAACGGCTGGATCATGGACACCTACCTGATCCGCAAACCCGACTAGTTCGCGCGCCCCGGCCAGGACGTCAGTAGACCCAGACTTCGACCCGGCGATTCTTGATCCGGCCTTCGTCGTCACTGTTGGCGGCCACCGGCATCTGCGCACCAAAACCGCGAATGTCGCGCAGTACCACGCCGCTTTTCACCAGTTCACGGCGCACCGCCATGGCCCGCAGCCTGGAGAGCAGGGCGGCGCGCTGCGGATCGGCCTTGGCGTCGCCGAATCCCACCAGGCTCACCTGCCTGTCGAGTTTGCCGTGCTGCCGGAGGTAGTCGAGTACCCGGGACAGATCCTGGCGTGCCTTGTTGTCGAGGCTGGCGCTGCCTTCCTCGAATCGAAAGTTGACCGTCAGCCGTTGCGCCTTGGCTGCCAGCGCCTGATATCCCTCGGGCATCTGTCGGCTGGCCGTGACGTCCATGGCTTGCACGGTCTGCGCGACAAACCCGTTGGCGGCCACCAGCGCCTGGCCCTGGCGACTTTGGGCAAAATGCACCAGTGCCTCGGCCCAGGGATTTCGCGCGGTCGGTGGCACATACAAGTACAGCCGTCGCGACAGTGGATAGTCCTCGGTGGCGATCAGGCTGGTGAGTGGCAGCATGGGCTGCGAGTCACCGTCGACGATCGCCAGCGCCTTGGCCTGGCGCACATAGGGCAGGCCGATGAAACCGATGCCTTGGCGGTCCTGGCTGACGGCGTCGGACAGTTGCTCACTGGATTCGAAGCGGCTTGCCGAGCCTGCGAGGGTCTTACCGCGGCTGCTGAGTACCAGGTCCTTGAAGGTGTCGTAGGTGCCCGACTGATCATCGCGCGCGTAGAGATGAATCGGGCCGCCGACACCGCCGAGTTCTTCCCAGGTGTGGATCTCGCCGCTGAAAATCCGTGCCAGTTGCTCGGTGTTCAACTGATTCAACGGGTTGTGCGGGTGCAGGATAATTGCCAGGCCGTCGATGGCGATCACCTGTTCGGCCGCAGGACTTTTCAGCTCGCCAAGGGCCTTCAGTGCCAACCGTTCGCTGTCCTTGATCGGGCGCGAAGACGCCGCCAGATCGGCGCTGGAATGGTTAAGTGCGAGGAAGCCGGTGCTGGAGCCGTGGGCGGCGATGTCGATGATCACCGGTTGCCCTTGGGCCGTCTGGCCCACCAGCCGTTGTTCGTTGACGTTGTCCCGGGGTTCGCTGCGCACCTTGAGCAAGCCTTGCTCTTCCATCAAGCCCTTGGCCAGTGCCGGCCCCAGCGCCGCCCCTATGGTGTTGGACCCCTGGATACGCAACACCACGCCGTTGGCGGTTAGCGGCAGCGCGGTGGCCAGGGCAGGTGGGGAGAGCAGGCTGCATAACAGCAGCGGCAACAGGGCACGCAACATGGAGCCGGCACCTTTGGCGGGCGAGGGAGGTGCCGGGACATTAAGACATTCAGGTTACGCATATGTGACAGTGGGCGGCCTAGCTCAGCTCCAGCCAGATCGGCGCGTGGTCCGAAGGCTTTTCCATGGCGCGCAGGTCGTAGTCGACGCCGGCAGCCTTGATCCGTGGCAGCAAGCCTTGGGACGCCATGATCAGGTCGATGCGCAGGCCACGCTTGGGCTCGTCTTCAAAGCCGCGGCTGCGGTAGTCGAACCAGCTGAAGCGGTCGGCAACGTCCGGGTTGAGGTGACGGAAGCTGTCCACCAGGCCCCAATTCTTCAGGCGGGCCATCCACTCGCGCTCCTCCGGCAGGAAGCTGCACTTGCCGGTCTTCAGCCAGCGCTTCATGTTGTCCGGGCCGATACCGATGTCGCAGTCTTCCGGGGATATGTTCACATCGCCCATCACCACCAGCGCCTGATCGTTACTGAACTGGGTTTCCAGCAGGGTTTGCAGGTCGCTGTAGAACCGCGCCTTGGCGGGGAATTTGGTCGGGTGGTCGCGGCTTTCACCCTGTGGGAAATAGCCGTTCATGATGGTCACCGGCGTCCCGTTGGCGTCGGCGAAGGTGCCCCAGATGAAGCGGCGCTGGGCATCGTCTTCATCGCTGGCAAAACCCTTGTGGACCTCCAGTGGTTCCTGGCGCGAGAGCAGGGCGACGCCGTAGTGACCTTTCTGCCCGTGGTAATACACGTGGTAGCCCAGCGCCTGGACTTCGGCGAGTGGGAACTGGTCGTCGTGGACCTTGGTTTCCTGCAGGCCGATGACGTCCGGCTGGTGCTTCTCGATCAGTGCCTCCAATTGATGGGGGCGGGCGCGCAGGCCGTTGATGTTGAACGAGACGATCTTCATGGTCGGCAGTCCTGGCAAAACTGCGATGCTAGCTGACATGTAGGATCGGAGCCAGCGTGGCGGTAGTTCCTATGCGCTGCTAATGTCTGTTGGCGTGGGAACGAACACAGCATTGCAGGGCTCGTACTTACAAGGGCGAGGTCATTTGCGCCGAGCCCAGGGGAGATAAACCGTCATGCCTGAAACATCGACCGCCATCGCGGACATCCATCGGCTCGACAGCGGCTACTCGCGTGAAGCGCGTTCATTGCTGTACCAGGCCTACCGCCACGAACCCACCTTCAAGTTTCTTTTTGAGGCCGAGCGCCCGGGCTATGAGCAACGGGTACGGGCGACGGTGCGCGAACTGGTCAAGCAGCACTTTCTCCAGGACCTGCCCGCCATCGGCCTGCTGGTCAACGACCGTCTGATCGGCATCGCGCTGATTGCCCCGCCGCAGCGGCGCCTGGGCATTACCGAAAGCTGGGCCTGGCGCCTGCGCATGGTGCTGAGCACCGGTTTTCGCTGTACCCGGCGCTATCTGGACTATCACGCGGCCGTCGCCGCCTGTGTGCCCTCGGACTCGGTGCACGTGCTGCCGTTGCTGGGGATTCATCCGCAATTCCAGGGCCAGCATTTCGGCGAGCAACTGCTGCAGGCTGTTCATAATTGGTGCGCGGTGGACGAGCATTCCCAGGGGGTGGTGCTCGACACGGGGAACCCGCGTTATCTGGAGTTCTATAAGCGTCAGGGTTATGAGGAGATTGGAGAGGTGGCTGTAGGGCCTGTTCTGGAGCACGTGTTTTTCCACGCCAATCCTCAGGTGTTACATAGCGCAACAGCCTGAGGGCGAACTTTTGTTCAGAATGTTCGCTCTATCACGCTCCCAAGCTCGTGATAGCATCCGCGCCTATGAAGTTTCCAGGAAGATTTACCAGTAGCGTGCTCATGCTGATCAGCAGCGCAGCCGCCCTGGCGCAAAGTGAATTGGACGTCAGGATCAAACCGTCCAATGACCAGCTGAAGGCCAACATCGAAGGCTATATCGGCGATCTCGGTGAACGCGATGAAGAAGCGCTGTTGCGCTTCAGTCGCGGGGCCGAGGAGCAGGCGCGCAAGGCTGCCCAGGCCTTGGGTTACTACCAGCCGCAGATCGAAAGCGAAGTCAAAGACGGCAAGTCACCCCGGCTGGTGTTGAACATCGACCCCGGCGAACCGGTGCGCCTGCGCTATGTGACCATTCAGATCCTGGGGCCGGCCGCGTCCCTCAAGTCCTTTCGTGTGCCCCAGAGCGACGTGCTCAAGCCCGGTGCTGTGCTCAACCACGGCCACTACGAAGACGCCAAGCGGCTGATCCAGAACCAGGCCTCGCGCTTCGGCTTTTTCAGTGGTCGCTTTACCAGCCAGAAACTCGCGGTAGACCCTCGGGCCGGCGTCGCCGACATCGAGCTGGTCTATGACAGCGGCCCTCGTTATGCGTTGGGCAAGGTCAGCTTTACCGGCGATACGCCCTTCGACGAAGACCTGCTGCAACGCATGGTGCCGTTTAACAGTGGCGCCCCCTATGATTCCGAGCTGATCGCCGAGCTCAACCAGGCCCTGCAGTCGTCGGGCTATTTCGAGTCAGTGCGGGTGGATGCCACGCCGACCACCGCCGCCAACGATGTGATTCCCGTGGCTGTCACCCTCGTCACCCGCAAACCCCGGACCATGGGCCTGGGCTTGGGTTATTCCACGGACGTCGGGCCGCGGGCCAAGGCCAACTGGACCCGGCACTGGGTCAACCCCGAAGGCCACAGTTATGGTTGGGAGGCCGAACTCTCCGAACCACGGCAAAACGTCGGCCTGTGGTACGACGTGCCGCTGGACCCACCGCTGACCGATAAACTGCGGTTTGCCGGGGGTTACCAATATGAAGAACTGGCCAACACCGACAGCTTGAGCAAACTGCTGACCCTGGGCCCGGAATGGCACAGCAAGCTACCCAGCGGCTGGCAACGGGTGATTTCGTTGAAATGGCAGCACGAGGAATATCGCCTGGGTGATGACTCGGGGATCAGTAACCTGTTGATGCCGGGCGTGAGCTATTCCTACCTGCGCAGTGACAACCGGATCGATCCCCACAACGGCTATCGCCTGCAATTCGACAGCAAGGTGGCCAAGGAAGGGCTGGGCTCGGACAACAACCTGTTGTACGGCACTGCCCTGGTCAAGGGCCTGACCACGGTGCTGGACAACCACCGGTTCCTGGCGCGTGCGCAGATCGGTGGTTCGGCCACCAATGGCTACAAATCCATTCCGCCCTCGCTGCGCTTCTTTGCCGGTGGTGACCAGAGCGTGCGCGGTTATGACTACCAGAGCCTGTCGCCGGAAAACTCCGATGGCGACCGCGTGGGTGGACGCTACATGGTCTCCGGTAGCGTGGAGTACCAATACTCGGTTGCCGAAAAATGGCGGGTCGCGACGTTTGTCGACCAGGGCAACTCGTTCAACGACTTCGAACTGCCGAACCTCAAGACCGGGGTCGGCATGGGCGTGCGCTGGGTGTCGCCAGTCGGCCCGATCCGTCTCGACCTGGCCCATGCGCTGGATGACCCCGGCGGTATTCGTCTGCACTTTTCCATGGGGCCTGAGCTGTGAAGCGTGGTTTGAAAATAGCGTTGCTGGCAGTGCTGTCACTGGTGGTGCTGGTGCTGCTGGCGGTAGTGAGCCTGTTGGGCACACAGGCCGGTAGCCGTTGGGCGCTGAGTCAGGTACCGGGTTTGACCCTGGAGAATTTTCAGGGCCGCCTGGCCGGCCAGTGGAGTGCCGATCACCTGCTGTGGCAGCAGGGCGAGGACCGGGTCGAGCTGATCAAGCCAGTGTTGGCCTGGTCGCCGCTGTGCCTGACGCGCATGACCCTGTGCATCGAGCAATTGAAGGCCGAGCAGGTGGTCCTGCAGTTTGCGCCGAGTACAGAGCCAAGCAGCGGGCCGATCAGCTTGCCGGAGTTGAAACTGCCGCTGGCGATCGAACTGGGTGAGGTGCGAATCGGTAGCCTGCTGCTGGACGGCAGCGAGCAGCTCAAGGACCTGCAACTGGTGGCGTACTGGACGGCGCAAGGGTTGCAGATCGATTCGTTACACCTGCAACGTGATGACCTGCGCCTGGAACTGTCCGGGCTGCTGCAGCCGAACGGCAACTGGCCGCTGAGTGCCAGCGGCAATCTCAGCGTGCCGATACCCGGTAACACGCCCTTGGCACTGACGCTGAAAGTCGATGGCGACCTGCTGCAAACCCTCAACCTGAAGGCCGACAGCAGTGGTTATCTGCAGGGCCACTTGAGCGGCGAGCTGCAACCGCTGGCCGACAACCTGCCGGCCAAGGTGCGCATCACCGCCGATGGTTTCAAAGCCAGTGCCGACCTGCCGGACACCCTGCAACTCAATCAGCTTGAACTCAGCGGTAGCGGTGACCTGAAGAGCGGCTACCAACTGTTGGGCAAGGCCAGCTTGCCAGCCGAGGACGGGCCGGTGGCCTTGCTGTTGCAAGGCAAGGTCGATGCCAAGGGGGCGCAGATCGCCGGGCTGGACCTTAACGCCAACGATCAGCAAAGTCTCAAGCTGACTGGCCAGGTCGATTGGTCTGACGGTCTGGTGGCCGAGGCGAAGATCGACTGGCTGGACTTCCCCTGGCACCGTTTGTATCCGCTGATCGACGAGCCCGACGTGGCGCTGCGCAGCTTCAACGGTGAGGTGGCGTACCGCGACGGTAACTACCTGGGTAACTTCAAGGCAGCACTGGACGGCCCCGCCGGGGCCTTCAGCCTGAGCAGCCCGTTCAGTGGCGACCTGACGCAAATCTTCCTGCCGCAACTGCAGTTGGTCGCCGGGCAGGGCAAGGCCGCCGGGCATTTGAACCTGAAGTTTGCCGACGGCATTGCCTGGGACACCGCGCTGGACCTGTCGGCGATCAACCCGGCGTACTGGCTGGCGGAGCTGCCGGGCACCCTGGCCGGGCCGTTGCGCAGCAAGGGCGAGATGCGCAATGAACAACTGAGCCTGAGTGCCGACCTCGACCTCAAGGGCAAACTGCGTGGCCAGCCTGCGGTGCTGCAAGCCAAGGCCGACGGCGCGGGCGAGCGCTGGAACCTCAGCGCCTTGCAGATCCGCCTGGGTGAAAACCGCATCGATGGCAGCGCCAGCCTGCAGCAAACACTCAGCGGCCAGCTCGACATCAAGGCTCCGCGCCTGGCCCAGTTGTGGCCGCAGTTGCGCGGCCAGCTCAATGGCCGGCTCGACGTCGCAGGCACATTGCAGGCGCCCCAGGGCAAGCTCGCCCTGCAGGGCGTGCAGTTGGCCCTGGCTGACAATCGCCTGAAAAGCCTCAACCTCGACGCCACCCTCGACAGCGCACAACGGGCGCAGATCGACCTCAAGGGCAGCGGCATTGCGGTCGGCGACAACCAGTTGGGCACCCTGACGGCCACTGGCACGGGCACCCTCAAGCAGCAGACGCTAGAACTGGACCTGCAAGGCCCATTGGTGAAACTGGCGCTGGGCCTGGACGGCAACCTGGATCAAGGCAACTGGCGTGGACGCTTGGCCAGCGGCGACATTCAGGCCGGTGGCCAGGACTGGAAGCTGCAGAGTCCGGCGAAGATCGAACGCCTGGCCGATGGCAAGCTGACCTTCGGCGCCCACTGCTGGATGTCCGGCCCTGCCAGTTTGTGTGGCGAGGATCAGCGCCTGATGCCCGAGCCGAAACTGCGCTATCACCTCAAGCAATTCCCAATCGACAGCCTGGCGCAATGGCTGCCCAAGGATTTCGCCTGGCAGGGCACGCTCAACGCCGATGTGCAACTGGACCTGCCGGCCAGCGGGCCGAAAGGCCAGGTGCTGGTGGATGCCAGCGGCGGCACTTTGCGCATGAAGGACAAGGATCAATGGCTGGATTTCCCCTACCAGACGCTGAAACTCACCAGCACCCTCAACCCCAAGCGCATCGACACCCAACTGAATTTTGTCGGCGGCAAGCTGGGCGAGCTGATGGTGCAGGCGCAGATCAATCCGCTGCCTAAAAACAAACCCCTGAGTGGGTCCTTTCGCCTCAGTGGGCTGGACCTCTCGGTGGCGCGGCCGTTCGTGCCAATGGTCGAGAAACTGGCCGGCCGCCTGAACGGCAGCGGCACGTTGTCCGGCGGGCTGCTGGCGCCCCAGGTCAACGGCAACCTGGCCTTGAGCGAGGGTGAGATTTCCGGGCCGCAGCTGCCGACCGGGTTCGAGGCCTTGCAGTTGCAGGCACAGATTGCCGGTGAAAGCGTGCAACTCAACGGCAACTGGAAAAGCGGCAAAAGCGGGCAGGGCAGCCTCATGGGCCAGGTGGACTGGGGGCAGGCGCTGGTGGTCGACCTCAGCGTGCGGGGCAGCCAACTGCCGGTGAGCGTCGAACCCTACGCGGCCCTGGAAGTGGCGCCGGACCTTAAGATCTCGATCAAGGACGACAAGCTGGCGATCACCGGCAAGGTGCACGTGCCCAAGGGCGAGATCACCGTGCGCGAGTTGCCGCCATCGACGGTCAAGGTCTCCGATGACACGGTGATCGTTGGGTACCAGACCGAAGAGGGCAAGGCACCGCTGGCCATGGCCATGGATGTCGAAGTGATCGTGGGCGAAGACCGGCTCAGCTTTGCCGGTTTTGGCCTGACCGCCAACGTCAAGGGGCATGTGCATATCGGCGACAACCTCGACACCCGGGGTGAGCTGTGGCTCAACGACGGGCGTTACCGCGCCTATGGCCAGCGCCTGACGGTACGCCGCGCGCGGCTACTGTTCGCCGGGCCCATCGACCAGCCGTACCTGGACATCGAAGCGATTCGCCAGACCGACGACATCATTGCCGGTATCCGCCTGAGCGGTAGCGCCGAGCAGCCGACCACCCAGATCTTCTCGGAGCCGGCGATGAGCCAGGAGCAAGCATTGTCCTACCTGGTGCTCGGCCGTCCCCTGAGTTCCAACGGTGAAGACAACAACATGCTCGCGCAAGCGGCGCTGGGGCTCGGGTTGATGGGCAGCTCGGACCTCACCGGTAGCCTGGCGAAGAACCTGGGCATCGACGATTTCCAGCTCGACACCGAGGGCAGCGGCACCGCCACCAGCGTGGTGGCCAGTGGTGACATTACCGAGAAGCTCAGCCTGCGCTACGGTGTCGGCGTGTTCGAACCGGCCAACACCATCGCCTTGCGCTACAAGCTGAGCAAAAAGGTTTACCTGGAAGCCGCCAGTGGCATCGCCAGCTCGCTGGACATCTTCTACAAGCGGGATTTCTAAGGGGCCGGCCTTGTTGGGCCGATAGGAGCTGCTGTCGTTTGGTCTTGCTCTTGGTCTTGTGGGTATATCCGTTGCTGCGGTAACGGCGGCTTAGGGTTCCGCCCTTACGTGAACTGCCCCCCGAAAGTTGGACAGGGGACGCTATTGATTTAATGCCTGGGTCCGAAACTGCACCTCCTCTCGATGTATGCGGCTTCGCCGCATGGCGCTACGCGCCTCCCCCTGATGGACACCTTCGCTCAGCCTGCCGAAGGGGCAGGTGGATCAAGATCAAAAGCCAGAGCACGGCGACCTGTGAGTCGGCCTGAGTGGTAAGAGCGGACGAGGCGGCCTATCGGCCGACCTGCTTTTCTTGGCTGGGATATCTCTGTGGGATATCTCTATTGTGGGAGCGGGCTTGCCCGCGATGACGATCTCCGCCAAACCACAGATCTCGGCAATCCCCCAATCCCCCGTAGCAGCTGTCGAGCCCGCGAGGCTGCGTTCGAGGACGCAGTCCTCGCCGCCCTTCAACGCACCGATTTCCCTTATTTAAACCTTCACTGATCCTGCCGACGGTGCAGGTGGATCAAAGCCAAAGTCCGCCTGGCTTTTTCTGGTGTCGCATTCCCTGTGGGAGAGCCGGGCGGCGCTTCGTTTGCTCGCGATAGTGGTCTGGCGATTGCCTGTTTTATAAATTGCAAAGCTTGCTAACGATTTAATTTGACATTCACTGCCTAGGCAGTAATATCTCGACACATATTCACTGCCTAGGCAGCCAATAGGTCGTCAGATGAAGCATTTCTCCCCGGAAAACTTTCGCAATTGCCACCTCGGTCTACTGCTGGGGCGCGCCGCCTTGCTCAAGGACCGGATCATCGACACCCACATGGAACCCCACGGCATCACTGCCGCGCAGTTCAAGGTGTTGATCATCATGGCCCAGTACGGCGTCGACACCCCGGCCGAGCTGTGCCGCCACCTGTCCCTGGACAGCGGCTCGATGACCCGCATGCTCGACCGTCTGGAGCACAAAGGCCTGCTGGCCCGCCAACGCTGCGCAGACGACCGGCGCCTGGTGCGCCTGGCCCTGACCGAGGAAGGCCAGGTGCTGGCCGACCAGTTGCCGGGCATTGGCGTCAACGCGATGAATCAGTTGGCCGGCGCCCTTGACGCCGAGGAGTTGCAGACCCTGGAAGCCATCCTCAAGAAAATTTTGCTGGCCGCCGGTGATCCCATCACCGTGCTGCGCTTAGGTGACACGTGAGCCATAAAACCCTGGGTGCTCGCCTGGGCCTGGTGCTGCCTGCCGTACTGCTCGGCGCCCAACGTCAGTTGGCGAACCTCAATGCCGAACAGATCGATCTGTCGATTCAACTGATGCAGGCCCTGGGTGGCGGCTTTCAGGGCGAAACCCTGGCTGCGGCCGGCCCATCTCCGGCGCCTGCCACGCGAAATCAATAATTCAAGGTACTCGTCATGGCCAACGTGCAGAACACTCCGATTCCTGAAACCGCCCCAGACACGGGCAACCCCGGCAAACGCAAGTTCATGCTGCTGGTGCTGACACTGCTGGTGGTCATGGGCTGCCTCGGCGTCTGGGGCTGGCACCACCTCTACGGGCGCTGGAACGAAAGCACTGATGACGCCTATGTGAACGGCAACGTGGTGGCAATTACCCCGCTGGTCACCGGCACCGTGATCAGCATTGGCGCGGACGATGGCGACCTGGTCCATGAAGGTCAGGTGCTCGTCAACTTCGACCCCAACGACGCCGAAGTCGGCCTGCAAAGTGCCCAGGCCAACCTGGCGCGCACGGTGCGCCAGGTACGTGGCTTGTACAGCAATGTCGATGGCATGAAGGCCCAGGTCAATGCGCAGAAGGCGGAAGTTCAGAAGGCCCAGGAAAACTACAACCGACGCAAGAGTCTGGCCGCCGGCGGGGCGATTTCCCAGGAAGAACTGTCCCATGCCCGGGATGACCTGACCTCGGCGCAAAACGCCCTGGCCAATGCCCAGCAACAATTACAGACCAGCAGCGCGCTGGTGGACGACACCGTGGTGTCCTCCCATCCGGACGTGCAGGCGGCTGCCGCGCAATTGCGCCAGGCCTACCTGACGAAGGCCCGCAGCACCCTGATCGCCCCGGTCACCGGCTACGTGGCCAAGCGCACCGTGCAACTGGGACAACGGGTGCAGCCGGGCACGGCCTTGATGGCGGTGATCCCCCTCGACCAGTTGTGGATCGACGCCAATTTCAAGGAAACCCAGCTACGCGACATGCGCATCGGCCAAACGGTGGACATCGAAGCCGACCTGTATGGCAGCGATGTGAAGTTCAGCGGCACCATCGACAGCCTCGGTGCGGGCACCGGCAGCGCGTTTGCCTTGCTGCCGGCGCAGAACGCCACCGGTAACTGGATCAAGATCGTGCAGCGGGTGCCGGTGCGTATCCACATCAACGCCGAACAACTGGCCGAACATCCGTTGCGCGTCGGCCTGTCGACTCTGGTCAAGGTCGACCTGCGCGACCAGAGCGGCCCGGTGCTGGCGCAGCAGCCACCGCAAAAGGCTTCGTTCAGTACCTCCATCTACGACCGTCAGTTGACCGACGCCGACGCGCTGATCAGCCGCCTGATCCATGACAACAGTTCAGTGGCGAGCAAAACCGCGCAGCGCTGATTTCGCCCATCCGACCGCTGCGCCGCCCCAAGGGCGCAGCACCTGCCTCGATTCAAAGGATTCGCGATGAGCAATAACGCGTCTTTCAGCCCGCCCAGCCTGCTGCTCGCCACCATTGGCCTGTCACTGGCGACCTTCATGCAGGTGCTCGATACCACCATCGCCAACGTGGCGTTGCCGACTATTTCCGGCAACCTGGGGGTGAGCTCGGAGCAGGGCACCTGGGTGATTACCTCGTTTGCCGTGAGCAACGCGATTGCCTTGCCGCTGACCGGCTGGCTGAGCCGGCGCTTTGGCGAGGTCAAGTTGTTCCTGTGGGCGACCATCCTGTTTGTGCTGGCCTCGTTCCTGTGCGGTATTTCCACCTCGATGCCGGAGTTGATTGGCTTTCGTGTATTGCAAGGGCTGGTAGCCGGTCCGCTGTACCCGATGACCCAGACCCTGCTGATCGCGGTCTATCCGCCGGCCAGGCGCGGCATGGCCCTGGCGTTGCTGGCGATGGTCACGGTGGTGGCGCCGATTGCCGGGCCGATCCTCGGGGGCTGGATCACCGACAGCTACAGCTGGCCCTGGATCTTTTTCATCAACGTGCCCATCGGGGTCTTCGCGGTGACGGTGGTCCGTCAGCAGCTCAAGGCCCGTCCTGTGGTCACCAGTCACCAGCCGATGGACTACGTGGGGTTGATCAGCCTGATCGTCGGCGTGGGGGCATTGCAGATCATCCTCGACAAGGGCAATGACCTGGACTGGTTCGAGTCGAATTTCATCCTGATTGGCGCGGCCATTTCGGTGATTGCCCTGGCGGTGTTCGTGATCTGGGAAATGACAGACCAGCACCCGGTGGTCAATCTGCGGCTGTTTGCCCATCGCAACTTTCGCATTGGCACCCTTGTGCTGGTCTTGGGTTATGCCGGGTTCTTTGGCATCAACCTGATCCTGCCGCAGTGGCTGCAGACCCAGATGGGCTATACCGCGACCTGGGCCGGCCTGGCGGTGGCACCGATCGGTATCCTGCCGGTGCTGATGTCGCCATTTGTCGGCAAGTACGCGCACAAGTTCGACCTGCGTCTGCTGGCCGGGCTGGCGTTCCTCGCGATTGGCCTGAGCTGCTTCATGCGCGCCGGGTTTACCAATGAGGTGGACTTCCAGCACGTGGCGCTGGTGCAACTGTTCATGGGCATTGGTGTGGCGCTGTTCTTCATGCCGACCCTGAGCATCCTGATGTCGGACCTGCCACCCCAGCAGATCGCCGATGGCGCCGGGCTCGCCACCTTCCTGCGGACCCTGGGCGGCAGCTTCGCGGCCTCCCTGACCACCTGGATCTGGATCCGCCGCGCCGATCAGCATCACGCTTACCTGAGCGAACACCTGAGCACTTTCGACCCGGCCACCCGGGACGCCCTCAATACCCTGGGGGGCGCGGGCAACGCGGCTTATGCCCAACTTGACCAGGTCCTGACCAGCCAAGCCTACATGCTGTCCACCGTGGACTATTTCACGCTGCTGGGCTGGGGTTTTGTCGGCTTGATCCTGTTGGTATGGCTGGCTAAACCACCGTTCTCGGCGAAGGCTGGACCCGAAGCGAGCGGGCATTGAGCGGCTTGCCATTGTAGGAGCATGGCTTGCCAGCGATGAGCATGGGTATCTACGCAACTTTGTAGTGGCCCACAGCTGCAACGTCGCAACACAGTTGTATAGATACCTATGCAGCGATGAGGCCGGCACAGCCAGCATTTATGGCGCCTGAGACACCGCCATCGCGAGCAAGCTCACCACGAGGCTCAGTCAATCAGGCGCTTCTGGAAGAAGTAGCGCTTGCTCCCCAGCGGGTAGTCGACAATCTGCCCGACTTCGGTGAAGCCCAGCGAGCGGTAGAAGCCCGGTGCCTGGAATTCGAAGGTGTCGAGGTACATGCCAATGCAGCCTTTTTCCCGCGCCAGTTCCTCGGCCATGTGCATCAGCCGGGCGCCAATACCCTGGCCCCGTAGCTGTTCCTGCACGGACAGCAGGTCGATGAACAGCCATTGGTAGAACATTTTCCCGTAGAGCCCACCAAGGATTGCTTCGCTGTGTTCATCGCGAACCAGCAAGGCGATTTCCTGATAGTGGCCGTCACCGGCATGGGCAATGTTGTGGGCGCGCAGCGGGTCGAGAATGGCCTGGCGTTCTGCAGGTTGCGGGTCTTGGGTGAATTCGATGCGCACGGGCATGGTCGACGTCCTTGTGTCGGGGGGAAGGGGATGCAGACGCAGCCTAGCTTGTGTGGCGGGGTAGGGGAAAGTCGCAGGGACGTGTCGAGCGCAAAAAAAAGCCCGCATGGGGTGTGCGGGCTGAATGTTCCTTGGATGTGCGCGCTGACTATAAGGGGCGCGCCGGGCGGGCGGGGTGAAGAATTTGTCATGTAGCTGGCCGTTCGTCCGCTGGCCGGCACCTTGGCGGGCTGGCCCTTTCAAAGCGGTATGGCTCGTGCGTTGGCCTCTCGACCGTTCACCCGCGGGTGGCCACGACGAGAAGCTGCGGGTGTAAGTTGAGTGCGGGCTTGTCGACTTCAATGGAGGTGGCTATGAGTATTCCCATGCTGAGCAAAATGCACATGAACGGTTATGAACTGGTGAGCGTCAACAGCGGCCCCTGGCGGGTCTGCACGCAACGTGACCGGATCGGCACCTTTGCCACCCGGGAAGAGGCGCTGGCATTCGCGGCCTCGCTGCCGGGCTACAAGCCCCGCACGGCACCGACCACTAACCGTTAGGCACCCACTGGTTCGCGATGGAGCTCAAGCATTCCGCAGGCGTGTTCTCTCCACGCGGCGTGCTGGCGTCCATCGCGAACCAGCCGGCTGTTGCACCCTCAGGATTTTCGCCGGTCAGGTCCGGTCGGGTTGCCGGTGTCGAGCAGTCGGCGCTCTAGAAGCACGTTCTGCAGGGCCTGACGGTCGGTGGGAGCCAGTTGATGCTGGCGTTCCTTGAGTTCAAGCAGAATCGGGTTGGACCAAGTGCGATAGGTCCGCTCGGCCTGTTGAATCGGGTTCATCTTCATCTCCCAGCCAAGAGGGTTCACGAGAAGGGCACCGCGCACAGGCTAGTCGAGAAACCTGTCACTCGCCAGGCGCCGGCGGGTCAGCCATTGCCCTTTTCATCGCCGCCCCTGAGGACTTTGCCGATGGGTGTGATCAACCCCGGATGGTGGTTGCGCACATTGCCAACGGCACTGTCGACCTTGAACCATTCAAAGGTCTCGGCTGGCTCCGCTTCGTGCAGCACCATTTGCTCGGCACGTTCCTTGGGCATCCCCAGGTTGAGCCATTCCCGGGCCAGTTCCGGCGACAGCACCAGGGGGCGTCGGTCATGCAGATCGACCAGGCCGCCTACGCTGTCGGCGGTGATGATCACAAAGCCGTCATCGGCTCGCGGATCGCGCCCACCGGCCGGGTATTGGCCAATGGCAGCGCAAAGGATCGGCGCCCGGTCGCGGCGGCGGATCAGGTAGGGCTGTTTAGTCGGGCCGCCTTCGTAGACCCACTCGAACCAGTTGTCGATGGGGGTGATGGCGCGATGCGGCCAGATCGCCCGGAAGAACGAGCCGTGGGCCACTTTTTCGACCCGCGCGTTGATCGGCAAGGCGTGGTCGGTGGACCAATGGGGGCGCCATCCCCAGCGCACCCGATCGGCGTGCAGGGTTTCCCCCTCGAGGTGAATCAGGGCGACCTGGGTGGTGGGCGCGACGTTGTACTGCGCCAGAGCATCGTCGCCCAGGGTATTGACCAGGGCGTTGGGCATGCCGAGGGCCGCGACAAAGTCGTGAATGCCTCGGTACTGTGAAAGTCTTCCGCACATTGGAGAGCCCTCCGCTGGAGCTTTGAGCTTAGTCCAAGGGGGAGCGCAGAGTTCTGGACCGGGTTACAGATCTCCAACAATCAATCTGTTTATCAGGCCCCTGGCGCTTTTCTACAATGGCGCACGATCTTCAGGAGATGAGTTGATGAGTGTGCGCACGCGAATGGCCACGGTGGAGGATGTCGAAAGCCTGTTCGAGATTCGCACCTCAGTGACGCAGAACCACCTGAGCCGGGAGCAGATGGACGCGCTGGGCATCACCCCACAGGTGTTGAGATCGGCGATCAACGAGGGCCCTTGTGTGTGGATCGCGGAAGTCGATGAGCGGCCGGTGGCGTTTTCCATGATTGACCGGGACGAAGGCGAGGTGTTTGCCATGTTCGTACGCCCGGCCTTTGAGAGCAGAGGCCTGGGGCGCCTGTTGATGGCCGCCGCCGAAGCCGAGCTGTTCCAGGCCCATGAGCGGATTTTCCTGGTGACCGATGGCCGCCAGGAAATCCGTGCCAATGGCTTTTATCAGCGCCTGGGCTGGACGGTGGTGTCCAGGGTGGATGCCCAGGATGTGCGGTATGAAAAACGCCGACCCCGGGCCTGACGCCGGGTTGTTCAAGCGGAGCGAGGCAATTGGCTGGCGGTGTTGTCCAGGGCCAGGTTGACCTTGAACCACTCGAAATCTGCACAAGGCAGGCTGTGGTGCCTGGCGATCTCTTCGGCGCGCCGGGGCGAGAGCATGGGGTCGAGCCATTCGTTGGCATGGTTGGGCGCCAGCACGAGTGGCCTGCGCCGGTGAAGGCGGGTGGTACGCGTATCATCGGCGGTGGTCAGGATCACAAAGCCGCCTCCCTGGCGCGGTGCGACGCCACGCTGTACGTGGGCCAATGCGGCAAAAAACATCGGCTGACGACTGCGCAGGCGCATGAAGTACAGGTGAGGGGTATGGGGCGCGTGCGCATCATCCACCCACTCGTACCAGCCATCGCTAGGCACTACAGCTCGGCCGTTGGGCCAGAGCAACCTGAAATCAGTCTGCGTTGAAACGGTTTCCACCGGCATTTGCATGGAATCAGGTTGCTTGCCCCGTGCCCCAAAAGGTGCCCAACCCCAGCGCACGGCATCAATATGAAGCCCGTCCTCGCATCCGTGCAGGACCTGCGCGCACTTGGCTGGCGCGACGTTGAGCGGCCGCAGCGACTGGCTCTGATAGCCGGCAGGAACCTCGCCTTTGGGGTTTAACGCTGCGATGAAGGCCGCCATGCCTTCGTGCTGAACAAAATGCCCATCCATCGTTCACCTGCCCGTCGGATACTCGCTGCCCGAAGCAGACCCACTGCTTGCCCGATCTTGACCGGGCAGTGGGTCATAACGATGACAGTCACTGCAATTCCAGGGCCAGCCTCGACCCGGGCGTCCACCCACCTGCGCTGTCAGCCCCGCTTCACTTTGGCCCGGCGCCGATCTGCCAGACGTATGGCGGTTCGGTGCCGTTGATTTCCCAGTCGCCGATGATCCGCTCCTTGTAGATCAGCGGATTGTGCGAGGCGGCGGTGCGCGCGTTGCGCCAGTGTCGGTCGAAGGCCTTGGTGGTGCTGGTGGCCGAGGCGCTGAGGGCGTTGAACAGGTCGCTGGTGGCGCGCAATACCAGGTCGGCGATCACCACCTGGGCCTGGGCCGATTCCAGTTCGGCGGCGATGTTGGCTGTGCGCTCGGCGACCGGGTCCTGGGCGAAGCGGCTTTCGTACGCCAACTGCAACGCCGTCGCCGCGCGCAGGGTGGTGGCGTGGGCGGCGTAGACCTGCGCCGAGGCCTTGCCCAGCACTTGCTGCACTTGGACGTCCTGACTGACGTGGCTGGCATTGCCAGTACTGAAGACGCGTTTGCGGGTGCGCACTTCTTCACTGATGTCGAGCACCGCGGCGCGTCCGGCACCGGTCTGGACCGCCAGCAGCACCAGTTGATAGAAGGCCGTCTGGTATTTGAAGCGGGTGCTGAAGTCCAGGAGGTTCTCGGGCTCCACCACGGCGTTGACGAACACCGAGGTGCCGCTGCCGGTGGTGCGCTGGCCGAAACCATCCCAATCGTCGCTCTGGCTGATGCCTGGCTGTTGCACACGCACGGCGGCGATCACGTCGGCACCGTTGTCATCGCGCTGGGCGTAGAGGTCGATCCAGTCGGCAAAGATACTGCCGGTGCTGTAGTACTTGGTGCCATTGACCACCCACTGCTCGCCCAGGCGCGAGACGCGGGTGCCGACCTCGCCGATCTTCACGCTGCCGACTTCGGTCCAGGCGTTGCCGACCAGTTCACCCTGGACGAAACGCTGGAACCAGAGGTCTTGTGGCGCGTCGGCCTGGGCGTTGAGCCGGTCTTCGACAAACGCGAAGTGCCCGCGCAAGGCCTGGGGCAGGTTGGAGTCGGCGGTGGCCAGTTCGATCAGCAGTTCGAACAATTGTGGCAAGGTCGCGCCTGCGCCACCGTACTGCAGCGGTACGCGCACGGCGCCAAAGCCGGCTTCCTTGAGCCATTGCACGGGTTCGTACGGCAGGCTGCGACTGTGCTCGCGTTGCAGGGCGCCGGCAGCGATGCGCGCGAAGATGGGTCGGAAGCGCTCGGCCAGGGCTGGGTAGTCGGCGCCACTGGCAAGGGGCAGGTGCTGCTGCTGGATAGTCATGGGGGCAGTTCCTTAATCGAAGGCGAGAGACGCGACAGCGCAGTGCGGCTGTTGCGTGCTGCTGCCAGTGCACAGGTCGTGCCTGGTGCGCAAAACCCCGTAATCCCGGGGCTCGCGCCGGGATGTGTGCTGCACACGGCTGTCGCCTGGCGAGCAACTTGTTGAAGTGCTGACCGTCCGGCAACAGCGGCCAGGGCGCGTCGCGGAAAAAGGGCTCGCACGCCGGTGTTGCGCAGGCAACAGTTGATCAACAGCCTGTGCGCCGGGCGACACTTGGGTTACTTGAGTAGATCAATAACTCATTGATTATTAATGAGTTATTGAATTGGCACGGTTGCTGCTCCAGGCCTGTGACAGGTGCCACGGTGGCCTCTGCCAGCAGGAGTACATGCAATGAGCCAGGACAACATCAAGTTTGCCTATTGGGTGCCCAACGTCAGCGGCGGACTGGTGGTCAGCAAGATCGAACAGCGCACCAGTTGGGATATCGACTACAACCGCAAGCTGGCGCAGATTGCCGAACGGGCCGGCTTCGAATACGCCTTGTCGCAGATCCGCTTCACCGCCGGTTATGGCGCGCAAAACCAGCACGAGTCGGTGACCATCAGCCACGCGCTGTTGGCCGCCACCGAAAAGCTCAAGGTCATCGCCGCGATCCTGCCGGGTCCCTGGAGTCCGGTGTTGGCGGCCAAACAGCTGGCGACCATCGACCAGTTCACGAATGGCCGGGTGGCGGTCAATATTGTCTCCGGCTGGTTCAAGGGCGAGTTCCGCGCGATTGGCGAGCCGTGGTTGGATCATGATGAGCGCTATCGTCGTTCCGAAGAATTCATCCAGGCACTGAAGGGTATCTGGACCCAGGACAACTTCAGTTTTCACGGTGATTTCTACCGCTTCCACCACTACACACTCAACCCCAAACCGCTGCAGCAACCGCACCCGGAAATTTTCCAGGGCGGCAGTTCGCGCGCGGCGCGGGACATGGCTTCGCGTGTCTCCGACTGGTACTTCACCAATGGCAACACGGTGGAAGGGATCAAGGCCCAGGTCGACGATATCCGCGCCAAGGCGGCGATCAATGGCCATTCGGTGAAAATCGGCGTGAATGCTTTTGTCATCGCCCGTGAAACCGAAGCGCAGGCGCACGCGGTATTGCAGGAGATCATCGCCAAGGCCGATCCGGAAGCGGTCAACGGGTTTGGTGGCGAGGCGAAGAACGCGGGGGCCTCCAGCCCCGAAGGCGAGGGCAACTGGGCCAAGTCGACCTTCGAAGACCTGGTGCAGTACAACGATGGCTTCAAGACCAACCTGATCGGTACGCCGCAGCAGATTGCCGAGCGCATTGTCGCCCTCAAGGCCGTGGGCGTGGACCTGGTGCTCAGTGGTTTCCTGCACTTTCACGAAGAGGTGGAGTATTTCGGTCGCAAGGTGTTGCCGCTGGTGCGTGAGTTGGAGCGCGAGGCGCTCGCGGCCAAATCCCCGGCGCTGGTGTAAAGGACACAAGCGCCGGCATTGTCTTGCCCGAATGAGCGTGGTGGCCGGGCTCAGATCGACAGGTTGGCGACGTTCACCGCCTGTCCATCCCGGGTTGGGCGGCGCTTGTTGACCACCAGTTCGCCGACCTTGATCAGCATCGCCCGGGTGATGTTGCGACTCAGCCCCAGCAGGCTCGCGGTGTGCACCTGGTTGTAGTGGCTGAAGCGATAGGCTGCGCGCAGCAACGCGTGCTCGACGCGCTCATGAAGGGCGCCGCTTTCTTCCGCGAACAGGCGCTGGAAGGCTTGCTCCAACAAGGCGTCGGCGCTGTCGTCGACGGCGCTGTTGCTGGCGTCCTGGCGCTCGATACGCAGGTTGGACAGGTGCAGGTCGTGGACCCGGATCAGGTGGTTGCGGCAGATCAGCAGGGTGTGGTGAATGACGTTTTCCAGTTCGCGGATGTTACCCGGCCAGGCGTAGCTCACCAGTTTCTGCTCGGCCGCGTTGTCCAGCGCCACGTCGCCGTAACCCAGGCGGCGGCTGTACTCGGCAATGAAGTGACGGATCAGCGGCAGGATGTCCCCGGGTCGCTCGCGCAATGGGCTCAGCTGCAGGCTGACCACGTTCAGCCGGTAGTACAGGTCCTCGCGAAAGTGCCCGGCGTTGATGGCTCTTTCCAGCTGCACGTTGGTCGCCGCCAGCACCCGCACATCGATCGGGATGCTTTTACGCGAGCCCAGGCGCACCACTTCACGCTCCTGCAGCACCCGCAGCAACTTGACCTGGATTGGCAGCGGCAAATCGCCGATTTCGTCGAGGAACAGGGTGCCGCCGTTGGCCTCCTCGAACCAGCCGGCCTTGGCGCTGAGCGCGCCGGTGAAGGCGCCTTTTTCATGGCCGAACAGTTCGGCTTCCACCAGGTTTTCGGAGAACGCGCCGCAGTTGACTGCGATGAACGGCTTGTTGCGCCGGGCGCTGAGGTTGTGCAGGTGACGGGCTACCAGTTCCTTGCCGGTCCCGGTCTCGCCGATGATCAACACGCTGGCATCGCTGGGGGCGACTTGTTGCAGGTGCGCCAGTAGCGCCTGGGATTTGGGGTCTTCGAACACTTGCGCGGTGGCGCGTATGGAGGTGGCCAGGGCAGGAGAGGGCGGCAGCGTGAGTAGTTGCATGGTCGGGCCTATGAGTAGAGGGTCGGTGGGGGCAGCATCGCGCCGCTCATAGGTCGAATGTAAATGATCTAAAAAATTACAAATAAATACTTTTTAGTTATTAGCTTAAGGGCTGTCTTGGGCATTTCAAGAACGAGATTCATCGAGGAAGTGCTTATCCAAGGCCGTCTTGGGTCATGGCGCGTGGGGCGGCACTGGCACTGAGTCTGTGGCGGTCTCAATGAAGTACCCTGCGACTTTCGCCGATCCGTATTCGATCCAGGGCCCGGTTCAGTGCGTCCAATGCATCCAGAAGGGCTTTGGCCTCGGCCTCCCTGCCGTCTCCCCAAAGCCGTTCGGCCATTTTGTTCAGGGCCTGGATAGATCGTTCAATGTCGGCAGCGGTGGCGGTCACTTTGTTTTCCGGCGGTTTGTTTGGCATTCAGTAACCCTTGCTGGGCATCGTGTTGCAGCAGAGCGCGGCGGACTCTCCAGCTCATCAACTCAACCAAAAAGGGCGCGTTGCCATTGCTGCTCACCGATGATGGCGATAGGGGCGCCGGCCTCTCTGAGTTCGACCGCTTTGATTATCTTTGTTCCATAGGTGCTGTGGCGCCATTGGTCATTGCCAATGCTGCCCACCACCAGGTAATGAATGTTCTTGCTGACCCCGCCGCCAATGATGCCACCACGTTCCTCCACCAGGACCTGACAGTCTTTGCGAGGTCCATAGGCCATGATTCCAGTGAACACAAACAAACTGCCGTCCCAGGTGATAGCGGGTTCAGGGTGATTGAAGGGGAGGTCATTGGGCGGGGTGAAGGTGTGATCGCCAGCCTTGGGTTTTTCGGTGCTCAGGCCAGAAAACCCTTGGAGCAGACCGATAAGCTCAAGGGATTCGTCTGCATCCAGCACCCCGTCCAAGAGCATATTGGAGAGGCGTGAATAAAGCAGGTTGATGACCGGATCATCCAGGTGGGCCAGATTCGTCTCCAGCCAATCCCTGAGGAACAGCCCTTCGGCGGTCGACACGACACCGTCTGCGGCGAGTCCTGCTGCCAAGCCAACGAGTGCGTCAGCTGAGCGCCTGTCGATCCTCGAACGATTGAAGTACTTGCTTCGCTCGAACTCATCGTGAATGTCGGTCATCTGAATTCCTTGTCGTTGATGTGATGCAGCGAGAACTGCAAGTATCCACCGCGCCAGATCTCTACATCAACCTGGTCCGGTCAGTCATGACCGGCTGAATGCAGCCAGCGTTTTCCAGAAGCTGACAGTTCAGGTGCAAGAGTTGCTTAGTTGCTGAAGTTCAAGTTGCTTGGCAGCACTGGCTTCGAGGTTTGCACGCTCTTGATCCAGGTACTGATAGATGCTTTGGAAGCTGGCGATTTTCTGTTTGATTTCTGCCATTTTCCTTTCAATTAGCTTGGCCCCTTCAGCACAATCGATCAGCTTGTTGCGCTGCGCATCCAGAATCTCGCCTATTTCCCCCAGGGAGAACCCCATGCTTTGCGCGCGCTGGATAAAGTCCAGGTCCTGCAGCGTTTGCGTGGTGTAAACGCGATAGTTGTTCGTTTGCCGCAGCGGTGAGATCAGGCCGATTTGTTCGTAGTAACGCAGCGTATGGCGGCTGGCGCCGCTGCGGGCTTCGAGTTCGCCGATTTTCATGAAAACACCGCTTGACTGTAGAGTTGGGTCGATAGTTTACGCTTGGTTTCTCACCTTAAACAAGGAACAGGGAAATGAGCGTGGAGTGCTTTGTCACGGGGGGTACCGGCTTTATCGGTCAACATTTGGTGGCGCACTTGAGTGCAAAAGGTCACACCGTTCGGGTGTTGATGCGGCGCCCGGATCGACTGGCTGCACTGCGCGAGCAAGTCGACAACTTGGGAGGCTGCGCAGCCCGGGTATTTGCCGTAGCTGGCGATCTGGAACGGGACAATCTGGGGCTGAGTCTTGCTGACCGAGAAGTGCTGAGGCGCGCCAGAGTCATGTTCCACCTGGGTGCCCACTTCGCATGGGGGCTTTCAGTGGAGCATGCTCGTGCGGTGAATGTGGAAGGGGCAAAGCGCGTGGCGCTGTTGGCGGCTGAGCAAAAGAGCCGGTTAGTGATGATCGGCGGCTACATGCTGAAAAATCATGAACATCTGCAGCGCATCGGAATTGATCCTCGTTATCCGGAGCTGACGAATTGGCCTGCTGTCTACCGACGTGTCGGTGGTTACGAGGGGAGCAAGCTGGAGGCGCATTTTGCGACCCTGGAGGTGATGTTTACCAAGGGCGGGGAGATGACCGTTGTCCACCCCGCGACGGTTTGTGGCCACAGCCGTACGGGGCATATCCTTGACGGTCAGCCGCTGGTGGAGCTGATACGCAACCTTGTGCAGGGAAAGCTGACTGCGGTGCCTGGTACCGCCGAGCACTGGTTGCCACTGGTTAGCGTGGATTACCTGGTGGAACTGATGGCGGTGTGTGCTTTTGATCCTGCCATGGTGGGCCAGGAACTGCTGGCGCTGGATGACCAAACGCCCAACTTGCGAGAATTGCTGGTACAGGCGGCAAAACCTTTGGGCTTAAAGTCTCCCAAGCATTATATTTCGCTCCGATTGCTTAAGTTGCTGCTGAGTATTCCTCCCGTTGCGCGGTTTTTGAATTCAAAACCCGAAGCCCTGGACTTTATCCAGACCACTCGTTTTGATACCGCGGCGGTCGAGCAATTTGCCAATAGGCATGGAATAGCCAAGCCGGATATACGTCAGTCTTTGCAACTCACGGCAAGGTTCGTCAACTCATATTGCATAGCCAAGGGCTAGGCCCTCTGACTTCTCCCTTGGGAGCAGCCTCAAACTTTGTGCCGTCGATGCAGGGCGGCATTCTATCGAACGACCATTCAGCGACAGGGATCGTCAACAATGCAATCTACTTTCAGCAAAGGCGTCATGTTTGCACTCAGTGCTGCGGCACTGAACGCAACGATCGGTGTACTCAGCAAAGTGCTCATGAGTAATGGATTCACCGCCAGCAGTGTCGCTGTCATCAAGACCGTACTGGGTTGCGTGCTTCTCTCGGTCTTACTGTTTTTTCTCAAACGCCCGACGGCGTCGATCAAATGGACTCAAGCGGCTATCTGCGCATTCCTTGGCATCTTTGTGCTGTTCCATTTCGAAACGTCCGCCTATCGACACTACGCTGCGGCAGGTGTGGTGGTGATGCTGATGGCCAGTGCCTCAATCTCCTCGATCATTCTGGGGCGCATTTTCCTCAAGGATGCCATCACCGCGAATGCTACCGTCGGCGCCGCACTGGCTATCGCTGGGATCTCGGTGATCTTCGGCGGCGACCTGCAGCAGGGCTTCACCCTGCAAGGTGCTGCGCTCGCCTGCGTGGCGGGCTGCGGCTATGGGGCCTTTTCGGTTGCCATGAAGCGTATGGGGGTGTCGGGAGGACTGCACTTCACCCGGCAATTGTTGTTCTTTGGCAGCCTGTACCTGCTGATGCCGGCTGCGGCCGATGGTTTTGCGATAGGCGAGCTGTCGCCGCTGGCGATCGCCGCGCTGCTGGCGCTGGCCACACTGCCGACAATCCTGGGCTTTTTCTGCACCACCAAGGCCATCGAGTATCTCAAGCCATCCCAAGTGCAAGCGCTGGAACTGACCGAGCCACTGTTCGCCGCGCTGCTGGCGTTTGTGGCGCTCAATGAAGTACCGCGCGAAAGCCTGTACGCGGGAGCGGCATTGATCATCGTCGGCCTGTGTTTCTCCAACGAACTGATCCGCTTGGGCAGCAAAGCCTCCGTCCCTTCGACCGAGTGAGCCAGTCTCGGACTCTGATGACTTTGGCAATCTGTGGTTGTTAAGTGTTTTGAGCGACTGACTGTTTCTGGCTGAAGCGGTCAGTCCAAATACCCTCGGATGTATTCGTCACACGTTGGTGCAGCCGATAGATGCCGTCGTAGGGTAGGGGGGCGGAAATGGCCGATAGAGACGCGGAAGCGATAGCGACAGGGTGCGTCAGGAATCGTGTGCTGCAGAAACGACAAAGCCCTGAATAATCAGGGCTTTGTCGTATAAATGTGGCGGAAGCGTAGAGATTCGAACTCTAGGATAGTTGCCCATCGACGGTTTTCAAGACCGTTGCCTTAAACCACTCGGCCACGCTTCCAAACTGCTTTGCGGGCGCCATAATACCCGAATGAAACACACTGTCAAACTCTCTGCATAGCTAGTTACAGAGCGTCTGTTATGATCTTTGCGACTGAACGTTTCAAACCTACAGGAGTGTCGCCATGCGCGAACAGGATTACGCAGTTAATAACAGCGTGCAGGCTGAGCAGCTAGAGGTTAGCCGCGTCCTGCGCAACACGTACGGCTTGCTCGCCCTTACCCTGGCCTTCAGCGGTGTGATGGCGTTCGTGGCGCAGCAGATGCGGGTCGGTTACCCGAATATCTTTGTGGTGCTGATCGGCTTCTATGGCCTGTTCTTCCTCACCAACAAACTCCGTGATTCGGCCTGGGGCCTGGTGTCGGCTTTTGCCCTGACCGGCTTCATGGGCTTTCTGCTTGGCCCGATCCTCAACCGTTACCTGGGCATGCAGGGCGGCGCCGAAGTGGTCAGCTCGGCCTTTGCCATGACCGCGCTGGTGTTCGGCGGCCTGTCGGCCTATGTGCTGATCACCCGCAAGGACATGAGCTTCCTCGGTGGTTTCATCACGGCGGGCTTCTTCGTCCTGCTGGGTGCAGTGCTGGCGAGCATGTTCTTCCAGATCAGCGGCCTGCAACTGGCGATCAGCGCTGGTTTCGTACTGTTTTCCTCGGTCTGCATTCTGTTCCAGACCAGCGCCATCATCCATGGCGGCGAGCGTAACTACATCATGGCGACCATCAGCCTGTATGTATCGATCTACAACCTGTTCGTCAGCTTGCTGCAGCTGTTCGGCATCATGGGCCGCGATGACTGATCGACGCCTTTGACACTAAAAAACCCGCCTCGGCGGGTTTTTTTTGGCCTGCCATTCGCCCCGGCTTCACTCGGTGACGATGATGCTGCCGTCGGCCTGTTGCCGGTAGATGGTGTACGGCAGCAGGGCGGTGTCCAGCACCCCGGAAATCAGCGCATCGATCAACACCACGATGGTGCCGTTGTCGTATTTTTGCGCGTCGATGCCTTCCTTCAGCGGTGCGTAGAGGGTGCAGAAGTCATAAGTCACTCCGCTGTAGATGCGGGGTACGGCGCCGCAGTAACTTTTCTGTTCCTTGAGGCTGGCTGCCGCCGCTTCGTCGCTGCGCACCACCGTCTGTAGCGTCCCGCAGCCTGACAGCAGCATCGCTGCCAGGAGCACACCGTGAATTTTCATGCCGCCAATCCTTCGCCGGAAAAATTGCACTGTACGCCGTTGTGCGTCAGACCACACTCACGCCATCGGCGGCAGGCGGCGCTTGACCGGGGTTTTCTTGACGATCGCGGTGTTGGTCTCAGCGTAGCTGTTGAGGCGGTCGAGCAGGGTGTCGAGCTGTTCCATCGAGCGCACGTGCAGGCGCGCGATGAAGCAGTCGTCGCCGGTGACCTTGTCACATTCGGTGAACTCGGGGATGGCCTGGATCTGCCGTTCAACATGCTGCAACTGGCCCGGTAGCGGGCGGATGCGCACGATGGCCTGCAACTGGTAGCCAAAGCACTTGGGGTCGATTTCGACGGTGTAGCCCGTAAGCACGCCACGCTCTTCGAGGCGGCGCAGGCGCTCGGCAACGCTGGGGGAAGACAGGCCGCTGATCTGCGCCAGGGCCTTGAGCGAGCGTCGCGAGTCCTGCATCAGGGCGCTGATCAGCAGTTGATCGATGTCGTCAGTCATCTGAAACCTCTTAGGCAATAACCTGGAATTGCCTTGATAAAAAAGGTGAATTCGTAGTTTAGCCTGCATTTGGCCATGGAGGTGGCGGGTGCCGCAGCGCCATACTTTGCGCTCACAACGAGGAACCTGATCATGGACAACACCCTTCGTCGCGGCTCGCTGGAAATGACCGCCGCCATGCTGATTTCCGGAACCATTGGCTGGTTCGTGCTGGTCAGCGGCCAGCCGGTACTGGATGTAGTGTTCTGGCGCTGCGTGTTCGGCGCGGCGACCCTGTTGCTGATTTGCGGGCTGTTCGGCTTCCTGCGCCCGGGCCTCTTGAGTCGCACCACGTTCCTGCTGGCCGTGCTCAGCGGGGTGGCGATTGTCGGCAACTGGGTGCTGCTGTTTGCTTCCTACTCGCGGGCTTCGATTGCCATCGGCACGGCGGTGTACAACGTCCAGCCGTTCATGCTGGTGGGGCTGGCGGCATTGTTCCTCGGTGAGAAGATCAGCGTGCAAAAGCTGTCCTGGCTGGGGCTCGCGTTTCTCGGGATGCTGGCGATCGTCAGTGCCCATGGCGAGCAGGGCGTGGGTGGCGATCAGTACCTACTGGGGATTGCCCTGGCCTTGGGCGCGGCGCTGCTGTACGCCTTTGCCGCGCTGATCATCAAGCGCCTGACCGGCACGCCACCGCACTTGATTGCGCTGATCCAGGTCTGCACCGGTGTGCTGTTGCTGGCACCCTGGGCCAATTGGTCGGCGCTGCCCCAAACGTCGACGGCCTGGGCCAGCCTGCTGATCCTGGGCATTGTCCATACCGGGGTGATGTACGTGCTGTTGTACGGTGCGATCCAGAAGCTGCCGACCGCATTGACCGGAGCGCTGTCGTTCATCTATCCGATCGCGGCGATTCTGGTGGACTGGCTGGCTTTTGGTCATCGCCTGGGACTGCTGCAATGGATCGGTGTGGCGGCGATTCTGCTGGCGGCTGCCGGCATGCAACAAGGTTGGGGCAGCGCTACGCGCAAAACCGTGACGTCCTGAGTGCTGTTCAGATCTTCCAGTGGGGGGCCGACTTGACCAGGCGCTGGCGCATCTCGTTAAGGTTGCTTGCCAGTTGCCGGGTCAACAACCGGTAACCGTCCAGTGCGCTGTACACCGGCGTCTCCATCGCGTTTTGCAGCAGCGGCTCGCTGCTGTTGCGCTCAAGGCGTTGGGTGGTACCGGATTGCAGGGCGCGCGCCATGCCGATCAGCAGCCGGCGAATTTCGCGATGTTCGGCTTTGAGCGCCAGTTGCATCTGGGCCATGGCCTGTTCGTCGCGGGTGTCGGGGCGGGTGTTGGCGAGGATTTCCAGGGTGCTGATGCACAGCCGCAGGTTGCGTTGCACAGCGTCCAGTTCGGTGATGGAAATGCGCACCTCCTTGGACACCGAGGGCATCAGCGAGCGCAGTTGCACCATCACCGCGTTCAAGTGCCCGAGGAGTTTGAGGTAGTGGTCGTCGGTCACCGACTGCCCGCTGATGATCCGGCTGTAGATGCTTGCGCAGTCACGCAGCGCCCCGGCCAGTTTGTAGCGCCAGGAATACACCGCATACAGCGGCAGGGCGAAGGAAAACGCCAGGGCCAGGACGATGCCGATCAGGATATCCACGGTGCGCCACAGCCCATCGGTGACGGGGTTGTCGCCATGGCCGGCGACGATGAACACGGTGATCGCCGACAGCAGCGCGGTGTAACCGCCCTTGCCGATGGCGTGGTAGGAGAAGAAGCCGCAGACCACCGACATGCCGAAGTAGGTCAGCCACGGCAGGCCAAGCCAGGCCTGCTGCAGCACCAGCAGCAACCCCACGGCGGCCCCGATCAACGTGCCATAGGCGCGCTCGGCGGCTTTTTTACCGATGTTGCCGTGGTGTTGCAGGCCGCCGATCACCACCAGCATGGTGACGGATGCCCACTCGCCATGGGGCAGGTTGATCCCCGTGGTCAGCAGGATGGTCGCCAGCAGGCCCAATGATACCCGGATGGCGTGGATCACCCGGGCGTTGCGGTAGCGCCGGTACGGGTCCAGCAAGGGCCGTAGCAGGCGCCGCAACACGGGTGGCAGGCGCAGTGAGCGAAAGGCAGTCATCGGGTTGCCGGGGTGTCCTTGAGCCGTGTGCTAGAAAATGTAGTCGGTTGTCAGGAAGCTCGACTCCCGGCCGCGGATGATGTCGCTGATCAAGGTTTTGTTGCTCTCCTGGAACTTGGTCGCCACCAGGGTGCGAATCGAGAACGTGCGCAAGGCGTCGTGCACCGACAGCGTGCCTTCTGCCGAATTCTTCCGGCCGTTGAACGGGAAGGTGTCCGGGCCACGCTGGCACTGGGCGTTGATATTAATGCGGCCGACCTGATTGGCAAAGGTGTCCACCAGGCGCCCCACTTCGGCGGCGTTGGTGCCGAACAGGCTCAGCTGTTGACCGAAGTCTGACTCCAGGACGTAGTCGATCACCGTATCCAGGTCACGATAAGGCACGATAGGCACCACCGGGCCGAACTGTTCTTCCTGATAGACGCGCATGTCGGTGGTCACCGGGTACAGCACTGCCGGGTAGAAGAATGAACCGCGGGCCTGGCCGCCGTGGGTGTTGATCACCTTGGCGCCTTTGCGTACGGCGTCATCCATCAGGCCGTGCAGGTAGTCGACCTTGCCCGACTCCGGCAGTGGGGTCAGTGCCACGCCGTTTTCCCACGGCATGCCGGGCTTGAGGGTGGCGAGCTTGTGGTTGAACTTCTCGATGAAGCGATCGACCACCTCTTCATGCACAAACAGGATTTTCAGCGCGGTGCAGCGCTGGCCGTTGAACGACAGCGAGCCGGTGACGGCTTCGTTGACCGCGTTGTCCAGGTCGACCTCGGGCAGCACGATGCCAGGGTTCTTGGCATCCAGCCCCAGGGCCGCGCGCAAGCGGTGGGGTTTGGGGTGCAGTTTTTTCAGGTCGCTGGCGGCCTTGTTGGTGCCGATAAAGGCAAAGATATCGATCTTGCCGCTGGCCATCAGCGCGCTGACGGTCTCACGGCCGCTGCCGTAGATCACGTTGATCACCCCGGCCGGGAAGCTGTCGCGGAAGGCTTCGAGCAACGGGCGAATCAGCAGTACCCCCAGCTTGGCGGGCTTGAACACCACGGTATTGCCCATGATCAATGCCGGGATCAGGGTGGTGAAGGTCTCGTTGAGTGGGTAGTTGTAAGGCCCCATGCACAGGGCGACGCCCAGGGGGACGCGGCGGATCTGGCCGAGGGTGTCCTGTTCCAGCTCAAAGCGGCTGGAGCGACGGTCCAGTTCCTTGAGGGCATTGATGGTGTCGACGATGTAGTCGCAGGTGCGGTCGAACTCTTTTTCCGAGTCCTTGAGGTTCTTGCCGATTTCCCACATCAGCAGCTTGACCACGGCGGTGCGCTGTTCGCGCATGCGCCCCAGGAAAGCCTCCACGTGCTGGATCCGCTCGGCCACGCGCATTGTCGGCCAACTGCCCTGGCCCCGATCATAGGCGCGGACGGCGGCGTCGAGGGCAGTGAGGGCGGTTTCGGCATCGAGCAGCGGGGTGCTGCCGAGAATGACTTGTTCGTCGACCCCGTCGACGTCCAGGTACACCGGGCTGCGAACGGCTGCCAGGGGGCCGTTCCACGTGCGCAGGGTGCCCTCCACCAGGTACTCGCGTTGTTCGATTGGTTCGCCCGGGCGGTAGGGCTCGGGGATGTCGGCGAGGGCAGGAAACAGTGTGCTGAGAATGTTTTGTGTGCTCATGAAACTACCCCGTGCTGGATGTGGGCAACGCCGTCGGCAGGTGGCGTGCAGGCAAGATATCGCTCTATGGGTTATACGCTTTGAAAGCAGGTGTTGATCAATCCTGGTCTCGCACGATGTGTAGCCGCTGTGCGAGGCGGCGTTCGGCGGCGCAGCCGTCGCCCAGCCAGACCCGGATAGGCCTTGTGGATTGCAGGCTTCGCCAGCGGCTACAAGATCGGCAACCTGCCCGCTGAAGGGCATTCTAGAGCGGTTTCTTTGTGAGTGTCTGGCCCAAGAGTAGTCGATTTGGCGCACCGCGGATGTAACAAACCGTCACACCGTGGCAGGGGGCGGGTCGACGCGCCTGGCCTCGAAAGCCCCCTTGTTGACCCCCAATGCCCTCAACCACGGGCAGCGACTGCCTTAGTGTTCAGTGGCCGGTCTTGACTACAAAAAAAGCGCCAGGCCGCGGCGCAGTACAAGTGAGGATGCTTATGTGGGCACTGATTCGAGCCGGGTGGCGGTTTTCCTGCCGTGGGGCGGCGCTGGCGCTGGTACTCGGTGTGTTGGGTGGCTGCGGCGAGGAGCCCAAGGACGGGCCTGATCGCGCGGCCGCTGCCGCGAGCATACCCGCCGATGCCGGGTTGGCGCGCACTTACGACACCAGTTGCAAGCTGTGCCACGCCAACCCGGCCTCGGGCGCGCCGTTGACCGGTGACCAAGTGGCCTGGCGGCCGCGCCTGCAACAAGGCATGGACAGCCTGCTGGACCACACCATCAACGGACACAACGGCATGCCCCCCATGGGTATGTGCATGCAATGCAGCGAAGACGATTTTCTGGCGCTGATTAGCTTCATGTCCGGCCAACACCTCCAATAAAAGCACAAGGTGGGATTGATGACGATGGACCTCACACGACGCCAGCTTCTGCAGCGCGCCAGCCTGGTCGGCGCCCTGACGGCCTTGAGCAGCAACCCGGTGCTGGCACAGTTGGTGCGCGCGCCACGCCTGATTCCCTGGCGCAACTGGTCGGGTGCCCAGAGCTGCCTGCCTGAGGCCCGCCTGGCGCCGAAGGATCTGGATGAACTGGTACAGGTGATTGGTCGCGCCCCGGGCAAGATTCGCCCGGTGGGTTCGGCGCACTCGTTCAGCGCCCTGGTACCCACCGATGGCACACTGCTGTCGTTGAGCAACTTCACTGGGTTGCTCAGTCATGATCCACAGACCCTGCAGGCCGAATTTGGCGCTGGCACGCCCATGTCGCGCATGGGCCAGGCCTTGAAGGAGGTCGGCCAGGGCCTGAGCAACATGGCCGATATCGACTACCAGACCCTGGCGGGAGCGATCGCCACCTCGACCCATGGCACCGGCAAACAGTTTCCCTCCTATTCGGCCTATGTCACCGGTTTGCAACTGGTCACGCCCGCCGGGGAGGTGATCGAGTGCGACAGCAACCACAACCCGCAGGTGTTCAACGCGGCGCGGGTGTCGTTGGGGGCGCTGGGGGTGGTCAGCAAGATCCGCATGCAGAATCGCCCCGCGTACCGCCTGCGCGAACACCAGTGGATCGCCAAGACCGAAGAACTGCTGGAGGACGTGGAGAAACACACCCGCGACAACCAGCACTGGGAAATGCTGGTGGTCACCCATTCGGACTACGCCTTGTCGATGGCCCTCAACGAAACCACCGACCCGGCGACACCGCCGATCAGTGCCGAGGAGGAGGGGGGCAATGAGTTCGTCAACCTCATCGAGACGTTCGACAAATACGTCAGTGATTTCCCTGATGCCCGTCGTACCTTGCTCAACAGCCTGCGGCACATTGCCAGTTTTGATGATCGGGTCGGCGACTCCTTCGACATCTATGCCAATGTGCGCACGGTACGTTTCAACGAAATGGAGTACTCGGTGCCGGCCGAACATGGCCCGGCGTGCCTGCGCGAGATCATCAAGCTGATCACCGACAAGGACCTGCGTACCTGGTTTCCCATCGAGTACCGCTACGTCAAGGCCGATGACATCCCCCTGAGCATGTTCGAGGGGCGTGACAGCTGTTCGATCTCGGTGCATCAGCATTACCAGATGGACCATCACAACTTCTTCGCGGCCATCGAACCGATTTTCTGGAAGTACGCCGGCCGACCGCATTGGGGCAAATTGCACACCTTGAACGCCCGTAACCTGCAAGCGCTGTACCCACGCTGGCAGGCGTTTCGTGAGGTTCGCCAAGCGCTGGACCCGGGCGGCAAGTTCCTCAACGCCCATTTGTCATCGATCCTGGGAGTCAGCGGATGAGCATCGACCGACGCAATTTCCTCGCTGGGGCCGCAGGGCTTGGCGTGTTGCTGTTGGGCGTGGGCGCGCTGCTGCGCCCCGGTGATCGGGGCAGCGCCTATTCCGAGTATTTCAGTGCCCTGAATCAGCAACTGAAGGACCACGGCCCTATGCGCCCGGTGTTGTTGATCGATCTGGATCGACTGGACCACAACATCGATGTGGTGATGCAGTCGGTCAAGCGCGGTGGCAAGTACCTGCGCCTGGTGGAGAAATCCCTGCCATCACCAGGGCTGTTGGCCTACATCTGCAAGCGCGCGGGAACCCAGCGACTGATGTCGTTTCATCAGCCGTTTCTCAATCATGATGCATTGGTTTTCCCCGAGTCCGACATCCTCCTGGGCAAGCCGCTGCCGGTGCGTTCGGCCCAGTTGTTCTATCAAACCCACAAAGGCGTGTTCGACCCGGCGCGGCAGTTGCAATGGCTGCTCGATACGCCGGCGCATCTGCAGCAGTACCTGGCATTGGCCCGGGGCCTGGGCACTCAGTTGCGGGTCAATATCGAGCTGGATGTCGGCCTGCATCGCGGCGGCGTGGCAGACACGGCCACCCTGGGGCAGATGCTGGGGCTGATCCGTGCCAACGCGCAGCACCTGCAGTTTGCCGGGTTCATGGGCTACGACCCCTTTGTCGGCATGGGGGTGCCGGGCCTCCTCGGGAGTGCCGATGAGCTGTTTGCCAAGGTCATGGCTCAGTACAACGGCTATGTCGACTTCACTCGGCAACAGTTTGCCGACCTCTGGCGCCCGGACCTGACGCTCAATACCGCGGGCAGCCCCAGCTATCGCCTGCATGAGCGGGAGTCGCTGAGCAGCGAAGTGTCGGTGGGTACGGCCATGCTCAAGCCGACCCATTACGACTTGCCCTCGCTGGTCGAACACGTGCCGGCCACCTGGATCGCTACTCCCGTGTTGAAGCGCACGGGGGCGGTGCAGATTCCGGCGCTGGATGGCAAGTCCAGGTTGTTGTCATGGTGGGACATCAACCAGCGTGAGACCTACTTCATCTATGGCGGGAACTGGATGGCCGAGTTCGAATCGCCGGCCGGGTTGCAGAGCAACGGGCTCTACGGTCGCAGTTCCAACCAGGAAATGGTCAACGGCTCGCAGGCGGTGGGCCTGGCGGTGGATGACCAGGTGTTTCTGCGGCCGACCCAGACCGAGTCGGTGTTGCTGCAGTTTGGCGATTTGCTGGCGGTACGTGGCGGCCAGATCGTCGAGACCTGGCCGGTCTATACCTGACTTCCCGGGCGCAGCGATAAAGCCGCGCCCGTAGGGTGAGATCAGAAGTCGAACTTGTCCCGCAGGCCGTAGTACCAGGCCCCTAGCGCGGCGAACGGGGTGCGCAGCAACTGGCCGCCGGGGAAGGGGTAGTGGGGCAGGTCGGCGAAGGCATCAAACCGCTCGGCCTGGCCACGCAAGGCTTCGGCCAGCACTTTGCCGGCCAGGTGGGTGTAGGTGACACCGTGGCCGCTGCAGCCTTGGGAGTAGTAGATGTTGTCGCCCAGGCGCCCGACCTGGGGCAGGCGTGACAGGGTCAGCAGGAAATTACCGGTCCAGGCGTAGTCGATCTTCACGTCCTTGAGCTGAGGGAAGGCCTTGAGCATTTTCGGCCGGATGATCGCCTCGATGTTCGCCGGATCCCGGGCGCCATACACCACGCCGCCGCCGAAAATCAGGCGCTTGTCCCCGGAGAGGCGGTAGTAGTCGAGCAGGTAGTTGCAGTCTTCGACGCAGTAGTCCTGGGGCAGCAGGCTATTGGCCAGGGCTTCGCCCAAGGGCTCGGTGGTGATCACTTGGGTGCCGCAGGGCATCGACTTGGCGGCGAGCTCCGGGACCAGGTTGCCCAGGTAGGCATTGCCGGCCACGATGATGAACTTGGCGCGCACCTTGCCCGTCGGCGTGTGCACCACCGGGTTGGCACCGCGTTCGATGCGCACCGCCGGCGACTGCTCATATATCGTGCCGCCCAGGGATTCGACGGCAGCGGCTTCGCCCAGCGCCAGGTTGAGCGGGTGGATGTGGCCGCCGCTCATGTCGAGCATGCCGCCCACGTACTGCTCGCAGGCCACGACTTCACGGATGCGGGTTTTGTCGAGCAGTTCGAGTTGGCTGTGGCCGTAGCGCTCCCATAGACGTTTCTGCGCCTCCAGGTGCCCCATCTGCTTGCCGGTGATGGCGGCAAACACACCGCCGTCCTTCAGGTCGCACTGGATCTGGTACCGGGCGACACGGTCACGGATGATCCGCCCACCTTCAAAGGCCATCTGCCCCAGCAACTGCGCCTGCTTGGGGCCGACACTGCGCTCGATCACATCGATGTCGCGGCTATAGCTGTTGACGATCTGCCCGCCATTGCGCCCCGAGGCGCCAAAGCCGACCTTGGCAGCCTCCAGCACCGTCACCCGAAACCCGTTCTCCAGCAGGAACAGTGCACTGGACAACCCGGTGTAGCCCGCGCCAATCACGCAGACGTCGGTTTCCACCTCTTGCTGCAGCGCAGGGTGCGCCGGCACGGTGTTGGCCGACGCGGCGTAATAGGATTGCGGATAAGGAGTGTTCGCCATCCCGAAGCCTCTGTTTAATATATTTTACGAATGCAGCGATCCTACCTGAGTTAAAAATCCACTGCCAGCGGGCGCAAAACCCGGTTTGCCGCAGCAAAATTAAATATTTTGCATATTCATAGGGTTAGGTGAAAAAAAGGTGTTGACACCCCTGCGCAATTCCGTAGAATGCCGCCTCACAGCAGGCACGTAGCTCAGTTGGTTAGAGCACCACCTTGACATGGTGGGGGTCGTTGGTTCGAGTCCAATCGCGCCTACCAAACAAAATCCGCTCTGCTGGGCGGTCTAGAAGGGCTCACCGAAAGGTGGGCCCTTTTTTGTTGTCTGCGATTTGCAAAACTTTTGCAAAACTCCCACCTCAGAACGCCAAATCGGCGCCCACCACCACATATTCAATCTTCTTCTCGCCGTGCCCCACCTGATAGTTATGCCCATCTGCGCGTGGATGTATTTCTGGAGGAATTTCTGACGCCTCTAAAGCAAGGATCTCGTTTAGCGTGGGGCGCCCGCCATTCGAAACATGGTCTAGCGTTGTTGCTGAGGTTGTCGAGGTATCGGGTAACGATCCATCACCCTGAATGCCATTGTTCGTGCGAGGGGGAAGTGACTACGGGGGGGGGGGGCAGTCGTGTATCCGCCAATGAAGGTGGTGATCAAAGCAATGGATGCCAGTTTCTTCATGAGTCTTCTCCCTGTGTTTTCCAGAGCATAGGCGGAAACCTTCAGGGGCAAGACGCGCAAGGGACGAACGTTGACAGCTAGTCACGCCGACTGGGAAAGCTCGCAGCGCATCACAACCATCCCGATGTCAGCCTTGTCAGTTCGAAAGGGTATTTCGCCCAGTACCTGAAAGCCGCAGCTTTCATAGAAGCGCTGGGCAGCGCTGTTGGACTTCAGCACGTCCAGCCATAGGGCGCTTTCCTTGCGGGTTTTTGCTGACTGCTGAATGAACTGCAGAAGTTGCTTGCCGTAGCCTTTGCCCGCCTGAGACTTGAGGAAGTAGATTTTCTGCAGTTCAGCGCCAACCTCGCCAGACACGGGGATTGATCTGGACCAGTTGACCTTGGAAAAGCCTATGGCTCGACCTTCCTCGTTGAATACCAGGAGCCAGTTGTGGTGGGCGGGGGCTTCGATGGATTTCTCAAGTTCGCAGATTGAGAAGTCTTCGTTGAGAAAGTGCTGCATTCCTGCGGCGCTCCACAGGTCAGAAAAGTGCTCGCGGTACGTCTCGATACCTAGGTTGCGAAGTCGGTGGATGTCTTCCCTGGTGGCTTCTCGAATGGTGATCACTGCCTGCTTCCTGCATTGGGTTGATGCTGACCAATACCGGGAGCACCACATGATTACAAGTGCAAGGTGCTCCATCGCGCGGATTGTTGTCGGGCGACTTCGGTTCTAATCCCTTCTGCCCAAGCCCATTCTCTTTGGTCTTGAGCGACCGCTTTGCATTGGACGCCCATCCTGGCGGCTGCAATTCTGCGTTTCAGCCCGCAGAGGCTGCCCTCAAGGAAAAGGAGTCCGCCATGCTCGGTTACTACGCGCAATACAGTCAGTACTACATCACCACCTTGATGATCGTCACCACGCTGTTTTTTGCCCTGCCGATCTTTATCGCGCCCATTGCCTGGGCCCGGGCGATGCGTTGGACGATTCCCGAACATCGGCACCTGGCGATCTATTTTGGCCGCTGCCTGGGGGCGTTCATCCTGGTGGTGGAAGTGGCGATGTTGCGTTCTGCAACCACCGGTACCAGCTTCAGCTACGCCTTTGACATGCTCTTTGTGGTGTTCGCGCTGATGTTCGTGGTGCATGTGTATGGTGCGGTGAAACGTATCCAGCCGATTACGGAAACCCTGGAAATCGGTTTCTGGATGATCCTGTTGGTGCTCAATACGCTGTTTTATCCGGCAACGTCTATCACCCTGTAGGGGGGGGCAAGCCCGGGCTGTTACGGCTCCCTGCGCGTCGCGCAATACTCGACAATCAGTGCCGAAATCGCCGCCACGATCAGTTGGTCCGCTTCAGGCGCGGTAAACAGTCGGAACTGCGCATCAGGCAAGTCCGGCAAGCCATGCTCGGCACCCAGCGCCGCCAGACCCTGGCCCAATTGGCTGGCCGCCATCGGTGCCAGGGCAAAGCCGGACAACGCCGCAGCCCGCAATCCGGCAGTGCTGGTGCAGGACATTGCCGTGCGTTGGGCGATGCCCGCCTGGGCCAGGCGTGTCAGCGCCACCTCGCGGTAAGGGCACGGCTCCGGGAAGAGCGCCAGGGGCAGGGGGCTGGGTAGCGAGGTCACAGGCTGTGCTGGGCCTGCCCACACCAGGGGTTCCTGCCACAGCAGTTGACCTGGCTCGTCGGTTTCGCAGATCGAACCGATCACCAGCTCCAGATGGCCGTGTTTCATCTGGTTCAGCAAGGTGCCAGGGATGCCCACCTGGATGTCGATTTCCAGGCCCGGGTACTGCGCGGCAAACGCCTGCAGCGCGCGCAACAGCCGCGCCTCGACAAAATCCTCGGACAGTCCGATTCGCAGTCGCCCGTGAAAGGGCGTGCGAGTCAGTTGCGCCCAGGCATCCCGGTTCAGCGCGAGGATCGTGCGGGCATAGGCAATCAGGCGTTCGCCGTCGGGTGTCAGTTGCTGGGAGCGGGTGGTGCGTTTGAGCAGTGGTTTGCCGATCTGGTCTTCCAGGCGTCGCAAATGCCCGCTGACGGCGGATTGGGTCAGGCTCAGTTTGTCGGCGGCGCGGCTGAAGCTGGCTTCATCGACCACGGTGACAAAAGTCTTGAGTAACAGGATGTCGAACATAGTTCTAATCGTGATTAATTGAGTGGTTAATCACAATTTATATTTCAATCGGCGCTATGTTGCAATGCCCTCCAGATTCCCGCTCTCGAGGTCATCCATGACTAGGCTTGTGCATATTGAATGTTCCCCCCGTAAACAGCGTTCGGCATCTCTGCAGGTGGCTCGCAGTTTCATCGCGCGTTATCAGGAGCATCACCCGGACACCGAAATCGTCACCCTCGACTTGTGGGCCATGGCGCTTCCGGAGTTTGATCAGCATGCCATGGACGCCAAGTACGCCGGGCTTGCAGGCACAGCCTTGACGCCCGCGCAGCAAGCCGCCTGGAGCACCTTGAGGGCGTTGGCCGAGCCGCTGCATCGTGCGGACCTGCTGGTGTTGTCCGTGCCGTTGTGGAATTTCAGTATCCCTTACAAGCTCAAGCACTTCATCGACCTGGTGTCGCAGAAAGACCTGTTGTTCGGGTTCGACCCGGAGCGTGGCTTGTATGGCTTGCTGCACAACAAGAAGGCGGTGGTGGTCTACGCCCGCGGTCTGGATTTTTCGCCGCAGTCGAGCACGCCGGCGCAATATTTCGACTTCCAGGAGCCTTACGTGGCGGCCTGGCTGCAATTTATCGGGATCACTGATTCCCACGCGGTGATTATCGAGAAAACCATTCTGGGCGAGGCGCAGGATTTACCGGCTCGCGAGGCTGCGACTGAGCAGGTCAGGCGTTTGGCGGACAGCCTTTGTCGCCGTTGAGGGGCACCAAGGTCAGGGGGCATACGCGTTCGGCGTTCAGTTGCTGGCACGCGGCCTCGGCCTCCAGGCGGCTTGGGTAGGCTTGTTGCAAGCGCAGCTTGTCCTGGTTGTCGTAGAGGTTAAATCCGCTGGCGGATGCCTTGCAGTAGGAGCGCTTCCCTCCGCGCAAGGATTGGGTCTGGGCAGGAATCGCCGGTACTACAACAAATCTTGGAACCATGCTCGCCTCCTCTGATCCGCGTCACCGTGAGCTAAAGCATTAGCGGCAACTTGCCACTAGTTCAAGGGCGAGGGCTGGAATTCCGATGGGCAACCGTTTTTACCGAAGTGTCTACCGGTTCGATGTTGGGAGGCAGTCGCTCGTTTTCGTCATGGCGTAGATGGCGGTACCAGCCACAAACGGCCATGCCGAGCGTGATGATGACCAGGGTGAGAAGTGCGATGGCCGCGTAGATGATCACAAGTGTCCTAAAGCCTCGTGGGGCTAGTCCTACAAGCTTAGGTCCGTTATGCCTATAGGGATGCAGGAAATGTCTTTTGTTCTGAGGGATTTATCTTGAAAGCGGGTTCTAATGGTGCGCGATTGGTGCGTGGCAGGCGAAGTCCCGCGCGATGAACTACTACTGAGGCAGGTGTTTTTTCCGTCTTGAAGGGGGCTAAAGCCATGGCTGCTCACTGGTTGCTTGCGGCGGTTCATCTATTGGCCTATGCCCTCGCGTTGTGGGCGGTGCTGGCCCGTGCTTCGGCTTTTCGACGAGTGACGGCCGATGGCGGCGGTGCCCGCAGTGTGTTGCTGGCCGACAACGTTTGGGGTGTTTCGGCGATCATCCTGTTGCTGACGGGTGTGATGCGAGCCTTTGGTGGCTACGAAAAGGGTACGGACTACTATCTGCACCAGCCGCTGTTCCACCTGAAAATGGGCGTGTTCATCCTCATTCTGCTGTTGGAAATTGCGCCCATGCGGGCGTTGATCAAATGGCGGATCGCATTGGGGCGGCAGGCCCCGATCGATGTCGGGAGCACAGCGCTGTTCGCCAGGATCTGTCATGTCGAGGCGTTGTTGATTGTGCTGATGGTGGTGGCCGCCACGGGCATGGCGCGCGCAGTGGCGTTCGGCTGACGGCCCGCAAGGGCGTCGCTTTCGACGGGAGAAAAGAGAATCGGCTGACAGCGTCGTCTGGGGTTATCCCGTTAGTATCGACGTTGTTGGGGGGCACAGAATCTTTAGCCAGCCATTACTCTAAAAAGCAGGCTGGCTACTGATTGCTGTTCAAGCTCAGGTTTGCGGTTTTTCCGGGGCAGTCAGGCCTGCCTGGATGCGCTGGTAGATTTCTTCTCGATGCACCGCAACGTCTTTCGGGGCATTGATGCCGATTCTGACCTGCTGGCCGCTAACGCCCAGAATGGTGATGGTAATGTCGTCACCGATGTTTATGCTTTCACCGACTTTGCGGGTGAGTATCAGCATGATCTTCTCCTTGATAGCTTTGTAGGGCACCTGACTCACGTACAGATGTCGGTAATACGTATAGATTAGTGCGAAGTGTCACGGTTTGGGTGCTTCTTTCTGACGCGTAGACGCTGCATTAATTCCCGGGGTGCGACTATACAGAGGCTGCAATCATCATTCTCGTTGTTTTATCCCCTGTTTGCTTGGGTTGAGAGGCATTTTTGAGTGATAAGATCAGCGCCTTTGGCATTCAGAGGGAAAAGCTGTGCGCAAATTGATGTGGGTGATCGCGGTATTGGCGCTGACCGGGTGCGGTGAGCAGGCCGGGCAAGGGTCGAAGAAGCCCCAGGCGCCGGTTGTGGCCAATCCGGCAGAGGTCGCTGTGCCGCAGTGGGATGTGTTGGTGCAAGGTTCGACTCCGCAGGCTGTCAGCGATCTGACCGGGTGGTTGATCGAGCATAGCTTTGTTTCCTACGTCGTCACGCAAGACGGCAAACAACGTGTGTTGGTAGGGCCATTCAATTCCAAGGCTGAGGCCGAAACCCGCCAGGCTCAGGTGGCCGCTGCTCTGGTCAAGGCGAAGAAGCAGAATATCGAGACCCTGGTCATCGAGCACAATAGCGTTAAGTAAAACCTGCCTGGTTATCCGTCTATGGGGTAACGACTCATCACTTTCAGAAAGGCGCCCATGGCTCGCGCGGCCCCTTACTCCGTGTTCGACGCCGTCCTGCAACGAAAGCAGGTGCTGAGCCCATATCTGATGCGCGTAACGCTGGCCGGCTCCATGGTGACCGGCTGAGCGTCAGATTCCTCGGCAGTTGCTCAACCTTATGGGGTCGTGGCGGTACGACAAGGCTGGAAGCTAGCTGCTCGTCAAAGGCCCGGGGCGTTATACCCCGGGCCTTGTCTTAGCTGCAGAGTTTCATGTCGACCGGACCGACAAACTCATTGGCGCGACCCATGACGCAAGCGACCTTCTGGTTACGCTGGCGCTCCCAGACTTGCACCGGGTAGGTCTTGTTCCAGGCTTCGTACAATTGCCGATCTTGCTTGGACAGGCGCAGGCCGTACTGCTTGCTCATGTAGAAGTAGGTACGCGCGATCATGCCGCGGATGGAGGGGCGCGGCATGACCTTCTTGGCCTTGAAGTCGACCTGGGTCAGGCACGAACCATATTGTCCGCTTTGTACCGGCAGCCAGCCGAAACTGAAATTGCTGCGGTCGCCGTTCACCTCACCGATGCTGGGCACCAGGTTGTGCAAGTCGGCCTCGGCGCGCTGGTAGGTCGGGTCATGGCGGGTGCAGTTCTGCCGCCCACCTTCCTGCCAGCACTGACGCTGATGGCCGATCTGCCAGGCCGGCACGATGTGTTCCCATTCGATACGTGCCGCGCGGTTGGCGTTTTTCCGTGGCACGTAGCCACAGCCCACAAGGTCGACCCGATTGCCAGTGTACTTGCAGCCGCAGTAGAACTCGGTGGACTGCGGCGCGTAGAGCGTCCAGGCGATCTTTTTCGCTTCGTTAAACGTACGTGGCGCCTGCGCGTGTGCGCTGGCCGCCACCAGGAGTAGCAGCAACGCAAAACAACGAACCATCATCGACTCAGTCTTCCTTCGGCACTACCCAGAAAATCTGCACGCCACCGTCGTCGCGATGGGCGGGGGTGACGTTGTCGTTCTCGGCGATTTCCTCCAGCAGACGTTCCCACTCATCGACCGGCTCATCGGGGAGGCGGAAGATCAGTGCGGCTTTGGCTTTTTGCGCGTTCGGCGAGTTGATGATTTTTTGAATGCGTAAACCCATGCGTTCGTAAGAGCCGGGTGGGTTGCTGTTTGCTTGGGAAGTGGCCACGGGAGAGTCCTTATTAAGCTGTACGTGTATACAGTATTTAACTGTAAGCATTTTCGCAACTGCTTAAAATTCAAGAAGATCTTTCAGACCACAGGTTTTGCATTTTGGTGTGTGTCGGCAGGTTTTTTTTGCAGTGCTTGCGCCAGGGTGGCGCTGACTCGCCCGGGCGGGCGAGTCAGGAGGGCAAGCGTGCGACCCGGGCGGGCCGCACGCACTCGATCAGTATTCCCAGAACATCCGTTGCAGCTCTTTGCTGTCGGATGTCTTGGTCAGGGCAACCATGGCCAGGATCCGGGCTTTTTGCGGGTTCAGGTCATGCGCCACGACCCAGTCGTACTTGTCGTCTGGCTGTTCTGCGTTGCGCAGGACAAAACCGCCGGCATTGACGTGGGAAGAGCGGATGATCTGCACGCCATCCTTGCGCAGGGCCTGCAGGGAAGGCACGACGCGCGAGGACACCGAGCCATTGCCGGTACCGGCGTGGATGATTGCCTTGGCACCGGACTGGGCCAGCGCCTTGTACGCGGTGTCGCTGACATTGCCGTAGGAGTAGGCGATCTCTACGTCAGGCAGGCTCTTGATGGTCTTGATATCGAATTCCGAATCCATGGTGTGGCGCTTGGCTGGCAGGCGGAACCAGTAGGATTTGCCTTCGACGACCATGCCCATCGGGCCCCATGGGCTCTTGAACGCTTCAGTCTTGATGTTGACCATTTTGCTGACATCACGACCCGACTGGATCTCGTCGTTCATGGTCACCAGCACGCCTTTGCCGCGTGCGTCCTTGCTGCCGGCTACCGCGACGGCGTTGAACAGGTTGAGCATGCCGTCTGCCGACATGGCAGTGCCTGGGCGCATTGAGCCGACCACGACGATTGGCTTGTCGGTCTTTTCCACCAGGTTGAGGAAATAGGCGGTCTCTTCCAGGGTGTCGGTGCCGTGGGTGATGACGATGCCGTCGACGTCCTTGCTGTCAGCCAGTTCGGCCACGCGGCGGCCCAGTTGCAGGAGGTTTTCGTTGGTGATGCTTTCGGAGGCAATTTGCATCACTTGCTCACCGCGAACATTGGCCACCTGGCTCAGTTCGGGTACGCCGGCGATCAGTTGCTCGATCCCGACTTTGGCGGCCTGGTAGGTTGCGCTGTTGGCGGCGCTGGCGCCGGCGCCGGCAATGGTGCCGCCGGTAGCGAGGATCACCACATTCGCCAGTTTTTGCTGGTTGGCGACTTCTTTTGCCTGCAGGGCTGTCGGCAGAAGCAGCAGGAGGGCCAAGGCGCCCGGAACAAGGGTGTTGAAGGCAGATTTCATTATTTTCTCTCTAATAGTGATGACGGTGCTGATGCAGGTTCATCTAGATTCCCCCAGGCCGATCTGTATGCCGGGGGTAGGGGGTTAGAGCAGGATTTGTACCAGTCGGGAAGGAGGTGCAGATAACTTTTAAGTTGTTGATTTATAAAGATTAAATTCTGTTGTGTGAGGCTGGTGTAACAAAGCATGTCCGGGATTCCGACGAAATCTGCGGAAAGTGTTCGGTTGTCCGAAAGCTCCTACGATCTGAATGGATACGCCCTACGTGATTGGGAAAGTTTGGCACTCAAGTAAACGCTGCCCCGGCCGATGCTTCTTGAAGGATCACTATTTCAAGGAGCTCAGATGACCACTGCAATCGGTTCAACCTCAGGCCTGACGGTTCGTGTCAGCGACAAACCCCTGGTGGTTGTCCAGGCGTCCGACAAGACACTGGCAAATGCCTCGGGCGAAGTGTTGGCGGTCGAGGAGGAAGGCGCAGGCAAGCCGGTGGTCAGTTCCAGGCTACAGGCCGAGGACAGCCCGTCCGCCGAAGAGTCCGGCGGCAGTGTCCTGGTGCAAGCCTTGCAAGAGCGCATGAGGGAATTGCAGGCGTTGTTGCAAAAGCAACAGGCGCAGTTGGCTGCTGCACAGGCGGCGTCCTATCCGACGCCTGAAGCCAAGACGACGGTGGTGGCGGGCATTCAAGGGCAGATTGCCTCGACCAGCGCGGCGCTGATGCAAACCGCGGCGGCCCTGGCCAAGGAGTTGGGCAAAGGTTCGTCGGGCGGTTTGGTCAATACCACCGCTTGAGCATCCAGGCTTTGGCCAGTCGTTGACAAATAGCGGCAGGGTTCCCATAGTTCGGTCTACGCAAACGTTTGCGCAGTGGTGCCCGTGAAGAACAGCCATGGCTGTGGCACTGCAGGCGTTGCTCACAATAATCATAAGATCGGAGTGAACCCATGAAGCTGCCATTCGCTGGACGTCTTCTTGCTGTCGCTATGCTGGCTGCCGCCGCCACCGCTGTGCCTCTCTCTTCGGCTTTCGCCGATACCCCTGAAAAACCCAAGGTCGCCCTGGTCATGAAATCCCTGGCCAACGAGTTCTTCCTGACCATGGAAGATGGCGCCAAGGCCTACCAGAAAGAACATCCTGGCGATTTTGACCTGGTCTCCAACGGGATCAAGGACGAAACCGACACCGCCAACCAGATTCGTATTGTCGAGCAGATGATCGTTTCCAAGGTCAACGCGCTGGTGATCGCACCCGCCGACTCCAAGGCGATGGTGCCGGTGATCAAGAAGGCCGTCGACGCCGGCATCACAGTGATCAACATTGATAACCAACTCGACCCGGATGTGCTCAAGAGCAAGAACATCAGCGTGCCTTTTGTCGGCCCGGACAACCGCAAGGGCGCACGCCTGGTTGGGGAGTACCTGGCCAAGCAACTCAAGGCCGGTGACGAAGTCGGCATCATCGAAGGGGTTTCCACCACCACCAACGCCCAGGCACGTACCGCGGGCTTCAAGGATGCGATGGAGGCGGCGCAGATCAAGGTGGTATCGCTGCAGTCCGGTGACTGGGAGATCAATAAGGGCAATCAGGTCGCCTCCTCGATGCTCAGCGAATACCCACAGATCAAGGCCCTGCTGGCCGGTAACGACAGCATGGCGGTAGGCGCCGTTTCCGCAGTGCGAGCGGCAGGCAAGGCGGGCAAGGTGCAGGTGGTGGGTTATGACAACATCAATGCCATCAAGCCGATGCTCAAGGATGGTCGAGTCCTGGCCACCGCCGACCAGTTCGCAGCGAAGCAAGCGGTGTTTGGCATCGAAACCGCGCTGAAAATCCTCAAGGGCGAAAAGGTCGACAGTGGTCCACAAGGCGTGATCGAAACGCCGGTTGAGCTGGTCACCCAATAACCCGTCTGGCATCACAATGGCGCTCGCCCGTGCGGGCGGGTGCATGGAGAGTTTGTTATGTCAGTGAGTGCCTCGAGCGCGGTCCTTGCGGTCAGCGGTATCGGCAAGACGTATGCGCAGCCGGTGTTGACCGGCATTGACCTGACGCTGATGCGCGGCGAAGTGCTGGCGCTGACCGGTGAGAACGGTGCCGGCAAAAGCACGCTGTCGAAGATTATCGGCGGGCTGGTCACCCCGACGACCGGGCATATGCAGTTCCACGGGCAGGAGTACCGTCCGGGCAGTCGTGCCCAGGCCGAAGCCCTGGGGATCCGCATGGTCATGCAGGAGCTCAACCTGCTGCCGACCTTGTCGGTGGCGGAAAACCTGTTTCTCGACAACCTGCCCAGCAACGGCGGCTGGATCAGCCGCAAGCGTCTGCGCAGTGCCGCGATCGAGGCCATGGCTCAGGTTGGCCTCGATGCAATCGACCCGGACACGCTGGTGGGCGAACTGGGCATTGGTCATCAGCAAATGGTCGAAATCGCCCGCAACCTGATCGGCGACTGCCATGTGCTGATTCTCGACGAGCCGACAGCCATGCTGACGGCCCGTGAAGTCGAGATGCTGTTCGAGCAAATCAGCCGCCTGCAAGCCCGGGGCGTGGCGATCATTTATATCTCCCATCGGCTCGAAGAACTGGCGCGTGTGGCCCAGCGCATTGCGGTGTTGCGCGACGGTCACTTGGTCTGCGTCGAGCCGATGGCCAACTACAACAGCGAGCAACTGGTCAATCTGATGGTCGGCCGCGAGCTGGGCGAGCACATTGACCTTGGGCCGCGGCAGATAGGGGCTGCGGCGCTCACGGTCAGCGGTTTGAGTCGGGCGGACAAGGTGCTGGATGTGTCCTTCACGGTGCGCGCCGGGGAAATCTTCGGGATTTCCGGCTTGATCGGCGCCGGGCGTACCGAGTTGCTGCGCCTGATCTTCGGCGCCGACGCGGCGGACAGTGGCACGGTGGCCTTGGGTTTCCCCGCGCAGGTGGTGAGCATCCGCTCGCCGGCCGATGCGGTGGCCCACGGGATCGCGCTGATCACCGAGGACCGCAAGGGTGAGGGCCTGCTGCTGACGCAGTCGATCAGCGCCAATATCGCCTTGGGTAACATGCCGGAGATTTCCAGGGGCGGGGTGGTCAACCCGAGTGCGGAGACCGCGTTGGCGCAGCGGCAGATCGACGCCATGCGCATTCGCAGCTCCAGTCCGACCCAGCTGGTGGGCGAGCTGTCCGGCGGTAATCAGCAAAAGGTGGTGATCGGCCGCTGGCTCGAACGCGAGTGTTCGGTGTTGATGTTCGATGAGCCGACTCGCGGCATCGACGTGGGGGCCAAGTTTGATATCTACGCCTTGCTCGGCGACCTGACTCGCCAAGGCAAGGCGTTGGTGGTGGTGTCCAGTGACCTGCGTGAACTGATGTTGATTTGTGACCGTATTGGCGTGTTGTCGGCGGGGCGGCTGGTCGAGACCTTCGAGCGCGACAGCTGGAGCCAGGATGATTTGCTTGCTGCCGCTTTTGCCGGCTACCAAAAACGTGATGCGTTGCTCAATGAAGCAGCGCCTAGGGATCTCCCATGAAAACTGCAGTGTCCGCTGGCAAACGTAGTGGCAACTTTTACGGCCTGGGTACCTACCTGGGCCTGGCCGGTGCCTTGCTGGCGATGATTGCGCTGTTCTCGGTGTTGAGCAGTCATTTCCTGTCGTACGACACCTTCAGCACCCTGGCCAACCAGATTCCCGACCTGATGGTGCTGGCGGTCGGCATGACGTTTGTGCTGATCATCGGCGGGATCGACCTGTCGGTGGGTTCGGTGCTGGCCCTGGCGGCGTCCACGGTCAGCGTGGCGATCCTGGGCTGGGGCTGGAGCGTCCTGCCGGCAGCGTTGCTGGGCATGGCCGCTGCGGCGCTGGCCGGGACTATTACCGGCTCGATCACCGTGGCCTGGCGCATTCCCTCGTTCATCGTGTCCCTGGGGGTGCTGGAAATGGCCCGCGGCGTGGCCTACCAGATGACCGGCTCGCGCACCGCCTACATCGGTGATGCATTCGCCTGGCTGTCCAACCCCATTGCCTTTGGCATCTCGCCGTCGTTCATCATTGCGCTGCTGATCATCTTCATCGCCCAGGCAGTGCTGACCCGCACCGTGTTTGGGCGCTATCTGATCGGCATCGGCACCAACGAAGAGGCGGTGCGCCTGGCGGGGATCAATCCCAAGCCGTACAAAATTCTGGTGTTCAGCCTGATGGGCCTGCTGGCAGGCGTCGCGGCACTGTTCCAGATCTCGCGCCTGGAGGCGGCGGACCCCAATGCCGGTTCCGGCCTGGAGCTGCAAGTCATCGCGGCCGTGGTGATCGGCGGGACCAGCCTGATGGGTGGGCGCGGCTCGGTGATCAGTACCTTCTTCGGTGTGCTGATCATTTCCGTGCTGGCGGCAGGGCTTGCGCAAATTGGCGCCACTGAGCCGACCAAACGCATCATTACCGGTGCCGTGATTGTGATTGCAGTGGTGCTGGACACCTATCGCAGCCAACGCGCCCGGCGCCGGAGCTAACCATGGCAACGATCAAGGATGTGGCGGCACTCGCGGGGATTTCCTACACCACGGTGTCGCATGTGCTGAACAAGACCCGACCGGTGAGCGAGGAGGTGCGGCTTAAAGTCGAGGCGGCAATCCAGCGCCTGGACTACGTGCCCAGCGCCGTGGCCCGCTCGCTCAAGGCCAAGACCACCGCGACCATCGGCCTGCTGGTGCCCAACAGCCTAAACCCGTACTTCGCAGAGTTGGCCCGGGGCATCGAGGACTACTGCGAGCGTAATGGCTACTGCGTGATTCTGTGCAATTCCGACGATAACCCGGACAAGCAGCGCAGCTACCTGCGGGTGCTTCTGGAAAAGCGCATCGATGGCCTGATCGTCGCCTCCGCCGGTGGTGACAGCGGGCTGGCCCAGGGCCTGGCGGGCGTGCGCACGCCGATGGTGATTGTCGACCGCGGGCTGGAAGGGCTGGATGCGGACCTGGTTCGTATCGACCACGAGTACGGCGCCTACCTGGCGACCCGACACCTGCTGCAATTGGGGCATCGCGACATCGCCAGCATCGGCGGTCCGGCCCACACCAGCGTGGCCCAGATGCGCCTGGCCGGTTTCTGCCGGGCGCTGAAAGAGGCGGGGGTGCAGGTGCCGACCGAGCGTATGATTGAAAGTGACTTCACCAGCACCGGCGGTTACAACGCGGCGGCGGTGCTGCTGGCGAGTAACCCACCGACGGCGATTTTCGCCGGCAACGACATGATGGGCATCGGCGCGCTGCGCGCGGCCGCTGAACGCAACATCCGGGTGCCGAGCGAGCTGTCGGTGATCGGTTTTGACGACATTCAAATGAGCCGCTACGTCTACCCGGCGCTGACCACGGTCGGCCAGTCGATCCTGCAACTGGGAGAGATGGCGGCGCAAGTGCTGTTGCGCCGGATCGCGGCTCCCCAATTGGCGACCGATCAGCAGATCGTGACGCCCAGCATTGTCTTGCGAGAGTCGACAGCGCCGTTGTCCGGCGTCTTCGACTCGTTGCGCTGAAGCGACTTGATGAGTATCGATACATGCCAGCGAAAGTAGTGGTTGTAGGCAGTTTGAACATGGACCTTGTGACTCGCGCGCCGCGCTTGCCCCGTGGCGGAGAAACCCTGATCGGCCAATCGTTTGCCACGGTCTCGGGCGGCAAGGGCGCCAACCAGGCGGTGGCCGCGGCACGCCTGGGCGCACAGGTGGCGATGGTCGGCTGTGTCGGCAGCGATGCCTATGGCAGGGAGCTGCGCGAGGCGCTGCTGGCCGAGCAGATCGATTGCCAGGCACTCAGCACTGTCGAGGGCAGCAGTGGCGTGGCGCTGATTGTGGTCGACGACCACAGCCAGAACGCGATCGTGATAGTGGCCGGTGCCAACGGCGCGTTGACCCCGCCCGTGGTCGATCAGTTCGACGCGGTCCTGCAGGCGGCCGATGTGCTGATCTGTCAGTTGGAAGTGCCGTACGACACAGTGGGGCATGTGCTGCGCCGTGGCCGCGAGCTGGGCAAGACCGTGATCCTCAACCCGGCACCGGCCAGCGGTGCGCTGCCAGTGGATTGGTATGGGAGCATCGACTACCTGATTCCCAACGAAAGTGAAGCCGCGGCGCTCAGCGGGCTGCCCGTGGAATCCCTGGAGACGGCCAAAGCCGCGGCGAGCCAGTTGATCGCCATGGGCGCTGGCAAGGTGATCATCACCCTCGGTGCCGAAGGTTCGTTGTTTGCCAATGGCCAGGGCTTTCAGCACTTCCCCGCGCCCCGGGTGACGGCGGTCGACACCACGGCGGCCGGCGATACCTTTGTCGGTGGTTTTGCCGCGGCATTGGCCGGCGGCAGCAACGAGGTCGAGGCCATTCGTTTTGGTCAGGTGGCGGCCGCGCTGTCGGTGACCCGTGCCGGCGCGCAACCTTCGATTCCTCGCCTGTCCGACGTTCAAGGATTCAGCGCCCCATGAAAAAGACCCCATTGCTCAACGTCGCCCTGTCGCGGCTGATCGCCTCACTGGGGCATGGCGACATGCTGGTGATCGGTGATGCCGGACTGCCGGTGCCGCCTGGCGTCGAATTGATCGACCTGGCCCTGACCCAGGGCATTCCTGATTTTGTCAGCACCTTGAAGGTGGTGCTCAGTGAGATGCAGGTCGAAAGCCACGTGCTGGCCGAAGAAATCCTGCTCAAGCGGCCGCCGGCACTGCCGGAACTCGAGGCGCTGACGGCCCGGGGGGCGATCGGCGAGCGGCGCTTGCTCAGTCACGAGGCTTTCAAGCAACTGAGCCGCCAGGCCCGGGCGATTGTGCGTACCGGCGAATGCCAGCCCTACAGCAACATCGTGCTGGTGGCCGGAGTGACGTTCTGAACCTGATTCGTTTCATTCACGCACAAGGAGTGCGCCATGCGTCGCTATGCTCAACAGATTCATCATCTATTCAGGAGCCTGCTGCTTTTGTCCCTGCTAACCGCTACCAGCGCTCACGCGGCGCCCAGGATTGATCTGATCATCGACACCGACCCGGGTGCTGACGACGTGGTGGCGCTGCTGTTTGCCCTGGCGTCGCCCGAGGAGCTGAACATTCGCGCCCTGACCACCGTTGCCGGCAACGTTCGCTTGGACAAGACCTCGCGCAATGCGCGGCTGGCCCGGGAGTGGGCAGGGCGCGAGGAGGTACCGGTGTATGCCGGCGCGCCGAAGCCGCTGCTGCGCACGCCGATCTATGCCGAGAATATTCACGGCAAGGAAGGTTTGTCCGGGGTGGCAGTGCATGAGCCCAAGGCCGGGCTGACCGAAGGTCATGCGGTCAACTACCTGATCGACACCCTGCGTGCAGCCAAGCCCCACAGCATCACCATCGCCATGCTCGGGCCGCAGACCAATCTGGCGCTGGCGCTGATCCAGGCTCCGGACATCACCCAGGGCATCAAGGAAGTGGTGGTGATGGGCGGTGCCCACTTCAATGGCGGCAACATCACCCCGGTGGCCGAGTTCAACCTGTTCGCCGACCCGCAGGCAGCCGAGGTGGTGCAAAAGAGTGGGGTGAAGCTGACGTACCTGCCGCTGGACGTGACCCACAAGATTCTCACCAGCGAGGCGCGCCTGCAGCAGATTGCCGCGCTGAACAATAAGGCGAGCAAGCTGGTGGGCGATATTCTCAATGAATACGTCAAAGGCGACATGGAACATTACGGCATGACGGGCGGCCCGGTGCACGACGCTACCGTGATCGCTTACCTACTCAAGCCTGAACTGTTCAGTGGGCGTGCCGTGAACGTCGTGGTCGACAGTCGCGAAGGCCCGACCTTCGGCCAGACGATTGTCGACTGGTATGACGGCCTCAAGGCGCCGAAAAATGCCTTCTGGGTGGAAAGCGGCGATGCCCAGGGCTTCTTCGACCTGCTGACCGAGCGCCTGGCGCGGCTGAAGTAAGGCGTGTCCCCGTGGGTGCCAGCCTGCGGGGGTTATTCGCGCTCCAAAGCGCTGGTGGCTTTGTGCTCGGAAGGGTACTTCTCGAAAATCTGCGCGATGAAGGTGTGGGCCGCATCGGCTCCCAGTTCCTTGACCAGTAGATCGATACTGATGATTGCAAGCTCTTCCGGACTACCAGGGCTGTAGGAGCTATGGCCCTGTGGCCATTTGGCTTTGATGTCGGCGTCGATACTTACGGTGGTCATGATGGCGCTCGTGAAGTCGGAAAAGTCTGAGAGAGGAGTTAACCATTTTGCCGCGCATTTGGCACTCCGACTTAGGCATCAAAGGAGGGCTATGCGACACTTGGTCTTTGATTACTGTCCAAGGACCCTGCTGTGCAGATTGATTTGAACACCCCGGACGGCTTGAGCCTGGAGGCGGTACGCCAGTTACTCGCGGCTGCCAGCGACGATGAGCACACCCAATTGCGCGTGACCAAGGGCGGTATTGCCTACATTTCCTCGGGCGTTGTCGGTGGTAGCGAGATCGACGGCCTGCTGTTTCGCCTGGAGACCTGGGCCAAGGGCTCTGGTTACGTCGGACGAATCGCCGCCAGCGATGAAGTGTGGGTCATGCAGATCTTCAATGCGCTGAAGGAGAACTGGCCCAATCCTCCTTACGACTACATCGACGTCTATTGAGCCCTGTTCATATTCAGTGACGATTGTGCGCTGAACAGGGTGCGATGGCTCAGGCAAACTTGCGCGCTCGACGCGTTTGAGGGCAAGGTGATGGCCGCGACCATGAACCAAACGCCTCAATGGTGGTCGGTTGTCGCACGAATTCAGCTTAATTATTGTAAGGAGGCTTCATGCCTTGGAAGCTCGCGTCATTGGGTACTGTGTTGGCCTTGGTCACGTTGGCCGGTTGCAGCAGCACCGCCGAGTCGGCAAAAGACCCCGTAGTGGCAGAGGCGGGCAGTGGTCGCTGTGATGCCAAAGCCGCCGAATTCACCATCGGCAAGAAAGCTTCGCCACAATTGCTGGAAGAGGCTCGCACCCGTTCCGGCTCACAGAGTGCCCGGATCTTGCGGCCGAACGACATGATTACCTTGGAATACCGTTCCGATCGCTTGAACCTGAACACGGATGCTGGCCTGGTGATTACCCGGGTCAACTGCGGCTGATAGTTAAGCGGCTGGAATAACGCCCATAAAAAACCCCGTCACATGGACGGGGTTTTTTTAGTGCGCCTGGAAATTACTCTGGGCGAACTTGTGCAGCTTGCATACCCTTTTGGCCTTTCTCAGCCACGAAGGAAACGGTTTGGCCTTCTTTCAGGCTTTTGAAACCGTCGCTTTCGATAGCTTTGAAGTGTACGAACAGGTCGTCACCGCCACCTTGAGGAGTGATGAAGCCGAAGCCTTTTTCATCGTTGAACCATTTAACGGTGCCGGTTTGGCGATTAGACATGGTGTATCTCCAAGAAACATATATTTTCAGTAGTACTGTGCTGCTCAGGCCAACTGGGCACACCGGGGTATCATAGTCGAAATGTTCGACTTGGAACCCCCCCAGCAGCACGGTTTGCTCTGCTGTCGCGCTTTCTTTCTCGCTGAAATTGCCTGGAAGCCCCGGTTTACAAGGGTTTCAGCCAAAAATAAAAGCGATAAAAAAAGCTGTAAAACCTGCATAAATTGTTGGTTCTGGCAGTTTTTTCGCCGTTTCAGGCCACTTTTCGGGGTAAAAATCCCCGCTCAAAACGCTGTTTACTGGGCCTTGCAGGCGGCAATTGCGCCTTGCGCCTTTTTCACCAGTTCAGGTGAGGGCGGGGTCTGCTTGCTCATCAGTTGGGTGATTTCCTGGGTGGTGAACTTCTTGTTCAGTTCGTCGGCACCACAGGCGCAATGTTTCGTGGCGTTTGCCTCGCCAATGGTTTGGGCGGCAGCCTCGGTGCAATCCTTCATGAAGGCATCACGCGCGCCTGCAGGCCAGGCTGCTTGGGCGCTGAGCGGCAGCAGCATGGCCAATGGCGCGGCAAGGGCAAAAAGACGGATAAGGCGCATGACGGAAACTCCTGTGGGTCAATAAGGTGTCGCGATTCTCAGGGTGTTTGAGGGGGTTCGTACATCTCAAGTTCACTTGTGGCGGCAAATTCGCGGCAACGCAACAAGCGCGCGGCGATGACCGTTCATCTGTGCTAGCATCCCACGCTTGGGAATTTTCAGGCCCTGGACGATCTATTCGCCAGGTGCGGTTGATGCCCGAAGAACCCTGATTTGATCTCCAGTCACTCTGGTTCGGTTCCCGGTTGGCCGCAAGGCTCCTGCCGCTGTAAGGCAGGCGTTCATCATTGAATGGCCTGGACTGAATCGCGTACTGGCTGCTCATCCCAACCCACGTGACCTTTGGTAGGGGTCACCACTAGGAGAGGAGGCGCCATGCCCACTATTACTCTTCCCGACGGTAGTCAACGTTCGTTCGATCATCCGGTATCCGTAGCCGAAGTCGCCGCATCCATTGGTGCTGGCCTGGCCAAGGCCACCCTGGCCGGCAAGGTCAACGGCAAACTGGTCGACGCCTGCGATGTCATCGACAGCGACGCCACCCTGCAAATCATCACGCCTAAAGACGAAGAGGGGCTGGAGATCATTCGCCACTCTTGCGCACACCTGATTGGCCACGCGGTCAAGCAGCTGTACCCGACGGCGAAAATGGTGATCGGTCCGGTCATCGACGAAGGTTTCTATTACGACATCGCCTACGAGCGTCCTTTTACTCCGGACGACCTGGCGGCCATCGAACAGCGCATGCACCAGCTGATCGAGAAAGATTACGACGTGATCAAGAAAGTCACCCCGCGCGCCGGTGTGATCGACGTGTTCACCCAGCGTGGCGAGGACTACAAGCTGCGTCTGGTCGAGGACATGCCGAACGAACAGGCCATGGGCCTGTACTATCACGAAGAATACGTCGACATGTGCCGCGGTCCGCACGTGCCGAACACCCGCTTCCTGAAATCCTTCAAGCTGACCAAGCTGTCTGGCGCCTACTGGCGCGGTGATGCCAAGAACGAGCAGTTACAGCGCGTCTATGGCACTGCCTGGGCCGACAAGAAGCAACTGGCGGCCTACATCCAGCGCATTGAAGAAGCCGAGAAACGCGACCACCGCAAGATCGGCAAGCGGCTGAACCTGTTCCATCTCCAGGAAGAAGCGCCGGGCATGGTGTTCTGGCACCCGAACGGCTGGACCCTGTACCAGGTACTCGAGCAGTACATGCGCCAGGTGCAGCGTGACAACGGTTACCTGGAGATCAAGACTCCACAGGTCGTTGATCGTAGCCTGTGGGAGAAATCCGGGCACTGGGCCAACTACGCCGACAACATGTTCACCACCCAGTCGGAAAACCGCGACTACGCCATCAAGCCGATGAATTGCCCATGCCACGTGCAGGTATTCAACCAGGGCTTGAAGAGCTACCGCGAGTTGCCGATGCGCCTGGCCGAGTTCGGTGCCTGCCACCGTAACGAGCCATCGGGTGCGCTGCACGGCATCATGCGTGTGCGCGGCTTCACTCAGGACGATGCCCACATCTTCTGCACCGAAGAGCAGATGCAGGCCGAATCCGCTGCATTCATCAAGCTGACCATGGACGTTTATCGCGATTTCGGCTTTACCGAAGTCGAGATGAAGCTGTCCACTCGTCCGGAAAAACGCGTCGGTTCCGACGAGCTGTGGGATCGCGCCGAGTCAGCACTGGCCGCAGCGCTAGACAGTGCGGGCCTTGCGTACGATCTGCAGCCGGGTGAGGGTGCGTTCTACGGTCCGAAAATCGAGTTCTCGCTAAAAGATTGCCTCGGTCGCGTCTGGCAATGTGGTACCTTGCAGCTCGATTTTAACCTGCCGATCCGTCTGGGAGCCGAATACGTCTCCGAAGACAACAGTCGCAAGCACCCGGTCATGCTGCACCGGGCGATCCTGGGTTCCTTCGAGCGTTTTGTCGGGATTCTGATCGAGCATTACGAGGGCGCGTTCCCTGCGTGGCTGGCTCCGACCCAGGCAGTGATCATGAATATCACTGATAAACAGGCAGATTTTGCCGCTGAAGTTGAAAAAACTCTCAATCAAAGCGGTTTTCGTGCCAAGTCCGACTTGAGAAATGAAAAGATCGGCTTTAAAATCCGCGAGCATACTTTGCTCAAGGTTCCCTATCTCTTGGTTATCGGGGATCGGGAAGTCGAGATGCAGACTGTCGCTGTGCGTACTCGTGAAGGTGCTGACCTGGGCTCGATGCCCGTCGCCCAGTTCGCTGAGTTTCTCGCGCAAGCGGTTTCCCGGCGTGGTCGCCCAGATTCGGAGTAATTATTATTAAGCGTGAAATGAGACAAGATAAACGAGCTGCACCGAAAGCCCCGATCAACGAGAATATCTCGGCACGCGAGGTTCGGTTAATTGGGGCTGAAGGCGAGCAGCTTGGGATTGTGTCAATTGAAGACGCGCTTCTTAAGGCTGAAGAAGCCAAGCTCGATTTGGTGGAAATTTCCGCCGATGCAGTACCTCCTGTCTGCAAGCTGATGGACTACGGCAAATCGATCTTCGAAAAGAAGAAGCAGATTGCTGCGGCCAAGAAGAACCAGAAGCAGATCCAGGTTAAAGAAATCAAGTTTCGTCCAGGGACGGAGGAAGGGGATTACCAGGTAAAACTGCGCAACCTGGTACGTTTCCTGAGTGATGGGGACAGGGCCAAGGTATCCTTGCGATTCCGCGGCCGTGAGATGGCCCACCAGGAGCTGGGGATGGAACTCCTCAAGCGAGTTGAAGGTGACTTGCTCGAGTACGGTTCGGTCGAACAGCATCCTAAGATGGAAGGACGCCAACTGATCATGGTCATCGCCCCGAAAAAGAAGAAGTAATCATCAGGGCACGGCAGGCCTTCTGATTATGTTTATCAACTGAATGCGGAGTATCCGAACATGCCAAAAATGAAAACGAAAAGTGGTGCTGCTAAGCGGTTTCTGAAAACTGCTAACGGTATCAAGCACAAGCACGCTTTCAAGAGCCACATCCTGACTAAAATGTCGACCAAGCGTAAGCGTCAACTGCGCGGTAGCAGCTTGCTGCATCCGTCTGACGTGGCAAAAGTCGAGCGCATGCTGCGCCTTCGTTAATTTTAGTCAAGAATAGAGGAAGTAACTCATGGCTCGTGTAAAGCGTGGCGTCATTGCCCGTAAACGTCACAAAAAAATTCTGAAACTTGCTAAAGGCTACTACGGCGCTCGCTCGCGCGTATTCCGTGTTGCCAAGCAAGCGGTAATCAAGGCAGGCCAATACGCCTACCGTGACCGTCGTCAGAAAAAACGTCAGTTCCGCGCTCTGTGGATCGCTCGTATCAACGCTGGTGCTCGTATCAACGGTCTGTCCTACAGCCGTTTCATCGCCGGCCTGAAAAAAGCGTCCATCGAGATCGACCGTAAGGTTCTGGCTGATCTGGCAGTGAACGAAAAAGCGGCGTTTGCTGCGATTGTCGAGAAAGCTAAAGCCACCTTGGCTTAAGTACCCCCGACAGTCACCCGGCCTCACCTCTGTGGGGCCAGGTGTTAAACGTCATAAATAGGGGAAGAGCCTTCAAGCTCTTCCCCTATTTTGTATCTGGAGTCTGTACATGGAAAACCTGGATGCGCTGGTCTCTCAAGCACTAGAGGCTGTGCAAAGCGCTGAAGATATCAATGCCCTGGAGCAAATCCGGGTTCACTACCTTGGTAAAAAGGGCGAATTGACTCAGGTGATGAAGACCCTGGGGAATTTGCCAGCAGAAGAGCGTCCGCAAGTCGGCGCCCTGATCAACGTTGCCAAGGAGCGTGTCACAGAGGTTCTCAATGCGCGCAAGGCGCTGTTTGAAGCCGCCGACCTGGCTGCCAAACTGTCCGCCGAGTCCATTGACGTGACCCTGCCTGGTCGCGGCCAGACCTCGGGCGGTCTGCACCCGGTTACCCGGACTCTGGAACGTATCGAACAGTTCTTCACCCATATCGGCTACGGCATTGCCGAAGGCCCTGAGGTCGAAGACGATTATCACAACTTCGAGGCGCTCAACATCCCAGGCCACCACCCGGCCCGGTCGATGCACGACACCTTCTATTTCAACGCCAACATGCTGTTGCGCACCCATACCTCGCCGGTACAGGTCCGCACCATGGAGTCGAAACAGCCGCCGATCCGCATCGTCTGCCCAGGCCGTGTGTACCGTAGCGACTCGGATATCACCCACTCGCCGATGTTCCACCAGGTCGAAGGCCTGCTGGTCGATCGCGATATCAACTTCGCCGACCTCAAAGGCACCATCGAAGAGTTCCTGCGGGTGTTCTTCGAAAAAGAACTGGCCGTGCGTTTCCGTCCTTCGTACTTCCCGTTCACCGAGCCATCCGCTGAAGTCGACATGGAATGCGTGATGTGCAGCGGTAAAGGCTGCCGCGTCTGCAAGCAGACCGGCTGGCTGGAAGTGATGGGCTGCGGCATGGTGCACCCGAACGTGCTGCGGATGTCCGGCATTGATCCGGAAGAGTTCTCCGGCTTTGCCTTCGGCATGGGCGTGGAGCGTCTGGCCATGCTGCGTTACGGCGTGAACGACTTGCGTCTGTTCTTCGACAACGACTTGCGGTTCCTCGCGCAATTTCGCTAGTCGTAACGAATTTTTAGGAGAGCAGGATGAAATTCAGTGAACAATGGCTGCGCGGCTGGGTAAGCCCGCAGGTAAGTCGCGACGAGCTGGTTGCCCGTCTGTCGATGGCCGGTCTTGAGGTCGATAGCGTTACCCCGGCCGCCGGTGTGTTTAATGGCGTCGTGGTGGGCGAGGTGCTGAGCACCGAGCAGCACCCGGACGCTGACAAGCTGCGCGTGTGCCAGGTCAGCAATGGTGCCGAAACCTTCCAGGTCGTGTGCGGAGCGCCAAACGTGCGCCCGGGCCTGAAGATTCCATTCGCCATGATCGGCGCCGAACTGCCAGGCGACTTCAAGATCAAGAAAGCCAAGCTGCGTGGCGTCGAGTCCAACGGCATGTTGTGCTCGCAAGCCGAATTGCAGGTGGGTGAGGGCAATGACGGCCTGATGGAGCTACCGGCTGATGCGCCGGTGGGCGAAGACTTCCGCGTCTACCTGGGCCTGGAAGACGCCAGCATCGAGGTCGACCTGACCCCGAACCGCGGCGACTGTCTGTCTCTGGCTGGCCTGGCCCGTGAAGTGGGTGCGCTGTACGCCGCTCCCGTCACTCGTCCGGTGGTGGCTGCCGTGCCTGCCGCGCATGACGAAGTGCGCTCGGTAGAAGTGCTGGCCCCCGCTGCCTGCCCACGTTACCTGGGCCGGGTAATCCGCAACGTCGACCTGTCCAAGCCGACACCGCTGTGGATGGTCGAGCGTCTGCGCCGCGCCGATGTACGCAGCATCGATGCTGCCGTCGACATCACCAACTACGTGATGCTCGAGCTGGGCCAACCGCTGCACGCCTTCGACCTTGCCGAAATCAACGGCGGCATCCGCGTGCGCATGGCTGAAGAAGGCGAAAAGCTGGTCCTGCTCGACGGTCAGGAAGTCAGCCTGCGCGCCGACACCCTGGTCATCGCCGACCATACCCGTGCCCTGGCGATTGCCGGCGTCATGGGTGGCGAGCACAGTGGCGTATCCGCCACGACGCGCGATATTTTCCTGGAAAGCGCGTTCTTCGACCAAATCGCAGTCGCTGGCAAGGCTCGTTCCTACGGTCTGCACACCGACGCCTCGCACCGCTACGAGCGTGGAGTGGACTGGCAACTGGCCCGTGAAGCCATGGAGCGCGCCACTGGCCTGCTGCTGGACATCACTGGCGGCGAAGCTGGCCCGATCATCGAGACCGTCAACGCGCAGTACCTGCCGTCGATCGCGCCAATCACCCTGCGTGCCCAGCGCATCACCCAGATGTTGGGCATGGAAATGGACCCTGTCCAGGTCGAGCGTTTGCTCAGCGCCTTGGGCCTGACCATCTCGGCGGACGGGGCAGGGCAGTGGCGCGTTGAAGTGCCAAGCCACCGCTTTGATATCAGCCTGGAAGTCGACCTGATCGAGGAGCTGGCCCGCCTGTACGGTTACAACCGTCTGCCGGTCCGTTACCCGCAAGCGCGCCTGGCACCACAAGCCAAGGCCGAAGCCCGCAGCGACTTGCCTGAATTGCGTCGTCTGCTGGTCGCCCGTGGCTACCAGGAAGCGATCACCTACAGCTTCATCGACCCGAAACAGTTCGAACTGTTCAACCCGGGCGTTGAACCGCTGCTGCTGGCCAACCCGATTTCCAACGACATGGCGGCCATGCGCTCCTCCTTGTGGCCTGGTCTGGTCAAGGCCTTGCAGCACAACCTGAACCGTCAGCAGGATCGCGTGCGTCTGTTCGAAAGCGGCCTGCGTTTTGTCGGGCAGCTTGAAGGCCTCAAGCAAGAGCCGATGCTCGCCGGTGTGGTCTGCGGCAGCCGTCTGCCCGAAGGCTGGGCGCAGGGCCGCGACGTGGTGGATTTCTTCGACGTCAAAGCTGACGTGGAAGCGGTGCTGGGCTTCGCCGGTGCACTGGGTTCGTTCACCTTCTCCCCAGGCAGCCACCCGGCATTGCACCCGGGTCAAACCGCGCGCATCGAGCGTGAAGGTCGCGAAGTCGGTTTCATCGGCGCACTGCACCCCGAACTGACAAAAACCCTCGGTCTTGACCGTCCGGTATTCGTCTTTGAGCTGGTATTGGGCGAAGTGGCCTTGGGCAAAATGCCTAAATTCCACGAGTTATCGCGCTTTCCTGAAGTGCGGCGTGACCTCGCGTTGCTGGCCGATGCAGGCGTTGCCGCCAGTGCTGTCATGGATGTAATCCGTGAAAATGCAGGCGAATGGCTGACAGACCTCAGGCTCTTTGACGTTTATCAGGGTAAAGGCATTGATCCTCATAGAAAAAGCCTTGCAGTTGGCTTGACCTGGCAGCATCCATCGCGCACTCTTAATGACGATGAGGTGAATACCACGACGCAAAACATCCTCACCTCGCTCGAACAAAGGTTGAACGCCACGTTAAGGAAGTGACGTATGGGGGCTCTGACGAAAGCTGAAATGGCGGAACGTCTGTATGAAGAGCTGGGCCTGAACAAACGGGAGGCCAAGGAATTGGTCGAACTGTTTTTTGAAGAAATCAGGCACGCTCTTGAAGACAACGAACAGGTGAAGTTGTCCGGTTTTGGCAACTTCGACCTTCGGGACAAACGCCAGCGGCCTGGCCGCAATCCGAAAACGGGAGAAGAAATCCCGATCACGGCTCGCCGTGTGGTCACCTTTCGTCCAGGGCAGAAGTTGAAGGCCCGAGTTGAGGCTTATGCTGGAACCAAGTCATAACGACGAGCTTCCCGTCATCCCAGGCAAACGCTACTTCACCATTGGTGAAGTTAGCGAGCTGTGTGCGGTAAAGCCGCACGTACTGCGCTATTGGGAGCAGGAGTTTCCTCAACTCAACCCCGTCAAACGCCGCGGAAACCGCCGGTATTATCAGCGACAAGACGTGCTGATGATCCGGCAGATCCGCGCGTTGCTTTACGATCAGGGGTTCACCATCGGCGGCGCACGCTTGCGTTTGTCCGGCGATGAAGCCAAAGACGATACCACCCAGTACAAACAGATGATCCGCCAGATGATCTCCGAGCTCGAAGATGTGCTGGTGGTCCTCAAGAAGTAAATTTCTACTTTTAAATACTTCCAGTTTTCAGAAGCTTGCGATATATTCTTGAGCGTTCGTCGAGAACAGCAACAGGTAACACGCCTAGTCGGGGCGTAGCGCAGTCCGGTAGCGCACTAGCATGGGGTGCTAGGGGTCGAGTGTTCGAATCACTCCGTCCCGACCATATTTTTCAATGAGTTAGCCCAATCTGAAAAGGTTGGGCTTTTTCATGTCTGCGATTTTTGCTTTCTGGTAGTTAAATGGTAGTGAATTGAGACTTGCTAGCGCCTTGCCGATTGCCGGATAGCTATCAGTGCCAATGCAAATTGTCTCATCCTACCGGTTCAACTGACTCGCTCGGGTATGTCGTGGCTTTTCGAACAACCTACGCTATCCAAAGAGCGCGATTGGTTTCGACCAGGGTTCCTGGAAAGCTTTCTCAGCCTGATTTTAAGCAGGCCTGGTCTCAGCTTTCAGGCGGCGGGCTTCTTCCTCTTCTTTACGCAGAATGTCTCCGAGGGTTTGGGGGTACTCATCTCTGTCGCAAGGGCTTTGCGTGGTTGTCTGGATGCTCAGGGGGGGTCTGTCTGTCTCGAAGTGGTGCGAAGTAATCTCATTGGGCTGCGCCTCCTGCTTTTCATTGGCGGTGGGATTGGCCGGAGTCATGGTGCTATCTGTCTTGGTGGGGCGCTGCTTTGTAAATGAGCTGATGATTCCGCCTTTCCCAATAGGTGCATAGATTCTATATCCGCTTTGCGGGCTTTGTGTGGAGGGTTGGGTATTCGGGGATGTTCCGCCGATCCTGGGGTGAGGTGAGGTATTTTCATTGGATTTTGCATCCAAATTTTCACTGGGGGAATGATTGGTCAATGGCTTGATGCCGTCGATCCTGAGTGCTGAGCTGGGCTCTGGCTTAGCATCCTGGGTCTGTTGACGGGTGGCTGGCTTCTTGCTGGTCAAGCTTCTCTGGTTTTTTGGTGTGCTGCCTGTGGTGTTTGCCGCTGCCTCTTTTGCTGCGTGGCGGGTGGTATTGATTCCCTTTATGGGGTGGTCAAGGACTCCTAAGCGTAGGAGTCTAATCTTGCCTGTTATATCTGCGTGAGCTTCGGTCATTGTTTGCTCGCGCAACTCTTCTATCCTGCGCTGCTGATCCTCTGTGATGCTCCTTGTCGAGAGGGCGGCATCTTCCAGCAGGATCTCCGCTCTACACAGTCGTGCAATGCTGACGTCCAGCAACTCCCTCAGGGTTCTGTTGGTCTCTCTGTATTGGGCAGTGTTATTTCTTGAGTTTCTCAGCAGCTCTTTGTGTGTCTTTTTTTCTTCGTTGAGCCTCGTCTCAAATCTTACATGAGCATCCAGCTCTCCAGAGATCAACTTGCTGAGCATGTCGGCTGCAGCGACCTTGTTCTTCTTGGCTAGCAACGTCAGCTCTTTTTTTACATCGATTTTGAGCTTGAAGGCATAGGTCTTCCGTTCCTTGTCTTTGTCTGAGGCATTGGATTTAACCCTCCTCCATGCGTTTTTCATCTGCTCGATGATCAATATGCCCTCTCTCGTGCTCTCTAGCTCATCGCCAATCTGGAGGAGCTCATCGTTCGCTAAGGAGTGACGTCGCGGGTCTATTTCCCCTTTCCCTTGCAGATATTTGTGAGCCCATTTCCGTTGCTTGTGATCATTGCTATCAAGCCATGTAAGTCCAGGTGATCTCCGATTCATGCCCCAATCCTCCCCCCCAATTGTTGATGCCAGTTTGCAGAATTATAGCCTGTGATTCATCACGTTTTGGATCACGTTTTGTATCACGTGACAGCGTCACAACTAAGTATAAAAACAGGCTGTAAATATTGCGATATAATAGTCGACTGTGGCCAAGATTACGGTGGTATCAGCGTGTTTTTATCTGCATTGTTTTGTGAAGTGAAAGGGCTTGGACCAGAGGGGAAATACTTCCTGGTGCGCTTCATCCAGTGCTTCGGCGTTAAAGATCCTGTCTGCCTAGGTGTTAAAGAGTTTGCCAATCAGGTTGGCGTTACGGACCGCCAGGCTTCGGCGGCTCTGGATGCCTTGGTGGATGCTGAGATTCTGATTCGCTCATTGGTATCTACTAAGAGAGGGAAACCAGCAAGGTGCCACGGAATTGCTGAGGCCTTCCTAGCGAAGCTAAACCGTTTGCCTGTGCCGGTAGGCGTAATGCACATATCGGCCATTGCGCGACTGATGGTGCATGGAGGGACTGATGCAGGTCAGTACGAGGATGAGGAGATGTCGCTGGCTCATCTTAGAGCGAGAAAAAAGCCTGGTGGCCTGAGCAGGGTGAATCGGCTCCTAATGGCCGCGCTGCTCTGTGGTGCTGATCGTTTCGGTGTGGTACGTAATCTCGGGACAGTGCAGATCTGCAAGGCGACAGGATTGACTAAGGAGAGGCTACGGAACCGGCTCAAAACTCTAATGGATCAAGGGTTAATACGTAGCTACATACCGGGCTTAAGCAGTCCGGTACTGTCTGTAAAGAGGAAGAGCATCTACTACCTCAATTTGAATCATGCGCAGTTCGATGAGAGTGGCCAAGCAACTTCTATTCTTGAAGTAACGGGAGGGGGCATGGATCTCGCCGGGCCAGAGCTGCTGCAAAGAATTCGAGGCGCAGTGAGTAGCATTAAAAGAGATGCCAAACGCTCTCAGAATTCGCTGGAAGCTCCGATCCTTATGTTCTTGGCGGGGCAAGGACTGTCATTTTATCGGACATTCCAGGCTTTCCTAGAGGAGTACGCTGCGCAGCTGTTGTCCAGACACTGGCTGAATTTAGCTGAGGGAGGGGCATTGAAGGAGCGAGTTGATGACCTACAGCTTCGTCAGCAGATCCTAAAAGATTTTAGGTTGCCAGTTGGTCTGCAAGGTGCTGAGGATGTTGATGTCGACGCTCTTCGTACAAAGTTTCACGTTCAACTTTTTGATTTGGCGTATGACATGGCCCTATGGTTCAAGCGCCTGCTATCCAACACCCCGAACGTTCCTTTCAGCGAACTCGATTTCGTAATCGTCCCCCAATCTGCTGCGCGAGGCCATTTCTACCGAGCTTTCCTAACTTTGCCAAAGCGGCGCGGGGTTGGAGGGGATATTTGATGATTGAAACCAGTGGTGCTGAGGCGTCCACTCGCAGTTTTGTTGGGGAGCAGGAAATCCCGCTCGAAGAGCTGTTTGCCTATGGGCTGCTTCCTAGGCCAAGCAATGACAAGGTGATTGAGTAATTTATTACAGGCTTTGCGAATCCTCTGAACGATACGAGAGGAGCCCGTTCATGAGGATCATTCGCCTGAAAGAAGTTATGGACTGCACCGGCCTGGGCCGGTCCACCATCTACAAGTACATCAGCGAGGGGAGCTTTCCGAAGTCAGTACCATTGGGCGACAGGGCTGTTGGCTGGGTTGAAAGCGAAGTTATGGGTTGGGTCATGGCCAGGATCGAGGCGCGAGATGCTTGTGAGTCGCTCACGGAGGTGTAGTGGCTAAAGGCTGCGTAATGAGCTGATTGGCTGAGTATCCGTCAAGTCATTCGGTCGGCGTTCAGGCTGATCGGATGACTCGAATCTTTGGTTTATTTCCAGAGCATCTGAATCACTGAAACTGCCACATTCTTGCCGAGCTCTCCGGCAGTTTGCCGCTCCACTCCCTTGCAGGAGTGGGGTGGTGGGTTTCGGTATTAGTATTATTTATATATCCATATATTAAACATGGGTTCATTGAGGTAGAGCTTGTATTCGTCATAGCCGTCATCAACCTATAGATCCTACTCATACATACATCAAGGCAGCCATCCCATCACGCTCATCCCTCAAGAAGGGATGTAGTGGTCAACTCATTCCGGACACAGTTTTGAGTTTTTCTTCAGCTTTCGCCGGAGCCAGTCCATCGTTGAATTGATGGGGGCGGATCCAGTTGTAGTGGTTCATCAGGTACTGGCTAATGTCTCGTTGGGCTTGCTGCCCGGTCAGGTAGCCCGTGGTCGGTATCCATTCTGACTTCAAGCTGCGAAAGACTCGCTCCATCGGCGCGTTATCCCAGCAGTTGCCTCGGCGGCTCATGCTCTGGCGCATGCGATAGCGCCACAGTCTCTGGCGGAATTGACGACTGCCATATTGCGACCCCTGGTCGGAATGGAACAGTAGCCCTTGAGGCTTACCGCGCTGTTCGTAAGCCACGTCCAGCGCTTTGACCACGAGGTCTGCGTCCGGTTTTTCTGATAGGGCCCAGCCCACGACTCTGCGTGCATAGAGATCCAAGACAACTGCCAGATAGTGCCATTTTCCCTGCGCCCAAACGTAAGTGATGTCGCCACACCAGACCTGATTTGGCGCTTCGGCATCAAACGCTCGGTTCAAAATATTCGGAATATCTGGCCGCTCCACTGTGGCCTTTTTGTACGCATGCGACCCTGGCTGCTTGCTGACCAACGCCAGCTCACGCATCAGGCTGCGGACCTTGAACCGCCCGATCTTCTCACCCTCTTCTTGCATCATCATCTTGATACTGCGGCTGCCGGGCGCACTTCGTCCGCGCGTGAATAACTCATTCACTCGACTACGCAACCTCAGTCGCTCAACGTCCGGAGTTCGCCTTCTATGGCGATGTGCGTAGTAACTTGAGCGAGTGACTTCGAACACCTCGCATAGCCAATCAACGGGCTCATGGGCGCTGAACTGGTGGATCAGCGAATACGCTCGAGATCTTCCGACATCAAGAGCGCGGTAGCCTTTTTTAGTATCGATTTCTCGCGTTCAAGGCGCGTTATCCGAGCTTCGAGCTCTTGGATCTTTTGCTGCTCTGGCGTCAACGCTTTGCTGGCCGGCGTGACGCCGCCGCGCTCCTGTTGAAGCTGATTAACCCAGCGGCGGAGGGCCGATTCGACCAAGCCGAGCGAGCGTGCTGCTTCGGCATGACTGTAGCCTTGATCGAGCACCAGGCAGGCAGCTTCGCGCTTGAACTCAGGGGTAAAGGTACGGCGTTGCTTGGTCATCGGACACCTCTCTGTGGCGAGCATTCTCGCCTAAATGGGTGTCCGGGGTTAGTAGACCACTACAGGATGTGCTCAGCCAGTGACTGAACAAGCTCCTAGCGCACCTGCAGATCGAACGGTAAAAATTTACAGAATCCACTGAGTTGATGAACCTACTCAGCGGATCATTCCCATGACACACCAACCCAAGCGTCACCCTGACAACAGCAATCTTCACCTGCACTACGAGAGCACCTTCCGTGGACTGTCCGTGCTGACGCGTCACGCTCCCTTCATTACTGAATACCTCGAAGGCATTCATGAGACTACTCAGTTAGCGCTGAGAGCTCACCGCCAGGTGTTCGCAGTACGGTTCGACCTACATTTCCCAGATGACGACTCTGTCCCTGCATCAGATAACACTGTCATTTCCAGATTTGTCGATTCGTTGACCTTCAGAATCCAATCGGCACGAGAGCGCTCCAGGCGGTTGAACGGTACTGCTCATCAGACAGACGTCCGCTGGTGCTGGGTCAGGGAGGTCGGGCGAGAGGGTAGACCGCATTACCACTTCGTCCTATTGCTTAACCGGGATGCGTTCAACACGGTGGGATACTTTGACTCAGCACGAGAGAATACATACGGCCGCATTCATGCTGCATGGGCCAGTGCGTTGAGAATGCCTATCGATGATACCAATGGTTTGGTGCATATCCCCGAGAACGCTGGGTACCACCTCTCTCAGGATGATCCAGCGGAGATGGATCGGTATTTCGTTCGGGTGAGCTACCTCTGCAAGGCGGCGACCAAGGTGTATGGCAATCGTTGCCGGGTGTTTGGTTGCAGCAGAGGGTGAATGGACCACTGCTGCAAATCAGGGGGGGGCTCAGCCCTCGCCTGACATACCCTGATACCCGTCACCTGACCGAGACTTGCACATTTGCAGGCGACTGACCCGTACGTTGGGGGGTTGGCGTGGATTGTCCTATCGCGCGAAGTCATTGAAGTGGCCTTGCGCGATGAGCTGCACTACTTGAGAGCGCTTGATCAGGAAGAAGAGAAAGAGCTTGCGTCGCTTTATCCTCATGGGGTCAGCGCGCGGGCGCTTGTCCAGGTAATAGAGCACAGCAGATTTGGCAGGAATTGTTTTAATGATCTCTATTTGGCAGAGACCTATAGCAGGGCACCGCCAGAGCTCGATGTCCCGTGCCTGGGCGGCATCTCTAAAATGCAGAATCGTCGCGATCAGGCGCGACTTGCATTTTCTAATGCGCGGAAGATTAGGTAATCAAAATGATTACCACCATATTTGTAAAATACTAATATGGACGTGCGCCTAAGGCGTAGAATAATATCCGTTAAATAGTCAAATTACGTGCCGCTAATTCATATGACGCCCATAAACTCTCTTGCGCAACTCGCTCAGCCACAGCGTGACCGCCTAGCCTTTATCGAGCTGCGTGTGCGTTTCGTCGGGGAGATTCGGAGGCAGGATCTGGTGGAGCGCTTTGCCATCCAGTCCGCTGCGGCGACCCGGGATCTTGCGCTGTATAGGGAGCTAGCCTCCGGCAATATCGACTATGACTCCAAGGCCAAGACCTATGTCCTTGGCGCTGACTTCCGTTCGCTGTTCGATTACCCGGCCGAAAGAGTTATGTCGTGGCTGACTCAGGCCTTTGGTGATGGCGAGCCGCTTAAGTTCAAAACTTGGGTGCCTAGTGAAACTCCTTCTAGGCTGACGAACCCTGATTTGGATGTGCTGGCGAGTGTGACGCGCGCCATCCATCAGTGCTGCCCCTTGGTCGTTGAGTACCACTCGATTTCCAGTGGCAAATCGAAACGCGAGATCGTGCCTTTTGCTTTGATCGATACAGGTTTGCGCTGGCACGTTCGCGCGTTCGATCGAAAGTCAAAGGAATTCCGCGACTTCGTCATTACTCGGATCAGGCGCCCAGTGGTGCTTAATGGCCAGCCCGTGGCTCCTCACGAGATGAGCGATCAAGACATTCAGTGGACACGAATCGTCGAGTTAGAGTTGGTGCCGCATCCGAGCCAGCCGCGTCCAGAAATAACCGAAATGGACTATGGGATGGATGGAGGGGCACTGCGCATGAAGCTGCGTGCCGCCACTGCCGGATACATCCTAAGGCAATGGAGCGTGGACTGCTCGCCAGACCATAGTCTGCGTGGACATGAGTACCGACTTTGGCTGAAGGACCAGTTGGCGCTATACGGTGTCAAGAATGCTGTTTTGGCTCCAGGCTACAAAGAACCCCGCCTGGACGAGGCGAAGACAAATTACTAACTGTGTTGCCCAGCTGCTCAACGGGAAAAATGATTTAGGACTTTTGATGAATACCATCGCAAAAACAATCGCAGAGCTCCGGATACTGGTTGGTTACCTGGGGGAAAAGGGCCAGGCTAATTGGTGGGGCAGCGAGTTCTTTGGCGCTACAGCGGCTGCTTTTTTGGCTCCAATATTCAACCGATCTCTGTTTCTTGCCCAATACCAGGGGGCAACTGCGGCGGCAGCTAAAGTTCACGACGAGGTCATTGGTGTTGGCCGTATCTATCACCTATTTCGTTTGCCGATCGGGCTCGAGCAATCATCTGCTGATGCGCTCAACGACACCGCTTTCGTGCAAATCTTACAAGGCAGATTGGCAAGTCGTGAGCTGGCGATGGTGCGCCTGGCTGAGTTGGCGGATAAACCAGAGTCCGCATCGCCAGGCCCTGTTTTGCTGGGCCAGATGAGTCAAGATATACAAGCCGAGCTACAACGTGCTGCGGGCTTTTATTGTGCAGCCCTGACCTCCGGAATTCAGACGTTCCCCTACGTTCGGGAGGTTGAGTGAGTCAGCAGCGCTACTACACCACTCAGCTACAAGCCGGACTGGGGCTCCTAGAAGAAACAAGGCAACTGCTCCAGGTTTATCAACCTGGCATGAGTGCGTCGCAGCTTTATGAAGCCGCGCTGGCATCGGGTCGTTTCCCATTGGTAACGGCAAGGCGTCTACGCAATATTGTTGTCGAGTGCTTTGCCCCACGCTACATGCGCGACCCATACGTTGCCGCGCGCCTCAAGTCCCTGGTTGATCATTTCACGACCGCCGAGCTCAATCAGCTGCTTTTTATCTATACCGCGCGAGCCAATCTTGTATTGGCAGACTTCGTTCGAGAGGTTTATTGGGCGCGCTATTCAGCAGGGCGAAATGATCTCCAGCTGGAAGACGTACGCACCTTTGTTACCAACAGCGTGCGCGAAGGAAAAACGCAAAAGCCATGGTCTGAGACCACGATCAAGCGCATCTCATCGTATTTGATGGGCTGCTGCGCCGACTATGGACTGCTGACAACCACAGGCCGCAACCAGCGTTCGATTGCTGCTTATCGCATCTTGCCAAAGGTCGCCGCCTACTTGGCCTACGACTTGAAGTTCAGTGGTCTTGGTGACAACCAAATTGTTTCAAGCTCCGACTGGGATCTCTTTGGACTGGAACGTACAGACGTTCGAGACCAACTGAAACGTTTGTCATTACAAGGCCTACTCATATTTCAGGCCGCTTCCGATGTCGTGCATATCGGGTGGACCTACAAAAGCATGGAGGAACTGATCGATGTCATCGCTCAAAGCTGATTTCAATGAGTTGATGGAGCGAATTAAGCAGGGGCGCGAGTTTGGCCATGCCAGCTTCGAGCCCATTTTCTATTTGGTTTTTCCGCCGCATCAGATCCTCAATGTGAAGCGCGAAACACCCGCGTGGATGCACCGACTGCGCAACGAAGGCTGGGAAGTCGAAACCTTTTCGATCGCCGAGCATGTTGCAGACATTATCGAGAAGGCACCGCTTCGCAAGATCTGGCTCGCTGCCGATCAGAAAGCGCCCTTGGCATGGGACAAGACCAATGCGTCGCTCGCTAATGCCATCAGTAATGGTGCGTTACAGGCACGCATCGAAGCCAAGCTGGCCGAACTTGAAGGCAAGCCTAAGGCCATTTTGCTGGTCACTGATCTTGAGGCGTTGCATCCCTACACACGCATCGGTGTCATCGAAGGCAAGTTGCAAGGCAAATTCCATGTACCCACGGTGTTCTTCTACCCTGGTGTGCGCACCGGCAAGACAAGACTCAAATTCCTGGGGTTCTACCCCGACGATGGCAACTACCGCTCTGTCCACGTCGGCGGCTAATCATTGAGGTAAAACATGACGATCAAAAAACTCTTCGACCCCAGCAAGAGCATCAATCGCAGCATTGAAAAGGTCATCACCTATGGCGTGTCACAAGAGGCGCGCCTGAAATCGGAAATCTCGGAATACGTGGTTACCGACAGCATCGACCAGCAGTTTGAGAATCTCCTGCTCAAGATGGAAGCCGCCATGGACATTGGTGGCGAAAACGAAGTCGGCGTCTGGGTGTCGGGCTTCTATGGCTCGGGTAAGAGCTCGTTCACCAAGTATCTGGGCTTGGCATTTGACGATCGCATCACCATTGATGGCGTTCCATTCATCCAGCACCTCCAAGATCGTCTCAAGCGTCAGCAAACCAAGTCCTTGCTGTCGAACGTAGCCAAGCGCTTTCCTGCCGCAGTGCTGATGTTGGACTTGGCCAGCGAACAGGTCGCAGGTGCGACCATGGAAGAGGTGTCGACGGTCCTGTTCTACAAGGTTCTGCAGTGGGCAGGTTATTCGCGCAATCTCAAGGTTGCAGCGCTGGAACGCAGGCTCAAGAAGGAAGGTCGTTACAACGAATTCCTGGATGCATTCAAAGAAGCTGCGGGCGGTGAAGACTGGAGCAACTACCGTAACGACGAGTTGGTGGTCGACAGCCTCATTCCTGAGATTGCGCACAAGCTTTACCCCACACTTTTCAAGACGCCCAGTTCGTTCACGACCGAATCAAGTGAAATCGTCGTTTTCGAAAACGACCGTGTGCGTGAAATGCTGGAGATTGCCCGCGAGGCATCGGGCAAGGAATACATCATCTTCATCATCGATGAAGTCGGTCAGTACGTTGGCCCACGGCCCAATCTGATCCTGAACCTCGATGGATTGGCGAAGAACCTGAAAAACATCGGCGACGGCAAGGTTTGGATCGTCGGAACGGCGCAGCAAACGCTCACGGCGGACGACGAGAAGGCAGCCCTCAACTCGCCAGAATTGTTCAAGCTTAATGACCGCTTCCCGATTCAGATCGCCCTTGAATCCAACGACATCAAGGAAATTTGCTACACACGACTGTTGGGCAAGTCGTCACCAGCGGAAGCCGAATTGGGCGGATTGTTTGATCAATATGGTCAGCAGCTGCGCCAGAACACCAAGCTTGTCGATGCGCGCGTCTATGGCGTCGATTTCGATCGCAAGACCTTTGTCGATCTCTACCCGTTCCTTCCCGCGCATTTCGACATCCTGCTGCACTTGCTAGGCGCACTGGCCAAGTCCACAGGAGGCATCGGCCTGCGCTCGGCGATCAAGGTGGTGCAAGACATTCTGATTGACGGCTCTGAAGGCAAACTTGCCGTTGCAGAACAAGCCGTTGGCTGGCTCGCCACCACCGTCACGCTGTTTGATGCTCTGGATAAAGACATCAAGCGCGCCTTCGCCTCTTTGCACGCATCGGTCGAGAAAGTCACCAAGATCCGCTTCTCGCATTCCGAGTTGCATCAAAACATCGCCAAGACGGTCGCCGTTCTGCAAATCCTTGGCAACCTGCCGATCACCCGTCAAAACGTCACCAGCCTGATGCACGCCAGCATCGCCGGGGCGTCTCAAGCAGACGCTGTGGCCAAGGCGGTCGAAGACCTGATCAACGACTCCATCGTTCCATTTGGCGAACAAGACGGCAACCTTTGCTTCTTCAGTGAAAAGCTGAACGACATTGAACAGGAGCGCAGCCAAGTTGCATTGCGCGGCGTTGAGCTGCGTCGCATCGTTAACGAAGCGTTGACCAGTGTCTATGCGCCATTGCCCTCCACCCAATTGCACGGCTCCTATGCCGTATCCACCGGACTCAAGGCGCAATCGGCAGGCAATGTGCCCGCATCGTTAGCGGGTGAGCGTAACCAGATCCAAACCATTGTTGAACTGGTCGATCCCAAAGAAATCGACAGTGCACGCACTCGAGTCACTGACGAGTCGCGTCACAGTTCATCCAAGTTCAACATCTACCTGGTGGGCCGCACTACGCCGGAAATGGACGAACTGACGGCTGATATCCACCGCTGCCGTGAGATCGCCAACCGCTACCGCAGCGATCCAGATCAGGAAATTCGCGAATATTGCAACGGCCAGGCCGACCGGGCTGAACACCTCAGCACCAAACTGCGGGCACAGATCCAGCGCAGCCTGTTGCAAGGCTCGTTCATCTTCCGTGGCCAGGTTGTCGCAGTAGATACGCTGGCGGCGGAGCTGCTGGATGCCGCTCGCAAACACCTGAGCGAAGTGGCCGAGCAAGTGTTCGATCGCTATGTAGAGGCCCCGGTGCGAGCCGGAACCGAACTCGCAGAGAAATTCCTCCGGGTCGGCAATTTGTCGGGCATCACCAGCGCTCTAGATCCTCTGAACCTTGTGCAAACCCAAAGCGGGCGGCACAGCATTCGCACGGACCACTTGGCCATGGTGAGCATCCGTGATTACATCAATCGCAACGGCACAGTCGACGGCAAGCGCTTGACTGATGTCTTTGCTGATGCGCCCTTTGGTTGGTCGGCAGACACCCTGCGCTATCTGGTGGCGGCCATGCTGCTGGCGGGTGAGATCAAGCTCAAGGTGGCTGGGCGTGAGGTCACCGTCAATGGCCAACAAGCCATCGACGCCATCAAAACCAACAATTCGTTTAAGATCATTGGCATTTCGCTTCGCGGCGGCGACCGTCCGACCAACGACGTACTGGCACGAGCTGCAACCCGGTTGACCGAATTGACTGGCGACACCGTCGTACCGCTGGAAGACGACATCAGCAAAGTCACCACCAAGCTCTTTCCGCAACTGCAGCACCAATACGGCCCTCTCACTGAAAAACTACGCGGCCTGAACTTGCCAGGTGTAGACCGCCTGCAAAACCTCACGCACGAGATTAACGATGTGCTGCTCACCGACGCTTCGGATGCGCCACGTCGTTTGGGCAACGAGCAATCAGAGCTGTTTGAAAGTCTCAAATGGGCTGCCGAAGTCAAACTCAAGTTGGAGCAAGGCCTGGAGCAAACGCTGCGCGATCTTCGCCAGCACTGCACGGCCATTGCCAACCTGCCGAATGTGGCCTTGCTGGCCACGCTAAAAGAAGAGTTGGCTGAGGCCCTCAGCCTTATCGACGAGCGCCTGCAGCAGGCCGACTTCTATCGTTTTGCGGCTGATTTCAGCACCAGCCTCACCACCATTCGCACCCGCATTCGCGATACGGTGATCGCGATGCAAGATCTGCTCAAAACACGCATCAAAGAGGCCGAGGTCGACCTAAAGCGGGTGCCGGAGTGGATCAAGCTCACCCAGCAAGAACAGACTGAACTGTTGGGTAGCCTAGAGCGTTTGATTGTGGAAGTGACGCCTGATTTGTTGGGACTCAATTCCATTACGAACAAGCTCTCTGAACTGCAGGATGAAGTGCAAGGTTTGAAACACAGCATTGAGCGTCTTGGCACGAAGCGGATTAAGGAGGAGCTTGAAGCTGAGATTCCTGTGCCAAGTGCTGTAAATGAACCGAAACCAGCCATCGCGCGCAGCATCAAAGCGCGCACCAAGATCACCACGATGGATGACCTGGATGCGCTGATCACGCAACTGCAACAACTGCGTGGCGAGCTGAAGTATGCACATGCCTTTGCCGTCAACCTCGAACTGCGAGACGACCTATGAGTTTTGAAAGAAAAGGGGCTTTCGATCAATCCACACGAGGTCGCCTGCAAAAGCTGGTTAACAGTTGTCGTAGCCTGCTGTCCGACGAATTCAGCATTCAGCTTCAACAAACCTATGGTTTGGACCCCAAGACCGGTGAAGTCACGGCCATGGCGCGACTCACCCATCTGGACGACCGGCAGCGCCACACGGCTGAGGTCCTACGGCAAACTCTTGCTCACTATCTGGGCGCAGACGCCGACGACATCGATCACCGCATCGCGGTGCTCGACCGGATGGTGCGCGAGCAGGCTTTTACGGTGCTCAACCGCTTGGCTGCACTGTTGATGATGGAAGCGCGTGGACAACTGATCGAGTCGATCAGCAAAGGCTATCAATCGCGCGGCTACCAGCTCTACAGCAAGATTGCCGGTACCGCCCTAGGTGAAACCGGCCAGGCTTACCAGGTTTATCTGTTCAGCGTGTTCGATGAGCTGGCACAAGAGCTGCCTGCCCTGTTTGATCGCTATGCCTCCAATGGTTTGCTGTTCCCGCGAGAAACTGCCCTGCGTGCGCTGCTGGATGAGCTAAACCACTTTGAGATTGAGCCGCTTTGGGGCGCAGACGAAACCATCGGTTGGATCTACCAATATTTCAACTCTAAGGAAGAGCGCAAGGCCATGCGCGATGCCAGTCAGGCACCGCGCAACAGTCGCGAACTCGCGGTACGCAACCAGTTCTTTACGCCGCGCTACGTGGTGGAGTTCTTGGTCGATAACACGCTGGGGCGTCTCTGGTTTAACGCCACTGGCGGGCAAACTGATCTGCGCAACCGTTGCCAGTACCTGCTGGTCAAGCCCGACGAGCAACCACAGGCAACCATAAAGCTGCGCGACCCTCGCACCCTGAAGCTGCTGGACCCGGCTTGCGGCTCCATGCACTTTGGTCTGTACTCCTTCGACCTGTTTCTGGAGATTTACCGCGAAGCTTGGGCTTGGGAGCAGCAAAACGGTCCAGGCTCTTTGGATGTGTCTACGCACCCCCTGTCGGGCTTCAAACCGCTCAGTCAGACCTATTCCGACCAAGACGCATTCCTCCTCGATGTACCCCGACTTGTCATCGAACAAAACATCTATGGCGTTGATATCGACCCACGCGCCGCACAGATCGCCACGCTAGCGCTGTGGTTGCGTGCGCAGCGTGCCTGGCACGACACAAACGTAAAGGCAAAAGAGCGTCCGCGAATTGGTCAAGGCCATGTTGTAGCCGCAGTCGCTCCACCCGCCGAGCGCGAACTGCGCTTGCAGTTTGCAGCCCAGCTCGATCAACGCGACGCTGAGTTGTTCGAGAAAACGCTGCAGATGCTAAAGCACCTGCCTGAAATGGGAGTGCTACTTCAGGTCGAACGCGAGCTCCCTCACTTGATTCGTCAAGTATATGTGGGAAAAGGTACGGGGCTGTTTGCCCAGCAAGAGCAAGAAAACTGGCAGCAGGCAGAGACAAGGTTGCGTGCCGCCCTTGTCGATTTCGCTCAGGCCATAAAAAATACATATCAAGGTCGATTATTTGTTCAGGACGCTTTGCAAGGATTCAGGCTAATCGATCTATGCAATGAGAGATTTGAAATCATTGTAATGAACCCTCCATTCGGAGATCCTTCTTTATTGGCGGCTGATTATCTGGGCAAAGCTTACCCATCTTGGAATCAAAATATTCTTTGCGCGTTCATTTTACGAAGCCTTAATTTGTTAGCGCCAGGGGGGCTTGTTGGCGCCATTTTCGATAAAACAGCGCTAATTAAATCAACCTATCAAGATTTTCGAGAAATTTCTCTTTATTCAAGTCTGAATCCAATTTCGATGGTGGATCTGGGTTGGGGCGTCTTGGACGGAGCGCAAGTAGAAACGGCGTTATCTGTTTGGGCATCAGGTGTTTCAGAATCAACTGTGTCGTCCATAGCGTCTGTTTCGCTAGAAGAGAAGAATAGTTGTTTGTCAAATGCATCAAATCAATACAGACAGGGAATGCAAAGCGGATTTTATCAACTCGGACTTGATGAGATAGCACTGTTTCCTAATAAAGCAATACCGTTTGATGCAAGTCCATGGATCTTACGGTTATTGCAAAAAAAACTTCATGTTAAAGATGTTGTCGGCAAAGCTATGGTTGGGTGTCAAATAAAATCGGATGTGAATTTCAGGTTGTTTTGGGAAATACCCGAGTCAGAAACTATTGGCATCTCTACTGTCTGGAGCACAATGTTCAACGGGGGCGGTTTTTCTCCATTTTTAATGCCCCTACGAGATGTTGTCCGATTTGGAGTTCGAGGTAATGCTGTACCATTTAGTGAGTCCACTTTCTTAAGAAATGTTGATTCTCAACAGAAACAAGGGTATGGCTGGGGAAAACGTGGCGACTTGGTTGACACAACGGTATTACCGGAAGGATGTGTTTTTACTACTGAGGGGCAGGCTATTACGCACCCTTTGGATGAGGGGTGGTCGCTTGCATATTTAAATTCAAAACTGTATTGGTTTTTAATAAATCAATTTTGCGGACAGCACAAATATGCGGGATATGTGAATGTATGTCCTGTCCCAAGTTTTTCATCTGAAGAGAAGGCTGCTCTCTCTGAGTCAGCCAAGCAGATTTCGTTTATTTATAAGTCATTTCTTAGTTTGGATGAAACTTGTAGGGAGTTTTTGAGTCCGTTTCCTTTTGGTGCGGATGCTGAATTAATATCTTTTATTGAAGTGTTAGTAAATAGATATAATGAGGCAGCGAGCGCTATTAATTTTCTTTATAATAAAATAAATGAAATTATTTACAGAAATTGTGAGCTGTGCCCTGAGGAAGTTGACGTTGTAGAGGCGTTCTCATCTCAAGCGTCATCGATCGCTGATTCGCTTAAAATAAGTATTGGTAGAAGTAAAATAGAAGAAAACTTTGCGAAATCACTCTTGTCATATGCTGTCGGATTATGTTTTTATCGATGGGACTTGAACAAAGCTTTTAGCCACGAGTTGATCGTCTCTGATCCGGAAGTAATGTTGCCGAGCAAGCAAGCTGGAAGAATGGTTGAGTGCGAAAATAAAAGCTTTATTTATGACTCTTCATCAAGTGCGAAGCACGGGTTGGGTGTACTGGTAACTTTGCATTTAGAGAAAATATTCGGTGACAGTTTTTCTGATTCTGAAGCTAAGATATGTGCTGTCCTTAGATCAGGCTCAATAACTGAGTACATATCTGATAATGTTTTTTTTGCTCATCATCTGGAGAACTATTCTAGGAATGGGCGAAATGCGCCGATCTATTGGCCACTTTCCACCGCATCAGGTAGTTACACGCTTTGGGTTTACTACCCCACCCTGAACAATCAAACCCTGTTCACTGCGGTCAACGATTTCCTGGATGGCTCTAACGGCAAACTGACGCAAATCAGCCGTGAGTGCGCTGAGTTGCGCAGTAAGGGCAGCGGCCGCTCCCATGACGAGGAAACGCAATACGAAACGCTGCAAACCTTCGAGCAAGAGCTCACTGACTTGCGCGACACCTTGCTCAAGATCGCACCTACCTACCAGCCCAACCACGACGACGGTGTGCAAATCACCGCCGCGCCGCTGTGGCCTCTATTCCGCCACAAGCCCTGGCAAAAGGTCTTGAAAGACACCTGGACCAAGCTGGAAAAAGGCGACTACGACTGGGCACACTTGGCCATGGCCTACTGGCCAGAACGCGTACGTGTGAAGTGCAAGACCGACAAATCCCTCGCCATCGCGCATGGGCTTGAAGATCTGTACGTGGAGCCAGAGGCCGCCCCCAAGAAAACGCGCGGAAAAAAGAAAGCGGGAGCTGACGAATGAGTATTGCTGATTTCATTCAGAACAAGATCCTCCGTCTCCGCTTGCAAAAGACGGGCAGTCTCGTGGTGTATGACCCTGCCGGGCATTACCAAGATGTCTGCAAAGGATTGGCCGACGAAAAGCTGCTGGTTGTGGATGCTTCAAAGAGCAGCATTGAGAGTCGGGTAGCTGCGATGCAGGGCTTGCGTGATGTGATCGATCGGCAGCTCGCTGGAATGCTGGTCTATGTGCCTGCAAAAGCGCCCGAGAGCGATGAAGAAAGGCAGGCTGATCCCTTTGCATCCATTGCCGCAGCAGGTGCGATTTTCCCGGAAGGGGATGGTGACAGCTTTGAAAGCCTATGCCTGAAGGCGAAGCCAGATCACACCACGGCCATTCGGGCCATCTTTGAGCAGGATGCTTCGCCTAGTTTTGCGGTGGTGGATGCTGTTGGCGGCGGCTTGGGCTGGCCAAACTTGCGTGCGCTACTGGCAGTCGAGTCCGCCCGAGACATTCTGTTCGCGCTGCTTGTGCCAAACGATGCGCAGCAAGCGGCATTGAAAGGCAGCGATAGCTGGGTGACAGAGGCGCGTGATTTGCTCCGCAACAGCATGGGCCTGTCATTGAAGACCAGGGGCAAGACATGGGACTCGGTTGCCAACGAACTGTGGCGTTTTGTTTTGTTCAGCGAGTTTGTTTTTGATCTGCCTGGTGCGTTGCCTGCCAGTTTGAGCGATGTACCGCGAGCCGAAACGCAGGCGAAGCCGTTGATTGAATACCTGTGCGATCTGCTGCGCAATGATCGCCGCACGCAGAGTGTCTATATCGACCGCGCAGAAGAAATTGAGAGGGAGCTCAGCCTAGTCAGCCAATTTGGTAGCTGGTCTGATTTGGGCGACCGCGACACCTTCCCGTTTGAGGAGCGCACATTTTTGAGTCGGGCGATCGAAGGCATCCTGCGTGATGACATCGACCGGGTGAGGAGCATCTCGGAGCGCCATCAGCAATCGGTGTGGACGGGCAAAGGCGAGAGCCGTGCCCAGTGGGATTTGATTCGATCGGCTACGGAGTTGCTTCAAACTTGCGACGACATGGAGCGGCAGCTTTCGGACAACGCACGCAATCTTGATGTGCTGTTGACCTTTTACGTGAGCAGTCTGCGTGAAGCTGATCGACTGCATCGCGAGTTCGAACAGGCAGTTAGCGATTACGACTGGCAAGACGCGCAAGGTGTCATGACGCCTGTCAAGCAGCAGGTTCGTAAGCAGTACGGCAAACTGGTCGAGAAGGTGCAGTTGATCTTCACTCGTCATGTGGAGCAAAGTGGCTGGCCGTTGGCTGGGCAGCTATCGAATACTGATGTGTTTGACCGCATTGTTGCGCCCAAGCTGCAAAAGAACGGCCACAAGGTGGCGTACTTCATGATTGATGCGCTTCGCTACGAATTGGGCGTGGCGCTGGAACGGCAGTTGACGGAAGACGGACAAGTCGAGGTGCAGGTTGCCATGGCGCAGCTACCAAGCATCACGCCAGTAGGCATGGCCAGCTTGTTGCCCGGGGCTGGCCAGCTGCTTCGCATCAAGAATGACGAACAGAGTCTGGTGCCAATGCTGGGTGACCAGGTGGTGGAAACCGTTGCGCAGCGCATGGATGTGTTTCGGAAGAAATACGGCCAGCGCTTTGAAGAAGGGCGTCTGGAAGACTTTGTTCGCGGACGTTTCGATTTCTCGCCTGAAACCGATTTGTTGGTGTTGCGCGCCGTAGAGATAGATAGCCACTTTGAGAACCATCCTGACACCGCTCCTGCAGAGATTACCAATGCACTCAAACGCATTCGGGTCGCAATTCATAAGCTGAAAGAGCGTGGCTTTCATGAGGTGGTGATCGCGACCGATCACGGCTTCTTCATGAACACCCACGCTGGTGCGGGCGATGTCTGCAGCAAGCCCGCGGGCAACTGGATTGGCATTCATGACCGGTGCGCGCTAGGTGATGGTGCTGGCGACAGTAATCACCTAGTGGTCTCAGCCGAGAAAATGGGCATTCGCGGTGACTTTGCCAAGTTCGCTGCGCCACATTCGCTGGCGGCCTATCGCAGTGGTTTGCTCTATTATCACGGTGGCATTTCTTTGCAGGAATGCGTGGTGCCGGTGATAACGATGCAGTTGAAAACATCCAATCAACCGACACTGCATAAAGCATCTGTGGCGATGAGCTACAAGAACGGTGCCAAGGCCATCACCACACGTATGCCAGTGATTGACCTTGCAGTTGAAACGGCAGACATGTTCTCGACTGAAAACGAGTTCGAGATTTTGCTGGAGGCACACGACAGCAAGGGCGAAGTGGTGGGTGAAGCGAAGGCCGGGGGGGCAGTGAATCCGGCAACAGGAACATTGTCGTTGAAACCAGGTGACAAGGTTCAAGTCACGATCAAGATGCAAATGGATTTCGAGGGGAAATTCAAGATCAAGGCTTTGCATCCAACGACTTATACGGTGTACTGCCAACTTGACCTGGCAACCGACTATGCGGTGTAAAAACGATGAATGAACTCGACCAAAAGCTGACCGCCACCTTTGATGGCAAGGTACTGCGCAAGGATTTACTCCACCGGATTAAGAAGGGAACCAACGTCCCAACCTTCGTGCTGGAGTTTTTGCTTGCGCGCTTTTGTGCGAGTGATGATCAGGCCGAGATGGACGCGGGCATGGAGGCGGTGCTGGCCAGCCTACAAGACAACTATGTAAAGCCTGACGAGGCCAATGCCGCGCAGTCAAAGGTGGCAACCAAAGGCAAGCATCGCTTTATCGACAAGGTCCATGTTCGGTATGTCGAGAAGGAAAAGCGCCACTGGGCCTCATTGGAGAACTTCAATTCACAGCGTATCGCTATTGGCGAGAAGTTCTATCGAGACAATGACCGCCTATTGGAAGGCGGAATTTGGGCTGAGGTGACGTTGGCACATAACGCGATCGAAGAAGACGACTATGCGTTTTACATTGAAGACCTGCGGCCCATCCAGATCAGTCGCTTTGATTTTGACCGCTACTGCGAAGGTCGCACTCAATTCACCCGTGACGAGTGGATTGCGGCGATTTTGCGCACCGTTGGCCTGGAGCCAACAAAGCTGTCAAAGCGCGTGTGCATGCACTTTATTGCGCGCTTGGCTGCCCTCGTTGAACCCAATTACAACTACATTGAGCTTGGGCCACGCGGCACTGGGAAGTCGTATTTCTTCAGTGAATTTTCGCCCTACGCCACATTGATTTCAGGTGGACAGGCGACCAAGTCGGCGCTGTTCTACAACAACGCACGCCGTAAGGTTGGTTTGGTTGGGTTTTGGGATACCGTGGCTTTCGACGAAGTAGGCGGCATCAAAGTCAAAGATCCGGACACCATTCAAATCATGAAGGATTTCATGGCAAATGGTCGTTTTTCGCGTGGCGCTGAAGTGATCGCTGATGCCAGCCTTAGCTTTGTTGGAAATTTCGATCTCTCCATCAGCCAAGTAGTTAACTCGGTTGAGCATGATCTTTTCCAACCATTGCCCGCTGAGTTTGACTTGGCGATCATGGATCGATTCGCAGCCTACATACCTGGCTGGGAAATGCCCAAGAACAGCAGTGAATTTCTAACCAGTAGCTACGGGTTCATTACGGACTACCTGGCGGAAGCATTCCACTACCAGTTCAAGCACACCAATCGGTACGAAGAAGTCAGCAAACGCATCCGACTTGGCAAGAGTGTTGAGGGCCGTGATGAAAAAGGCATCAAGAAGACCGTCTGTGCCTTCCTGAAGATTCTTCACCCTACCGGTTCTCCGACCGATGAGGAGTTCGAAGAATATGTAGCCTACGCAGTTGAGTGCCGTCGACGTGTGAAGGAACAGATGAATAAACGCAAACCCGATGATGAGTTTGCGCGCATCGATCTCTCATTCCTTAATGCGCAGGGGCAAGAAGTTGTTGTCTATTGTCCCGAGTCGAAGGATGCCGCAGCTACACAGCAACCGTTTAGACGGCAGCTCAACGACAAACTTGCACCTGAGCGTGACGTTGCGACAGAGGCTACACAAGAGCCACGGGTGCCCGAGCCTGCGATCAAAGTCGAAGCAACTCCCCCTGTCGTCACCCCTGTTGTTCCAGAAGAGTTGGTGGAGAAGCACTTCACGATTATGTACGGTGACGTCGGCCACAGCTACGAATCGATCATTGGCCCCTACCTGCGAGGAGCAAAGACGGTCGTCATTGAAGACCCGTACATTCGCCTTCAGCACCAGATCCAGAATTTCGTTCGCTTTTGTGAGTGCGTCTTAAAGGCCGGAACGGTGAAGAAGATCAACCTCATTACCGGATACGACGACAACACGCAGCTGGCCGATATTGCAGAGAAGCTGGAAGAGTTGAAGCAGAGCTTGCTCGAGATGGATGTGGAGCTAGAGGTCAAACTCAACCCGAACTTGCACGATCGGGAAATCCGCCTGGACAACGGCTGGGTCATCAAAGTCGGGCGAGGCTTGGATTTTTACCAAAAGCCGGGTGGCTGGTTTGAGGTGGGCGCGAACGACTTGAGCTTGCGAAAGTGCCTTGAAACCAAGGTGGATATTTTTCGTGAGTAAATTGAGAACCACTGATTTTTGCTTTCATAGCCAATGTTCAGGTACTTCTATTCCGTAGTTTTTAGACACTGTTTTTAACGTCGTGATGATCTCGGCATGTTGGGTTCTGTTGGTTTCATTCCAGGTAGCACGGCAGTCAAGTAGGTTTTTCAGTACGCTCAGATTGTTCATTCCTAGCCGATGGATATTTCCCCAGCTGGGAATGCCGAACAGGTTGTAGATGACCACGGTGGCGTCGCGTTCGCTGGCCAAGCGCTTGTCGCCAGTCAGCTTCTCGGCAGCTTCCTCGGCTTCGTCGCGGTCGTCGTAGGTGTTGAGTAATTTCATCATTGTCTGGTTGAAGTCCTATCGGGCTGCAGATTCTGCCTGACTGGCAAAAAAAGAACATCAATAGGAGCTACTCAGGGAAAGCCGCTGACTGCGGCTTTCCCTGAGTATGAGACCTATCCAATTAACCCCGCTGCATTCGACTGAAGATACAGCACGCAAGCAGAACGTAATGCCAGGGTATCCGGCTGATGACCGCCCTGGCATCGGCCAGGGCAGTCTATCGGACGGAGTGTCTGGGCCTTTCAGTTACAGATACCCCCGTTCAGCCAACGACACGCAGCCGTCATGACCCACCACCACATGATCCAATATCCGGGTACCGACCATGTTGAGTGCGTTCTTGAGGGTGGTGGTCAATGTGCAATCTGCCTGGCTAGGCTCTGGGTCGCCGGAGGGATGATTATGAACCAGGATTACGGCCGCCGCGTTGTGCTCTAAAGCGATCTTCACCACTTCCCGTGGATACACGCTGGCACCATCCAGCGTGCCTCTGAACAGTTCTCTGAAACCAATCACCCGGTGCTTGGCATCAAGCATTAGCAAGGCAAAGACTTCATACTCATGGTACTGCAGCAGTGTTTGCAGGTGACTGAAAACCTGCTTCGGCTCAGTCAGTGCTCGGCCTTTAGACAGACGACTCATCGCCAATTGTTGAGCCATCTGCAGGATGTCAGCTTCGGTGACTGGAGTCTCCATGACATAGGTACCGGTCGTTTCACCGGCTACAAGCTTGTGATATTTCATGCGGGTATTCCTGTGCGTATGCGTGAGAACGGAAGGGGGAGAAATCCGGTTACTGAACGGTGGGCTTGCCGTTGTATCGCATGGCTTGCGACTCTAGCTTTTGCGCGAGTGAAGGTTTCGCAGGCGCTGCCAGTTGGGCCTGGGACTCTATAGGGCTGGGCTGATCTTCAGCTTTGGGGAAGAACTCCTCGACGATAACGCCGCTGTCTTCCTCGCTATCTTCAAAGGTTCCATTGTTAAAGCCCTGCCGGGCTGCGCGATCCAAGGCCGGTTGGTCAAAACCTGAGGCCTGCCGGGCCTCATCCAGTTGCTTAGCCGCGAGCAATGCGTCATCCATGCTCAGTCCACTGCGTACAGTGATATCGACGTAGAAAATCGGTGTGCCATGGCTCTGCCGGGTGGATTTGCCGCGCAAACGCAGCTCCAGCGGCAGACAGGCCAGGCGATTGCCGGAGATTGCGCTGAAGTACTGTAGGCGTGCCGCCAGGGTGCGGATGCTGTTAAAACCGGTGGTACGGAAGACGAAGCTGCCCAGCGGATCATCATCGCCAATCACCACGTTCAGCCGGCCGTAAGGCTTGCAGGTATTGCCTTGGGCTAGTGAGCAGCCATCCGGTGAAGGGCAGGGCAACGACTGGATGCCGTCCTTGGTCAAACGCTTGCAGGTCTCACCATCGCCGACGCACAGCGGCCGGCCGGTGTTACGGTCGAACAGGTTGTAGTCAGCCCGAAAGTTGAGCTCCGGCTCGTTGAACAGTAAACGGATCGGAATGCTGCGCAGTTTTCCCTCCTGGCCATTACGCAGTTCCTCATTGAGTGGGTGCAGCAGCCAGCCGTCGCGGCTTTGTACCTGTGAGGTGATGGTGAATTGATCGTCTTTCTCCGGCAGACGTTTGCCATTTTTTTCGACGACCTTGCCGATGGAAATACGCCCCAGTATAGGAGGGGTGATCGCTAAACCTTTGAGCATGGCGGTTATCCTTGATCTGGAAATAAAAACGCCACCAGGACGTAAACGGTCCAGGTGGCTTGGGCGACGAGGAATGGTTCAGATGATCAGAAAGCGGCGACTGCCTGTATTGATCTTGGAGTAGCGGGCCTGCAGGTAGGGTTTGTCCTTGAGCATGCGTTCGACATCCAGCCCGGTGCTGTCCTTGGATTTCTTCCAGCTGATATAGCCTTCGGCAAATTCGACGCGAGTGGCTGCGCCCATGGCCTGCTGCAGGACTTGCTTGAGCTGCGCCTCACGCGTCTCCTGTTGGGCAATGCTCTGGCGAACAGCCTTGAGTTCCCGGTAGGTGGTGGCCAGCTCCGGGTGCTGGCTGAAGTCCAGAGTCTGACCGTTGTCCTCGGGGTAGAGGCAGCGTAGTGCGGCTTCCGCTGACTCCGTACCATCGGCCGGTGGCGGGGTATCACTGACCACGTAATCCCAGAACAGCCGCTCCAGGTCGATCAGCCGAGCAATCATCGACTCGTCGCGTTCGATGCGGTGGATCTCCAAGTGTTGGCCACCCAGCAGTACCGCCACATCCGCCGCCTGCTTGCCGGTCACCGCCAACTGGTGCATGACCTGTAACTGCACATACTCAGGCACGCCTTCTTTCCAAAGGCGAGCGCCGTTAATGCCGGCTGTTTTGCATTCAAGGATTTGTACATCGTCTGCACCGAACACCTCTCGGTCGATGTTGGCCAGCATCCAGGGCAGTTTAGGATCCGGATGCTGCAGCACTGCATTGATACGTCGTACTCGGTTACCGCTACGCTTGCTGTAATGCCAGGCCACGATGGGCTCCAGCACATTGCCCCAGTAGGCTGGACTCTCTTCATCATTGTGATCTAGCTTTGGCAGCGAACTGTCACGGCCAGTTTTTTCCAGCCACAGTTCCAGCTGGGATTTGTAAGGATTGAGCCCTACGGCAGCGGCGGCATCCGAGCTGCCGATGCCTTGTTTGCGCACGGCCAGCCAGTCTTCTCGGGGAAGTTGTTTGGTCCCCACCAGGCGCAAGGCGGGGCGGGGTTTACTGCAGAATTGTTGCAGCGTTTGCGTTTCCATGATGTTTTCCTATCCGGCATAAAAAACGCCCGGCCAGCAGAAGCTGACCAGGCGCTTTAATCGTTGAGTAGGTGAGAGGGGCTAAGCGGCGAGTTGCAGCGCTGCATTCAGTGCGCGCTCTTTGAGGCTTGCACCGGCTCCGAACCACGCAGAGTCCATTCGGTATTCGGTACTCCTGGCGCGTCGCTCGTGATCGACATACTCCGTCACGGCGTTGAGCAAGCCCCACGCAGTTCCTTGAGCAGATTCAAGCGTCGCTCCACGACCTTGGCCTTCGTACAGCCCTTGGACTTTGCGCAGTGCTCGCTCATTCGGAAGTACTTCCGGCAGCTTGCTATTGGGGGCCACATCACACAGTACATTCATGAAGAAGCCCATCGCCTCATGCCACTGCACCTTGCGCTCCGCCAGTGCGCGCATTCGGTACATAAATTCATCCCATTGCGAGACGGCGATTCCCAGTTGATTCTTCACGGTCTGCGGATCAAAGCGCGTGTTGTGCGGCACCTTGATTGCGCGGTTAGCGCCGTTCAGGGAGATGGTCAGGGTATTGTTGCAAACTACACGCACGGTGGTCGGGGTCGCGGTGGTGGCCAGCGTACCGTCACAGGAGGTGGCTAGCAGTAGATAGCCATTGACCTGATCATTTCCCTTCAGCGCGGTTGTCTGTCCCGTTCTGGCCAGAGCCCAGAACTTGCGGCCACCTTTGAGTATCCCAGCTGTTTCCAACTCATAGCCGGAGACCTCAGTCAGATCCCGGTAGAACTCCAGCACCTCACGAGGCTGCACAATCTGGTAGCGGTTGGAAACCACCGACAAGGGGGCCTTGGTGTCGGAGCGATACAGCACTTTCTGTTCCGGAAAGGTGTGAATCGTGCCTAGGTTGCCGACAGTGTCGGCCTTGAAGTGAACAGGACTTTCCTGAATCTGCCAGTTCATTCCAGCTTCTCGCTGCCAGACCTCGAGTGGTTGCTTTTGCGTCAGCCGGTTACCCAGACCATGCCAAGGGGTAGCGCCAACGTATGCCATTTGTTCGACGAGATGAGCCATGGGAGTGATTCCTTTGGGTGCGTGCGGGCATAAATGCTGCGCATCGCGCAGCACTGGCCGAAGAATGTTGTAAGAGGATTAGGCTGGTAGGTTGAAGCGATGATTGCAGGCGAGACAGAGGTTGTTGGCGAACACATGACGATCGAGTTTTTCGCCGAGCTGAGCACCGAGGGTGCAGCCGCCTGCACCTCCAGCGAGCCCGCCGAGGATGGCGCCAGAGACTGTGCCGAAGGTGATGCCAAGCGGGCCGGCAATAGCGCCGACAGCAGCGCCCACCTGGCCTGCTGCCAGAGCGGCGCTCGCACCACGAGCGGCTCCGCCGACGGTTCCAACAGCTGCGCCAATCTTCATGGCTGTTTGTAAAGATGCGATCTTGGGGGAGTTACACAGAGGACAATGCAATGACATGGTTCTGAGCTCCATGGGTTAGATGTCATGGCAGTGATGTAGGACTGAAGTTTTTTTGAGTCGAATCGTGATGCGCTGTATGTCGTGCGACTGCTTCAATTGGTCAGGAGCGGACACACAGATAGCCTCTCCGTAGCCTACATTCATGCTCAATCAAGACGATCAAGGTAAATAGCGCATGAGCAGTTGCTCGAGTCCTTGGATCATACGAGACAGGAATACGCCTTGCGCAGTGGCATTATGCCGCTTAGCATTGGCTGCGAGTTAGCCTGCATCGATGCGGCTGGGGCCTTGATGCCCTAAATAATGGAACACACCTTGCGCCTGGAAGTGCAAGAAGAAAGGAGAGCGTCGTGACCCAGCAATTTGATAACGCGGTATTTGAGCAAGCCCTGGCTTTGACGGCAACTTGGGACTTTAAGCTGGCCATTGAAAAAGTCTTGGAGATCAAAAACGGAGAGTGGACCCGTGACCGTGCGGAAAAGGCCGTACAGAACTACACGCGTTACATGGCAGTGACCAAAGCGCTGGGCGGGTTGCAAATGGTGCCTAACGGGGATATCGACGAAATCTGGCACATGCACATTCTTGATACGCGCGCCTACATGGCGGATTGCAACGCGTTATTTGGTGAATACCTGCACCATTACCCCTACTTTGGCATGCTGGGTGAAGAGAATCGGCAGCAATGGCTGCAGGTGCAGAAAGTATCCACAAATCTATGGGTGCAACTATTTGGCGAACCGCTTTACGGTGCTGATAGCGCCGCGCAAAAGTGTCCGCAAGTTTGCCCCTGCAACATTGACGATTTGACGATCACGTCGTCCGGGCTGTCTGATGTTTTGAGAAGCGCCTGATTCATGTCGGCGAGCGACTATCCTGGCAGTCATAGCGTAGTGCGTTGGCCTCGGGAGAAAACAACACCGAACAAAGCGTTGCAGCTGGACCAATGCGAGCTCGCCGAGAATGGCTTCCAACTAATACGCCAATACGGGGTTGATGTGTCTCGGCTTGAGCGTGACTTGGACTGGATTTCGGGAGGCCAGCTGTATTACTCAAGCCGGGTGGGCGCGCTTTGCCATCAGTACAGCGTGCTTCCAGAAAGTGCCAATTTTTCTGAACAGATGCTTGGCGGTGGCTTCCACACAGATTTTATGTTCCAGCCGAACCCTCCAGCCTATATTGCGCTGCTTTGTCTGCAGCCGGATCCCAGACATCCTCTCTATGGCCGCAACCAGGTGGTACATGTGCGGCCTTTTCTCGAAAGGATGCAGCAGATATTTGGAGTGAGTGAGCAGGAGCTGAAGGAGTATAGATTGCTGTATGACCTTGCTGAGCGTGGCCGCTTCGAGCAACCGATCCTGTCGGATTTAGATGGGAAACCCATTTTCCGCTTCCACGAACGGTTGCTGGCAAAGGGGCAGATGAAGGGTATTTCTGCGCCGGATATGTCGGTTGCGGCAATGCTTCATGCCGTGATGATGGAGGTCATGGCCGATATCTGCTTAGATCGCGGCGATCTGTTGATTCTGTCAAATCACAATGCTCTGCACCGCCGCGGGGAGTGCAGTATCGAGTTCGCAGGTGTGGCCGGTAAATGGCACGCGCGAGAAATGGCCACCATAAGGTTCAATCTATGAAGTATGGCTTCAACACTCGATATGGCATTGAGGAGCAGGAGATCAAGGGCCATGGGAACGTGTTCTTTGTTAGGAAAGAGCATCGAGACGATATTGTTATCCTAGATGAACGCTCTCTTGCACTAATAGAAAGAGTAAAGCAGAAGGGGGGGATTGATGAGGTGGATGAAGATGCCTCTACTTTCGCGAGGCTGGTTGGCGAGCAAGTGATTATCCCCCTAGAGCCCTCCGATTACTTTAAAAGCCTCCCTTACATAGAAAGCCTGAGCTTCTGGTTGCAGGTGACGGATACCTGCAACCTAGCCTGTAGCTATTGCTATATCCCCTCGTTGAACAGCAAGCAACTTTTTCGCCCCGATTTGTTTGACATGCTTGCTAGTAAATTGCTTGCAGTTAACGGGCTGCGTACAGTGAACATCAAGCTTGCCGGTGGTGAACCCTTGATGGCGTTCAATAAGTGGCATGTAAGCATTGTCCAACTCAAGGAGCTGCTGGCAGACCAGGGCGTTGAGTTGCAGTTGCGCCTAATCACCAACCTCACAACGCTGACAGACGCGATGATCGAGTTTATAGGTGAGTATGACATCGCAGTCTCAGTTTCTCTGGATGGTCTTGCGGCCTATCATGACAAGAACAGAATCTACACGGGCACCCAAAAGGGCACGTTTGAGGTTGTCGATAAGAACATAAAGCGATTGCAGGCCGCGGGTATCACGCCAAGTGTGATGGTCACCGTGACGTCAGAAAATCACGAGGGTGTCCCGGATCTAGTGGACTACCTCGTGCAGAACGACATCACCTTTCGCCTTGCAGATGCCAAAGGCGGGTACATCGATCCCGCTGAGTTCCTTTCTGCAATGGAGAAAGTCTCCGATGTACTGCGCGCTGGTGTTGACAGCGGCTTTCCGGTGAGCCGGCGTGTTGTTGTGTCCGATTTACGTACGCATTACCCCAGCTCAACCCCCTGTTCAATGGGTAAGAACGCTGCAGCCATTTACCTAGATGGCTCGGTGTATTTTTGTCATACCGAGTTCGGGAAGGGCAAGCCACTGGGACATCTAGAGGAAGATGGGAGTCTTCTGGAGATTATTCAAAAAGGCAGAGAAAAACACTTTGGCTTGAGCGATGACTGCCAGCAATGCGAGTATCGGCTGATTTGTGCGGGTGGCTGCCCTCTCTATCGTGTAGAGGGAAAGAGCCCCATGTGTCAATCCTATAAGAAGATCATCAGGCAAGTATTCGATTTGTATGAGCGCGAACAAGACCTCCTTTGAAATCGCCGGGATTACCGAGAACAATCTGAAGAACATCGACTTCTGCGCCGCGGCTGCGGAAGTGATTGTGATCATCGGAGTTAGCGGGTCTGGAAAATCCACCTTGGTCAATCGAGTCATAGCCGCCGAAGCTCTGCGACAGAGCAAGTTGCGCCGCAAAAGCGACGACCTCTTAGACTACTGCGTGCGCCCTAACTTTAAGACCGCTACGCGCTTGCCCGAACCAGTCATGATTTCCCAGCGCGCCATCATGCCTTCGGCGTCGTCGACGTTCGGCATCCGAACAGGGCTCAATGATTTGTTGGTCAGGCTATTCGTTCGCCGAGGTGAAATTTATTATCGAGGCGGGAGGATTTCTAAGCCGGATCTTGCGACTATTTTGCAGTTCCGTCGACTCTATCACCCTCAGGGCCGTCTGCTCGGCTGCATTGCCCGCTATGAGGGCATCGGACGTAGCCAACTGGACCTGCTACGTAGGGCTGGGGTCCAGCAGGTTTACCTTCGAGCGGAAGGCAAGCGTGCGCTTAGGCCGCTGGCACTGGATAAACTGTTGACTTCACAGCTTTCCGGCTGTGAGGTCTTCATCGATTTGGACGGTGACGATGCTCCGATCCTGTTGAAAAAAAGCCGGGCGATTCCGGTTTTGATTGATGACTCCCTTGAGATAGATTTCCACCAACACGGCGTGGCGCTAGAAGACGGAACGGTCTTCAGGCTGCCGTCCAAACTGTTGCTTTCGCGCTCAACGATGTCGTCACATTCGGGATGCTGTCGCGTGTGTGGTGGCGCGGGAACTGTGACCCACTACGATGCTGAACGAGCCATTGACGGACAGGTCCCGTTGAAAAACGGCTTTCTGACCGTGCCGCTATCGCCATCGGGACGTTACAAGGGTTTTAAGTTCCTGCCGTCCGGACTAGTTGCTTTGCTGAAAAAGGAGGGGCTCGATGTTAATAAACCGTATTGTGCCCTCAGCACTGAGCACAAGTCCGCGATTCTGAATATATTAAAAGATAAGCTGGCCCGAAACAGTAGCGATAGCGCTGCCCAGCAGTTTATCACTGTCGGGAAATGCAATGACTGTGAGGGGAGTGGCCTGGACTGGCAGGCTCGAGCAGTAACCCTCAATGGAAAGTCTATAGATTATTTTTTCGGGCTGACGCCATCCAAATTGCTTGCCGAGTTACGAGTTCTGGTCACTGAGGAAGATGAGGTCACGCGCGAGATGCTGGTCGTGTTGGACTACCTATCGGCGTTGTCCATTGATCACATTGATCTGAATCGTCCCTTACCAAGTATGAGCTCAGGCGAGCTGCAAAGGATGAAGCTACTGCCTGCGCTTATCAATCGGTATTCAGGACGGCTCATAATTCTCGATGAGCCCTCCTCGAACCTGCAGTACCGTGACAACCTCAAAATACTGCGGCTGATCCTTGAACTAAGAGCGTGTAATAATTCGATTATAATTGTGGATCATAACCCGATGTATCAGGCGATCGCTGACCGGGCTATTAAGATTGGTCCTGGTCCAGGGGAGCTTGGCGGCTTTTACTGCGTAGTTGACGAAGATGCTCAGTTAACCGCCGGTTTTGACGATCTACGCGAGGCTGAGGGGCCAACAGCTGATTTCAGGTATACCACACTTCAGCTCCCCCACCTGCGAACTCTGCAGTTGGGACAGGTGCGCATTCCTCATGGTGCTTTTACTGCCATTATCGGCTCTAGTGGCGCGGGAAAATCTACGTTATGCCGCGAGCTGATCTATCCCGCGCTTCTAAAAAGCGGTGAAAATGTCATTCTGTTGGACAGCACTCCACCACGTGGTGCTTCCAATTCCATTGTGGCTACCTACCTTAACGTATTCGATAAAGTCCGGAAATTTTATGCCCGCTGCGAGGGCGGGGAGTTAGTCGAAAGTGATTTCAGCTTCAATTCGACGGGAGCGTGCGATCACTGCCAAGGTGCGGGTAATGTTGAGGGGCAGGTCTGCAGTGTGTGTTTTGGTAGTCGTTTCAGATCCGAGGTGGCGCTCTTCAGTGTAGAGGGCTACACCCTTACCGAACTACTGGCGGCCGATCTTGACCAGATTCCTTTGGAGGGCGGATTAGCCTTCCTCACTGAGGCTGTAGATATCCTAAAACGGCTTTCTCTTTCTCATCTTAGCTTGGGGCGAGAGACGGACAGTTTGAGCGGTGGCGAACTGCAGCGTCTCAAGGTCGCCAGATTCTTAATGGCGCATCGAAAGGACCGCAACGCCAGCAGCTATTTCGTGATTCTGGATGAGCCTTGTCGCGGTCTTGATCCACAGGCTGTGAAGAACCTGTACGACACGCTGAAGGATTTTCTATCCGATGCGGCCGTATTGATAATTGAACATAACCCCCATTTCATTTACAGGTGCCAGTCCATAATAGACATGGGTGAGGGCAGGGGCATCAAAGACGACACCACCGTGGTGCAGGGGAGGCTAAGGGAAAAAGTGTTCCCCAGTCTCAACCATGCGCAGGTGTTGAGCGAAACAGAGGTGTCTGGCAATCTACGGATACCTTGTGATGAAACTGATCTGCGGATCGAAGATGATGAGGTGTTGAGGGAGTTAAACACAAAACGTTACGAGCTGATTCCCTCTCTCCTACTCAAGCAGGACAACTTTGCCCTTGAGGCAAAATTTCGCGAGTCTTTCAGTACTCTGATCCCGGACAAAAACATTGTCTTGTACAGAACACGAGACGAGTTGGAGTGTGCGTTACAGGAAGAGTGTCAGTTTTTTTTCAATCCGTTTATCGCTCTGCTGGAGCGGTTTCCCCGCGTTCCAGTATCCCTGCAGCAAGAAGTTCTCAAGAAGATCGATAAGCGTGCCATTGTCTGCGATACCGATCCCTGGTCGTTCATGGTTACTGCGGGCTCGTTGCAGTCTGCTTATCTGAATGGGGCTGGAGTGGTTATCGCCCCTGGGCCAAATGGAGTGTTCGCCTATCACACAGTTCGCTTAGTGAGTCTGCAAGAGTGTGTGGTAGACCGAGTTTTCCCTCACACGTTCGCTTTTAACCTATATAGGAATGCCTGCCATTACTGTAACGGTTACGGGAAAATACAGAGCTATCCGCTACGGGAATGGATTAACAGGTCACGCTCCGTACTAGATGAGGGATTTATGACCTATCCCGTGCACAAGATCGTTCCCAAGGCCACGATCAAGCGCTTTGCCAAGGAAGGGTTGTTTGACTTTTCACAACCCGTTGAAACACTCTCCGACCAAGAGCTAAATATCCTACTTTATGGATTTAAGGCTTACAGGTTCAGAAAGGCCGGATCCAGTGATGATTCGGAGGCTGCGTTCTTCGAGTGGCGCGGTGTCAACTCCTACTTATATCGGAATGCGGCAAAATTGAGTCCCGCCCAAAACATCAACAACTCCATAAAGTGGACAACCTGCCCATTTTGTATGCAAGGCTTTTCGGACAAAATTAGATTTTACGCACGGAAAGGCCGCCTAATTACGGAATTTGTTGGGAGTCAGCAGTCTTGATCTACCCCGTCTAGTACTGCATTAGCGGGGCCGGCTTGCGTGGAAGCTAGTTGGTCCCAAACGATAGGAAATCAAGCGACAAGTAGCTCTCGATAGGGAAGGAGCCAGTGGTCGGTATCGTCGTCGCTCACCACATACAGTATCTCGTAGGGTTTACAGGTCAGTGGGTAAGCGTTTGGCGAGGGGACGACGACTTTAAGCCTTCGACACCGCAATGACATAGAACGCTCATCGGTTATGGGATAATCATTGCGGTATTGCTGTGAGGAGTGGCTGAAGCCATTTCAATTAAGTGTTGTTCATGTATCTGAAACTTTTGGGTCTATTAGTGATTTAAGGTATTCGCCTAGTAGATCCCATGCGGCAGTCATTTCTACTGTATAGCTGTGTCGCTGGTAGATCCTTTTCACCTTGTTGTCTTCGGTGTGGTTCAGGCAGCGCTCCGCCACTTCAGGTATCACTCCCAGTGCGGTCATTAACGTTGCGCCTGTGCGACGAAGGTCGTGAGGAGTCCATTTACCACCCGGAAGCAGCAGGCTTTGAGCTTTAGCACTGCGTCGGCTCATTGTTCCTTGCTCAGGCTGGCGTTGACGGTCACCCAGCTGTTTGGTCACCGTCTTGGAGTTGACTGGACCAGTGTTATCGGTATTTGGGTAGCACCAGGCCGACCTGCTATTGATGCTCTGAACTCGCTCGAACTGACTTACAGCGAAGTTTGATAGGAAAACAGTATGCGGCTTGCCATTCTTGCTGTGCTCAGCTGGAACTAGCCAAGTGCGCTGCTTGAGATCCACATGCTCCCAACGACTATTTAGTAGCTCACCGATGCGGCAGCAGGTGGAAAGTGCAATCCAGATTGCAGCTTCTGTCGTCATTAGAAGTCCCGCCTCTGGAGCTTTCTTCGCAAGGCTACGAATTTCATCATCAGTCAATACGCGGTCGCGTTCGACGTCCTTACCGCCAATTTTTGCTTTTCGGATACTAGCGCTGGGATCGTGTTCTATAAGGTCACGGTCTACTGCGAATCTGAACATCTGGCGCATAAGGGAGAAGGCTATTTTTGCAGCACGGTTGACGCCTCTGGCAAGCATGGTGTCAGTCACTTCTGTGATGTGGCCTTTTTTCACGTCTGCTACGGCGTATTGGCCTAGAAAGGGCAATATGTCTTTTTCAAACATTCGACGCACTTCTGCGCCGCCATCTTTGCGATTGATCAAGTCGATCTTGGCCCAGTGTTCAAACAGCTCGGCAACGCTCTTGCGGGATGCCTGGCGGGCTAGCTCGGTTTCTGCAGTGGCTCGCTCCGCGTCTAATCGTGCTAGTTCGGCATTGCGGGCAGCGATACGTGCAGTTTCTTCGGACTCAAGGTGCTCACGGATGTTTTTGATGCCTGTTTTATGAAGACTGGCCAATTCCATTGCTCTCTGTCGTGCATCCGAAAGAGCCATTGTTGCGGAATCATCCCCGGCACCATAAGTTCCGATTGGGAGAGCGTATCTCTTGCCTGTCTCATTGGTGTATTGGAAGTAGAAAAGGCGGTCACCCGATGGTGTGATGCGGGCCAGAAGTGATCCATGGCCCCAAATCGCGACTTCACTCATCCATTTATGGGTTTGGCCAGGCTTGGCCTTCATTGCCTTATCTGTAATGTTGGCCATGCACTTGCTCTCGGTAGTGAATTGGTAGTGAATTGAGATGGGCTTTAGGGGGATGTTAGCGGATGATAATGGACCGTGGTAGCGGTTAAAATCAATATTTTCAGAGTGTTATGATGGGGTATTGGATCTTGTGGGACGTCGCTGGATAAGGATTCACTAGCATGGGGTGCTAGGGGTCGAGTGTTCGAATCACTCCGTCCCGACCATATAATTCAATGACTTAGGCCAATGTTCACAGCATTGGCCTTTTTCATGTGCGTGACTTTTGCGTGACTTCTCTACTTTTCACGCCTGCTTCCTCTTCAAGAATGTCAGGACCGGTCCACGCGAATCGGTTGCTGATACCATGTTTGCAGCTTCAATCAGATGTCCGAGTTCCGCGCCCGAGTAGTGACTGGTGATGCTGCCGTTCTTGTGGCCCAGAAGTGCCTTTCGGTCTTCTTCGGTTACGCCCGCCGCTCGAAGGCGACGGCCAAACGTGTGTTTCAAATCGTGAATCCTGATCGACAGATAGCCAGGGTGAGCGGGGCGAAGGTTTTCCTCCTGCCAGAGTTTCGCCGCTCTCACTCGCGCCTTCTTCCAAGCCGAGTCGTTCATCCGGTGCATTGCGTTGCCGTTGTAAGGGAAAACCCATTCCTTGCTCAGGCCGCGCTGCTTATCAATGATCGACTCGGCAACGCTGTTCAGCACTACCAGGCGCTCGTCGCCATTCTTCACGCCAGAACGTTCGTGTCTGCCGCCAAAGTCAGCCGGGATTAGGAACACACTGGTACCGAGCTCCGGCACCGAAATCTCCCAGTCCTACCTCAGCTTGCGAACTTCCTGCTCGCGACAACCGGTGTTCACTTTGAACAGCGCCATCGTCTGCAGGTGGGCCGGCAACTCCCCGAAAAGAATCGACTGCTCCTCCCACGACATCGGATAGGGCTTGCGACTCGATTTCTTCTCTTCCAGCTTCGTGAGCATTGGCACGCTATCCAGCCACGGCCTCCGCTCATCATCTCGCCACTTCCTGGCACACAACGACAAAACCCGAACCACACGCTCGATCGAGATGTTCACCGTTCTGTTGCTCACACCTTTCTTTACCTTGCCGTCCTCGAGCTTCTTGGTTGCCAACCTGTCCTTGATGAATGGCTCCAGGGCCAGGTCATCAATATGGGTCAACTGCATGTCGCCTATGAACGGGTCCAGCTGAGAAAGGTGGTGTGCCGACAGCTTGATTGAAGGCTGGTCCTTGAACTCCAGCAGGAAGCGAGTCGCCGCGTCCCGCCAGATCCTGACCTTCTTTACGCCATACACCTTCTGCTGGCGGATCTGCTCCAGCCTGAAGATCAGGTAGCGTTCCGCTTCTTCTCGGTCACCAGTTCCAGTGCTTTCGTAAAGTCGTTCTCCGTTGATTTTCTTGTCGATATGCCAGATACCTTTCCTCTCGGAGAGGCCTGTGATCGTTTTTCGCGCCATTGTGTCTCTCCTTTCTGGCGCTCGCTGCGGAGCAATTGTTGCTCCGGGGCGCGTTTTTTATCAATTGCTTTGGCCGAAACGTAGGAGGACGCCCAGCCGGAGGTGTTCAAGGACTTCAGCGATCACCCCTTTGCACGGGGCCGCAAGTCCAAGGTCATCAACCGCAAGGGCCTGACCTCGAACGCCTCCGGCCGTTACCAGCAGATGCTCAAGGACTGGTCGCATTACCGGTTGCTGCTCAAGCTTCCAGACTTCAGCCCGATCAGCCAGGATCTGCTGGCCCTACAGCACATTCGTGAATGCCGGGCACTGCCGGACGTGCATGCTGGTCGGATCGAAACCGCTACCGAGAAATGCCGAAACATCTGGGCCCGCCTGCCCGGGGCCGACTATGGCCAGCGCGAGCACCGGCTCGAGGACTTGATCAAGCAGTTCCGCATGGCAGGCGGGGTGCTGTCATGCGCTCGGCGTGGCCGAAGGTAGTGGTGGTCGGTACATTTGTGCTGGTACTGCTGGTACTGCTGGTAAGCGGTGCCACCTGGACGGTTCAGGACTGGCGCTATGGTGAGGAACTGGCCGTGCAGGCCGGCCTGCACCAGAACGATTTGACCGCCATCAGCGAGGTGGACTCAGCCCACGGACTCACGAATCAGGAAAGCCGCCTTGCGCTCAAGCAGCGGTTGTTAGTTCTCGATCAAACCCACTATAAGGAAATGAGTGATACTCAGACCAAACAGGCTCGCCTGCGTGATCGTCTTGCCACTGCTGATCTCCGGCTGTCAGTCCTCCTTGCAGAGGATTCAGCCGGTGGTTGCTCAGTGTCAGCCGGTGCCGGCGGTGTGGTTCATGGAGCCGCGCGCGCCCGACTTGTCCCAGCGCATGCTCAAAGAATTATCGCCATCACCGACACCGGTGACCGTGGATTGATCGCGCTGCAGGCGTATGTGAGTGAAGTAAGTGCAGTTCGATAGACGCTGGTTATCTAAATCCAACGCAGGCCTTAAGCCGTGCCAGATCCTGTATTGCCCCACTGGTTGCCATTTCATGGTTGCTAGTGTCGAGGACTACGACGGAATCCTTCGTGCAGTCGAAGCCCGTGTCATGGCACAGACTCCGGCAAATCTCCTGGGCACTCTCTTCCGTTCGCAGGGCGTAGAAGGATGATGTCTCATTCCAAAAAGCATCAGGGGACAAGGCTTTGATCCTCTTGATGAATGCATCATAGCGGCCTTGGTAGCTGTCGTCGTGCTTGATTCTGTACGTAATGATGAAGTGTTTCATGGTTCGCCCCTGAACAAAGAATGATGGGGTGACCATATCTTTTCTGATTTTGACCTTCCATTTTCATTGGTTTCTGGATGTGGCGCTGAGGGATTGTGTTTGGCCGGCAGGACGCCGGAGATGGGGCCAAAAAGGCTCAGTGACTTTCCAAGTGACTTTGTAAAATATGGTTGCGCACTGTTGGGCATCGTTGCAGCGAGCGCCAAGCGCGAAGCCTTGTGTTTAGCGGGCTGTAGACGTTTCCGCTTACATGGGGTGCTAGGTGGCGAGTGTTCGAATCACTCCGTCCCGACCATATTTACTGAGTAAATCAGACACAAAACCCGCGCAAAACTCGCGCAAGGGGTATGACTCACCCACATGGGTTACAAATTAGTTCACGCACATAGGTAACAGTTTTTAACTGGCAAGGTCGATTTCGCGAGGATTTGACCATGCCCTGGAAAGAGCTGAAACCTATGGACCTCAAAGTGATGTTTATCGCTGAGTATTTGTCTAGAAAGCACAGCTTTAGCCGGCTGTGTGCGGACTATCAGATCAGCCGAAAGACGGGCTACAAGTGGGTTGAGCGGTACGAGGCCGAAGGCCCCAGTGGTCTCGATGAACGTAGCCGCCGTCGGCGCCACCAGACTTATGTGGTGCCCTTGGCAATAAGGCAGACGATTATCGAGTTGCGCTCTACTGGTGAGACGGTTCCAGGCCCAAAGAAGATTCAGAACGACCTGATAAAGCGTTTTCCAGGTCAAGATCCGCCATCAAAACGACCATTTACAACATTCTCAAGGCAGCGGACCTGATTACATCTCGGCCACTACGCCAGCGTGTAGCGGTCTACCCCAAGCCTTTGCGTAAAGCAGAAACACCCAATCAACTCTTCAGCGCGGACTACAAGGGCCAGTTTCTAACCGGGGCGGGTGTGTGGTGCTATCCGCTGACGATCATGGATCACGCGAGTCACTATTTACTGGCCTGCGAGAGCATGGCCAGTACCAATTTGAAGGAAACCCAGCAAGCCTTTGAGCGGGTTTTCCGTGAATATGGGATGCCTGAGCGCATTCGCACCGACAACGGTGTGCCGTTTGCCAGTACGGGTCGTGCCGGGTTGTCGCAGTTGTCGCAGTTGTCGATCTGGTGGCTGCGGCTGGGGATCATTCCTGAACGAATTGAACCCGGCCGGCCTGACCAGAATGGGCGCCACGAGCGTATGCATCGGACATTAAAAAGCACGTTGCCCCAGCCACCGGCAATTGCGTGGGAGGCTCAGCAAAAGCATTTCGATCGCTTCATGCAGCACTACAATTATGAGCGAGGGCATGAAGCTCTCGGGCAGAAAACACCGGCTTCATGCTACGTGCCGTCAACCCGCGCCTACCCGCAGAAGCTGCCGGAAATGGCGTATGCCAGCCACGTTGAGTGTTACCTGGCTGACTTTAGTGGAATCATCAATCGAAGTGGATTGCGCATTTACGTGGGGCATTTGCTCAGGCACCAGACGATAGGAATGGAGATGATTGGTGATGATGTATGGGCGATTATTTTTGGCCGGTAATTCTTGGTCGCATCGATGCCAGAGAGGCAAAGAACGGCTATGTTTCGCTGAAAGTGTCACCTATGTGAATGCACTTTTTTGTAACCCATGTGGTTGTCCCGTACACAAAACTACCCGGTGATTTCGCTGATATTCAGGTCCGGAATTGCTTCGGTCCATACCACTTCGGCGTGGTCCCGCTGGTAGTTTTTGGTCATGGTCTCGCTCGCGTGCCCAGCGATCTTCTGCCCATCCTTTCCGGCTTTCTGATACAGATGAATCGCCCCGGATTCTCTAGACACCTTGCAAGCTCATTGCGTAACGTTTTTCAAACTCTACCGGTGACAGCTGATTGTTGAAACCATGGCGGCGTTTTGGGTTGTAGAACATCTCGATGTAATCGAACACATCACTACGAGCATCTTGCCGTGAGGTGTAGATTTTCCGCTTGATTCGTTCCCGTTTCAGAAGCTGGAAAAAGCTCTCAGCCACGGCGTTGTCATGACAATTGCCTCGGCGGCTCATGCTGGCAACCAAATTGTTTGCTTTCAAAAAACTGCGCCAATCGGAGCTGCTGTACTGGGCGGATTCAACCGGTCGTCGCAACACTGGATTGTTGTACAGACTTTAGATACTCATTCAGTGCTTCGGCAGGTGTTTTCCAGCCGAGTGTTTTTCGAGGTCTAGTGTTAAGTACGTGAGCTACCGCCTGTATTTCTTGAGCACTCCAACGAGAGAGGTCAGTGCCTTTCGGGAAGTATTGCCGTAGAAGGCCGTTCGTATTTTCGTTTGTGCCGCGCTGCCATGGACTATGTGGATCAGCAAAGAAAACCTTTACTCCGGACTCGATGGTAAATCGAGCGTGATCCGACAGCTCCTTTCCACGATCCCAGGTCAAAGATCGCCACAGCTCGATGGGAAGATCAGTCACCGTCTTCTTCAATGCATTGGCCATACTAACAGCCCCATAGCCAGCCAGCGCCGGGCCGTTCTTCGTGCGGGGAATTAGCCCATAACCTTTCTCGCGGGGCAGATGGACGAGCATGATAAATCGAGTTGAGCGCTCGACCAGAGTTCCAATCGCAGAACGGTTCAGACCGATGATCAGGTCGCCCTCCCAATGCCCGGGTACAGCCCGATCTTCTACCTCAGCAGGGCGACTGGAGATCATGACGTCCTCGCTGACGTGTGCCCACACTTTGGCCTGCGCTCTGGCTCTCGGCACGCGCAATGCTCGTCCTGAGCGCAGGCAGCTCACCAGTTCGCGCTTGAGAGCTCCTCGACCCTGAATGTAGAGCGCCTGATATATGGCTTCATGAGAGATGCGCATGGATTCATCATCCGGAAAATCGATCTGGAGCCGGTTGGCAATCTGTTCAGGCGACCAGCCATTGACCCATTTACGGTCACTGCGATGCGGTTTATTTCGACCTTTGAAGGGCGCTTGCCGAGGCCCAGAGATGTCACGACCATCGGCGTCTTGAACCTTGCCCTCAAGGCGGTCGCGTACGTACTGGTGCAGTCGCGGGTTAGTGACCAGCTTTGCTGGTTTCGGCCTCTTGGCCACCAGTTCTGCCTTCCATTGCGCTACTGACGCTCGATATTCAAGCCGACCGCAACGGGTAGCAGCATTTCGTGTCAGCTCCCGTGAAATTGTCGATGGGCTTCGTCCAAGGCGACGGGCGATCTCACGAACGCCAACACTTTGCGCTCGAAGCAGCCCAATCTCTTCTCGCTCTGCAAACGATAAGTAACGTCCTGATATGTGATTCGACATGAATAATGGCATCCCGCCTCGATGACGGAACCAGCGTGTACCTACCGCTGTTGATACGCCAACGGCATGTGCTGCCTTTTCGCTTGTGATACCTGTTGCAATCTGCACCCAAAATAGCCGCTCGATCTTATTACGAAGTGAGGGTGCACCTGGAGAACGCATCGCTCCCCGGCCCGTCAATTTTTGCATCCATCCTGCGGGTCGTCCCATAAACACCTCGATCAAGGTGTTGCGACGACCGCTTGAATCCGCCCAATATGCAAGCCGACTCTTTCGCCAGCGGTTGTGGCGTTACCGCATGCGCCAAAGCATGAGCCGTCGTGGAAACTGTTGGGATACTCAGTTCACTATGCTCAAGAGCGTCGGCCCAATCTGACCCGTGCTGGGATTGGCCAATAGAGTGCCTTTGCGTTGACCTGTCGATTGGACGCTGACGTTCCCTGGCATTGCCGGGCCCAGCGTCTGTGACCTGATAGGAGCCTTGTCCTGCATCTTGAGTGTCCTGTCCTGCGTATGGGGTTGGTAATGTGTTCTCATCGGAGGCATTAGTCATGAACAGCCCCATGGACGAAAACGAAGTCATCTTGGGAGTTGATACACATCTGGATACCCACGTAGGGGTCTTGATCAACACGAATGGAAACCTGCTTGGCTGCTTGGCGGTAACAACCGATACCAGCGGATATCTCAAGCTCGTTACCTGGGCCAACTCCTTCGGTATGTTGAAGCGTGCCGGCGTGGAAGGCACCGGAACTTATGGCGCGGGTTTAGCCCGTGTCCTGCGTGATCATGGCATCGAGGTGCTGGAGGTTAACCGCCCTGATCGCTCCAAACGCCGGCTCCAGGGGAAATCCGATCCCACCGACGCCGAGAGCGCGGCTCGATCCGTTCTTTCGGGAAACGCCACGGCGATCGCCAAGACCCAATCGGGTGTGGCCGAGGCGATGCGGGTGGTTTCGGTTGCTCGGCGCAGCGCAGTCAGAGCGAAAACCCAAGCGATCAATCAATTGAGAGCCTTGCTCGTCAGTGCCCCGCAAGACATTCGTGAACGGCTCTGGAAAACCAAACCTGGCGACTGCGCCAAGGGATGTGCACGTCTTCGCTCACGGAGCGCGACTGAATTCCTGAACATCTTAACGACCTCCCTGTGTCTATTGGGCAAGCGCTGGCTGGCATTGGCAGAGGAAGTTGAAAAGCTCGATGTCATTCTAGAAAACCTGACTCGCCAACATGCTCGCCGTTTACGTGAACAATTCGGCGTCGGCCCTCAAACGGCGGCCGTGCTGCTTTCGACAGCAGGTGATAACCCGGAGCGGTTAAAAAGTGAAGCAGCTCTCGCCGCCCTCTGTGGGGTCAGTCCTTTACCGGCATCCTCGGGTAAAACGGTGCGACATCGTTTAAACAGAGGTGGGAATCGGTCTGCGAACAACGCCCTATGGACCATTGCGATGGTACGCATGCGAGGTGATCCCAAAACCCAAAGCTACGTCGCCCGTCGTAGTGCTGAAGGTTTGTCTTCCAAAGAAATCCAGCGCTGTTTAAAACGCTATATCGTCAGGGAGCTATACCCTTTGATCCTGGCAGATTTAGCCGATTCAGCTCGATCTTGTTGACATAGGAGCGTCAACGCACCGATGGAGCGCGTATTTCGCAGCTTGAAAACAGAATGGATACCGACCGTTGGCTATCAAACTGCGCAGGAAGCCCAGCGCGATATCAGCCATTTTTTGATGCATCGCTACAACTGGATTAGGCCGCACCAATTTAATGGTGGGCTGCCACCGGCTCAGGCCGAGAAAAAACTTAACGTCGTGTCCGGGATTAGTTGACCACTACACATTGCCGCCGATCTGCTACTGCAATACGGCCTTGAATTCCTGCGCTCTATCCTCCCGCTGCACCTCTTCGCCAACCCCGCGGAGTTTGAGCGTGGGCACTGATGTTCTTGAAACAGTGAAGATTCAAACGAAGTGGAGCAAGCAGCTATCTTAAACTCATCAATTTTTCTGGAACGGTGACGGCCCAAGGAGTTCCTTGAGCTGCTTTATAGGTCAGGCTGCTTCAGCGAATTGTAGGCTTGAGCAGGTCTTCCAGGCCGATGCGGCGGAACATTTCGGCCCGCACCCGGTCGGCCATGGCATTGACGATTTCGGCACCGTCCTGCGACGGGTCGATATGACGACGGAACGGGCGAGTGCCGGAGGGCATGTCGACGATTTCGACGATGGCGTCGGCCACCTCGCCGACATCCGCGTCTGCCGGCTCCAGGGCCGCCAGGCCTTTGAGGGCCTGATCCGGTACACCGGCGTACGGGCCTTTGTTGTATTCGGCGGCGCGGGCCTGATCGGCGGGCGAGCCGGAATGCACGAAGTGATTGGTGCCCTTGGTGAAGGCGCCCGGCACGATGATCGAGGTCTCCACGCCCCAGCGCGCCAACTCACTGGCGTAGGATACCGCCAACGAATCCATCGCTGCCTTGGCCGCGAAATACGGTGCCAGATAAGGCGGAGTACCACCGCGTGCACTGCTGGATGACACCCACAGCACCAGCCCTCGACCCTGCTTGCGCAATTGCGGCAGCGCGGCGCGGTTAACCCGCTGCGTGCTCAGCACATTGATGTCGTAAAGCTGGGCGTATTGCTCGGGCGTAAAAGCCTCGGCGGGACCGAAGGACATATGCCCGGCGTTATGGATGATCACGTCCAGCCGACCGCAATCTGCAATGATTTTCGCAACGCCGGCCTCGACCGATGTACTTGAAGCGACGTCCAGTTCGACGCTGCGCAGGTCGACCTGATGCTGGTCGGCGTACTGCTGTACTTGAGCCACTTGTGGCGCGTTGCGGCCCGGGGTTTCACGCATGCTGGCGTAGACGGTATGGCCGGCGTCGGCGAGTGCGCGGGCAGTCAGTGCACCGAAACCGCTTGAGGCACCGGTAATCAGAATGACGGATTTCATGGTATTGATCTCTGCAAAGTGAGGGGAGCGTCAGGCGTTACGGGGAAGACGTCGCTGTACGGCATGGGACAACCAGCCGGCGAAGGAGCCGAGGCCGGCCGCGCCGCCCAGCTCAAAAAAACTTTCCAGGGACGGTTCTAGGTGCGCGGCGAAGTAAGCGATCAGGCCAAGGAAGTAGGCGACGACGTTGTTCATCGTCCGGGTGGCCCGCAGTGACACCACGACCATCGCCACGACAAACACCACGATCGGCAGAGCAAACAGGCCGAAGGTGGGGGACAGGGCACCGATGCTCAGCGCCGCGCCCATGCCGAAAACGATGCCCATCAGCACACAACCGAGGTTCACCAAGCCATCGCGCAAGGTCAACCCGCGGCTGAAGAATGCGACCCAACCGACGAACATCGCCCAGACCGGCAGGCTCAGCAGCAAGCTGGAACCTGCCGCCAGTGCGGCGGTGGCGGCAGCGACAGCGGTAAATAGCGTGAACATCAATTTCGATTGCCCAGTGCGAGCGGTGGTGTTGCCTGGGTGGCTCATGATCATCACTCCTTTCAAGGTGGAGGGAGCGGCTCAAACGAGGCCGCCGTTGACGCGCAGGATTTGCCCATTGACCCAGGCCGAATCAGGGCCAGCCAAGAAGGAAACCACCCGGGAAATGTCTTCTGGCTGAGCCAGACGCTCAAGCGGAGACATCTTGGCGAACGTCTGGATTTGTTCTTCGCTCTTGCCTTGCAGGAACAGGTCCGTAGCGACCGGGCCTGGTGCCACGGCGTTGACGGTGATGTTGCGACCGCGCATTTCCTTGGCGAAGACTTGGGTCAGTGATTCCACCGCCGCCTTGCTCGCGATGTACACCGCGTAGCCCGGCAGGTTCATGCCGACGGTGCTGCTGGAAAAGTTGATGATTCGCCCACCGGCATTCAAGCGGGTCGCTGCTTCGCGCAGGGTATTGAAGGTGCCGCGCGTGTGAATGTTGAAGTTCTGGTCGAACAGTTCGTCCGTGTGTTGCGCCAGCGGCATGACCTTGAGGATGCCGGCGTTGTTCACCAGCACATCGACCTTGCCCAGTTGAGCCTCGGTTTCGTCGAACAGCCGGCATACGTCATCGGCACTTGCCACGTCGGCCTTGACTGCAATAGCTTGATGCCCGGCCTGACGCAATTCGACTACAAGTTTCGATGCCTCGGTGGCGCTGTTGGCGTAGTTGACGACGACAGCGAAACCTTCGCGGGCCAGCTGTTTGGCGATTACCGCACCGATGCCGCGGGAGGCTCCGGTGACGATTGCAACTTTCGACGTTTGAGCCGTCATGATGGTGATTCCTGAGTAGTGGCTTGTTTGGGGTGAAGCCAGATTCACATGTTTACTCATGGTGATAAATGCACCAGAGTTGGCTTCACTGTTCAAAAAACACCAACAATCGAACGCCAGGAGTTGACGGTGGATCAAGTCAAAGCAATGAAGGTGTTTGTGCGGATTTACGAGCGCAGCAGCTTCACCCTGGCGGCGGAAGACCTGAACCAACCGCGGGCCACGCTGACCCACACGCTGAATCAGTTCGAAGCCTGGCTCGGCACGCGTTTGTTGGAACGCAGCACGCGCAAGGTGCGCCCAACTCTGGACGGCGAGACGTATTACCAGCGTTGTGTGCAGTTGCTGGCGGAGCTGGAAGACGCCGAACTGGCGTTTCGCGGCGTGGCGCCGAAAGGGCGATTGCGTGTGGATTTGCACGGCACTTTGGCCAAGCACTTTGTGATCCCTGCGCTGCCGCAATTCATGACCCGTTATCCGGACATCGAACTGTCACTCAGCGAGGCCGACCGCTTTGTCGACTTGATCGCCGAAGGCGTCGATTGCGTGTTGCGCGCCGGCACCCTCGGCGACTCGGCGTTGATCGGCAAACGCGTGGCCAACCTGCGCCAGATCACCTGTGCCAGCCCAGCGTACCTGCGCGAATACGGTGAGCCGCAAAGTCTCGCCGACCTCAGTCATCACCGCGCGGTGAACTACGTTTCGCGCACTACGGCCAAGCTGTTTCCATTTGAGTTCATGGTCGACGGCGAACTGAAGGAAGTGGTCCTCCAGGGCGCGCTATCGGTGTTCGGCGCGGAAATTTACGCGGCCTCGGCGATTGCCGGGCTCGGCATCATTCAATGCCCGCGCTACCGGATGGACGCGCAGATCGCCCAGGGGCTGGTGCAGGAAATCCTCGCCGACACACCACCGCCGTCGATGCCGGTCTCCGTGTTGTATCCGCACAACCGCCACATGTCGCCGCGGGTTCGGGTGTTTGTTGATTGGTTGGAGGAGTTGTTTACCGAGGTGTGATGATGTGAGGGCGAGGGAGTGAGTGTCAGGCGAGTAACACTATTTGGAAGTGTGAGCTCGAACGGGCACCTGCCGCGTTCTAGTTTTTTTAATACGATAATGAATATGACAAAGGTGCAGCCAGATCGCTTCGCAGGCCATATGCGTGGCGAATATGGTTTTTGATTTTTCTGACTGCGTTTTTGGCCGACTCTGTTGAAAATTACGCCGACCGCGATCAGACCTCGCGGATACTGACCCAGCGCTGTTCCCATGCCGCTAATCGAATCGCCGTCGCCAGCCGCTCCACTTCCAGGGCTTGCTCGAAATCGGTGCCGGCTTGTCCTTGCCCGGCCAAGGCCATGATCAGCTCATGCACTTCCAGCGTCTTCAACTCGTTGTAGCCGAGCTGATGCCCCGGCGCCGGGCTGAACGCTGCATATCCGGGCAGGTTCGGCCCGGCCAGTAAACGCTGGAAGCCGTCCTGGCCGACACGGTACAGGCGTAACTCATTCAAACGCTCCTGATCGAATGACAGGGTCCCTTGGGTGCCACTGATCTCGAAACTCAGGTGGTTCTTGTAGCCGTGCTTGAGCCAACTGCTGCTGAAGGTGCCACGCGCGCCGCTGGCAAAGCGCAGTAAGGCATGGGCCTGATCGTCGACGGCAATGGTGCGTTGTTCCTGGCTACCGGCTGTGGCCGGGCGCTGGCGGTGCACGGTCTGGGAGTCGGCGCATACCGCTTCGACATTGCCGAGCAGATAGCGCGCCATGCCCAGCAAGTGGCTGCCCAGGTCCGCCAGTGCGCCACCGGCATGTTCGGCCTCACAGCGCCACGACCAGGGGGACGCCGGATCGGCCATGAAGTCTTCGCTGAATTCGCCTTGAAAGCTGATGATCTCACCGAGTCTGCCGCTCTGAATCAACTCCCGCGCCAGGCCGATGATGGGGTTGTGCTGGTAGTTGTAGCCGACTCGGGTGACCACGCCCGCATCCTTGGCGGCCAGGTGCATGGCATTGGCCTGTTCAAGGTTCACCGCCAGCGGTTTTTCGCAGTACACCGCTTTGCCAGCCGACAGCGCGGCCATGGCCATCGGGTAGTGCAGGTGGTTGGGGGTGGTGATGGCGACCAGGTGGACCTTGGGGTCATCGATCAATTGCTGCCAGTCGCCATAGGCCTGTTCAAAGTCCCAAGCGGTGGCACATGCCTGGGCACGAACGGGATCGGCGTCGGCCAGGGCGGCGAGGCGCAGCGTAAAGGGCAGTTCGAATGCTGCGCTGACGTTGCGAAAGGCCAGGGCATGGGCACGGCCCATGAAACCTGTGCCGATAAGTCCGATTCCGAGTTCGCGCATGACAGGATCCTTTGGTTTTTGTTTTCAGGAAGCCTGTTTATAGAATAAAAATTCCTTCCTATCAATTTTAGAATAAATATTTAAATGCCGCCGCTGAGCGCTCCCCTGCAAAGGTGGCTGTTCTTCGCTGCGCTTGGCACCGGGCGCCAGTGCCTCGATCAGTCTTCGAACCCGACCTGCTCGTGAATCTCATCGACTTTCAATTCCAGTCGATAAGCCACGGCGATAAACAACGCCTGACACAGGCACAAGGTCGCACTCAACGAGCGGAAGGCAAACGAGCTGCCTTCGTTGACCAGCAGCACGGTATTGGCGCGCTTGGCCAAAGGCGAAAGGTTACTGTCGGTGATGATCAGGGTTTTCGCCTGATGATGCTGGGCGATGCGCAGGCAGTGCTGGGTTTCCTTGCCGTACGGCGTGAAGCTGATGGCGATCACCAGGTCATTGGCACGCACACTGCGCATCTGCTCGCGGTAGCTTCCGCCGAGCCCCGAGACCAGATGGATACGCTTGTTGGTGTGTTGCAGGTTGTAGACCAGGTAATCGGCCACCGCGAACGAACGGCGCACGCCGACCACGTAGATATTGTCGGCATTCACCACCAGGTCCACGGCCTTGTCGAAGGCCTGGTCATCGAGTTCCAGCCCCAGTCGTTCGATGCCCGACAGCGTGGCATTGATGCACTCGCGCGCCAGATCGCCGCCGCTGGCCTTCTGCGACTTGTTGGCGATCATGCTGCGAATGCGTTGCTGGTAGTTCTGCACCGGCGTGGTCTTGTGGGTATACGCCTCGCGGAAAAGCGCCTGCATTTCGCTGAAGCCGCTGAAGCCAAAACGCTGGGAAAACCGCACGATGGCCGACGGGTGCACTTCGCACTCGCGAGCGATGTCACTGATGCGATCGACCATGATCCGGTCGCTTTGCTGGCTCATGTAACTGGCGATGCGTTTGAGCTGGCGCGGCAGGCTTTCGTATTCATTGGTGATCAGTTGCAGCAGACGCTCGGCATTGATCGGGGGGCTGACAAGAGGGCTCTCGGACGTGCTCTCGGTCGTAGCCGGCTGATCGGTGGGGGACATTGGGGAATCCTTCTGGCTTGTACTTATAGGGACGATTTTCACCTCGCCCCCTGACAATAGGTTGACTCTGCGCAGTCTACAGGGTCGGCCTGAATAAAATCTTGAGCCTTGCAGCGGTGCGATGCTTGCTGAAACGATGTACCGCGTCTGGAGCGCTTGTACCAAAGCTTATTGGAAAAAATATTCCATGTAAAAAATAATTGGAATAATTATTGATTGTTCGGTCCGGGTCGTTTTAGTCTGCATCCCACCAAGAGTGTTCGGCGCCTTCATCGCCCCGAACGCAGGCTGATAAAAATAACAGGAGCCAGCATGGGCCAGACTCGTTTTGCCAGTGGGCGTCAATTGGATCTGATTTGCCTCGGACGCCTTGGCGTCGACCTCTATGCGCAGCAAGTCGGGGCGCGGCTGGAGGATGTGAGCAGCTTCGCCAAATACCTGGGCGGTTCGTCCGCCAACATCGCGTTCGGCACCGCCCGGCTGGGGCTCAAGTCGTCGATGCTGAGCCGGGTAGGGGACGACCACATGGGCCGCTTCCTCGTTGAATCCCTGGCCCGTGAAGGCTGCGATACCAGTGGCATCAAGGTCGATCCTGAGCGCCTGACCGCCATGGTGCTGCTGGGTCTCAAGGACCGCGAAACCTTTCCCCTGGTCTTCTACCGCGAAAACTGTGCCGACATGGCGCTGCGGGCCGAAGACATCAGCGAAACCTATATCGCCTCCAGCAAAGCCTTGCTGATCACCGGAACGCATTTCTCTACCGACGGCGTGTACAAGGCGAGCATTCAGGCGCTGGACTATGCCGAGAAACACAATGTCAAACGGGTGCTGGACATCGACTACCGCCCGGTGCTCTGGGGGTTGGCCGGCAAGGCGGATGGTGAAACCCGTTTCGTCGCCAGCCAGAACGTCAGCCAGCATGTGCAGACAATCCTTTCGCGTTTCGACCTGATCGTCGGCACTGAAGAAGAGTTTCTGATTGCCGGTGGCGCCGAGGATTTGCTCACGGCGCTACGTAACGTCCGGCGCTTGAGTGCTGCAACCTTGGTGGTCAAGCTCGGCCCGCAAGGCTGCACGGTGATTCACGGCGCGATTGCGGCACGACTTGAAGACGGCGTGATTTATCCTGGCGTGCAAGTACAAGTGCTCAATGTGCTGGGTGCCGGTGATGCCTTTATGTCGGGCTTCCTCAGTGGCTGGCTGGAGGACGCCAGCGATGAGCGCTGCTGCCAGTTGGCCAACGCCTGCGGCGGCCTGGTGGTGTCGCGCCATGCTTGCGCCCCGGCGATGCCGACCCGCGCCGAACTGGATTACCTGTTCAACAGCCCGGTGCCGATTACCCGTCCGGACCAGGACGCCGTGTTGCAGCGCCTGCACCAGGTCAGCGTGCCGCGCAAACAGTGGAGGCAACTGTTCATCTTTGCCTTCGACCATCGCTGGCAACTGGTGGAGCTGGCGCAAAAGGGCGGCCGTGACCTCAACGCCATCAGCGAACTCAAGCAACTGTTCATCCAGGCCGTGGAACGTGTCGAAGCCGATTTGCGCGAGCAAGGCATCGACGCCGATGTTGGGCTGCTGGCCGATCAACGTTTCGGCCAGGACTCACTGAACGCCGCCACCGGTCGCGGCTGGTGGGTGGCGCGGCCGGTGGAAGTCCAGGGTTCGCGGCCATTGGCCTTCGAACACGGCCGCTCTATCGGCAGCAACCTGATTGCCTGGCCACAGGAACAGATCATCAAGTGCCTGGTGCAATTTCATCCCGATGACGAGCCTCTGCTGCGTCTGGAACAGGAAGCGCAGATCAAGGGCTTGTATCAGGCGTCCCAGGTCAGCGGTCATGAACTGTTGTTGGAAATCATCCCGCCCAAGGATCACCCCTCGGCCCACCCTGACGTGTTGTATCGCGCCCTCAAACGCCTCTACAACCTGGGCATCTACCCGGCGTGGTGGAAGATCGAAGCGCAAAGCGCCGAGGAGTGGCAGCAACTCGACGCGCTGATCCAGGAGCGCGATCCGTACTGCCGAGGGGTGGTGTTGCTGGGCTTGAATGCTCCGGCATCAGCGTTGGCCGAAGGCTTTCAGCAGGCCAGTAAGAGCCAGACCTGTCGCGGGTTCGCCGTCGGCCGGACCATTTTCCAGGAACCGAGCCGCGCGTGGCTGGCCGGGGAAATCGACGATGAAGTGCTGATTGAGCAGGTGCAAGGCACCTTTGTCGAATTGATCGATGCCTGGCGTGCGTCCCGCGCTTGATGAAGCACCGTAATACCCCTGTGGGAGCGGGCTTGCCCGCGATAGCGATCTAGCCGACACATTAATGTTGAATGTGCCGCCGTAATCGCGGGCAAGCCCGCTCCCACAAGGGTTCAGCGTCGTTCTTACTGATGTGTGTAAAACAATAAAAGGTGCAGCCATGCCCGCTATCCGAATTGGCATCAACCCGATCTCCTGGAGCAACGACGACCTGCCGTCCCTCGGTGGCGAGACGCCGTTGAGCACCGCCCTGAGCGAAGGAAAGGAAATCGGCTACGAAGGTTTCGAACTCAACGGCAAATTCCCCAAGGACGCCAAAGGCGTCGGCGACGTGCTGCGGCCCTACGACCTGGCGCTGGTGTCCGGCTGGTACTCCAGCCGTCTGGCCCGCCGCTCGGTGGCGGAGGAAATCGACGCCATCGGCAGCCATCTCGAGCTGTTGGCGAAGAACGGCGCCAAGGTGCTGGTTTACGGTGAAGTCGCCGACTCCATTCAAGGCCAGCGCATTCCGCTGGTTGAGCGCCCACGTTTGCACACCGAACAGGCCTGGCAGGAATATGCCGACAAGCTCACCGAACTGGCGCGTTTCACCCTGTCCCAGGGCGTACGTCTGGCCTATCACCACCACATGGGCGCTTACGTCGAATCCCCGGCGGACATCGACAAGCTGATGGCGTTGACCGGCAGTGAAGTTGGCCTGCTGTTCGATTCGGGCCATTGCTACATGGGCGGCGGCGAACCCTTGCAGGTGCTGCGCAAGCACATCGACCGTATCTGTCATGTGCATTTCAAGGACGTGCGCAAACCGGTGGTGCAGCTGGCGCGCAACAACCTGTGGAGCTTCCCGGACTGCATCATCAACGGCACCTTCACCGTGCCCGGCGATGGAGATATCGACTTCGGCTCATTGCTCGACGTGCTGCTGGCCGCCGATTACCACGGCTGGCTGGTGGTCGAAGCCGAGCAGGACCCGGCGGTGGCGCCGAGTTATGTCTACGCGAAAAAAGGCTACGACACCTTGCGGGCGTTGCTCGACGCGAGGGTTGCGTCATGAGCCTGCTGGTCAAAAGCAACGCCCGCGGCCGCACCATGGTCGAGTTGGGCGACGGCGAGCTGCAATACGTCGGCTTCGCGGCTTATCGCTTGGGCCTGGGTGAAACCCTACCGGTCTCGGCAGGTGGTAAAGAATTATGCCTGGTGCTACTCAGCGGCCGGGTCAGCATCAAGGGCGAAGCGCCGGGGCAGGGCGCGTTCGACTGGGACAACATTGGCGATCGGCAGTCAGTGTTCGAAGACAAGTCTCCGTTCGCCGCGTACTTGCCGCCTGGCAGTCAAGCCCAGGTGGTCGCCCTCAGTGATGTGCAAATTGCCGTGTGCGCTGCGCCTGGTTCGACCACCGAAGCCCTTGGCCCACGGTTGATCAAACCAGACACGATGAAGCGCAGTGTGCGCGGCAAGGGCGCCAACACCCGTTACGTCTGCGACATCCTGCCGGACACCGCGCCCGCCCATTCACTGCTGGTGGTCGAAGTGCGCACACCGTCCGGGCATTCCTCGAGCTATCCACCGCACAAGCACGACACCGACGACCTGCCGCACCAGAGCTTTCTCGAAGAAACCTATTACCACCAGATCAACCCGCCCCAGGGCTTCGTGTTCCAGCGGGTGTACACCGACGATCGCAGCATCGACCAGGCCATGGCCGTGGAAAACAGCGACCTGGTGGTCGTGCCCAAGGGCTATCACCCGGTCAGTGTGCCGTACGGCTACGAGTCCTATTACCTGAACGTGATGGCTGGCCCGAAACGCGTCTGGCAGTTCCATAACGATCCGCAGCACAGCTGGCTGCTGGATCTCTGAATTCCAACGTCTGAATTCCACTATCTGCACGGAGAACAATAACGATGAGCGACGCCCAGGTTGTAGGCCATTACATAGACGGTCAGGTGCAAGACAGCGGCAGTGAGCGGTTCAGCAATGTCTTTAACCCGGCGACCGGCAGCGTGCAGGCCCGGGTCGGGCTGGCCAGCGAGAAGACGGTAGACGAGGCTGTAGCATCCGCCCTCAAAGCCTTTCCAGCCTGGTCCGAGCAATCGTCCCTACGGCGTTCGCGGGTGATGTTCAAGTTCAAGGAATTGCTCGACCGCCATCACGATGAACTGGCAGAAATCATCAGCCGCGAACACGGCAAGGTGTTCTCCGACGCCAAGGGCGAAGTCACCCGTGGCATCGAAATCGTCGAATACGCCTGCGGTGCGCCGAACCTGTTGAAAACCGAATTCAGCGACAACATCGGCGGCGGTATCGACAACTGGAACCTGCGCCAGCCACTCGGCGTTTGCGCCGGGGTTACGCCGTTCAACTTTCCCGTGATGGTGCCGCTGTGGATGATCCCGCTGGCGCTGGTCACCGGTAACTGCTTCATCCTCAAGCCCTCCGAGCGCGATCCGTCCGCCAGTTTGCTGATGGCTCGCCTGCTGACCGAAGCGGGTTTGCCGGACGGGGTGTTCAACGTGGTCCAGGGCGACAAGACCGCGGTCGACGCCCTGCTGCAGCACCCGGACATCGAGGCGATTTCCTTTGTCGGCTCGACGCCGATTGCCCAATACATCCACCAGCAAGCCACCTCTCGCGGCAAGCGCGTACAGGCCCTGGGCGGGGCGAAAAACCACATGATCGTCATGCCCGATGCGGACCTGGACCAAGCGGCGGATGCCTTGATTGGTGCGGCTTACGGCTCGGCCGGTGAGCGTTGCATGGCGATCTCGATTGCCGTGGCGGTCGGTGATGTGGGCGATCAGTTGATTGCCAAACTGCTGCCGCGCATTGATCAACTCAAGGTCGGTAACGGCCTGCAGGGCGACACCGACATGGGGCCACTGGTCACCGCCGAGCACAAGGCCAAGGTCGAAGGGTTCATCGATGAAGGTGTCGCCCAGGGCGCACAGCTGATTGTCGACGGTCGAAACTTCAAGGTGCCGGGGGCCGAGAATGGCTTCTTTGTCGGCGCGACCCTGTTCGATAACGTCACCACCGAGATGAGCATCTATCAGCAGGAAATCTTCGGTCCGGTGCTGGGCATCGTGCGGGTTCCGGATTTCGCCAGCGCCGTGGCCCTGATCAACGCCCACGAATTCGGCAACGGCGTGTCGTGTTTCACCAGCGACGGTGGGGTTGCCCGAGCCTTCGCCCGCAGCATCAAGGTCGGCATGGTCGGCATCAACGTGCCGATTCCGGTACCCATGGCCTGGCATTCGTTCGGTGGCTGGAAACGCTCGCTGTTCGGCGACCACCATGCCTACGGCGAAGAAGGCATCCGCTTCTACAGCCGCTACAAAAGCGTGATGCAGCGTTGGCCCGACAGCATCGCCAAGGGCCCCGAATTCAGCATGCCGACGGCTAAATAGTTCACTGCGCGGAGAACAACAATAATGAGCAAGCCCCTGCGTTTCGCCTTGAACCGTATGGTCGCCCCCCGCTTGTCGCTGCCAGATTTCATCGAGCTGGCGGTGACCCTCAAGGCCGACGCCATCGAGATTCGCAATGACCTCGAAGGCATCGAGATCGAAGACGGCACGGCACCCGAACGCGTGCGTGAGTTATGCGCGGCCAAAGGCATCACCGTGCTGTCGATCAACGCGCTGTACCCGTTTGATGTGTGGAACGACGAGCGCCGTGAGCAAGCCTTGAAGCTCGCAGCCTATGCCCGGGATTGCGGCGCGCAAGGGCTGGTCATGTGTCCCTTGAACGGCCGTGCCGACCCGCGCAGCGAAGCCGAACGCGCTTCAGGCCTGCGCACGGCATTGAGTCAGCTGGCGCCGATCCTGCGTGATCACGGCATTCTCGGCTTCATCGAGCCGCTGGGTTTCGAAGAGTGCTCGCTGCGCCGTAAACGCACGGCGGTGGAGGCGATCAAGTCCATCGGCGGGCTGGATGTGTTCCGGTTGGTCCACGACACCTTTCACCATCACCTGGCCGGCGAGCACGAGTTCTTCCCTGAGCTGACCGGGCTGGTACACATCTCCGGCGTCGAAGATGCCGAGGCGCCGTTGGCCACCCTTCGTGACGGGCATCGGGTGTTGGTGGGCGAGGGCGACACTCTCGGCAACGCCGCGCAGATCGACACGTTGCTCAGTAGCGGCTACAGCGGCTACCTGTCGTTCGAACCCTTTGCTGACTGCGTGCATGGGCTGAAGAATATCGAACAGGCGATCGGCGCGAGCATGGATCACCTGCACAAATCCCTAGGTTAATGGAGATCCCTGTGGGAGCGGGCTTGCCCGCTCCCACAGTTGATCGCATTCCACAACGCACACCGGATTTAGCTTCAAAGGAAGGTGCAAGCATGACCACAACAAGACTGACCATGGCCCAGGCCCTGGTGAAATTCCTCGACAACCAGTACATCGAGGTCGATGGCGTTCAGAGCAAATTCGTCGCCGGGATCTTTACCATTTTCGGCCACGGCAATGTGCTGGGTCTGGGGCAGGCACTTGAGCAGGACAGCGGCGACCTGATCGTCCATCAGGGCCGCAACGAGCAAGGCATGGCCCACGCCGCGATCGGTTTCGCCAAGCAGCACCTGCGGCGCAAGATCTACGCTTGCACCTCGTCGGTGGGGCCAGGCGCGGCGAACATGCTGACCGCGGCCGCCACCGCGACAGCCAACCGTATTCCCTTGCTACTGTTGCCCGGCGATGTCTACGCCTGCCGTCAACCGGACCCGGTGCTGCAACAGATCGAGCAGTTCCATGACCTGAGCATCAGCACCAACGACGCGTTCAAGGCGGTCAGTAAATACTGGGATCGCATCAACCGTCCCGAGCAGTTGATGACCGCAGCAATCCACGCGATGCGTGTGCTCACAGATCCTGCGCAAACCGGCGCCGTGACCCTCGCCTTGCCGCAAGACGTGCAGGCCGAGGCATACGATTATCCCGATTATTTCCTGCAAAAACGCGTGCACCGCATCGAGCGTCGTCCAGCCACCGAAGCCATGCTCGGCGATGCACTGGCGTTGTTCAAAGGCAAGCGTAAACCGTTGATCATTTGCGGTGGCGGGGTTCGTTATTCCGGTGCCAACGCCGCATTGCAGGCATTTGCCGAGCGCTTTGACATTCCTTTCGCCGAAACCCAGGCCGGCAAGAGCGCGGTGGTGTCCAGCCATCCGCTGAACGTCGGTGGCATCGGGGAAACCGGTTGCCTGGCGGCGAACCTGCTGGCCAGGGACGCGGACCTGATCATCGGCATTGGCACCCGTTACAGCGACTTCACCACCGCGTCCAAGTCATTGTTCCAGCACCCGCAGGTGCAATTTCTCAACCTCAATATCAGCCCCTGCGACGCCCTGAAACTCGACGGCGTGCAATTGCTGGCGGATGCCAGAACCGGTTTGTCGGCGTTGGCCCAAGCGCTGGGTGACTATCGCTCGAGTTGGGGCGATCAACCCCGTCAGGCCAAGGCGCAACTGGATGAGGAAGTCGATCGCCTCTATCAGGTGGAATTCCAGGCCAAGGATTTCGTCCCGGAAATCAACGACCACATGGACCCGGCGGTGCTGCGCGAATTCATCGAGCTGACCGGCTCCTGCCTGACCCAGAGCCGTGTGCTCGGCGTGCTCAACGAAACCCTGGCGGACGACGCCGTGATTGTGGCCGCCGCCGGTAGCCTGCCTGGCGACTTGCAGCGCAGTTGGCGCAGCAAGGGCGTGAACACTTACCACGTCGAGTACGGCTATTCCTGCATGGGGTACGAGGTGAATGCTGCGTTGGGTGTGAAACTTGCCGAGCCAGATCGTGAGGTCTACGCGCTGGTGGGCGACGGCTCCTACATGATGCTGCACTCGGAACTGGCGACCTCGATTCAGGAGCGGCGCAAGATCAACGTGGTGCTGCTGGACAACATGACCTTCGGCTGCATCAACAACTTGCAGATGGGCAACGGCATGGACAGCTTCGGCACTGAGTTCCGCTTCCGCGACCCGCAAACCGGCAAGCTCGATGGCGGCTTTGTGCCGGTGGATTTCGCCATGAGCGCGGCGGCCTATGGCTGCAAGACGTACACAGTGACCAGTGTTGAAGCGCTGAAAGCCGCACTGGCGGATGCGCGCTTGCAGACGGTTTCGACACTGATCGACATCAAGGTTTTGCCCAAGACCATGATTCACGGCTACCTGTCGTGGTGGCGGGTCGGCGTGGCGCAGATTTCCACCAGCGCCCGCACCGATACGGTGGCCAAGACCCTCAACGAACGACTGGCCAAGGCCCGTCAATACTGATTGCCCTGAAACGAACAAACAGGAGTTTTATATGTCTTTGAAGCTTGGCGTCATCGGCACCGGGGCCATCGGCCAGGACCACATCCGGCGTTGCAGTCAGACCTTGCTCAATAGCCAGGTTGTGGCGGTCACCGACATCAACCTGCAACAAGCGGCCAAGGTCGTTTCCGACCTCAAGCTGACCGCCGAGGTTTATCCCGACGGTCACGCCCTGATCGAGGCGCCAGACGTCGAGGCGATCCTCGTGACCTCCTGGGGGCCGAGCCACGAAGCGTTCGTGCTGGCCGCGATTGCCGCCGGCAAGCCGGTGTTCTGTGAGAAACCGCTGGCCGTCACTGCCGAAGGCTGCCGCAAGATCGTCGAGGCGGAAGTGGCGCACGGCAAGCGGCTGGTACAGGTCGGTTTCATGCGGCCGTACGACGAGGGGTATCGGGCGCTGAAATCGGTGATCGACAGCGGCCAGATCGGCGAGCCGTTGATGTTGCATTGCGCCCACCGCAACCCGACCGTGGGCGAGAACTACAAGACCGACATGGCAATCACCGACACCCTGATCCATGAGCTGGATGTGCTGCGCTGGTTGCTCGATGACGACTACGTGTCGGTACAGGTGGTATTCCCTCGCAAGACCAGCAAGGCCCACGCTCATTTGAAAGACCCGCAGATCGTGCTGCTGGAAACCGCCAAGGGCACGCGCATCGATGTGGAAGTGTTCGTCAACTGCCAGTACGGCTACGACATCCAGTGCGAAGTGGTGGGGGAGACCGGCATCGCCAAACTGCCGGAACCGTCGCAGGTTCAATTGCGCAGCGGGGCGAAACTGTCCAATGCGATTCTGATGGACTGGAAGGACCGGTTCATCGCCGCGTATGACGTCGAGTTGCAGGCGTTCATCGATGGCGTACGGGCCGGGCAGGTTGGCGGTCCTTCGGCGTGGGATGGCTTTGCGGCGGCGGTGGCGGCGGATGCGTGCATCGAGGCGCAGAGCAGCGGGCAGATCGTAAAAGTCGGCCTGCCAGAGCGCCCGTCTTTCTACGACTAACAATGTTCCCCTGTGAGAGCGAGCTGGCTCGCGGTTGCGATCCAACAGTCACCCCGTTTTCGAAGGTGCTGTCGTCATCGTCGCAACGCTGCCCGGAACAAGCTCGCCCCCACAGGGGCCGCGCTCCATAAGGAAAACACAATCATGCGCATCGGACTTGTCGGATACGGCCATGGCGGCCGGTTTTTCCATGCTCCACTGATCAGCAGTTTGCCGGGTGCCACCTTCGTCGGTGTGGTGACCCGTTCAACGGAACGGCGCCGCTTGCTGGGGGCAGAACACCCCGGCGTGCCGGCCTTCGACAACATCGGTCAACTGGTCGAAATCGGGGTCGATGTGCTGGTCGTGTCGACACCGCTCAAAGGCCGCCCGGCGCTGGTACTCGACGCCATCGAACACAACGTGGCGGTGGTCAGCGACAAGCCGTTCGCCGCTGATGCGCAACAAGCGCAAACCCTGATCACCATGGCCGAGCGTCAGGGCGTGCAACTGAGCGTCTACCAGAACCGGCGCTGGGACTCGGACTTTCTGACCGTGCGCAAACTCATTGAGTCCGGTGCGCTGGGCCAGGTCAGCCGTTTTGAATCGCGGATCGAACGTTACTCGCCGCAGTCGGTGAACAACGGCAGTGGTGGCGGTTTCCTGCGTGATCTGGGCAGTCATCTGGTGGATCAGGCACTGCTGCTGTTTGGCCCGGTCTCCCAGGTTTATGCCGAGCTGGATTATCTGGAGAAAGACCAGACGTTCGATAACGGCTTCTTTATGTCCCTGACTCACGCTAGCGGTGTGATCTCGCACCTGGGCGGCAGTTGCTTGCAAAACACCCCCGGCCCGCGCTTTCGCGTGACCGGCACTCAGGGCTGCTACAGCGTCGACGGTCTGGATGGGCAGGAGGCGTCGGCCCTTGCCGGGCTCACGCCCAAATCCGAAGGCGAGCGCTGGGGCGTCGAAGAGCATCGCCGCTGGGGCTGGTTCGAACAGGGCGAAGTGCGCGAAAGGGTTCCCTCCGAACGAGGTTGCTGGAATCAGTTCTATTTACAACTGCAAGCCGCATTGCAGGGCGGTGGCCCACTGCCTGTGGACGCCCGCGATGCACTGGCGACCACCCGTGTGCTAGACGCTGCGCGGCTGAGTTTCGAGCGCCATCAGGTGGTGCAATTGAGCCCCTTCGAGCGTCGCTGAACAAAATTAGAATAAAATTCTAAAATGAGTTGATATGGAAAATATTTTCCAATAAAGTCATTTCCAGCGAACTGCCTCGCACCCGGCTCCAACACTTTTCCCGCTTGCCCGCTTACTGAAATCGTCACGCCTTATCCATAAAACCAACAAGAATGTGGAGAAAGACCTTTCATGAAGACCAAGATCCGTTTCGCCTCACTTGCCTTGTCACTGATGTTCGCCAGTGGCGCTGCCCTCGCTGACATGAAGATCGGTGTCAGCATGTCGCAGTTCGATGACACCTGGCTGACCTATCTGCGTGAATCCATGGACACCAAAGCCAAGTCCTATCCCGATGGCGTCAAGCTGCAGTTCGAAGACGCACGCAGCGACGTGGTCCGGCAGTTGAGCCAGGTAGAAAGCTTCATCAGTCAGAAAGTCGACGCCATTGTGGTCAACCCCGTGGATACCGCCGCCACCAAAAAAATCACCGAAGCGGCGGTCAAGGCCGGCATTCCGCTGGTGTACGTCAATCGGCGTCCCGATGACCTGAACCTGCCCAAAGGCGTGGTCACTGTCGCCTCCAACGATATGGAGGCCGGTCAGATGCAGATGCAATACCTGGCCGACAGAATGGGCGGCAAGGGTGACATCGTGATCCTGCTGGGCGACCTGGCGAACAACTCCACCACCAACCGTACCAAGGGTGTCAAAGAGGTGCTGGCCAAGTACCCGAACATCAAGATCGAGCAAGAGCAAACCGGCATCTGGTTGCGGGACAAGGGCATGACCCTGGTCAACGACTGGCTGACCCAGGGCCGCAAGTTCGACGCGGTCGTCTCCAACAATGACGAGATGGCCATCGGTGCCGCGATGGCCCTGCAGCAGGCCGGAGTCGAAAAAGGCAGCATCCTGATCGCCGGGGTCGACGGTACGCCTGACGGTTTGAACGCCGTGAAGAAAGGCTCTCTGGTCGTGTCGGTGTTTCAGGACGCCAAGGGGCAGGCAGACGGTTCGATCGAGACAGCCGTGAAAATGGCCAAAAACGAGCCGGTAGAGCCTGCCGTATGGGTGCCGTATCGCTTGATCACCCTGCAGAACGTTGACCAGTTCAAATAGTCCGTCCGCTCAATAACAACAATAAACACGCAAGGTGGCAACCGCGACCTTGCTGATGGAGTACCTGATCATGTTCGCTTCAGCGACTGCTAAGAGCACCCCGTTGCCGGGTGTCCAGCCAACCGCAATACCTGTCGATGAGCCGTACCTGTTGGAGATCGTCAACGTCAGCAAGGGTTTCCCCGGGGTGGTGGCCTTGTCCGACGTCCAGTTGCGGGTACGCCCCGGTTCCGTGTTGGCCCTGATGGGCGAGAACGGCGCGGGCAAATCCACCTTGATGAAAATCATCGCCGGCATCTACCAGCCAGACGCCGGCGAACTGCGCCTGCGGGGCAAGCCGGTGGTCTTCGAAACGCCCCTGGCAGCGCTGCAGGCCGGGATCGCGATGATCCATCAGGAGCTCAACCTGATGCCGCACATGAGCATCGCCGAGAACATCTGGATCGGCCGTGAGCAGCTCAACGGTTTCCACATGATCGACCACCGGGAAATGCACCGTTGCACGGCGAAGCTGCTGGAGCGCCTGCGCATCAACCTTGATCCGGAAGAACAGGTCGGCAACCTGAGCATCGCCGAACGGCAGATGGTCGAGATCGCCAAGGCGGTGTCCTACGACTCCGACATCCTGATCATGGACGAACCGACTTCGGCCATCACCGACAAGGAAGTCGCCCACCTGTTTTCGATCATTGCCGACCTCAAGAGCCAGGGCAAAGGCATCATCTATATCACCCACAAAATGAATGAAGTGTTCAGCATCGCCGACGAAGTGGCCGTGTTCCGCGACGGCGCCTACATCGGCCTGCAACGGGCCGACAGCATGGACGGCGACAGCCTGATTTCGATGATGGTCGGGCGTGAACTGAGCCAGCTGTTCCCGGTGCGTGAAAAGCCGATTGGCAATCTGTTGTTGTCGGTGCGCGACCTCAAGCTCGATGGCATCTTCAAGGAGGTGTCCTTCGATCTGCATGCCGGCGAGATCCTCGGCATTGCCGGGTTGATGGGCTCGGGGCGGACCAACGTTGCCGAGGCGATCTTTGGCATCACCCCCAGCGACGGTGGCGAGATTCGCCTTGACGGTGAAGTGGTGCGCATTACCGATCCGCACATGGCCATCGAGAATGGCTTTGCCCTGTTGACCGAGGATCGCAAGCTCAGCGGCCTGTTCCCGTGCCTGTCAGTCCTGGAAAACATGGAAATGGCGGTGCTGCCGCACTTCGCCGGTCGCGGTTTCATCCAGCAAAAAGCCCTGCGCGCCCTGTGCGAAGACATGTGCAAGAAGCTGCGGGTGAAAACGCCGTCGCTTGAGCAATGCATCGACACCTTGTCCGGCGGTAATCAGCAGAAGGCCTTGCTGGCGCGCTGGCTGATGACCAATCCACGAGTCCTGATTCTCGACGAGCCGACCCGCGGCATCGATGTCGGCGCCAAGGCCGAGATTTACCGGCTTATCTCCTACCTCGCCAGCGAAGGCATGGCGGTGATCATGATTTCCTCGGAACTGCCGGAAGTGCTCGGCATGAGCGATCGGGTCATGGTCATGCACGAAGGCGACCTGATTGGCACTCTCGACCGCAGCGAAGCGACTCAGGAGCGAGTGATGCAACTGGCCTCGGGCATGTCCGCGGTTCACTAATGGGCCGGCGCTGGCTCGGCCAGCGTCGACGATGCGATAGAAGGGTGAGTGGTTATGAATGCGATACTGGAAAACAAACCAGCAACGGTACCGGTCAAGAGTCGCCGACGCTTTCCGACTGAACTGAGCATCTTCCTGGTGCTGATCGGCATCGGCCTGGTGTTCGAGGTGTTCGGCTGGATCGTGCGCGACCAGAGCTTCCTGATGAACTCCCAACGCCTGGTGCTGATGATCCTGCAAGTGTCGATCATAGGCCTGCTGGCCATTGGCGTGACCCAGGTCATCATCACCACCGGCATTGACCTCTCATCAGGCTCAGTGCTGGCATTGTCGGCGATGATCGCCGCCAGCCTGGCGCAGACCTCGGACTTCGCACGGGCGGTATTCCCGTCACTGACGGACTTGCCGGTATGGATTCCAGTGATTGTCGGGCTCGGTGTCGGGCTGTTGGCGGGGGCAATCAACGGCAGCATCATTGCGATCACCGGGATACCACCGTTCATTGCCACCTTGGGCATGATGGTCTCGGCCCGTGGCCTGGCGCGTTACTACACCGAAGGCCAGCCGGTGAGCATGCTATCGGACTCCTACACGGCCATTGGTCACGGTGCGATGCCGGTGATCATTTTTCTGGTGGTGGCGGTGATCTTTCACATCGCACTGCGCTACACCAAGTACGGTAAATACACCTACGCCATCGGCGGCAACATGCAGGCGGCGCGCACGTCCGGTATCAACGTCAAACGCCATCTGGTCATCGTCTACAGCATCGCCGGGTTGCTGGCGGGACTGGCGGGTGTGGTCGCTTCGGCTCGTGCCGCCACCGGGCAGGCCGGGATGGGCATGTCCTATGAACTGGATGCGATTGCCGCCGCGGTCATCGGCGGCACGAGCCTGGCGGGCGGGGTGGGGCGCATCACCGGCACCGTCATCGGCGCACTGATCCTTGGGGTGATGGCCAGCGGATTCACCTTCGTCGGAGTCGATGCCTACATTCAGGACATCATCAAAGGCTTGATCATCGTGGTCGCGGTGGTCATCGACCAATACCGCAACAAGCGCAAACTCAAGCGCTGAGTGTGACTGCAAACAGCGAGGGCCTGTTCCGGCCCTCGCTTGCCCATATTCCCAGCACGCATTGAAACGGGTTGCCGCGTTCTCGACGGCGTTACGTGAGCGGCTTTCCCGTCGGGTCAGACTCGGCGCTGGCCTACTGCCCAGGCTTGGCCGGTGGCGGCCCCTGCATGAAGTGTTGATGGCGCATCATGTTGTCCATCATCATCTGTTGCATCCCCGTGTACCTGTCCATCATGTACTGGTGTTGATTCTTCTGCTCCGGGGTCATGTTCGAGTAGTCCTGCCACCCCATCATGTGGCTACCTCCCATCATGTGCCCTTTGCCCATCATTCCCGGCCCCCACATACCGTTCATCATGCTCATTCCATTTTGCATGGTGTTCCAATGCTCCTGAAGGAGCTTCTGGCGCTGTTGGGGATCCTGGGTTTGCTGAATTTGCTCCATCTGAGCCTGCATCTTCTTGAAGATGTCTTGCGCCTGAACCATCTGCTTATCGAACTCGGCCACATTCGGGGCCTGTTGTTGCGCCTGCGTCACTTGGGATGGCTCTGCTGCCAATGCCCACAAGGGGACTAACGAAGCGGTGAGGAAGAGCACGGCCAATCTGCTGTTTTTCATGTCAGGCTGCCTGGGTAGGGGTGAGCTGAAGCAAATGCCGAGTTGCCAAAATTGAAAGCCTCAGCATGACCCTTGAACAAATAGCAGAGCCGTCGCAAGCGCCTTTGACATACATCAGATACTGAAGTGATTGCCGCCATTCGCAGGTGCCACCCACCACCGCGTGTTCGTTTTCCCGGCGCTCTGCCTTTCAATGGTTTCGCCGAGTCTCCAGCGCAGTAAACAACAACATGCCGGCCAGCATGGCCAACATGAACACAATCACTTGCCAATGTCCGGTGAACACAATGGCCACTGCGGGGCCAGGACAGATGCCCGCTATCCCCCAGCCGATGCCGAACAACAGGCTGCCGCCCACCAAACGCGGGTCCAGCTCACGTTTGCTCGGTAGCTGCATTGGCCTTCCCAGCAGCGAGCTGGATTGTTGCCGCGCCCAGGTGAGCGGGCCAACGGCTACGCCAATGGCGGCGACCATGACCAACGCCAAGGAAGGGTCCCAGGCACCGGCCACATCCAGGAAAGCCAACACTTTTGTCGGGTTGGCCATGCCTGCCAGAAGCAGACCCAGGCCGAACAGCAGGCCAGAAATGAACGCACTCAGCTTGATCATGTTCAGCCCCCCAGCAGATGACGCAAGACGAACACCGTGGCGAAACCACTGAACATGAAGCACGCCGTGGCGACCATCGATCGCGGCGAAAGGCGCGATATGCCGCACACCCCATGCCCACTGGTGCAACCCGAGCCGTAACGGGTGCCGATGCCCACCAGTAAGCCCGCAACCGTGAGTCCGAGCCAGCCACTCTGGAACTCAATTTTGGGCAGGGTAGCAAACAGTCCCCATACCAGCGGCGCGATGAGCAGGCCTAGGAGAAACAGCGCTTTCTCGATTGCCCCTTCGCTGCGGCGCTGTAACAGACTGCCCATCAGGCCGCTGATGCCTGCGATGCGCCCGTTGGCAACGACGAACAGACTGGCCGCCAGGCCAATCAATGCGCCACCGGCAAGGGATGACCAGGGAGTGAAATTGAGCCAATCGATATTCACGAAGCTTCTCCGGCACACAGGTTCAGACAGGGGTTGGGTCACGGCCAATGCCGCGCTGAGCAATGCGGCTCATGGCAGCCACGTGGGTGGCATTGTCACCCACGTGGCTGGAAATCTGAAGCAAGCGCGGATGAGTGCGGCGGGAGCCATCGACCGTCAGATGTTTTCTGGAGACACCACCCACACGCTGCAGGGCATCTTGTACAGCAGATGCTCCACCGTGCTGCCGATCAACCGGCCCATGCCGCGGTGACCCACACGACCCATGACAATCACATCGATGTTATAGGCGTCCGCATAGCTGGAAAGCACCTTGGCAGGATTGCCCATGATCATGTGCTGGCGCTCTGGCGCGATCCCGTTGCGCTCGGCAAGGTCGCGAAATGCATCCGCCTGCGCGTCGAACAGGACCTTGGCTTTTGCCGAGGAGAAAAACGCCGAGCCATTGCTGAAGCCGAATTCGTCCGCGCTGATGCCGGAAAGGTCATGGGCGTAGATCACGTCCAGCTCTGCATCACAGGTGCTCGCCAGTTTGGAGGCCTCACGCAGAATCCGGTCGTTCAGGCCCTTGTATTGGTCATCGGAATGAAACGGATCGACGGCGGCGACGATCCTGCGCGGCAAGACATTGTGCAACTGACTGACGAAATGCAGGGGCACCGGGCATTCGCGCAGCAGATGGATATCCAGTGGCGTAAACATCAGGCGTGACAGCAGCGACTCGTGCTCCAGGGCCTTGATCAATACGCTCATCGGCTGCTCTTTGAGGTGAATGAGGATCTCCTGCAGCGGCCTCTCTACCCAGACGACTTCCGTGGTCACCTGCACACCGATCTTGCGCAAGGGACGCGCCTGGTCTTCGAGCCACTGACGGTGCCGCTCGACATAGCCCAGTCGCATCTGCTCCATCGCCTGCTCGTTGACCAAGCTGGCGGTTGCCAGCCCTTCAAGGTAATCGAACGCCACGATATGCAGGGCGGCGCCCGCAGCTTTGGCCAAGGCAGCGGCCCGGTCGAAGGCGGGGCTGTGCTCCATCAGCGGCGAGACGACCAGCATGAAACGTGATTGATCAGTCATGACAACTCTCCGGTGAGGTGATCGTGCAATCGCTCGCCCCAATGGTTGCGGTGTTTTGGGGCCGTGCAGTCTTGCCCTTAGCCTGCCGCTGTTCAGGGTAGCGGGTTTGATCTTTGTCAAAGGGAGGGCAAAGGAGGGTGTTGCCCGACGCACGGTTGTCCGGGCCTGGTCCAGTGTCGAAATTGTTGACCATTATCAATCTTTCGCGTGGCGCCCCGGCGCAGTCTTTGGGCTCGTGCAGAACGTTGGCTCATACGTTAAGGAGGCATCCCCGTGGCAACCATGAGAGCGGCGGTTTTCGTTGAAAAGAACCGGATCGTGCTGGAAGACAAGCCCGTCCCTGAGGTCGGTCCGCTGGACGCATTGGTGCGTATCACCACCACGACCATTTGCGGCACCGATGTGCACATCCTGCGTGGCGAGTACCCGGTGGCCAAAGGGTTGACCGTGGGCCATGAACCGGTTGGCGTCATCGAGCGGCTGGGCTCACAGGTGCGCGGGTTTGTCGAAGGACAACGGGTGATCGCCGGCGCCATCACGCCCAGCGGCCAAAGTTACGCCTGCCTGTGTGGCTGCGGTTCCCAGGACGGGCCGGACACCCGCCATGGCTTTCGGGCTATCGGCGGCTGGAAGTTCGGCAACACCATCGACGGCTGCCAGGCCGAGTACGTGCTGGTCCCGGACGCACTTGCCAATTTATGCCCCATTCCCGACGGGCTCAGTGACGAGCAGGTGCTGATGTGCCCGGACATCATGTCCACCGGATTTTCCGGGGCTGAGCGGGGTGAGGTGAACATTGGCGATACCGTTGCGGTGTTTGCCCTGGGCCCCATCGGACTGTGCGCGGTCGCCGGTGCACGGCTCAAAGGCGCGACGACGATCATCGGCGTAGATGCCGTGGCCGAGCGCATGAGCGTTGCACGACAATTGGGTGCGACCCATGTCGTCAATTTCAAGGACGGCAACGTGGTCGAGCAGATCATGGCCCTGACCGATGGCCGGGGTGTCGATGTTGCCATCGAGGCCCTGGGTACCCAGGGCACGTTCGAATCGGCGTTGCGGGTGCTGCGTCCGGGGGGACGGCTCTCGAGCCTGGGCGTCTACTCCAGCGATCTGCGTATTCCCCTGGACGCCTTTGCTGCCGGGTTGGGCGATTACAGCATTGTCACGACCCTGTGCCCGGGCGGGAAGGAGCGCATGCGCCGCTTGATGGCGGTGGTGCAGAGCGGTGGTGTGGACCTGTCGCCGCTGGTGACCCACCGCTTCAAACTCGATGATATTGAAGCGGCCTATGAATTGTTTGCTCACCAACGGGACGGTGTGATGAAGGTCGCGATTACGCCGTGAGGCTATGCGCGCTGATTCTCGACGTAATACGGAGGTCGCTATGATCATTGATATCGAGGAGCAACGGGCAAGCCATTGCTGGGTCGTGTGCATGGATGACTTTAAAGTGAACTTCAACAGCCGGGGGGAAGCACAGGCATTTGTTGGCCTGCTCAAGGCCCGCATCGCGGCGCCCCATGTCTGGCCAAGTAGCGCGGGCCTGGCACATGACACACCACGCAAGCCCGGCCGGCAAACGGCTTACGTCACCAAGGGCAAGCGCGTTTGTGCCGACCCCGTGGAGTAACGATGTGGTCCAGTGCCGGGCGCCGCTCAGCCAGATGACAACCCAATGAACGGGGCCGTTGGGCTGACCGGTGCAGCTGCTGCGCTGGGGATTGGCATGCTCATCGGTCTTGAACGCGAACGGCACAAGGGGCAGGGCGAGACCCGCGCCTGTGCGGGGTTGCGGACATTCGCCATTACGGCGTTGCTGGGGTATGGGGCGATGCAAGTCGGGGGCGGCTTGCTGGTAGGCATCGTGGCCATCACCCTGGGACTACTCGTCACAGTGGCTTACTGGCGAAGCCTGAGCGACGACCCCGGCGTGACCAGCGAAGTGGCGTTGTTGACGGTGCTGGTGCTGGGAGCGTTGTGCGGCAGGAGCCCGGAGCTGGCGATCGCTATCGGCGTGGTGCTGGCCGGACTGCTGACGTATCGAGAGAAGCTTCACCACTTTGCCCGCAGCCAATTGACGGATGCGGAGCTGGGCGACGGCCTCATCCTCCTGACGGCTGCATTGGTTGTGCTGCCGTTGGCGCCTGACCGTTTCATCGGTCCCTATGCTGCGATCAATCTGCGCACTATTTGCAGCCTGACTGTATTGCTCATGGCGGTGGGAGCGGTTGGGCACATCGCCGTTCGAACCCTGGGAACCCGTTATGGCTATGCAATCAGCGCCATTGCCTCCGGATTTGCCTCCAGCATCGTGACGATCGCCGCCATGGGCCATCTTGTCGCCCGGCAACCGGAAAACATGAAGGTTCTGAGCGCCGCCGCGATCCTGTCCAATATCGCCACCGTCACTCAGGTCGGCCTGATTCTGGGGGCGGTCGACCCCGGCCTGCTGCGCCATATGTGGGGCCCCCTGACCGGCGGCGCTGGCGCAACAGTCCTGTATGGCTTGTGCCTGATCTTCCCCAAGCCGGCGTCCGGTGCCAGCCAGCCGATCAAGGTCGGGGGGGCGTTCAATCTCAAACTGGCCCTGATTGTCACCTTGACCATGACCGGCATCGCCTTTGTGTCCTCCATGATGCTCAGCTATTTCGGCCAGGTAGGCGTGATGCTGACCGCCACCTTCAGCGGTTTTGCCGATGCGCATGCCTCCACGGCCTCGATCGCCACGCTGGCCAAGTCCGGCCAGTTATCCTTCGATGCCGTTGCCGTTCCCGTGCTGATTGCGATCAGCAGCAACTCCATCAGCAAATGCGTGGTGGCGTGGGTCAGCGGCGGGCGAGGCTTCGCCGCTCATGTGATACCGGGCCAAGTGTTGCTGACACTGGCGATGTGGGCAGGCTTGTGGATTTCCTGACGGACATCGCGCACGTCACTGACAAAAATCAAATGCCCAACGCTGGCAGCGATCAATCTGTAACTCTATTACTGGATTGAAATGGCCGCGTGCCGAGGTGCCCCATGTCGCAGACTCAACGTTTACTCTTGATCGCCCCTCCAGCCATGACGCGCACCCCGGCCTTCGACCGGGCCGCGGCGTTGGCGCTGGCGATGCAAATGCCCGTGCACATCGTGGCGTTCGACTATTCACAGGCCCTGGCGGTGTCGGGATTGTTCGCCCCAGAGCAATTCGCCCTGGCGCGGGATGGCTACCTGCAAACCCATCGCCAATGGCTCGCCGATCAGGCCGCATTAATGAGCAAGCATGGCGTGGAGGCGACCAGCGAGGTGGTGTGGGTTCAGCATCCCTACGAGGAAATCCTCAACTTCATCAATGAAATGCCGCTGGCACTGATCATCAAGGATGCCCAGGAAGAGTCGGCGTTCAAGCGGGTATTTTTCACACCGCTGGATTGGCAGTTGCTGCGTGACTGTCCTGTGCCGGTGCACCTGGTGACTACGCCATTGAATGCCCGGCCGCGCAACGTAGTGGCCATCATTGATGTGCTGCGCGACGAGGAGCAGGACACGGTGTTCAACGACCAGATTATCGATGCAGCCGCCAAACTGGCCGCCATCTGTGAAGCCAATCTCGAACTGCTGCATGTCTATGACTGGACGGCTGTGTACGCCCAGGACATGGGCTTTGGTGCATTGCCGTTGGCCACCGGGCTCTATGAAATGCTGGGAAAGGCCCAGCATGAAGCGTTTTCGGCCATTGCTGAACGCCACGGCGTGCCACCGCAGTGCAGGCACTTCGTAGAGGGAGCCCCCGTGCCGAGCATTTGTGCATTTGTCGGTGAGCACGACACCGATGTCATTGTCATGGGCACGGTGCAGCACAAGGGCTTGAGCAAACTACTGGGCACCACGGCCGAGCAACTTCTGCATCGGGCGCCGTGCAGTGTGCTCGCGATCAAACCGGGAAAAATGCTGCAATCCTGAGGGATGGATCACCCCGCGATGAACCGTTGGCCGGAACATCGCGGGGCGATTTTTTACAGGTAAAGCCGGTGAATGACCTGACGGCTGTCGTCAGGGTCATTGTGCGTCTCGAAACCCAGCGCCTTGGCCAGGTCGCGCATTGGCGCATTGCTGGAGGCGTCCACCGAGTACATCTGGTGAAAGCCATTCTTGCGGGCGGCCTTGATCAGATGCTCCATCAGTAAGGTGCCCAGCCCCAGGTGGGTCCATTCATCGGCAACCGTCACGGCGCATTCACACTCATGCTCGCGGGTGGCCGCGTAACGGCTGACGCCGATCTCGATCAGTTGCCCGTTTTCATGGACCAGCGCGATATAGGCCATACGCTGCTTGTTGTCCGTGTCCATCAACTGATTGAGCATCGCAGCGCCGGGCTCATTGACCTGCGCGAGAAAGCGCATGTGCCGGGATTCGGGGGACAGCCGCTTGATGAACGCGTATTCACGGTCGCGGTCCTTTGGCGCCAGTGGCCGGATCAGCACGTGGCGCCCATCCGTGAGCGCTTCAATCCAGTGTTGCCCAGTGACCGCGGTGTAAGCCGCCGCAGCCCGATCATTGTGCTCTTTGACGTTAAGCATGGGAGTACTCCTCCAGTGCGGTTGGCAAGTCGGGAGCGCGACACAACTGCCGCGTGTGACTGCTGTTCTACACCCTTGCCCACGCCTGGATCTGATCTGGATCAGACAACCGGGACGACGGCACGGGTTGGCCTGTGCTTGATGTAAATCAAACGGCGCCCGATGAAGGCGCGCAGTCTTGAACCCTGCCGACACTCGATGGCCGGCGATGACCGGAGGTGTGTGATGGGTAAATATCAACGTTTTCTCTTGATCGCTGATCAAACTCTGCACCAGTCGCCAGCACAGCTGCGCGCCGTCGCGTTGGCCATGGAGGCCGGCGCCGTACTGGAGGTGCGAGCCTTCGTCGAACCTGCGCCGGTGGTTCATTATTGGGAAGAACAAGTCGACGATGCCGCGCAGCAGCGTTACTTGCGTCGCCACCGTCGCTGGGAGGCCGAAGAACTGGACCGCCTCAGCGACCTGGGGCTGCAGGCAACGGTCAAGACCGTCTTCACGACCCATCCGCTGCTGGACATTCTGAAGACCGTCGAGGATCTCAAGCCCGATCTGTTGATCAAGGATGTCACCCTCGAACCCGTGCTCAAGCGGGTGTTCATTACCCCACTTGATTGTCACTTGTTGCGTGAGTGCCCGATCCCGGTGCACCTGGTCAACCAGGTCCGCTACAGCTTGCCTCACCGAATTGTCGCGGCAGTGGACCCGTTCGACCCCTCGACACACATCAGCGGACTGAACGACACCATCATTCAGACGGCGAACGCCCTGGCCCTGCAATGCGATGCGCCGTTACACCTGCTGTACGCCTATGACTTATCGCCCGCGTTCAACAGCGACGCACCACTGGCCGGGGGCGGTTGGGGCGTGGACGTGATCGATGAACTGCGCCAATCCTTGCACCAGGCGTTTATTACATTGGCACAACGTTATGGCGTGCCACCCGAGCGCCGGCATTTCGTCATGGGCCTGCCGGTGCCGGTGATCAGTGAGTTTGTCCAGCAGTACCTGGCCGATGTCGTGGTCATGGGCACGGTGCACCGCACGGGTGTCGAGCGGTTGATCGGTAGCAACACAGAGCGCGCGCTGTACTCGGTGCCCGGCAGCATTCTGGCGGTCCGGGCCAATCGCTGACGCCTGGCCATGAGCGGTTTGCGTCGAGTTTCCCCCTCACTTGGAGATTGATCGTGAGCCAGTATCAACGTCTGTTACTGATCATCAATCCGCTGCTGCGTCATTCCCCAGCCTTGAATCATGCAGCCTCACTGGCCAAGGCCAGCGGCGCGAGTTTACATATTGCGGCGCTGATCCCCTCGCTCAAAAGGTTATCGCTGCTTGAGAAGGGCGATCGAACACTGGCACGCGAGCAATACCTGCAGGACCATCGCAGCTGGCTTGAGGCTCAGGCGCAGAACTTGCGTGGCCGGGGAATTGAGGTAACCACGCAGGTGACGTGGGCGCAGGACATCAAGCAAGACATCATCGATGACGTCACGCAGATGCAGCCCGACTTGTTGATCAAGGAAATTGACCATGCCTCAGTGCTCAAGCGGGCCTTGTTCACCCCGTTGGACTGGCATTTGTTACGTCACTGTCCGGTACCGGTTTATCTGGTGGGCGGCAGTGGCTTGGGCTTACCCCGTAAGATTGTCGCGGCCGTCGAAGTATCGGATGTCGAGTCCGCCGACGACGAACTCAATGACCGAATCATCAAGCAGGCGTGCAGCCTTGCCATGCAGTGCAACGCCGAACTGCATTTGCTCTACGCCTGCGATATCTCGGCTGTTTTCCTGGCGGACATGGATGGCCTCACGCTCGCTGACCTGACGAAAGAACTTCGCAGGGACCTGGAAAAGTCCTTTCTTCGGTTGGCAGGGCAGTTCGGTGTGCCCTCGGATCGTCGACACTTCATCGACGGGCATCCGGTCAAGGTGTTGAGTGAATTTGCTGATGAACACAACGTGGATGTGATCGTGATGGGCAGAGTCCAGTCCCATGGTTTGGACAAGCTCCTGGGCAGCACCACCGAGCATATCCTGTATCAGGTGCCCTGCTGCGTTTTGGCGGTCTAGATCCCATAGGTACAACGGTTGATGGCAACGCTTGGCTCGAACGCGATAGCGACTATTTGCGTTTCCAGTATTTCTGCATTTCCAGAAACAGAAAGGAGGCAGTCCAGGTGATGAGTACCAGCCCGGTCAGCGCTTGCAGCCCGGTCAGATACTTGATGTCGCCCACCGGTGAAATATCGCCAAAGCCGATCGTCGTGTACGTGGTGAAGGAAAAGTACACGCAGTCCATCAGTGAACCGTCGAAGTTGCCCGTCAAACGGCCCCATCGACCGGCGTGCACCATGAGGTAGTAGACCAACGCGAAGCACCAGACCTCTGTTGCGTGGGCCAGCAGAGCGCCGAAGACCCCGACGACAATTCTGAAGCGGCTCCAGAGTTTGAGTCGCGGCAGCCAATCGTTCAGTCGCAGCAGGCACTCGTAGTGGATCACGACGGCAATGATGACCACCAGCATATTGATCAGCGTGACTGCCAGCATGGCAAAGCTCCAGGAGGAGGGGCGGGTAGTCGGGGCGCGTTGCCGGGCGTATGAGCTCCAGCGGTCAATGTAGTTCTACACCTCAAGGCCGGAAAAAGGTTGAGCTGAATCAACCATGGATGGACTAAGCCAGAGCGATTCGTTTCATTGTCGGCAGAGCCTGATTCGTTGATAAAAATCAGGTCCCCCCCTCGGCATGACACCCAATAATCAACGGGCAGGCAGGACCCAGGGCGAGGTACGTGATGCACAAGCTCAAACGCATTCTATTGATAGCCCCCAGCGAAATGACCCTTACCCCGGCGTTTGAGCGTGCGCATGCCTTGGCGTGTGCAACCGGGGCGTTGTTGCACATTGTCGCGTTCGATTATGTTCAAGCGTTGGCGGTAGCCGGGCTGCTGGACCACGAGGCGATGGCCCAGGCACGGGAGGGTTACTTGCAGGTGCACCGTCATTGGCTGGAGCAGCAGGCCCGGTTTTACCGGTGCGCTGGCCTGCAGGTGAGCACCGAAGTGGTCTGGGCACGGTCGAGCCTGACCAACCTGCTGGAGTACGTGAACGACTTCCGTCCGGACCTGGTGATCAAGGACACCCATTACGTGGCGGCACTTGACCGGGCCTTTCACCGGCCTCTGGACTGGCGCCTGCTGCGCGAGTGTCCGACGCCCCTGCATCTGGTGACCAATGCCAGAAATCCCAAGCCCTTGAAAATCCTGGCGGCGATCGATTTGTCCCATCTGGAAGAGCTGACCCAGGGGTTGAATGACCGAATAGTCGATCTGGCCTCTACCCTGGCGACCAGCTGCGGGGCCGAGCTGCATTTGCTCAACGTCAGTCGGTGGTCAGAATTAGGCGATGTCCCGATGAGTGTGCCGACAAGCAGCCTTGATGACAGCTTGAGGGACGCGATTGAAGATACTCAGCAAGAGGCTTTCGATGTGCTTGCCGAGCGATATTGCGTCAAGGATGCCCATCGACATCTCCTGACGGGCATTCCCCACCAGGTCATTGGCGTGTTCGCGCAGCAGCATGCCTTCGACATGGTGGTGCTGGGCACGGTTTATCACCAGGCGCCGGAACGGTTCATGGGGGATACCGTCGAGAGCCTGTTGAACCAGGCCCCGTGCAGTTTGATGATCGTCAAACCAGTGCGCTCATTCGATTGAACGAGGAGCCATCGAGCCTGCAGTTGATAAAAATCAACTGCCCTTGGGCCAAAGGGAGCGATCAATAGCGCTCCTCTGAATGTTCAAGGGCAATGGCCATGCGAATCACGTTTCTAGGTGCCGCGGGTACGGTCACGGGTAGCAAGTACCTGCTGGAGCATGGCAACCAACATCTGCTGGTCGACTGCGGCCTGTTCCAGGGCTACAAGCAACTGCGACTGCACAATCGCGACCCGTTCCAGCTTCCGGTCGGCGACCTCGATGCCATTGTCCTGACCCATGCCCATCTTGATCACAGCGGCTATCTGCCCTTACTGGTGCGCAATGGCTACCGCGGCCCGGTCTACGCCACGCCCGCGACCTGTGAGCTGGTGAAAATCCTGCTGCTGGACAGTGGCCGCCTGCAGGAAGAGGAGGCCGAGTTCGCCAATCGCCATGGATTCTCCAAGCACAGCCCGGCGTTGCCGCTCTACACCGAGCAGGATGCCCAGCAAGCCCTGAAACTGTTGCGGCCGGTGGACCTGCACCACTGCGTAAAAATCCTCCCGGACATGACCCTGCTGTTTCGTGGCGCCGGGCATATCCTGGGCGCCGCGACGGTGGAGGTGATTGCTGGCGGCCAGACGTTGGTGTTTTCAGGGGATCTGGGGCGCCCGGACGATCCGGTGATGTTCGCTCCCGAAACGGTCGAGCAGGCGGATTTTCTGCTGGTGGAGTCTACCTACGGTGATCGTCAACATCCGGTCGAGTCGCCACAGGCGCAATTGGCCGACGTCGTCACCCGCACGGCACTGCGCCGAGGAATTACCCTGGTGCCATCGTTCGCGGTGGGGCGCGCTCAACTGCTGATGTATCACCTGTATCAATTGAAGCGCAAACGGGCGATCCCGGATATTCCCATCTACCTCAACAGCCCGATGGCCACCGATGTCACGCTGTTGTACCAGCGTTTCCGGAACGAGCACCGGTTATCCATGGAAGACTGCGAAGGCATGTGCCATGTGGCGAAATTCGTCCACACCGTCGACGAATCGAGAGCGCTTGATCAGCAGCGCACCCCGGCGGTGATTATTGCCGCCAGCGGCATGGCGACGGGAGGACGCGTGGTCCATCACCTCAAGGCGTTGGCGCCGAATCCGGTCAACACGCTGCTGATGCCAGGCTTCCAGGCCGGGGGCACCCGTGGTGCGCAGATTATTGCCGGTGCGCCGTCGGTGCGTATCCACGGCCAGGACGTGCCGATCCGCGCCGAGGTGGTATCGATGCAGACCCTGTCCGCGCACGCCGACGCCGATGAAATCATGCAGTGGCTGCGTGGGTTCAAGCGCCCGCCCAAACATACCTTCGTCGTCCACGGGGAACCCAATGCGTCGGATGTGCTGCGCCGGCGAATCAGTCAGGAGCTGGGGTGGTCGGTGTCGGTGCCGGAGTATCGCGATAGCGTCGAACTCTCCAGCATTGACCTCCCCGCAGATGCCTCACGCTAACCCAGAACGCCATAGTCCTGATAAGGATGGCGAGAGATCCAGCCATGGCAAACCACACGCTTTTGAGCCGGTATCACGCAGTTCGGGACTGGAGCAGGGAAGCTGTGCACCAATACCTGCACTGGATGGGGCCCCTGTCCTGGAAGGGTGAGGCAACCTTCTTGCTGTCGGTCTCGATGGCACTGATGGCGGGCTACCTCACGGTGTTCAGCTTTGCCTCTCACGCGGTGCAGGATCTGGTCGACGCGTGCACCGTGCGATTAGAGGTCGAGTTTGAAAATGCCGAGATGTATGCCCTGCCCAAAACCCTGCCTCGGTCGTTGTGTGAATGCGTGACACATTCTCTGCTCGACAAAAACGGCATGGTGCGCCTGGCCATGCTCAACCAGCACATGCTGGACCCGATGGCCCTTGAACCCGTTACGCAACAGGAAGAAGAAGCCTGCATCAAAACCTTGTGGCTGCCCCATATCGAACTGGCCAAGGGGCAGGTGAGGCCCTAGCGCCTGCGCTCAAGCCTCGCTGCCTGCGGCAGATCGTCATGCACGCCGCAGCTTCCCAAACGTCCGCGCTTTTTTCGCCATGTGCCGAGGTGTGTAATGATCCGTCCATTGCGTTTGCTGTTTCTCGCCCCCTTTTCTCAAGTGACTCACTGCCCCGGGCTCGAATTTGCGGGTGATCTGGCACGTGCCTTGGGGGTGCCGTTGCACATAGCAGCCTTCACCGATCCCCATGGCGCGGAGTCGGCCGGCCCGGTTGGGGCCGAGTGCCCCGACATCGTTCGTCAGAGCCTATTGGCGCTGCGTCACAAGTGGCTGAAAGACGAAAGCGCGCGTTTGCAGGAAAGGGGCGTGGAGGCCCATCCTGAAGTCGTCTGCGCCAGCTCCTCCGCCGCGGAGTACGCCGCCTATGCCCATCGTTTCAAGGCGGACCTGATTCTCAAGGACATGCAGGCGCGGCCGGGGGTGGCGCATTGTGGATTGTCACCCCAGGATTGGGAGCTCTTGAGCATCAGCCCGGTCTCCGTTCTTTACGTCCAACCGGGCCCGACTCAAGTCCCCGGCCGGTTTCTGGTGGCCATCGACATGGAGTTCCAGGCGAAAGCGGGCGACAGCGACAATCATTCAATCATCGAGGCCGCCAAGCACCTGGCGAGCGCCTGCGGTGCTTCATTGCATGTGATCAGCGTTTACGACAGCGATGCTCCAGATCAGGGTGACCTGTCCCGGTACGACGCCCGCAAGCAGGCTTTCGATGATTTCGCCAGTGCGCATGGGATTGCCCGTGAACATCGGCATTTCATTCCCGGGGCCCCAGCGAATGCCATTTGTGCCTACCTGCAGCGCAGTCCCTACAACCTGCTGGTGATCGGCGCGGCCAATCACCATCTGCTGTCTTCGGGCATTGGGTTGACGGCTGAAGGGATTCTCGACAATGCCGGTTGCAGCGTCCTGGCAATCAAGCTCCCCGTTGAGGCCGCGCCCATTCAAGCAACCGAGCCCGGTGCTATTCGTCACGCGTCCAGTTGACGCTCAAGCCGTACGTATCGTCGCCATACTGGTAATCGGCCTTCCCTTTGAACGCGGCTTCCAGGGCATGGCCCAGGCGGTTGGCGAGGTGGATACCGGTGGTGGTCACGATCAGATCAGCCGCTGAGTCGCCGAGATGGATAATGCGTTCCAGGGCATGTTCGGCGTTTTCTTTCTTTTCGGTGTTTTCGATCAGATGGATGATCTCGTTACGATGCTTGAGCAAGAAGTTTCCCGACAGCGTCACCGTCGCCGCTGGCATCTGGTCTTCGATCCGTCGGCAGGCTGGGCACGTTACGGTGTGCGCATCATGAATGACCGTGCTTTCCGGATGTTTCCAGGTCCAGTTCCCGGCTTGGTAGACCGCGCTGCACTGCGGGCAGATGGCAGATCCTTCAACCCGCGGCAGCTTATAGGGGTCGTGGGTGGATGATTTGAACAGTTTGTCTTTTTGACTCTGCTGAAACTTGTCCATGGCTACTTTCCTTGCACGTGAAATGGGAAAGATCTGACCGGTTACCGTGACCGAAAAAGAGATCGCTTGCTCTTTCAGCCCGCTGGGAACACCTCGTTTTTCGCCTTTTCATTTGGACTCGGTTTGGTGCTCCACGAATTGATTTTTATCAATGCGTGGACATGAACTGACAGCCGGTCACGCCTGCGGTGCGTGCTTTTTTTTGGGTGGCCTGGGCGCGAGGGCGTTGTCGGTTTGTTGATAAAAGTCAACGTCCCTGGGGCCACTTCAGAGAAGCTGAAAAAACGCACCTGTTGTAAAACTGGCCGGGAGAGTTCCCTGATGGCTCACACTAAAATCGTGTTCCGAGCGGCCGCTCGCGAAAAAATCCTGAGTGGCGCCACACAGTTGGCGGATGCCATACGCGTAACGCTGGGGCCGAAATCCAAATCGGTACTGATCCAGAATAAATGGGGCAATCCGACCGTCTGCAATGATGGCGTCACGATCGCCAAACGCATTGACCTGCTCGACCCCGAGGAAAACCTGGGCGCGCAAATGCTGCGTCAGGCGGCCGAGCGCACAGGCGACGCGGTAGGGGACGGGACCAGCACATCGACTGTTCTGGCCCATGCCATCCTGGCCGATGGCATCCGCAACGTCGTCGCCGGTGCCAGTGCGATCGACCTCAAGCGCGGCCTGGATCGTGGCCTGTTGCTGGTCGTCCAATCCCTCGTAGCGCAGTCGCGCCCGGTCAGCACGCCCAAGGAAAAGGCCCAGGTCGCCACGCTGTCGGCGCATAACGATGCGGTGATCGGTCAACTGGTGGCAGACGCCCTGGAAAAGGTCGGCGTGGAAGGCGTCGTCAGTGTCGAGGAATCCAAGACCACCGAAACAGTGGTCGAGGTCATGGAAGGCATGCGGTTTGACCGGGGTTATGTCTCACCCTATTTCGTCACTGATGCCGAGAAGATGCAGGTCGAGCTCGATGACGCCTACTTGCTGCACTGTGACCATAAGATCGGCGCACTCAAAGACTTGCTTCCCGTGCTTGAGCTCGTTGCCAAAAGCGGGCAACCCCTGGTGTTGATCGCAGATGACATCGAAGGTGAGGCGCTGACAACACTGGTTGTCAACCAGATACGGGGGGTACTGCGAGCGGTGGCGATCAAGGCGCCGGGCTTTGGGGATCGGCGCAAGGAAATGCTCCAGGACATGGCCGTTCTGACGGGGGCGACGGTGGTTTCCAACGAACTGGGCGTCCCCCTTGAACAGGTGCAACTGAGTCAGTTGGGACGGGCCCATCGAGTCGTGGTGCAAAAAGACAGCACGGCACTGATAGGGGGCGCCGGTACACGCGAGGCCATCGAGGCGCGTTTGCAGCAGATCCGTGCGCAAGTAGACAGCACCACCAGCGATTACGACCGTGAAAAGCTTCAGGAACGGCTGGCCCGGCTCTCGGGCGGTGTCGCGGTGATCCGCGTCGGGGCGCCTTCCGAAGCGGAAATGAAGGCGCGCAAGGATGCACTCGATGACGCCATATCGGCGACCCGTGCGGCGATTGCCGAAGGCATTGTGCCGGGAGGCGGGCTTGCGCTGCTCAAGGCCGTCCCGCTTATCGCTGCCGAAGAGGCCCGTCATGAGGGGGATACCAGAACCGGCCTGCAGATTCTTCGCCGGGCGCTGGAGGCGCCGGCCAGACTCATCGCTGAAAATTCGGCCGTCGACGCCGGCGTCGTGGTGGCCCGCATGCTTGCCGAACCCGCGAACATTGGCTTCGATGCGTCTGCCAACAACTACGTCGACATGTTCGAAGCGGGCATCATTGATCCGACCAAGGTGGTGCGTATTGCCCTCGAAAATGCGGTGTCAGTCGCCAGTATCTTGCTGCTGACCGAGGCAACCATGACGGATATCCCCGAGAAAGAGTCAGCGGCCCAACCTCCTTTCCCGGAATGAAACGCCCATGTTGAGCAACGCTCAGGTATAGGAAGCCGCCTCGGTCATCGCCAGGTGATTGAGGATCGGGTTTTCGCCGTGCAAGTAACTCAGCGCCTGGTGCATCAATTGCAGGGCCTTTTCTTTTTTCTCGTATCGCTTGGCCGGATCGGCCTGACGTAGCGCGGCACCCGCGAGAGAAAAACAGCGCGTGGCCGCACGCAAGGACAGGAACAACGCCAAGGGTTTGCAATCTTGCGCTCCACCACTGTGGTTGATGTAACTGGACAACAGGCGTGCGCTCAACCTGTTCAGCCCATGGTGCTGAAGATCCATCAGTACAAAAGCCAGGTCGTAGAGCACATCGATGCAGGCAATCCGCTCACTGAATTCAATGCCATCAAAGAGTGTTGGTTGACCGTCGAGCAGGCAGATGTTGGCCAGGCGCATATCACCATGGCAGCGGCGAACGCGGCCCGCGCGACGGCGCTCTTCCAGGCAATCGGTCAACGACTTCAACAGGGTCCGGGAGGTGTGAGCAATGGCGGTGACGGCCGCGGCGTCGAGGACAGGGATATAACGCGACATTTCCCTTTGGTTCTTCTCGATTTCTTCATACAGGTCCGAGAGGCGACCGAAAGCAGGGGTGATTTGCGCATTGGCATGAAAGCGGGCGATCTCGGCCCCCAACTGTTCCATCATCGGTTTAGTCAGGCGCCCTTCAACGGCCATGCGGTCAAACAGCCGATCCTGAGCAAAACGGCGCATCACCACGAGCCAGTCAACCACTTGCCCGCAACCGTTGAGCGCCAACCGGCCCTCGGCCTGGCGAGTGATCGGCAGCAGGTGCAAGTACAGCGTCGGCGCTGTTCGCCGATTGAGTAACAACTCGGCCTGACAGGCCATTTTTCGGTTTTTCAGGCTGAGGAAGTCCAGCTCGGCAAACGCCACGGCGCGTTTGAGTTTGTAGGCGCGGTCGGCCTGCAGAAAAATCACCGAACCATGGGTCTCGATCCGTTGCACTGGCTCATTTGAAGTGCCGTAGCTGGACGGCCTGGAGAGAAAGGCAATCACCTCGTCTTGCAGGTTGTTCATTCTCGCCTCCACGCCCGCAGCGGACTTTTCGGCAGTCTGAAGGAGGGCTAAGCGCGGTGATTGATATTGATCAAGTGCGCTGGAATGAAACGCTGCCCGTTTGCGGGCCTCACACCGGTTTTTGATATTTATCAACGTCGGGCATCGTCCAGCGGAGCAGCCTGAATCAACGCTGGTGCTGGGCCGGCGTGGACGCAACGGCCGAGCCCTAAGAGGGTTGGCGGCAAGCGTTGAAGCCCTCTGCCTGGAGCCAGAACATGAGCCAGTATCAACGGCTGTTACTCATCACCCACCTGGCCCTGCGCCATTCTCCGGCAATCGACCAGGCGGCAGCCCTGGCCCAGGCCAGCGGTGCACGTTTGCACATTGCGGTGTTGATTCCGACGTTGAAATTGTTGTCGTTGCTCGAAACCGGCGACCGGGACAAGGCGCGGGAGCGTTACCTGCAGGACCATCGCGACTGGCTGGCGGACCAGGCCAGCACACTGCGCAGCAGAGGGCTCGAGGTGAGCACCGAGGTGGCGTGGGCTGATGACATGGAGCAGGACATCCTGGATCACGTCAACGCGTTGCAGCCCGACCTGTTGATCAAGGAAATCCAGCATGAGTCAGTGTTCAAACGCACATTTTTCACGCCGCTGGACTGGCACTTGCTGCGCCATTGTCCGATACCGGTTTATCTGGTGGGCGGGACTCACCATACCCTGCCGCGCAAGATCGTGGCGGCGGTCGACGCCTCGGCGGGGCAGCCGGAAAACAGCGAGCTGAATGAGCGCATCATCCGCCAGGCCTGCAGTCTCGCCATCCAGTGTGATGCCGACTTGCACCTGCTGTATGCCTACGACATTTCGCAGGACTACCTGGAGGAATTGGGCGATGGCTTGAAACTGTCAGCGCTGAACAAGGGACTGCGCAAAGCGCTGGAAAAATCATTTGTGGAACTCTCCGGTCGGTACGGCGTGCCCGCTAACCGCCGGCATTTCATTCTCGGGCAGCCGGTCTCGGCACTGTGCGAGTTCGCCGACAAGCACCAGGTGGATGTCATCGTGATGGGCAGAGTCCAGTACCAGGGGATGGAGAAACTGCTGGGCAGCACCACCGAACATATTCTCTATCAGGTGCCCTGCAGCGTACTGGCGGTCTAGGGACGGCCGATGACGACTACCGACAACGACGGGCCAGCGCGGCGCCAGCCATTGCCAGGCCGGGTCGCGGGCTCTGCTCAACAGTTCGCTACTCCAGGGGGCATCATGCATCGGGCGATCCTCAAGAAAAATCTGGCCGACTTGCCGTTAACGCCGAACTGGCTTGATAGCGTGCAGGCTCGGGAGGCCTTTTCCTGGCAGGTGCAAGCCCATGCCCTGGCGGGTTTGCCGGGCGGTGGTTTGAACCTCGCGTATGAGGCCGTGGATCGGCATGCGCAGGGGGCGCATCGACGGCATACGGCATTGCGCATTCTTGATCGCAATGGAGGTGGTTGCGACATCAGTTACGGCGAACTGAGCACCTTGAGCAACCGATTTGCCAGTGTCTTGAAGACGCTGGGCGTGAGGCCCGGCGAACGGGTGTTCGTACTCTGTGGCCGGGGGCTGGAACTCTATCTTGGCGTGCTCGGCGGCCTGAAACTCGGTTGCGTGGTGTCGCCATTGTTCTGTGCGTTCGGCCCGCAACCCATTGAAACGCGTATGCGTCTGGGCGAAGGCAGTGTGTTGCTGACCAGCGCAGCCCTCTACCGGCGCAAGGTTGCGGCCATTCGCGAGCGTTTGCCGGCACTCAAGCATGTGTTGCTGTTTGACGATCAGGGTGGGGACACGGCGCAGATCGAGGGGACGCTGAACCTGCATCAGTTGCTGGCGCAGGCAGACGAGGCGTTCACCGTTGCCGATACGACAGCCGACAGCCCCGCACTTTTACACTTCACCAGCGGTACGACGGGCACCCCAAAAGGCGTACTGCATGTCCATGGCGCGGCGCTGACCCACTACGTCACCGGAAAATACGCCTTGGACCTGCACCCCGATGATGTCTTTTGGTGCAGTGCCGATCCGGGGTGGGTGACCGGCACGTCCTATGGGATCTTTGCCCCGCTGTTGCTGGGCGTCACCAGTGTGGTGGAGGGCAATGAATTCGATGCCGAGCGTTGGTACCGGATACTTGAGCAGCAACAGGTAACCGTCTGGTACACGGCGCCGACGGCCATTCGACTCCTGATGAAAGCCGGTGCAGCGTTGGCGCGCAGTCATCATTTTCCGAGCCTGCGGTTTATTGCCAGTGTCGGCGAGCCGCTGAATCCCGAGGCGGTCTGGTGGGGCAAAGAGGTGCTTGGGCTGCCGATCCACGACAATTGGTGGCAGACCGAAACCGGCGGCATCATGATTGCCAACACGGTGGCCATGCCCATCAAGCCCGGTTCCATGGGGAAGCCGCTGCCGGGGGTCGAGGCGGCGGTTGTCACCAGAGCACAAGGCCAAGCGCTGGTGTTTCTGGGTGACAACGAGGTCGGTGACCTTGCCTTGAAACAGCCCTGGCCTGCCATGTTCCGCGCCTACCTGGGGCAGGAGGAGCGTTATCGTCACTGCTTTGTCGGTGAGTGGTACCTGAGCGGCGATCTTGTGCGCCGCGATGCCGATGGTTACTACTGGTTCATTGGACGCAGCGACGATGTCATCAAGTCGGCCGGGCACCTGATCGGTCCGTTTGAAGTGGAAAGCTCCCTCATGGAACATCCGGCCGTGGCTGAAGCCGCGGTGATTGGCAAACCCGATCCGTTGCTGGGCGAAACCGTGAAGGCATTTGTTTCACTCAAGCATGGCTTCGCTGCCAGCCAGGCCCTGCACGACGAATTGCTCGGCCATGGTCGCAAGCGCCTTGGGGCCGTCGTTGCGCCCAAGGAACTGGAATTTGTCGAAGCGCTTCCACGCACCCGTAGCGGAAAACTGATGCGCCGTCTGCTCAAGGCCCGGGAACTGGGTTTGCCTGAAGGCGATACGTCCAGCCTGGAGCGCCCGTCATGAGCCTGCCGGCACGGTCCCAGGGCATTGCACTCGACTTGCTACGGGACATGGTGCGTATCCGTCGTCTTGAAGAACGGGCTGGCGAATTGTACGGGGAGGGCAAGATTCGCGGCTTTGTGCACTTGTACATTGGTGAAGAAGCGGTTGCCGTCGGCGTTCTCCATGCCCTGGCAGCCGACGATGCGGTGGTCGCTACCTACCGCGAACATGGCCACGCCCTGATCAAGGGCGTCTGCATGAATGCAATCATGGCCGAGATGTATGGACGCCAGGAAGGATGCTCGCGCGGGCGTGGCGGCTCGATGCACCTGTTTGATGCCGCGGCACGATTCTTCGGCGGCAATGCCATCGTGGCGGGTGGCTTGCCCCTGACGGTCGGCCTGGCGCTGGCTGAACGTCTGCAACGAGGGTCGCGTCTCTGTGCCTGTTTTTTTGGTGAGGGCGCGATGGCGGAAGGGGCGTTTCATGAGTCCATCAACCTGGCCGCCTTGTGGCAACTGCCGATGCTGTTCTGCTGCGAAAACAACCTCTATGCCATGGGAACAGCCCTGGACCGTTCGCAGTCGCAAACGGACCTGTGTGCGAAAGCCTCGGCATACAACGTCGCTGCCCGGTCCGTCGATGGCATGGACGTGATCGCGGTGCATGAAGCCACGTGTGAGGCGGTTGAACACATCCGCGCAGGGCATGGGCCGTTTTTTCTGGAGTGTCGCACCTATCGGTTTCGCGCCCACTCGATGTTCGACCCACAGTTGTACCGTGACCAGGACGAGGTGGAGCGATGGAAGACCCATGGGCCGATCCATACCTACAGTGCCCGGCTCAAGGCCGAAGGTCTTTTGGACGAACCCGGGTTTCTGGCGATCCTGGCCCAGGTGGACGCTGAAGTGGAAGCTGCGGTGACGTATGCCGAAAACGGTAGCCTGGAGCCGCTCGAGGCGTTGTCTCGCGATGTCTACACCCCAAGGGCGGCGCCATGAGCATTCGGCTGACCTATCGCGAAGCGCTGCGCGAGGCCATGCGTGAGGCGCTCCAGCGCGACCCGCGGGTATTTCTGATGGGCGAAGACGTCGGTCGCTACGGTGGCAGTTATGCCGTCTCACTGGGGTTGCTTGAGGCGTTCGGCCCCGAGCGCATTCGAGATTCGCCATTGTCTGAATTGGGTTTTGTGGGCGCCGGTATCGGGGCGGCATTGGGGGGCATGCGGCCGATTGTCGAAATCATGACCGTGAACTTCAGCCTGCTCGCCCTCGATCCGTTGATCAATACGGCTGCAGCCTTGAGGCACATGTCCGGTGGACAGTTCTCTGTGCCCTTGGTGGTGCGCATGGCGACAGGCGCCGGCCGCCAACTCGCCGCGCAACACTCCCACAGCCTGGAGGGCTGGTATGCCCATATCCCGGGGCTCAGAATCCTCGCTCCGGCGACCGTCGAAGACGCGCGCGGCATGCTCTGGCCAGCGCTGCTGGATCCGGATCCGGTACTGATATTCGAACACGCCCAGCTGTACAACCTGGAGGGTGACACCGGTGAGTGGGAGACGCTGGACATCTGTTGCGCCAAGGTCCGCCGGCCCGGCAAGGACCTGACCCTGATCACTTACGGCGGCACACTCGGCAAATGCCTGGCGGCTGCGCAGGAACTGGCCGGGCAGGGCATTGATTGCGAAGTCATCGACCTGCGAGTCCTGCGGCCTCTGGATGACAAGACGCTGATGGCTTCCGTCTGCAAGACCCGTCGCGCCCTGGTGGTCGACGAGGGGTGGCGCAGCGGCAGCCTGTCCGCCGAGATCATTACGCGGATCATGGAGCAAGTTTTTTACGAGCTGGATGCTCCGCCGGCGCGGGTGTGCAGCGCCGAGGTGCCGATACCTTATCCCCGGCATCTGGAAGAGGCCGCCCTGCCACAGGTGTCGACGATCGTCGCGGCCGCTCATCGACTCTGCGAGGGGGCATCAGGATGAACGCAATGACACGGCGCATTCGAGTATCGGACCAGGAGGCTCGACGATGATCGAATTCAAGTTGCCCTCCCTGGGGGCTGATATGGATGAAGGCACGTTGCTGGAATGGAAAGTCCATCCCGGTGATGGGGTCAAGCCCGGTCAGGTGATTGCCGTCGTCGATACCGCCAAGGCCGCCATCGACGTCGAGTGCTGGCATGAGGGCACGGTGGCGCAACTGCTGATCGATGTCGGCGCCAAAGTGCCTGTTGGGACAGTCATCGCCCGGTTGCTGGAACCAGGCGAGAATCCGCAACATGCGCGACGAACAACACCAACGACGCAGCCGTTGCTGATCGAAGCGCAAGCCCCGGCCGCCGGCCGACGCCTGCGGATTTCTCCAGCGGCGCGCAAGCGTGCTGCCGAGTTAGGGCTCAGTACCGATGATTTGCAAGGCCATGGCCCACAGGGTGCCATTACCCTGGAGGACATCGAAACCGCCGCCCGTGTGACGCATCCTCAGGACCCCGACCAAGCCATGCGCCAGACCATCGCGGCGGCCATGAGTCGGTCAAAACGCGAGATTCCCCATTACTACCTCAGCGAAACCATCGCCCTGGATACCGCGATGGCCTGGCTGCAGGCACACAACGCGCAAAGCACACTTCAGGAGCGCCTGCTGTCCAATGTCCTGCTGCTCAAGGCGGTGGCTCTTGCCTTGCGCGACTATCCGCAGCTCAATGGCTTCTGGCGGGATAACGCCTTCACGCCCGCACTCGATACCGACCTCGGGGTAGCGATCACCTTGCGCCACGGTGGCCTGGTTGCGCCGGTTCTGCACCATGTGGCGGACACCTCGCTGACTCATTTAATGAGTGAACTGGCCAGCCTGGTCGAGCGCGCCCGTGGCGGGTCCCTGCGCAGCTCCGAGCTGGGAGGCGCCGGGATCACGGTCACGCAACTGGGTGACCAGGGCGTAGACAGCGTATTGGGGGTGATCTACCCACCCCAGGTTGCCTTGGTCGGTTTCGGTCGTATCAGTGAGCGGCCCTGGGTGAAAGATGGCCAGCTGTGTGTCATGCCGACGGTCATTTGCAGTTTGTCGGCCGATCATCGTGTCAGTGACGGTCATTACGGTGCACGCTTTCTCGGCGAAGTCCGTCGCTTATTGCAGACGCCAGAGGCACTTTGAGGAGAGGACAGATGGACCGGCAAATGATCCGCCATGAGGTATTGCGCGCCTTGAAAGGCATTGCCCCGGAACTTGAAATCGAGCAACTGCGCGCTGATCGCTCATTGCGCGAAGAGGTTGATCTGGATTCGATGGATTGGCTGCGTTTGCTCGAGGCCCTGAATCGGAGTCTGGGCATTGCAATTGCTGAAAGCGACTACCAACACGTGGACACCCTGGACAAGCTCATCACCTATCTGGCGCAACAGGTGAGTGCCAGCCCACACGAACCTTCGGACCGTCAGGGATGAAGCGCGGCGTCCCTCAACCCGCTCAGGCGTGATCAAAAGCGCCATTTTCTGCCAGAAAGGTGGCAACCAGGGCCGTGCTGTCCAGTACCCGCAACTGACGGGTGACGGCGTCAGGGGGCAGGCGAAACGGCGGCACGGTGTCGGTGATCGCGATGTGTTCGAAGATTGGCGAGTCGAACAGTTGGCCACCCGCCGTAAACAACCCATGGGTGGCGGCGGCGAACAAGCGTCCGGCGCCGGCCTTCTGGCAGGCATGGCCGGCATGCTTGAGCGTGTCCCCCGTGCTGATCAGGTCATCGAAAACAATGGCCGTCTTGCCGGCGACATCGCCAACCAGGAGGCTGCCGGTCAGCGTGGTATGGGCCCGGTGTTTTTCCATCAAGGCGCTGCCGACCGGGCGGCCCAGTTGCTGCTCCAGGGCCTGACGAAACTGCTCGGCGCGCTTGATGCCCCCCGAGTCCGGGGAAACCGCAACCACGTCGGCGTCGCCGACCACCTTGGCGAAATGCTCGGCGAACAGTTGCGCGCACGGCAGGTTCCACGCCGGCAGGCGAAACGCGTTGTCGAACGCCGCCGGATTGTGCACCTCCAGGGTGATCAGGCGATCCACGCCACTGACTTCAAAAAAGTTCGCCACGTAACGCGTAATGGTCGGATCCTGAGGCTGACTGCGGCGATCCTTGCGCCCGTAGCAGAGGTAGGGTGTCACCACTTGAATGTGGCGAGCGCCCGCGTCCTTGAGTGCGCCGCAGAAAAACAGCAGACGACACAGCTTATCGTTGGCGCTCTGTCCGCCATCCCCATACAAGGCGTGGAACACCACGACCTCGCGGCCGTTGACCGGATCCAGCGGGCGGCATTTATGCTCACCGTCTTCATAGTCACGCTCCTCATGGCGCGCCAATGGGCAGCCAAGCCGTTGCGCCACACGCAGGGCGTAGGACTCGCTGCCTTGCAGGGCAAAAAGAAGCGGGGGCAGGGTGAGCATGCAGGACTCCTTGGTCGCCGACCTTTGTTCGTTAGCGGGCGGCGCCATGGCGCACAACTTCAATGCAAAACGCCTGTTCGAAGGGCGGCACGTTACATTCGACGATGTCGGCGGCAGCGACTTGCAGGTGCACGCCGACAATGTCGGCGCGGATCGGTTGCTGGCAGGTATGCCGGTCGACCAATACGGCAGTGTAGACCCGCCGCGCGCCCAGTTGCGCCAGATACGCGCACGTACGCAGCAGCGAATGGCCTTCGAACAGCACGTCATCGACCACCAGCAGCGTGGTATTGGCCAGGTCCACCCGGTCCAGCGCCGGGTTTTCGGTCAGTTGCGTGTAATCATGCAGCACCTGCAAGTCGTCGGCGTAGCGCTTGACCTTCAGCGGGTAAAGCGGCAGTTCCGGCTGGCCGGTCTGATGCGCCATGTACTGGCGCAACCGTTGAGCCAGCGGTTCGCCCCGGCGCTGGATGCCAATCAGTGCCGCGTGACCTGGGGGCAGCAGGGTACTGGCCTTGCGCGCCATCACCTGCAGCACGTCATCGAGCTCTTTGCTGTCATACAGGCGCACCCGCTGACTGGCCAATAGGATCGTCATTGCCTTCTCCTGTCACCGCGCCTTGCGCGTGCGCTTTCGCTCAATGTAGACCGCCAGGCTGGGGCGCGATTGACATTGATCAAAGATCAAACCAAACGTCGATGGTTTGAGGCGTGCGTATGCCCGACCACTGCCGGTGGGCATGGGCATGTCTTGCGCACGCATTTGACATAAATCAACGCCAGGGCCACCTCGACAGAGGATTCTGAATGGGCAACGAAGGTGCCTGATCCCGCGGCGAACACGACAGTGGCCCACGGGCGGCGGCAAGCGTGCAAGCCCCCTGGAGTCCGATCATGAGCCAGTACCGACGGTTATTGCTGATCATCAACCCGACCCTGCGCCAATCCCAAGCCATGAACCATGCGGGCGCCCTGGCCAAGGCCTGCGGTGCAAGCTTGCACATCGCCGCCTTGATCCCTCCCTGGAAACTGTTGTCGCTGCTCGAAGAGGGTGATCGGGAAGAGGCTCGCGAAGGTTTCCTGCAAGACCATCGCGACTGGTTGAAGTATCAGGTGAGCCAACTGCGCGACAGCGGCATCGAGGTGACTTCAGAGGTCACCTGGGCCGACGACATTCAGCAAGACATCCTCGATCGCGTGGCAGACCTGCAGCCCGACCTGCTGATCAAGCAAGTGCAGCGCGAGTCGGCACTGCGGCGCGCCTTCTTCACCCCCCTGGACTGGCGCTTGCTGCGTCACTGCCCGACGCCGGTCTATCTGCTTGGCGAAGGTCATCTTGCCTTGCCGCGCAAGGTCGTGGCGGCAGTTGATGTTTCCAATACCCTGGCGCCGAACAGCGAGATCAATGAGCGGATCATCCAGCAGGCGTCCAGCTTCGCTCTACAGTGTGAGGCCGAGTTGCACTTGCTGTACGCCTGTGACATTTCCTCCCTGTACCTGGGCGATATGGGCGGCGCGGGCTTGGCGCTTCCAGACCTCGGCAGGCAATTGCTCAACGCACATGAACACTCATTCCTCATGCTCGCCGAGCGTTATGGCGTGCCCGCTGACCGACGGCATTTCATTGAGGGGCACCCTGTCTCGGTGCTCGATACGTTTGCCGATGAGCAGCACATGGATGTGATTGTGATGGGCAGAGTCCAATCGCACGGCCTGGACAAGCTGCTGGGCAGCACGACCGAACATATCCTGTACCAGGTGCCGTGCAGCGTGTTGGCGGTCTAGAGCGGTCGGGCCACCTGATACGAAACGCCAGGCGTGATCGCCTGGGGAGGTCTCCATGATTCAGAGTCCCTCAATGCAAACCACCTTGGCGGACCGCGCCGAGGCCGGTCGGCGCTTGGTCGAGCCCTTGCTCAAATACGCCCATCGGCCTGAAGTCATCATTCTGGCCTTGCCCCGTGGCGGTGTGCCGGTGGCTTATGAAGTCGCCACGGCCCTGCAGGTGCGCCTGGACCTGATGCTGGTGCGCAAGCTCGGCGTCCCCTCCAACCCGGAATTCGCCATGGGCGCCATCGCCAGCGGGGGCATACAGATCCTCAATGAGGATGCCCTGCGGGCGCACCCGCTCGATCGCGCCAGTTTCGAGGCCGTGGTTGCCCGGGAAACCCAAGAGTTGTCGCGACGTGAGTTGGCTTATCGCGGCGAGCGCCCACCCCTGCGCCTCAAGGACCAGGTCGTGATCCTGATCGACGACGGTCTGGCGACAGGGTCGTCCATGATGGCGGCGGTCCATGCGGTCCGTGCGCAAGCGCCGTCACGCATCGTCATCGCCGTGCCGGTAGCGCCACGGGAAACGCTTGAAGCGATGTACTTCGAAGTGGATGAAGTGATCTGCCCACTCGTTCCCGAATGGATGATGTCGATCGGCTACTGGTACATGGATTTTCCCCAGACCTCGGATGAAGAAGTCATCGACCTCCTGCAGCGAGCCTGGCAGCGCGAATCCGCCGCCGACGCCGCTGCGCAGACTGGCCATGATTGAGCCTCAATCGCGAGACATGAACCTGCCGGACGTCGAATTATCCGCCGAGGTGCGGTTGCCGACGAACACCCGCGCCCTGGTGATCTTTGTGCACGGCAGTGGCAGTGGTCGTTCAAGCCCGCGTAATCAATACGTGGCCGATGCCTTGGCGCAGCGGGGACTGGGTTCGCTGTTGTTCGACCTGCTCACGGAGTCGGAGCAGCGTCTGGACAACTGGACCCGGGAACTGCGATTCGACATCCCCCTGTTGGCCAGACGACTGGTTGATGTGATCGATTGGATCGGCCGGGACCCTGAGTTGAGCACCCTGCGTATCGGTTTGTTCGGCGCCAGTACCGGTGCGGCGGCGGCGCTGGTGGCGGCCGCCGAGCGTGCGGATGTGGTCGCGGCGGTAGTCAGTCGGGGAGGGCGAACCGACCTCGCGGGGCCGGCATTGGCCAGGGTGAAGGCGCCGACCCTACAGATTGTCGGGGCACAGGACTCGGTGGTGTTCGGCTTGAATTGCCAGAGCACCCGGGCCTTGCGGTGCGAGCAACGACTGGAATTGGTGGCAGGTGCCACGCATCTTTTCGAAGAGCCCGGAACACTCGAGGAAGTGGCCAGGCTTGCCGGCGACTGGTTTGAGCGCTACCTGCAGCCCCCCGCCCCCTGAGGACAGGGGGCGGTACGCTGGCCTAGACGCCAAACGGATAGGTTTCGTCTTCCGGCTCCACCTGCTGGCTTTTCGGCAGGGGCAGCGCGGTGACCGGGGTGGTTTGCTCGATCCAGATCATGGCGTCGAATTGTTCGGCCAGCATTGACTCGAAGTAGTGACTGAACCGCTCGGTCTGGGGCCGGTAAATCACCCCGATGGCCCGCTCCAGCAAGGGCGCGGACAACACGCTGCGCAGTTCTTTGCGCTGCGGGTCGCGCCAGTCGGTCAGGGACGCGGCCACTCCGGCCTTGAGGAACTGATGCTCCCAGCTGTCCGGCCGGGAAGGGCGCACGTCCTTGATCAACATCTCGCCGTCCCAGTCATCGGCGGCCGCCACCTGGCCGCGGTCGGTGGCCATGCCGATCAGCACCACATCGCGACCAAAGGCGCTGCGGCACAGCTGACCGATATTGAACTGGCCCTTCCAGCCCATTTCCGTGGCGCCGGCATTGCCGATATGGGAGTTGTGGGCCCAGACCACGGCCTTGGCGTGCGGGCCGCGGTGTTCGAGCAGCGCCCGCAGGGTGTCGAACATGTGCCGGTCCCGCAGGTTCCAGGACGCCGTCGACCCCCGATAGATCGCCCGGTAGTACTGTTCCGCCGCCATCACCACCCGGGCGTTCTGCGTTGCATTGAAGAAGGCTTCATCGTCGCGGATGAGTCCGACCAGTTGTTCCGCCAACATGGCATTGAGCTGCTCGACCACCGGCTGTTCACAGGGCATCACACCACCGCGTTCGACGAAATGGCCGTACAGCGCCGGATCATCCTGCCACGGCGTCAAACAGCCATAACGTCGCCGGGCTTCATGGGCCAGGTGCGGGTCGACCCGGTCCAGATAGGCCAGCACTTCATGAATGGAGTTGCGCAGGCTGTAGACGTCCAGGCCGCGAAACTCGACGCGCTGATCGGGGGCTTTTGGGTGATTGTATTGATGCAGCCAGTGGGTGAATGCCTTCACCTCGCTGTTGCGCCACATCCAGGTCGGGAAGCGGCTGAAAATGTGCCGTTTCCAGGCGGAATGCGCCAACCCCCGGACGTACTGATCGACATGGCCGGCGTCCGGCCAGTCGGCTTCCACGGCCACGATATTGAACCCGTGCCGCTCGATGAGCCCCTGGGTGATGGCCGCCCGGGTTTGATAAAAATCGTGGGTTCCATGGCTCGCTTCGCCGATCATCACCACCCGTGCATCGGCGTAGCGATCGAACAGGTTGGCAAAGGCAGGGGTGTCCAGCGCTGGCAGGGGTTGCGCGTACTGGCGCAACACCGGGGCGATGTGCGCGGTGTCAACGTGATGTTGCTGGCTGTAGGGCTTGTGCTGCCCATTGTGCGAAGGTGAGTTCATGGGCTCATCCCCCAAGGGATAGGTTGCTGGCAGCGGCAGCGCGCTTGGGGTGTATCCGATACCCGTCGCTTTTCCGCTCGAGATCATTGCGCAGGAGCCCGGCACAGGGCGTTCACGCCTCGGGCCTTATGTGTGCTTCTGCCTGATTACTCCTACACCACGGCCAGGCCCATTGGTTGAGGTTTATCAATAAACAGCGCAATCCCCCAAGCGAAGGTACTCATCAGCCAATGCCGGGGGATTCACGATGAGCCGCACACGCGCTCGCTGTGACCCGCAGCCCGCATTGGCGGGGCCGGTCGTGTGTCACGGAACGAGCACGATCGCGCCGTTGAACTGACCACTGCGCAACAGCGCCAGTGCCTGATTGGCCTCGTCGAGGGAAAACTGGGTGGTGTCGCAGTGTACGGGGGTGTGTTGCAGCTCTTGAAAAAACGCGGTGCCGTCGTCGCGGGTCAGATTGGCCACGGATCGTACGCTACGTTCGCCCCACAGCAGCCGATAGGGAAAGGCCGGGATGTCGCTCATGTGAATGCCGGCGCAAATCACGCAGCCGCCCTTGACGGTGGCGGCCAGCGCCAGCGGCACCAGGGCGCCGACAGGGGCAAAAATCAGGCTGGCATCGAGCGGGTGCGCAGGTGGCTGATCCGAGGGGCCGGCCCATTTGGCCCCCAGGGACCGGGCGTATGCCTGACCTTCAGTGTCGCCCGGTCGAGTGAAGGCATACACCTGCTGGCCTCGGCCCCGGGCAACTTGAATGGCCAGGTGCGCTGCGGCGCCAAAACCATACAAGCCAAGATGATGTGCACTGCGTGCCATTTGCAAGGCGCGAAAGCCGATCAGCCCGGCACACAGCAACGGTGCGGCCTCTGTATCGGAAAGGGCCTGGGGGATAGGAAAACAGAAGCGTTGGTCGGCCACGGTGTATTCGGCGTATCCACCGTCCAGGTGGCAACCGGTGAACAGGGCCTGATCGCAGAGGTTTTCCCGTCCGCTCTGACAGTAAGCGCACTGCCCACACGTCCAGCCGAGCCAGGGAACGCCGACCCGTTGGCCGATGCGCTCGGGGTCTGCATGGAGGCCGACGGCCATGACCTCACCGACGATTTCATGCCCCGGCACCCGGGGCAGCACCGCTTGAGGCAATTCACCGTCCACCAGGTGCAAATCAGTGCGGCAGACACCGCAGGCCAGGACTTTGATCAACAGTTGATTGGCCCCGGGTGTCGGAATGGGTCGATATTCCCGTTGCAGCGGCTGACCGGGGGTGTGAACAACCATGGCGCGCATCATGATGTCCGCTCGACCGGCATCAACAGGCAGGAGGGCGATGGCAGCCGGAAATCAACTGCTTGAGGCCTTCTAGATTGAGGATTTTGACGTTGCGGCCTGAGATTTTCACGAGCTCCTGGTCCCGCAGATGCGCGATGCCCCGGCAAATGGTTTCCAGGCGCAGCCCCAGGTAGGAGCCGACTTCCTCGCGGCGCATTTTCAACACGAAGTCCGTCGATGAATACCCACGGGTTTTCAAACGTTGCGACAGGTTGAGCAAGAAGGCCGCCAGGCGCTCGTCCGAGTTCATGTTGCCCATCATCATCAACATGTCGTGATCGCGCACGATTTCCCGGCTGAGAATTTTGTTCAGGTTGTGCTGCAGGGAAGGCAGATCATGGGCGAGTTTTTCCAGCTGAGCAAAGTGAATGGGGCAGACTTCGCTGTCTTCCAGGGCCACCGCATTGCAGGCATGCAGGTCCGTGCTGATAGCGTCCAGGCCCAGCATTTCGCCGGGGATCTGGAACCCCGTGACTTGCTCGCGACCATCGATGGTCAGAATGCTGGTCTTGAACGAGCCGATGCGCACCGCATACAGCGAGCGCAGCTCATCGCCAGCCCGGTAAAGGGCCGCGCCTTTTTTGACCTTCAAGCGTTGCACGATCAACGTGTCCAGCCGCTCGACTTCCGGCCCGGTCATGCCGAGGGGCAGGCACAGCTCCATCACACTGCAGCTTGAGCACGCAGCCTTCAGGTGATGGGGATGCAGAGCGCGGATTTCAGGCATGAGCAGTGAGGTCATTTAGGGAAGTCTCACTAAGGATAGGCGGCGTGGGGTCTGACACGCCGCTCATTCTCGGGAATGCCGGTGTAATCGACGAGCGGAACATCCTTAGGGCATTTTTACCCGGATCCCGACTTGGGCATTTGATGTAAATCAAGTCTTGCGCGCTCCGGACTCCCAGAATGGCTCAAAGCCGATCTATAGCCCGGTCCTTTGGCGGAGAAGTTCATGAGCGATTTCTTGAATGCTGAGCAACTGGAGGGCCTGGATGCTTATTGGCGCGCCTCCAACTACCTGGCCGTCGGACAGATTTACCTGCGAAGCAACCCGCTGCTCAAACAGCCCCTGACCCTGGCACACGTCAAGCCGCGCCTGCTGGGCCATTGGGGGACGACACCCGGGCTGAACCTGATCTACACCCATCTCAATCGTGTGATCAACCAATACGACCTGAACATGCTGTTCATCGCCGGCCCCGGCCACGGTGGACCGGCGGTGGTCGCCCAGACCTACCTCGAGGGCACCTACACCGAGTTTTGCCCCGCGGTGGAATGTAATGAAAACGGCCTGCTGCGCCTGTTTCGCCAGTTCTCCTGGCCCTACGGCATCGGCAGCCATGTCTCGGCCCAGATACCGGGCTCCATTCATGAGGGTGGTGAGCTGGGTTATAGCCTGGCCCATGCCTACGGTGCCGCGTTTGACAACCCGGACCTGATCGTCGCCTGCGTCATCGGTGACGGCGAGGCTGAGACCGGGACACTGGCCGCCAGTTGGCACTCCAACAAGTTTCTCAATCCGGCGCGGGACGGGGCGGTCTTGCCCATCCTGCACCTCAATGGCTACAAGATCGCCAATCCCACCGTACTGTCCAGAATCAGTGAGGATGAACTCTCAGCCCTGCTGTATGGCTACGGCTACGATCCGTACTTCGTGGAAGGCGATGAACCGGTGCGGGTGCATCAGGCGCTGGCCCAGACACTGGACACAATCGTGTTGAAAATCCGCGACATTCAGCTTGAGGCGCGTCGCTCAGGACACGCCACGCCGCCGCAACGGCCGCTGTGGCCAATGTTGGTCCTGCGTACTCCCAAAGGCTGGACCGGTCCGAAATTCGTCGATGGCCATCGCGTCGAAGGCACATGCCGCGCGCATCAAGTGCCATTGGCCGATTTCCAGCAACCGTTGCACCTGCGCCAGTTGGAGGAATGGCTCAACAGCTACCGCCCGGATGAACTGTTTGATGAAAGCGGTGCGTTATTGCCCCAGATCACGGCACTGGCACCGACCGGGCACCGGCGGATGAGCGCCAACCCCCATGCCAACGGTGGTGCGGTGTTGCGCCCCCTGGATTTACCGCGATTCAGCGAGTATGCGGTGGCATTTGATGCTCCTGGCAGCCTGCGCGCGGAGGCCACACGGGTGATGGGGAGGTACTTGCGCGATGTGATGAAAAACAACCTGACCTCCAGCAATTTTCGCCTGTTCGGCCCGGATGAAACCGCCTCGAACCGCCTTGATGCGGTCTATGAGGTCAGCGCCAAGACCTGGATGGAGCCGCTGGAACCGGACGACGTCAATCTGGCCGCCGAGGGTCGCGTGATGGAGATTCTCAGCGAACAGGTCTGCGAGGGCTGGCTTGAGGGTTATCTGCTGACGGGGCGCCATGGTCTGTTGTCCTGTTACGAAGCGTTCATTCATATCGTCGACTCGATGGTCAACCAGCATGCCAAATGGCTGAAGACCGCCGCCCAAGTGCCCTGGCGTCAACCCATTGCTTCGCTGAATTTTTTGCTGACCTCCCACGTCTGGCGTCAGGACCACAACGGGTTTTCCCACCAGGACCCGGGGTTCATCGATCTGGTGGCCAATAAAAAGTCGGACGTGGTGCGGATCTACTTGCCCCCCGATGCCAATTGCCTGTTGTCGGTGACGGACCACTGCCTCAGGAGCCGCGACTACATCAATGTCATCGTCGCCGGCAAACAGCTGGAATGGCAGTGGCTGGACATCGATGCCGCCACCCGGCATTGCCAGAATGGTCTCGGTCGATGGGACTGGGCGTGTCGCAATGATGAAGACCCCGACGTGGTCATGGCCTGCGCCGGTGATGTGCCGACCCTGGAAACGCTCGCCGCCGTCACCTTGTTGCGTGAGTACGTGCCGGATTTGCGGGTGAGGGTGGTCAATGTCGTGGACCTGATGGTGCTGCAGCCGTCGTACCAGCATCCCCATGGCATACCGGACAGCGCGTTCGATGATTTATTTACCCAGGACAAACCGGTGATCTTTGCTTTCCACGGCTACCCCGCGCTGATTCACCGTTTGATCTACAAACGCACCAACCATGAGAACTTCCATGTGCGAGGCTTCAGGGAGGAGGGCGCCACGACCACCCCCTTCGACATGGCAGTGATCAACAACCTGGACCGCTATCAGCTGGCGCTGGACGTCATCGAGCGCGTCCCTCGCCTGGGTGATCAAGTCCCGGCCGCCAAGGCGCGATACTGGTCGACGATGGAACGCCACAAGCTGTATCTGATCGAGCACGGGCAGGACATGCCCGAGGTCCTGAATTGGCAATGGACGCACGTGGATCGTTGAGTGGTGCCAAGTCGGCAATTGAATGAGGTCTTTATACGATCCTTATTCTTTTACCCCCAATCCTTTTAACAACTTACTCGAGGGCAAATTAGGCTTCCCTCATCGTTGGAGGGAATGCCATGGACTTCGTCTTTTTTGTGCTCGGTGCCCTGTTTTTTCTCATCGTTGTCGGCCTTGCGAGTGGCTGTGCCGCGCTGAAAAGGAGACGCTCATGACCGGTTTCTATCTCATCGGCGCCCTGATCGCGGCGGGGTTGCTGATTTACCTGGTTTGCGCACTGCTGTTTCCGGAGGACTTCCTGTGACGACTCAAGCCTGGGGCCTGCTCGGGGCCTTTCTGCTGGTGCTGGGTATTCTGGCCTGGCCTCTTGGGCGTTGGTTGACCACGGTGATGGAGGGCCGATTTGCCTTCGGGGCGCGCATCGAGTCGCCGCTCTATCGCCTTGCCGGCATCAAGCCCGACGCACAGATGGGGTGGCTCCAGTATGCCCTGGCCCTGCTCCTGTTCAACGCTCTGGGATTGCTGGCCGTTTATGCCCTGCAACGGCTGCAAGGCGTTCTGCCCTTTAACCCCCAAGGGTTGGGTGCCGTTACGCCAGACTCCTCGTTCAATACCGCCGCCAGTTTCGTCACCAACACCAACTGGCAAGGCTACAGCGGCGAAACAACGATGAGCTACCTGACCCAGATGCTCGCACTGACGGTCCAGAACTTCCTGTCCGCGGCGACCGGTATCGTCGTCGCGGTGGCTTTGATCCGGGGGTTCGCGCGCCACAGTGCAGACAGCATCGGCAACGCCTGGACCGACCTTACGCGCATCACGTTGTGGGTGTTGCTGCCGCTGTCGCTGATTTTTGCGCTGTTTCTGGTTAGCCAGGGCGCAATCCAGAATCTTGACCCGTACAAGCAAGTCACGACGCTGGAGGTCACGCAGTACCAGGTCCCGGTACTCAACGAGGCCGGCCAGCCAACCGTCGACGCCCAGGGCAATGCGGTCACCAGGGTTGTCAGCACCGATCAACAGACGATTGCCATGGGGCCAGTCGCATCACAGGAAGCCATCAAAATGCTGGGCACCAATGGTGGCGGTTTCTTCAATGCCAACTCGGCCCATCCTTATGAAAACCCCACCGCCGTGACGAACTTCTTTCAAATGCTCGCCATCTTCCTGATCCCGACCGCACTGTGTTTCGTCTTCGGTCACATTGTTGGCGACATACGCCAAGGCTGGGCGCTGCTGGCGACCATGACGATCATCTTCGTGATCGCGGTAGTGGCCGTCACCCATTACGAGCAGCTCGGCAATCCGCAGTTTTCGGCGCTGGGTATCGACACGGCGGCGGGCAACATGGAAGGCAAGGAACTTCGCTTCGGCATCACTGCCTCCAGTCTGTTTGCCGCGGTGACCACGGCGGCGTCGTGCGGCGCCGTTATCTCAATGCATGATTCATTCACGCCGCTGGGCGGTGCGGTGCCGCTGATACTCATGCAGCTGGGTGAAGTGGTGTTCGGCGGCACCGGTTCAGGCCTGTATGGCATGTTGGTGTTCGCCATCCTCGCGGTGTTTATCGCCGGCCTGATGATCGGCCGCACGCCGGAGTACCTGGGCAAGAAAATCGACGCCTACGAGATGAAGATGGTGGCCATCGCGATTCTGGTAACGCCTTTGCTGGTGTTGTTCGGGACGGCGATCGCGGTCATGGCCGAGGCTGGGCGACTGGGAGTCGCAAACCCCGGTGCCCATGGTTTCTCGGAAATTCTCTACGCCTTCACCTCGGCGGCCAATAACAACGGCAGTGCATTCGCCGGCCTGTCGGCCAACACCCCGTTCTACAACACGATGCTGGCCATCATGACCTGGTTTGGTCGGTTCGGCGTCATCGTGCCAGTGCTTGCCATCGCCGGCAGCCTGGCTGCGAAAAAACGATTGGCCGTCACCGCAGGCACGATGCCCACACACGGCATGCTGTTCGTGGTGCTGCTGATCGGTACGGTGTTGCTGGTCGGCTTGTTGAACTACGTACCGGCGCTCGCGCTGGGGCCTGTCGTTGAACACTTCATGATGATCAAGTGAGATCACGAACATGACACGCAAAGCGTTCTCCTTGTTCGACCCGAAACTGATAGCACCCGCCATGATCGAGTCAGTGCGCAAACTCAGCCCCCGGATCCAGTGGCGCAACCCGGTGATGTTTGTCGTCTACATCGGCGCGATCATCACCACCGCCCTGATGGTCCAGGCACTGACCGGCAAGGGGGAGGCCGCTACCGGGTTCATCCTGGCGATCATGGTTTGGCTTTGGTTCACTGTACTGTTCGCTAACTTCGCCGAAGCCCTGGCCGAAGGCCGCAGCAAAGCCCAGGCCGCTTCCCTGCGCAATCTGAAAAAGGAAACCTGGGCCAAGAAACTGCGCGAGCCGCGGTACGGCGCAGAGTGGCAGTTGGCCAAATCGAACGACCTGTGCAAGGGCGATGTGGTCGTGGTTGAAGCCGGTGACCTGGCCGACTCGGTGATTCCGGCCGACGGCGAGGTCATTGAAGGCGCAGCCTCGGTGGACGAGTCGGCCATCACGGGGGAATCGGCTCCGGTGATCCGGGAATGTGGCGGCGACTTCTCGGCCGTGACTGGTGGAACGCGGGTGCTGTCGGACTGGATCGTCGTTCGTGTGACCACTGACCCGGGCGAAACCTTCGTCGACCGCATGATCGCGATGGTCGAGAACGCCAAGCGGCAAAAAACCCCGAATGAAATTGCCTTGTCGATTTTATTGGTCGCACTGACGATCGTGTTCCTTGGCGTGACGGTGACACTCCTGCCGTTCTCGCTGTTCGGCGTTGCGGTGGCCGAATCCGGGGCCCCGGTCTCGATCACCGTCCTCATCGCGTTGCTGGTGTGCCTGATTCCCACGACCATCGCCGGCCTGCTGTCCGCCGTCGGTGTGGCGGGCATGAGCCGCATGATGGAGGCCAACGTGATCGCCACGTCCGGGCGAGCCGTCGAAGCCGCCGGTGACGTGGACGTTCTGCTGCTCGATAAAACCGGGACCATTACCCTGGGCAACCGTCATGCATCGGCCTTTTTACCGGCTCCAGGTATCAAGGAGGCCGAGCTGGCGGATGTGGCGCAACTGGCCTCCCTGGCCGATGAAACCCCCGAGGGGCGCAGCATCGTCGTCTTGGCCAAGCAGCGTTTCAATCTGCGGGAACGGGAAATCGGCACACTCGACGCCCACTTCGTACACTTTTCGGCGCAAACGCGAATGAGCGGTGTGAACATGGGCGACCGGCAAATACGCAAGGGCGCTGGCGAGGCCATTCTCAAGCATGTCCAGAGCCTGGGTGGCAGCTTTCCCGAAACCGTGCAAAACAGCATTGAGGAGGTGGCGCGTCGGGGCAGTACCCCACTGGTGGTCGCCGACGGGGTCAAGGTGCTGGGCGTGATCGAACTCAAGGACATCGTCAAGGGCGGAATCAAGGAGCGTTTCCTCGAACTGCGGCGCATGGGCATCAAGACCGTGATGGTGACCGGCGATAACCGGGTCACCGCCGCCGCCATTGCTGCCGAGGCTGGCGTCGATGACTTTCTGGCGGAGGCGACGCCTGAGCAGAAGTTGCAGTTGATCCGCGACTACCAGGCAGAAGGCCGGCTGGTGGCCATGACCGGCGACGGCACCAACGATGCTCCGGCACTGGCTCAAGCCGATGTTGCCGTGGCGATGAACTCGGGGACCCAGGCCGCCAAGGAGGCCGGGAACATGGTGGACCTGGACAGCAACCCGACCAAGTTGATCGAGGTAGTGGAAACCGGCAAACAGATGCTGATGACCCGCGGTTCGCTGACCACCTTCTCGATAGCCAACGACATCGCCAAGTATTTCGCGATCGTACCGGCAGCCTTTGTCACCACGTATCCGCAGCTCGCGGCGCTTAACATCATGGGCCTGACGAGCCCGAACTCGGCGGTGCTGTCAGCGGTGATCTTCAACGCGCTGATCATCATTTTCCTGATTCCCCTGGCACTCAAAGGCGTGAAATATCGCCCGGTAGGCGCGGCCCTGCTGTTGCGCCGCAACCTGATGATCTATGGACTGGGTGGCATGATCGTTCCATTTATCGGCATAAAAATGATCGACATGGTGCTGTTTGCCGTCGGTCTGACTTGAAGGAGCACTGTCATGGCTTCTCTACTGCGCCCGGCGTTGACCCTGTTCATTGCCCTGTCGTTGATCACCGGCCTGGCCTATCCACTGCTCACGACCGGCATTGCCAGGTGGGTGTTCCCTTCTCAGGCACAGGGCAGTCTGATTGAACGGGATGGCAAAACCGTGGGTTCCTCGTTGATCGGTCAGCGCTTCAGCGATCCCGGGCACTTCTGGAGTCGCCCGTCGGCGACCGGCCCCACCCCCTACAACGCGGCGGCCTCGTCCGGGTCGAACCTGGGGCCACTGAACCCGGCACTGGCGGACGCGATCAGGGGCCGCATCGATGCCTTGCATGCCGCCGACCCCGGTAATACCGCGACCATTCCCGCCGACTTGATCTACAGTTCTGCCAGCGGCCTCGATCCACATATCAGCACCGCGGCAGCCCAGTATCAGGCGGGCCGAATTGCGCGGGTGCGCAATGTGCCCATAGAGCGCGTTCGCCAACTGATTGCCGAACACTCCGAAGACAGGCTGTTCGGGTTCCTTGGCGAGCCTCGGGTCAACGTTCTGGAACTGAACCTGGCACTCGACGCCGTACGTTGAGCGCCACTCTGACACGGTGGGTTTGATGGCCGAACAACGTCCTGACCCAGACCAGCTACTGGCGCAGATTCGCGCAGATGAAGCCCAGGCCAAGCGCGGACAGCTGAAGATTTTTTTCGGTGCCAGCGCTGGTGTCGGCAAGACCTACGCGATGCTGACGGCCGCCCAAACGGCGAAACAACAGCACATCGATGTACTGATCGGCGTAATCGAAACCCATGGCCGTGCTGAAACCCAGGCGTTGACCCAGGGCCTGGACGTTTTGCCCCTCAAACAGGTCGTTGACAAGAACCGCACACTGACCGAGTTCGATCTGGACGCCGCGCTGTCACGCAAACCGCAGTTGATCCTGATCGACGAGCTGGCCCACTCCAACATCGTTGGTTCACGCCATCCAAAACGTTGGCAGGACGTGGAAGAACTGCTCAGCGCCGGTATCGATGTCTGGTCCACCATGAATGTTCAGCACCTGGAGAGCCTGAACGACGTTGTCGGTGGCATTACCGGTATTCGCGTCTGGGAAACCGTGCCCGACCGTGTGTTCGACACGGCTGATGAAGTGGTCATCGTCGACTTGCCGCCTGATGACCTGCTGCAACGACTTAAGGAAGGCAAAGTGTATCTGGCCCATCAGGCTGAACGGGCGGTGCAGAATTTCTTTCGCAAAGGCAACCTGATCGCGTTGCGTGAATTGGCGTTGCGCCGCACCGCCGACCGTGTGGACAGCGAGATGCTGCAGTACCGCATCAGCCGCGCAGTAAAACCCGTCTGGGGCACTCGCGACTCACTGCTCGCCTGCGTCGGCCCGCATGAGCAGGGAGAAAAGACGGTACGGTCAACGGCTCGCCTGGCCGCACAGCTCAACGTGCCGTGGCATGCGGTTTATGTCGAGACACCTGCCTTGCAGCGCCTGCCCGAGACCAAGCGGCGTCGCATTCTGGCGACCCTGAAGCTGGCCCAGGACATGGGTGCCCAGATCTCGACCCTGGCCGGTCAGGACATTGCCGAGACGCTGGTCAAGTACGCCCGGCAGCACAATCTGTCCAAAGTCGTACTGGGCCGCGATGACCAGCCTCGTCGTCATTTCTGGAGCCGGTTGCTCGCAGATCGAATGGGTGCGCTGGGCGCTGATCTGGACGTGATTCAAGTCTCCCTTGCGACCAACCCGCGCAAACAAACCGAGCCCCATTGCGCGAAGACGCAAAGCCCGGTCAGGGGGTGGTCCTATGTCTGGAGCGTGGCGCTCTGCGCGGTAACGACCCTTGCGGCCATACCTTTGGCTCAGGTGCTGGAGCAGGCCAATATCGTCATGCTGTTTCTGCTGGTCGTCGTCGCCGTCGCCGTTCGTTTTGGTCGCGGTCCGGCTGTTCTGGCGGCCTTTGTATCAGTGGCCGCATTCGACTTCTTTTTTGTGGCGCCGCGCTTTTCGTTCGCCTTCGCTGATATCCAGTACCTGGTGACCTTCAGCGTGATGCTCGTGGTCGCGCTGGTGATCGGCCAGATGACCGCAGGCCTGACGTACCAGGCACGGGTGGCGCAGCGGCGCGAAGATCGCATGCGGGCGCTGTACGACATGTCGCGGCTGTTGTCGGCGGCGCTGATGACCGAGCAGGTCGCTGAAATCGGTTCACGTTTCCTCAGTGCCGAATTTGGTGCAAGGTCGGCACTGCTGGTCGCTGACGACAACAATAAACTGCAAGCGCCGCTGATCACCGGGGATGCACCGCACGTGGACGTTGCCATTGCCCGGTGGTCCTTCGACAAAGCCGAACCGGCCGGCTATGGCACCGATACGCTGCCCTCCAGCCCAACGCTTTATCTGCCTCTGTCGGCACCCATGCGGGTGCGCGGGGTATTGGCCGTGCAACCGCATGACACGAGCCGTCTGGCGGTGCCGGAACAACGACGTCTGCTCGACACCTGTGCGTCATTGCTGGCTATCTCGCTGGAACGGATTCACTACATCCACATTGCCCAGGACACGACCGTTCAAATGGAGTCCGAGCGCTTGCGCAACTCGTTGCTCTCGGCCATCTCCCATGACTTGCGAACCCCGCTGTCGGTCATGGTCGGGCTTGCCGAAGCACTGAAGCTGACCAAGCCCCCCCTGACTGGCGAAGCCGCCGAAATCGCCACCGCGGTAGGCGAGTCGGCGCTGCGCATGAACACGCTGGTCAACAACCTGTTGGACATGGCGCGCCTCGAATCCGGCAAAGTGGTCTTGAATCGGCAGTGGCAACCCATCGAGGACGTAGTGGGCAGCGCCCTGCGAGCCATTCAGCCGATTCTGGGCGGGCATTCGGTGCAGGTCGTTCTGGACGATAATGTACCTCCTGTACGCATCGACGCAGTGTTGATCGAACGCGTCCTGATCAACCTGATCGAGAACGCCGTCAAGTACACCCCTCAAGGCACCACCATTCGTCTGGGGGCCCGGGCCTCGCCGGACAACATCGAATTGTGGGTCGCCGACGAAGGTCCGGGACTACCCCACGGTCACGAAGAGGCGGTCTTCAGCAAGTTCATGCGTGGCAAGAAGGAAAGCTCGATACCAGGTGTCGGGCTGGGCCTGGCTATTTGCCGGGCCATCGCCCTGGCTCATGGCGGGACGATGCTGGGGGTCAACCGGCCAGAGGGCGGGGCTTGCTTCACGTTACGCCTGCCCCGTGAAGCCCCTCCGAACATCGAACCCTTTGAGCCGCAGACCGACAAGGACTCACCATGAGCGAATCAGTGCCTCATGTCCTGATCATCGAAGACGAGAAGGAAATACGTCGCTTCGTGCGCATGGCCTTGCAAGCTGAAGGCCTGGAAGTTCACGAAGCCGATACCTTTCACCGGGGGCTCATTGACGCGGGCACGCGCCGGCCCGACCTGATTGTGCTCGACCTCGGACTGCCCGACGGTGACGGTATCGACCTTATCAGGGACGTGCGCAGTTGGTCAGAGGTGCCGATCATTGTGTTGTCTGCCCGTGGTGCGGAATCGGACAAAATCCTGGCCCTGGACACGGGGGCAGATGACTATCTGGTGAAGCCGTTTGGCACCGGAGAGCTGCTGGCGCGTGTGCGCGCCATGCTGCGCAGACACGTAAAAGAATCCGAGAATCACGCAGCCCTGGCTTTTGGCGACGTGCGGATTGATATGGAACGGCGTGTCGTGGAGCGCTGCGGCGCGCCATTGCATTTGACACCACTGGAGTATCGCCTGCTGGTCCATCTTTGCTCACATCCGAACCGGGTTCTGACGCACCAACAACTGCTCAACGCGGTATGGGGGCCAGGGCACACTACCGATACGCCGTACCTTCGGGTCTTCATGGGCGGGCTACGGAAGAAAGTCGAGGTCGACCCCTCACAGCCCAAACACCTGGTGACTGAAACGGGCGTTGGCTACCGTTTTATCCCCTGATGCCAGTGGTCGTTATTGGGGGCATTCTCTTTGATGTGAAAGCATCTGCGGGTCATGGCCATGCACATACCTGGCAGGCGGCAGCGTAACTGCGGGGATGCTCTAAACAAGCCCTCAGGGCTGGGGCACGATCAACCGGGCGACTGCGGTGGCGGCCTTGACCGGCCTGATCGGTGGAAACTCTTCAGGCGTGAGCGTTTCTTTCTCCAGTAGCAGAAGTGCCCCGGCGTCCAGATCGGCCCGACGACCTTCGAGCAAGGCGGTTGCCCGACGGTAGCCTTCGTCGAGCAGGGCGCGAATTTCCAGATCGACCTCCCTGGCCGTTTGCTCCGAATAATCTTTGTCCATGGCGCTCGGCATACGTTCGCCAAGAAAGGACGAGCTTTGCCGCTCCAGCACGGACTGGCCGAGCGAGGCGCTCATGCCAAACCGGGTGATCAGCTGTCGGGCGATATCCGTGGCCCGCGCCAGGTCATCGGCCGCCCCGGTCGAAATCTGCTCAAACACAAGGCGTTCGGCGGCGCGTCCGGCCATGAGAACGACGATCCGGTCCTTGAGCATTTGGCAACTGATCAGGAAGCGGTCTTCGGTCGGTCGCTGCAGCGTATAGCCCAGTGAACCAATCGCGCGGGGCACGATTGAGACTTTATGGACCGGATCCATGGCCGGCAGGCTGCTCGCCGCCAGGGCATGCCCCATCTCATGAAACGCCACCACTCGGCGTTCATCGGGGCGCAGCACGCTGCTTTTGCGTTCAACCCCGGCGACGATGCGTTCTACGGCAGCCGTGAAGTCGTCCAGGCTGACGGCATCAGCCCCGCGACGTGTCGCCACGATGGCGGCTTCATTGACCAGGTTGGCCAAGTCCGCGCCGGTAAACCCCGTGGTGATGTCGGCAATGCGCTCGTTATCGAGGTCTGGCGTGACCGTTATTTTTTGCAGATGGACCTTGAGTATTGCCTGACGACCTTTTCGGTCTGGGCGATCGATCAGCACCTGGCGGTCGATTCGTCCAGCGCGCAGCAATGCAGGGTCCAGAATCTCCGGTCGATTGGTCGCGGCCAGCAATACAACGCCCTCACGAGGGTCGAATCCATCCAGTTCGGACAGTAACTGATTGAGGGTCTGTTCTTTTTCATCGTTGCCACCAAAGGCGCCGATGCCCCGCATCTTTCCCAGCGCATCCAGCTCATCGATGAAGATGATGCAGGGGGCGGCCTGGCGTGCCTGTTCGAACAGGTCGTGGACGCGTGCCGCCCCCACCCCGACGAACATTTCGACAAACTCGGATCCGGAGATCGAAAAAAACGGTACGCCCGCTTCACCGGCGATCGCTTTGGCCACCAGGGTTTTGCCGGTTCCTGGCGGGCCGACCAGCAGCGTGCCCTTGGGAATGTGCGCCCCCAGGCGTGCGTATTTGGTTTTGTCCTTGAGAAACGAAACGATTTCCACCAACTCAGCCTTGGCCTCATCGATGCCCGCCACATCGGCAAATGTCACGCCGGTATCGCGCTGGACGAATACCTTGGCCCTGGACTTGCCGATGTTCATCAGTCCACCAAAGCCCTGTTTTTGCGCCAGGCTGCGGAACAGGAAATGCCAGACCACCATAATCAACACAAAAGGCAGCAGCCAGCCGAGCAGTCCGCCCAGGCGGGTGTTTTCCTGCACACCGGTAAACCCGACCCCCGAACGCGCGAGATCCGCCGCGAGGGCGGGGTCGACCCGCACGGTTGAGAACAGGGTATGGCCATCAATGGGCACCTGCAGTTTGCCGGTGATTTTGTCCTGTTCCACTCGCAAATCACTGACTTTCTGCTCGCTCAGCAGTTGTAAAAACTCGCTGTACGGTAGGGGCTGAACGATGTTTCGTTCGAGAAACAGAAACTGCACAAGCGCGACCACAAAGAAGGCGATCACGAAGTAAGACAGGTTCCATTGTTGATTCTTCTTCATGGCCTTGGCCCGTGCAGGAGGCGATGTGGAGGGGGGGCAACCGCTCAACGCGCCCGGAGGTAACGAACCGTCTCCGGGCTGTTGCTTCAGGCGAGCAGCAAATGATCTTCCACCTTGTTGACGCCCGGTACTGACCAGGCGGCCCGTTCCGCGATCTTGCGTTCACGCCACAGATGCACCCGGCCTTCGAGTTTGACCACACTGCCTTCAACCTTGATGTGAATCCCTTTGGCATCGACTTCGGCATTGCGCTTGAGCGCTTCTTCGATGCGCTGCTGGATATCGAGCACATCAACCTGGGGACGCAGCGTGAGTCGGTTGTCCACGCCGACCACCCCGGACAGCTTGCGCACGGCCCGTTCTACGGTTTCCTTCTGGTACTGCCAGTCCACCTGGCCTTCCAGGCTGACCCAGCCGTTCTCCACAATGACCTTGGCTGCGCCCTGGGGAATATCGGCGCTCCAGTCAATGATGTTGAGGGCGCGATTGGCGATGGTGTCGTCCGCCGTGCCGGCCCCCTTGTTCAGTCGCACCTGGATTTCTTCCGCCAGTGCGCGTACGCCTTTGACCGCCTTGACGGCACGTTCGACGCGTACTTTCTGTGCATAGTTGGTGACGTGGCCGGTCAGGGTGACAACCCCCTTGTCGACGGCAACCCCAATGTTGGCGGCATCGATGTCGGGCAGGAATTCGAGCTCTTCGAGTATGGATTTACGCAGGCTCAAGTCGTTCATGACGATGTCCTCGGTTGAAGGGCGATAGTTGCCCGTTCCACTTTTTTACGCCTGAGCAACTTCGCGGCATTGAGTTAAATCAAGTCGGCGTCAGTGGTCGTCTCCGTTGATCGCCAGGTGTTGGTTGATTGATAAAAATCAGAGAGGCCCGGCAATGCCCATTGATACTTGAATCGTCAACTGCAGTGATTCAGGCGCGAAACTTGAGGATAAAAAAATGAGCAGGTACTTCACCGTTGCACTGTTGGGCATACTTTTGGCGACGACGGCCGGGTGCAGCAATAGGCATGCCCAGGAAATCGACGCTCGCTTGGAGTCCGCGGAAAACAATGCGACGTGGGCACGCGTCAGGGCTGACGAGGCATTTTTGAAGGCACAACTGGCAGCGGAAGTGGCGCTTCGAGCACAACACACGGCCGATGAAGCCAATGTGCGTATCAGTCGGATGAAGTAAGGCGCTTGGCAAGTACGCAGTCCCTGTATGAAACCCCGTACGGGATGACGGAAATCTGATCTCGCGCGTAAAGGAATAGGGTGTGACCGTCCCTGACTTATTCGTATCGAACAGCCTCGATGTCGATACGGATAATGCGGACAACAAAAATCCCCCGGCCGGTTTCCCTGCCAGGGGCAAGTTGCCTGGGATTCAATCGGCTTTGATCGGCACGAGTTTATCCGCTTTCATGGCCTCAGGCTTTTTCGGCAGCGAGAGGCTCAGCACGCCTTTGCTGAAACTCGCCTCGATCTTATCGGCATCGACGCCTTTGGGAAGGTTGAATACCCGCTCGAAGGAACCATAGTGACGCTCGCTAAGGTAGTAGCCTTTACGTTTTTCTTCCTTGTCGTCTTTCTTTTCCCCTTTGATGATCAGGCTGCCATTGGACAGTTTGACCTCAATGTTTTTCTCATCCATGCCGGGCAGTTCGGCAGTGATTTCGAAACTCTTGTCTTTTTCGGTGATATCCACGGCAGGCAGGCTGTGGCCGATGAGTTCTCGCCGCCACAGCGGATCGACATCAAACAGGCCACGGCTGAAGGGTGACAGGTTTGAGCGGTGGTTGAAGTCTTCGAACAGGTGATCGACCTGTTGCCGGAGTTTTTCCAGGGGGCGCCACAGATCAGTGCCCACTGAACGCTCACTGACTTTGTCCTCGTTAGTCACGGGCATTTTTTTCACGGTATTACTCATTTTCACACTCCTCTTGGATGACGGTGGCTGCCGACATCTCATCTGTCGGCCCAACCTGAAACAACAGAGCGAGGGCCATGGCGTCTGCACCTTGCAAGTGAGTGGTCATGGGCGTCTGCATGAAACACGAGGTCTGCATGCATCGAATCTGATGATGCAACGACGGTCTCTAATTTCTGCTGAACGTCCCGCGCCTGTTTGATTTAGATCAGAAAGAGGGCACACACCGGCTTTTTCCAGAAACGGCCTTCATTAGGCCTGTGCTCGGCTTCAATGAAGGCGCCACATCGGACACGTTGAGCATTCCGGACCTAAGCTCTACAGGTGCGTCGCTGACACTAGTCGTTGGAGGCACCCTCACGATCAAGCCTTCAGCGTCATGTTCCGCGTGGGGAATGCCAATCGTTTAGAGGGACTCGCGTCGATGCTCAGTAAATGGCTGGACCCCGCGCTGCTGTTACTCACCGCCTTCACGCTGTTGGCGGGGGGCGTTGCGTACCTTGCACAAGAGGCTGGCTGGGCATCGGTATGCTGGGCTGCCGGCAGTCTGGTGATGGCCTTGATCCTGCTCGTTGAGATCGCCAAGCGCCTGGCTCGCCGGGAGGCGGGGGTCGACTTGATTGCGTTGCTGTCGATTACCGCCGCCCTGGTTTTCGAGCAAGCCCTGGTGGCTGCGGTGATTGCGTTGATGCTGGCATCCGGGCGCACCCTGGAGTTCTTCACCAGGCAACGCGCCGAGCGCGAACTGCGAGCCCTCGTTGACCGCGCCCCACGTACGGCCTGGTTGCAGGAGGAGGGCGGCCTGCGCAAGGTCCCCGTGGAGCAAATCCAGGCGCATCAAACCGTGTTGGTACGGTTGGGAGAAGTCGTGCCAGTCGACGGCTGCCTGCTCAGTACGGCCGCCATTCTCGACGAGTCGGCGCTCAGCGGTGAGTCGTTGCCTGTCACCCATCGTCAGGGAGAGCAACTGCCCAGTGGGGTTTCCAATGTGGGGGCGCCTTTCCTGCTCTCGGCCACAAGAACGTCAGCGCAAAGCACCTATGCAGGTATCGTTCGGCTGGCCGAGGCCGCGCGCCGCTCGCGGGCGCCTTTTGTACGACTGGCTGACCGCTATGCGTTGTATTTCATACCGCTGACGTTGCTGATTGCCGCCGTGGCCTGGCACGTGAGTGGTGATCCCTTGCGAGCATTGGCGGTGCTGGTGGTGGCGACGCCTTGCCCGTTGATTCTGGCGGTACCCATTTCCATCATGTCGGGTATTTCGAGGGCGGCACGGCGCGGGATCCTGGTCAAGGATGGCGCGACGCTGGAGGCATTGGCCGGGGTAAAGCAGGTGTTTCTCGACAAGACCGGCACGCTGACCAGCGGCCATGCCCGTCTGCAGTCGATAGAGGTCAACGGGATGACCGACCCGCAACGCCTGCTGGGCCTGGCCGCGTCGTTGGCACAGGCTTCGACCCACCCCATCTCCCAGGCCATTGTCGACGCGGCGCATCAGCGCCAACTGCCCCTCAGCGTGCCGCAGGACGTGGAAGAAAGCCCAGGCTCAGGGCTGTGTGGGCGGGTCGATGGCGTGCGGGTGCGTTTTGGTACGTTGTCTTTTGCTCATGAACAAAGCCCTGCGACCGAGTGGGCCTCAGCCATGCTGCGCCACATGGATTACCTGGCGTGCAGCGGCAGCTTCATCGACGTCGACGGGGCGCTCGTTGGCCTGCTGGTGTTCTCCGACAACGTTCGGCGCGAGACCCCGCAGACCCTGCGGCGACTGCGCAACAGAGGCATCGAAAGGATCGTCATGCTCACCGGGGATCGCCTGGAAACCGCACAGATGATTGCGCTGTCTGCCGGGATTGACGAACTGCGTGCCGGGTTGACCCCCGAGGAAAAAGTGCGCGCTGTGCAGCAAGGTTGCCTGCGCACCAGCACCCTGATGGTCGGCGATGGCATCAACGACGCCCCCGCACTGGCGGCGGCCAACGTCGGTGTGGCCATGGGGGCCGGAGGTGCCACGGCTTCGGCACAAGCCGCGGGTGTCGTCCTGCTGGTGGATCGCCTCGATCGTCTGGTCGAGGCGTTGGACATTGCCCGACGCACTTGCCACATCGCCCGCCAGGGTGTGCGGGTCGGGATGGGCATGTCGTTGCTGGCCATGGTGGTGGCGGCCTTCGGTTACCTGCCGCCCTTGATCGGCGCCGTGGTGCAGGAGGGCATCGACGTGGTGATCATCCTTAACGCCTTGCGGGCACTGGGGCCGTCGTGGGGGCGCAGGAAACGAAAGCTGACCGCCGCGCACATCGATCACCTGCAAGACGAACACCAGCAACTCGCCACTGTGCTGAGTGATCTGCACCAGTTGGCCAGCGACTTTGCCAAGCGTCCGCTTGCGCAAGCACAGACCGACCTGCAGGCGCTGGTCGACACGCTGCAGACTTCATTGGCGCCACATGAACACGAAGATGAAAGCGCACTGTACCCACTGCTGACGCGAAGCATGCCGGGCGAGGACCCGATGGCAGCCATGAGCCACGCTCACCGGGAGATTTTTCGCCTTATCCACCTGCTGGCGCGCATGAGCCATGACTTTCGTTCCGACCCGGCGACGACGCCGGCTGATGAAGTGCAACACCAGTTGATTCGGCTCGACACCCTCGTGCAATTGCACTTTGAGCAGGAGGAAGAGCTGTTTCGTTATCTGGATGGGCGCTAGTGAATCGCTCCGGATTCTCGAGACACCTGCAAGCTCATCTGAAAAGGTCGCGGTGCCCGTCAAAACGCCGCATAACGTGATGCTGCTTGGACGGCCGGTTGCAGGTCAGGTTTTTCTACCGGTCACCAGACCTGAAGCGCCAACAAAGTAAAACACCCCACCGGCAACCACAAATACCCCAAGCATGTAAAAGATAAAGTGCGCAGGCTGGCTCGCCAGGACGATACCGCACAGCACCGGGCCCAGCGCCGCGCCGAGGTTGCTGAGGTTTTGTGCGCCGTAGTACAGGCCCCGCAGAGGGGCTGGGGCAATGTGGTCGATGAACATGTATTCGGCGGGGAATACGATGATTTCGCCGACGGTGAAAATGGCCATGGACAGCACCCAGAGCATGACGCTGGTCGACAGGGCAAACCCGCCCAGCCCCAGCAGGAACAAGCTCAAGCCCGCCGCCAGCCAGAGGTTCAACTGGCGCTGGGAGATCTTGCGGCCGATGAGGTATTGCAGGCTGATGACCATGATGGCATTGGTCGTGACCAGGGCGCTGATGACCTGATAAGCGAACTCGGGCGTGGTGGTGACCACCAGGTACTGCGAGAGGTAGGCGGTGAACTGACCAAAGACCACGGCGCTGAGCAGCCCGCCCAGGGTGAAGCAGACCAGGCGCCGGTCCTTGAGCAGCAGTTTGCCCATCGCCAGGAATGCGCCGGGCGGGCGGGACGTATCAAGCACCTGCAGCGTTCTGTCGCCCCAGCGCCAATAGACTCCGCAGAACCCTGCGCCGAGTCCCGCGGACAGCAGGAAAGGCCAACTGATATCCAGCCGGGCCATCCCGGCGCCCAGCAATGGGCCGACGGCGTAGCCGATATTGCTCAGGGTGTATTTGATCGAAAACACGCTGCTGCGCTCGGCGGGCGCCAGCAAGCGGCCGAACCCGGATTTGGCCGCGATATCAATCACCGCGTATGCCAGGTTGATCACCACCAGGCAGAAGTAGAACAGCCACAGGTCGCGGGCCAGGAACGTGCCGAGAAAGCCCAGCGCAAACACCGCGCTGCAAGCCAGGATCAGTCGGTAGCTGGACACTCTGTCCACCAGGAAGCCGCCGTAAAGGCTCAACAACGACCCGACGATCAGGCTGCTGCCAATGACCAGCCCGACATCCGCCACGCTCAAGCCGAAGTGGCTGCTCAGGTAGATCACCAGATAGGGCAGGGTGACGGCCCGCGCCAGGGTCAAGACCAGGGAGGCACTGAGCAGCAGTTTTACCGTGCCGGGATAATTTTTCAGGGTGGCCAGCATCCGTGCCTCATGGTTCAGCGGGGTGGGTTCAAGAGCGTTGTCAGGCGCAAGGCATTGATTGATGCGCTGGAATCCAGCTTACTGGGGAATGCCGTTCAGATTGCGGATGGTTTTTCCACCGTTGGCGGAATCTGGTTCATGAATGTGGGGCTTGTATGTTTTCTTCGGAACGCTTGAAGGGCATTGATGTGTTTGTCTGTGTCGCGGACGCTGGCAGCTTTCGGATTGCGGCCGAGCGGATGCACCTGACGGCCTCGGCCATCAGCAAAAGCATTGCCCGCCTGGAGGCGCGGTTGGGGGCTCGGCTGTTCCAGCGCACGACGCGGCGCCTGGCATTGACCGACGCGGGGATGACGTTCTATCGCACTTGCACCGGGGTGCTGGCCGAGCTGGAAGAGGCAGAGCTGTCGCTGCACAGCGAAAACAGCGAGCTTCAGGGGCGGGTTCGGCTGGACCTTCCCGGTGCCTACGGCCGGGCCCAGGCACTGCCGCTCATTTTGCGGTTTGCCCAGGCGCATCCCCGGCTGCTGCCGCATGTTTCCTTCTCGGACCGTTACAGCGACCCGATCGCCGAAGGTGTCGACATCGTGGTGCGCATTGGGGGCGCGGACATCTGGCCCGATACCCTGGGCCATCGCTACCTGGGCAGCGAGTGGCATGTCTTCTGTGCGTCACCCGCGTACTTGAGCCAGCACGGCACGCCCCTGACCGAGGACGACCTGCAGCATCATCAATGCATCGCCTACGGCTGGGTGGATGGCAACGTCAGCCCGTGGAGCTTTTCCGGCCACCGCGCCGCCGGCGAAACCGAGCGCCGGCAGGTGCCTGCCACACTGGTGGTGGGGGATGGCGAGGGGTTGTTGGTTTCGGTACTGACGGGGTGCGGCATCGCGCAACTACCGACCTGGTTGATCCAGCAGCACCTAGAGGCGGGGACCCTGGTCGAGGTACTCCCTCGGCTGGCAACCGACGGCCAGGCGATCAACCTGGTCTGGCAAAAAAGCCGGCAGTCGCTTCCCCGGATCAGTGCCTTGCTGGAAGTGCTCGCCGCAGGCCTGAAACCGTCCAGTGGCAACGGCGTGTGAGGCGGCCAGGCTGGGAACACCCCGTGGCAGCTGCCAAAGGCTGCGTTGGGTTGCGCAGCGCCCCCTGGTGGCATTGCCAATTTTGCAAAAGGGGGGCGGGGGACTGTCCCCTTTTTGGTCAGGACCGCATCTGACCCGGCGCAACCACCACGTCTATGACGTTCCAATCCTACGCGGATGACTAACTCAATACGTTTCCCACGAGCATCACGGAAACGTCCTATTTACTCCCGATATCCACATCTTCAGGGTGCTGCCTGTCAATCACATCCTCTTACTCATGGTCATCGGCCGGTTGGTT
>NZ_JACMYG010000080.1 GCF_014236655.1 Pseudomonas kielensis
CTCGTCGCCGTTGTCGCTCCGGTGTTGGCCGCCACCCAAACCGTCACGCTATCCGTGCCTGGCATGACTTGCGCTGCCTGTCCGATCACGGTCAAAAAAGCCATCTCGAAAGTAGATGGCGTCAGCAAGACCGACGTGATTTTTGACAAGCGTGAAGCTACGGTGACCTTTGACGACGCCAAGACCAGTGTCCAGGCACTGATGAAGGCAACCGAAAACGCCGGCTATCCATCCACACTCAAGAACTGATCATGCAAAATCCGAAAACATTGATGCGTGTCGGCGTGGTTGGCGCGGTGCTGGTAGCGCTGTGCTGCTTTACCCCGATTCTGGTTATTTTGCTCGGTGTTGTCGGCTTGTCCGCCCTCACCGGATATCTGGACTACGTACTGATGCCCGCCCTTTTAGTATTCATCGGTTTGACCATTTACGCAGTCCGGCGCAAACGCAAAGCCGATGCTTGCTGCCCACCAACTGGAATAAGAGGAAAAAAATGATTGCAATAACTATAGACGGGATGACCTGCATGTCCTGCGCCACGCACGTCAAGGACGCTTTGGAAAAACTTCCCGGCGTAAGCCATGCCTTGGTGTCCTATCCCGAGAGCAAGGCGCAGGTACTGGCTGACACTGGCGCCAGTCGTGACCAGATGCTGGTAACTATCGCAGCGCTGGGTTATCGGGCCGCTTTCGATGAGGGGTCCAATAAACGCGACTCCGGCAAGATTCCGGCAACCGACAAGCCCGGGAGCGGTTTACACATTGCCATCATCGGTAGCGGCGGTGGCGCTATGGGAGCGGCGCTGAAGGCCGTCGAACAAGGCGCGATGGTCACGCTGATCGAGCGCGGTACCATCGGCGGCACTTGCGTGAATATCGGCTGCGTGCCGTCCAAGATCATGATCCGTGCCGCCCACATCGCCCATGTGCGCCGCGAAAGCCCATTCGACGGCGGCATCGCGGCGACTGTGCCGGTGATTGACCGCAGCAAGCTGCTGGCCCAGCAGCAGGCGCGCGTCGATGAACTGCGGCACGCCAAGTATGAAGGCATCCTGGTAAGTAATCCGAGCATCACCGTACTGCGCGGCGCAGCCCGCTTCAAGGATAGCCAACACCTCGTTGTACATATGACCGAAGGCGGTGAGCGTACAGTGGCATTCGACCGCTGCCTGATCGCCACCGGCGCCAGTCCAGCCATTCCGCCGATCCCCGGCCTGAAAGACACGCCGTACTGGACCTCCACCGAGGCGTTGGTCAGCGACACCATTCCCGAACGCCTGGCCGTGATCGGCTCGTCGGTGGTGGCGTTGGAACTGGCGCAAGCCTTTGCCCGGCTAGGCAGTCAGGTCACGATCCTGGCCCGCAGCACGCTGTTCTTCCGCGAAGACCCGGCAATCGGCGAGGCTGTCACAGCCGCCTTCCGTGCCGAGGGCATCGAAGTACTGGAACACACACAGGCCCGCAATGTAGCGTATTCAGACAATGAATTCGTGCTCACCACGGAACACGGCGAAGTACATGCCGACAAGCTGTTGGTCGCTACCGGCCGGACACCAAATACACGCCGCCTGGCGCTGGAAACGGCGGGCGTGGCTGTCAATGCGCAGGGCAGCATTGCCATCGACAAA
>NZ_JACMYG010000081.1 GCF_014236655.1 Pseudomonas kielensis
GGCGAGGGCGGCAAACAGTTTTTTCATGGTGAACTCCTGACTAGTAAAAAAATGGCACAACATAGGGAAAACCGAGCGCGACCAAGACCAACGCGACAACGATCCAGAAAATGAGCTTGTAGGTGGTCCGCACCTGCGGAATTGCGCACACCTCGCCCGGCTTGCATGCCTGTACTGGCCGGAAAATGCGCCGCCAGGCGAAGAACAACGCCACGAGCGCAGCACCGATGAAGAGCGGACGGTACGGTTCGAGCACCGTCAGGTTGCCGATCCAGGCCCCGCTGAATCCCAGTGCGATCAGAACCAACGGCCCAAGACAGCAAGTCGAGGCGAGAATGGCGGCCAGCCCACCGGCAATGAGGGTGCCGCGTCCATTTTTCGGTGCAGACATATGTTTTTCCTTTCGAGCATTTGATCGATGGGTTAAGGTTAATCCCGTAGTCAGGTACGGAATCAAGCGATATGTGAAATAGTCTTGAAAATCTGGCCATCATCACCTTTGCCAAGGCTGAGACTTACCTATGATCGGTATTTCGAAAGAAATGATTAGCATCTCCGCTAACATGAACCGCGCGAAGGCTGAACACGCCGCCGCGCGGTGTCTGGTAGCGGACGGTTATTTTTTCGTTGCTTCCTCCGCGATCATGTCCCACGTCCCGTTCATTTTGTTACCCATCGCGGTGAGCTTCGCGTCGCCGCGCTTGCTGAAGTCGCTGGACGGCTTGCGGTAACTCACGACGGTCTTACCGTCGCTGCGCTCCCATACATACATGCGGCCTGGCATTCCGAGGCCAGCTTCGGGATCCATCTGCAGCAGACCCTTGATCATGTCCGGCATGCCGAATTCGATGGTCTTGGCGCCTTTGAGGTTGGCCCCGACCTTCTGATGGTCGATGGTGCTGAAAATCATAAAACCGCTGCTCTTGAGGGTTGTCTCGATGGTTTTTGCCGTGGCCGCGAAATCCTTATTGGAAACCTTGTCCACACGGTCCGCGTCTGCGGCAGAGGAAAGCCCGCTCAGTGTCAGCGATGAAATCGCCGCGACCAGGATGAGTCCAGACCGGAAAGAAGTACGCTTCATATTAATTATCCTGTGATGGTTGAGGTGTTGGTTGAAAAAGCAGGTGCGCAAGCGAGCGTTGTTCAGTTTCCCGTCGGTGGTTCACCGCCTTTTTTGATCAATTTGCCGACGCATATTCGCCGAATTCTGCATTTTTACGTCCGTAGTAATGTACGGAGTCAAGCGAAATTATTTAAATACTCTGACTGTCGGCGCCTTCGTCAAGGCGGCCGGCTTGCCGACTTCAGCCTTGCGTGCGTCATCGCCGCACCGCCGGTCATTTTGGCGCCACGCTTTTGGCGGGGATGGGGTTTGGGGAGCAACGGAACAGTGCGACCTGAGGTCGTCTGAATTTCTGTTTTACTGGAGAGTTTTCTCCTGATGAAACCGGTTGTTCCATCAACCGTTTCCTACCTGGACATGCGGGGCCGGTAACAGCTCGGTGTGAAGCTCCGGGGAT
>NZ_JACMYG010000082.1 GCF_014236655.1 Pseudomonas kielensis
ATGTACGGGACAACCACATGGGTTACAAAAAAGTACCTTTACATAGGTAACACTTTTATCGACACGTACCCGTTCTTTGCCTCTCTAGCATAGACCCGGCCTAGGATTACCGGACCGAATATCACCTCCCACACATCATCACTGATCATCTCCATTCCAATGGTCTGATGCTTAAGCACATTGGCTATATAAATCCGCAGACCTGCTCGATTAATGATTCCATTACTATCAGCCAGGTAACACTCCACGTGGCTCGCATACCCCATTTCAGGCAACTTTTCCGGGTAAGTCCGAGTCGAGGGTGAATAGCAGGAAGCAGGCGTTTTCTGGTCAAGCGCCTCGTGCCCCCGCTCATAATTGTAGTGCTGCACAAAGCGGTCAAACTGTCTCTGCTGAGCCTCCCAAGGAATGGCAGGCGGTTGAGGCAAGGTACTTTTCAGCGTTCGGTGCATGCGTTCGTGACGCCCATTCTGGTCCGGACGGCCAGGCTCAATTCGCTCAGGAATAATCCCTAGTCGCAGCCACCATATCGACAGCTGCGACAGCCCGGCACGGCCGGTACTGGCAAATGGCACACCATTGTCAGTCCGAATACGCTCCGGCAACCCGTACTCGCGAAAAACTCGCTCAAAGGTCTGTTGGGTCTCCTTCAGATTGGTACTGGACATACTCTGGCAGGCCAGTAGAAAACGGCTGGCGTGATCCATGATCGTCAGTGGATAGCACCAAACTCCGGCGCCCGTCAGAAACTGGCCCTTGTAGTCCGCGCTAAAGAGCTGATTAGGTATTTCTGCCTTGCTCAAAGGTTTGGGATAGACCGCGACACGCCGTCGTACACACTGCGGCGTAATTAAGTCGGCTGCTTTAAGGATGTTGTAGATGGTCGTTTTTGACGGCGGATCCTGATCGGGAAAGCGCTTGAGCAAGTCATTTTGGATCTTCTTAGGCCCTGGAGTTGTTTCTCCGATAGACCGAAGCTCGATGATTGCCTGCCTAACAGCGACAGGCACCACGTAGCTCTGGTTGTGCCGGCAACGGCTGCGTTCCTCAAGCCCACTAGGCCCTTCAGCTTTGTATCGCTCGACCCATTTATAGCCAGTCTTTCGACTGATCTCGTAGTCACTGCACAGCTTGCTGAAGGTGTGTTTGTCCGCAAGATAAGCAGCGATGAACATCACTTTTCGATCCATAGGTTTCAGCTCTCTCCAGGGCATGGTCAGATCCTCACGAAATCGACCATGCCAGTTAATAACTGTTACCTATGTGCGTGAACTGATTTGTAACCCATGTGGGTGAGTCATACCGG
>NZ_JACMYG010000083.1 GCF_014236655.1 Pseudomonas kielensis
GCTGAAGCATGAAGCTCGGCCAGGTATTTGGGGATGTTCCCGGAACGATCAGCCGAGACACTGTTGATAAATCCGAGAATCGCCCAAGTGCAGGCGGTAAAGCTCATTTCGCATGGGTAAATACCGGGGCAGTGGCGACTCATTTCCACCATCTGATAGCGCAACAAGTTGTAGCCCAACAACACTCCCCATAATTCCTGCTCGATCATCTCGGGCGTTTTACTGCGCAACGTATAGCTGCTGTTGAGCAGCGTCTGTTTCATTTCCCGAAAGCCTAATTCGATCTCCCATCGCTGGCTGTACAGTTCAACGATTTCGTCGGACGGGAAGCGCAGCGGGTCGGCCATTGAGGTCAGGATCTGACACACCTTTCCCTTGACGGTTTTGCTCAGCAGTCGCGCGGTCAGGCGCTCCGGCAGCCCCGGCCATTGTTTGCGGGCCTGTGGCGAAGTGCTTAACGAGACCACTGCATCCTGACGGCCCAAACGCTGAATCACTTCGTACTGCGCACCTTTGCGCAGTGGCATCAGCCAATGACGCTCGGTGCCTGCTTGCTGCCATTGGTGCAGTAAACCCAAGGAGTAGAAGCCTCGATCAAACAGCGTCAGCGAGTGATCCGGTGTGGTTTCGATCAGTTGCTCCGCCAGTTTCATTTCGTTGCTGCGATAGCCGTCAAACGCGCTGCCGATCAGTACGTGACTGGTCAATTCCATTTGGCAAACCATGCGCACCTGAGGAAAACCAGTATCACCATGCTGGTTGCTGGCGGAGTCGTAACGCGCACGGTTTTGCGGTGTGTCGGGCGTACGCCAGACGACGCCGTCGACACCCAGCAAGCGCAAACCGGCCCAAGTCGGATGACCGGCCGCCTCATGCCAGCTTTTCTGAGTCAGATCGAAGACTTGTCGTACAGCTTCGCTGCCCAATCTCTGACGAGCTTGGACTACGGCGCTGGGCGCCACCAACGGGCGCTGGCCTGGCAGCATGATGTTCATGCGGCTGACCACATCCCAGGCCGACATGCGCCGAAAAAAGGCCATGGAGATCACGCACCAAAGCATCATTTCCAGCGGCAAACGCCGCTTACGCAGGGTTGCTACGCCTGCCTGCTCAAGTGCCTGCTCGACCAAAGAGGGGTCGAGTAAGGAATCCAATCCCTCGATGGCGTTGGGGGTGGAGGCGATGTTGTGGGTCAGTTCCAGTGCCCGAGCGAGACGCATAAAAAAATCCGATGCCAGTACAGGCATCGGATTTT
>NZ_JACMYG010000084.1 GCF_014236655.1 Pseudomonas kielensis
TTTTTTGCCATCATGCCGCAACGTCTGATCGGTATGGAGGCCTGTGGAAGCGCCCACCATTGGGCTCGCAAGTTGCGCAGCTTGGGTCACGATGTGAGGCTGATGGCCCCGCAATTCGTAAAGCCATACGTGAAAACGAACAAAAACGATGTAGCTGATGCTGAGGCTATCTGCGAAGCGGTGGGTCGGCCAAACATGCGTTTTGTGCCGATCAAGGACATTGAGCAACAGGCCGTGCTGTCGCTGCATCGGGTTCGTCAAGGATTCGTGAAGGCGCGGACAGCGCAAGCTAATCAGATCCGTGGGCTGCTAGCCGAATTTGGTCTTATAATCCCACAGGGCATCGCACATATCGCCAAGCGCGTACCGGAGTTTATTGAGGATGAGCGCAATGAGTTGCCGAGCTCGTTTCGTCTGCTTGTGCAGCGTCTACTGGAACAATTGAAGGGGTTCGATCATCAGGTTCATGAGATTGAGAATCAAATTGTCGCCTGGCATCGGGCAAACGAAAACAGCCGAAAGCTGGCCAAAATGCCCGGCATCGGGCCGATCACAGCCAGTGCGATGGTAGCCTCTCTTTGCGATGCCAAGAGTTTCAAGAATGGCCGACAGGTGAGAGCTTGGCTTGGGCTTGGGCTTGGGCTTGGGCTGGTGCCGAAGCAGAATTCCACTGGAGGTAAGACGGTGCTGTTGGGGATGAGTAAGCGGGGGGACTCCTATTTACGGACGCTACTGATCCAAGGGGCGCGGTCGATGATCTTCGCAGCACAGCGAAAAGAGATCTCTGGCAGCTGGCTTGGCCGGCGACTTAAGCGGCATAACGCCAATGTGGCAGCCGTTACACTGGCTAATAAAAACGCCCGAATTATATGGGCCTTGTTGGCCGGTGACCGCGAGTTCCGCTCCGATTACACGACCGTCGTCGCGGAATCGAAGCGGCTTGAAGACGTCAACGTAACCCTGTAGCGGACTAACTCTAATGATTGCTCAGGTGATCATGAATTGATGGCAAAACTGGTAAGACCGTGGCCAAGAAAATCTGACCCGCACAGCGTGCCCTGAGCACACGGATCTATTGAGAACTCGGCCAGCGGATTCCATCAGGGACAGCGGCAACGCCGCACCGAAAGTCCGGATGTATGAGTGCAATCTCTACCATCGAGCTGTCACAGATTGAAAGCTTGGCAACCAGGGGGCGTCCATGTATGTGCGGGGGG
>NZ_JACMYG010000085.1 GCF_014236655.1 Pseudomonas kielensis
CTCAGGTGAGTGATCAGCGCACCCGGGGCAAAGGCCTTGGGTGCACCGCCGGAAATGTTCAGGACCTGGCCCGGGGCCAGGGTCGCGCTGCTGCTGATGCCGCTGAGTTGCGTCTGGTCGTTGAGGTAACGCTCGTGGCGCAGGCGGGCGTAGAAAAAGCCGCTTTCGCTTTGCAGCTCTTCGTCCTGGTCGAGGGCGTCGCCCAACTGGGTATACGGTTCGGCGTACAGATAGGCCTCGCCGTAGGTGCTGCTCGCCCCGCGGCTCTGGTCCACGTCGCCCTTGAGCCAGGCGTTGGCCTGGCGTGGGTCGTAGGCGCGAAAGTGAACGTGTTGCTCCACCACCTGGTGACGAGTCTCCAGTTGCCAGACGGCGTCCTGGGCGCTGCTGCTCAGGCCGGAGGTCGGTCGATAGGGCAGTTCGACGTCGAACTGATAGTGACGCTGGGCGTCATGCAACTCCAGCACGTCGATGCCCAGGCGCTCGTCGTTGGTAACGCGGTACCAGATCCCGACCTCGGCCAGCAGCCGCGAGATAAAGGCCAGGTCGCTTTCACCGAACTGCATCACCTGCTCGCGCTTGGGGTACTCGCGCAGCAGGTCGAAAAAGAAGTCCTGGCCTTCGAAGCCGTGGCGGCTGCGCAGGATGCTCTCGACGATCTGCGGCACTGATTGGTGCTGGTAGATACGAAACTGTTTGCCCCGCGCCAGCAACGCCAGGCGCGGTTGCAGGGTCAGCTCATAGCGCGCTTCATCCGCCGAGCCGGACAAGCGTCGAAAAGCCGTGACCACACCGCGCAAAGCACGCAGGGGCAGGACCACGTCGGGGGCGCTGAAGCTGAACACCGGCACGTTCGACGCCAAGGCGTACAGGCTCAACTGCGCACGCTGGCCGAGCATCTGCGCGGCCTCGATTTCAGCGGCACTGCTGGTGAATTCAATGCGGTAGCTGAACGGCTGGCTGAGTTGCTCTTCGCCTTCGAAAGCGAGCACGTCAAGCGGCGCCTCGCCCCCCTCGACCTGTAGCTTGTGCCGGCTGTGGTCGAAAAATCTGGTCATTTGGGTGG
>NZ_JACMYG010000086.1 GCF_014236655.1 Pseudomonas kielensis
CCTGAATTCATAGAATAAGCGCAACGCTTGAAACGAGAGGCAGAGAGCCAGCCACCGGTAGAATCCAGGCTCTCACACCGAAGGATTCAAGCGCAGATGACTACGCATTACCGGCAGCTGACTCAGGGACAACGTTACCAGATTGAGGCTGGCTTGAGCGCCGCAGAGAGCCAGGCGAGCATTGCAAAGCGGGTCGGCGTGCATCCCTCGACGATCAGTCGCGAGGTTCGCCGCAACAGCACCCAGAATATCTACAAGGCTGTTTCTGCGGCCCATGAAAGTGATGCTCGTCGAGCGGGTGCGCGCAAGTTTTGCAAGCCGGCGACATGGCTCAGCCATCATCTCCCGGTGTGGCTCAAGCATGGCATGAGTCCGGAGCAGATCGCCCAGCGGTTGAAGCAGGAGCAGCCAAGCCGGGCGGTCAGCCATGAGTGGATTTATCGGTTCATTGCCGCCGAACAGCGCGCCGGTGGTGAGCTTTATACCTATCTGCGACATCGCCGAAAGCGCTACCGGAAACGCTATGGAAGCCACGATCGGCGCGGGCAGCTGCGTAATCGCGTGTCAATCAGTGAACGCCCAGCCGAGGTCGAAAGCCGCGAGCGCCTGGGGGACTGGGAGGGCGATACGGTACATGGACTGGGCGGTAACCTGGTGACCCTGGTTGATCGCAAAAGCGGCTATCTGAGCGCCTATCCGGTCAAGCGCAGAACGCGCCGGCAGGTAACGCGGGCGATCAATCTGATGCTTCAGGGCCATGCCGCTCACACGCTGACGCTGGATAACGGAAGGGAGTTTGCCGGGCATGAACGCATCGCGCTACGGAGCCAGTGCCAGGTCTTTTTTGCAGACCCCTATTCATCCTGGCAACGTGGCACCAATGAAAACACCAACGGTCTGCTCCGCCAGTATTTCCCCAAGGGCAGCGACTTCAGCAAGCTGACCGTCGAAGCCGTCAATCGGACAGTAGCGAGGATCAATCTACGCCCGCGCAAGCGCTTGGGCTGGAAGACGCCGTACGAAGTGCATACAGGGGTGAGCGTTGCACTTATGTGTTGAATTCAGG
>NZ_JACMYG010000087.1 GCF_014236655.1 Pseudomonas kielensis
GCGCACCGCCTGCCAGTAGCCGGTCTGCGGGCAAGCCTGGCCGCTGGAGCAAGTCGGTGCGGGAAAACCGATCTTGATGAACGCGGGGGAACCGGGCATGGCCCTGCCGGTCGCCGGCTCAAGGAGCTTGGCCTTGGCCAACTGCCGGATCAGCACCTCGCTGGGTTTTTTCGGTGGGACATTGGCCAGGCGGGTTTCCAGCCATTGGAGCTTACCGTTCCAGGCGGGCAGCTTGGCCGGTGGCAGCGGGAGGATGTCGTTGATTTCGGGGACTTTGGGGTGGGCGTAGGAATAGTTGCCTAGTACTTTGCTTATTTTGTTGTAGCGTTCAGCGCGTTCGAGGTCTTCCTGTTGGCCGAGAGAATCAATTGCGTCGGTAGGGCGGGGGGTACCAAAGACTTTTCCTAACGAATAAGCAGAAGTACTATCACCCGCCGCTACTCCCAATTGAAGCGCTTCGAGCGCTTCTGGATAATGCCCATCTATGGACAGATCAACACCTAATGCACGAGCAGCCTCTCCATTACCTTGCTCGGCCGCGCAATGACGCATCATTCGGGCAACCGCAGGAGCAATTCTGATTGGCGCCAGTTTCTCACCCACATACGCCTGGGCTTGGGCATTGCCGCTATCGGCAGCCTTGCGGTAGTAACGCAGGGCCATTTCCGGATCCTGTTTCAGCCCGGCTGAACCCTGTTGCAGGAAGATCCCGACGAAGTAATAACCCGTCGCCACACCTTCGCTGATCAGTCGTTGACTCAAACGCAAATGCTCATCGCCACGAAGCTGGAAATGCCCCCGCATGGCACCGTTCTGTAAATTGATATTGGCCTTGTAATGGCCGTTCTCAGCGGCAATGCGGTACAGGCGCTCGATCTCGACATCAACGCTTTTGTCCTGCTTAAGCTGATTGTTTTTCTGTAGCCAGCGGGCGTACTGAAACAGCACATCAGCCTCGGTGGAGGGCGCGGGGATTTGTTCGTGTACACAG
>NZ_JACMYG010000088.1 GCF_014236655.1 Pseudomonas kielensis
GGCGCAGGATGATCCGGGGGAGGCGTTCAAGGAGTGGCAGAAGATAATTAATGAAAATAGAGATCGGCAGGATGAAAAGTTTATGGGTACGCCGTACGCCCCTCTTGTCGAATTTTATTACGACAAAGCCACGCGGAAGGACCTCGATTGATGCGCCACGTTCTTTTGCTGTCGTGCCTGTTGCTGGCGGCCTGCGACAGCCGCAGCACCTTTACTTATATGAAGAAGGACCCTCATGTGAATCCGCTCACCGAGATCAAGGCCAACCTGGCCTTTAGTTGTGTACACGAACAAATCCCCGCGCCCTCCACCGAGGCTGATGTGCTGTTTCAGTACGCCCGCTGGCTACAGAAAAACAATCAGCTCAAGCAGGACAAGAACGTCGATGTCGAGATCGAGCGCCTGTACCGCATTGCCGCTGAGAACGGCCATTACAAGGCCAATATCAATTTACAGAACGGTGCCATGCGCGGGCATTTCCAGCTTCGTGGCGATGAGCATTTGCGTTTGAGTCAACGATTGATCAGCGAAGGTGTGGCGACGGGTTATTACTTCGTCGGGATCTTCCTGCAACAAGGTTCAGCCGGGCTGAAGCAGGATCCGGAAATGGCCCTGCGTTACTACCGCAAGGCTGCCGATAGCGGCAATGCCCAAGCCCAAGCCTATGTGGGTAAGAAACTGGCGCCGAGCGACATGGCCCCGGACATCGCTCGGCAAATGCGCCGCTGTGCGGCTGAGCAAGGCAATGGCGAAGCGGCTAACGCATTGGGAATAAATCTCAAAAATAAAAGACAGTATCCAGAAGCGCTCGAAGTCTTCCAGCTTGGTGTTGCTGCTGGTGACGAAACCTCAGCCGGGTGGCTTGGAGATGTATTTCGAAACCCTCCCCCTTCGGATGTGCTGAATTACCTAAATCAAAAAGAAGACCTCGAACGCGCCGAG
>NZ_JACMYG010000089.1 GCF_014236655.1 Pseudomonas kielensis
CGCGCAGGATGATCCGGGGGAGGCGTTCGACGAGTGGCAGAAAATTATCAAAAAAAACAAAGAACTCCAGAATGAAAAGATTATGGGGACGCCGCACGCCCCTCTCGTCGAATTTTATTACGACAAAGCCACGCTGAAGGACCTCGACTGATGCGCCGCGTTCTTTTGTTGTCATGCCTGCTGCTGGCGGCTTGCGACAGCCGCAGCACCTTTACCTATATGAAGAAGGACCCTCATGTGAATCCGCTCACCGAGATCAAGGCCAACCTGGCCTTTACTTGTGTACACGAACAAATCCCCGCGCCCTCCACCGAGGCAGATGTGCTGTTTCAGTACGCCCGCTGGCTACAGAAAAACAATCAGCTCAAGCAGGACAAAAGCGTTGATGTCGAGATCGAGCGCCTGTACCGCATTGCCGCCGAGAACGGCCATTACAAGGCCAATATCAATTTACAGAACGGTGCCATGCGCGGGCATTTCCAGCTTCGTGGCGATGAGCATTTGCGTCTGAGTCAACGACTGATCAGCGAAGGTGTGGCGACGGGGTATTACTTTGTCGGGATCTTCCTGCAACAGGGTTCGGCCGGGCTGAAGCAGGATCCGGAGATGGCCCTGCGTTACTACCGCAAGGCTGCCGATAGCGGTAATGCCCAAGCCCAGGCGTATGTGGGCGAGAAACTGGCGCCGAGCGATATGGCCCCGGACATCGCCCGGCAAATGCGCCGCTGTGCCGCGGAGCAGGGCAATGGAGAGGCTGCTCTGGCATTAGGTATCAATCTCCAGGGCAAATCGCGTTACCAGGAAGCGCTTGAAGCCTTCCAACTTGGAGTCGTTGCTGGTAACAGTACTTCGGCTTCTTTTTTGAGCGCAGGCTTTCGCAAGCCCCTCCCTACCGATGAACTTAATTATCTCGGCCAACAGGAAGACCTGGAACGCGCGGCA
>NZ_JACMYG010000009.1 GCF_014236655.1 Pseudomonas kielensis
CACAAAAAAGCCCCCGGGCAATCACTCATCCGGGGGCTTTTGGCGATCGCCTGAAAGCGTATTACTTCTTCAGGCCGTAATGCTCATCGAGCATGCCCGGTGCGTTGGGCGTTTTTGGCGCGTAGTCGCGAGGCGGTTCCTGGTCGCGCGGTGGCGTCAGGCGTTCCCGTGGGGCCTGGGCGGCATCGGCGTGCAGCGCGGCCAGCAGGCGTTGGCGAGTCTGCTCGTCCAGGGCCAGGCGGTTGGCACCCTCGGCGAGGTGGTCTTGTACTTCCTGATAGCTCTGGGTGAGTTTTTTCACCAGCGTTGCGGTGCTGTTGAAGTGGGTCACCACTTCATTCTGATAGCTGTCAAAACGTTCCTGAATGTCATCCAGCTGACGTTGCGTGCTGTTAGGCACGGCATTGGGCAGCAGACGCGCAACCAGGAATCCAATAGCGACACCGGCAACCAGGGCAAGAGTCGGCAACAACCAAACTAAGAGCGAGTGTTCCACGAGTCCTTCCTCTATAAACGGCTTTGCTTTACGTTAACGGCTCGGACCTGCGCTGTATACCGCGACGAGATCGCAATCATGCCAGGCGCAGACTTTTAGCTAGACGAGTCGACCCTTCGAGAGGTCACGGAGTTCCTTCCTTGCTTATGCGTGAAACCCCTGTAGAGATTGCCGGCCCGGTGGGTCAATTGGAAGCCTTGTACCTGGATTCCCCCGAACCACGTGGCCTGGCGCTGATCTGCCATCCCAACCCGGTGCAGGGCGGCACCATGCTCAATAAAGTGGTTTCGACCCTGCAACGCACTGCCCGTGATGCCGGCTTGATTACTTTGCGATTCAACTACCGTGGTGTGGGCGCCAGCGCCGGCAGCCATGACATGGGCAGCGGCGAAGTTGACGATGCCCAGGCGGCCGCCCAATGGCTGCGGGCCAGGCACCCGGACTTGCCGCTGACCTTGCTGGGTTTTTCCTTCGGCGGCTTTGTCGCGGCCAGCCTCGGTGGGCGCCTGGAAGCCCAGGGCGAAACCCTGGCCCGGCTGTTCATGGTGGCGCCGGCGGTGATGCGCCTGGGGGCTCAGGACCCGTTGCCGCAGCACGGCGCTCTGACCCTGATCCAGCCGGAAACCGACGAAGTGATCGACCCGCAGCTGGTTTACGATTGGTCCGCGGCCCTCGATCGCCCCCATGAGCTGCTGAAAGTGGCAGAATGCGGACACTTTTTTCACGGCAAGCTGACCGATCTCAAGGATCTGCTGCTGCCGCGCCTTTCGAATTGATTGCAGTCTGATAAGCGATTACCCATGACTACTCGTATGCGCATCCTCACCGGCATTACCACCACCGGCACCCCGCACCTGGGCAACTACGCCGGTGCGATCCGCCCGGCGATCGTCGCCAGCCGCGACAGCAATGCCGATTCGTTCTATTTCCTGGCCGACTACCACGCCCTGATCAAGTGCGACGATCCGCTGCGCATCCAGCGCTCGCGCCTGGAAATCGCCGCGACCTGGCTGGCCGGTGGCCTGGATGTGGACCGGGTAACCTTTTACCGTCAGTCCGATATCCCGGAAATCCCTGAGCTGACCTGGCTGCTGACCTGCGTCGCGGCCAAGGGCCTGCTCAACCGCGCGCACGCCTACAAGGCGTCGGTGGACAAGAACCTGGAGACCGGCGAAGACCCGGACGCCGGCATCACCATGGGCCTGTACAGTTACCCGGTGTTGATGGCTGCCGATATCCTGATGTTCAACGCGCACAAGGTGCCGGTCGGCCGCGACCAGATCCAGCACGTGGAAATGGCCCGCGACATCGGCCAGCGCTTCAACCACCTGTTTGGCCAGGGCAAGGAGTTTTTCACCATGCCCGAGGCGCTGATCGAAGAGAGCGTCGCCACCTTGCCCGGCCTGGATGGGCGCAAGATGTCGAAAAGCTACGACAACACCATTCCGTTGTTCACCAGCGCCAAGGACATGAAGGACGCGATCTCGCGCATCGTCACCGACTCCCGCGCCCCGGGCGAAGCCAAGGACCCGGACAACTCGCACCTGTTCACCCTGTTCCAGGCGTTCGCCACACCGGACCAAGCCGCTGAGTTCCGCAGCGAACTGTTGCAGGGCCTGGGTTGGGGCGAGGCGAAAAACCGTCTGTTCCAGCTGCTCGACAGCGAACTGGGCGAGTCCCGCGAGCGTTATCACCAACTGATTGCACGGCCTTCGGACCTGGAAGATATTCTGCAGATCGGCGCTAAGAAAGCCCGCGCCGTGGCCACGCCGTTCCTCAACGAACTGCGTGAAGCGGTCGGCCTGCGTTCTTTCGTCAATCAGACGCAAGTCGCTGCCAGCACCAAGAAAAAAGCCGCCAAGGCCGCGCGCTTTGTCAGCTTCCGTGAAGACGACGGCAGTTTCCGCTTCCGTCTGCTGGCGGCCGATGGCGAGCAACTGTTGCTGTCGCGCAACTTTGCCGACGGTAAAACCGCGGGGCAGGTAACCAAGCAGCTGCAATCCGGCCAGGCGCTGGATGTGCGCAGTGATGACCTGGGTTTCAGCGTCTGGCTCGAAGGCGCGTGTGTCGGCGATAGCCCGGCCTTTGCCGACAGCGCTGCGCGGGACCTGGCCATCGACGCCTTGCGGGTCGCTCTGACGCCAGTTCAGGAATAATCAACGGCGCGGCCCGACCAAGGGCCGATTGCCATTCTTTCGGGCCGTCGCTACAGTGACGGCCCGTTTTTGTTGCCTTGCTAACGAATTATGACGCCCCTAGAACGATATCAAGCTGATCTCAAACGTCCGGAGTTCTTCCATGACGCCGCCCAGGAAACTGCCGTGCGTCATTTGCAGCGCCTGTACGACGACCTGGTTGCGGCCTCGCAGAACAAACCGGGCCTGCTCGGCAAGCTGTTCGGCAAGAAAGACCAGGCGCCGGTCAAGGGCCTGTACTTCTGGGGCGGCGTAGGTCGCGGCAAGACTTACCTGGTCGACACCTTCTTTGAAGCGCTGCCGTTCAAGGAAAAGTCCCGGACCCACTTCCACCGCTTCATGAAGCGCGTGCACGAAGAAATGAAGACCCTCGGCGGTGAGAAGAACCCGCTGACTATCATCGCCAAGCGTTTTTCCAGCGAGGCGCGGGTCATCTGCTTCGATGAATTCTTCGTCTCCGATATCACCGACGCGATGATCCTCGGCACCTTGATGGAAGAGCTGTTCAAGAACGGCGTGACCCTGGTCGCGACGTCCAACATTGTGCCGGACGGCCTGTACAAGGACGGTCTGCAGCGTGCGCGGTTCCTGCCAGCAATTGCGCTGATCAAGCAGAACACCGACATCGTCAACGTCGACAGCGGCGTCGATTACCGCCTGCGTCACCTTGAACAAGCGGAGCTGTTCCACTTCCCGCTCGACGAAGCGTCCCACGAGAGTCTGCGCAAAAGCTTCCGCGCCCTCACGCCGGAATGCACCCAGGCCGTCGAAAACGACGTGCTGATGATCGAGAACCGGGAAATCCGTGCCCTGCGTACCTGTGACGACGTGGCCTGGTTCGACTTCCGCGAACTGTGCGACGGTCCACGCAGCCAGAATGACTACATCGAACTGGGCAAGATCTTCCATGCCGTGTTGCTCAGTGGCGTGGAACAGATGAGCGTCACCACCGACGACATCGCCCGGCGTTTCATCAACATGGTCGACGAGTTCTACGACCGTAACGTGAAGCTGATCATTTCTGCCGAGGTCGAACTCAAAGACCTGTACACCGGCGGTCGCCTGAACTTCGAGTTCCAGCGCACCCTGAGTCGCCTGCTGGAGATGCAATCCCACGAGTTCCTGTCGCGGGCGCATAAGCCGTAAGGTGTTTCGAAATATAAAAAGGGCCTGCAATTGCAGGCCCTTTTTTATGGTGCGCAGTACCGCTGCGGTAGCTCCTACGCGGCTTGCTGGAACTGCTGCCGGTACTGGTTGGGCGACAATTCGGTGTGCTGGCGGAACAGTCGGGCGAAGAAGCTCGCATCGTCGTAGCCGACTTCGTAGCTGATGGTCTTGATGCTTTTGCGGCTGCCGGACAGCAAGCCCTTGGCGGTTTCGATGCGCAGGCGTTGCAGGTAGTGCAGCGGCTTGTCGCCGGTGGCGGTCTGGAAGCGGCGCATGAAGTTGCGGATGCTCATGCCGTGCTCGCGGGCGACGTCTTCGAAGCGGAACTTGTCGGCAAAATGCTCTTCGAGCCAGTGCTGGATCTGCAGGATGATCACGTCCTGGTGCAGTTTCTGCCCGCCGAAGCCGATGCGGCCGGGGGAATAGCTGCGTTGCACTTCATACAGAATGTCGCGGGCCACGGCCTGGGCAATATTGGCCCCGCAGAAGCGCTCGATCAGGTAGATGTAGAGGTCGCAGGCCGAGGTGGTGCCGCCGGCGCAAAACAGGTTGTCGGCATCGGTAAGGTGCTTGTCCTTGTTGAGCTGGACCTTCGGGAAGCGCTCTTCGAAGGTGTTGAAGAAGCGCCAGTAGGTGGTTGCTTCCTTGCCATCGAGCAGGCCGGCCTCGGCCAGCCAGAACACCCCGGTCGCCTCGCCGCAGAGCACTGCGCCCCGTGCATGCTGCTCACGCAGCCACGGCAACACCTGTGGATAACGCTGGCACAACGTCTCGAAGTCGTCCCAGAACGCCGGGAGGATGATGATGTCGGCATTTTCCAGGCCACCGTCCACCGGCATCAGCACATCGCTGAAGCTGTTGACGGGTTTGCCGTCGGGGCTGACCACGCGGGTTTCAAAGCCGGGGGTCAGGCCCTGGCCCTGTTGTTTGCCGTACCGCAGGCTGGCCAGGTGGAAAAAATCCTTGGCCTGCATGAGGGTGTAGGCAAAGACCCGGTCGATCGCCAGGATGCTGACGCGCCGCAACGGCGTAGAAGATTGGATAGACATAATTCAATTTATTCTTATAGGGGAAAGTGGTCACCAAGCGGCTGGATCGTCTTATTTTTTGGCGGATGTGTCCAGTGTCCCGTTGCAAGTGGGGGGATTAGTCTCTGGCATACATTTTCGTTCAACAATAACGACAGGTGCCCCGATGATCCCTAGAACCTTGTTCAGCTCCGAGCACGAATTGTTTCGCGATAGCGTGCGCACCTTCCTCGAAAAAGAGGCCGTGCCGTTTCATGCTCAGTGGGAAAAGCAGGGCTACATCGACCGCGCGTTGTGGAACAAGGCGGGGGAGGCGGGGATGCTCTGCTCCCATCTGCCGGAGGAGTACGGCGGCCTGGGGGCGGACTTTCTCTACAGCACGGTGGTGATCGAGGAGGTGGGCCGGCTGGGCTTGACCGGCATCGGCTTCTCCCTGCATTCGGACATCGTCGCGCCGTACATCCTGCATTACGGCAGTGAAGCCTTGAAACACAAATACCTGCCCAAGCTGGTTTCGGGCGAGATGGTCACGGCCATTGCCATGACCGAGCCGGGCGCGGGGTCCGATCTGCAAGGGGTGAAGACCACGGCGGTACTGGATGGCGACGAGTATGTGATCAACGGCTCGAAGACCTTTATCACCAACGGCTACCTGGCAGACCTGGTGATTGTGGTGGCCAAGACCGATCCCAAGGCCGGGGCCAAGGGCACCAGCCTGTTCCTGGTGGAAGCCGACACCCTGGGCTTTGACAAGGGTAAGCGCCTGGAAAAGGTCGGCATGAAGGCCCAGGACACTTCCGAGCTGTTCTTCCAGGACGTCCGGGTGCCCAAGGAGAACCTGCTGGGGCAGGCGGGGATGGGCTTTGCCTATCTGATGCAGGAGTTGCCACAGGAGCGCCTGACGGTTGCCATCGGCGGCCTGGCGTCGGCGGAGGCGGCGCTGCAGTGGACCCTGGATTACACCCGCGAGCGCAAGGCGTTCGGCAAGTCGATTGCGGACTTCCAGAACACCCGCTTCAAACTGGCGGAAATGGCCACCGAGATCCAGATTGGCCGGGTCTTTGTCGACCGCTGCCTGGAGCTGCACCTGCAAGGCAAGCTGGACGTGCCGACGGCGGCGATGGCCAAGTACTGGGGCACTGACCTGCAATGCAAGGTGCTCGACGAATGCGTTCAGCTGCATGGCGGCTACGGCTTCATGTGGGAATACCCGATCGCCCGGGCCTGGGCCGATGCGCGGGTGCAGCGGATTTATGCGGGGACCAACGAGATCATGAAGGAGATCATTGCGCGTTCGCTTTGACTCGCGTTGCCGGCACGGACGCAATCGCGGGCAAGCCCGCTCCCACAGGTAGGGTGTGATCCTCTGTGGGAGCGGCGGTGCGACGATTCGAGGGTCTAGAGGCCGATCACGGCGCCGGGTTCGGGTGATCCTTGTGGATCGCCTCGATCCCCGCCAGCACTTCATCCGACAGCTTCAGGTCGAAGCTGGCAATGTTGCTGTCCAGTTGTTCGATCGTGGTTGCCCCGATGATGTTGCTGGTGACGAACGGTTGCTGGGTGACGAAGGCCAGGGCCATTTGTGCCGGGTCCAGGCCGTGTTCACGGGCCAGGGCGACGTAGCGGCTGCAGGCTGCTTCCGATTGTGGGTTGAAATAGCGACTGAAGCGGCTGTAGAGGCTCAGGCGGCCTTTTGCCGGGCGCGCGCCACCTTCGTACTTGCCTGACAGGAAGCCGAACGCCAGCGGCGAGTAGGCGAGCAGGCCGCATTGTTCACGGATGGCGATTTCCGCCAGGCCCACTTCAAAGCTGCGGTTGAGCAGGTTGTAGGGGTTTTGGATGCTCACCGCACGCGGCCAGCCACGGGCTTCGGCCAGGGCGAGAAAACGCATGGTGCCCCATGGGGTTTCGTTGGACAGGCCAATGTGGCGGATCTTGCCGGCCTTGACCTGTTCATCCAGGGCTTCGAGGGTGTCTTCCAGTGGTGTCAGGTTGACTTCGCTCTTGTGCTTGTAGCCCAGTTGGCCAAAAAAGTTGGTGCTGCGCTCTGGCCAATGCAACTGGTAGAGGTCGATCCAGTCGGTCTGCAGGCGCTTGAGGCTGGCGTCCAGGGCCTGGACGATGTGTTCGCGGTTGTGCTTGAGGTGACCATCGCGAATATAGTCGATGGTATTGCCGGGACCGGCGATCTTGCTGGCCAGGATCCAGTCGGCGCGGTCTCCACGGCTCTTGAAGTAGTTGCCGATGTAGCGTTCGGTGCTGGCGTAGGTTTCTGCCTTCGGCGGGACCGGGTACATCTCGGCGGTGTCGATGAAATTGATCCCGGCGCTCTTGGCTCGTTCGATCTGTGCGAAGGCCTCTGCCTCGCTGTTTTGCTCACCCCAGGTCATGGTTCCGAGGCAGATGGCGCTCACATTCAGATCGGTGCGGCCTAGCTGGCGATAGTCCATCGGGTGCTCCCTTGGCAAAACAATCATAAAAGCAGGTTGAAAAATTTTTCGCAATCTGCATAATTGCGCACCTCTTTCTGCAGTGGAAGTGATGCGCCGCCGCCGAAGAATCTTGCCGTTGAACGGACGCGCCGACCCGAGCCCCCGATAGCGTCTGTACCCGGCTGCCTTTGACTTGTCAAAGTACGCACTATTCAGTAAGATCCGCCGTCTAATTTACAGGGCGGCCCCTGAGGCTATAAAGAATGAAAACTTTTACTGCTAAACCGGAAACAGTACAGCGCGACTGGTTTGTCGTCGACGCTGCAGGTCAGACCCTGGGTCGTCTGGCCACCGAAATCGCGAGCCGTCTGCGTGGCAAGCATAAAGCTGAGTACACTCCTCACGTTGACACCGGCGACTACATCGTCGTTATCAATGCCGAGCAGATTCGTGTAACCGGTGCTAAAACCACCGACAAAATCTACTACTCCCACTCCGGTTTCCCGGGCGGCATCAAGTCGATCAACTTCGAAAAGCTGATCGCTAAAGCCCCTGAGCGCGTGATCGAGACCGCGGTTAAAGGCATGCTGCCTAAGAACCCACTGGGTCGCGACATGTATCGTAAGCTGAAAGTCTATGCGGGCGCTGTTCACCCTCATACTGCTCAGCAGCCCCAAGAACTGAAGTTTTAACGGAATAGTTCATTATGTCGGCGACTCAAAATTACGGCACTGGCCGTCGCAAGACCGCAACCGCACGCGTTTTCCTGCGTCCGGGCACTGGTAACATCTCCATCAACAACCGTTCGCTGGATAATTTCTTCGGTCGCGAAACTGCCCGCATGGTAGTTCGTCAGCCGCTGGAATTGACTGAGACTGTCGAGAAGTTCGACATCTACGTCACCGTGATCGGTGGTGGTGTAAGTGGTCAAGCTGGCGCAATCCGCCACGGCATCACTCGCGCTCTGATGGATTACGACGAAACTCTGCGCGGTGCACTGCGTAAAGCTGGCTTCGTAACCCGTGACGCGCGTGAAGTTGAACGTAAGAAAGTTGGTCTGCGTAAAGCGCGTAAGCGTCCGCAGTACTCGAAGCGTTAATTCGCTTTCGCGTTCAAAGCGCCCAGTCTCCTCGCGGAGCTGGGCGTTTTTTATGGGCGATGATTTTTGGTGTGACAACTTGCCACATCCGCAGAGGCCCTATACTACAAGGCTTGGCGGTACCCTCGGGTGGTAATTACCTTGTCAGAATTGGGGCTTTTCATTACCATTCTGCAAAATTTTTATAAGTTCAGATTTTTACTTAGTAGATGCCTGATTTAACAGGCCACAAAGCTGATGGGAGAGGACTGGATGAGCAATGACGGCGTGAATACAGGCCGGCGTCGCTTCTTGGTAGCAGCCACATCCGTGGTGGGTGCTGCAGGAGCGGTGGGGGCTGCGGTCCCGTTCGTGGGGTCGTGGTTTCCCAGTGCCAAGGCGAAAGCCGCAGGTGCACCGGTGAAAGTGAATGTCAGCAAAATCGAGCCAGGTCAGCAAATGATTGCCGAATGGCGCGGTCAGCCGGTATTCATCGTCCGCCGCACCCAGGAGATTCTGGGGAACCTGACGAAGATCGAGGGGGATCTCTCTGATCCGGACTCCAAGGCCTCGGTACAACCGACCTACGTGGATCCCAAGACGCGTTCGATCAAGCCGGAAGTGCTGCTGCTGATCGGTATCTGCACGCACCTGGGCTGTTCACCGACCTTCCGTCCAGAAGTGGCGCCGGCCGACCTCGGTCCAAAATGGGTGGGCGGCTACTTCTGCCCTTGCCATGGCTCCCACTACGACCTGGCTGGCCGTGTCTTCAAATCGCAGCCTGCGCCTTTGAACCTGCCAGTTCCCCCGCATTCCTATGAGTCGGACGACATCATTGTCGTCGGCGTCGATACGGAGAACGCGTGATGAGCAAGTTCATGGATTGGGTTGATGCGCGCTTTCCTGCGACCAAAATGTGGGAAGACCATCTCAGCAAGTATTACGCTCCGAAGAACTTCAACTTCTTCTACTTCTTTGGCTCCCTGGCACTGCTGGTTCTGGTTAACCAGATAGTTACCGGTGTCTGGCTGACCATGAGCTACACCCCGTCGGCGGAAGAGGCGTTTGCCTCCGTCGAGTACATCATGCGCGACGTCGAGTACGGCGCGATCCTGCGTCTGCTGCACTCCACCGGCGCTTCGGCGTTCTTCGTCGTGGTCTACCTGCACATGTTCCGTGGCTTGCTCTACGGTTCGTACCAGAAGCCGCGTGAGCTGGTGTGGGTGTTCGGCATGCTGATCTACCTGGCCCTGATGGCGGAAGCCTTCATGGGTTACCTGCTGCCGTGGGGCCAGATGTCCTACTGGGGTGCCCAGGTGATCATCTCGCTGTTCGGTGCGATCCCGGTCATCGGCGACGACCTGACCCAGTGGATCCGTGGTGACTACCTGATTTCCGGGATTACCCTGAACCGCTTCTTCGCCTTGCACGTCGTGGCCTTGCCGATCGTTATTCTCGGCCTGGTCGTGCTGCACGTCCTGGCGCTGCACGAAGTCGGTTCGAACAACCCGGACGGCGTCGACATCAAGAAATACAAAGACGAAAACGGCGTACCGCTGGATGGCATTGCCTTCCACCCGTACTACACCGTGAAAGATATCGTCGGCGTGGTGGTGTTCCTGTTCATCTTCTGCTCGATCGTGTTCTTCTTCCCGGAGATGGGCGGTTACTTCCTGGAGAAGCCGAACTTCGAAGTGGCGAACGCCTTCAAGACCCCAGAGCACATTGCTCCGGTCTGGTACTTCACCCCGTTCTACGCGATCTTGCGTGCCGTTCCCGACAAGCTCCTGGGCGTTATCGCCATGGGTGCCGCGATCGCCGTGCTGTTCGTCCTGCCATGGCTTGACCGTAGCCCGGTCAAATCCATGCGCTACAAGGGCTGGATGAGCAAGATCTGGCTCTGGGTGTTCTGCATTTCGTTCGTGATCCTGGGCGTGTTGGGTGTTCTGGCGCCAACGCCAGGTCGTACGCTGTTGTCGCAGGTATGTACCTTCCTGTACTTCGCCTACTTCATTCTGATGCCGTTCTACACCCGGCTCGAGAAGACAAAACCGGTTCCGGAAAGGGTGACTGGCTGATGAAAAAGCTATTTGCTGTACTGATTCTTGCTGCTATGCCTGTGTTCTCGTTCGCATCTACTGCGGGCGGTCCTGAGCTGGAAAAGGTCGACATCGACGTCTCCGATAAAGCAGCAATGCAAGATGGCGCACGTACCTTCGCCAACTACTGCATGGGTTGCCACAGTGCCAAGTTCCAGCGCTATGAGCGTGTGGCCGACGATCTGGGGATTCCCCACGATCTGATGCTCAAGAACCTGGTGTTCACCGGTGCCAAGATCGGCGACCACATGAACATCGGCATGCAGCCGGCAGACGCCAAGGCCTGGTTCGGCGCTGCGCCGCCTGACCTGACCCTGGTGGCGCGGGTGCGTGGCACTGACTGGCTCTACGGCTACCTGAAGTCGTTCTACGAAGATCCGTCGCGTCCTTGGGGCGTGAACAACAAGGTGTTCCCGAACGTCGGCATGCCCAACGTGCTGGTCGGCCTGCAAGGTCGCCAGGTCGTAGGCTGCAAACAGGTGCAGATCGTCGAAGACGGCAAGAAGCAATATGATCCGCTGACCGGTACGCCGCTGACTCATGAAGCGTGCGATCAGTTGACCATCGTGCCGAAGTCCGGTGCCCTGACCGAAGAGCAGTTCGATGAGAAGGTCAAGAATCTGGTAACCTTCCTCGCTTACTCGGCTAACCCGGTTAAGCTGGAGCATCAGCGCATCGGTACCTACGTACTGTTGTACCTGGCGTTCTTCTTCGTATTCGCTTACTTGCTCAAGCGCGAATACTGGAAAGATGTGCATTGATCTAGCTTCAAGCATTTGCTGTTAATCGCGCGCGCCCAAGGGCGTCTCTGTAAACGTAGCGGGTCTGGTTATCCAGGCGTTACGGGAGACGCCCTCTGGGCGCGCTCGTTTTTCCGCTTTCAATAATTTCAACAAGCGAGGAGGACCGCCATGGGCGTGACCAACCGGTTGGCCTGTTACTCCGACCCCGCCGACCACTATTCCCACCGAGTGCGAATCGTACTGGCAGAGAAGGGTGTCAGCGCCGAGATCATCAGTGTGGAGGCGGGCCGTCAGCCGCCAAAACTGATCGAAGTGAACCCTTACGGCAGCTTGCCCACCCTGGTCGATCGTGACCTGGCGTTGTGGGAGTCGACCGTGGTGATGGAATACCTGGATGAGCGTTATCCCCATCCACCTTTGCTGCCGGTGTATCCTGTGGCGCGGGCCAATAGCCGCCTGCTGATCCATCGCATCCAGCGTGATTGGTGTGGCCTGGTGGATTTGATCCTGGATTCACGGACCAAGGAGCCAGCGCGCGTGCAGGCACGCAAAGAGCTGCGAGAAAGCCTCACGGGTGTCTCGCCGCTGTTCGCCGACAAGCCGTTTTTCCTCAGTGAGGAACAAAGCCTGGTCGATTGCTGCCTACTGCCCATACTCTGGCGTTTGCCGATTCTGGGTATTGAACTGCCGCGGCCAGCCAAGCCGCTGCTTGATTATATGGAGCGCCAGTTTGCGCGTGAGGCATTCCAGGCGAGTCTGTCTGGTGTTGAACGCGATATGCGCTAAGGCTTAAGGAGCCGCTATGAACTCCAGTCGTCCTTATCTCGTCCGTGCGCTCTATGAGTGGATTGTCGATAACGATTGCACCCCGCACATGCTGGTCAACTCCGAGTTTCCTTCGGTGCAGGTGCCACAAGGTTTTGCCAGTGACGGACAGATTGTCCTGAACGTTTCGCCCGCTGCCGTGCGTCATCTGCACATGGATAACGATGCAGTGAGCTTTGAAGGTCGCTTCGGTGGTGTGCCGCACACCCTGTACGTGCCTATCGCTGCGATCCTGGGCATTTACGCCCGGGAGAACGGCCAGGGTATGGTGTTTGACCTGGAGTCGCCGGTAGAGGGCGAGGAAGAGTTCGAGCCCGAAGACGATCTGCCGCCACCCGACAACGAGCCGCCGCGTCCGAGTGGGCGGCCAAGCTTGAAGGTGGTGAAGTAATAAAAAAGGCGACCCGCGCAGACTGTGTGAAAACCTAGCAATCTGCCGGCCGGTTAAACAAAATGCCCGTATCGCAAGATACGGGCATTTTGTTTGCGCGCTATATCCAAGGTGAAGACCGCTCCCAGAGCGCGCTGTTTCCACTTTCGCTGGACGAACTTATCCCCGATGACCATCTGGTTCGGGTGATCGAGGCCTGCATTTCCCTTCTGGATTTTGAGCAGTTGGGCTTCGACAAAGCCAGACCCAAGGCCACGGGACGTCCTTCGTACGATCCTGCCGATCTGCTCAAACTCTACCTGTACGGCTATTTCCAGCGGATTCGCTCATCGCGACGACTCGAGGCTGAGTGTCAGCGCCACCTGCCGCGCCTTTGTTCAGTTTTGCCGACACGCCGGCCTGATTGCTGGCGAGCCGCCGTTATCTCACTCGCCATGCTCATGAAGCCGCTTTCGAGCGGATGGAGCTGCGAATGCAGGCCCGCCCCGAGATGATGGTCAGCCGGCGATCCATCGTCGAACACCCCTTCGGCAATCTCAAGCAATGGCTATTTGGCAATGGCCGGTTCTTGCTGCGACAGCTGAAAGGCGCCAGAGCCGAAATGGCACTGGCAGTGCAGGCCTATAACCTGAAAAGAGCGATCAAGGTGATGGGCACCCATCAGTTGATGGCATTGATGGGCTGAAAGGCCCTTTTTTCGTGCCGCCTGTTAGAAAAGCAAATGCCCCGACAAGTCGGGGCATTTGTTTTTGACCTTGGCAGGCTGTGTTTTCACACAGTCTGCGAAAGGATCGCCTTTTTTATTGCTGTAGGAGCCGGGCTTGCCCACGATGGCGTTTTCAAAGGCGCCATCGCAGCCGTGCTCCTGCAGAGGGGTGTCAGTCAATGTACTCAAACAGCTTCACGATCTTCTGCACCCCGGAAACGCCCTGCACCAGGTTGGTAGCCTGGGCCGCTTCCTGCTTCGTCAGCAGGCCCAGCAGGTAGACGATGCCGTTTTCGGTCACGACCTTGATGCGCGAGCCGGGAATGCTGGCGTCGGTGAGCATCTGAGTCTTGATCTTGGTGGTCAGCCAGGCGTCGTTGTTGCGCGCCAGCAGTGACGAGGGCTGCATGATCTGCAGTTCGTTGTGCACCGTCTTGACCCGCTGCACAGCGGCAGCAGCCTGCTCGGCCTGGGCCTTGAGGTCGGCGCGGGGCGTTTGCCCGGCCAGCAGCACCACGCCATTGAAGCTGGTGACGACGATGTGCGATTGGGTGTCCAGGTCCGGGTTGGCCTTGGCCACGTTCACGCCGACCTTGGTTTCGATCAACGAGTCGTCGATCTTGCTACCGAAGGTGCGGGTGCCACGGTCATCCTGGATGGGGCTTTCACGGCTGGCGGTCACCACCGAGGTGCATCCGCTGATGCCGAGGCACAGGGTCAGGGCCAGTAGGCCTAGGCGATTAGGGGTCATTCTTCACTCCCGAACAATTGGCTGTCGATCAAGTCACAGAGGCAGTGGATCGCCAGCAGGTGAACTTCCTGAATGCGTGCGGTGACGTTGGCCGGTACGCGAATCTCCACGTCTTCGGGCAACAGCAGCGACGCCATGCCGCCGCCATCGCGACCGGTCAATGCTACGACAATCATTTCGCGATCATGTGCGGCCTGGATCGCTTGAATTATGTTGGCCGAGTTGCCGCTGGTGGAAATCGCCAGCAGGACGTCGCCGGGTTGGCCCAGGGCGCGGATCTGTTTGGAGAAGATTTCGTTGTAGCTGTAATCGTTGGCGATCGAGGTGATCGTCGAGCTGTCGGTGGTCAGGGCGATGGCCGGCAGGCTGGGGCGTTCGCGTTCGAAGCGGTTGAGCAGCTCGGAGGAGAAGTGCTGTGCGTCACCGGCCGAACCGCCGTTGCCGCATGAGAGCATTTTGCCTTCGTTGAGCAGGGCGTTGACCATCACTTGGCTGGCTTGCTCGATGTGCGGTGCAAGTACGTCCATCGCCTGTTGCTTGGTATCGATACTGGCCTGAAAAAGCTGGCGAATTCGGGATTGCATGTCCATCTGTGTGACCTTAAGTGGCGCGGCCTGGTGGCACAGCAATGTGCGGCCCGCAAAGCAAAGAGCAAAAGTGTTGGGTGAAAAACGGTCCTGCCCGAGAGCGGTCAGCTGTCAAAGGCATTCCGTAGCCAGTTCAGATGCGCAGCGGTGCTGTCTATGGCAACCACATCAAAACGGCAGGGGGAGTCGGCCCAGCGTGACTCGCTCTGCAGGAAATACTGCGCGGCGAGGATCAGTTTTTGACGCTTGCGCGCATCGATACTGCCGAGCGCGCCACCCCATTGGGTGTTTTGTCTGTAGCGGACTTCGACGAATACTACTGTATCGCCGTCAAGCATGACCAGATCAAGCTCGCCGCGTTTACACAACCAGTTCTGCGCCAGCAGGCGCAGTCCCTGTTGCTGGAGATGCTGGAGCGCCTGGCTTTCAGCATCTCGACCGCTTTGCTGGCGTGACCTGTCGGGCATTAGCGCGGGGTGTCCGGCAGGCGTTGGACCTGGCCGTTGACGAACTGTGCCCAAGGCAGTTGGCGTTGAACCCGTTGCGTCGGGCTCATGCTCAGGTTGCCCGACTGGCCTTCAATGGTGCTGTCCGGCAGGGCCTTGAGTTGACCCAGGCGTGGGGCCAGGCGGTAAGCATCGACGCCCATGGCGTACAGCCGACCCAGGCTGCTGCTGGCTTGTGGCCATTGTGCGGTCACTTGCTGGCGCAGTGGGTCGCTGGTGTTGAGCAGCCACGGTGTTTCGCAGAAGCGCACGCCGTTCATGTCGTTGTACTGGTTCTGGTCGCCACTGGCGCTGTACACGTGGGAAGTGGCGTAGACCGGCACGTCACCGGCGTACTGGAAGTTCAGCGTGGGCTTGATCTGTTGCGCCTGTTGCGGGGTCGAGGCGAGGAAGATGAACTCGATGTCCTGGCGACGCGACGGTTGTGCCGCGATCTGCGAGCCTACAGTGCTTTGCAGGCTCTTGGCGCGACCTTCGCTCTGGCGCAGTTGGAACAGGTCGGCGATCTGCTGGGCCAGTTGCACCGGCTGATCTACACGTTCAATGCCGATGATGGTGCCACCATTGGCTTGCCAGTCCTGGCTGAAGGCCTTGAGGACGCGGTCGCCCCATTCGCCTTTGGGTACCAGCACCGCAGCACGATGCAGGCCGTCGGCACGTGCACGGCGGGACACTTCGCGCGCCTCGTCCTCGGCCGCCAAGCCGAACTGGAACAGTTGGGCCGGACCTTGCTCGCCTTCGCTGTAGTTCAGCGCCAGGGTGGTAATCGGCAACTGAGGGCGGGCGTTGAGTTGCTTGACCAGGGGTTTCTCCAGCGGGCCGACCACCAGTTGCACGCCGTCGGCTTGGGCCTTGCGGTAGAAGTCGTCCAGCGAGGTCAGGCGCGAGCTGTCATAGAACTCGATGGCCGGAGGGTTCTGGCCGGCCTGTTGGGCCTGGTAGTGAGCAGCCATGAAGCCTTCGCGCAGGGCCTTGGCCACCGAGGCCAGCGGGCCTTCCTGAGGCAGCAGCAGGCCGATCTTGCCCAGCGGCTGGCTGGCCAGTTGCTTGAGTTGGGTCAGTGGCAGTGGCAACTGCAGGGCAGCCGGGTGTTTCGGGTGCTGGGCCTTCCAGTTGTCGATGGCGGCCTGTTGCAGTTCCAGGGTGCCGGCGGTTTTTACCGCCACGGCCAGGCTCATCCAGCCACCGAGCACATCGTCGGTGATCGGTTGCAGTTGATCGGTGGGCAGCGAGGCAATGAGCGCCCAGATCGCCTCGTGGTTCTTGTTCGCGGCTTCGCCTTCGAGCATCGGCGCGATGGCGATCCGCTCACGGGCGGCGGCCAGCGTCTGGCCATCGGCTTCGAGGGCGCGGGCACGTACGGTGCCGGTGCGGACCTGTTGCTCGTCCGGCAATTCGCTCAGGCGTTGCAGGCTTGGGTGGTTCAGGGCAGTCAGTGCTGCCTTGGGCTGGTTGCGGGTCATCGCCAGTTCGGCGGCCAGGGTGCTGGCAAAGACCTGCTGGCCCGGTTTGAGCGTTTCCAGCGGAACCTGTTGCAGGATTTGTGCGGATTGGCCGGCGTTACCCTGGCGATAGGCCAGGTCGGCCGCGCTCAGGCGCAGCAGGGCAGCCTTTTCCGGATTGGTGCTGGTGGCCGCCTGTTCGAGCAGTTGCTCGATACTGGCATCGGCCGTCCGTGGAAGGTCGCCAAGGCTGGACGAGGGCGAGCTGGCGCAAGCCGCCAACAGGGCAGCGAGGCAGAGGGCAGTGAACAGCCGCAGGCAAGCGATCATGTAAGTGTTCCTGATACTCGATCAAATTAGCGTGGAATTGTACCCAAGCACTGGCCGGGGCGCGATGTTACTGGCGTGAATCGTGCAATTTAGGTCGTGTAAATGTTGCCGGACTCACGAAAAGGTAGTGCGACCTGATGACAGTGGTGCGCATCCAGCGGGCTTCTACGCGCTACAATGGCGCTTTTACCGATCATGAGGTGTGCGCTTTGACTGCTCCAGGTGCTTTGAATTCCGCTGCTGGCTCGCTTTATGTGGTGGCGACGCCCATCGGCAACCTGGATGACATCAGTGCCCGCGCGCTGAAAATCTTGCGTGAAGTGGCATTGATCGCTGCCGAAGACACGCGTCACTCTTTGCGCTTGCTGCAACATTTCGGCATCGCTACGCCCCTGGCAGCCTGTCACGAACACAACGAGCGCGACGAAGGCAGTCGCTTCATCACGCGGTTGCTGGCCGGTGACAATGTTGCGTTGATCTCCGATGCTGGCACCCCGCTGATTTCCGATCCGGGTTATCACCTGGTGCGCCAGGCACGTGCTGCCGGTATCAATGTAGTCCCGGTTCCCGGGGCGTGCGCGCTGATCGCCGCCTTGTCGGCCGCGGGGCTGCCGTCCGACCGCTTTATCTTCGAAGGTTTCCTGCCGGCCAAGGCCGTTGGCCGGCGCGCGCGCCTGGAATCCATAAAGGAAGAGCCGCGGACCCTGATCTTCTATGAGGCGCCTCACCGGATCCTCGAATGCCTGCAGGACATGGAGCTGGTGTTCGGCCCTGAGCGGCCAGCCTTGCTGGCGCGCGAGCTGACCAAGACCTTCGAGACCCTCAAGGGCCTGCCCCTGGCCGAGCTGCGTGGGTTTGTCGAGAGCGACAGCAATCAGCAGCGTGGCGAGTGTGTAGTGCTGGTGGCGGGCTGGACCGCGCCAGAGACAGAGGAGGCGGTCAGCAGCGAGGCCATGCGCATCCTCAACCTGTTGCTCGAGGAGATGCCGCTCAAGCGTGCCGCGGCGTTGGCGGCGCAAATTACCGGTGAGCGCAAGAATGTGCTCTATCAAGTCGCCCTGGAAAAGCAGAAGGGCGAGTAAAAACGGGGCCTGCAGAGCGGCAAAAGGCTTTTATTGCTTGTTCTTCGGGCGCTGTGCCGTTAACCTTCGCGGCGGAGAGTCGATTGGACAGTCGCTGCCCTCTATGAAAATTAGGGGGGGGAGGAAAGTCCGGGCTCCATAGGGCGAAGTGCCAGGTAATGCCTGGGAGGCGTGAGCCTACGGAAAGTGCCACAGAAAATAACCGCCTAAGCACTTCGGTGCCGGTAAGGGTGAAAAGGTGCGGTAAGAGCGCACCGCACGACTGGCAACAGTTCGTGGCTAGGTAAACCCCACTTGGAGCAAGACCAAATAGGGTCCCAAGGCGTGGCCCGCGCTGGGACCGGGTAGGTTGCTAAAGGTGTCCAGTGATGGCCATCGTAGACGAATGACTGTTCAAGACAGAACCCGGCTTACAGATCGACTCTCCACCTTTTTTCGCTTTTGTGCTTGAATCACCGGCACAGGGGCTTGGTATTATCGGTTGGCCGCCCGCTGCATGTTGCCGGCGGGCGTTACTTAATATCGATATGCCACCATCCCGTTTGACCCCCTTGTAGAGGCGCGCGTGTAGTAGCAATTACCCACCCTGCTGAATCAATAGCAGAAGCGCTTTTGTAATACCGAAAAAATCTTACTCTTAACAAATTACTTTAACTTCTGAACGTAGCCTCCTGCGCTGCTTCAAGTTATTGAGCTCAGTCATCCGCCAAATACTCGTAACCCCTTCTTTTGTACCGCTAAATCTCCGATCTGTAAGGGTTTTCCTTTACTGCGCGCCTTGACGGTGCGGTGGGCGCATTCCTATAGTGTGCGCAAGTGGCGGAAAGTGGCATGAAGTGGGTTTTTTGAGCGTAAAACGCTAGAATTTGGAGAAACGCTGACGTGTTTCGCGGAGCTAACGCTATCAGTCTCGATGCAAAGGGCCGTCTCGCTATGCCGAGCCGGTACCGTGACGAGTTGGTTTCGCGTAGTTCCGGGCAACTGATCGTGACCATTGATGCGGTTGATCGTTGTTTGTGTGTTTACCCCCTCGATGAGTGGGAGCTGATTGAAACCAAACTGCGCGCACTGCCTTCGCTTCGCGAAGAGAACCGTCGTCTGCAACGTTTGCTGATTGGTAATGCCGTCGACCTTGAACTCGACGGCAGTGGTCGTTTTCTGGTTCCGCCGCGTCTGCGTGAATATGCCAAGTTGGATAAACGCGCGATGTTGGTAGGCCAACTGAACAAGTTCCAATTGTGGGACGAGGATGCCTGGGATGCAGTGTCTGCTGCTGACCTGGCTGCTATTCAACAACCGGGCGCCATGCCTGATGAACTGCGTGATTTGATCCTGTGACTATTGATAGCGGCTTTAACCACATCACCGTACTGCTTGACGAAGCCGTCGAGGCTCTCGCCGTACGCCCTGATGGTTGCTATCTCGATGGCACGTTCGGGCGCGGCGGCCACAGCCGCCTGATACTCAGCCAGCTCGGTCCTGATGGCCGGTTGCTGGGGTTTGACAAAGATCCTCAAGCGATTGCCACCGGGCAAACGCTAGCGGCCGAAGACGGCCGCTTTGTCGTTGTACAGCGCAGCTTTGCCGAGCTGGGTTCGGAAGTTGCCGAGCGCGGTCTGGCGGGCAAGGTCAGCGGCGTGCTGCTCGACCTGGGCGTGTCGTCGCCTCAACTCGACGACCCTGAGCGTGGCTTCAGTTTCCTCAATGATGGTCCCCTGGACATGCGCATGGATCCGTCCCGCGGGATCAGTGCTGCCGAATTCGTCAACACCGCGCCGGTCGAAGAAATCGCCCGGGTGTTCAAGGAGTATGGCGAAGAGCGTTTCTCCGGGCGTATGGCCCGTGCTGTGGCTGAGCGCCGCGACATCAAGCCGTTCGAACGCACCGGTGACCTGGCAGAAGTGCTGAAAGTCGCCAATCCAGCGTGGGAAAAGGGCAAGAACCCGGCTACCCGTGCCTTCCAGGGCCTGCGTATTCACGTCAACAATGAACTGGGCGACCTCGAAGCCGGCCTTGAAGCAGCGCTTGAAGCGCTGGAAATCGGCGGCCGCCTGGTGGTAATCAGCTTCCACTCGCTGGAAGATCGCATCGTCAAACTGTTCATGCGCAAGCTGGTCAAGGGTGAAACCGACAACCTGCCGCGCAATCTGCCGGTACGTTTCGAAGCCTTTGTGCCGAAAATCAAAGTCCATGGCAAAGCGCAGTTCGCCGGCGAAGCCGAACTCAAAGCCAACCCACGTTCCCGTAGCGCTGTCATGCGTGTCGCGGAGAAGCTGCGGTGAGCAAGCTTTTCGCCAAGCCTCTTCCAGGCGGCAGCTTTATCATGCTGCTGCTGTTTATCGGCGTGCTGGTTTCCGCGATCGCGGTGTCCTACAGCGCCCACTGGAACCGGCAACTGCTCAACTCGCTGTACGGCGAGTTGAGTGTGCGCGACAAGGCGCAGGCGGAGTGGGGGCGGCTGATTCTCGAGCAGAGCACCTGGACCGCCCACAGCCGTATTGAAGTGCTGGCCACCGAACAACTGAAAATGCGCATTCCCGGCGCGGCAGAAGTGCGGATGGTGGCGCCATGATGAAACTCGAGGGGGCACTCTTTCCGTGGCGGTTTCGCTTGGTCGTGGGCTTGCTCGGGATCATGGTGGCGGCGATTGCCTGGCGCATCATTGACCTGCAAGTGGTCGATCGTGCCTTCCTCAAGGGGCAGGGTGACGCGCGCAGTGTGCGGCACATCCCGATCCCCGCACACCGTGGCCTGATCACCGATCGCAACGGCGAACCCCTGGCGGTCAGTACTCCGGTCACCACCCTGTGGGCCAACGCCAAGGAAATGCAGAGCGCCAAGGACCGCTGGCCGGCCCTGGCTGCCGCCCTGGGCCAGGACCCGCGTGCGCTGGCCGAGCGCCTGGAAGCCCAGGCCAACAAAGAATTCATCTACCTGGTGCGCGGCCTGACGCCGGAGCAAGGCCAGGTGGTGCTCGACCTTAAAGTACCGGGCGTCTACGGCATCGAAGAGTTCCGGCGCTTCTACCCAGCCGGGGAAGTGACCGCCCACATGGTCGGCTTTACCGATATCGACGACCATGGCCGCGAAGGCGTGGAACTGGCCTATGACGAATGGCTGGCCGGGGTCCCCGGTAAGCGCCAGGTCATCAAGGATCGGCGCGGCAGACTGATCAAAGATGTCCAGGTCACCAAAAACGCCAAGGCCGGCAAGCCCTTGGCGTTGTCGATTGACCTGCGCCTGCAATACCTGGCCAACCGCGAACTGCGCAACGCGATCATCGAGAACGGTGCCAAGGCCGGCAGCCTGGTGATCATGGACGTCAAGTCCGGCGAGATCCTGGCCATGGTCAACCAGCCGACCTACAACCCGAACAACCGTCGCAACCTGCAGCCGGCGATGATGCGTAACCGCGCAATGATCGACGTGTTCGAGCCGGGCTCGACCATGAAGGCCATCTCCATGAGTGCCGCCCTGGAAACCGGGCGCTGGAAGCCGAGCGACCGGGTCGAGGTCTATCCGGGCACCCTGCAACTGGGCAAGTACACCATTCGTGACGTGTCCAAGAGCGAAGGCCCGGTGCTCGACCTCACCGGCATCCTGATCAACTCCAGTAACGTGGGCATGAGCAAGATCGCCTTCGATATTGGCGGCGAGACTATTTTCCGCCTGGCTCAGAAAATCGGCCTGGGCCAGGACACCGGCCTGGGCTTCCCGGGCGAGCGCGTCGGCAACCTGCCCAACTACCGTGAATGGCGCAAGGCCGAGACGGCTACGCTGTCGTACGGCTACGGTCTTTCGGTGACCGCGATCCAGTTGGTCCACGCCTTTTCTGCCTTGGCCAACAACGGGCGCATCGCGCCGCTGACCCTGGTCAAGACCGACAAGCTGCCGCAAACCACCCAGGTGATTCCGGAAGACGTCGCCAAGACCATGCAGGGCATGCTGCAGCAGGTGATCGAGGCTCCGCGCGGGGTATTCCGCGCGCAGGTTCCGGCCTATCACGTGGCCGGCAAGTCCGGTACTGCACGTAAGACTTCCGCGGGCCTCAAGGGCTACGCCGTCAACTCTTACCGCTCGCTGTTTGCCGGTTTCGGCCCGATGAGCGACCCGCGTTTTGCCATCGTGGTGGTGATCGATGAGCCAAGCAAGGCCGGCTACTTCGGTGGTCTGGTCTCTGCCCCGGTGTTCAGCAAAGTGATGTCGGGCACCCTGCGCCTGATGAACATCTCGCCGGACAACCTGCCGCCGACCCAACAAGCCAATGCCACCCCGGCGATCCCACTCAAAGCCAACGGAGGGCGCGGCTGATGTCTCTGAGCCTGAACAAGATTTTCGCCCATGCCGGCCGCGATCTGTTGATTCGCGAACTGGCCCTGGACAGCCGCAATGTGCGCGCCGGGGACCTGTTCCTGGCCGTGCCGGGCGGCAAGTTCGATGGTCGTGCGCATATCGCCGATGCCCTGCAACGCGGTGCGGCAGCAGTGGCCTATGAAGTCGAAGGGGCGACCGTCCTGCCGATTACCGATGTACCGCTGATCCCGGTCAAAGGCCTGGCCGCGCAACTGTCGGACATCGCCGGGCGTTTCTACGGCGAACCGAGCCGTCATCTGAACCTGGTCGGTGTCACCGGCACCAACGGCAAAACCAGCGTGACCCAGCTGATTGCCCAGGCCCTCGACTTGCTCGGCCAGCACTGCGGCATTGTCGGCACCCTGGGCAGTGGCTTCTACGGCGCGCTGCAAAGCGGCCTGCACACCACGCCCAACCCGATCGACATGCAAGCCACCCTGGCCGACCTGAAAAAGGCCGGTGCCAAGGCGGTGGCAATGGAAGTCTCTTCCCACGGCCTGGATCAGGGGCGCGTGAGTGCGCTGGCCTTCGACGTGGCGGTGATGACCAACCTGTCCCGCGATCACCTGGACTACCACGGCACCATGCAGGCCTACGGTGAAGCCAAGGCCAAGCTGTTCGCCTGGAACGACCTGAAGTGCCGGGTGGTCAACCTCGACGACGAATTCGGTCGGCAACTGGCCGCTGACAAGGGCGAATCGCGGCTGATCACCTACAGCCTGGAAGACGCCAGCGCCTACCTCTATTGCCGCGAAGCGCAGTTCGACGACGAGGGCGTGCGCGCCACGCTGGTGACCCCTCAGGGCGAACACCATTTGCGCAGCACCCTGCTCGGTCGCTTCAACCTGAGCAACGTGCTGGCCGCGGTCGGCGCTTTGCTCGGCCTGGACTATGCGCTGGACGAAATCCTCCGTGTGCTGCCCAAGCTCGAAGGCCCGGCCGGTCGCATGCAGCGCCTGGGCGGTGGCACCCAGCCGTTGGTGGTGGTCGACTACGCCCATACCCCCGATGCCCTGGAAAAAGTCCTGATGGCCCTGCGTCCACACGCCAAGGGCCAGTTGTTGTGCCTGTTCGGCTGCGGCGGCGATCGCGATCGCGGCAAGCGTCCGCTGATGGCCGAAGTGGTCGAGCGCCTGGCCGATGGCGTGCTGGTGACCGACGACAACCCACGCACAGAAGACCCACTGCAGATTTTCGACGACATCCGCGCCGGTTTCAGTGCTGTGGATAACGTGCGTTTTGTCGCCGGCCGTGGCCAGGCGATAGCCGAAATTGTTGCTGGCGCCAGCGCCGATGACGTGATCGTCCTGGCCGGCAAAGGTCACGAGGACTATCAGGAAATCAATGGCCAACGCCATGCCTTCTCTGACCTGGTGGAGGCCGATCGGGCCTTGACCGCCTGGGAGGTGACCCATGCTTAAGGCCCTGCAACTGAGCGAAGTGGCGGGTCCACTGGGTGGCCGTCTGGTCAGCACCGACAGCCGCTTCGAGGGCGTGAGCATCGACAGCCGGGCCATCGTGCCGGGCCAGTTGTTCGTGGCCCTGGCCGGTCCGCGTTTCGACGGCCATGACTACCTCAATGAAGTGGCCGGCAAAGGTGCGGTCGCCGCCCTGGTCGAGCGCGAAGTCGCCAACGCCACCTTGCCGCAACTGCTGGTCAAGGACACGCGTCAGGCCCTGGGTCAACTGGGTGCCCTGAACCGTGCGGCCTTTACCAAGCCGGTCGCGGCGATCACCGGCTCCAGCGGCAAGACCACGGTCAAGGAAATGCTCGCGAGCATCCTGCGCACCCGCGGCCCCGTACTGGCGACCCGTGGCAACCTGAACAACGACCTCGGTGTGCCCCTGACCCTGCTGGAACTGGCGGCCGAACACAGTGCCGCGGTGATCGAGCTGGGTGCTTCGCGGATCGGCGAAATCGCCTACACCGTGGCCATGACCAAGCCCCACGTGGCCGTACTCAACAACGCCGGGACCGCCCACGTCGGTGAGTTCGGCGGGCCGGAAAAAATCGTCGAGGCCAAGGGTGAGATTCTCGAAGGGCTGGACGCCGATGGCGTCGCCGTATTGAACCTGGACGACAAGGCCTTCGCTATCTGGAAGGCCCGCGCAGCCGGTCGCCAGGTGCTCACCTTCGCCCTGCTCGATAGCCAGGCCGACTTCCATGCCAGCGACCTGGATCGCGACGCACGGGGTTGCCCATCCTTCAAACTGCACAGTCCACTGGGTGTCGAACACGTCCAGTTGAACCTGCTGGGCACCCACAACGTGGCCAATGCCCTGGCCGCCGCCGCGGCCGCCCATGCCCTCGGGGTGTCGCTGTTCGGCATCGTCACCGGCCTGAACGCCGTGCAACCGGTCAAGGGACGCGCGGTGGCGCAGCTGGCGAGCAATGGCATGCGCGTCATTGATGATTCTTACAACGCAAACCCCACCTCCATGTGCGCGGCGGTTGATATACTTGCCGGCTTTTCCGGCCGCACCGTCCTGGTGCTCGGAGATATCGGCGAGTTGGGCGAGTGGGCGGAGCAGGGGCACCGCGAAGTTGGCGCGTATGCCAGCGGCAAGGTTTCTGCACTTTACGCCGTGGGGCCGTTGATGGCGCATGCCGTTGCCGCTTTCGGTGAGCAGGCTCGTCACTTTGCCACCCAGGCCGACCTGATTGCGGCGCTGGGCGCCGAACACGATACAAACACCACTATTTTGATCAAGGGCTCGCGCAGCGCGGCGATGGAAAACATCGTTGCGGCTCTGTGCGGTTCGAGCGGGGAGAAACATTAATGCTGCTGCTGCTAGCGGAGTATCTGCAACAGTTCTACAAAGGCTTCGCGGTCTTCCAGTACCTGACCCTGCGCGGGATTCTGGGTGTACTGACCGCGCTGTCGCTGTCGCTGTGCTTCGGGCCTTGGATGATCCGCACCCTGCAGAATCGTCAGATCGGTCAATCGGTGCGTAACGACGGGCCGCAATCGCACCTGTCCAAGTCCGGCACCCCAACCATGGGTGGCGCGCTGATCCTGTCCGCCATCGGCGTCAGCACCCTGCTGTGGGCCGACCTGACCAACCGTTATGTCTGGGTTGTGCTCCTGGTGACCCTGCTGTTCGGCGCCATCGGCTGGGTCGACGACTACCGCAAAGTCATCGAGAAGAACTCCCGTGGCTTGCCGAGCCGCTGGAAGTACTTCTGGCAGTCGGTGTTTGGCCTGGGCGCGGCGATCTTCCTTTATATGACTGCCGCCAGCCCGGTGGAAACCACCCTGATCCTGCCGATGCTCAAGGACTACAGCATTCCGCTGGGTGCCGGCTTCATCGTCCTGACCTACTTCGTGATCGTTGGCTCCAGCAACGCCGTCAACCTGACCGACGGCCTCGACGGCCTGGCGATCATGCCGACCGTGATGGTCGGCGGTGCCCTGGGGATCTTCTGCTACCTGTCGGGTAACGTGAAATTTGCCGAATACCTGCTGATCCCTTATGTCCCGGGCGCGGGTGAACTGATTGTGTTCTGCGGCGCGCTGATTGGTGCCGGCCTGGGCTTCCTGTGGTTCAACACCTACCCGGCGCAAGTGTTCATGGGCGACGTCGGCGCATTGGCGCTGGGCGCAGCCCTGGGCACCATCGCAGTGATCGTGCGCCAGGAAATCGTGTTGTTCATCATGGGCGGCGTGTTCGTGATGGAAACCCTGTCGGTGGTGATCCAGGTCGCGTCCTTCAAGCTGACCGGTCGCCGGGTGTTTCGCATGGCGCCGATCCACCACCACTTTGAACTCAAGGGCTGGCCCGAGCCACGCGTGATCGTCCGATTCTGGATCATCACCGTGATTCTCGTGCTGTTCGGCCTTGCCACCCTGAAGCTGAGGTAGAACGAGTGTCTCTGATCGCTTCTGACCACTTCCGCATCGTTGTCGGCCTCGGCAAGAGCGGCATGTCCCTGGTTCGCTTCCTGGCGAACCGGGGCGTGGCGTTCGCTGTGGCCGACACGCGGGACAATCCACCGGAGCTGGTCACGCTGCGCCGTGACTACCCGCACGTGGAAGTGCGTTGTGGCGAGCTGGATGTCGAGTTCCTGTGCCGTGCCGACGAGCTCTACGTGAGCCCCGGCCTGGCGCTGGCCACTCCAGCCCTGCAGGCGGCGGCTGCCCGTGGCGTGAAACTGTCCGGCGACATCGAGCTGTTCGCGCGTAACGCGAAAGCGCCGATCGTTGCCATCAGCGGCTCCAACGCGAAAAGTACCGTGACTACCCTGGTCGGCGACATGGCGGCTGCGGCCGGCAAGCGCGTGGCCGTGGGCGGCAACCTGGGTACGCCGGCGCTCGACCTGCTGCGCGACGACGTCGAGCTGTACGTGATGGAGCTGTCCAGCTTCCAGCTCGAGACCACCGACCACCTGGGCGCTGAAGTGGCCACCGTGCTCAACGTCAGCGAAGACCACATGGACCGCTACAGCGGCCTGCCGGCCTACCACCTGGCCAAGCACCGGATCTTCCGCGGCGCGCGGCAAGTGGTGGTCAACCGCCAGGACGCCCTGAGCCGGCCGTTGATGGGGGAGGGCCTGCCATGCTGGACCTTCGGCCTGGGCAAACCTGACTTCAAGGCCTTTGGTCTGCGTGAAGAGAATGGCGAGAAGTACCTGGCCTTCGAATTCACCAACCTGATGCCGGTGCGCGAGCTGAAAATCCGTGGCGCCCACAACCAGTCCAACGCCCTCGCGGCCTTGGCGCTGGGGCACGCCGTGGGCCTGCCGTTCGACGCCATGCTCGCCACCCTGCGTACTTTCGCCGGCCTGGAGCACCGCTGCCAGTGGGTGCGTGACCTGGACGGCGTGAGCTACTACAACGACTCCAAGGCCACCAACGTCGGTGCCGCCCTGGCGGCCATCGAAGGCCTGGGTGCCGACATCGACGGCAAGCTGGTGCTGATTGCCGGCGGCGATGGCAAGGGCGCCGAATTCAAGGACCTGCGTGATCCAGTCGCGGCGAACTGCCGTGCGGTGGTGTTGATGGGCCGTGACAGCGAGCTGATCGGCCAGGCCATCGGCGACGGTGTACCGCTGATTCGCGTCAACTCGCTGGTCGAAGCGGTCGCCCAATGCCGTGCCCTGGCCCAGCCAGGTGATGCGGTGCTGCTGTCGCCGGCCTGCGCCAGTTTCGACATGTTCAAGAACTACGAAGAGCGTGGGCACCTGTTCGCCCAGGCCGTGGAGGACTTGGCATGAACCTGAGAAACATCATCAAGCCTTATCCTTCGCCGATCATTACCGGGCGTGGTATCGACCTCGACTTCCCGATGCTCGCCGGTTGCCTGGCGCTGATCGGCCTGGGGTTGGTGATGATTGCATCGGCGTCCACCGAAGTGGCGGCCGTGCAGTCGGGCAGCGCCCTGTACTACATGATTCGCCACCTGATCTACGTCGTGCTTGGCCTCGGGGCCTGCATCGTCACCATGATGATTCCGATCGCCACCTGGCAACGCCTGGGTTGGCTGATGCTGATTGGCGCGTTCGGCCTGCTGGTGATGGTGATCATCCCGGGGATCGGCCGCGAAGTGAACGGCTCGATGCGCTGGATCGGCTTCAGCTTCTTCAACGTCCAGCCTTCCGAGATCGCCAAGGTGTTCGTGGTGATCTACCTCGCCGGTTACCTGGTGCGCCGGCAGAAAGAAGTGCGAGAAAGCTGGATGGGCTTCTTCAAACCGTTCATCGTGCTGCTGCCGATGGCGGGCCTGCTGCTGATGGAACCGGACTTCGGTGCCACCGTGGTGATGATGGGCGCGGCGGCCGCGATGCTGTTCCTTGGCGGGGTCGGGCTGTTCCGCTTCTCCCTGATGGTGGTCCTGGCCGTGGCGGCCGTGGTGCTGTTGATTCAGGTGCAGCCGTATCGAATGGCGCGCCTGACCAACTTTGCCGATCCGTGGGCCGACCAGTTCGGCGCCGGTTACCAACTGTCCCAGGCACTTATCGCGTTTGGTCGCGGCGAGTGGCTGGGGGTTGGCCTGGGCAACAGCGTGCAGAAGCAGTTCTACCTGCCGGAAGCCCACACCGACTTCGTGTTCTCGGTCCTGGCCGAAGAGCTGGGCGCCATTGGCTCGCTGTGCACCGTCGCACTGTTCACCTTTGTCTGCATCCGTGGCATGTACATCGGTTACTGGGCCGAGAAGTCCAAGCAGTTCTTCGCCGCCTACATCGCCTACGGCTTGTCGTTCCTGTGGATCGGTCAGTTCCTGATCAACATCGGGGTGAACGTCGGCCTGCTGCCGACCAAGGGCCTGACCTTGCCGTTCCTCAGCTATGGCGGCAGCTCGCTGGTGATCTGCTGTGCGTGCCTGGGGCTGTTGCTGCGTATCGAGTGGGAGAGTCGGACCCACCTGGGCAGCGAAGAGATGGAATTCAAGGAGAGCGATTTTGCCGAGGAGCCAACCCATGGGCGCTAACGTGCTGATCATGGCGGGCGGCACCGGCGGCCATGTGTTCCCGGCGCTGGCCTGTGCCCGCGAGTTTCAGGCGCGCGGCTACACCGTGCACTGGCTCGGCACGCCGCGTGGCATCGAAAACGAGTTGGTGCCCAATGCGGGCCTGCCGTTGCACCTGATCAACGTCAGCGGCCTGCGCGGCAAGAGCAAGATGTCCCTGCTCAAGGCGCCTTTTGTGCTGCTCAAGGCGGTGTTCCAGGCGCGCGCGATCATCCGTCAGTTGAAACCGGTGTGCGTCCTGGGTTTTGGCGGATATGTCACCGGTCCTGGTGGCGTAGCGGCCAGGTTGGCCGGCGTGCCGGTGATCGTCCACGAACAGAATGCCGTGGCCGGTACCGCCAATCGGTTGCTGGTGCCCTTGGCCGCGCGAGTCTGCGAAGCTTTCCCGGACACCTTTGCTGCCCGTGACAGCCGGCGGACCACCGGTAACCCGGTGCGCGCCGAGTTGTTCCTCGAGACCCCGCGCCCGGCCCTGGCCGGACGCCAGGCGCGTTTGCTGATCCTGGGCGGAAGCCTGGGGGCAGAACCCTTGAATAAATTGCTGCCTGAAGCCCTGTCGCAGGTTCCCGTCGAACTGCGCCCGGAAGTGTTCCACCAGGCTGGCAAAAACCACGATGAAGTGACAGCCGAGCGCTACCGCGCTGCCGGCGTCGAGGCGCACGTGCAGCCGTTCATCAAAGACATGGCCCAAGCCTACGGCTGGGCCGACCTGGTGGTCTGTCGCGCAGGTGCGCTGACTGTCAGTGAGCTGGCTGCTGCCGGTCTGCCCTCGATGCTGGTGCCGCTGCCCCACGCGATCGACGATCACCAGACCCGCAATGCCGATTATTTGGCTCGTGAAGGCGCTGCCTTCCTGATGCCGCAAAGAACGACCGGCGCCGCAGAACTGGCTGCGCGCCTGACCGAGGTCCTGATGCAACCACAACGACTCAACGACATGGCTGGCGCAGCTCGTCGCCTGGCCAAACCGGATGCCACCCGTAACGTGGTCGATATCTGCCTGGAGGTGGTTCATGGTTGAGAATCAGAAAGCCATGCCGCAGCCGGAAATGCGCCGTATCCGTCGTATCCACTTCGTCGGCATCGGCGGTGTGGGCATGTGCGGGATTGCCGAAGTGTTGCTGAACCTGGGCTATGAAGTGTCCGGTTCCGACCTCAAGGCTTCCCCCGTGACCGAGCGCCTGGAATCCTTTGGCGCACAGATTTTCCTCGGCCACCGTGCCGAGAACGCCGCCAATGCCGATGTGCTGGTGGTCTCCAGTGCCGTGAACACCTCCAACCCGGAAGTGGCGACCGCGCTCGAGCGCCGCATCCCGGTGGTGCCGCGTGCCGAAATGCTGGCCGAGCTGATGCGCTACCGCCACGGCATCGCCGTTGCCGGTACCCACGGCAAAACCACCACCACCAGCCTGATCGCCTCGGTGTTCGCCGCCGGTGGCCTGGACCCGACCTTCGTCATCGGTGGCCGCCTGAATGCAGCGGGTACCAATGCCCAGCTCGGCACCAGTCGCTACCTGATCGCCGAAGCCGATGAAAGCGATGCCAGCTTCCTGCACCTGCAGCCGCTGGTGGCCGTGGTCACCAACATCGACGCCGACCACATGGCGACCTACGACGGCGACTTCAACAAGTTGAAGAAAACCTTCGTCGAGTTCCTGCACAACCTGCCGTTCTACGGTCTGGCGGTGGTGTGCCTGGACGACCCGGTGGTTCGCGAGATCCTGCCACAGGTCAAGCGCCCAACCGTCACCTACGGTTTCAGCGAAGACGCCGACGTGCGCGCAATCAATGTTCGCCAGCAAGGCATGCAGACCTTCTTCACCGTGCTGCGCCCCGATCGCGAGCCGCTGGACGTGTCGGTGAACATGCCGGGCAATCACAACGTGCTCAACTCCCTGGCGACCATCTGCATTGCCACCGACGAAGGCGTCAGCGATGAAGCCATCGTCCAGGGCCTGTCGGGCTTCCAGGGTGTCGGCCGTCGCTTCCAGGTCTACGGCGAACTGCCAGTCGAAGGCGGCAGCGTGATGCTGGTGGACGACTACGGTCATCATCCGACCGAAGTGGCCGCGGTGATCCAGGCCGTGCGTGGTGGCTGGCCGGAGCGCCGCCTGGTGATGGTCTACCAGCCGCACCGCTACAGCCGCACCCGTGACCTGTATGACGACTTCGTCAATGTCCTGGCCGATGCCAACGTGCTGCTGCTGATGGAAGTCTATCCGGCCGGCGAAGAGCCGATCCCGGGCGCCGACAGCCGCAAGCTGTGCAACAGCATTCGCCAGCGTGGCCAGCTTGACCCGATCTACATCGAGCGCGGCGTTGACCTCGCGCCGCTGGTCAAGCCGTTGCTGCGTGCCGGAGACATCCTTCTGTGCCAGGGCGCCGGTGATATCGGTGGCCTTGCACCCAAATTGTTGAAAAGTTCGTTGTTCGCAGGCGCCGTTGTCGCGCCTAGCGAGGGGAAGTTGAAATGACTGCAGCCTACGCCAACCTGTTCTCGACTATCGCCCCGCAAGACTTCGGGCGTGTCGCCGTGCTGTTCGGTGGCAAGAGCGCCGAGCGCGAAGTGTCGCTCAAATCCGGTAACGCTGTGCTCAGTGCCCTGCAGAGCGCCGGTGTCGATGCGTTCGGCATCGACGTCGGCGACGACTTCCTGCAGCGCCTGCTCAATGAAAAGATCGACCGTGCGTTCATCATTCTCCACGGTCGCGGCGGTGAAGACGGCAGCATGCAAGGCCTGCTCGAGTGCCTGGGTATTCCCTACACCGGCAGCGGCATTCTCGCCTCGGCCCTGGCCATGGACAAACTGCGCACCAAACAGGTCTGGCATACCCTGGGTATTCCGACCCCGCGTCACGCCGTCCTGAGCAGCGAAGCGGATTGTATTTCGGCTGCGACGGAACTGGGCTTCCCTTTGATCGTCAAACCGGCGCATGAAGGTTCAAGTATCGGTATGGCCAAAGTGACATCAGCGTCTGAATTGACCGACGCCTGGAAAGCGGCCAGTACCTACGATTCGCAAGTGTTGGTCGAACAATGGATTCAAGGTCCGGAGTTCACCATTGCCATGCTGCGCGACCAGGTGTTGCCGCCGATCGCCCTGGGTACGCCACACACTTTCTACGACTACGACGCCAAGTACCTGGCCTCCGATACCCAGTACCGGATCCCGTGTGGCCTCGACAGTGCCAAGGAACAAGAACTCATGGACCTCACGGCGAAAGCCTGTGAGGCGCTGGGTATCGCCGGTTGGGGACGGGCTGACGTGATGCAGGACGCCGAAGGGCAGTTCTGGTTCCTCGAAGTCAACACCGCACCGGGCATGACCGATCACAGCCTGGTGCCGATGGCGGCCCGGGCAGCCGGCCTGGATTTCCAACAGTTGGTGTTGGCGATCCTGGCTGCAAGCATTGAGCCGCGAGGGTAAGTCCATGCAAGGCGCCCAGCTACGTCATCAGCCACCCGCACCCGGCCGCAAGCCGGTACCGCGGGGTGCCAGCCGAATGGTGGCCAAAGAGCCGATGTCGGTGCGCCTGCCGAAAGCCAATTTTGGTTTTCTCAAAGCGGTGTTCTGGCCAGTGCTGCTGGTGGCGTTGGGCTTCGGTACCTATGAGGGTGCACAGCGCCTGATGCCGTACGTGGACCGGCCGATCAGCAAGATCAACGTGCAGGGCGACTTGAGCTACATCAGCCAGCAAGCGGTGCAGCAGCGGATCGCCCCCTACGTGGCGGCGAGCTTCCTCACCATCGACCTGGCGAGCATGCGCACCGAACTGGAAACCATGCCGTGGATCGCGCACGCCGAAGTGCGTCGTGTCTGGCCTGACCAGGTGGTGATTCGCCTGGAAGAACAACTGCCCGTGGCCCGTTGGGGTGACGAGGCCTTGCTGAACAACCAGGGCCAGGCGTTTACCCCGCGTGAGCTGGCCAACTACGAACATTTGCCACAGTTGTTTGGCCCGCAGCGGGCCCAGCAGCAAGTGATGCAGCAGTATCAGGTGTTGAGCCAGATGCTTCGGCCACTGGGTTTTTCCATCGCCCGGCTGGAGTTGCGTGAACGCGGCAGTTGGTTCCTGACCACAGGTGCCGGCAGTGCGGGACCGGGGATCGAGTTGTTGTTGGGCCGCGGCAACCTGGTGGAAAAGATGCGCCGCTTCTTTGCCATCTACGACAAGACGCTTAAAGAACAGATTACGAACATAGCGCGCATCGACCTGCGTTATGCCAACGGCCTTGCCGTCGGCTGGCGGGAACCTGTAGCGCCCACGACGGCCCAACCCGCCGTCGCGAAGAATTGAGAAGAGGCAGGACCATGGCAAACGTGCAAAGCGGCAAAATGATCGTCGGTCTGGATATCGGTACCTCCAAGGTGGTGGCGCTGGTAGGCGAGGTCGCGGCCGATGGCCAACTGGAAATCGTCGGGATCGGTACCCATCCTTCCCGCGGCCTGAAGAAGGGCGTGGTGGTGAACATCGAGTCCACCGTGCAGTCGATCCAGCGCGCCATCGAAGAAGCGCAATTGATGGCCGGTTGCCGGATCCACTCGGCGTTCGTTGGCGTGGCGGGCAATCACATCCGCAGCCTGAACTCCCACGGCATCGTGGCGATCCGTGATCGCGAAGTCAGCTCCGCCGACCTTGAGCGCGTCCTCGACGCCGCCCAGGCAGTCGCGATCCCGGCCGACCAGCGGGTCCTGCACACCTTGCCGCAGGACTACGTGATCGATAACCAGGAAGGCGTGCGCGAGCCGCTGGGCATGTCCGGCGTGCGTCTGGAGGCCAAGGTCCACGTGGTCACCTGCGCGGTCAATGCAGCACAGAACATTGAAAAATGCGTGCGCCGCTGCGGCCTGGAAATCGACGACATCATCCTCGAGCAACTGGCTTCGGCGTACTCGGTGCTGACCGATGACGAGAAAGAGCTGGGTGTGTGCCTGGTGGACATCGGTGGCGGTACCACCGACATCGCGATCTTCACTGAAGGCGCTATCCGCCATACCGCGGTGATCCCGATTGCCGGTGACCAGGTGACCAACGACATCGCCATGGCGCTGCGCACCCCGACCCAGTACGCCGAGGAAATCAAGATCCGTTACGCCTGCGCCCTGGCCAAGCTGGCCGGTGCCGGTGAAACCATCAAAGTGCCAAGCGTCGGTGACCGTCCGCCCCGCGAGCTGTCCCGCCAGGCCCTGGCCGAAGTGGTCGAGCCGCGTTACGACGAGCTGTTCACCCTGATCCAGGCCGAGCTGCGTCGCAGCGGCTACGAAGACCTGATCCCGGCCGGCATCGTGCTGACCGGCGGTACGTCGAAAATGGAAGGCGCGGTAGAGCTGGCCGAAGAGATTTTCCACATGCCGGTCCGCCTGGGCGTGCCCCACGGCGTCAAGGGCCTGGACGATGTTGTGCGCAACCCGATTTATTCAACCGGTGTTGGTTTGCTGATGTACGGCCTGCAAAAGCAGTCCGACGGCATTTCCTTCTCGGGGATCAGCAGCAGCCGCGATAGCTACAGCAACGAAGAGGCCAAGAGCCCGTTGCTCGACCGCATCAAGAGCTGGGTCCAGGGCAATTTCTGAAGATTTACCGCAACACCGTTACAAGCAGTAGGCGCAGTAGGCGAAAAAACTAGAGAATTGAAGGAGAGGGAAAATGTTCGAACTCGTAGACAACATCCCCGCAAGCCCGGTCATTAAAGTCATCGGTGTTGGCGGAGGCGGCGGCAACGCTGTCAACCACATGGTCAAGAGCAACATTGAAGGCGTTGAGTTCATCTGCGCCAACACTGATGCCCAGGCGCTGAAAAGCATCAGCGCGCGGACCATCCTGCAACTGGGCACCAGCGTGACCAAAGGCCTGGGCGCCGGCGCGAACCCTGAAGTCGGTCGTCAGGCCGCCATGGAAGACCGTGAGCGCATCGCCGAAGTACTGGCGGGCACCAACATGGTGTTCATTACCACGGGCATGGGCGGTGGTACCGGTACCGGTGCTGCACCTGTGATCGCCGAAGTGGCCAAGGAAATGGGGATCCTCACCGTTGCGGTGGTGACCCGTCCGTTCCCGTTCGAAGGTCGCAAGCGCATGCAGCTGGCCGACGAAGGTATCCGCCTGCTGTCCGAAAGCGTCGACTCGTTGATCACCATTCCCAACGAAAAGCTGCTGACCATCCTCGGTAAGGACGCCAGCCTGCTGTCGGCTTTCGCCAAGGCTGACGACGTGCTGGCCGGTGCCGTGCGCGGTATCTCCGACATCATCAAGCGTCCGGGCATGATCAACGTCGACTTCGCTGACGTGCGTACCGTGATGAGCGAAATGGGCATGGCGATGATGGGCACTGGCTGCGCCAGCGGTCCGAACCGTGCACGTGAAGCAACTGAAGCGGCCATCCGCAACCCGTTGCTCGAAGACGTCAACCTGCAAGGCGCGCGTGGCATCCTGGTGAACATCACCGCCGGTCCTGACCTGTCCCTGGGTGAGTACTCCGACGTGGGTAGCATCATCGAAGCCTTCGCTTCCGAGCACGCCATGGTCAAGGTCGGTACCGTTATCGATCCAGACATGCGCGACGAACTGCACGTGACCGTCGTTGCGACCGGTCTGGGCGCGAAAATCGAGAAGCCGGTCAAGGTCATCGACAACACCGTCCACACTTCCATGACCAGCGCCCCGGCTCCTTCTGCCGCTGCCGCACGTCCGGAAATGCCGTCGGTGAACTACCGCGACCTGGACCGTCCAACCGTGATGCGCAACCAGGCTCAGGCCGGCGCAGCGGCGGCGGCAAAGCTCAATCCGCAAGACGATCTGGATTACCTGGATATCCCGGCATTCCTGCGTCGTCAGGCCGATTGATGAAATGTATCAGGCGTATTAAGTTGATTGGTGTTCAGCAAAGGTCTGGTCTGCTATTATCGCCAGCCTTTGTTGATACCAGTTCGCACTTTGCGCTGAAGCGGCCCATGCCATGATTAAACAACGCACCCTGAAGAATATTATCCGTGCCACAGGTGTCGGCCTGCACTCCGGGGAGAAGGTCTACCTGACCCTCAAGCCTGCACCTGTCGACACTGGCATTGTGTTTTGTCGTGCCGATCTCGACCCTGTGGTGCAGATTCCTGCTCGCGCAGAAAACGTTGGCGAAACCACCATGTCGACCACTCTGGTCAACGGTGACGTCAAAGTGGACACGGTGGAGCACTTGCTCTCGGCCATGGCTGGCCTGGGCATCGATAACGCCTACGTCGAGCTCTCCGCGTCCGAAGTGCCAATCATGGATGGTAGCGCTGGACCTTTTGTATTCTTGATTCAATCGGCTGGCCTGGAAGAACAGGATGCCGCCAAGAAGTTCATCCGTATCCTGCGTGAAGTGACTGTGGAAGATGGCGACAAGCGCGCCACTTTTGTCCCTTTCGAAGGTTTCAAGGTGAGCTTCGAGATCGATTTCGATCACCCGGTGTTTCGTGACCGCACCCAAAGTGCCAGCGTGGATTTTTCCAGCACTTCGTTCGTAAAAGAAGTCAGCCGCGCCCGGACCTTTGGTTTCATGAGTGATATCGAGTACCTGCGCAAGCACAACCTCGCACTCGGCGGTAGCGTTGAAAATGCCATCGTGGTCGATGCGGACGGTGTATTGAACGAAGACGGCCTTCGCTACGAAGACGAATTCGTCAAACACAAGATCCTCGACGCCATTGGCGACCTCTACCTGCTGGGCAATAGCCTGATTGGTGAGTTCAAGGGCTTCAAGTCCGGCCACGCACTGAACAACCAGCTTCTGCGCAAATTGATTGAGCAGACAGATGCTTGGGAAGTCGTGACCTTTGAAGACGCCAGCACTGCTCCGATCTCTTACATGCGCCCGGTTGCGGCGGTGTAAGTAAAAACCTCTCTAGTTTTTAAAGGCTGCCTTCGGGTGGCCTTTTTTTATGCCTGCCGCACAGGCCAGACCTACGCCTGCGCGCTGACCACGCAGTTGCGCCCCTGGTGTTTGGCCTTGTACAGGGCCTTGTCAGCGGTGTACATCAGGTTTTCCAGGCTCTGATTCGGCTGTCCCGTGGAGGTACTGAGGCCGATGCTGACGGTCATGGGCGATGCGCCGGCGGCAAAGGGCGGTAGTTGTTCGACCGCCGCACGAATGTTTTCAGCGATGCGCAGTGCACCGGCGGTATCGGTCTCGGGCAGCACCGCGGCGAACTCTTCGCCGCCATAGCGTGCCGCGAGATCAGCCGGGCGGCGGATGTTTTCGCTGATGACCCTGGCCAGCACGCGCAACGCATCATCCCCGCGCTGATGGCCGTGACGGTCATTGAAGGCTTTGAAGTGATCGGCGTCGATCATCAGCACTGACAGCGGTTTACCCGACCGATGGGCACGCGACCATTCGCGGTTCAACACCGCATCCAGGGTGCGGCGGTTGGCCACTCCGGTGAGTGGATCAATGGCCGCCTGATGGGCCAGTTCCTGCTCGGCGTGCTGGCGCAAGCGCAGTTCGCGACACAGCAGCAGGGCCAGCCACATCAGGCCGATGCACAGCACGCCGGTGGCGCCACTGATCACATAGGCGGTACGTTTCCAGGTGGCAAAGACTTCGTCCATGGACAGCGCCACCATCACCGTCAATGGCAGGTTGCCCACGCGCGAGAAGGTGTACAGGCGATTGCGGTGGTCCATGCTTGAGACGCTGCTGAAACTGCCACTGCCTTCACGCATGATGCGAACCACATTGGGCCGATTGCCGAAGCTCTTACCGATGCTGTTGTCACGCAGCATGGGTTTTTGCGCGAGCAGAATACCGTCCTTGTCGAGCACATTGAGGGTGCTGTCGTTGCCGATGTTCAGGCTCTTGAACAGCTCGTCGAAATACGCGAGACGCATGGACGCCACGGCCACGCCGAGAAACTCACCAGAGGGTGAAGAGATGCGCCGGCTGAAACTGATGCGCCACTGCTCATTGTCGGGGCATACACAACGGGGTTTGAAGGGACGGCTGATGAACATCCCGGTGTCATCGTTGAACGCATGGGCCAGGAAGTAATCACGGTCGGCGAAGTTCCCCGGCTTGGGTTCCACCCGGGAGGAGTCGGCAATCACATTGCCATACTTGTCCAGTAACAGCAGGTCGCCCTTGAAGCGTGCGGTGCTGGAGCGATCGAACAGCACCAGGTGGCGGATCTGTGGCGACACCTGCTTCAGGTCGTCTCGCTGGGCGGCGGCGATCAGGCCTTGCAGCGACAGGTCATAGAGCTCGACGTTGCGCAGCACATCCGCATCGATCAATTGCACGATGTTGGTCGCGCTACGGGTCGCCGTCTGCATCGCGTAGGCGTGTTCGCGTATCAGCAGGAAGGTGACGATGGCGATGATGGCAATCACGGTCAGGGAACTGCCGAGAATCAGCATGAATTCCGGCCGGTGGGTGTTGCCCGTCAAGTGAAGGTGCGTACGGCTTGCACTCATGGTTCTGATTTCTGCAAAGGGACATCATCAGCGTAGTTCCCGGACGGGCCGGGCGGCATTGCAGATATCAGTTCGTTAATTGATTGCCTAGTGCATGTATAGATCCGGTGCGGACAAAAGGCCAGCCCAATGGCGGGATACCGATCAATTTTGCGAGCTCCATTCCTGATAGGCGCGAACACGCTCGCGCCTACGGGGGAGGGCGTTCGCCTTAGAAAACGTTCAGCGGGTAGTCGAGGATCACTCGGTACTCGTCGGTATCGTTGTCCAGTGCGCCATAGCCGTTGCCACCGCGGTTGGTCGCCCATTGCAGGCGCACGGCGAGGTTTTTCGCCGTGCCGTTCTGGACGACGTACTGCAGGTCGAGGTCACGTTCCCAATGCTTGGCGTGCTGACCGTCCGCGTTGTAGTACGCACCATAGCCGGGGCTGTCCGGGTCCACCTTGCGCAGGTTCAGGGTACCGCGCGAATAGGACAGGGCCGACGTCAGGCCCGGCACGCCGACACCGGCAAAATCAAAGGCGTACTTGAGCTTCCACGAACGCTCGTTGGGGCCGTTGAAGTCCGAATACTGCTGCGAATTGTCGAGGTAGACGCTGTCGCCCTGGGCGATGTAGTCAAACGGCGTGTTGCCGTTCACCCGCTGATACGCGGCCGTGACGCTATGACTGCCGACGCCGAGGGTCAAATGCAGGCTGTAAGTGTTGTTGTCGATCGCCCCCAGCAGCGCTTCGCCGCTGTCCTGGGTGTGATAGTAGTGCAGGCCCGGGTTCAGGCTGGTGTGCTCGCTCAGCGCGTAGCGGTAGTCGAGGTCGTAGTAGTACTGGTTCCACACGTCCTTGAGTTCGGAGGCATACAGGCTGCTGCTCAGCCCTGGCACCGCGCTCCAGGCCACGCCGGCCCAGTTCAGGTGGCGGCTTTCGTCACCGTCGGCCAAAGTTCCGTAGGAGGTGCCGATGCGCTGATGTCCGCTCTGGTTGTACGGCTTGGTGAAACTGGCCTGGCCACCTTCGAGCAGCCAGCCATCGAAGCTCTGGTTGCTCAGGCTGACGCCGCGAAAGGTCTGCGGCAACAGGCGACTCATGCCGCCGGCAATCACCGGGTTATTGAGAAACAGGTCACCGGCCTTGAGCTCAGTGTCCATGGCGCGCATTTTCAGGGTCGCACCGCCGGTGGAAAACGACCCCGGCGCTTTGCCGTTGCCATCGCCGATCGGCAGGATGCTGGAGCCGTCAGTGCCGCCCCCACCATCGAGTTTGAGCCCAAGCATGGCATTGGCGTCCAGGCCAAAGCCCAGCGGGCCTTGGGTATAACCCGACTCGAAGAGCCCCAGCAAACCCTGGCCCCACTCGATATTGTCGTCAGCCTGCTGCAGGCGATTGCGGTTCATGTAGTAGTTGCGGGCACTGAGGTTGAGGCTGGAACCCTCGACAAAACCTTCGCGCGGGGAATTTTCGGCGGCCTGGGCGGGGGTGATCGTTGCGGCGATTGCAATGAACAGGGGACTCAGTTTGACGGTGATACTCACGTGGGATACAGCTCCTTGGCGCAATGACCTGTAGGGTCATTGTTTGAAATCCGGTGTTTCTCATGAAGGGGGACGCGTACGGGCGGGGCAAAAACACAACAAAAAAAAGCCGCTGATAGCAGCGGCTTTTAAGACAACTTCACGTGGGAAAGAGCCGAGTGAAGTGTCGAGGGAAACTCGAAACGATGAGCGATCAGCTGTCTTTCTCAACCTGGGGCTGAGCCTGGACAGTCGCTGCTTGCGGGGTGTGCTCAGGGTTTTGCGCCTTGGCGGTCAGTTCGGTCTGGGCTTTGTCGAAGGCGGCTGCCCGTGCGGCATTCTGCGCGACAAAGGCGGGCGACTCTTCGGCCATGACCGCTGGCGAAAGGAACAAGGACGACAAAACGAACGCGCTGGCAATACCCATACTGTTGGACATCTAAGGAACCTTCTTGCTTGGCAAGTGCTGTTTGGTGCGGGCAAAGATAAGGGTCCCGGGTAAAAGGAAACAGAGCGGATTGCAGAAAGGACTGTTGCGTGAACAGCAATAGTTGGCGCGGCGCCCGCCCCGTGGATGTCGTTAGAGGGGCAGGTAGAGACCGAAGGTATTGACCCCATCGTCACTGCGCACAAACACATCGCCGCCGTGCATCAGCGCAATTGCCTTGACGATGGCCAGCCCCAGGCCGTGGTTGGCGCCGCTGTTGCTGCGTGAGGCGTCGACACGGTAGAAGCGCTCGAACAGGCGCGGCAGGTGTTCGCTGGCAATCGGCTCGCCGGGGTTGGCCACGCCAAGGCGGACCTGATGGTGTTCGGTGTCGATCCGCACCTCGATCACCTGTCCGGGCGCGGTGTGTTGCACCGCATTGTTCAGCAGGTTGATCAAGGCCCGGCGCAGGTGGGCGATTTCAATCTGCACCTGGGCGTCACCACTGACCCGGACCTGGACCTGGGCATCTTCGAGGATGAAGTCCAGGTAATCCAGGGTGGTCGCCACTTCATCGGCCAGCGAGGTGCTGGTGAGTTTGGTGGCTTTACTGCCCTGGTCGGCGCTGGCCAGGAACAACATGTCGTTGATGATCGAGCGCAACCGTTCGAGCTCCTCCAGGTTCGATTGCAGCACTTCGAAGTAGTGTTCCGCCGAGCGCCCGCGCGTCAGGGCCACCTGGGTCTGGCCGATCAGGTTGGTCAGCGGTGAACGCAGCTCGTGAGCGACGTCGGCGTTGAACGACTCCAGGCGGGTGTAGGCCTGCTCGACCCGTTCCAGGGTCGAGTTGAACGAGCTGACAAACTGATCGAGCTCCGGCGGCAAGGGCGACAGCTGCAAGCGTGCCGACAGCAGTGGCGGGGCCAGGCGTTGTGCTTCCTGGGACAGCTTGATCAGTGGCTTGAGGCCGATTCGCGCGACCCAGTAACCCAGCGCCGATGCCAGCAGCACGCCGACGATTGCCAGGCTGATCAGGGCGATCAGCAGATGGTGCTGGGTGGCCTGGACGGCCTGGGTGTCGATGCCGATCATGAAGCGCAGCGGCGGGCGCTGATCCTTGGCCGGGAACTGGCTGACCAGCACCTTCAGCGGGTAGGGCTGCTGCGGTAACTGCAGGTCGCGCATGCCCAGCGGGCCCTCGGCGAAGGCGCGGACCTGCGGGGAGATGTCGCCGTACTCGTAGCGGCGATCGCCACTGATGATCCAGAAGCTGATGCGCTTGTCTTCTTCGCCGAGCAGCTTGAGCTTGTTGTTGATCTTGACCCAATGCTCCGGCGTGCCGTAACGGCCCACCGTGGATTCGAGCACGCTGTAGCGCGCATCCAGTTCCGCTTCCGGCAACAGACCCAGGCCCTTGTCGACCTGTTGATACAAGGCCCAGCCGATCAGCACGAACACCAGCGCCGCCACCAGGGTAAACATGGCGCTCAGGCGCAGGGCAATGGAATTACGGGGCACGCCGGCTCTCCAGCACATACCCCATGCCGCGGATGGTGTGCAGCAGTTTTTCCTCGAATGGCCCGTCGATCTTCGCCCGCAGGCGCTTGATCGCCACCTCGACCACGTTGGCATCGCTGTCGAAATTGATGTCCCAGACCATTTCCGCAATCGCCGTCTTGGACAGGATTTCCCCCTGGCGCCGGGCCAGCACACTGAGCAGGGAGAACTCCTTGGCGGTCAGGTCCAGGCGGGTGCCGGCGCGCGTGGCCTTGCGGCTGAGCAAATCTATCCACAGGTCGGCCACGCTCACCTGTACCGGTTCGTGGCCGCCACTGCGACGAGTCAGGGCCTGCAGCCGGGCCACCAGTTCGAGGAACGAGAAGGGCTTGCCCAGGTAATCGTCGGCCCCCTCGCGCAGGCCGCGGATCCGGTCCTCGACCCGTTCGCGGGCGGTCAGCATGATCACCGGCGTCTGCTTGCGTGCCCGCAGGGCCCGCAGCACGCCGTAGCCGTCCAGCCCCGGCAGCATCACATCGAGGACAATCACCGCGTAGTCGCTTTCCAGCGCCAGGTGCAGGCCTTCGATGCCGTCGGGGGCGACGTCCACGGTATAGCCTTGCTCCGTCAGGCCGCGATACAGGTAGTCCGCGGTTTTTTCTTCGTCTTCAACGATCAGGACACGCATGACCCGCCTCAGTGTGTGGTCGCCAGCGCAGGTGCTGGTGTAGGCCGATGAAAGAGCCGTTCAAGCCACAAGTATATGACCGGCGTGGTAAACAGCGTCAGCGCCTGGCTGACCAGCAAGCCGCCGACCACGGCAATCCCCAGTGGCTGGCGCAACTCGGCGCCGGGGCCGTGGCCCAGCATCAGCGGCAGGGCACCCAGCAGGGCGGCGAGGGTGGTCATGATGATCGGCCGAAAGCGCGTGATACAGGCCTGATAGATCGCGTCCTCGGGCGTCAGCCCGCTATTGCGCTGGGCGTCGAGGGCGAAGTCGATCATCAGGATGCCGTTTTTCTTGACGATGCCGATCAACAGCACCAGGCCGATCAGCGCCATGATCGAGAAGTCCTGGCCCAGCAGCCACAACATGATCAAGGCACCGAGGCCGGCCGAGGGCAGGGTCGAGATAATCGTCAGTGGGTGCACGAAACTCTCATAGAGCACCCCGAGAATGATGTACACCGCCACCAGCGCCGCCAGGATCAACCATGGCTGGCTGGCCAGCGAGCTTTGGAATGCCTGGGCCGCGCCCTGGAAGTTGCCGTTGACCGAGCTCGGCATACCGATTTCAGCTTTCGCCTGGTTGAGCAGGATCACCGCATCGCCCAGGGCCACACCCGGCGCCAGGTTGAACGACAGGTTGGCGGCGGGGAACATGCCATCGTGGGCGATGGACAGCGGGCCGATGGTCGGTGCGTCGAAGCGGGCCAGCGCCGACAGCGGCACCATCTCGCCGCTCAGGGGCGAGCGCAGGTAGAAATACGCCAGGCTTTCGGCCTTGCCCCGTTGCCGGGTGTCCAGTTCGAGGATCACGTTGTACTGGTTGATCTGGGTCTGGAACTCGTTGACCTGGCGTTGGCCGAAGGCATCGTACAGTGCTTCGTCGACATCGCTGGCGGTCAGCCCGAAGCGCGCGGCGGCTGCCCGGTCGATGGTGATGTGGGTGATGCTGCCGCCCAGTTGCAGGTCGTTGGAAATGTCACGGAAGGCCGGGATGCCGCGCAGTTTTTCCGTCAGGCGCTGGGTCCACTGGTTGAGGGTCGGGCCGTCGTTGCTCTTGAGCACGTACTGGTACTGGGCCCGGCTGGGGCCGGAGCTGAGGTTGATGTCTTGTCCGGCCCGCAGGTACAGGACGATACCGGGAACCGCCATCAATTTCGGGCGAATCCGATCGATGAACTGGCTGGCGGAGACATCGCGCTCACCCCGTGGCTTGAGGGCAATCCAGAAACGACCGTTGGCGATGGTCTGGTTGCTGCCCGAAACCCCGACCGAGTGGGAAAACGTCTGCACGGCGGGATCGGCCGCGACAATCTGCGCCATCGCCAGGTGCTTTTTCACCATGTCGCCATAGGAAATATCGGCGGCGGCTTCGGTGGTGCCCAGCACAAACCCGGTGTCCTGCACCGGGAAGAACCCCTTGGGGATAAACACGTAGCCCACCACAGCCATGGCCAGGGTCAGGACGAACACCCCCAGCATGGCTTTCTGGTGCGCAAGGGCGCGGCGCAGGCCGCGCTCATACAGGGCCAGCAGGCGTTCGCCGAAGCCCGGTCTGGCATGGGCGCGATGCACCGGCGCGCGCATGAACAGGGCGGCTAGGGTGGGGGCCAGGGTCAGGGACACCACCACCGAAATCAGGATGGTCGAGGTCGCGGTCAAGGCAAACTCCTTGAACAGGCGCCCGACAACCCCGCCCATGAACAGCAATGGAATAAACGCGGCCACCAGCGAGAAGCTGATCGAGACCACGGTGAAGCCAATCTCGCCGGCGCCCTTGATCGCCGCCACGCGCTGGTCGTCGCCGGCCTCCAGATGGCGGTGAATGTTCTCCACCACCACAATCGCATCGTCGACCACGAAGCCGACCGAAATCACGATCGCCACCAGGGTCAGGTTATTGAGGCTGAAGCCCATCACGTACATCAGGGCAAAACTGGCGATCAACGACACCGCCAGCACGCTGGAGACGATCAACGTCGCCGACAACTGACGCAGGAACAGCGCCATCACGGCCACCACCAGCAACACCGCGATCAACAGCGTCAATTCCACCTCATGCAGCGAGGCGCGGATGGTCTGGGTACGGTCGATCAGCACCTTGACCTCGACCGACGCCGGCAGCATCGCCTGCAGGCTGGGCAGCGCCGCCTGGATGCGGTCGACGGTCTCGACGATGTTGGCCCCCGGCTGGCGGAAAATCACCAGGTTGACCCCCGGTTGCGTGCCGGACCAGGCCTGCACATAGGCATCCTCCGCGCCGTTGACCACCCGGGCGACATCCCGCAGGTGCACCGGCGCGCCGTCTTTGTAGGAAACGATCAGTTCGCCGTATTCCTCGGGGTGGAACAGTTGGTCGTTGGTCGCCAGGGTGGAAATGCTCGACTCGCCATACAGCGCGCCCTTGGCCAAATTGAGGCTGGTCTGCTGGATGGCCAGGCGGATGTCGGCCAAGGTCAGGCCAATGGCGGCGAGCTTGTCGGCCGAGGCCTGGACGCGGATGGCCGGGCGCTGCTGGCCGGTGATGTTGACCTGGCCGACCCCGTCGACCTGGCTCAGTTGGCGAGCGAGCAGGGTTTCGGCGTAGTCGCTGAGTTCGGTGCCGGGCATTTGTGTCGAACTGACGCTGAGGATCAGCACCGGGCTGTCGGCCGGGTTGACCTTGCGCCAGGTTGGCAGGGTCGGCATGTCCTTGGGCAGTTTGCCCGCAGCGGTGTTGATCGCCGCCTGGACTTCCTGGGCGGCGGTGTCGATGCTCTTGTCGAGGGTGAATTGCAGGGTCAGGTTGGTCGAGCCCAGGGCACTGCTGGAGGTCATCTGGGTCATGCCGGGGATGGCGCTGAATTGCACCTCCAGGGGGGTGGCCACCGACGAGGCCATGGTGTCCGGGCTGGCGCCGGGCAGCAGGGCATTGACCTGGATGGTCGGGAACTCGGCTTCCGGCAGGGGCGCAATCGGCAATCGCGGGAAGGCGATCAGACCCAGCAGCACCAGGGCGAAGGTCAACAGGACCGTGGCCACCGGGTGATCGATACACCAGGCGCTGATCCCGCCGCGGGCCTTCATGGCTGCTGCTCCGAAACGGTGGCCTGAGTCAGTTCCGGCGGTTCGTCGAGGATCTGCACGCGGCTCCCCGGCTTGAGGCGCGACTGGCCATCGCTGACCAGGACGTCATTGGCTTGCACCCCCTTGATGATGTTCAGGTCGCTGTTCTGATAGACCATCTGCACCGGCACCGATTCGACCTTGCCGTCCGTGACCCGGTACACAAAGTGCTGGTCCAGGCCGCGCTGGACCACGGTCGGCGGTACCACCAGGGCCGCCTTGTCCAGCGCGGTCTGGATCTTGATCGTCACCAGTTGCCCGGGCCAGAGCTTTTGCCCGGGGTTGTTGAATTCGGCCTTGGCGCGAATGGTGCCGGTGTTGGCGTTGATCTGGTTATCGATCAGCGTCAGGTGACCTTCCCCGAGCAAGTCGCCAGTCTGGCCGTCGGTGTCGGCCCCCAGGTAGGCATCGACCGCGGCGGCGGGCGTCGCGCCGATCAGGCCTTGCAGGGTCGGCAGCATCTGCTGTGGCAGGGAGAACTCGACGGCGATCGGGTCGATCTGGGTCACCGAGAACAGCCCTTGGGCATCGCTCATGCGCAGGAAGTTGCCTTCGTCCACGGTACGAATCCCGACCCGTCCCGTCACCGGTGAACGTATCTGGGTGTAGGAGAGTTGCACCTGCGCCGCATCGATGGCGGCCTGGTTGCCCAGCAGCGTGGCTTTCAACTGATTGACCAGGGCCTGCTGCTGGTCGTAGGTCTGCTTCGACACCCCGTCATCGGCGCTCAACAGCTTGTAGCGCTGCAGATTGACCAGCGCCACCTGCAACTGGGCCTGGCTTTCGCCCTGCTGCGCGCGGGCCTGATCGAGGCTGGCGCGGATCGAGCGATCGTCGAGGGTGGCCAGCAGGTCGCCGGCTTTTACCCGTTGGCCTTCCTTGACCAGCAGTCGGGTGAGGATGCCGTCGATCTGCGGGCGAATGATTACGCTGTGCAGCGATAACACCGAGCCGATGCCGCTGACATAACGCGGTACATCGCGTTGCGCGACGCTGACCACACGCACCGGCACCGCTGTCGGCGCGGCGAGTTTGCTCGCCGCCGGCCGCAGCAGAGCCCAGGCCCCAGCGGCGACAAGCACGACGAGGGTACCGACAAGCAGGAGCGTGGTTTTTTTGCTGGGCATCAGTTCAATCGCCGGGGCCGGTGGGTCGGGTAGGTAGCCAGTATGCCTCCGTTATAGCCCCACGATACGGTCAGCAGGGTGACGGCTAACTGACAGGGCGGACAGCTTGCCGCTTGAAGCTTGCAGCTTGCCGCGGCGCTTCCCGTTATACTGCCGGCTTTTCGCGACCCATCATCCGGGCGCGACTCAACGCTACACCCGGAGCATTCATGACTTCCCCGACACAAGCGCCTGCGGCTGACGACCAGGCTGACCTGCCAGACAGCGTCGACTCCAGCGCCGACAGCGACAGCAACGCCGCCATCCCGGCCTTCAAGTTCCCGTTCAAGCCAGGTGAGCTGGCCGCGGCCAAGGCCGGCAACCAGCCGTGGTACAAGAACGGCGCCAAGAATGGCCACACCAAGGTGCCGGGCGCCGCGCCACCCGGTACCCGTCGCTCGATGGGCAAACGCTGATCGGTTGATCCTTGCCTTGCGCAGCGGTCATCAGGCCACTGCCCTAACGGCCTAGGCCGCCTGCAACGCGATAAAGGCGTACGTCAGGGGTTGCTCGGTCGTCACCTGCGCGCCGGCGGCCAGCACCTGGTCGGCGAGCGCTGTTCCCGACAGATGAAACTGCCACTGCCCGACCGAACCCGACAGCGGTTCGGCCTGGACCCGGTCCATGGCGGCGGCAAACGCGGCCATGTCAGGCAGATAGGCGGTAAAGCCGTCGCCCTTGAGGGCGGTGGTGCAAATCCCCAGCTGTGCGCAGATCCCTTCCTTGGCTTGAATATCATCCCGATCGGCCTGGCGTGACTGCTCGATCAGGCTCGCCAGCGAGCGGTCGACCAATTGGCCGCCGACGATCAACTCAGGCCCCTGCTGCCATGACTCGGGCGGGCAGTCCTTGGCGCTCGGTGTCAGGGGAATGTGCGGATTGATTTCCATCGGGTAGATCCGGCACACCAGCGGTCGACGCTCATAGATCCGGCACAGGTTGTCTTCGTCAAGATTCCGGCAGCGGCCCGCGTTGAAGGCGGCGAAGGTAATGGTCACGTAGGCGTGGGTGTCACCGCAGGGCACCACCACGGACCGGCGCTGGGCGTGTTCGCGCTGCGCGGCCGGCAGGCCCAGGCCGTTGTCCAGGAATCCCTCGACCAGCACGATCACCGCGCCGCCATCGGCTGCCCACATGCGGGCTTCGGCGAGGGTCAGGGGCACATGGTGGTCATTGCAGCATTTGCCGCAGCCTACGCAGGAAAACGATGTGTTCATGGGAGGGGTCACAGTCCGAAAGCGTCAGCGATGACAAAAAAACAGCGCCGGGGCCTGCGGCGAAGCAAGTTGTGCGCCAGTCATTGGCCCGGGGTGGCCGGGCGCACTGAATCCCATTCGGTGACGTGGGCGGTCTTGCTCTGCTTGTGGTAGAGGCACAGCTCGGTGCCGCGCTGTCCCTTCATGTGTTTCTGTGGGTACTGGCCCTCAAGCAGCAAGGCGCTGTAGCCGACGCGATCATCGAACTGCGCGGCCTTGCCCACCGGCTTGGCGTGGCTCAACTGGCTGGCCTGGGTGCAACTGGCGAGTACGGCCTTGTCGTAGGCGGCCCAGGCGTCGGGGCTTGAGGCCTGGGCGTGGAGGGCGAGGCTGGTCAGGGCGATGAAAAGCAGGGCAGGGGATCGCATGGCAGGGCTCCTGATGGGTCGGAGAGCAAGTATGCCTGATGTCGTTGTGGGGGCAGAGATGCCCTCAGTCGGGGACGGGTTCCCGGCGGACCTGGCGCATGCCGCAACTGGCGTACAACTGCCGTGCGCGAAGGTTGTCTTCCAGCACCTTCAAGTCGACAAACCCTTCGCGACGTTGCTGGAACACGCTGAAGGCATGCAGCAGCAACGCCCGTCCCAGGCCTTGCCCCTGGGCGCGGGGATGCACCACCAGGTGCTTGATGTAGGCGCTGGTCCAGCACTGGATCACGCCGACGAGGCCCTGGGCGTCGGAGGCGATGATGCACAGTTGCGGGTCGTATTCGGGGTCGCGCTCAAACCGTTCGCGCCAGACAGCCAGGGCCGAGACCTGACCGACGCCCGCTCGATATCCCGCCTCCAGCAACTGATGCACCGCCTCAGCCATCGTCGGCTGGTAGGTGGCCAGGCTGATGCCCGCCGGCCAGGCGCTGGGCGGCAGGGCGCCGGCCAGTTCGCGGCGCAGCAACAGGCAGTAAGCCTGGACCACGGCTCAATGCCCCTGCTGCGCCACCGCTTTGGCGGCGTCGATCAGGCATTGGGTCAGCTCCGGCGAAGAGAACTTGGTCAGCACTGCGTTGGCCCCGGACAGTCGGGCTTTTTCGCTGTTCATCGCGCTGTCCAGGGAGGTGTGCAGCAGCACGTAGAGGTGGGCGAAGTCCGGGGTTTCGCGCAGGGTCCGGGTAAAGGCGTAGCCGTCCATTTCCGACATCTCGATGTCCGAAACAATCAGGTTGATCTGCTGCGCGGTGCCTTGCAGTTCCAGCAGGCAGTCGATGGCTTCCTTGGCACTGCGGGCGGTGTGGCATAACAAACCGAGGTGACGCAGGGTGTTTACCGACTGTTGCAGCGCCACCTGGCTGTCGTCGACCACCAGGATGCGCGCGTTGCCCAGCAGCTCGGCATCTTCCATGCTCAACTCGGTGGGCGCCATTTGCACCGGCTCCGGGGCAATGCCGTGGATGACCTTCTCGATGTCCAACACCTGCACCAGCGTGCCGTCAACCGAGGTCACGCCGGTGATGTACGAACGTCCGCCGCCCGAGCCATACGGTGGCGGGCGAATATCGGAGGTCAGGCAGTGCACGATCTTGCTCACCGCCTGCACGTGCAGGCCCTGTTTCGAGCGGCTGACGTCGGTGACGATCAGGCAGCCACCGTCGGGGTCCGCCAGGGGGCGCTCGCCGATGGCGCGGCTCAGGTCGATGACCGACAACGAGTTGCCGCGCAGGGTCGCGATGCCTTTGACGTGGGGGTGCGACTCCGGTAACCGGGTCAGCGGCGGGCAGGGGATGATTTCACTGACTTTCAGCAGGTTGATCGCCATCAGCTTGCCACTGCGCAAGGTAAACAGCAGAAGCGAAAGTGAATCTGCGCGGGCTTTGGTGGAGGACATAAAAACCTTCTGTGGAAAAGGTGACGGAGGATCGCGCAAGCGCCGACAACTATTGATAACGGGTTATCGACTTGACGGGGGCAGGCTTTAGGGCCGGTACCACCTTTGTAGCTGCCGAGCTCCGCGAGGCAGCGTCTACAGGGGCTGCGATCATTTCATGCCCAGCCGCTTGGCCATTCGTCCCAGGTTCGCCCGGTCCAGGCCCAGCTCGCGGGCGGCGCTGGCCCAGTTGTGCTGGTGGCGCTCCAGGCAGGCGCTGATCAGTTGACGCTGGTACTGCTCGGTGGCCTGGCGCAGGTCGCCGCTCACCTCCGGTGCTGGCGCAGGTATGGCGGGCGCCGGGACTGCGCTGGCCTCAAGGGCCTCGTGGGGCAAGTCCAGGTCGGCGGCGCTGAGGCTGAGGATCTTCGGCCGCTCGCGGGCGTTGCCCAGCGCCTTCAAGGCACTGCGGCCGATCAAGTGTTCCAGTTCGCGCACATTGCCCGGCCAGCTGTAAGCCAGCAGCGAGGCCTGGGCATCGCTGGACAGGCGCAGGCTGTTGAGGCCCATGCGCGAGCGGTTCTGTTCGAGGAAATAGCCACTGAGCAACAGCACATCCCGCCCGCGATCACGCAGGGCCGGCACCCGCAACGGATACACGCTCAGGCGGTGGTAAAAGTCGGCGCGGTAGCGGCCGCTGCGCACTTCTTCGGCGAGGTCGCGGTTGGTGGCGGCGATCAGGCGCACATCGACCTGATGCTCCTTGTCCGACCCCAGGCGTTGCAGTTGCCCGCTCTGCAGCACCCGCAGCAACTTGGCCTGCACCGTCAGGGACAACTCGCCGACTTCGTCGAGAAACAGGGTGCCGCCATTGGCCAGTTCAAATTTGCCGCGTCGGTCACTGGTGGCGCCGGTGAAGGCCCCGCGCACATGGCCGAACAGCTCGCTCTCCACCAGGGTGTCGGGCAGGGCGGCGCAGTTGAGGCTGATGATCGGCTTGTTGGCCCGCGCTGAGGCGGCATGAATCGCCTGGGCCACCAACTCCTTGCCGACCCCGGTTTCCCCGGTGATCAGCACCGTCAGGTCGCTGCCGCCCACCAGCTTGATCTCCTCCACCAGGCGCTTGTGTGTCTTGCTCTGGCCGATCATTTCGCGGTCTTGCTGGCCGCTGGCCTGACGATAGACCTCGGCCCGCTGGTGCTCGTCTTCAACCCGATTGGCCAGCCGCTCGATGCGCTCGGCGGCGTTGACCGTGGCGGCCGCCAGGCTGGCGAAGGCCTGCAGGGCATCCAGCTCGATGGGTTCGAAGCGTTCCGGGTCCAGCGCATCCAGGGTCAGCAGGCCCCAGGGCTGCTCATCGATAAACAGCGGGCAGCCCATGCAGTCGTGGACCTCCAGGTGCTCGTCGAGGCCGTCGACCAGGCCGTCATAGGGGTCCGGCAGCTCGCTGTCGGCGGCAAAGCGCGTCGGTCCAGGGCTGCTGAGCAGCGCCGCGAAGCGCGGATGCTCGCTGACCTTGAAGCGCCGACCCAGGGTGTCAGTGCTCAAGCCGTCCACCGCCAGCGGCACCAGCCATTCGCCATCCAGGCGCAGCAGGGCGGCGGCATCGCAAGGCAGCAGGGCACGCATGGCTTCCAGCAGGCGCCGGTAGCGCTCGCCTTCGGGCAGTTCGCGGGACAGGTCAGAGACCAGGGGCAGCAGGGTGGTCAGCAGGGATTTTGCAGTCATATTGACTCCATGTAGTCGAGGTGACTATAAAACCCCCAGGGTCGTTATGACTACATATTAATTAAATGATTGATTTATAAGGGTTTAATTGTTGGCATGGAAACTGATAACCAAAGGGCAATTCATTAAAAGCAGTCGTTCAGGAGTTCATCCCCTTATGCTTAGTGCCCAAGACCGTGCCATCGTCAAATCCACCGTGCCGCTGCTGGAAAGCGGTGGTGAAGCTCTGATCACCCACTTCTACCGCATGATGCTCAGCGAATACCCGCAAGTGCGCCCGCTGTTCAACCAGGCGCACCAGGCCAGCGGCGACCAGCCCCGGGCCCTGGCCAATGGTGTGCTGATGTACGCCCGGCACATCGACCAGCTCGACCAGTTGGGCGACCTGGTGGCGAAAATCATCAACAAGCATGTGGCCCTGCAGATTCTTCCTGAGCACTATCCGATTGTCGGCAGCTGCCTGCTGCGCGCCATCAGCGAAGTGCTCGGTGAAGAGATCGCCACGCCCGAAGTGATGAGTGCCTGGGGCGCGGCCTACGGCCAACTGGCCGAGATCCTGATCGGTGCCGAAGCCGCGATCTACGACCAGAAAGCCGAAGCCGTCGGTGGCTGGCGCGGGGCGCGGGCGTTCGTCTTGACCCAGCGGGTCGAGGAGAGCGCGGAAATCACTTCGTTCTACTTCGAGCCAGCGGACAAAGGCCCGATCCTTGCCGCAGAACCTGGCCAGTACATCGGCATGAAGCTGCTGCTGGACGGTGAAGAGATTCGTCGCAACTACTCGCTGTCGTCCCTGGGCACTGACGGCCAGTACCGCATCAGCGTCAAGCGCGAAGCCGGTGGCCGTGCGTCGAACTACCTGCACGACCAGTTCCAGGTCGGTGCCCACATCGAACTGTTCCCGCCTGCTGGCGACTTCACCCTGACGGCCAGCGACAAGCCGCTGGTGCTGATCAGCGGCGGGGTGGGCATCACCCCGACCCTGGCCATGCTCGAAGCGGCCCTGGCCACCGAGCGGCCGGTGCACTTTATCCACTGCGCGCGCAACGGCGCGGTGCATGCCTTCCGCGACTGGATCGACGGCCTGGCCGAGCGTCATCCCCAGCTCAAGCGCTTCTACTGTTACGCCGAAGATGACGGGGTCAGCCCGGCAGCCGACCAGGTCGGGCTGCTGAGCCAGGAGCAATTGGGTCACTGGCTGCCCGAGCAGCGGGACCTGGACGCCTACTTCCTGGGGCCCAAGGGCTTCATGGCGGTGATCAAGCGTCACCTCAAGGCGTTGGGAGTGCCTGAAAGCCAGAGCCGCTACGAGTTCTTTGGGCCGGCTGCGGCGTTGGAATGACGGCAAGGGGGGCGACTTGGTCAGACCGAGTCGCCCCCATCGCGGGCAGGCTCGCTTCCACCAGTCTTTAGTCGAGGCAAGGTCAACGGTGGGAGATTCTATGGTGTTGAGGGGCTGTGTGAGCTGCTGAAGGTTGTGATCTTTTGATCTTGGATTTGGGGTATATCCATTGCTGCGGTTGTGGCGGCTAATGGTTCCGCCCTTACGGCGGGTCACTTTGGCAAACGCCGGAGTGCCGGCCCAGCCCAAAGTAACCAAAGGTCTTTGCCCCAGGCGTTCGGCCCCTCGCTAAGGCTCGGGGTCCCTTCGCTACGGTATCCATCCGGGGGCATCGCCTCCGGTTTGCTTCGCTGCACCTCCTCTCGATGTATGCGGCTTCGCCGCACGGCGCTCCGCGCCTCCCCCCTGATGGACACCTTCGCTCAGCCTGCCGATGGGGCGGGTGGATCAAGAGCAAAAGCACGGCGACCTGCCGGTCGGCCTGAGTGGCAAGGGCAGGCGAGGCGGCCTACCGGCCGGCCTGCTTTCCTGCGTTGGAGTATCTTTGTGGGAGCGGGCTTGCCCGCGATGAGGCCGGCATAGCCAACATTTATGCCCCCTGACCCACCGCCATCCCGGGCAAGCGGAGCGCCGCCTGGCCTGGTCCACAGATTCGCTGTGCGAGCCTGCTCGCGATGGCGTCATGCGCGTCAACACAGACCCCACGGCTTAATCCGCTGTTAATACCCCCCACGGTTAATTCCCCGCGAAAGGTCCGACACCACGCCGCGTGCTGCATGCGCACGCCCGGCGTGTAAACTGGCGGCCATAGCCTGCATTTATGACGAAGGAAACGGGAATGAACGAGGATTCGATGCGCCTGGGCCGTGAGCGGCGTTTTCTGGTGTTGTTGGGCATTATCTGCCTGGCGCTGATCGGGGGCGCGCTGTACATGCAGATCGTGCTGGGTGAAGCCCCGTGCCCACTGTGCATCCTGCAACGCTACGCGCTGCTGCTGATTGCCCTCAGTGCCTTCGCCGGGGCGGCCATGCGCACCCGTCGCAGCGTCACGGTGTTCGAGACCCTGGTGGTGATCTTTGCCCTGGCGGGGGCGGGCACCGCTGCCCATCACGTCTACACCCAGTTCTATCCATCGGTGAGCTGCGGCATCGATGTGCTGCAGCCGATTGTCGATGGCCTGCCACTGGCCAAGATCTTCCCGCTGGGCTTCCAGGTCGACGGTTTCTGCTCCACGCCTTATCCGCCGATCCTCGGCCTGTCGCTGGCGCAATGGGCCCTGGTGGCCTTCGTCCTGACCGTGATCCTGGTGCCGCTGCTGGTCTCGCGCAACCGCAAACAGATGAACTGAGGCCGTTACCCTCAGCTACCGTCACTGCTCAAAAAACGCCCTGGTCCTCGAAAGAGGCCGGGGCGTTTGACGTTTCAGTGGCGCGGTAAAAAGTCCGTGATGCAGGACAATCGAGGGTGCGGCAAGTGTGCGACATGTTGTCACAGCTTAAGTGTCGCAACGCATTTCAAGCGCAGCATTTTGGCATGAAAAGATACAAAGGTTTGCCCGGCACCGGGCTTCGCCAAAAGCCAGCAACCATGCCGCGCCAGGCAGTTTTAACAGGCTTCGGCGAATGGCCACAGGCCTTGTGAAAATGGGGGTTTGGCGAACATGGCGGGCTGAGCTCGGCCCCAGAAGCTGTCTGAACTGCGCACAGTAGACCTACATTTTTTGGGGTTCTTGTTGAGAATGAATCGCGATAAAATCGGCAATCGTTACAGGATTCGTTAATGATTGTTGCCGTATCCGATAAAAATTATTTCGAGATGAGACATGGTTTATAAAACGTTACATATCTACAATCGCCCGCACTGAAATTCCGGCACTGCTCACCCCTGAGCAGAGAAGGGTGGTCGAGGAGCGGTTCGATAGCTTCGTGCGACCCCAGGTGTCGGTGCCTTTCCAACTATCCGCACCAAATGGAATTGGTCTGTAACAAGGCCTTTGACCACGAATTCGAATAAGAACTCACCGCTGGCCCAGGATGTGTCAATCAACGTTTAGCGCGTGACGGGCAAGCCCTTATTCAATCCAAGAAAAATGCCAACCCTTGGCAGGGTGAAGTGTTGGCGATCAAAACCCAACTGCATTGCGCAAGCTGCTTTAGAGGTCGTGAGATGAGTAAAAACAGGTACCCCAGACTACTAGGCTTATTGCCGCTGCTCGGCACGCTGTTGCTGGGAGGCTGCAACATGACCTTGCTCGATCCCAAGGGCCAGGTCGGCCTGGATGAGCGAAACCTGATCATCACCGCAACGCTGCTGATGCTCCTGGTCGTGGTTCCGGTCATCGTCATGACCTTCCTGTTCGCCTGGAAGTACCGTGCGTCCAACACCAGCGCCACCTACACGCCCAAGTGGAACCACTCCACCAAGATCGAAATCGCAGTGTGGGCTGTCCCGGTACTGATCATCATTGCCCTGGGTTACGTCACCTACAAATCGACCCACGCCCTGGACCCGTACCGTCCGCTGGAATCCGACGTGAAGCCGGTGACCATCGAAGTGGTCGCGCTGGACTGGAAGTGGCTGTTCATCTACCCGGAACAAGGCATTGCCACGGTCAACAAGATCGTGTTCCCGGCGCACACGCCGATCAACTTCAAGGTGACCTCGGACGCCGTGATGAACTCGTTCTTCATCCCGGGCCTGGGCGGCCAGATCTACGCGATGGCGGGCATGCAGACCAAGCTGCACCTGATCGCCAACCAGAACGCTGAAATGGACGGTATCTCCGCCAACTACAGCGGCGCTGGTTTCACCGGTATGAAATTCAAGGCAATCGCCACCACCCAGGAAGAGTTCGACGCCTGGGTAAGCGAAGTCAAAAAGGCACCTAAACAGCTTGAACAAGCTGAATACGCAGCCCTTTCCAAGCAGAGCCAGAACAACCCAGTCGAGCTCTACTCCTCGGTTACGCCGAACCTGTTCCAGATCATCGTCGATAAGTACGAGGGCATGAAACCGGGTCCGAAGGTCAAGCACGAGAAGAAAGAGAAAGAAGTGGCCGCTACGGACATGGAATCGCATTCAGCTGCCGGGGCAGAGGAGTAAACGATGTTTGGTAAATTAAGTTGGGAAGCGGTCCCGTTCCACGAACCGATCGTGATGGTTACCATCGCCATGATCGCGCTCGGCGGTCTGGCGCTGTTCGCTGCAATCACCTACTTCAAGAAGTGGACCTACCTGTGGACCGAGTGGTTGACCTCGGTCGACCACAAGAAAATCGGCGTGATGTACATCATCGTCGCCATGGTCATGCTGCTGCGCGGTTTTGCCGACGCCATCATGATGCGTACCCAGTTGGCCATGGCCACCGAGGGTTCGCCGGGCTACCTGCCTCCTGAACACTATGACCAGATCTTCACCGCTCACGGTGTGATCATGATCATCTTCATGGCGATGCCATTCTTCACCGGCCTGATGAACCTTGCAGTGCCGCTGCAGATCGGCGCGCGTGACGTTGCCTTCCCGTTCCTGAACTCCCTGAGCTTCTGGCTGCTGGTTTCCGGCGTGGTGCTGATCAACCTGTCCCTGGGCGTTGGCGAATTCGCCAAGACCGGTTGGGTTGCCTATCCGCCGCTGTCGGGCCTGCAATACAGTCCGGGCGTGGGGATGGATTACTACATCTGGGCGCTACAGCTATCCGGGTTAGGTACGACGCTGACGGGGGTCAACTTCCTGGCCACCGTGCTGAAAATGCGTACCCCGGGCATGAAGCTGATGGACATGCCGATCTTCACCTGGACCTGCACCTGGGCCAACGTCCTGATCGTCGCTTCGTTCCCGATCCTGACCGCTACCCTGGCACTGCTGACGCTTGACCGTTACATGGATTTCCACATTTTCACCAATGAACTTGGTGGCAATCCGATGATGTACGTCAACCTGTTCTGGGCCTGGGGTCACCCCGAGGTTTACATCCTGATTCTGCCGGCGTTCGGGATCTTCTCCGAAGTCATCTCGACCTTCACTGGCAAGAAACTGTTCGGCCACCACTCGATGATCTACGCCTCGGGCGCGATCTCGATCCTGGGCTTCATGGTCTGGCTGCACCACTTCTTCACCATGGGTTCGGGTGCCAGCGTCAACGCCTTCTTCGGCCTGGCGACGATGCTGATTTCGATCCCCACGGGTGTGAAGCTATTCAACTGGCTGTTCACCATCTACCAGGGCCGCCTGCGTTTCACCAGCCAAGTGCTGTGGACCCTGGGCTTCATGGTGACCTTCGCCATCGGCGGCATGACCGGCGTACTGCTGGCCATCCCGGGTGCGGACTTCGTCCTGCACAACAGCCTGTTCGTGATCGCGCACTTCCACAACGTGATCATCGGCGGTGCGGTATTCGGTTACATCGCAGGTTTCGCGTTCTACTTCCCGAAAGCGTTCGGCTTCAAGCTGCACGAAGGCTGGGGCAAGGCTGCATTCTGGTTCTGGATCACCGGCTTCTTCGTCGCATTCATGCCGCTCTACGTCCTGGGCTTCATGGGCATGACCCGTCGCCTGAACGCCACCACCAACCCGGAATGGGTACCGTACCTGTACGTCGCCATGTTCGGCGCCGTGATGATCGCTGTCGGCATCGCCTGCCAGTTGATCCAGCTGTACGTCAGCGTGCGTGATCGCAACAAGCCAGAAAACATGTGCGAACACGGTGACCCGTGGAATGCCCATACCCTGGAATGGTCGACCTCCTCGCCACCACCGTTCTACAACTTCGCCGTACTGCCAAAAGCCGATGTGATCGATCCGTTCACCGAAGCCAAGGAAAACGGTACCGCGTACCAGGCGCCAAGCCGTTACGAACCGATCCACATGCCAAACAACACCGCGACCGGTGTGGTCATGGGCGCACTGTTGACAGTGTTCGGTTTCGCGATGATCTGGCACATCTGGTGGCTGGCCGCCTTCGGTCTGGTCGGCACCGTGGTGTACTTCGTGATCCACGCTGCGCGTGATGATCAGGGCTATATGGTGCCGGTCGACGTGATCGAGCGCATCGAAGCCGAGCAGCACAAGCGTCTGGTAGCGGCCGGGAAAGTTCCAGCCACCGCCACCCGTGTTGAAACCTCGTTGGAACAGGCTTAAACCATGTCGAACTTAGTGACCAATGCTGGACACACCCATGTCGATGGACATGGGCATGATGACCATCACCACGACTCGGGCGAGATGACCGTATACGGCTTCTGGCTCTACCTGATGACCGACTGCATCCTGTTTGCGTCGATCTTCGCGGTATACGCGGTACTGGTAAACAACGTCGCCGGTGGCCCGTCGGGCCACGACATCTTCGAACTGCCGTATGTACTGGGCGAAACCGCTCTGCTGCTGTTCAGTTCGATCACCTACGGCTTCGCCATGCTGGCGTTGTTCAAGGGCAAGAAGAGCCAGGTCCTGGGCTGGCTGGCCATGACCTTCCTGTTCGGCGCCGGCTTTATCGCCATGGAGATCAACGAGTTTCACCTGCTGATCTCCGAAGGCTACGGCCCTAGCCGTTCCGGCTTCCTGTCCGGGTTCTTCACCCTGGTCGGCACCCACGGTCTGCACGTGACCAGCGGTCTGATCTGGATGGCGATCATGATGTATCAGGTGCAGAAAAACGGCCTGACGGCGACCAACAAGACCCGTCTGAGCTGCCTGAGCCTGTTCTGGCACTTCCTGGACGTCGTGTGGATCTGCGTATTCACCGTTGTTTACCTGATGGGGACTATGTAAATGGCTAACACATCACATTCCCACGACGACGCCGGCCACGGCAGCGTCAAGTCCTACGCCATCGGCTTCATCCTGTCGGTCATCCTGACAGTGATCCCGTTCGGCCTGGTGATGTACCCATCGCTGCCGAAGTCGATCACCCTGTGGATCGTCCTGGCATTCGCCGTGATCCAGGTGCTGGTGCACCTGGTGTACTTCCTCCACCTGGATCGTTCGCAGGCTCAGCGTAACAACGTGATCGCGTTTGTCTTCGCCGCACTGGTGATTGTCCTGCTGGTGGGTCTGTCGCTGTGGATCATGTTCAGCATCCACACCTTCATGATGGCGAAGTGAGGTAAGTCCGGATGTCCTTTAAGCACTTTATCCAAATCACCAAACCGGGGATCATTTTCGGTAACGTGCTTTCTGTGGCAGGCGGATTCTTCCTGGCCTCGAAGGGGCATGTCGATCTGGCCATTTTCCTGGCCGCGATGATCGGCACGTCCCTGGTGGTAGCCTCGGGTTGCGTGTTCAACAACTGCATCGACCGTGATATCGACCTGAAGATGGAGCGCACCAAGAACCGGGTGCTGGTGCAGGGCCTGATCTCCCTGAAACTGGCACTGGTTTACGCGACTGTCCTGGGTGTTGCGGGCGTGGCCCTGCTGTACAAGGTGGCCAACCCGTTGGCGGCGCTGTTCGCGGTGATCGGGTTTGTCATCTATGTCGGCTTCTACAGCCTGTATCTCAAGCGCAAGTCGGTACACGGCACGCTGGTGGGCAGTCTGTCGGGGGCGATGCCGCCGGTGATCGGTTATGTGGCCGTGAGCAACAGCTTCGACATGGCTGCGCTGACCCTGCTGGTGATGTTCAGCCTGTGGCAGATGCCGCATTCCTATGCGATCGCGATTTTCCGCTTCAACGACTACCTGGCGGCCTCGATTCCGGTGTTGCCGGTCAAGCGTGGGATCCAGGTGGCGAAGCGGCATATCCTGCTCTATATCCTGGCGTTCCTGGTGGCGACCTTGATGCTGACCTTCAGTGGTTATGCGGGCATGAGCTACCTGGCCGTTGCCGCGGCCATGGGCATGTACTGGTTGTATATGGCCTGGACCGGCTATAAGGCGGTGGATGACACGGTGTGGGCACGCAAGCTGTTTGTGTTCTCGATCTTCACCATCACGGCGTTGAGCGTGATGATGTCGTTGGATTTCAAGGTGCCGAGTGAGTTGTTGCTGACTTACGCGCCTTAAGGTTTGCCGTTGTGCCTGGAGCCCCGCCTTTGTGAGAAGAGCGGGGCTTTTTGTTGGGGCTGGGTTTGTCGGGGGGGGGGGGGGCATATCCGTTGCTGTGGTGATGGCGGCTAATGGTTCCGCCCTTACGGCGGGTCACTTTGGCAAACGCCGGAGTGCCGGCCCAGCCCAAAGTAACCAAAGGTCTTTGCCCCAGGCGTTCGGCCCCTCGCTAAGGCTCGGGGTCCCTTCGCTACGGTATCCATCCGGGGGCATCGCCTCCGGTTTGCTTCGCTGCACCTCCTCTCGATGTATGCGGCTTCGCCGCACGGCGCTCCGCGCCTCCCCCCGGATGGACACCTTCGCTCAGCCTGCCGATGGGGCGGGTGGATCAAGATCAAGAGCAGCAGGCGAGCTAACGCTCGGCCTGTTGAGTGGTAAGGGCGAGGCGGCCTATCGGCCGGCCTGCTTCTTTTTGGCTGGAGTATTTCTGTGGGATGTCTTTGTGGCTGCTAGCTTGCTAGCGATGGTGATCTGCGCCACACCACATATCTTGGCAATATCCCAATCCCCCGCAGCTGTCGAGCCCGCGAGGTTGCGTTCGAGGACCTGGTCCTCGCCGCTCTTGCGCTGCGTTTTCTCCGCCGATGCGCTCGCTCGCCCCAGCAAAAAGCCCCGCCTTCAAACGAAGAGCGGGGCTTTTTGTTGGGGCGATTTACTCGGCGATTACTGGGCCGCGATGCTGTAGCCGGCAAACGCGGTCTGTTGTTGCAGGGCGGTGATGATGGCTTTGCGGGTGGCCGGTTGTTCGGTGCCGCTGGTGTCGAGGAAGGTTTCGTTTTCCAGTTCCAGTTCGTCGCCTTCACCGACAAAGGTGAAGCCGAGGAATTCATAGGCTTGGCGATCGACGCTGGGTTTCGAGCGTGGGGTGCGCAGGGGCAGGGTGACGGTGAGGCCGTCCTTGCTGATGCTGAACACTTCGACTTCTTTCTTCGCGCGGGCGGCCTTGCCCTTGCTGCCGCTTGGGTTGCTGATGGCCTGGTGAGTCTGGTTGAGGACTTTCAGGGCCAGGCCGTAGACCAGTTCCTGGAAAGCAGGGTCGTCCTTGAAGCTGGACAGGATGCGGCTGATCGGGAATTTGCTGCTCAGGTCTTCGAGGGCGGCGATGTCGGCGGCCTCGGCGTCCTTGAGTTGCTTGAGCTGGCCCATCAGTTCGTAGGCCTGGTCGTCGTCGAAGCGGTCGTGGGCCTGGCGGATGGCGGCGCGCAGATCGCGAATCTGGTCGCTTTCCTTGGAAGTGTGGAAGGCGTCCAGGACCATCTCGCTGATGGTTTTGGCCTGGGGCACGTGTTGTGAAAGATTGATGGAGTTTTCGTATTCCGCTTTGGACGACAACGTGACTACGGATTCAGCGGTGTTGGAATCTGGCATTGAAATTTCACTACTTCTTTAAACTTGAATTGAGGCGAGAAAGCACGACGGCCTTTTCAGGCCGCCTAATCTATTGGACCGGGACGGTGTTGTCACGGGTGTTGAAGCCTTTGCGCCCGTTTGTCGACCAGGTGCTGGACCACCAGGCGCCCAATCAGCACCAGCAGGGTCAGGCTGATCAGCAGCACCGAGATGGCCGCCACGCTTGGGTCGACGTTGTCGCGCAGGCCGCTCCAGATGCGCTTGGGCAGGGTGTCGACGTTGACGCTGGTGATGAACAGGGTCACCGCCACTTCTTCCCACGACAGGGCAAAGCCCAGGAGGGCGGTGGAGGCCAGGCCCAGCTTGAGGTTCGGCAGGATCACCATGAAGGTGGTCTGCATCAGGCTGGCGCCGAGGTTGCGCGAGGCCAGTTCAATCCGCCGGTCGATCTGGCTGAGGGCAACCAGCATGGTCACCACCCCGTACGGCACCACCATGATCACGTGGGCGATCACCACCCCGGTCAGGGTGTCGTAGCCCATGCCCGGGGCGAACCGGCCGAGCTTGGTTTCCATGAAGTACAGCACCAGCGCCGAAATCACCGGCGGGATCGCCATCGGCAACAGCACCAGGCCGATCAATGCGGTGGCCAGTTTCGAGCGCATGTACCAGATGCCCAGGCTGAAGCTGGCCGCCAGCAGGGTGGCGATGAGGCTGGTGGCAAAGGCAATGGTCAGGCTCTGGCTGATGGCATGGATCCAGTCCGGATTGCTCACCAGCGCCTCGTAGTGCCGTAGCGACCAGTTGCCCTCGGGCATCGACAGGAAGCGCTTGCTGGTGAACGACACCGGTATGACCGTCAGCAGCGGGAACAGCATGAAGGCCATGGCGATCACGGCCAGCAGGCGGGTACTCAGGCTTGTACGATGGGTGTTCATAGATAACCTCAGCCTACCAGGCGGTTCACACGGGTCATTTTCAGCAGGACCCAGATCAATGCGCTGACCAACAACAGCAGCACCACGCTCAAGGCGGCCCCCAGGCCCCAGTTACTGGTCTGGAACATTTGCAGGAACACGTACTCGGCGATCATCACCGTTTGCCCGCCACCCAGCAGTACCGGGGTGATGAAGAAGCCCAGGCAGAACACGAAGACCATGATGAAGGCGCCCAGCATCCCCGGCAGGGTCTGGGGCAGCAACACTTGCCAGAACGTGCGCAGCGGCCCGGCTCCCAGGCCCCGGGAGGCCATGAGAATGCGCTGGTCCAGCTGGCGCATGCTCGACAGCAGCGGGAACACCGCGTACGGAATCATCACGTGGAGCATGCCGATCACCACGCCGATTTCATTGCGGCTCAGTTGCAGCGGTTGATCGATCAGGCCCATGCCCATCAACCCGTTGTTGAGCACCCCATTGCTGCGCAGGGCGATCAACCAGCCGAACGCCCGCACCAGCACCGAGATCCAGAACGGGATGAAGATGCAAATCTCCACCACCCGCTGCCAGAACGGCGGGCTGAACACCCAGCAGTAGGCCAGCAGGTAGCCGATCACCAGGGCCAGCACGCTGACGGTCAGGCACAGGCGCAGGGTGCGCCAGAGCATGTCGTGGATGGCCGGGTCGGTGGCGATGCGTTCGTACTGCTCCAGGCCCGGTGTCGGCAGCGAGAAGCTCCAGCCGACCACGCCGATAAACGGCAGCACGTAGAAGATCAGCAGCAACACCGGCAGCGGGAGCAGCAGCAAGCCGCGTTCCAGCGCCGGCGAACTGAACCGCGGCTTGGGTTTGCTCAGGGTCAAGGTCATGGTCATGATCGATGGCTCACTTGGACAGCCGCGTGAGGTACTGCTCCAGGGCGTTGGAGTAGTTGTCGGCGTACCACTGGGCGTTGAGCGCGATCTGTTTCTTCAGGTTCTCTGGCGACGCGCAGTTGGCTTGCAGTTGTTCGGCCGACATCAGCTTCTCGGTCGCGCTGTTGGACGGACCGTTGCCCAGCAGTTCGAAGAGCTTGAGCTGGCCTTCCGGTTGCAGGGCATGCTGGATGAACTGCATCGCCGGCTGGCTCCCCGCCGGGTTGCCCGACAGTACGGCCCAACTGCTGGAGTTGATGAAGCCGTTGTCGAAGCTCCAGCGCACACGGCCTTCGGTGTCTTCGCTGAGCAGCTTGGCGCGGGTGTGCCAGATGGCGCCCACCGAGACTTCGCCATCGACCATCAGTTGCTGGCTTTCGGCGCCCGAGCTCCAGAACGACAGCACGTGGGGCTTGATCTCGTCGATCTTGTTCAGGGCGCGCACCACGTCCAGCGGGTAGAGCTGATCGGCCGGAACGCCGTCGGCCAGCAGCGCCGCCTCGAGCATGCCGTTCATCCACTTGTAGAGGGTGCGTTTGCCGGGGAATTTCTTCACGTCCCAGAAATCGGCCCAGGTTTTCGGCCCGTTATCGCCGAACTTCTCGCTGTCCCAAGCCATCACGTAGCTGAACTGGTAGCTGGCGATGCCGTGGTCGGAGGCCAGGACTGGCGCCACCTGGTCACGCTTGATCACGTTGTAGTCCAGGGGCTGCAGGATCTTTTCCTTGCCCAGGACAATGGCGCTGTAGCTCTCGACGTCGACCACGTCCCAGCTGGGCTGACCGCTGGCCAGTTGTGAGCGGATCGCGCCCTCGGTGGGGCCGGCGCCGTCGATGCGCACCTGGATTCCGGTGTTCTTGGTGAAGGTGTCGGTCCAGGCGGAGCGGAAGGCGGTCAGTGCGTCGCCACCCCAGTTGACCACCACCAGCGGCTTGTCGGCCGACCAACTGATACCGCTGCGCAGCGCCAGGGGCACGGCCGCCAACAGGCCCATGGCCTGGATGAAGGTGCGTCGGTTGATCTGCCCGCCACGGGCCTTTTCGATAAGCACTTCAATACAGTCGCGTTGATGATCCTGGCTCATGGGCAAGTCCTCAGATGGCGGCAGTCCGTTGGGACAAGGGCCTATTGTTGTCGTTAGGAGAGAGCTTTGTGACGCACGTTGTTCAGGGGTTCAGGCTTGCAGCAGGAAGCTTTGCTGGACCGGCCAGCTCAGCCACACCGGCGCGCCGCTGGGCATCAGGGCTCCCGGGTGATTGCCGGGCACCGAGAGGTTGATCGGCAGGGCATCGCCCCCGACCTTCAGCGACAGGTGAGTGCTGGAGCCCTGGTAGACCTTGTCGGTGAGCTGCGCGGGGATCACGTTGTAGCCGTCGCGGTTCGGACGTTCGCTGTGCAGGTCCATGTGTTCGGGGCGCACCGCCAGCACGCTTGGCTGTTTGCTCAGGGGGGCCGGGGCCTGGGCGTGCAGCAGGTTGTCGCCACAACGGCCGCTGGCGGTGGGGCCGTTGCGGGTCAGGTCCTGCAGCGGGAACAGGTTCATCTTGCCGAGGAATTCGGCGACAAACCGGCTCTCGGGGCGGTTGTAGATGTTTTCCGGGGTGTCGACCTGGGTCAGCTTGCCGTGGTTGAAAATCGCGATGCGCGAGGACAGCGCCAGGGCTTCGTTCTGGTCGTGGGTGACGAACACGAAGCTGGTGCCGACCTGGCGATGGATGCGTTGCAGTTCGGTCTGCAGTTGTTCGCGCAGGTTCTTGTCCAGGGCCGACAGGGGCTCGTCGAGCAGCAGCAGGTCCGGTTCGAACACCAGCGCCCGGGCAATGGCCACGCGCTGTTGCTGACCGCCGGACATTTCGGCCGGCTTCTTGTGCATGTGGGCGCCGAGGCCGACCACTTCGAGGATGTGCTTGACCCGGCGCTGGCGTTCTTCGGCGGCGACTTTGCGGATGCGCAGCGGGTAGGCCACGTTGTCCGCCACCGTCATGTGTGGGAACAGGGCATACCCCTGGAACACCATGCCGTAGTTACGCTTCTCGGCCGAGCGCTTGATGATGTCGACGCCCTGTTCCATCAACTTGCCGGACGTCGGGCTGAGGAAGCCCGCGAGGATCATCAGCAAGGTGGTCTTGCCCGAACCGGAAGGCCCGAGCAACGTCAGGAACTCGCCCTGGCGAACGTCCAGGTCGACGTTATCCAGCGCTGCGAAACGACCGTAATACTGGCTGATACCTTGTGCGCTGAGCTGAATCGCTGAACCGCTGGACACGATGGAGATCCTCTTTTTATTGCCCATAAGACGTACGAGGACGGATGCAAATCCGAAATGGGCTTTGGGTTTATTATTGTTAAAAGTATCGCTACATCAATGGAATTATTTTGTGGGTATTGGTTAGAAAAATTACTCAATTGTCGGCTGATTCCGCCCTGAAAAGGGGCGGCGTTTTCCGTCGGCTCAGAGGGTGTCTTGCCAGGTCTGGTGGGAGGACTGCAGTTGGGTCTTGACCCAACTGCTGAAAGCCTGGACCACCCGCCGCTCGGCTTTTTGCGGGTCGGTCGCCAGGTAGTAGCCGCGGTGCAGGTCGATGGTGATGTCGAACGGGCGCACCAACAGCCCCTTGGACAGTGCATCGCCACTGATCAGGTTGTCGCCGATGGCAATGCCCTGGCCGGCAATGCACGCCGACTGCGCGCAGTGGGCGTCGGAGAACAGGATTCCGCTCATGGCATTGACGCCCGAGGCGCCGGCGGCGGTCAGCCAGACGCGCCAGTCCGAGTAGTCGGTCATGTGCAGCAGCGGGTAGGCGCTGAGCTCCTGCGGGTTCTTCAGGCCGCTCAAGGCGTTGATCAGGCGCGGGCTGCACACCGGGAAAAAGCGCAGCGCGACGATCTCCTCGACGTGCATTTCCGGCCAGTCACCAATGCCGTAGGCGATAAACAGGTCGACGTTGGTGTTGTGGGTGTCATCCGGCGATTTGGGGGAGATCAGCTGCAACTGCACCTGCGGGTACTGGCGCAGAAACGCGCCAATGTGGTGGCACAGCCAGTAGGTGGCGAATCCCGGCGCGCAACTGACACACAGCCGCCCCGAGACTTCCTGGTCGTCCACCGGCTGGCCGGCGTCCAGCAGGTTCAGCAGAATTCCGTGCACCTCGCGGGCGTAGCGCTCGCCCTGGTAGGTCAGGCCGATCCCGCGGCCGATGCGCTCGGTCAGGGCAAACCCCACGCACTCTTCCAGCTTGCTGATCTGGTGGCTGATGGCGCTGCGGGTCAGGTTCAGTTCGCGGGCGGCGACCGACACGCTGCCCAGCCGGGCCACCGCATCCAGAGCCCGCAGGGCTGTCATTGAAGGAAAGCGCATAAAGAATCCTGTCTTTAAGGGGGGCTGAGTGTTGAATCGTATGGTGACGTAAATCGAACGATTAAGCCAAAAAAAATCGATTGTTGTATTGGTTGATTCAACAATACTAGTGCCATTCGTCAGGGTCACCGAAGCCAAATGTGCGCGGAAGACCCTTCACCCGCACTGAACTCGAAGGTGGCTTGCATGGCTGAGTCCGACAACTTTTCCTCTACCCATTCTGCGCAAGGGACCTATGCCGACCTGATCCTTGGCAACGGTCGCATCTATACCCAGAACCCGGCGCAGCCCTGGGCGGAGGCCGTGGCCATTCGCGGCGGCAAGTTGGTGGGGGTTGCCAGCCTGGCCGAGTTGCAAGGATTCAAGGGCCCGAACACCCTGGTGCATGACCTGCAGGGGGCCTTCTGCATGCCGGGCCTGCACGACATGCACACCCACCCTGACCTGGCCCTGGCCCCGCGCTACAGCGACGACCTGGATGTCGGCATCGAAGACCCGACCCCGGAACAGCTGCGCGCGAGCATCCTGGCCTATGCCGATGCCCACCCCGGCGACGGTTGGATCTATGGGCAATACTGGGTGCGCTACACCTTCCGCGAAGCCGGCCTGACCCCGGGCCGGGCGTGGCTCGACAGCGTCATGCCGGATCGCCCGGTGGCCCTGCTCGATCGTATGTGGGGCACCATGATGGTCAACTCCAAGGCCCTGGAACTGGCAGGCATCGACCGCCACACCGCCGACCCGCGCAACGGCTACCTGGAGCGCGACGAACTGAGTGGCGAACCCAACGGCCTGATGATCGACGGTGCCTACGCGATGATCCACGCCGCCATGCCGCCGACCCCGGTCAGCGTGCTGCGCCGCGCCTACCGTGACGGGGTGCATTTCCAGAGTTCGCGTGGTGTCACGGCGAGCAAATACGTGCACGTCTGCGAGCAACGCCTGCAGGCGCTGAAAGAGCTGGACGACAGCGGCGAACTGACCGTGCGCATTGAAGCCGCCATCAGTTGGCAGGACGACATCTTCCCGGTGCGTCGCCGCTGGGAACTGCTCAGCGGTGAACGTCACTACTACCGCAGCGCACGCCTGAGTGCCAACGCGGTGAAGTTCCACTTCGACGGCACCGTGGAGCCGAAGTCCTCGTACCTGCTGACCCCCTGGCCAGAAGAGTCGAGCTGGCGCGGTAAGCTCAACCTGACCCCCGAGCACATCACCGACATGGTGGTGGACATGGACAGCCGCGGCATCCGCGTCATCGCCCACTGCACCGGCGACGGCGCTTCCGATGTGTTCCTCGACGCCGTCGCCGAGGCCCGTCGGCGCAACGGCTTCAGCGGTGTGCGCCACCAGTGCGCCCACAGCACCTTGCTGCACCCGGGCAACCTGCCGCGCTTCAAGGAACTCAATGTGATCGCCGAATTCTCCCCGGCGGCCTGGTACCCAACGCCGTTTGCCAGCGGCGCACGTTCGGGCTACGGCCAGGAGCGGCTCAAGCGCATCTACGATTTCAAAGGCGTGCTCGAAGCGGGCGGTACCGCAGTGATGGGCACTGACTGGCCGGTGGCGTCCATCGACCCGTGGCTGGCACTGGAAACCATGGTCACCCGGCAGAACCCGTGGAACGACGATCCCTCCTGCTTTGGCGACCCCATCAGCCTCGAGCAGGCACTGAACGTGATCACTCTCAACGGCGCCGTGGCCATGGGCCTGGAGCAGTCGACCGGCAGCCTGGAGGTTGGCAAGTCGGCGGACCTGATCGTCATCGACCGCGACCTGTTCGCCCAGCCGGCGCGCAATTACATTCACCAGACCCAGGTGCTGTTGACCTTCGTCGACGGGCAACTGGTCTATGACCGCAACGGCGCACTGGCCGACGCCGGCCTCAAGGCCGTGTGGACCGGTGAGCCACCGGTGCTGGAGGGCAAGGCCCAATGAACCCTCAACGTATCGCGGTGACCGTGGTCTCGGGATTTCTCGGGGCCGGCAAGACCACCTTGCTCAACCGCATGGTGCGCCGCGCCGAAGGCAGTCGGCTGGCGGTGATCGTCAATGATTTTGGCGAGCTGAACATCGATGCGGCGATCGTTTCCGAGGTCACCGACGCGGTGTACAGCCTGCAAAACGGCTGCATCTGCTGCACGGTGCAAGAAGACCTGCTGGCGCAACTGAGCAGCCTGGCGCAATTGCAGCCACGCCTGGAGCGCATCGTCATCGAGTGCAGCGGGGTGTCCGATCCACAGCGCATCGTGCAGACCCTGGCCTACCCGCAACTGCGCAGCCAGATGCAACTGGACATGGTGATCACCGTGGTCGATGCCACCGGGCACTTGCAGCTCGATGGCGAGTACGCACGCCTGGCTCGGGCGCAAGTGGCGGCGGCCGACCTGCTGCTGTTGAACAAGACCGACCTGGTGGACGCCGCCCAGTTGCAAGCCCTGCGCGACGCGCTGGGCCTGCGCACCCGGATCCACGAGAGCGTCCAGGCGCAACTGCCCGACGCCCTGTGGCTGGATTCGGACCTGGACCTGCAGCCGCGCTCGCTCAAGCCCTTGGTCCGGGCAACCGGTGGCGACCACGGCGAAATGTTCAGCAGCTTCCTCTGGCAGAGCCCGGCGCCGTTGAATGTCGAGCGCCTGCGCGGCTGGTTGCAGGCGTTGCCCCGGGATGTGTTTCGGGTCAAGGGCCTGGTGCTGCTGGATCAGGGCAGCAAGGCACACTGGCTGCAACACGTCGGCACCCGCAGCCAGTTTCTGGCCGCCACCGACGAGGCCCACGCCACGGGGTCGCGCCTGGTGTTCATCGGCCGTCGCGACTTCGCCGACTGGGACGCGCTGGTCGAGGGCCTGGAGCAATGCCAATGATCCATCCGAGCGAACAAGTCCTGCGTGAGGAATTGGCGGCCTGCTACCGCTTGATCGCGCACTTTCGCATGACTGACCTGATCTTCACCCACATCTCGGTGCGCCTGCCGGGGCCTGAGCACCATTTTCTGATCAACCCCTATGGCTTGATGTTCGACGAAATCAGCGCTTCGAACCTGGTCAAGATCGGGCTCGACGGACGTGCGGTGGAGGACAGCCCGTATCCCGTCAATCCGGCCGGCTTCGTCATCCACAGCGCCCTGCACGCGGCCCGCGAGGACGCCCAGTGCGTGCTGCACACCCACACCCGTGCCGGTTGCGCGGTGGCGGCGCTGGCCTGTGGCTTGTTGCCGGTTAATCAGATGTCCATGGAGTTCTATGGTCGTGTCGCCTATCACGACTACGAGGGCATCGCCCTGGACCTGGCCGAGCAGGCGCGGCTGGTGGCGGACATGGGCGACAAGCACGTGCTGATGCTGCGCAACCACGGCCTGTTGACCGTCGGCAGCAGTGTGGCCCAGGCCTTTTTGCGCATGTACTACCTGGAAAAGGCCTGCGACATCCAGTTGGCCGCCCAAGCCTGCGGTGATCTGGTGCTGCCACTGGCAGCGGTCTGCGAACACACTGAACGCCAGTTCAACCAACCGCAGCGCCCGCTGGCCGAAGGCGAGCTGAGTGACCCGGATGCCCTGGATCTGGCCTGGAAAGCCTTGCTGCGGCTGCTTGACCGAGTGGCGCCCGGCTACCGCGACTGACTGCAGGTATCTGTGGGCACCACAAAACCATTGTGGAAGCGGGCTTGCCCGCGATGAGGCCGCCACATTCAATATCCATGGCGCCTGACACACCGCCATCGCGAGCGAGCTCCCACAGGATTTACGTCGGTCCGTCAGGCCTGTCCCGGTGTGTTGAGGTTCATCGAGCGCACTGCCAGGGCCGTGGCTGTGGCTTCGTCCACCGCCAGGGAAAAGCACAGAGTCGCGCCCTGGCCAGGGACATCCAGCAGCCGTACCTGGCGGCCATGCAGTTCAAGGATCCGCTGCACAATCCGCAAGCCCAGGCCACCGTCGCGGCGCGCCCCGCCAATGTTGAACGGGCGCAGGAACAGTCCTTCGCGCAGTTCGGCGGCAATCCCCGGGCCGCTGTCGCTGACGGTGATTTCGACGAATTTGCCCTGGGGCACCAGGCGGATTTCGATCACCCCTCCGGCCGGGGTGTAGCGCAGGGCGTTGTCGAACAGGTTGGTCAGCACCCGCTCGATCAACCCGAGGTCGGCGCACACCCCTGACACGCTCGGCGCAAAACTGGCCTTGAGTTGCACATGCCGGGACTCGGCGTTCAGCTCGAATTTCTGGAAGATGTCCTGCACCAGGTCGGTCAGGGAAAAACGCTCCAGCACCGGCTGGACAAAACCGTGCTCCAGGCGCACCAGTTCCAGCAACGATTGCGCCAGGCCACCGACCTTGCGGCTCTGGTCCAGGGCGATGCCCAGGTAACGCCGGCGTTCGTCCGGGGTCAGGCTGGCGTCCTTGAGCGACAGGGTTTCCAGGTAACCATGCAACGACGCCAGGGGAGTGCGCAGGTCGTGGGAAATGTTCGCCACCAGTTCACGGCGCTCCTGATCCTGGCGGGTCAGGGAGCGCCATTGTTCGCCCAGGCGGTTCTGCATTTGCCGGAATGCGGCAGCGAGTACGGCGATTTCGTCCTGGCTGGTGGAGGGCTCCACAGGCACGGGGGCGGGCGCCGTGGCGGGGATGCCGTCGATGTCGAAGCCCTTGACGCTGTCGGTCAGGCGCCGCAGCGGCCGGGTGATCAAGGTGAACGCGGTCAGGCCGGCAATCAGGCACAATAGCGCCACCAGGCCAATCGACCAGAGGGCCGTGTTCAGCGCCGCGCTGGTGGCGCCGCGCGCGGCCAAGCGGTCACGTTCTTCGCTGAGCAGCACCACATACAGATAACCGGCCTGCTGGCCGTTGACCTTGAGCGGTGCGGCGCTGAACACCTTGCGCCCGTCGAGACTGCGCGGATCGTCGCCGAGAATCGGCAGGCGCTCGTCGTTGAGCAAACGCTGCAAGGGCGCCAGGTCGACCTGCTCGCGGCGCAGATGGCCCTCGGGCGCCGCATCGCCGATCACTCGGCCCTGGTTGTCGAGCAGGTACACCTCGACACTCGGGTTGACCAGCATCAGTTGGCTGAACAGGTTACGCAGGGCTTCGGGTTTCAGGCCGTTGGCATCCATCAACTGGGTGTCACGGGCGATGTGCTGCGCCAGGTCGCGGGACAAGCCTTGCACCACTTCCAGCTCATGCATCTGGTTGGCGCGCACCTGCATCCACACCGAGGTGCCACTGCAGATCAGCAGGAGCAGGGCGAACACCAGCGACAGGCGTTGGCTGAGGGTCAGCTTCATGTCGGCTCCTGCGCGCTGGCGAATTTATAGCCGCGCCCCCAGACCGTGAGAATGCGCACCGGCTGCGCCGGATCGGCCTCGATCTTGGCGCGCAGGCGGTTGATGTGGGTGTTGACCGTGTGTTCGTAGCCTTCGTGGCTGTAGCCCCAGACCGCGTTGAGCAGGTCCATGCGCGAGAACACCTTGCCCGGCTGGCGGGCGAAGAAGTACAGCAGGTCGAACTCGCGCGGTGTCAGGTCCAGGCGCTTGCCGTGCAGCGCCACTTCGCGGGTGATCGGGTCGATGAACAGACCGTCGCTGCTGAGGCTGCCGGCGTCCATCTTCAGGTTGCGCGCCATGGCATCGACTCGGCGTAGCAGGGCCTTGACCCGAGCGACCAGCTCGAGCATGGAAAACGGTTTGGCCAGGTAATCGTCGGCACCCAGTTCCAGGCCGAGGATGCGGTGCATTTCGCTGGAACGCGCGCTGGTAATGATGATCGGCGTGTAGCGCGCCATGGCGCGGGCGCGGCGGCAGATTTCCAGGCCGTCGACACCGGGCAGCATCAGGTCCAGGACCAGCGCGTCCCAGTTGCCCTGTTCGAGCAGGTGCAGGCCCTGGTTGCCGTCGGCGCTGTGCACCACCTCGAAGTGTTCGTCGCGCAGGTGCAGGCAGATCAGGTCGGCGATGTGACTGTCGTCCTCGACCACCAGGACACGTTTTGGCTGGTCCATAAAGCTCCGATCCGGTTGCGTAGTGCGGCCATTGTGCGGCTTTTCCCGGCGCTCAGTTATCACGAATTGTTTAACTGTACGTGAGGATTTGGCGATCAACTCAAGCCTAGGCTGTGTTCCAGGTTATCCACAGCACAGTGAAGGAGAGGGACCATGTATTCACGGCGACAGTTTCTGCTGGCCGGCGGCGGGCTGGGTGTTGCAGCGCTGGTGGCCGGGGTCCTGACCCGGCGGGTGGCGCCCCCGACGTTGATCGGTGCGGCGCAGGCGGCCGAGACCTTCGAGGTCAGCCACAGCGATGAGCAATGGCGCGCCCTGCTGACCCCCGAGCAGTACCACATCCTGCGGGAGGAGGGCACCGAGCGCGCCTACAGCAGTGCGCTGAACGACGAGCATCGCGACGGCACCTTTGCCTGCGCCGGCTGCCAGTTGGCGCTGTTTACCTCCAGCCGCAAGTTCGACAGCCATACCGGCTGGCCAAGTTTCTGGGCGCCCCTGCCCAACGCCGTGGCCACCCGCCAGGACCGCAGCTTAGGCGTGCTGCGTGAAGAGGTGCATTGCCGGCGCTGCGGCGGGCACCTGGGCCATGTATTCGACGACGGCCCACCGCCGACCGGACTGCGCTACTGCATGAATGGCCTGGCCATGACCTTTGCGGCCTGACCCCGGGTTTTTACCTTGCTCAGTGACGGCACTGTCAGTCACCCATTTCCCCCATCAGGAGTACTCACCATGAATCGCCGATTGACCTGGCGTCACACCTTGTTCGGCCTGGCGCTCGCCGGCGTGGTCGGGCAGTGCCTGGGTTTTTCCCTGGGCGCGAGCGAAGAGGCGGTCGTCCTGGCAGCGCCAGTGGTCGACGAAGTGCCGAATACGGCGAGTGAAACCGCGGTGTTCGCCGGTGGTTGTTTCTGGGGCGTGCAGGGGGTGTTCCAGCATGTCAAAGGGGTGACCAGTGCGGTGTCGGGCTACGCCGGGGGCACGGCCGAAACCGCGCAGTACGAACGTGTCGGCGAAGGCGATACCGGCCACGCCGAGGCGGTGCGAGTGACCTTCGACCCGGCCCAGGTCAGCTACGGCAGCTTGTTGCAGATCTATTTTTCGGTGGCCCATAACCCTACGGAACTCAATCGCCAGGGGCCCGACCGGGGCACCCAGTATCGTTCGGCACTGTTCGTGGAAAATGCCCGGCAACAGAAGGTCGCCCAGGCCTACATCGCCCAGTTGGACGCGGCCCATGCCTTCAACGCACCGATAGTGACCACCGTCGAGCGTGACAGTGGTTTTTACCCAGCGGAGGACTACCACCAGGACTTCCTGACCGAGCACCCCAGCCACCCCTACATCGTCATCAACGACCTGCCGAAAGTGGCGCAGCTCAAACAGCTGTACCCGCAGCGGTATTCGGCGCAACCGGTGTTGGTGAAGGCCGGGATGTAAGTCCGATCATTCGCTGATCATGTTCTTGCCGACGCTTTTCGAGCGATACAGCGCCTGATCGGCGCGGGCCAGCAGGCCGGTCTGCTGTTCGTCGTCGAAGCGCTGGACCACGCCAAAGCTCATGGTCACCTGGTAGTCGCCCACCGGCGCCAGGCTTTCCAGTTCAAAGCGAATGGTTTCGGCCAGGACCCGGGCGGTGGTGACGGGGGTGTTGGGCAGCAGCATGATGAACTCGTCGCCGCCCCAACGGGCCAGCAAGTCGCCTTCGCGCACGCAGCGCTTGAGGGTTTCCACCACGTGCACCAGCGCCGCATCACCCAGGGCATGGCCGTAGTGGTCATTGATGACTTTGAAGTCGTCGATGTCCATGGCGATCAGCGACAGTGGCTGGCGAAACCGCTCGGCGCGTTCGCACTCAAGCGGCAGGGCGGTTTCCAGGCGGTAGCGGTTGGCGATGCCGGTGAGGCTGTCGCTCTCGGCCAGCTTGCGGTTCTCCTGCAACTGCACCTGCAACTGTTGATTGACTCGCGATAACTCGCGGGTGCGTTCGTCGATGATGGCTTCCAGGGACTTGTTGCGTTGCTCCAACTGCTCCACCAGGCGCTGCTTGTCTTCAATGCTGCGGTGGGCGCCGATCATCCGCGCGACCGAGCCATCGGCATTGCGGGCGACCACGTAGCCCTGGTCTTCGATCCGGGTGTAGGCGCCGTCCTGCATGCGGCAACGGTATTGCGCCAGGTAACGCGGCGAGCGTTGCTGCAGATGGTCGTCGAACAGTTGCATCACCTGGGGGAAATCCTCCGGGTGGATCAGGCTTTCCCAGGTCAGTACGCTGTTTGCCAGGCCGTGGGGCGCGTAGCCAAGCATCTCGTACCAGCCGCGGTTGCGGTAGACGAAGCCGGTGTTGGCGTTCCAGTCCCAGATGCCGTCGCTGGTCAGGTCCAGGATCGCCCTCAGTATGTCTTCGTTCAGGTCCACCGGGTGGACCTGCAATGGCTCGAATTCCGACGCATCCCCCATGATCGCTCTCCTTGCTGTGCTGATGCCGAAGTGGTCCTTGCGTCGCTGAGACTAGCCCAAGGCACAGGGTCGCTCCAGTGCCGGGAGTCGCCTCGCAGGTGTAGCTTCCTGAGGCTACAACGGGAAAAGTAGCCTCAGGAGGCTACAGTCCCAGGATCCGCGTCACCGCCAGCCCGACGGCGATGCTCAGGGTGAAGCTCAACAAGGTGCCCAGCAGCACGTATTCGCTCAGCGAGCGGACCTTGGCGCCCTGGATTTCATTGAAGCGCAGGATGCTTTTGGCGGTGATCAGGAAACCCACGGCCTCCCATTGCTGCAACAGGACGAAGGTCAGGATCAGCACCCGCTCCAGATTGCCAATCAGCGCCCCGGCGTTGGCCAGTGAGCCGAGTTTGTCGATTTCCTTGATCCACGGGGCGAGGGCGGCCCCGATCAGGCTGGACGTGGGCCGCAACACCAGCAGGTAGGCCAGGGCGATCAACAGGTTTGGCGCACTCACCAGTTCCGTCAACCAGGCACGCCAGGGCGCGGCGGCGCCCTCGATCGCGGCCCAGACCCCGAGGATCGCCAGCAGGCTAACCCCCTGTTCCAGGAGGAAGCGGCGCACCGGATGGGGCGCGGGACGCGGGAGCAACCCATGCAGGGCGGCTCGCGCCACGGCCAGCGACAGTGCGATCAGGGCGGCCCAGGGCAGCGGATTGGCGGTCAGCGCCAGCGCGGCACAGTAGCCCAGCCCCGCGACCCCGACATAGCTGGTCAGCGCCCGTGCTCGGTGGAGCCCGCTGCTGGCTTGGCTGAACCAGCGTTTCCAGGGCAGGGAGAAGTCGGCCAGCACATGGATCAGCAGCAGTATCAGCAACAGAGTGTTGGGCTCAGCCATGTTGCAACTCCTCGATCCACTGGTGGGTGCGTTCCAGGTAACGATCCAGCAAACGTGCCTGGGCCCGTTGCAGCGCTTTGTTCACCGTGACCCGGGATTTGCCCAGGTGGTGGGCGGTGCTCGACTGATCGCCCTGGCTGGTCAGGTGCACGCCATAGGTCTGGGCTTCCACTTGGGTCCATTGCTCGATGATGGCGCCGACAAACTCGGTCACCAGCTCTGTGCGCTCGAGAAACCGGCTGTCGCTGCAAAAAACCCCCAGGGTCGACTTTTTCATGCTGTCCAGGCCTTGCCCGGACAGCACGAAGACTTCGCCGTAGCCTTTATCGACTGGCGCCGCCCCGATGCCGACGGCGACCCGGGCGTCCCAGCGCTCGCCTTTGGGGCTGGCGGCAATCAGCCCGGCCCGCAAGGCCAGCGCACAGTCGAAGGCCAGCGCCGGTTGTCCGAGCACCAGTTGAAAGCCGTCGCCACGGAAGGTTTCAGCGCTGGCGCCGTAGCGCTCGCTCAAGGTCGCCAGCACCCTGGAAAGCCCCTCGATGTACGCCAGGGTGTCGTGGGAGTGCTGGGAGTGAATCAGATCACCGGTCAGGACTGCCTTGATCGTCATGCAGGTTCCTAGAGGAAAGACGTAGTGCTTAAAAGTAGCCTCTAAAGGCTACATTTGCAAAAGTAGCCTTTAGAGGCTAATCCATAATGTGATTCGACTGCGCGGTTGTCGTAGGCGCAAGGCTTGCCCGCGTGGCGGCCTCTGGGGTGTTGGATATGTACCCGGCCTAATCCAACACCCCAGAGGCCCACAGATGCAACGTCGCACCACAGTCGTGTAGATACCTATGCCGCGATGACGCCCTTGAGATCATGATCGCAAGCAAGCTTTGCTCCTACGTTGATTTGGGTGATTTGGGTGATTTGGGTACGCCGGCCCCGGGCCCTTGTTTGCCCCACATCTGCAGTGCGAACTCGACAAAGCAGCGCAGCTTCGGCAGGCGGTAGCGGTCCGGGGCGTAGACCAGGTTCATCGGCCGGTGGGGCAGTTGATAGTCCTGCAGCAGCGCCACCAGCTTGCCGTCGTGCAGGTCCTGTTGCACCAGCGCATCGGGCAGCATGACTATGCCCATGCCAGCGCGCGCGGCCTGGTGCAAGCCGGGTGCGCTGTTGATCATCATCGGCCCGCTGACCGGCACCAGCACTTCGCCTTCGGGCCCGCTCAGTGGCCATTGTTTGCCCACCGCGCTCCAGTCATCGCCGACGGGGTAGGCGTAGGTCAGGCAGGCGTGTTGGCTCAGTTCGGCCGGCGTGCGGGGCACTCCCCGGCGTTCCAGGTAGGAGGGGGCAGCGCAGATGGTCAGGGTGAAGTCCATCAGCGGCCGGGCGATCAGCCCCGACGGCTCGGGGGTGCCCAGGCGAATGGCGGCGTGGACACTGTTGTCGATCAGGTCCACCACCTGCTGGCTCAGCACCACATCGACGCGGATTTGCGGGTACTGCTGGGTGAACAGGTGCATGGCCGGCGCCAGGCATTCGGAACCGAAGCTCGGTGGGGCGGCGATACGCAGCATCCCCTGGGGTTCGTCGTGCACGGTTTCGGCGAGTCGTTCGCTGTCCTGCACCAGCCCCAGTACCTCCAGGCAGCGCTCGTAGTAGGCTGCGCCAAACTCAGTGAGGCGCTGGCGGCGGGTGGTGCGGTTGATCAGGCTGACGCCCAGGCGTTGCTCGAGGGCGCGCAAGTGGTTGCCGACCATGGTGGTCGACAGGCTGCACTGGCGGGCGGCGGCGGTCATGCTGCCGGTCTCGACCACTTTGACGTACACCGTCATGGCCAGGAATAGGTCCATTATCAAGTCCAGCTTCAAGATGATTGAAGTTTCAGGCTGTTTATCCAGCTCAGGTGGCTAACGATACTGCAAAAACACCGAACCCTGCTGGAGCACGCTGCGATGACCGCCACCCACCTGATGAGCACCTACCAACCCCTGGCCCTGAGTTTTGCCAAGGGCCTGGGCACCCGCCTGTGGGACCAGGCCGGGCGCGAGTACCTGGACGCGGTGGCGGGCGTGGCGGTGACCAATGTCGGCCACTCGCACCCACGGTTGGTCAGCGCCATCAGCGAACAGGCCGGGCTGTTGCTGCACACCTCCAACCTGTACAGCATCGACTGGCAGCAGCAACTGGCGCAAAAGCTCACCCAACTGTCAGGCCTGGAGCGGGCGTTCTTCAGCAATTCCGGGGCCGAAGCCAATGAAACCGCGCTGAAGCTGGCGCGCCTGTACGGCTGGCAAAAAGGTATCGAGCAACCCTTGGTGCTGGTCATGGAAAACGCCTTTCACGGGCGCACCCTCGGCACCCTGTCGGCCAGCGACGGCCCGGCGGTGCGCCTGGGCTTCGGCGCCTTGCCAGGGGACTTCCTGAAAGTGCCGTTCGGCGACCTCGCCGCGCTGGATCAGGCGCACCAGGATCACGGGCAGCGCATCGTGGCCATTCTGATGGAGCCGATCCAGGGCGAGAGCGGCGTGCAATTGGCGCCGCCGGGCTATCTGAGCGCGGTGCGCGAGCGGTGCAACCGGCGCAACTGGCTGCTGATGCTCGATGAGATCCAGACCGGCATCGGCCGTACCGGGCAATGGTTTGCCTTCCAGCACGAGGGTGTCGTGCCGGACGTCATGACCCTGGCCAAGGGCCTGGGCAACGGCGTGCCGATCGGCGCGTGCCTGGCCCGGGGCAATGCCGCCCGGCTATTCACCCCCGGCAGTCACGGCAGCACTTTCGGCGGCAACCCGCTGGCCTGCCGGGTGGCTTGCACGGTGCTGGAGATCATCGAGGAGCAAGGGTTGCTGGACAACGCCAGGCGTCAGGGCGAACGCCTGCTGGCACGGCTGCATGCCGAGCTCGATGGCCTGGCGAACGTGGTGGCGATTCGTGGCCGGGGCTTGATGATCGGGATCGAACTGAGTCACTCGATCCGCGACCTGAGCCTGATCGCCGCCCGCGATCATGGCCTGCTGATCAATGTCACCCGGGGCAAGACCATTCGCCTGCTGCCGCCCCTGACCCTGGATGAGCGGGAAGTGGAGATGATTGTGCGTGGGGTGTATGGGGTCTTGAAGGCGTCGTGAACAGGCCACGGCCCTAACGGTTGGACAGCTCGCACAGTGAGGGGGCGTCCATGATCTGGACGTATTTGCCCTGCACCTGGATCAGGCCTTGCTGCTGCAGGAAGGTGAACGTGCGGCAGGTGGTCTCGGTGGCGATCCCCAGGTAATTGGCGATTTCCTGGCGGGTCATGCTCAGGCGAAACTGATGGGCCGAGTAGCCGTTGGCGTGAAAGCGCACCGAGAGATTGATCAAAAAAGCCGCCAGGCGCTCCTGGGCATTTTTCTTCGCCAGCAGGCGCATCATGTTCTGATCGTCGCGAATCTCGCGGCTCATGATGTGAATCAACTGGCGGCGCAGCTTGGGGATTTTCTCCAGCAGGTTTTCCAGTTGGTCGAAGGGGATTTCGCACACCGTGGTGGTTTCCTGAGCCTGGGCCGTTGAGGTGTAGGCGTTCAGGTCCATGGCGGAGAAGCCGATCAGTTCGCCCGGCAAATGAAAGCCGATGATGTGTTCTTCGCCGTTGCTGGTGAGGCTGGAGGTTTTCAGGGTGCCGGAGCGGATCGCGTAGATGGAGGTGAAGGGGTCGCCCTGGTGGAACAGGTAATCGCCCTTTCGCAACGGGCGTTCGCGTTTGATGATCTCGTTCAGCGCGCTGATGTCCTGGCTGTTGAGGGCCAGCGGCAGGCACAAGGCGGCTAACTTGCAGCTTTGACAATGCAGCGTTTCGACGTGCTTGAGGGCGACAGAATTGAGCATGTTTTAGCCTTGAGAGAATCGTCGGGCGTCATCGAGGGGCGCAGTCGCTCCTGGCGGGCGCCCGTGTATCCGTGACGGTGGATTGGCTTTTATCGGGCCTACAGCAAGCGGTAACGATTGCGGCGCACGTCCTCGACCCGCAGTTGCACACGCTCTTTGGAGGTGCCGAGCATGATCAGGGTGTGGGCGGCCATGGTCAGCGCCGACTCGAGCACTTCGGGGATGACCTCGGTGGCGCCGGCCGTTTTCAACTCGACCGTCTGGCTGTCGTCCTGGGTACGCACGACGATTTCGATGGTGCTGTTGATCTGGCGCACGGCGTGGGTAATGGCCATTGCCGCGTCCGGGTCATTCACCGCGATCACCACCAGGCGGGCGCGACTTATCCCCAGGGCGGTGAGCAGCTCCAGGCGCCGCGAATCACCGTAGTGCACATGCTTGTGCTCGGGCCCATGCTGGATTTGCGCGGGGTCATCATCGACCGCGACAAACCGATATTGCTCACCCTGCAACACCCGGCCAATGGCCCGACCGACACGGCCGTAGCCACAGATGATCACGTGCCCCTGCAGTTCCTGGCTTTGCTGGGCGATTTCATCGATGTTGAGCGCATCGTACGGCGCCCGGTGCAGGCGCTTGGCGATGGCCGGCGCGACCCGCAGCATCAGCGGGGTGACCACCATCGAACAGAAGGTCGCGGTCAGCAACAGCCCGCTCAGTTCCTTGGAAACCAGGTTGTTGGCTTGCATCTGGGTCATCAGGGCAAAGCAGAACTCGCCACCCTGGGCCAGGGCCAGGCCGCTGCGCCAGGCGGTTTCGCTGTTGTTGCCAGTGAACCGCAGGATCAGGGCGACCACCAGGCCCTTGGTCACCAGCAGCGCCAGGGTCAGGCCGACAATCAGCAAACCGTGGCTCTGGAAGATTTTCAGGTCGATCAGCATGCCGATACTGACAAAAAACACCCCGAGCAAAATATCCCGGAAGGGCCGGATGTCGGCCTCGATCTGGTGGCGATAGCTGCTTTCACCCAGCAGCATGCCCGCCAGAAATGCCCCCAGTGCAGGCGACAGCCCCAGCAGGTGGGTCAGCCAGGCCGTCAGCATCACAATCACCAGGGCCAACAACACGAACAGTTCGGCGGAGCGCGAGGCCGCGATCTCGTCGAACAGCTTGGGCAGCAGCCAGCGGCTGATCAGGAACAGGCCGGCAAACAGCACCACGGTCTTGCCCAGGGTAATCGGCAGCGCCCAATACCAGGCCTGTCCGGACGTCCCGGAAAACACCGGCACCATGGTCAGCAGCAGGACGGCGATCACGTCCTGGAACAGCAGCACGCCAATGGCGTTCTGGCCATGGGGGCTGAAGACCTCGCCCAGGCTGGTCAGCTCTTTGCTGACGATGGCCGTGGACGACAGCGCCAGGCCGGCCCCCAACAGCACCGCGGCACTGGGCTGCAAGCCCGCCATGTACAGGGCTCCACCCAACAGCACGCTGGAGACCAGCACCTGCAGGCTGCCCAGGCCGAACACCACTTTGCGCAGGGCGAGCATTTTCGACAGCGAAAACTCCAGGCCCAGGGAAAACAGCAGGAACACCACGCCCAGCTCTGCCAGGTAGGGCAGGCCTTCGGAGTCACTGACCCAACCCAGTGCCTGCGGCCCGATCAGCAAGCCGACACACAGGTAGCCAAGAATCGGTGGCAGGTTCAAGCGCCGGAACAGCGCAATGACCACCAGCGATGCCGTAAGAATAATTAAAATATCTCTGAGCATGGGTCGTTCTCTGAGTGGTTGCACAGCGTGTCAGGCAGATGGGGCGTCGCGGTGTGGCACTGAACATTCAAGGTGCAGCAAGGGTAGTCCAGCGGTGGCTGGAGCGCGAAGCCGGTGTGCGGCGCAGGGCTGTTTACCGGCTGACGCGCCCCCGACCGGCTGCTGATGGTCTTTCATTAGGGGCGTGCCAGGCCTTTAGGGTCAATCGCGCCGGGGGCCAAATAAGCATTATTGATAAACGGATAACCCCGTCGGCGCAGGCCATGGCGTTAGCGCAGGGGCCTTTCGCCCAGGGCTTCGACCAGTCGTAACAGATAGCCGTCGGGGTCCTGCACGATCAATTCACGCTGGCCGACCTCCACCTCGCCGGAGCGATACCAGGCATCGGCAAAGGGGCAAAACAGCGGCCATTGCACCGCGGCCAGGCGGGCCAGGATCGGTTCGACCCGCTCCACCGTCATCTGGAAATTGATCCCGCGGCCAAACGGCGCTTGCAGTGCGCCGGTGTGCCATTGCTCGTCGTCCGCGGCGATGTACTGTTCGAGCATCACTTGCACGCCGTCTAAATCCAGGTAGGCAAAGCCTTCTTCGCGGCGTTCGTAGGCGATCTGAAAACCAATCAGGTCGGTCCAGAACGCCAGGCTCTGCTGGATGTCGCTGACCGTCAGTTCGGGGACCATCTTGTTCCGTGTGAGCATACGTATCCTTCGTAGACCTGGTGAGTACTGCGTTGGTGTGGGGGCCGTGGTCAATCGACCGTCGGCGCCACCATCCGGGTTTTTTCGGCGCCATTGGCGTTGTGCTGGTAGATCGCTTGCGGCTGGCCTTGCTGATTGAAAAACACCTGGCCGATGCCCGCCGAATTCCACAGGCGCTCGCCGGCCTCTGCGTGCTCGGGCACATGGGGCACCACTTGCATGCGTCGGCGCTTGGTCAGCCAGTTCAGCGGCGAACGTGGCGAATACAGCCAGCGGTTGAGGCGGTCGAACCACTCCAGCAGGCTCGGCGGGAATTCATTCTTGATACCGCTGCTGGTGATCTGCCAGATCCGTGGCCCGGCGGTGCGGTGCCGGATCAGCACCTCGTAGACGAACGAGTAGTGCACATCGCCAGAGAGGATCACGTAATTGCCGGGCGTGCGCGAGTGGCGAAAGATGTTGAGGATGACCTGCGCCGCGCCACGGTGGGCCATCCAGTTTTCCGCGTCCACCAGCAGCGGGTAGCCGCACCAACTGAAGACTTTCTGCACGGTTTCGATCAGCTTGACGCCGAACACCGGCGCCGGCGACACGATGATGGCGCAAGGGTGGTCGAGCAATTCCTGCTGCAACTCGCTGAGGGCTTCCCAGTCCAGCAGGCCCGAGGGCTGCTTGAGGTTGAACTCGCTGCGCCAGCGCCGGGTGCGGGTGTCGAGCACCACCAGTGCCGGGGAGGTTGGCAGCACGTAGTGCCATTGCTGGAATTTCAGCAGGTCGCCGATCAATTCATCCTGGGCGCTGTTGTCCAGGTAGCCGCCCTGGGGGTTGAGGTCGCGGGTTTTCTCCAGCAGCGCGCTGAAGGCATCCGGGTTGTTGCCCCAGCCCTGGCACAACATGTAGGCGAGCAGGGCGTTGCCGATGATGCGCTTGGAGAACGGATGGCCGTAGGCGGTTTCTTCCCACTGGGCGCTGAGGTTCCAGTCGTCGGTGATGTCGTGGTCGTCGAAGATCATCAGGCAGGGCAGGTGGGCGAACGCCCGGGCTACGTTGCCCAGGCCCTGCTTGAAGCCGTCGATCCGGGTCTGTTCCAGGGCGTAGCGCTCACGGCGCTCGGCTGTCAGCACCGGTGGTTGCGGGTCGATCAGGGTCCAGGCGGTCGGGGCCCATACCAGCAGGTACATGGCCATGACTTCGGCGAAGGTCACCAGGTGATTGTCGGCGCTGCTGCTGGTGAAGATCGGCTTGCGCGCGCCGCCGAAAAACCGCTCGCGCAGGCTGTCGTTACTTTCCAGCGCCGGCAGCAGGTCGGCGCGATGGTAGTAGCTGGCCGGGTGCTGGTAGAGCGCGGCGCTGTCTTGCACCACTGCGCCGTCCAGGTGCTCGCCGTACAGCCCCAGGCGTTCGATCAGTGCATGGATGGCCCGCAACATCGGCCCGGCCACATCGTCGGCGTAGACCTGGTCGCCGCTCATCATCAGCAGTGCCGGGCGTTGGCTCGGTTCATGGGCCGTCGCCAGCAATTGGTCGACGCAGAGCAAGCCATCATTGGCTGGGTGATGGGGCTTGCGGCACGAGCCGTGCAGCAGTTGATCGATGCGGCTGCGCAGGACGAAGTTCGGGCACTGGGCCTGGTCGTAGAGCAAATGCGGGGCCCACTGGGCAATGCCGAGCAGGCTGGCGTCGTCCTCGCGGATCAACAGGTCGTAGTCAATGCAGACGTCCTGGGGCAGGGCGCTGTCCAGCTGGATGTCGATCAGGTGGACAAAGGCATGGGTGCCGACCGGGATGACCCGGCACTGCGACGCATCGAGCATCAGGTCGCCCACAGGCGCCAGGCGCAAGGTCAGCGCCAGCTCCCGCGACCCCACCAGCCACAGCACCAGGCGCGTCGGTTCCAGGCGCCGCAGCAGCGGGCCGACCAGGACGGCGGGCAGAGGTGCGCAAGTGTGGGTGTGTGGGGCTGGCGTGGACATCCGGGGCGAAGCTCCAGGGCAAAATAAGCCGGCGATGATAACCCAACTTGAAGGCGGCCCTTGTCGGCGCAATTCAGTTCATTGCCTGGCGCGCCGGCAGTTCCTGGCCTTGCTCCACTGGCAGCGCCTCGCCTTGGGCGATGATCCAGCGCAGCAGGGCGGTGACCGAGACCCGGTGGCTGCGTTCGACCCACTCCACGCCTTCGGGGCGGTAGAGTTCGATGTAGCGGCTGAGGATCAGTTCGCGCTCGTCCTCCGACAGCCGCAGGCTGGTTTCGCTGCAGTGCAGGCCGGCGTTGGCGCGCTTGACCAGGCGTTGCTCGAGCATCAGCGACGGGCTGTTACGTGGCATCGGTTGGAGCTTCTGTGCAGAGATCGTCGTGCAGGCCGGACGCGCCGCGCTTGCCCTCCAGGACAAAGTCCGCGCGTTTTTCGGCGCTGACGTCACGCAGCGCGCTGTAGTAGTCCGGCAGGGCTTGCAGGGCGTCGGTCAGCGGCAGCGCTTCGGCGCGCTTGTCGATGGTGCCGCCGACACTGGCCACGGTCGTCAGGGTCTCGGCGGTATCGCTGCTGTCGCCGAACGGGTTGACCGCCACGGCCAGTACCTTGCCCACGGCATCGCGGCTGTTGGCGGTACCCAGCACCGGGATTTCGACGATCGGTCCGTCCGGGATGCCCCAGACGCCGAAGGTCTGGCCGAAATCGGAGCGGTGGCGCGGAATTTCCAGGGAGTCCGAGACATCGATCACCCCCAGCAAGCCGGCGGTGCTGTTGAGGGTGAAGCGCCCCAGGGTGTTGAGCGAGCGCTTGCCGTTGCCTTGCAACAGGTCGTTGAGGAACACCGTCGGCTCGTTGAAGTTGGTGGTGAAGTTGTGCAGGCCCAACTGGAAAAATTCCGGCGTGTAGCCGTAACCTCGGGCGACCGGCGCGACGGCGTACTCGTCAATCACCTGGTTGAAGGCGAAGATCCCGCGGTTGACCGGCTCGGCCGGGTCGTACAGCGGGTAGCTGACTTGCGCGCAGGTCATGGGGTTATCGGTCGAGGTGCGACTGGAGCATCCGTACAGATAGGTCAAGCTCAACAGCAGTGCGGCATTGCGAAACAGTGCAGGGGAGCGCTTGAACAAAGGCATGGGGAACAGTCTTCGTAGAAAAGGAGCTTGATCCTGGCATCCGCGTCTTGCGCAAAGATGTCTGGTTTTTTACCGCGTCGACGCTTTGTGACCGGGATGAAATAAATGACGCGGCGCGCCGAATGGTTTTAGATATCCGCACTATCAGTCGTTGAGTGATGCCCGCCGGTGAGCCATCTTTTGATCGTGGACGACGACCTTGAGGTCCTCGATCTGCTGAGTAAGTTTTTTGTCCAGCAAGGTTATGACGTGGCCGTGGCCACCGACGGCGTCGCGCTGTGGGCGGCACTCGAGCAGCAAATGCCGGACCTGATCATCCTCGACTTGATGATGCCCGGCGACAACGGCCTGACCCTGTGCCAGCGCCTGCGCCAGCAATACACCACGCCGGTGATCATGCTCACCGCCATGGGCGAGCTGAGCGATCGGGTGGTGGGCCTGGAAATGGGCGCCGACGACTACCTGAGCAAGCCCTTCGACGCCCGCGAATTGCTGGCGCGGGTGCGTGCAGTGTTGCGCCGGGTGGGCGAAGTCCGGCCGTTGACCGGCCAGGTGCCGCATCCGCTGATCAAATTCGCCGACTGGCAACTGGATCTCACGCGCCGCGAATTGCGCTCGCCCGACCAAGTGATGATTCCCTTGTCGGCCGGTGAGTTCGACCTGTTGCTGGTATTCGTCGAGCACCCGCAGCGCATCCTCACCCGTGAACTGCTGCTGGACCTGGCCCGGGGACGCACCCACGAAGCCTTCGACCGCAGCATCGATGTCCAGGTCAGCCGCTTGCGGCGCAAACTGGAAATCGACAGCAAACGCCCGGAAATGATTCGCACCGTGCGCAACGGCGGTTACCTGTTCACCCCAAGCGTGACCCGCCAATGAAAGGCTGGCGGGCGGGCTGGTGCCTGCGCTCGCGGGACACCGTGACCCGCTGGATCGCCCTCACCACCATACTGGCGATGCTCACCTCGCTGGGCTTCTACGCCCTGTTCACCCAGGTGGCCGGGGTGTGGGCCTACCCGCCTTTGACCGAGACCGGGCTGCTGGAAAAACTCTCCTCCCTGAGCCGGGTCATTGCCGCTTCCGACCCCGCGCAGCGCCCACAACTGGCGGCTGCCGCCAGCGACAGTAGCCTGGGCATCCGCTGGAGCCCGAGCCATGCGGCCCTGGGCCTGCCGGCAACCCCCGAGGCGGCCACCCGGGCCAACACGCCGAAGGCTCACGAACTGTTCAACAGCCAACACCTGGAAGCCTATCAACCGGCGGACTGGCCACAACAGGACGGTCAGTACGCCATGGCGATGCAGTTGACCGACGGCTCCTGGCTGATGTTCAGCATGCCTTCGCGCAGTTGGGGCCTGGAGCATTGGGCGCGCAACTTGATCGTGATCGTCCTGGTGTTGCTGTCAACCGGCCTGGTGGCGCTGATCGCCACCCGTCGCCTGGCCCGGCCGCTGCAGACCTTTGCCCAGGGCGCGCGGCGCTTTGGCGTGGACTTCCGGGCGCCGCCGATCAAACCGTTGGGGCCGCTGGAAATCCGCCAGGCGATCCTCGCGTTCAATGCGATGCAGGCCCAGTTGCAGCACTTCATCAAGGACCGCACGCAGATGCTCGCCGCCATCTCCCACGACCTGCGCGCACCGCTGACCCGCATGCGCCTGCGCGGCGAGTTCATCGACGACCCGCAACTGCAGGCCAAGCTGTTCCGCGACGTCGACGAGATGCACGCGATGATCAATTCCAGCCTGGAGTTCTTCCGCGACAACGCCCGCCTCGAAGAAGCCACGCCGTTCGATCTGGCCGAGCTGCTGCAAACCCTGATCGACGACTACCGTGACCAGTCCATCGACATCCCCTTCAGCGGCCCCCCGCGCCTGGCCTACCTCGGCCGTCCGCTGGGGCTCAAGCGGGTGATCACCAATCTGCTGGAAAACGCCCTCAAATACGCCAGCGAACCGGCCATTGAACTGCGCAGCCACGACGACCACGTGACCATCCGCGTGCTGGATCGCGGCCCGGGCATCCCCAAGGAAAGCCATGAACAGGTATTCATGCCTTTCTATCGTCTGGAAGGCTCGCGCAACAAAAGCACCGGCGGCGTCGGCCTCGGCCTCTCGGCCGCCCGGGCGATTGTGCTGGAGCACGGTGGCGAGCTGACCGTGAGAAACCGCAAGATCGGCGGGCTGGAGGCGAGGGTGGTGTTGCCGGTGTTGGAGGGGTAGGGACAGGTCAGGGCTTCACCCAAGGCCTGGCCAGTGCCAGCTTGATCAGGTAACGCTCTTCTGTCGGGCGCTTGATGTCCTTGAAACGATTGACCACCAGCATCACCTGATACTGGTTCCCTGCCTGCCAGTAAGAGGTTCCGCCTTTGTTCACATCTCGCAACCGGGCACGCCATTGAGGCGTGTCGGCGAACGGAGGGTCTTGTTCGACGCGGATCGGCACCCATCCGGCTTTGTGCCATTGTTCCTGTAAATCGAGCACTACCCTGAGGGTGTCTTCGAGCAACAGGGGTTCGATTTGCGGGGACATGCGGATACCGCGGGTTAAGCCGTCACTGTTGAAGTTAACGGTGAAAAATCGCGCAAGTGGAGTTGTGAACCCGTATTGAGGATCGATGAAACGGAGCCGAGCATCCGACTTGGGAATGCTGAACGCAAAGTGCCCAGGAATGGTTGGACCAATAGCGGCACTGGAGCGCTGACGCATATCCTCCCAGGGCTCGCCAAACTTCAGTGCGATTTCCTTTTCTGACTGTAGTTGGATCGCCCATCCTAGAAATACGACTACAGCCAGAGCGACAACCCAATGTCGCCAGCCAAGTTGCGTCAACCCATTCATCGCATGCCTCTGCCAGAGGCGATATTCCATATCGCCTGTTCGATCTGGTTGCGATCGTTGCTATGTAACAGTTGATCAAACTGCAGCGCAGCCTTGATCACAAACGCCATACGTTGATCCAGATCGGACAAGTCGGCAAAAGGGTTACTCCCGAAGCCAATAGTGCGTCCATCATCCAAACGTTGACACTGGCTAGCTAGTGTCAGCTCGATGGCCTGTGCGGCGCCTGCCGGAAAATTAACAACGTGGGACAGGTGGTTGCCACGCAGCAGCGCTATCAACCCCCGGTCGCTGTACATTGTCGGCTGCAAGATGTTTTTCTGCTCGTGCGTGGCAAGAAACTGAACACTGTCGGCAATGCGGCCAGCCTCGATCGCTGTGAATGTCTGCAGGATTTCCTCGTAGTTGGTACCGAACTCCAGCCTCTCCTGCGCCACAGGCCACAGCACCGGATACTGACCATTTCCATAGATGTTTTTCCGCGAAGGCAAGCAGGCCTCAAGCGCCGACAGCCCCCGCTCCTGATAAAAAACATGCAACGGATACACGTCCAGAAACAGCGTGGTATTGCCCATGGCCAACATCGTGTACACGTGCTTGCATAAGGTCCACCAGGTGCGGGCCGTCGCAGACGATGACGCCAGTGCTGTCGCAGGCTGGACAAGCGACTTCATCGCCTTCGCGGGCGATGGGCTGGCCATCGATGGTCCAGAATTCGTAGCCGGTCATTACGGTGCCGTCGGCAGTGGTCTTGGCCCCGACGGTGATGTGATAGCGCCTCATGCCAGATTGGTCCCTGTCGATTTGACGAAAGGACCCACGCTAGATGACGCTCTTGCGGGAGATAAATCAGACGTTTCTTTGAGTGCTGTAGGCCCACTCCGTTTATGTAGGAGCGAGTTTGCTCGCGATGGACGTGAACAATAACGCCCGCTGCCTGGATTGATGCGGTGCCCCTGAGGGCGTCGCGGGCAAGCCGGGGCCTACTACAAAGCGCAGTTGGGTTATTGGAGACTGCCCAGGGCTAGTCTCAAGTCACGGACCACCGTCGCCTCGACATCCCCATCCACACCCCCCTGCAGAAACGCCCCACAGCTCGCCGAATGTTCGCCATCCGTGGCCCGATAAACCGCCACCACACTGCCGGGCCCACCGCCGGTATGCCCGCACAGGTGCAAGCCCCCGGCTACCGCGCCGCTCATGACCCCCAGGCCATAACCGGCAGACACCCAAGGCCGGCCAGGGATCGGTCCGCCGAGCTGACGCAGCGCCTGCATCTCGGTCAGCAACTGATCCGGCAACAAATGCCCGCTCAGCAGCCGATCAAGGAAGGTCACGGCCTGCTGCAGCGGTCCGAGCAACAGGCCGTGATAGACCCACGCCGGATCGTAGGCCGGGGCCAGGCCTTGCAGGTCGCCGGGCACTTTGGCGAGCCGCACCTGAACGACATCCAAAGGCGCCAGCGCCCGTTGGATCAACGCCTCTTCCAGCCCCAGGCCGGTGACCCGCTCGATCAACTGGGCGATGTACAGGTAACCGACATTCGAATAACCCCAGCCACTGCCCGGCGCATAACGCAGCCGCGCCGCGTCCAGGCGTTGCAGCATCTCCTCGGCCGGCCACGCGGTTTCATGCCGGGCAACGGCCGCGTGGTACTGCGCCAGTTCGCCGTAGTCCGCCAGCCCGGCTTCATGGCGCAGCAGTTGGCGCAAGGTGAACGGGCCTTGCGCGACCGGTTCGTCCAGAGCGACCAGGCCATCGCGCACCAGGGTCAGCGCCGTGGCCGCCAGCACGGTTTTACCGAAGCTCCACCAGGGCACGCTGACCGGCTCGGGGGCTGGGGCGAGGGGCTGACCGTTGTTTACCGTGCAAGACATCATCAAGGTTGTACTCATCCATGGAGACCTTTGTGTGAGTGACGCGCCAGCGGCGAATCAAGCCGGGCTATGTTGCGCGAAATAGCGACTCGGCGCCTGCCCCAGCACCCGCCGAAAAACCCCGGTGAACGCACTCGGGCTGCTATAGCCCAGATCCGTTGCCACCCGCGTCACGGGCTCGCCATTGCCCAGGCGCACCACGGCCATCAACAGGCACGCCTGCTGGCGCCATTCGACAAAGCTGATCCCGGTCTGCTCGCGAAACAGCCGGGTGAAGGTGCGGCGGCTCATGGCAACCTGGCGACACATGTCGTCGATCCCGACCGCCAATGACGGCTGCTCCAGCAACTGGCTGCAGGCCTGGGCCAGGCGTGGTTCGCTGGGCAGCGGCGCATTGAGCGACAGCGGCTGCATGGCGGCGATTTCGTGCAGGAGCAGGTTCATCAGGTAGCCGTCCCGCTGGTCCTCGGCATACAGCGCCGGCACGTCCATGGCGCTGATCAACAGTTGGCGCAGCAGCGCCGACACACCAAACACCTGGCAGTGCGCCGGCAGGCCGAGGCGTGTGCTGGCGATGGGGTGGATGTAGCTGTTGAGCATGGTCACCGGCCCGTGCATGTGCATTTCGTGGGGGGCGTGGGCCGGGACCCAGATGGCCCGTTGTGGCGGCACCACCCAGTTGCCCTGGTCGGTGAACACCGTGATCACCCCGCAGGCGGCGTAGGCGAATTGCCCGCGCTGATGGCTGTGCCGGGCAAAGTGCAGGCCGTCGCAGTAGTCGTTGGCGGTCACCACGGCATCGCGGGGCGTGTGTTCGTAGGGATCGATATCAATGTCGCGCATGGCCCAAATCTACCGATCTATGACCTGATAGTGCAAGCGGGCCGTGGTGCGGATGACCCAGAGTGTCGGCTTCATTTTGTGGAATGGCTCAGCATGCACAACAAACACCTGATCCTCGCCGTGTTGGTGACGGCGGTCTGGGGTCTTAACTTTCCGGTCACCAAACTGGGCCTGGCGGCAATTGATCCACTATTGCTGACGGCCCTGCGTTTCACCCTGGCTGCATTGCCCTGGGTGTTTTTTGTGCGCCGCCCGCCGATCGCCTTGGGCTGGTTGGCGGCTTATGGCCTGATTTTCGGGGTGGCGATGTGGGCGTTGATCAACCTGGGCATCGAGCTGGGGGTACCGCCCGGGACGGCGGCACTGCTGGTGCAGTTCAGTGCCTTTTTCACCCTGGGCTGGGGCGTGCTGCTGTTTCGCGAGCGCTTGCGCCTTGGTCAATTAGTGGGCGTGGGTCTGGCGGTGGTGGGCTTGCTGTGCATCATCGTCAACAGCCCCGGTCAGGCCACAACCCTGGGTTATGCACTGTTGCTGGTCAGCGCCTTCAGTTGGAGTGTCGGCAACGTCATCATCAAACAGTCGAACGTGCGTGAGATGTTTGCCTTTGTGGTGTGGGCCAGCCTGTTTCCGCCGATTCCCTTGCTGCTCCTGACCTGGCTGGCCCATGGCTCGGCACCCTTTACCGGGCTGGTCCGGCACTTCCAGTGGCTGGCGCTGTTTTCCCTGTTGTTCCAGGTCTACGCGGCGACCCACTTCTGTTACTGGGGCTGGAACCTGTTGCTGCGCGAGTACCCGGTGTCCAGGGTGGCGCCGCTGTCGTTGCTGATCCCGGTGTTCGGGGTGGCCGGTTCGGTGCTGATGCTGGGGCATCGGGTGGAGCTCCATGAAGGGCTGTCGATCCTGTTGATTCTGGCGGCGCTGGTGGCAGGGTTGATCCAGACTCGGCCCAAGACGCCGGTGGTCGTTGCACACAAATAATCAACAATTGACCACGGTTATCTGAAGCCTGTGCCAAGCTGGTGGGGTCCCAATGCGCCATCAGCCCGGCCTATCCCCAGGAACCCCACACCATGACATCCAAGCATTCAGCGCACGTGCGTCGTGAGTTCTACAAAGCCGTCGGATTCTACTTTCGCGTCGTCTGGCCGATTTTCTCCATCCTGTTTTTGCTGATCGTGGTGGTCGGCCTGATCATCAGCTACCTGGAGGGTTGGCCGCCGTTGGACGGCGTCTATTTCGGCTTTGTGACGGGCTTGACCATCGGGTATGGCGAGCTGGTGCCCAAGCTGGGCGTCTCGCGGGTGCTGGCGATTCTGCTGGGGTTCAACGGCGTGCTGATGACCGCGATATTCGCGGCGATCAGCGTGCGGGCGATCGAAGTCGCCGTGCGTGCGTCGGGCAAGGACGAGTAGGGCACGCCTGGGCGGTCACTGAATGTCTTTCAGGTAATCCCTGAGCGCCAGGAGCGGAGCCTGCATCTGCTCCAGCGTCTGCGCCTGGCCGAAATCTATGGCCAGGCGCTGCAGCTCACGGCCCATGGGTTTGTCCACCCCGCCCAGGGCCGTCAGCGCCAGGCCAACGCAGGTCGCCACCTTCAACTGGATCGCCGCCACCTCGCCGCGCCGCACCAGCAACTGGAACACCTCCCGCTGGTAGTCATCCATGATCGGATCGTCACGCAGGATCGGGCTTTGGCCTTCGGTCTCGTGAACCAGCTTGAGGGCGAAGAGGGCGACGGTTTCCAGGGCGCGGTCCATGGAGGGGGTCCTTGTGCGGTGGTGTGGGGTGGTGCGGGTCACTTTTCTACGGGCGAAAAAAGACCTTGATAAACAAGGTCTCTTTTTAATTGGCGGGCCGTGGGAGGCGTCGATGTCATCCGTGGCTGCGGGCCGATTATATCGTCAGGGGTACAGGATTGCAGCCAGCACGGTTCAGGCAATCAGCTCGACTTTGCCGGTCGCCAGGCGATAAATGCCGCCGACGATTTTCAACTTGCCTGTGTCGAGCGCATCGGTCAGCAGGGGCGTGGCTTTCTTCAGGCGCTCGACCGAGTCTTTGACGTTTTGCACGGTCGCGTTTTCCACCAGTTCCCCGGGTTGCTTGATCACGCTCTCGATAGAGGACTTGAGTGCGTCCGTCAGTTTCGGGATGTGCCCGGGGAACACCGTGTGATCCTTGACGGCTTTGATGCCGGCCTCGATGGCGCCGCATCGCTCATGCCCCAATACCAGGATGAGCGGGGCGCCCAGCACCGCGACACCGTATTCAAGACTCGCCAAGCCCTCATCGGTGACGAAGTTGCCTGCCACACGTATCGCGAAAAGATCGCCGCGCGCGGTATCAAACGCATATTCGGGCGCGATGCGCGAGTCGGAACAACTCAGGACTGCCACGAAGGGATTCTGGCCGGAGACCAAGGCTTCACGTTCGTCCTTGAAATCGTGGGTTTCGGAGTTGCCGCTGACGTACCGCTCATTGCCGGCCATCAGTCGTTTGAGGGCGTCATCCGGGCTGATGACGTTTTTCGGCTTGGGCGGCGCGGAGGTTGCCTCGGCCGCCTGAGCAAGCCTGCCGGGCAATGCACCGGCCAGCAGCAGCGCGCCGGCACCCAGTCCGGCAAGACGAAGAAAATCACGACGAGTGTTCACTTTTGAAACAGAGCCTGAATCGCATGATTCACACATGATTGTGTACTCAGTTCAATTCGGTGGGAATGACAGCTTCGGGGAGTGCCTGCAGGGACCTGCGGCACTGGAGTGAAGAAGTCTAGTCGGTCTGTGGGGTTGCGGTTGGCGCCGCCGGTTTCAGATACGGCGCTATGCCGAGGGCTGCCCCTCAGTGTTGATGCCGGTGATGGATGTCAGGAAAGTGCGGGTGACTGTGGCGCAGGGGGGCGTGTTCATGCACATGGCTATGAGGCTCGGACGCCTCCCACTCAAAGGCATGTTCATGTTGATGGTGCTCGTCGTGAACGTGCGGATGGTCATGGGTCTGCGGATCGTGTTGATGCTCGTGTGAATGACTCTCGGTGAGGTGGATCCAGACTCCAATCCCCATCAGGCCCGCAGCAACCCAAAACACCCATGACACGGCTTCGCCCAGAAACACAATTGAAACAGCTGCGCCCAGGAAGGGCGCGGTCGAGAAATACGCGCCGGTCCGCGCTGTTCCCAGCCCCCGTAACGCCAGCACGAAAAGCACCAGGCTCACGCCGTATCCCAGGAAACCTACGAGAAGGGTGGGGCCGAGCAGAGGCCACTCGGGGAGATGCATGCCCAGCGCAATCCCCAGGGTGCAATTGACCACCCCGGCGACCAGCCCCTTGATGCCTGCAATGAACAACGCATCCGATGCTGAAACCTTGCGAGTCAGGTTGTTATCAACGGCCCAGCAAAGGCATGCGATTGCGACTGCACTCGGCCCAACCCAGCCATTGATCTGCGCTGACGTTTGAGGCCAACCCAGCATTACGCCGCCCGCCACTATTGCGATCATTCCCATGACGATCCGCCTGTCAGCGTTCTCCTTGAAAACCATCCACGCCAGTAGTGCGGTCAACACGGCTTCAAGGTACAGCAATAGCGAAGCGGTGGTGCCGGAGGTCAGGGTCAGCCCAAACATCAACGACACCGGCCCCAGCACCCCACCGAAAACAATCGCGCCAATAAGCCACGGCCACTCCGATGCAGTCAGGCCGACAGGCTGCCAGCCGCGATCACGGATCAACCGACTGACCGTCAAGCCCAAGCCGCTCCCCAGGTACAGCAACCCGGCGAGCAAGACCGGAGAGATGTTCAGCCCCAGAACCTTGGCAAGCGGTGTGCTGGCCCCAAAGAGCGCAGCGGCTCCCAAGGCGTAGAAAATGCTTCTGGTCATCATCCGATCCGTAGCGAGGGTATCGATGGGGAACACGATACTCGTCGTAGGTGGATCGCGCATTGGGTCGTGGTGGGTGGGGGCTGAGAAGCTGGGGGGGTTAAGAGCGTGGGGGCGGAGAGCGTGCTGTTTGGTTTTTTCTCAGGGGGGCAAGCAGAGGGATGCAGGGGTAGAAAGACAGACACAAAAAAACCGGCTCAAGTGGCCGGTTTCTTTGGGTCTGAAAGCCTGGTAGAGACTTTCAGATACTGCTATATGGTGCCCCGAGGGAGACTCGAACTCCCACTCCTTTCGAAAACGGATTTTGAATCCGCCGCGTCTACCAATTCCGCCATCAGGGCTCAATGGCGGCGAAGTATAGAGAGGTGATAACCGTCGGTCAATCAGGTACATGGAGAATTTTTGATATTTCCGCTAGACTTCCCGGCCCTGCTAGACGAACCCCATCATGCGCGTTGCTGACTTTACTTTCGAACTCCCTGATTCGCTGATCGCTCGCCACCCGTTGGCTGAGCGGCGCGGCAGTCGCCTGCTGACCCTGGATGGGCCTAGCGGCGCCCTGGCGCACCGTCAATTCACTGATTTGCTTGAGCATTTGCGCCCAGGCGACTTGATGGTGTTCAACAATACCCGGGTGATTCCGGCGCGGCTGTTTGGCCAGAAAGCCTCCGGCGGCAAGCTGGAAATTCTGGTGGAGCGGGTGCTCGACAGTCACCGTGTGCTGGCCCATGTGCGCTCCAGCAAGTCGCCCAAGCCTGGCTCGAAGATCCTCATCGACGGTGGGGGCGAGGCTCAGATGCTGGCGCGCCACGATGCGCTGTTCGAGCTGGGGTTTGCCGAAGAAGTGTTGCCGCTGCTCGACCGCGTCGGGCATATGCCGCTGCCTCCTTATATAGACCGTCCGGATGAAGACGCCGATCGCGAGCGCTACCAGACGGTGTACTCCGAGCGCCTGGGCGCCGTGGCGGCGCCGACGGCGGGGCTGCATTTCGATCAGCCGCTGCTGGAGGCGATTGCCGCCAAAGGCGTCGAGACTGCGTTCGTGACCCTGCACGTGGGGGCTGGCACCTTTCAGCCGGTGCGTGTGGAGAAGCTCGAAGACCACCACATGCACAGCGAGTGGCTGGAAGTCGGCCAGGACGTGGTGGATGCGGTGGCGGCCTGTCGGGCCCGTGGCGGACGGGTGGTGGCCGTGGGGACCACCAGCGTGCGTTCGCTGGAGAGTGCGGCGCGCGATGGCGTGCTCAAGCCGTTCAGTGGCGACACCGATATCTTTATTTTCCCGGGCCGGCCGTTCCATGTGGTCGATGCCCTGGTCACCAACTTCCATTTGCCCGAATCCACGCTGTTGATGCTGGTTTCGGCGTTTGCCGGGTATCCCGAGACCATGGCCGCCTACCAGGCAGCTGTCGAGCATGGGTACCGCTTTTTCAGCTACGGTGATGCGATGTTCATCACCCGCAATCCCGCACCGCGCGGCCCAGAGGAAACAGCATGAGTCGCACCTGTCGTATGTCTTTCGAACTTTTGGCCACCGATGGCAAGGCCCGTCGCGGGCGCCTGACGTTCCCGCGTGGCACCGTCGAGACCCCGGCGTTCATGCCGGTGGGTACCTACGGCACGGTCAAGGGCATGTTGCCGCGGGACATCGAGGCCACGGGCGCCGAGATCATCCTGGGCAATACCTTCCACTTGTGGCTGCGTCCTGGCACCGAAGTGATCAAGAAGCACGGCGACCTGCACGATTTCATGCAGTGGAAAGGCCCGATCCTGACCGACTCCGGTGGTTTCCAGGTGTTCAGCCTGGGCGCCATGCGCAAGATCAAGGAGGAGGGCGTGACCTTCGCCTCGCCGGTGGACGGTGCCAAGGTGTTCATGGGGCCGGAAGAGTCGATGCAGGTCCAGCGTGACCTGGGCTCCGACATCGTGATGATTTTTGACGAATGCACGCCGTACCCGGCCGACGAAGACGTGGCGCGGATCTCCATGGAGTTGTCGCTGCGCTGGGCCCAGCGTTCGAAAAACGCCCATGGCGAGAACACCGCGGCGCTGTTCGGTATCGTCCAGGGTGGCATGCACCAGGACCTGCGCATGCGCTCCCTGGAAGGCCTCGACAAGATCGGTTTTGACGGCCTGGCCATTGGCGGCCTGTCGGTGGGCGAGCCCAAGCACGAGATGATCAAGGTGCTGGACTACCTCCCGGGTCAGATGCCGGCTGACAAACCTCGTTACCTTATGGGTGTTGGCAAGCCGGAAGACTTGGTTGAGGGTGTGCGCCGCGGGGTGGACATGTTCGATTGCGTGATGCCAACCCGTAATGCCCGCAATGGGCATCTGTTCATTGATACGGGTGTGCTGAAGATCCGTAACGCGTTCCATCGCCATGATGATTCGCCGCTCGATCCGACCTGCGATTGCTATACCTGCCAGAACTTCTCCCGCGCTTATCTGCATCATCTGGACAAGTGCGGCGAAATGCTGGGGAGCATGCTCAATACCATCCATAACTTGCGTCATTATCAAGTGCTTATGGCTGGTTTGCGCGAGGCTATTCAACAGGGTACATTGGCCGCCTTTGTCGATGCCTTCTATGCCAAGCGCGGGTTGCCTGTTCCGCCTTTGGACTGAGTTTTAAAACGTTTAAGACACTAATTCTGCAACTGGAGTGCTAAATGAGCTTTTTTATCTCGAATGCGATGGCAGACGCCGCTGCACCTGCTGCCGGCCCTGCTGGCACTGGCTTTGAGTGGATTTTCCTGGTCGGTTTCCTGGTCATCTTCTACCTGATGATCTGGCGTCCACAGGCCAAACGCGCCAAAGAGCAGAAGAATCTGCTGAGCAACTTGCAAAAAGGTGATGAAGTTGTGACCTCCGGCGGCATCGCCGGCAAGATCACCAAAGTAGCGGATGATTTCGTGGTTCTCGAAGTTTCTGACTCGGTAGAGCTGAAGTTCCAGAAAGGCGCCATCGCTGCCACGCTGCCAAAAGGCACGCTGAAAGCGATCTGAGTTTCATCTTCTACCAATCGACGGGGCGCGCAAGGCGCCCCGCGTCATAAGCGGGCGGCGTGATGCTGAACAAATACCCTCTGTGGAAATACCTACTGATCCTGGCGGTGCTGGCGATCGGTCTGATTTATTCCGCTCCCAATCTATACCCTGATGACCCGGCCATTCAGGTCAGCGGTGCAAGCACTGCGCTGCAGGTCAATCAGGCGGATCTGGATCGTGTGAGCAAAGCGCTCAACGAGTCCGGGATCACCGTCAAGGCGGCCACGCTGGCAGCCAACGGCAAGGGCGGCCTGATTCGTCTGACCAAGCAGGAAGACCAGCTTCCGGCCAAGGACGTCGTTCGCAAGGCCTTGGGTGATGACTATGTCGTTGCGCTGAACCTGGCACAAACCACCCCGCAGTGGCTGCGCAACCTCGGCGCGCACCCGATGAAGTTGGGTCTGGACTTGTCCGGTGGTGTGCACTTCCTCCTGGAAGTGGACATGGACAAAGCCATCGACGCCCGCATGAAAGTTTACGAAGGCGACGTCAAGAGTCTGTTGCGCAAAGAGCGCCTGCGCTATCGCAGCCTGCCGCAACTCAACGGTGCCATTCAGTTGGGCTTCACTGATGAAGCCGCCCGCGAACAGGCCCGTGCACTGATCCGCAAGAGCTTCAACGATTTCGATATTGTTCCCGCCGACCTCAATGGTCAGCCGGTGCTGCGTCTGGCGATGACCCCGGCCAAGCTGGCGGAAATCCGTGAATACTCCATCAAGCAGAACTTGACCACGGTACGTAACCGCGTCAACGAGCTGGGTGTTGCCGAGCCTATCGTTCAGCGTCAGGGTGCCAACCGCATCGTGGTTGAACTGCCAGGCGTGCAGGACACTGCCGAAGCCAAGCGAATCCTGGGCAAGACGGCCAACCTTGAGTTCCGTCTGGCAGCAGAGCCGGGCGCATCCAAAGCCACTTCCGAGATGTTCGAGTTCCGCGAGGGCAAGCGTCCTCCTGCGCAGATCGAGCGTGGCCTGATCATCACGGGCGACCAGGTGACTGACGCCAAGGCCGGTTTCGGCGAGCACGGCACCCCAGAGGTGAACATTCGCCTGGACGGTCATGGCGGCGAGCTGATGAACCGTGCGACCCGTTCCAACGTCGGTCGCAGCATGGCGGTGATCTTCATCGAGCAACGTCCGGTGACCACCTACGTCAAGCAGGTCGTCAACGGCGTCGAGAAAGACGTGGCGGTGCAGACGTTCAAGGAAGAGAAGAAGATCATCAGCCTGGCGACCATCCAGTCGCCGCTGGGTGCTCAGTTCCGCATCACCGGCCTGAACGGCCAGGGCGAATCCTCGGAGCTGGCGCTGCTGCTGCGCGCCGGTGGTCTGGCGGCCCCGATGTACTTCGCTGAAGAACGTACCATTGGTCCAAGCCTGGGTGCCGACAACATCACCAAGGGTGTCGATGCCTCGCTGTGGGGCATGCTGTTCGTGTCGCTGTTCATCATGGCGATCTACCGCTTCTTCGGCCTGATCGCCACGGTGGCGCTGGGCGTGAACATGGTGCTGCTGCTGGCCCTGATGTCGCTGCTGGGTGCAACCCTGACCCTGCCGGGTATCGCCGGTATCGTGCTGACCATGGGTATGGCGGTCGACGCCAACGTGCTGATCTTCTCGCGGATTCGTGAGGAAATCGCGGCGGGCATGACTGTGCAACGGGCAATCAACGAAGGTTTCGGGCGCGCATTCACCGCGATTCTCGACGCCAACCTGACCACCTTGCTGGTGGGCGGGATTCTGTTTGCCATGGGTACAGGTCCGGTCAAGGGCTTCGCCGTGACCATGTCCCTCGGGGTTCTGACCTCGATGTTCACGGCCATCATGGTTACCCGTGCGATGGTCAACCTGATCTTCGGCGGTCGTGACTTCAAGAAGTTGTGGATTTAAGGGGCTGCCATGTTACGTACAATCAACTTCATGGGCGTTCGCAACGTTGCGTTCGGCGTCACATTGTTCCTCACGGTGCTGGCGCTGTTCAGTGTCGCCACCAAGGGCATGAACTACGGCCTGGACTTCACCGGCGGTACGCTGATCGAGCTGACCTATGAGCGTCCGGCCGATGTGACCAAGGTGCGTGAGCAGCTGGTTACCTCGGGTTATCACGAGGCGGTGGTGCAGAGCTTTGGCGCGACCACCGACCTGCTGGTGCGCATGCCAGGCGAAGACCCGCAACTGGGTCACCAGGTAGCCGAGGCCTTGCAGAAGGTCGGCGGCGACAACCCGGCTGTGGTCAAGCGCGTCGAGTTCGTCGGCCCGCAGGTGGGTGAAGAGCTGCGCGACCAGGGCGGCCTCGGCATGCTCATGGCGCTGGGCGGCATCCTGATCTACCTGGCGTTCCGCTTTCAATGGAAGTTTGCGGTCGGGGCCATCGTGTCGCTGATCCACGACGTGATCGTGACCATTGGTATCCTGTCGTTCTTCCAGATCACCTTCGACCTGACGGTGCTGGCGGCGGTGCTGGCGATCATCGGTTACTCGCTCAACGACACCATCGTGGTGTTCGACCGGGTGCGTGAGAACTTCCGCGTGCTGCGCAAGGCGACGCTGATCGAGAACATCAACATCTCGACGACTCAGACCCTGCTGCGCACCATTGCCACCTCGGTTTCGACCCTGTTGGCGATCGCCGCGCTGCTGTTCTTCGGGGGTGACAACCTGTACGGCTTCTCCTTGGCCCTGCTGGTAGGTGTATTGGCGGGTACGTACTCGTCGATCTACATCGCCAACGTGGTGCTGATCTGGCTGAACCTGAGCAGTGAAGACCTGATCCCTGTGGTCAACACCGATAAGGAAGTGGACGACCGTCCTTGAGACGTTTTCCTACCTGGTAGTACCCCAAAAGGCGCGAGTATTGAACTCGCGCCTTTTTTTGTGCTCCAAGGCTGGGAGAAGCGCGGGCATGTCCCGCATGTGATGGTCAGGAGGTTCATGTGAACAAGTCGTTGCTGGTTGGTGCGGTATTGGGTGCTGTCGGTGTGACTGCCGGGGGTGCTGTTGCCACCTACAGCCTGGTAAAAAGCGGCCCTGAGTATGCGCAAGTACTGGCCGTTGAGCCGGTCAAGAAACAGATCAAGACTCCACGTGAAGTGTGCAAGGACGTGACCGTGACCCGTCAGGCGCCGGTCAAGGATCAACACCAGATCGCCGGTACCGTGGTCGGTGCGCTGGCCGGTGGCCTGTTGGGCAACCAGATCGGCGGCGGCAGCGGCAAGAAGATCGCCACGGTCGCGGGTGCGGTGGGTGGCGGTTATGCCGGTAACAAGGTGCAGGAGGGCATGCAGGAGCGTGACACTTACACCACCACGCAAACCCGCTGCAACACGGTCAATGACATCAGTGACAAGGTTGTAGGCTACGACGTGCGTTATTCCCTTGATGGCAAGGAAGGCAAGGTGCGCATGGATCGCGATCCAGGCAACCAGATTCCGGTCAACAAGGAAGGTCAGTTGATCCTGGGCCAGAACGAACCGGCGCAGTGATTGGTTGAAACGCAGGCATAAAAAAAGCACCCCGTAGGGTGCTTTTTTTATGCCTGGCGCTTAGCGTTTCAGCGAGGCTGGCAGGTGCGGCTGGATGGCCGTCAGGACTGCCTTGAAGCATTTGGTGTTGCCGGCAACGATGTGGCCTTTTTCCAGGAAGTCGTGACCGCCGGTGAAGTCGCTCACCAGACCGCCTGCTTCCTGAATCAGCAGGGCGCCTGCAGCCATGTCCCACTCGGACAGGCCCGATTCCCAGAACGCGTCGAAACGGCCGGCGGCGACGTACGCCAGGTCCAGGCTCGCGGCGCCAGCGCGGCGGATGCCGGCGGTCTGGCCAACCAGGGCGCGGAACATGCCCAGGTAGTTGTCGAGGTTGTCCATCTGGTCATCACGGAACGGGAAGCCGGTACCCAGCAGGGCGCCGTCCAGGCTGGTGCGACCGCTGACGCGCAGGCGACGACCGTTCAGTTGGGCGCCACGGCCACGGCTGGCGGTGAATTCTTCCTGGCGAACCGGGTCCAGGACCACGGCGTGTTCCAGGCGGCCACGGTATTTGCAGGCGATGCTGACGGCGAAGTGGGGGATGCCACGCAGGAAGTTGGTGGTGCCGTCCAGTGGGTCGATGATCCACAGGTACTCTTCACCTTCGATACCGGTGCCGGCGTGCATGCCGGTCTCTTCGCCGAGGATCGAGTGGTTTGGGTAGGCTTTGCGCAGGGCGTCGACGATTTTCTGTTCGGCCGCGCGATCCACTTCGGACACGTAGTCCTTGGCGTCTTTTTCATCGACCTTGATGGTATCCAGGCGCTCGATGGAGCGGAAAATCAATTCACTGGCGCTGCGGGCGGCGCGCAGCGCGATATTCAGCATGGGCTGCATGGATGTGTCACCTAAGGTTGTTAAAGAAAGCCGGGCATTCTAGCAGAAAGTTTCTACAGATGAACGACGACGTTTGCTTTCGTAGCTTAACTTTAGGATGAACTGTAAGATTTGCGACCAAATTCCCTGTCAGAGAGCGCCTCCCTTGCTGCAGAACATTCGTGTCGTCCTGGTCAATACCAGTCATCCGGGAAACATCGGTGGGGCTGCGCGTGCCATGAAGAACATGGGGCTGTCGCGCCTGGTGCTGGTGGAGCCGCGGCTGTTTCCCCATCACGAGGCCGATGCACGGGCTTCGGGTGCCGGCGACATCCTGGAAAAGGCGCAAGTGGTCGCCACCCTGGAAGACGCGCTGGTGGGCTGCAACCTGGTGCTCGGTACCAGTGCTCGCGACCGTCGTATTCCCTGGCCGCTGCTCGATCCACGCGAGTGCGGGACCAAGGTGGTCGAGGAAGCGGCGGCCGGCGCCGAGATCGCCCTGGTGTTCGGTCGTGAAGATTCCGGCCTGACCAATGAAGAGCTGCAGCGATGTCATTATCACGTGCACATTCCATCGGACCCTGAGTTCAGTTCGCTGAACCTGGGGGCTGCGGTGCAGGTGCTGAGCTATGAAGTGCGCATGTCTTGGCTGGCCGCGCAAGGCCAGCCAAGCAAGGTCGAGAAGGAAGAAGTGGCGTCCACCAAGAGCGGTGAGCTGGCGACCATGGATGAGCTGGAGCGATTTTATGAACACCTGGAGCAGACCCTGGTGGCCATCGAGTTTCTCGACCCGGAAAAACCGCGACACTTGATGGCGCGCCTGCGCCGGCTGTACGGACGAAGCTCGGTCAGCCGGGCGGAGATGAATATTTTGCGTGGCATCCTCACGGAAACCCAGAAAGCGGCCCGTGGTGAGCTCCTTAAGCGGAAGGATTAATGATGTTCGAGCGTTTGCGTGAAGATATCCAGAGCGTTTTCCATCGGGATCCGGCGGCACGTAATGCATTCGAAGTGCTGACCTGCTACCCGGGCATGCACGCGATCTGGATTCATCGCCTGTCGGCGGCGCTGTGGGGTTGGGGTTGGAAATGGCTGGCGCGGCTGGTATCGAACTTCGGTCGCTGGCTGACCGGGATCGAGATTCACCCGGGCGCCAAGGTGGGTCGACGCTTCTTTATTGACCACGGCATGGGCATTGTCATTGGTGAAACCGCCGAGATCGGTGATGACGTGACCCTGTATCAGGGCGTGACGCTGGGCGGCACCAGCTGGAACAAGGGCAAGCGCCACCCGACGCTGGAAGATGGTGTAGTGGTGGGCGCTGGCGCCAAGGTGCTGGGGCCGTTTACCGTGGGGGCGGGCGCCAAGGTCGGCTCCAATGCGGTGGTGACCAAGGCGGTGCCGGCCGGTGCGACAGTGGTCGGGATTCCCGGGCGGATCATCGTCAAGTCCGACGACGAGCAGGAGGCCAAGCGCAAGGCCATGGCCGAGAAGATCGGTTTTGATGCCTACGGTGTCGGCGAAGACATGCCCGACCCGGTGGCGCGGGCCATTGGTCAGTTGCTCGATCACCTGCAGGCGGTGGATAGTCGTCTGGAAGGCATGTGCGGCGCGCTGAAAGACCTGGGCAGCCCTTATTGTGCCAAGGACCTGCCTGAGTTGCGCGAAGAGGACTTTGCCTGCGTGAAGGGCAAGGATCAGACCCAGGCCAGCTAGGCCGAGTCGCTCCCCATCGCGGGCAAGCCCGCTCCCGCCAGGTCTTCGGTGATACACAGATTGCGTCAGCACCGAAAATTCCTGTGGGAGCGGGCTTGCCCGCGATGAAGGATGGCGCGGTACTGCTGGCTGTAACCTGCCAGCCTTTGCTATGATACGCGCGCTCTTTTGCCGGTAAACCTGACTAAAGTACTAGGTCTTATAGTTGACTTAAATACTCGGGAATTGCATACTCCTCCCCATCCCGAAACTCCGCGGTAATTGTCCATGCGACTGACTACAAAAGGCCGATACGCTGTAACCGCCATGCTTGACCTGGCGTTGCACGCGCAGCATGGGCCTGTGTCCCTGGCTGACATTTCCGAGCGCCAAGGCATTTCCCTGTCCTACCTCGAACAGCTTTTCGCCAAGTTGCGCCGCAGCAACCTGGTCTCCAGCGTTCGTGGTCCTGGCGGCGGCTACCAGCTGTCGCGTGACATGCAGGGCATTCAGGTCGCTCAGGTGATCGACGCGGTAAATGAATCGGTTGACGCTACCAAGTGCCAGGGTCTGGGTGATTGCCACGGTGGCGATACCTGTCTGACCCACCACCTGTGGTGTGATCTGAGCCTGCAAATCCACGAATTTCTCAGCGGTATCAGCTTGGCTGATCTTGTCACTCGCCGTGAAGTGCAAGAAGTAGCCCAGCGTCAGGACCAGCGTCGTTGCAACAGCAAGTCGCCGCGCCTGGACAAGATTGAAGCGTCCGCCGTCGAATGACAGCCAAAGAGCTAGCGGCACGCCAGCCAGCCTGATTTAGGAGATAGTCCATGAAATTGCCGATTTACCTTGATTACTCTGCGACCACCCCGGTTGATCCGCGTGTCGCGCAAAAGATGAGTGAATGCCTGCTGGTCGACGGAAACTTCGGTAACCCGGCGTCCCGCTCCCACGTGTTCGGCTGGAAAGCCGAAGAATCGGTCGAGAACGCTCGCCGCCAGGTCGCCGACCTGGTCAACGCCGACCCGCGTGAAATCGTCTGGACCTCCGGCGCCACCGAGTCAGACAACCTGGCAATCAAGGGTGCGGCACATTTCTATGCCACCAAAGGCAAGCACCTGATCACCACCAAGATTGAGCACAAGGCTGTCCTCGACACCATGCGCCAACTGGAGCGTGAAGGTTTCGAAGTGACCTACCTCGAGCCGCGCACCGATGGCCTGGTGACTCCGGAAATGATCGAAGCTGCACTGCGTGACGACACCATCCTGGTTTCGGTCATGCACGTGAACAACGAAATCGGCACCATCAACGACATCGCCGCCATCGGCGAGTTGCTCCGCGCCAAGGGCATCCTGTTCCACGTCGACGCCGCACAGTCCACTGGCAAGGTCGAGATCGACCTGCAGAAGCTGAAAGTCGACATGATGTCCTTCTCCGCTCACAAGACCTACGGCCCTAAAGGCATCGGCGCACTGTACGTGAGCCGCAAGCCGCGTGTGCGCATCGAAGCGACCATGCACGGTGGCGGTCATGAGCGTGGCATGCGCTCCGGCACCCTGGCCACTCACCAGATCGTCGGCATGGGCGAAGCCTTCCGCGTAGCCAAGGAAGACATGGCTGCCGAGAACGTACGCATCAAGGCCCTGAGCGACCGCTTCTACAAGCAGGTCGAGCACCTGGAAGAGCTGTACGTCAACGGCAGCATGACCGCCCGCGTTCCGCACAACCTGAACCTGAGCTTCAACTACGTTGAAGGCGAGTCGCTGATCATGGCGCTCAAGGACCTGGCGGTTTCCTCCGGTTCGGCCTGCACCTCGGCTTCGCTCGAGCCTTCGTACGTACTGCGTGCCCTGGGCCGCAACGACGAACTGGCACACAGCTCGATCCGCTTCACCTTCGGCCGCTTCACCACCGAAGAAGAAATCGATTACGCCGCGCAGAAAGTCTGCGAGGCCGTTACCAAGCTGCGCGCTCTGTCGCCGCTGTGGGACATGTACAAAGACGGCGTCGACATTTCGAAGATCGAGTGGGCGGCACACTGATATATAAGTCGCCGCACACGGGCTCTGTCTTGAAATTTCGGTTTGCAGGGCCCAAAGAGCGACTCTCTGATGAGTGAGGATTGAATCATGGCTTACAGCGAAAAGGTCATCGACCACTACGAAAACCCGCGCAACGTCGGCAAGATGGACGCGCAGGATCCTGATGTCGGCACTGGCATGGTCGGCGCTCCGGCGTGCGGCGACGTGATGCGCCTGCAGATCAAGGTCAACGAGCAAGGCATCATCGAAGACGCCAAGTTCAAGACCTACGGCTGCGGTTCCGCCATTGCTTCCAGCTCCCTGGCCACCGAGTGGATGAAGGGCAAGACCCTGGATGAAGCCGAGACCATCAAGAACACTCAACTGGCTGAAGAACTGGCCCTGCCGCCAGTGAAAATCCACTGCTCGGTACTCGCTGAAGACGCCATCAAGGCTGCTGTTCGCGACTACAAGCAGAAAAAAGGCTTGATCTGACTTTCAGGTTTTGGCGACGAGTAAGGAGTCAACGATGGCTATCAGCATGACAGAAGCGGCTGCTCGACACGTGCGACGCTCCCTCGACGGGCGCGGCAAAGGTGAGGGGATTCGCCTGGGTGTTCGCACCACGGGCTGTTCCGGCCTTGCCTACGTGCTGGAGTTTGTCGACGAAGTGGTGGCAGAGGATCAGGTGTTCGAGAGTCACGGCGAGAAAGTGATCATCGACCCGAAAAGCCTGGCCTACCTGGACGGCACCGAGCTCGATTTCGTCAAGGAAGGGTTGAACGAAGGCTTCAAGTTCAACAATCCCAACGTACGCGGTGAATGTGGCTGCGGCGAAAGCTTCAACATCTGAGGCTTGTCGTGGGAACTCCTTGTCATTTCGCTTTATTTGAGTTGCAACCGAGCTTCAACCTGGACCTCGATCAGCTGGCTACGCGCTACCGTGAGTTGGCGCGCGGCGTTCATCCGGACCGCTTTGCTGATGCTTCCGAGCGTGAGCAACGGCTGGCGCTAGAGCAATCCGCGAGCCTCAACGAGGCCTACCAGACGCTCAAGAGTCCCCCCAAGCGCGCGCGTTACCTGCTCGCGATGGGTGGTGGCGAGCTGCCGCTGGAGGTCACGGTGCATGATCCGGAGTTTCTTCTGCAGCAGATGCAATGGCGCGAAGAGCTCGAAGACCTGCAAGACAGCGCCGACCTGGCCGGGGTTGCGGTATTCAAGCGCCGCCTGAAGGTCGCCCAGGAAGAGCTGAACCAAAGCTTCGCAGCTTGCTGGAACGATGCCGCGCAACGCGAACAGGCCGAACGCCTGATGCGGCGCATGCAGTTCCTCGACAAGCTCACCTACGAAGTGCGCCAGTTAGAAGAGCGCCTCGACGATTAACCCAGTGCCGCCTCGGTCGCACGCCTGATATACAGATAAGTCCTGATAACGATGGCCCTACTGCAGATCGCCGAACCCGGCCAAAGTCCTCAACCGCACCAGCGTCGTCTGGCTGTGGGGATCGACTTGGGCACTACCAATTCGCTGGTCGCTGCGTTGCGCAGTGGTCTTTCCGAGCCGCTGGCCGACGCTGACGGGCAGGTCATCCTGCCGTCTGCCGTGCGCTATCACGCTGATCGCGTCGAAGTGGGCGAATCCGCCAGGCTGGCTGCCGCTACCGACCCGTTGAACACCGTGCTGTCGGTCAAGCGCTTGATGGGTCGTGGTCTTTCCGACGTCAAGCAACTGGGCGAGCAACTGCCGTACCGCTTTGTCGGTGGCGAGTCGCATATGCCGTTCATCGACACCGTTCAAGGGCCGAAAAGCCCGGTCGAAGTCTCCGCCGATATCCTCAAGGTGCTGCGTCAGCGCGCTGAAGCGGCGTTGGGGGGTGAGCTGGTGGGTGCCGTGATCACGGTTCCGGCCTACTTCGACGATGCCCAGCGTCAAGCCACCAAGGATGCGGCCAAACTGGCCGGCCTGAATGTGCTGCGCCTGCTCAATGAGCCAACGGCTGCGGCGGTCGCCTACGGGCTGGACCAACACGCCGAAGGCCTGGTTGCTATCTATGACCTGGGCGGCGGCACCTTCGATATTTCGATTCTGCGCCTGACCGGCGGTGTGTTTGAGGTCCTGGCGACCGGCGGCGACAGCGCCCTGGGTGGCGATGATTTTGACCACGCCATTGCTGGCTGGATCATCGAGAGCGCCGGCTTGTCCGCCGATCTCGACCCGGGCGCGCAGCGTCAACTGCTGCAAACCGCCTGCGCGGCCAAGGAAGCGCTGACCAATGCCCCGTCGGTCGACGTGACTCATGGCACCTGGAAAGCCGAGCTGACCCGTGAAGCCTTTGATGCACTGATCGAGCCAATGGTCGCGCGCAGCCTCAAGGCCTGTCGTCGTGCTGTGCGTGACTCCGGCATCGAGCTGGATGAAGTGCATGCGGTGGTCATGGTTGGTGGTTCCACTCGTGTGCCGCGGGTGCGCGAGGCCGTCGCTGAAGCCTTTGGTCGCCAGCCGCTGACTGAAATCGATCCGGATCAAGTGGTGGCCATTGGTGCTGCGATCCAGGCCGATACCCTGGCAGGCAACAAGCGTGACGGTGGCGAACTGCTCCTGCTCGACGTGATCCCGTTGTCCCTGGGGCTGGAAACCATGGGCGGCCTGATGGAGAAGGTGATTCCGCGCAACACCACGATCCCGGTGGCGCGTGCTCAGGACTTCACCACCTACAAAGACGGCCAGTCGGCCATGATGATTCATGTCCTGCAGGGCGAGCGTGAGCTGATCAGCGATTGCCGCTCCCTGGCGCGTTTTGAATTGCGCGGTATTCCGGCCATGGTGGCCGGTGCGGCGAAGATTCGCGTGACCTTCCAGGTCGACGCCGACGGCCTGCTCAGCGTGTCGGCACGCGAGCTGGGTTCGGGCGTGGAGGCGAGCATCCAGGTCAAGCCGTCCTACGGTCTGACCGACGGCGAAATTGCCAAGATGCTCAAGGATTCGTTCCAGCACGCCAATGATGACAAGGTTGCCCGCGTCCTGCGCGAGCAGCAGGTTGATGCCCAGCGCCTGGTCGAGGCTGTGCAGGGTGCTCTGGAGGCGGATGGCGAGCGCTTGCTCGACGCCGAAGAGCGCATGGTCATCGACATGCAGGTGCAGGAACTGATCGAACTGATGAAAGGTACTGATGGTTACGCCATCGAGCAGCAGACCAAGCGTCTGTCGCAAGTGACCGACGCTTTTGCTGCCCGCCGCATGGACCAGACGGTGAAGGCCGCTCTGTCGGGGCGCAATCTGAATGAAATCGAGGATATCTGATGCCGCAGGTCATTTTTCTGCCACACGAGAAGTTCTGCCCGGACGGCATGGTTGTCGAGGCTGAGCCCGGCACTTCTATTCTCGATCTGGCACACGAACACCATATCGAGATGGAAAGCGCCTGCGGTGGCGTCTGCGCCTGCACCACGTGCCACTGCCTGATTCGTGAGGGTTTTGACTCGCTGGAAGAGGCCGACGAGCTGGAAGAGGACTATCTTGATCGGGCCTGGGGTCTGGAGCCTGTGTCCCGCCTGGCCTGTCAGGCCAAGGTCGGCACCGAAGACCTGACCGTCGAGATTCCGAAGTATTCGCTCAACCACGCTGCCGAAGCGCCGCACTGATTCAAGGAATTGTCATGAGTCTGAAGTGGACTGATGTACTGGAAATCGCGATCCAGCTGGCGGAAAGCAAGCCGGATGTAGATCCAATGTCGGTCAATTTCGTCGATCTACGCAAGTGGGTCATGGAATTGCCCGAGTTTGACGACAAGCCCGAGCACTGCGGGGAAAAGATTCTGGAGGCCATTCAGGCCCACTGGATCGAAGAGCGCGACTGAAGCTCGCCGCAGGTTAGGCAATACCAAAGAACCCGCGTATAATTCGCGGGTTTAATTTTTCGCAAATTACCGTTTCTGGAGTTACACCATGGCTGTTCAACGTACTTTCTCCATCATCAAGCCTGACGCTGTTGCAAAAAACGTTATCGGCGAGATCACCACTCGTTTCGAAAAAGCTGGCCTGCGCGTTGTAGCTTCGAAACTCAAGCAACTGTCCAAAGCTGAAGCCGAAGGCTTCTACGCTGAGCACAGCGCTCGTGGTTTCTTCGGCGACCTGGTTGCCTTCATGATCTCCGGCCCTGTTGTTGTACAGGTTCTGGAAGGCGAAAACGCTATCGCTCTGAACCGTGAGCTGATGGGCGCTACCAACCCTAAAGAAGCTGCTGCCGGCACCATCCGCGCTGACTTCGCTGATTCCATCGACGCCAACGCTGTACACGGTTCGGACTCCGAAGCCGCTGCTGCTCGCGAAATCTCGTACTTCTTCGCAGCTACTGAAGTAACCACTCGCTAAGCATTGGCTTAAGAGTGAAGGTGAATCCATGACTACATCGACTGTTAAAACTAACCTGCTGGGTCTGACTCAGCTGGAAATGGAAAAATTCTTCGACTCAATCGGGGAGAAGCGTTTCCGTGCCGGTCAGGTAATGAAATGGATTCACCACTTTGGCGTCGACGATTTCGACGCCATGACGAACGTCAGCAAGGCCCTGCGCGACAAGCTCAAGGCCATTGCCGAAGTTCGCGGTCCCGAAGTGGTCAGCGAGGACATTTCCAGCGACGGCACCCGTAAGTGGGTGGTGCGCGTGGCGTCCGGCAGCTGTGTCGAGACCGTGTACATTCCCCAGGGCAAACGCGGCACCTTGTGCGTTTCGTCCCAGGCAGGCTGTGCCCTGGACTGCAGTTTCTGCTCCACCGGCAAGCAAGGCTTCAATAGCAACCTCACCGCCGCCGAAGTCATCGGCCAGGTGTGGATTGCCAATAAATCGTTTGGCAGCATCCCGGCGACCGCCGACCGTGCCATCACCAACGTGGTGATGATGGGCATGGGTGAGCCGCTGCTGAACTTCGACAACGTCATCGCTGCCATGCACCTGATGATGGACGACCTGGGCTACGGCATCTCCAAGCGCCGCGTGACCCTGTCGACCTCCGGCGTGGTGCCGATGATCGACGAGCTGTCCAAGCACATCGACGTGTCCCTGGCGTTGTCGCTGCACGCACCCAACGACGCATTGCGTAACCAATTGGTACCGATCAACAAGAAGTATCCGCTTAAGATGCTCCTCGAGTCGTGCCAGCGCTACATGTCGTCCCTGGGCGAAAAACGTGTGTTGACCATCGAGTACACCTTGCTCAAAGACATCAATGACAAGGTCGAACACGCGGTGGAAATGATCGAGTTGCTCAAGAACATCCCGTGCAAGATCAACCTGATCCCGTTCAACCCGTTCCCGCATTCCGGTTACGAGCGGCCGAGCAACAACGCTATCCGGCGTTTCCAGGATCAACTGCATCACGCTGGTTTCAACGTCACCGTGCGCACCACCCGCGGCGAAGACATCGATGCCGCTTGTGGTCAATTGGTCGGGCAGGTGCTGGATCGCACCCGCCGTAGCGAACGTTACATTGCTGTGCGGGAATTGAACGCCGACAGCGATCTGGCGCAAGACGCTGCGAATCGTACCTAAGAGAGGATCTCTATGTCCCTGCGCGTTGCGCTGCTCCTGCTGTTGGCCAGCCTCTCGGCTGGCTGCGTCTCATCGGGTGATTTCAATCCAATGCAGACCAGCAAGGGCCGTGACGAGGCGCGAGTAGCCTATGTGCAGTTGGGCATGGGCTACCTGCGCCAGGGCATGACCGAGCAGGCGAAAGTCCCGCTGCGCAAAGCCCTGGAACTCGACAGCAATGACGCCGATGCCAACGCCGCCCTGGGCTTGGTGTTCCAGATGGAAATGGAGCCGGAACTGGCCGAGCAGCACTTTCGCAAGGCCCTCGCAGCCCGCCCGGGCAATGCGCGGATCCTCAACAACTACGGCAGCTTTCTCTTTGAAGAGAAACGTTACAAAGAAGCCTACGAGCGCTTTCAACAGGCCGCTGCCGATAGCCTTTATCCTGAACGTTCGCGGGTCTTCGAGAACCTGGGCATGACGGCCGCGATGCTCGGCGAGCGTGATCTGGCCCGGCAACAGCTGGAAAAAGCCCTGCGCCTGAACCGCCAGCAACCACGGGCGTTGCTGGAAATGGCTGAGTTGTCCTTCGAAGACAGGCATTATGTGCCCTCGCGTGACTATTACGACCGTTTTAGCCTGCTCGCCGAGCAAAATGCACGTAGTCTATGGCTCGGCGTTCGGCTGGCCAGTGTGTTCGAAGATCGCGACAAGGCCGCCAGTCTGGGCCTGCAATTAAAACGACTCTATCCCGGTACGCCGGAATATCAGCAATACCTGTCGGAGCAATGATGAAAGCGGCGCATCCCGAAGTTGTAGCAGCGACTCGCGTAAACCCCGGAGAGACCTTGCGTCAGGGCCGCGAAAGCAATGGTTGGTCGTTGGCTGAAGTGGCGGTAAAGCTCAATCTCACCGTGATTTCCCTGGGTAACCTGGAAGCTGGCGCGTTCGACAAGTTGCCAGGGCATACCTTTGCCCGTGGCTACATCCGTGCCTATGCCAAATTGCTCGGCATGGACCAGGCCATCCTGGTCCAGCAGTTCGACCAGCACACCGGCACCGACGCCCAGGGCAGCAACGTTCATAGCCTGGGACGTATCGAGGAGCCCAGCCGTATTTCCCATACCATCCTGCGCATTGTCAGCCTGCTGTTGCTGATTGCGGTCGTGGGTGGCGGTTTTGTCTGGTGGCAGGATCAAACCTCGCTGCGCACCAAGGACCTGATCGGCCTGAACCCGGAGCACGTCGAAGTCGAAGGCGCCGACGGCACCACCCAGATCCATCCGCTGGACGAGCCGGAAGACCAGGCCGTCGTCGAAGCCCAGACCGAAAGCACCACCCCGCTGACCTTGCCTGAGGGTGCCTCCGTGGCCCCGAGCGCGGAAACTTCCCAGGCCCCGGTGGCAACACCTGCCGCGCCTGCGGTTGCCGTGCCAGCCACTCCGGCAGCGCCAGTTGCCCCGGTTGCGCCCGTGGCACCGGCACCCGTGGTCAGCGCGCCGGTAGTGCCTGTTGCGCCTGCCCCGGTGGCAACCACGCCGGTGGCCGGCTCTGGCCAGGTCCGGATCCAGTATGTGTCCGACTGCTGGACGCAGGTTTCCGACGGCAATGGCAAAGTGCTGTTCAGCGGTCTGAAACGCAAGGGCGAAACCGTCGACGTCAGCGGCAAGCCACCCTTTGCCGTCCGCCTGGGCTTTGCCCGCGGCGCGCAAGTCAGCTACAACGGACAGGCTGTCGATGTAGCTCCGTTCACCAGTGGCGAGACTGCTCGCCTGAAGTTGGGTCAATAAGTCATGCACGGCGAATCTCCAATCAAACGTCGCGAATCCCGCAAGATCTGGGTCGGTTCGGTACCGGTGGGCGGTGATGCGCCTATCGCTGTGCAGAGCATGACCAACAGCGACACCAACGATGTTGCCGCCACCGTGGCCCAGATCAACCGTCTGGAAGCCGCTGGCGTCGACATCGTGCGGGTTTCCGTCCCGGACATGGATGCTGCTGAAGCCTTCGGTCGGATCAAGCAGTTGGTGAAGGTGCCGCTGGTGGCCGACATTCACTTCGACTACAAGATCGCCCTGCGGGTCGCTGAACTGGGTGTCGACTGCCTGCGGATCAACCCGGGCAACATCGGTCGTGAAGACCGCGTGCGTGCGGTGGTCGATGCCGCCCGCGACCGTGGGATCCCGATCCGTATCGGGGTCAACGCCGGTTCCCTGGAAAAAGACCTGCAAAAGAAATATGGCGAGCCAACGCCGGCGGCGCTGGTGGAGTCGGCCTTGCGCCACGTCGAGCACCTTGAGCGCCTGAATTTCCAGGACTTCAAGGTCAGCGTGAAGGCCTCCGACGTGTTCATGGCCGTCGAAGCCTACCGCTTGCTGGCCAAGGAAATCGTCCAGCCGTTGCACCTGGGCATCACCGAGGCCGGTGGATTGCGTTCAGGCACAGTGAAATCCGCGGTGGGCCTCGGTATGCTGCTCGCCGAAGGGATTGGCGATACTATCCGCATCTCGCTGGCGGCTGATCCCGTCGAGGAAGTGAAAGTCGGCTACGACATCCTCAAGTCCCTGCACCTGCGTTCCCGTGGCATCAACTTCATCGCCTGCCCGAGCTGCTCGCGGCAGAACTTCGATGTGGTCAAGACCATGAACGAGCTGGAAGGGCGCCTCGAAGATCTGCTGGTGCCGCTGGATGTTGCGGTCATCGGCTGCGTGGTCAACGGTCCTGGCGAAGCCAAGGAGGCCCACATCGGCCTCACTGGCGGCACGCCGAACCTGATCTACATCGACGGCAAGCCGGCGCAGAAACTGACGAATGACAATCTGGTGGATGAGCTGGAACGGCTGATCCGCCAGAAGGCGGCCGAAAAGGTCGAAGCCGACGCAGCGCTGATCGCTCGCGGCTGATCAACCGAATTAAGGAATTTTTGTGAGCAAGTCTCTGCAAGCCATCCGTGGCATGAACGACATCCTGCCCGAACAGACCCCACTGTGGCGTTATTTCGAAGGCACCGTTTCGCGTCTGCTGGATAACTACGGTTACAAGCAGATCCGCATGCCGATCGTCGAGTTCACCGAGCTGTTCAAGCGCTCTATCGGTGAAGTGACCGATATCGTCGAAAAAGAGATGTACACCTTCGAGGACCGCAACGGCGATTCCCTGACCTTGCGTCCCGAAGGCACCGCAGCCTGCGTGCGGGCTGTGCTGGAGCACGGCATCACCGGCGGTGGCCAGGTACAGAAACTCTGGTACATCGGCCCGATGTTCCGCCACGAGCGTCCACAGAAAGGCCGCTATCGCCAGTTCCACCAGATTGGTGTCGAAGTGTTCAACCTCGACGGTCCGGACATCGACGCCGAGCTGATCGTGCTGACCTGGCGCCTGTGGGGCGAGCTGGGGATCCGCGACGCGGTCAAGCTCGAGCTCAACAGCCTGGGCACCAGCGAGTCCCGTGGGCGTTACCGCGAGGCGCTGGTCGAGTACCTCTCGGCGCGCCTGGACCAACTGGACGAAGACAGCCAGCGTCGTCTCAAGACCAACCCGCTGCGCGTGCTCGACACCAAGAACGCCGATACCCAGGCGGTACTGGTCGACGCACCGAAGATGGCCGACTACCTGGATGACGAATCGCGCGCGCACTTCGAAGGCCTCAAGGCCCGCCTGGACGCCGCCGGCATTCCTTATGTGATCAATCCCAAGCTGGTACGCGGGCTGGACTACTACAGCAAGACCGTATTCGAGTGGGTCACCGACAAGCTCGGCGCCCAGGGCACCGTGTGCGCGGGCGGCCGTTACGACGGTCTGGTCGAGCAGATGGGCGGCAAGCCGACCACCGGCGTGGGTTTCGCCATGGGCATCGAGCGCCTGGTGTTGCTGCTGGAAACCCTGGAGCAGATCCCGCAAGAGATTTCCCGGCAGGTCGACGTCTACCTGTGCGCCTTCGGCGAGGCTGCCGAACTGGCCGCCCTGACCCTGAGCGAGCGGGTGCGTGACCAGTTGCCCAACCTGCGCCTGCAAGTGAACGCCGGCGCCGGCAGCTTCAAAAGCCAGTTCAAGAAAGCCGACAAGAGCGGTGCGCTGTATGCACTGATCCTCGGTGACGACGAGATGGCCCAGCAAGTGGTAGGTTTCAAACCCCTGCGTGGCCAGGGCGAACAACAAAGCATTGCCTGGGACGCGCTTGCCGCTCACCTGGCCACCTGCGTCGTGCAGGGTTGAAGCTGTCAAACAGCCGATTTAGCGAATAAGGAGTATTGGGGTGTCGAGTACCGAAGATGAACAGCTGGCGGATTTGAAGGACTGGTGGACGCGCAACGGTAAACCCCTGGTCGCTGGCGGCCTGTTGGCGCTGGTCATCGTGTTCGGCTGGCAGGCGTTCCAGAAGTATCAGAGCAACCAGTCGCAAGGCGCCTCGATGCTCTACCAGCAACTGCTGGAAACCACGCTGACCCCGGACGGCAAGCCTGACGCGGCCCGTGTTGCGGACCTCGCCAACAAGCTCAACAGCGAGTTCGGTGGTACTGCCTACGCGCAGTACGGTCGCCTGTTCGTGGCCAAGGTTGCGGTCGACAGCGGTAAGCTCGACGACGCTGCCAACGAACTCAAGGCCGTGGCCGACAAGCCAGTCAACCCGACCCTGGGCGAAGTGGCGCGTCAGCGTCTGGCCCAGGTGCTGGCGGCGCAGAACAAGACCGACGAAGCCCTGAAGCTGCTCGAAGGCGATGCGGACAAGGCCTTCCTGGCCACTCGCGAGGAACTCAAGGGTGACCTGCTGGTCCAGTTGGGTCGTACCGACGAAGCCCATGCGGCCTACCAGAAAGCCAAGGCGGCGCTGTCGGATGAAGCGGCAGTCGGTGGCCTACAAATCAAGCTGGACGACCTGGCCAAAGGGGATGCGTGACGTGATTCGTTGGAAACATGCAGCATTGCTGGCTCTGGCCGTCCTGGCCGCGGGTTGCAGCAGCAACAGCAAAAAAGAACTGCCACCGGCCGAACTGGTCGACTTCAAGGAAGAAGTGGTCCTGCAAAAGCAGTGGAGTCGTTCGATCGGTGACGGTCAGGGCGAAACCTACAACATGCTGGTGCCGGCCATCGACGGCGATACCATCTATGCCGGTGACGTGAATGGCACGGTCATGGCGATGGATCGCGGCAACGGTGACGTCAAGTGGGAGAAAGACCTCGAGCTGCCAGTTTCCGGCGCCGTGGGCGTGGGTTACGGGCTGGTCATGGTCGGTACCCTCAAGGGTGAAGTGATTGCCCTGGACGCCATCAACGGTGAAGAAAAATGGCGTGCCCGGGTCACCAGCGAAGTGCTGGCCCCGCCTGCCAACAACGGTGATGTGGTCGTGGTGCAAACCCAGGACGATCGCCTGATCGGCCTGGACGCCGCCACCGGCAACCAGCGTTGGTTGTACGACAGCACCCCGGCGGTCCTGACCCTGCGTGGCACCAGTGCGCCGATCGTGACCAACCGCCTGGCGCTGGCCGGTCTGTCGACCGGTAAAGTGGTGGCGCTGAACATCAACAACGGCGTGCCGATGTGGGAAACGCGTGTAGCGATCCCGCAGGGCCGTTCCGAGTTGGATCGCGTAGTCGACATCGACGGTGGCCTGCTGTTGTCCGGCGGCACCCTGTATGTCGCCAGCTACCAGGGTCGCGTTGCGGCACTGGACCTGGAGAGCGGTCGTCAGCTGTGGCAGCGTGATGCCTCCAGCTACGCCGGTGTCGCTCAAGGTTTCGGCAACGTTTATGTGAGTCTGTCTTCGGGTACCGTTGAAGGCGTCGACGAACGTTCCACCACAGCCTTGTGGAGCAACGATTCGCTGGCCCGTCGTCAACTGTCGGCCCCGGAAGTGTTCTCCAGCTACGTTGCAGTCGGTGACCTGGAAGGTTACCTGCACCTGTTGAGTCAGGTGGATGGCCGTTTCGTCGGCCGTGAACGCATCGACAGCGACGGCCTTCGTGCCCGTCCGCTGGTGGTGGGTGACACGATTTATGTGTATGGCAACAGCGGCAAACTGGAAGCGCTGACCATCAAGTAAGAACTATGCTTGGGGTTGAACCCCCAGGCGGCTTCACCTGTGGGAGCGAGCTTGCTCGCGATGGACGTCAACGATGACGCGTAGAGCCTGTAGATACGTGGTGTTGTAACGTTTTTCGCGAGCAAGCTCGCTCCCACAGTGCTGCCCCCGAGCACCAGCCGCTGCCTCGCAGCGGCTTTTGTATTTTCTGAAATAACGAAGTGGAGAGCCGCATGGTTCCCGTAATCGCCCTGGTGGGCCGACCGAACGTCGGCAAATCCACCATGTTCAACCGCCTGACCAAAAGCCGCGACGCTATTGTCGGCGACCTTTCCGGTCTGACCCGTGATCGCCAATACGGTGAGGCAAAGTGGCAAGGGCGCTCCTATATCCTGGTCGACACCGGCGGTATTTCCGGTGACGAACACGGCATGGACGAAAAGATGGCCGAGCAGTCGCTGCTGGCCATCGAAGAAGCCGATGTCGTTCTGTTCCTGGTAGACGCCAAGGCGGGTTTCACCGCCGCTGACCAGATGATTGCCGAGCACTTGCGCAAGCGCAACAAACGCTCCCTGTTGGTCGCCAACAAGATCGACAACATCGATCCGGAAATGGCCCGTGCTGAATTTGCTCCCCTGGGCATGGGCCACGCCATTGGCGTTGCCGGTGCACAAGGTCGCGGTGTCAACACCCTGCTGGAAGCCGCCCTCGCCGAATTCCCGCGTGACACCGAAGAAGAGGATCTGAACGCCAACGTCGCCGAAGGCGAAGAAGCGGTACGGATTCCTGGCCCGAGCGAAAAAGATGGCATCAAGATCGCCATCATCGGTCGGCCGAACGTCGGCAAGTCGACCCTGGTCAATCGCATGCTCGGCGAAGACCGAGTCATCGTCTACGACGAGCCGGGCACGACTCGCGACAGTATCTACATCCCGTTCGAGCGTAACGACGAGAAGTACACGCTGATCGACACCGCGGGTGTGCGCAAGCGCGGCAAGATCAACGAGGAAGTCGAAAAGTTCTCGGTGGTCAAGACCCTGCAAGCGATCAAAGACGCCAACGTGGTGATCTTTGTGATGGACGCCCGTGAAGGTGTGGTCGACCACGACCTGAACCTGCTGGGCTTTGCCCTGGAGGCCGGTCGCGCCATCGTCATCGCGCTGAACAAGTGGGACGGCATGACGTCGTCGGAGCGTGACTTCGTGAAGATCGAGCTGGAGCGTCGGTTGTTCTTCGTCGACTTCGCCGACATCCACTTCATCTCGGCCCTGCACGGCACTGGCGTGGGCAACCTGTACCAGTCGGTACAGAACTCGTTCAAGTCGGCGATCACTCGCTGGCCGACCAACCGCCTGACCCAGATCCTCGAAGACGCCGTTGGCGAGCACGCGCCGCCGATGGTCAACAACCGCCGGATCAAGCTGCGCTACGCCCACTTGGGGGGTGCCAACCCGCCGCTGATCGTGATCCACGGTAACCAGGTCGAGAAGGTTCCGAACTCGTACGTGCGTTACCTGGAAAACACCTACCGCCGTGTGCTGAAGCTGGTTGGTACGCCGATCCGCATCGAGTTCAAGGGTGGCGAGAACCCGTACGAGGCGAACAAGAACACGCTCACCGACCGTCAGGTCAACAAGAAGCGTCGTTTGATGTCGCACCACAAGAAAGCCGATAAGAAACGCCGCGACAAGCGTTGATTGCCGCTGCTGTGCAACATCGGAAAGGGCGCCTGCGGGCGCCCTTTTTCGTGTCTGGTGTTTGCGCTATCCTCGGGCTCTCCCGCGCCGTTGTCAGCGCGAGCGTCCAGTAGGGAACACTTGATGATCACCAGCAAGTTGCCGAATGTCGGCATCACTATCTTCACCCAGATGTCCCAGCTCGCGGCTTCGAGCGGCGCGCTCAACCTGTCCCAGGGCTTCCCCGATTTCGACGGCCCGCAAGCCCTGCGCGATGCACTGGGGTGGCACGTGGCCAATGGACACAACCAGTATTGCCCCATGACAGGCCTGCCGGCATTGCGCCAGCAAGTGGCGGCGAAGATCGCCCGCAGCTATGGGGTCAGCGTTGATGCCGAAGACGAGGTGACAATCACCCCGGGTGCCACCCAGGCGATCTTCTGCGCGATCCAGGCGGTGATCCACAGCGGTGACGAGGTCATCGTCTTTGACCCGGCCTATGACAGCTATGAGCCCTCGGTCGCCCTGGCCGGCGGACGCTGCGTGCATGTGCAACTGGCGGCGAACGACTTCGCGATCGATTTCCAGGCCCTCAAGGATGCGCTCAGCCCGCGTACGCGAATGATCATCCTCAACTCGCCGCACAACCCCAGTGGTGCGCTGATTTCCCGCGCCGAGCTTGAGCAGTTGGCCGAACTGATCCGTGACCGCGACATCTACCTGGTCAGCGACGAGGTCTATGAGCACCTGGTGTACGACGGCGTGCCCCATGCCAGCGTGCTGGCCCATCAAGAGCTGTATCAACGGGCCTTTGTGGTCAGCTCGTTCGGCAAGACCTACCACGTCACCGGCTGGAAGACCGGCTACGTGGTGGCGCCACCGGCCCTCACGGCAGAGCTGCGCAAGGTGCACCAGTACGTCAGCTTCTGCGGCGTGACCCCATTGCAGTACGCGCTGGCCGACTACATGGCGGCCCATCCGGAACACGTCGAACAACTGCCAGCCTTCTATCAGGGCAAGCGTGACCTGTTCTGCGATCTGCTGCTGCCATCGCGATTCAGCTTTACCCGGGTCACCGGGACTTATTTCCAACTGGTCGATTACTCGCAGATTCGCCCGGACCTGAACGATGTCGACATGGCCGTCTGGATGACCCGTGAGCACGGCGTGGCCGCTATTCCGGTGTCGGTGTTCTACCAGAACCCACCGCAGGAACAACGCCTGGTGCGCCTGTGTTTTGCCAAGCGAGAGGAGACGCTGCGTGAGGCGGCGGAAAAACTATGCGTGATCTGAGCAATCTACCCAACCTCAACCTGGCACTGATCCAGACCACGCTGGCCTGGCACGACCGCCAGGCGAACTTCGAACACTTCGAACTGTTGCTGGAACAGGCGCTCGGCGCGGACCTGATCATCCTGCCGGAGATGTTCACCACGGGTTTTTCCATGGAATCGGCCACCCTCGCCGAAGCGGAAAACGGCCCGACCAGCAAATGGCTGCGGGCCCAGGCGGCGAAGCTGGATGCAGTGATCACCGGCAGCATCATCGTCCAGGCCGCCGATGGCAGCCATCGCAACCGCCTGCTGTGGGCGCGGCCCGATGGTGAAGTCTGGCACTACGACAAGCGTCACCTGTTCCGCATGGCGGGCGAACACAATCACTTCACGCCCGGCGAGCGCCAGGTGCAGTTCGAACTCAAGGGATGGCGCATACGCCCGTTGATTTGCTACGACCTGCGCTTCCCGGTGTGGAGTCGCGATCCCCAGGACACCGACCTGCTGCTGTACACCGCCAACTGGCCGGGCGCGCGCCGCCAGCACTGGAATCGCCTGTTGCCGGCCCGGGCCATCGAGAACCTGTGCTACGTCGCGGCGGTGAACCGCGTGGGTACCGATGGCAAGGGCTTTGCCTACACCGGCGACAGCCAGGTGCTGGACTTCCAGGGCGAGACCCTGCTCAGCGCCGGCGAGGCCGATGGGGTGTTCCAGGTGGTGCTCGACGCGGCCGAACTGGCCGCCTACCGCACGCGATTCCCGGCGAACCTGGATGCCGATACCTTTGAGTTCACCTGAGTTGATTGTTGCCTGACAGACCGTCATCGCGAGCCTGCTCGCGATGGCGGACCTCCTACTGGCGCATAAACATCAGGCAAATAAGAAGGCCCCGAGGTTCTCACCGCGGGGCCTTTTGTCTTGCGCTCAGCCTGTTACGCCGCTTTGGCCTGTGGCTGGCTCAGGGAGCGGTTCAGCGCGCTGAACAGGGCCTTGAAGCTGGCGGTGGTGATGTTTTCATCGATGCCCACGCCATGCACCGCACGTTCGCCGTTCACTCGCAGTTCAATGTAGGCCGCGGCCTTGGCATTGGTGCCGGCGCCGATGGCGTGTTCGTTGTAGTCCATGATCTCCACCGGGATCGGCAAACCGGCCACCAGGGCTTCCAGGGCGCCATTGCCCTTGCCGCGCCAGTGCAGGTTGGTTTCGCCCTGGCCCTTGCTCGAGACTTCCACTTCCACGGCGCTGTGGCCGTTTTCTTCCTGCAGGCGATGGCTGACCAGCGCGTACGGGGTGTTGGCCTGCAAGTACTCGCTGTGCAACAGGGCGTGGATCTGTTGGGCGGTCATCTCGAGGCCCAGGCGATCGGTCTCGCGTTGCACTACCTGGCTGAACTCGATCTGCATGCGGCGCGGCAAGTTGATGCCGTATTCCTGTTCCAGCAGGTAGGCGATCCCGCCCTTGCCGGACTGGCTGTTGACGCGGATCACCGCCTCGTAGCTGCGACCGATGTCGGCCGGGTCGATCGGCAAGTACGGTACTTCCCACAGGGCGTCCGGCTGCTGCTGGGCGAAGCCCTTGCGGATGGCATCCTGGTGGGAGCCGGAGAACGCGGTGTGCACCAGGTCGCCGACATACGGGTGACGTGGGTGTACGGCAATCTGGTTGCACTCTTCGACGACTTTGCGCACGCCGTCGATGTCGGAGAAGTCCAGCTCAGGGTTCACGCCCTGGGTGTAGAGGTTCAAGGCCACGGTGACCAGGTCGACGTTACCGGTGCGCTCGCCGTTGCCGAACAGGCAGCCTTCGACACGGTCGGCGCCGGCCATCAGGCCCAGCTCGGTGGCGGCAACGCCAGTGCCACGGTCGTTGTGGGTGTGCAGGCTGATGAGCACGCTGTCACGACGGTTGATGTGGCGGCCGAACCACTCGATCTGGTCGGCGTAGATGTTCGGCGTGGCGCACTCGACGGTGGCAGGCAGGTTGAGGATCATCTTGTGTTCCGGCGTCGGGTTCCAGACCTCGATCACCGCGTCACAGACTTCCTTGGCGAACTCCAGCTCAGTGGCGCTGAAGGTCTCTGGCGAGTATTCGAACGTCCACTCGGTCTCTGGCTGCTGGGCGGCGTACTTGACGAACAGCTTGGCCGCGCTGACCGCGATTTCCTTGATGCCGTCCTTGTCCTGATTGAAGACGATCCGGCGGAAGGACGGGGAGGTGGCGTTGTAGAGGTGAACGATGGCCTTTTTCGCCCCACGCAGGGATTCGAAAGTGCGGGCGATCAAGTCTTCACGGCCCTGGGTCAACACCTGGATGGTGGTGTCGTCCGGGATGTGGCCGTCTTCGATCAAGGTCCGCACGAAGTCGAAATCGGTTTGCGAAGCGGCCGGGAAGGAGGCTTCGATTTCCTTCACGCCCACCTGGACCAGGGTTTTCCAGAAGCGCAGCTTTTTCACCGCATCCATCGGCTCGATCAGCGACTGGTTGCCATCGCGCAGGTCGGAGCTGCACCAGATCGGCGCGGACGTGATGGTCTTCGACGGCCAGGTGCGATCAGGAATGTCGATGGTCGGGAACGCGCGGTATTTCGAAGACGGGTCTTTGAGCATGCTCATCTGGGAATCCTTATTCTGTTGTTGGCCGAAAAGAGGCGGCCTGCCGGTGGATCACTGTTGCGTTGGATAAATCTTGGGGCGAGGCGCTGCGATTCAGCCCGGCAGTCGTGCGCTGACGAGGCACAGGCTGCGGTGCTGGCGAAGCTGAATGAGGGTGTGAGAGGTTTTCATGCCTTCAACCCTAACCGCGACGGGAAAAGATGGCAAGCAGTCGGAAAACTTTGATAGGAATACTCGAAAAGCCACTTTTATCGAGATTTTATTGCGGGTTGTTTTGAAAATTATCTGGATGTTTGCGTAGGGTTGGAGCAATGCGCAATTGAAGGCTGGCGGTTCAGGGTGCTTCTTCGCTGTCTTTGGAATTGTCATCGCGGGCAAGCGGAGCGCCGCCCGGCCCGCGATGAGGCCGCTAGCCTCGCCCATGCATCAGGGCTGGAATGCCCCAATGAAAATCGCCGGGTCAACCCGCGCATCATTCAGGCTGATATTCCAATGCATGTGCGGACCGGTCGCGCGGCCGGTGGCGCCGACCTTGCCGACCACGGCACCACGTGCCAGCGACTGGCCGGGCTTCACGTCGATTTTCGACAGGTGGCAGAACATGCTGATGAAGCCCTGGCCGTGGTCGACGAACACGGTATTGCCGTTGAAGAAGTAGTTACCAATCAGGATCACCTTGCCATTGGCCGGGGTCTTGACCGGGGTCCCGGCCGGGACGGCGAAGTCCAGGCCTGAGTGGGGATTGCGCTCTTCACCGTTGAAGAAACGGCGTACGCCGAACTTGCTCGACAGTGGTCCGTTGACCGGTTTGTCCAGCAGCAGGTTGCTCGGGATGTTCGGGCTGAAGGTGCGGTACGCCTGGATCTGCTCGGCCAGTTCGGCCTCGATGCGCTTGAGGTTGGCCGGGTTGGGATTGACCTGCTGGGTGTTTTTCAGGGTGATGCGTTGTTCCGGGTACTTCTTGTTACCCACCGTAAAGCTCAAGTTGCGTCCCGCGCTGCTGATTCGCTGGGTCCCCGGCTTGACGGTCAGGGGCACCCCGACAATGGCCAGCCAATTGTTCTGTTCCTTGACCACCAGCACCGGCTTGCCCTGGTAGCTGGCTTTGGGCGCCTGTGCCGCAGGGCCGAGGTCGACCACCGCCACACCGCCGGGTACCGGCTTGTTCAGCAGGCGGGTGATGTAACTGTCGGCGTGGGCGTTGAAGGTCAGGCATAACAGCAGCAGCGGAGCAAAAAAACGCGGCATCGATCAATCCAGTAAAGAAAGGGTGACAGGTGTCAGGTGATTGTCTTCGACCCGCACCTGCAATTGGCCTTCGCCCAGCCTGGCTGTCAGGCGCTGGCCGGTATGGGTTTGCCCGGCGCTGCGGATCGCATTGCCGCGTTCATCGAGCAAAATGCTGTAGCCACGGGCCAGGGTCGCCAGCGGGCTGACCACTTGCAGGGTCTGGACCTGACTTTGCAACAGCAGGCGCCGCGACTTGAGCCCTTCACGCATGGCCCGGGGCAGGCGTTCGGCAAAACTGTCCAGGCGCTGGCGCAGCAATGCCAGTTGCCGCCCCGGATGTTGCCCGGCGAGGCGGGTTTCCAGGCGGATCAAGCGTTCACGGCGGGTGTTGAGGCTGCGCTCGAAGGCTCGGCGCAGGCGCATGTCCAGGTCGTCGAGGCGTTGCGCTTGTTGGCGCAGGCGTTCACCCGGGTGACGCAGGCGCCGGGACATGCCTTCCAGGCGCAAGCGATCGCGCATCAGGCGGTCGCGCATTCGCATCACCAGGCGTCGATGCAGGCTTTCGACCCGGCGCAGCAGGTCGCTGGAGTCCGGTGCCAGCAGTTCGGCGGCGGCCGACGGCGTGGGCGCGCGGACGTCCGCCACGAAGTCGCTGATCGACACGTCGGTTTCATGCCCGACGGCGCTGACGATCGGCGTGACGCAGGCATCCACGGCGCGGGCCACGGCTTCCTCGTTGAAGCACCAGAGGTCTTCCAGCGAGCCGCCGCCACGGGCCAGGATCAAGGCGTCGAAGCCCCGGGCGTCGGCCAGTTGCAGGGCGCGGACAATCTGCGCGGTGGCTTCGCGGCCCTGCACGGCGGTGGGGATCAGGGTCAGCGACACCTGGGGCGCACGGCGGCGGAACACGCTGATGATGTCGCGGATCACCGCGCCGGTGGGCGAGCTGATGATGCCGATGCGCTGCGGGTGGGCCGGCAGCGGTACCTTGCGCTCGGCGCTGAACAGGCCTTCGGCGCTGAGCTTTTCCTTCAGCGCATCGAACGCCAGGCGCAGTGCACCCTCACCGGCGGGCTCGACGGTGTCGAGAATCAGTTGGTAGTCGCCGCGCCCTTCAAACAGCGAGACCTTGCCCCGCACCTTGACGGCCAGGCCATCCTTGAGTGCCTGGCGCACCCGCGCGGCGTTCTGCCGGAACAGCGCGCAACGCACCTGGGCACCGCTGTCCTTGAGGGTGAAATACACATGACCAGACGCCGGGCGGGCGAGGTTGGAGATTTCGCCTTCGACCCAGATGTTGCTGAACACGTCTTCGAGCAGCACCCGCGCGCGGCCGTTGAGTTGGCTGACGGTGAGGACTTCGCGGTCCAGGCCGAGTCTTGCAAAGGGATCTTTAATCATGGGGCGCATGATAAAGGCAATCTTGCGCCTAATGCACGATCCCCTATGCCGGCCGGCTCATGTGTTCCACGAACTGCTGAACCAGCGCGGTGGGATCTTGCCGGCAGGCGAGGGCGACACTGCTGTAGCAATCCGGGTCGGCCAGGGGCAGGAAGTGAATGTCGGGCGGCGCGATGTCCTGCATCGATTCAGGGAGCAGGGCAATGCCGAACCCAGCCTGGATCAATTGCAACTGAGTGGTTTTGCGCGACACCACCCGCGCGGCCTTGGGAAAGAAGCCCTGGCGCATGCACAGCTCGGCAGACAGGTAACTCAAGCCGCCGCGTTGCGGGTGAGGAATGGAGATGAACGGCAGCTCCTTCAGTTGCCCCAGCCCGATGCCCTGTTCAGGCGTGTTGCGCGCCAGTGCATGCCCAGGCGGCACCGCCAGCAGCAAACGTTCGCGATACAGCTCGATGATCTGTACCCCTTCGCGCTGGCGCAGCACCGGCAAGCGCAGCAGGCCCACGTCCAGGCGACCCTCGGCGAGTTCCTGCAACTGGGCCTCGGAGGACAGCTTGACGATGTCCATCGACACATCGGTCTGCTGCTCCAGATAAGCGCTGATACCGCCCAACACCCGGCCGCTCATGGGAACGGTGCTGGAGTGACTCAGGCGCAAGGTGCCGAGTTGGCCGTTGCCGACCTGGGTCGCCATCTCACTGGCCTTGAGCAGTTCACTGAGCAGGCTTCTGGCACGAGGCAGGAAGGCCTGGCCGGCGGCGGTGAGCCGTGGCTGGCGTGCGGTACGTTCGAACAGCGGGGTCTGCAGGCGGTTCTCCATGTCCTTGATCTGCCGGCTCAGGGCTGACTGGGCGATGAACAGACGTTCGGCAGCGGCACTGAAACTGCCGCACTCGGCGATTTCCACGAAGTAACGCAATTGACGAGTCGAAAGCACGAGCCATGCCTTTTTGAGATGGATAGAGGGTCGGGAAGATATTAGTCGCAATGCTGCAGGCTGGCTAAAGTGATCAGCGCTAAATCAAGGAAAGCCCTGATGAACCTGATCGAGTTGTTGCAACAATGGCCATTTGGCGCCACGGACTGGCTGATCATCGCCCTGGCAATCAGCCTGGCCTATATCGTGTTTGGCATTGCCGGTTTTGGCACGGCCCTGGTGGCGGGGCCGATCCTGATCCTGTTCATGCCGCTGTCGAAAATCGTGCCCTTGCTGGTGCTGCTGGATTTTGTCGCAGCGTTTGGCAACCTGCTGCCCTCGCGCCGTGACGTGGCCAGGCCCGAGTTGTTACGCCTGCTGCCGTGCATGGCGCTGGGCTGCACCCTGGGGGTGATCTTCCTGCTGAACCTCAAGTCCGACCTGTTGCTGCTGTTGATGGGCCTGTTCATCAGTGCCTACGCCATGTACAGCCTGTGGGTGAAGGTTCGCCCAACGCAGTTGGCCGCCGGTTGGGCGATCCCCATGGGCACGGTCGGTGGCTTGTTTGGTGCGTTGTTCGGCAGTGGCGGCTTTCTATATGCCATTTACCTCAACAGCCGCCTGCCCAAGGACGCCGCCCGCGCCACGCAAAGTGCCCTGATCAGTTGCAGCACCCTGGTGCGCCTGAGCCTGTTCCTGATCGCCGGGGTCTACGCCGAGCTACCCTTGTTACTGTTGGCCCTGTGCCTGTTGCCGGCCATGGCGCTGGGATCGTGGATCGGCCTCCGCCTGGCCCTGAAGTTGTCCCGCGAGGCCTTTGTGCGGTTGGTGACCTGGCTGGTGCTGGCCAGCGGGATTGCCTTGCTGACCCGCTACTTCAGCACTTGACCTGAGTCTGTCAGGGATTAAGCTGCCGGCCGCAAATCCTGTGGGAGCGAGCCTGCTCGCGATGAGGCCATACAGCCAACATTGATGTTGCCTGATCCGCCGCCATCGCGAGCAGGCTCGCTCCCACAGGTCAATCTTTCAGTATTTGTACCAGGCCTGCCCCATGAACTCGCAAAGCATCCTCGTCCCGAAAATCTCCACCCTGCCGGTGCACGAACCCCGGGCGCGGGCGATTGTGCGGTGGCTGGTGCGCAAGAACATCATCGAAGAACAACTCACTACCTGCGGGCGTACCGGCAATCGCATGGCCCACGCCATCGCCCCCGGCGCGCGGGAGGTGGTGCTGCACCCGCAGGCGTTGCCGTTCGGTGAGCCGATCAATGGCCTGGAGATCATCACCAAGCGCTGCATCTATACCCCCGCCAAAGGCTTTCTCGAGGAGGCCGGCTGCGCCGAGTGCCGCAAGGAAGTGGGCGAGGCATTGTTCGAAAGCCTGGAAGACTGGATGCCTGGGCGCACCGACAACTTCATCTGCCCCGAGTGTGGGCACGAAGATGACATCAATGGTTTTCTGTTCTTGCAGGAGTGCGGGTTCTCCAACCTGGGCTTCATCTTCAACAATTGGGCCGAGGCCGGGTTCAAGCAGAGTTTTATCGACGAATTTGCCGAGTGGCTGGACTTGCCTGTCAGTTGGGTCAAGGTCGAGTTATAGGCGGCAACAACCCCCGTCGATCACTGCGTCGATAATAGACAGAGTTTTACATTGAACCGCAGGGGGTGTCTGACTATAATGTCGCGCTTCCAATTTCCCGCTCGGGAGCCCCCGCGATGCTGCGTATCAGCCAAGAAGCTCTGACCTTCGACGACATTCTTTTAGTGCCCGGTTATTCCGAAGTACTGCCTAATGAAGTCAGTTTGAAGACCCGCCTTACCCGTGGCATCGAGCTGAATATCCCACTGGTTTCCGCCGCCATGGACACCGTCACTGAAGCCCGTCTGGCAATCGCCATGGCTCAGGAAGGTGGCATCGGCATTATCCACAAGAACATGACCATCGAGCAGCAAGCTGCCGAAGTGCGCAAGGTCAAGCGTTACGAAGCCGGTGTGGTCAAGGACCCGATCACCATCGAGGCTGACGCCACCGTTCGCGAACTGCTCGAACTGACCGGTCTGCACAACATCTCCGGTGTTCCTGTGCTGCACGATGGCGACCTGGTCGGCATCGTCACCTCCCGCGACGTCCGTTTCGAAAACCGTATGGAAGCCACTGTCCGTGAAGTGATGACGCCTAAAGAGCGCCTGGTCACGGTCAAGGAAGGCGCCGACAAGAACGACGTGCGTGAACTGCTGCACAAGCACCGCATCGAGCGCGTGCTGATCGTCGACGACAAGTTTGCCCTCAAAGGCATGATGACCGTCAACGACATCGAAAAAGCCAAGGCTTACCCGCTGGCCAGCAAGGACGACCAAGGTCGTCTGCGTGTGGGCGCTGCCGTCGGTACCGGTAAAGACACCGGTGATCGCGTCGCGGCCCTGGTCAACGCCGGCGTTGACGTGGTGGTGGTCGACACCGCCCACGGTCACTCCAAAGGCGTGATCGACCGCGTGCGTTGGGTCAAGCAGAACTTCCCGCAAGTCCAGGTGATCGGCGGCAACATCGCCACCGGCGCCGCTGCCAAGGCCCTGGCCGAAGCAGGCGCGGATGCGGTCAAGGTCGGTATCGGCCCTGGCTCGATCTGCACCACCCGTATTGTCGCGGGTGTCGGCGTGCCGCAAATCAGCGCCATCGCCAATGTTGCCGCTGCCCTTGAAGGCACCGGCGTGCCGTTGATCGCCGATGGTGGCATCCGTTTCTCCGGTGACCTGTCCAAGGCTATCGTGGCCGGTGCTTCCTGCGTGATGATGGGCTCGATGTTCGCCGGTACTGAAGAAGCGCCAGGCGAGATCGAACTGTACCAGGGCCGTTCGTACAAGGCTTATCGCGGCATGGGTTCGCTGGGCGCCATGTCCCAGGCACAAGGCTCCTCCGACCGTTACTTCCAGGACTCCTCGGCAGGCGCCGAGAAACTGGTTCCGGAAGGCATCGAGGGCCGTGTCCCGTACAAGGGCACCCTGAGCGCGATCATTCACCAGTTGATGGGCGGTCTGCGTTCCTCGATGGGCTACACCGGCAGCGCCGACATCGAAGAAATGCGCACCAAGCCTGAGTTCGTGCGGATCACCGGTGCCGGCATGGCCGAGTCCCACGTCCACGACGTGCAGATCACCAAAGAAGCGCCAAACTACCGTGTAGGTTGAGGCTTCAGGCAAATCATCAAGCAACCGGGGCTGTTTTATTCAGCCCCGAGTTGTTTCTGAATCAAGACTGTTTCTGAATTACTAAGACGAGACTGAATCATGGCCCTCGACATTCACGCTCACCGCATCCTGATCCTCGACTTCGGTTCCCAATACACCCAACTGATCGCCCGCCGCGTGCGTGAGATCGGCGTGTACTGCGAACTGCACCCGTTCGACATGGACGATGAAGCGATTCGCGAGTTCGCTCCCAAAGGCGTCATCCTCGCCGGCGGCCCCGAGTCCGTGCACGTCGCCGACAGCCCGCGCTGCCCGCAAGCGGTGTTTGACCTGGGCGTGCCGGTCTTCGGTATCTGCTACGGCATGCAGACCATGGCTGAACAGCTGGGTGGCAAGGTCGAAGGTTCCGAGCTGCGTGAGTTCGGTTATGCCCGCGTTGACGTAGTCGGCAAGAGCCGCCTGCTCGACGGCATCGAAGACCACATCGACGCCGACGGCCTGTTCGGCCTCGACGTGTGGATGAGCCACGGTGACAAAGTCACCAAGATGCCGGAAGACTTCCACATCCTGGCCAGCACCCCGAGCTGCCCGATCGCCGGCATGTTCAACGACGAGCGCGGCTACTACGGCGTGCAGTTCCACCCGGAAGTGACCCACACCAAGCAGGGCGGGCGCATCCTGTCGCGCTTCATCCTCGACATCTGCGGTTGCGAAGCCCTGTGGACGCCGTCGAAGATCGCCGAAGACGCCATCGCCAACATCCGTGCCCAGGTTGGTACCGACAACGTACTGCTGGGCCTGTCCGGCGGTGTCGACTCTTCCGTCGTTGCTGCGCTGTTGCACAAGGCCATCGGCGACCAACTGACCTGCGTCTTCGTCGACAACGGCCTGCTGCGTCTGCACGAAGGTGAGCAAGTGATGGCCATGTTCGCCGAGAACATGGGCGTCAAGGTGATCCGTGCCAACGCCGAAGAGCAGTTCCTCAACAACCTGGCTGGCGAAAGCGACCCAGAGAAGAAACGCAAAATCATCGGCCGTACCTTCATCGACGTGTTTGATGCCCAGTCCAACAAACTGGACAACATCAAGTACCTGGCCCAGGGCACCATCTACCCGGACGTGATCGAGTCGGCTGGCGCCAAGAGCGGCAAGGCCCACGTGATCAAGTCGCACCACAACGTGGGCGGCCTGCCGGAAGAAATGAACCTCAAGCTGGTCGAACCTCTGCGCGAGCTGTTCAAGGACGAAGTCCGTCGTCTGGGCCTGGAACTGGGCCTGCCGTACGACATGGTCTACCGTCACCCATTCCCAGGCCCGGGCCTGGGCGTGCGGATCCTGGGTGAAGTGAAGAAGGAATACGCCGACCTGCTGCGTCGCGCGGACCACATCTTCATCGAAGAACTGCGCAAGGCCGACTGGTACCACAAGGTCAGCCAGGCATTCGTGGTGTTCCAGCCGGTGAAATCGGTCGGTGTGGTCGGTGATGGCCGTCGTTACGCCTGGGTCGTGGCCCTGCGTGCCGTGGAAACCATCGACTTCATGACCGCGCGTTGGGCACACCTGCCTTACGAACTGCTGGAAACCGTCAGCGGCCGCATCATCAATGAAATCGAAGGCATCTCCCGCGTCACCTACGACGTGTCGAGCAAGCCGCCGGCGACTATTGAGTGGGAATGATTGGATGTCCGGCACTGACCGGCACCCACTAGCAAGAAACACCCTGAAGCCCGCGTAAGTGCGGGCTTTCGGCTTTTTGGGTGTGGCAAATTCTGGCAGCTTTGTGTATCGCCAAGCACTGTCCTACTGCCCTCCGGGATCGTCCCTCCAGTGCCGGGACTAAAACCTGCGCTCGGTGTCAGGGTATCGACAGCCGGGTCAATTCCAGGAACTTTGGCTCTGCAAGTGGCTCTACTCAGGCCTACTTCTAGCTTGTTCAGGGATCGAATGAAAACCTCTTTGGCTTTTCCGTTAGCAATCACTTTCGCGCTTGTCATGACCGGCTGCAGTAGCCGCCAGGCGGGTGATTTGACTTCAGAGCCGGTAGTTCCACTGGTCATGAATGACCATCAAGCCAGCATGACTTTCCGAACCATAGGCGGCGAGGGTGATCATCCTGTCAGTTACACGTACGGCTATGCCAATGCTGGATTTCAGAGCGCGGGTGATCGGGTTTATGACTCCGCTTACTTCAAGCGCATACCGGCTTATCTGAAGAAAATCGCCGGTGGTACCGACAGCATCAGTCAGCTGGTCGAGGCTGACAAAACCGTTTACGTGGAAGGGGAGGTCAAGGCCAAATCGTTTACCTTGAACGGTATTCCCATGCCTACGCCGTTCGACAAGGAGCAGCCTGCTGCGCAGCAATTCACGCCGCACGCCAAGAAGAATTACCTGGTTGAAACCGTGATCGCCGACACGTGGGTCATGAGCGTGTACGAAGTCAGCGCAACCGGTGAGCGCAAAACCATTGGCGTTCGAAAAGTCGATAGCGCCGCAAACTGACCGCGCAGGGAGCTCATGGGTAGCCGCCAACCTGGCCACCCTGCGTCCCGTAGTCACGTGCGCTTTGCTGTTTCTTTCACAATTGCGGGTGTATCGTATTCGCCTTTTGCGGGCCCTGGGCCTGCGGCAGATACGTGAGGTAGTTGAGTCCATGTCCTTTACCCGTCGACAAATACTCGGTGGTCTGGCCGGTCTGGCAGTGGTTGGCGTCGGGGTCGGTGGTGCATCGCGTTACTGGCTGGGGAAAGTGGCGGACGCCAACGCGGGTCATGATTACGAACTGATTGCCGCGCCGCTGGACGTGGAGCTGGTGCCCGGGCACAAGACCCAGGCCTGGGCCTTTGGCCCTTCGGCGCCAGGGACCGAACTGCGGGTGCGCCAGGGTGAGTGGCTGCGGGTGCGTTTCATCAACCACCTGCCGGTGGCGACCACCATTCACTGGCACGGCATCCGCCTGCCGCTGGAGATGGATGGCGTGCCCTACGTCTCGCAACTGCCGGTGCTGCCGGGCGAGTATTTCGACTACAAGTTCCGCGTGCCGGATGCCGGCAGCTACTGGTACCACCCCCATGTCAGCAGCAGCGAAGAGCTGGGCCGTGGGCTGGTGGGACCGTTGATTGTCGAGGAGCGCGAGCCCACCGGGTTCAAGTACGAACAAACCCTGAGCCTGAAAAACTGGCACATCGATGAACAAGGCAACTTTGTCGAGTTCAGCATCCCCCGGGAAGCCGCCCGTGGCGGTACGGCGGGGCGCCTGTCGACCATCAACGGTGTGCCGTTGCCCGTCATCGACTTGCCCGCCGGGCAGATCACCCGCGTACGCCTGCTCAACCTCGATAACACCCTGACCTATCGCATCAATATTCCCGGCGTCGAAGCGCAGATCTACGCGCTGGACGGCAACCCGGTGCAGCCGCGCCCCCTGGGCAAGGAATACTGGCTGGGCCCGGGCATGCGCATCTGCCTGGCGATCAAGGCCCCGCCGGCAGGCACCGAGTTGTCCCTGCGCAACGGCCCGGTACGCCTGGGCACCCTGCGGTCGGTGGCCAACACGGACGCGCCGGGTGAGTGGCCGCCGGCGCTGCCCGCCAACCCGGTTGCCGAGCCGGACATGGCCACTGCGCAGAAGCTCAACTTCAATTTCGAGTGGGTCGGTTCGGTCTCGGTCAATGTCGAAAACGGCAAGCCCCCCAGCCTGTGGCAGATCAACGGCCAGGCCTGGGACATCACCGACAAGACCTGCGCCGACCGACCGATTGCTACGCTCAAGCTAGGCCAAAGCTACATTTTCGAATTGAAGAACATGACCCAGTACCAGCACCCGATCCACCTGCACGGCATGAGCTTCAAGGTCATTGCCTCGAACCGGCACAAGGTCATCCCGTACTTCACCGACACCTACCTGCTGGGCAAGAACGAGCGCGCGCAAGTGGCGTTGGTGGCGGATAACCCGGGAGTGTGGATGTTCCATTGCCATGTGATCGACCACATGGAAACCGGCCTGATGGCCGCGATCGAGGTGAAGTGATGCGCCAGATTCGTCCGACCGCCATTATCGACCGCAGCCGTGACCAGCACTTCATGCGCGAAGCCCTGCTGCTGGCGGCCCAGGGTGCCGCCCTCGGCGAGGTGCCGGTGGGGGCGGTGCTGGTGCAGGAGGGGGAGATCATCGGGCGCGGCTTCAACTGCCCGATCAGTGGCAGCGATCCCAGCGCCCACGCCGAGATGGTCGCGATCCGCGCTGCCGCCCAGGCCGTGAACAACTATCGCCTGCCCGGCAGCACCCTCTACGTGACGCTGGAGCCGTGCAGCATGTGCGCCGGGCTGATCGTCCATTCCCGCATTGCGCGGGTGGTGTATGGCGCGCTGGAGCCCAAGGCCGGGATCGTGCAGAGCCAGGGGCAGTTTTTTACCCAGGGCTTTCTCAACCACCGGGTGTTGTATGAAGGTGGTGTCCTGGCCGAGGAGTGCGGGACGGTGTTGAGTGAGTTCTTCAAGGCCCGGCGCGCCAAGCCAACAAGCTAAAAAACAACGAACTGTGTGGGATTGGCTTACTTCTTCGCGACAATCACCGCGCGCATTGGCGCTGGCAGCCCTTCGATGGTCTTGCTGTGGTCATCCGGGTCGAGGAAGTCGCTCAGCGACTGATACTTCATCCACTCGGTGGCGCGTTGTTCCTCGATCGTGGTCACGCTGACATCGACGCAGCGCACGTCGCTGAACCCGGCGCGGCGCAGCCACAGCATCAGCGCCGGTACCGAGGGCAGGAACCAGACGTTGCGCATCTGCGCGTAGCGGTCTTCCGGCACCAGCACCTGCTGCTCGTTGCCTTCGATCACCAGGGTTTCGAGCACCAGTTCTCCGCCCTTGACCAGGCAGTCCTTGAGCGCCAGCAAATGCTCGATCGGCGAGCGGCGATGGTAGAACACGCCCATGGAGAACACCGTGTCGAAGCCTTCCAGGTTCGCTGGCAGGTCTTCAAAGGGGAACGGCAGGTGCCAGGCATTGGGTTCGGACAGGTAGCGCTGCACCGCCTGGAACTGGCAGAAGAACAGCCAGTTGGGGTCGACGCCGATCACGCTGTCGGCCCCGGCGCCGAGCATGCGCCACATGTAATAGCCGTTGCCGCAGCCGACATCGAGGATGCGTTTGCCCGCAAGGTCCAGGTGCGGGGCGACCCGCGACCATTTCCAGTCCGAGCGCCATTCGGTGTCCACGTGCACGCCAAACAGGTCGAACGGGCCCTTGCGCCACGGCGACAGGCCCATCAGCGCGCTGCGCATCTGCGCCCGGGTGGCGTCGTCGCACTCGGTGTCCAGGGCAAGGCCATTGAGCAGGTCGACCGTGCTGGGCTGGATCTTCGGCAAGGCATCCAGCGCGCTTTGCCAGCGCTCCAGGTCACCGTGGCCTTTGTCCATTTTCACATCGAGTTGCGCTTGCAGGGTGTTGGCCCAGTCGGCCAGCGGTGTGCCGGCCAGGCGGCGGGCGAGGGGAGACAGATCAATCATGGCAAGGCAATCAACGAGGCAAAGTTAAGACACTGGAACCACGGCACGACTTTCGAGAACCCGGCGGCCAGCAGGCGTTCGGTGTGTTCTTCGAGGCTGTCGGGCTTCATGACGTTTTCGATGGCGCTGCGCTTCTGGGCAATTTCCAGTTCGCTGTAGCCGTTGGCGCGCTTGAAGGCGATGTGCAGGTCGCCGAGCAACTGGTGCTCCTGGGCATCGGCAAAGCGCAGTTTTTCCGAGAGGATCAGCGCCCCGCCGGGCAACAGCGACTGACGGATACGGCCGAGCAAAGCCAGGCGTTGTTCGGGGGCGATGAACTGCAGGGTGAAGTTCAGCGCCACCACCGAGGCCGGTTTGAATTCGAGGGCGAGGATGTCACCTTCGATCACCTCCACCGGCAGCAGCTCCTGGAACATCGAGTCCTGGCCGTTGAGGTATTCGCGGCAGCGCTCGACCATGGCGGCGGAGTTGTCCACCGCGATCACCCGGCAGCCCTCGGTGCGCACATGCCGGCGCAGGGCCTGGGTGACCGCGCCGAGGGATGACCCCAGGTCGTACAGCACGCTGTCCGGCTGGGCAAACTGCGCCGCGAGCACGCCGAGGTTTTCGACAATGGTCGGGTAACCCGGCACCGAGCGCTTGATCATGTCCGGGAACACCCGCACCACATCCTCGTTAAAGGCGAAGTCGGGTACCTGGGCCAAAGGCTGGGCGAAAAGGCGGTCGGGTTCTTTGCTCACGGCGGTTCCAGCGGCGGTATTGGAAAGGGCCGGCATTTTAGCCAAGTTGGCGCGCAGATGCGCGCCTTGTCTGATAAAGCGCCCTGGCAGAAGAAACAGCGTCCTTGTAGCCGCTGCCGCAGGCTGCGTTGGGTTGCGCAGCAGCCCCGGCATTGTCAGCCTGAACGAACGTCCTGCGGCCGTCGACGCAGCCTCGCGGGCTCGAGAGCTGCTACAGGTCGCGTTCCGGGCGGTGGCTTTGGTGAAACGCCGACGCGGCGATGCCCCATTGCCCCAGCCAGTAACTGAGGATGATCACATAGGGCGCGGCCGCGAAGGGCAGGGCAAAACGGTCGATGCCGATCACGCTGTCGGAGAACACGAAGGCCAGGGCGCCGCCGGCGGCCAGCAGTGCCGAGCGTTTCGGCACGTCGGTGCCCAGACGGGCCAGGGCGCGCCAGAGCATGGCGCTGATGGCCGTGCCATAGACGATCACCGGAATCAGCAACGGCCCCAGGCCATGGGCAATCAGGATTCCCAGTAGCAGGGCGCCGACCAGCAGCGCCAGCAGCAACGGCCCGGGGGCCAGGCGCCGGCAATCGCTCAGGTACGCCTTGAGGTAGGCCAGGTGGGCCACCAGGAACGCGCCGAGGCCGAACACGAACAAGTCGCCGGGCCAGGCCAGCAGCACGTCACCCAGCAGGGAAAAGATCAGGCCCAGGCTGACCCAGCGCCGATAGTCGCTGGGCGGTGCATCATGCAGCCAGCCCAACAGCGCCAGTACCGGCAGCGGCTTGACCAGCAGGCACAACAGCTCGGCATGCACACTCACTCCGTAGAGGAACGTGACAGCACCCATCAACGCCAGAATCAGCCAGCCCATGTTCAGTTCACCACGATTGCGCAGTCGAAAATGTCTACCGGATCGACTTCCGGGGCCCACGGCTGCTGTGAGGTCAGGCGCAGGCGCCCGTTACCGCTGGTGAACGCCTGGAAGCGCCAGGTCGATAGCCCCGCGCTGCCCACAAGGCCGCTGTTTTCCGGGTTGGTGTAGACCTCGGGGCTGATGGCCCGCAACACACCGCCGGCTGAATCCTGGATCGCCCAGCGATACCCGGTGGTCGGGTTGCTCGGCAGGGTCAGGATCAGGTTTTGCCCCGTGTGCAGTTGCACCGGGCATTGGCTCTGCTGCTCCACCGTCAGGTTCTGTTTCGGCTGCGAGGCGCAGGCCGTCAGCAGGGCAAGGCTCAAGGGCAATAGCAGGCGGGCGGGGGACATCAAGTCAGGCACTCCGGAATTCGCGACGAACGGCGAGCATAACCGAAGATGAGACAAATTGTGACCGTCAGGCCTGGATTGGGATGTCAGTGCCGCCGCCATCGCGGGCGAGCCCGCTCTCCCACAGGGATGTGGGAGCGGGCTTGCCCGTCCAGGCGCTACACAGACCTCAGAACAACACCTTGGCCACGTCGGCAAACCGCTTGGCAAAGTGCACGGTAATGCCTTCCTTCAGGTAGTCCGGCAATTCTTCGAAGCTGCCACGGTTGGGTTCCGGCAGGATCAGTTCGTGGATCTTCTGCCGGCGTGCGGCGATCACCTTTTCGCGCACCCCGCCAATGGGCAGCACGTGCCCGGTCAGCGTCAGTTCACCGGTCATGGCCACGCCTTTTTTCGGCGCCTGGTTACGTGCCAGGGAGAGCAGGGCGCTGGCCATGGTCACGCCGGCACTCGGGCCGTCTTTCGGGGTGGCACCTTCCGGTACGTGCAGGTGGATGAACGCTTCGTCGAAGAACTTGGCGTCGCCACCGAACTGCTTGAGGTGCGAGCTGATGTAGCTGTAGGCGATCTCGGCCGATTCCTTCATCACGTCACCCAGTTGCCCGGTGAGCTTGAAGCCCCGGTTGAGGGTGTGGATGCGGGTGGCTTCGATCGGCAGGGTGGCGCCGCCCATGCTGGTCCAGGCAAGACCGGTGATCACCCCGATGCCCGACAGCACCTGCTCATTGCGGAACACCGGCATGCCCAGGGAGGCCTCGAGATCCTTGGGGCTGATCTTGATCACCTGCTGCGGATCGTCCATCAGCTTGACCACCGCCTTGCGCACCAGCTTGCCCAGCTGTTTCTCCAACTGGCGCACCCCGGCTTCGCGGGCATACCCATCGATCAGGGCCTTGAGCGCGCTGTCGCTGATGGACAGGCTGGTTTTCGCCACGCCGGCCTTGTCCAGTTGCTTGGGCCACAGGTGGCGCTTGGCGATGGCGACTTTTTCTTCAGTGATATAGCCGGACAGGCGAATCACTTCCATGCGGTCGAGCAACGGTCCGGGGATTGAATCCAGGGTGTTGGCGGTGCACACGAACAGCACTTTGGACAGGTCCAGGCGCAGGTCCAGGTAGTGGTCGAGGAATTCCACGTTCTGTTCCGGATCGAGGGTTTCCAGCAACGCCGAGGCCGGGTCGCCCTGGTAGCTCTGGCCCATCTTGTCGATCTCGTCGAGCATGATCACCGGGTTCATCACTTCGACGTCTTTCAACGCCTGCACCAGCTTGCCCGGCAGGGCGCCGATGTAGGTGCGGCGGTGGCCCTTGATCTCGGCTTCGTCACGCATGCCGCCGACACTGAAACGATAGAACGGCCGCCCCAGGGATTCGGCAATGGACTTGCCGACGCTGGTCTTGCCTACGCCCGGCGGGCCCACCAGCAACACGATGGAGCCGGCGATCTCGCCCTTGTAGGCGCCGACCGCGAGGAATTCGAGGATCCGGTCCTTGATGTCATCGAGGCCGGCGTGGTGTTTGTCGAGCACCTTGCGGGCGTGCTTGAGGTCGAGCTTGTCTTCCCCGTACACGCCCCACGGCACGGCCGTCGCCCACTCCAGGTAGTTGCGGGTCACGGCGTATTCGGGGGAGCCGGTCTCCAGGATCGACAGCTTGTTCATTTCCTCTTCGATGCGTTTTTGCGCCTGGGGCGACAGGACCTTGCCCGTCAGGCGTTGCTCGAACTGTTCGACGTCGGCGCTGCGATCGTCCTTGGTCAGCCCCAGCTCCTGCTGGATCACCTTGAGTTGTTCCTTGAGGAAAAACTCGCGCTGGTGCTCGCCGATCTTGCGGTTCACTTCCGCGGAAATTTCTTTCTGCAGGCGCGCGACTTCGACTTCCTTGCGCAGCATCGGCAGGACTTTTTCCATGCGCTTGAGCATGGGCACGCAGTCGAGCACTTCCTGCAACTCGTTACCGGTGGCCGAGGTCAGGGCGGCGGCGAAGTCGGTCAGTGGCGAGGGGTCGTTGGGGCTGAAGCGGTTGAGGTAGTTCTTCAGCTCTTCGCTGTACAGCGGGTTGAGCGGCAGCAGTTCCTTGATCGCGTTGATCAGCGCCATGCCGTAGGCCTTGACCTCGTCGGTCGGCTCGCTTGGCTGGTGCGGGTATTCGACTTCCACCAGGTACGGTGGGCGATGGTGCTTGAGCCAGGTGCGGATGCGCACGCGGGTCAGGCCCTGGGCGACGAACTGCAGCTTGCCGTTTTCGCGGCTGGCGTGGTGGACCTTGACCAGGGTGCCGTACAGCGGCAGGGCGCTGGTGTCGAAATGCCGTGGGTCTTCCTGGGGGGTGTCCATGTAGAACAGCGCCAGGGAGTGGTGCTCGGACTTGGCGACCAGGTCCAGGGTCTCGGCCCAGGGTTCTTCGTTGACGATCACCGGCAGGACTTGCGCGGGGAAGAATGGCCGGTTGTGGATCGGGATGATGTAGACCTTGTCCGGCAGGTTCTGCCCGGGCAGGGCCAGGCCTGTGCCGGCGGCGTGGTGTTCGGGGTGTTCGGCGTTTTCCGGGTCGGCGTATTCGCTGGGGTCTTCGGGGAATGCTTGCTGGTCGCTCATGGGGCACCTGCGCAATGGAGTATGGGAGTTAGATGGGGCAGGTGGCGGGTGGTTTCAATGGTGGGGGGAGTTTGTTTGGTAAGCGGGTTGTTACTTGCGGGGGCTGTGTGCAGATCCGTTGTTGGGGTGATGGCGGCTTACCGGCCGGCCTGGCTTTTCCTGGTGTACGAATTTCCCTTGTAGGAGCGGGCGCCCGCTTGCGGGCTTGGCAGCTGCTACACGGTTTGTGATGTGGGTAGGCACAAAAAAGGCGACTACCCTGCGGTAGTCGCCTTTTGTTCACGGCCGATGCAGCTTATTTCGGCAGTTTGTAGGCGATGACGTAGTCGCCCATTTTGGTGCCCAGGGAGCCATGGCCGCCTACGACGAGCAGGACGTATTGCTGGCCGTCCTTGCCGGTGTAGGTCATTGGTGTGGCCTGGCCGCCGGCTGGCAGGCGGGATTTCCACAGTTCCTTGCCGGTGTTGACGTCATAGGCGCGCAGGTACTGGTCCAGGGTGCCGCTGAGGAAGCCGACGCCGCCGGCAGTGACGATCGAGCCGCCCATGCTTGGTACGCCGATCGGCAGGCCGATGGGCAGTGGCGAGCTGTCGCGGCTGGTGCCGTTCTTGCGCTTCCACACCACTTTGCTGGTGGTCAGGTCGATGCCGGCCACGTAGCCCCAGGCTGGCGCCTGGCAGGGTACGCCGAACGGCGACATGAACGGGTGCATGATCACCGCGTACGGCGCGCCGGTGTTCGGTTGCACACCCGCGGTTTCGCTCTCGCGCTTGCTGTCGGCCGCCACTTGGGCGCGCGGCACCATTTTCGAGACGAAGGCCATGTAGTTCGGGCTGGTGAACAGCATCTGGCGCACTGGGTCGACCGACACGCCGCCCCAGTTGAACACACCGACGTTACCCGGGTAGATCAGGCTGCCCTGTTCCGACGGTGGGGTGTATTGGCCTTCGTAGCGCAGTTCCTTGAACTGGATGCGGCACAGCATCTGGTCGAACGGGCTGGCGCCCCACATGGCTTTTTCGGTCAGTTCCGGAGCCAGCAGGTTGAGGTCCGAACGGGCCTGGGTCGGTGCGGTGCGATCGCCCGGTACCGCGCCTTGCGGAACCGGGATCTCACGAATCGGCACGATCGGCGTACCGTCGCGACGGTCCAGCACGTACAGGCTGCCCTGTTTGGTCGGTGCGATCAGCGCCGGCTTGATGCCGTCGGCGGTTTTCATGTCCAGCAGGGTTGGCTGGCTGCCAACGTCCATGTCCCACAGGTCGTGGTGGGTGAACTGGTAGTTCCAGCGCACCTTGCCGGTGGCCAGGTCCAGGGCCACCAGGCCGGCGCTGTATTTCTCGGCGCCCGGGGTGCGGTCGGCGCCCCATTGGTCTGGGGTCTGGTTGCCCAGTGGCAGGTAGACCATGCCGAGTTTTTCATCGACGCTGGCCAGCGACCACATGTTCGCCGAGTTGCGGCTGTAGTGTTCGCCCGCTGGCAATGGCTCGGTGGCGTCCGGGTTGTTGCTGTCCCAGTTCCACACCAGGTGACCGTCGCGGACGTCAAAGGCGCGGATCACGCCGGACGGCTCGTTGGTCGACTCGTTGTCGGTAACGTGGCCGCCCATGATCACCAGGTCACGGGTGATGGCGGCTGGCGAGGTGGCGTAGTAGCCGCCCGGGGTGAACGGGCCGATACCGGTGGTCAGGTCGACCACGCCCTGGTTGCCGAAGCCTTCGCAGACCTTGCCGGTGTCGGCGTTCAGGGCAATCAGGCGCGCGTCGGCGGTCGGCAGGTACAGGCGGCGAGGGCACGCCTGGGCCACGGCCTTGCCGGCGTCGGAGATCACGGCCGAAGACGCGCCAGCGGCTGCGTAGGCGTTTTCGTCATAGTAGGAAACGCCACGGCAGGTCATGTGGGCGAAACCCTTGAAGCCGACCGGGCTCTTGATCTGCGGGTCGAAGCGCCAGATTTCCTTGCCGGTGTCCGGGTCCAGCGCCAACACCTTGCTGTGGGCGGTGCAGGCATAGAGCATGCCGTTGACCTTGAGCGGGGTGTTTTCGTTGGTCAGCTCGACCGGGTCGCCAGCGGTTGGCAGGTCGCCGGTGCGGATGCGCCAGGCTTCCTGCAGCGTGCCGACGTTGTCCGGGGTGATCTGCTTGAGCGGCGAGTAGCGGTCACCGAACTCGGTGCGGCCATAGGCCTGCCAGTCACCGTCAGGCATGGTCGGTGCTGTACTGGTCATGTCGGCACTGTCGCGCCCCAGTTCGCCGAACACTTCGCCCGGGTGGGTGAATTGGCTGCCCAGGGCCGCGGCGCCGGCCAGGACCACGGCCACGCTCAAGGCTGCGGTGCCCAGCGGCGCAGGGCCCTGGCGCAGCAACGGACGGCGGAACCACGGCAGCAGCAGGACGATGCCGAGGGCGAACCACAGCGACAGCCGCGGCACCAGTTGCCACCAGTCCAGGCCCACTTCCCACAACGACCATGCGGTACTGGCCAACAGCACCAGTGCATACAGGCCCAAGGCTGCACGACGGCCGGCCAGCAGCAGAATGCCGGTCAGCGCCAGGCCGATACCGGCCAGCAGGTAGTACAACGAGCCGCCAAGCATGCTCAGCTTGATCCCCCCGGCCAGCAAGGCCAGGCCCATTAGCAGCAGCAGGATGCCGAGCAGGCTCGGCATCAGGCGGCTTGGACTTGAAGCACCTTCAGTGCTCATAGTGCGATTCTCCGTGACGTTTTAAGTAGCCTTGCGCAAGTTCACTGTAGATGAGGATCGTGCGCGGGCGTGGTTCAGATAAAAACGGTGATCCCTGTAGGAGCGAGCCTGCTCGCGATGGACGTAAACGATGACGTTGGGTGCCTGACACCCCGCGTAGCTTTCGGGTTCATCGCGAGCGGGCTCGCTCCTACAGGGTTTGTAGCGCGGGTCAGAACGACGACTGCACCTTGATACCGCCGATCAGCGCGTCATCCACCTCGTTCACGCCACCGGGATGGCGGATGTACTGCAGGTTCGGGCGCACGGTCAGCCAGTTGGTCAGGTGCACGCCGTAATAGAGTTCGGCGCTGTATTCGGTGTCTTGCGGTGGCAGGTAGGCCGGGTTGTCGTAATCGAACACCGCGCGGGCCTGGTTGCTGGCCTCGGCATTCTTGCGATAGGCCGGGTTGACGTGGACGCGGGCCATGGCAAAGCCGATGTCATCCTTGGCGCGGGCATCGAACAGGCCTTTGTAGACCAGGCCTGCCTGCACATAGTTGTCGATCGCGTTGGTCTTCTTGTCGTGCATCGTGCCGTTGGCGAACAGGCTCAGGCCGCGCGAGTTGTCGCTGGCCACGCTGCTCACTTGCTGCTGGATGCCCAGCCACACCCCATGTTTGCTCGACGAGCTGCGATAAGCCTCGCCGCTGAGGGCGGCGCTCTGGCCATTGCTGTCCTTGTAGACGTCGCTGGCCTTGGCGCTGCTGTAGTAGTAACCGGCGCGGTATTCACCCGGCAGGCCGTTGAATTTCGGCGTCCACACCAGCTCCACCGGGACCACGGTGCCCTGGGTACCACTGCCGCTGAGCTTGAAGCCGTTGTCCTTGTCCAGGTTGGACGGGTTCTGCTCGTAGGCGCCGATCTGGGCGTAGACCTCCGGGCTCAGGTGGTACTTGACCCGCAGTGCCCACTGGCTGACCGGCCAGTTGTACCAGATGCCGCCAGCCCAGTTGCCGACCTGGGAACCGCAGAACGCCAGGTTCTGGAAGTCGCAGGGGAAGCTGTTGAAATCTTCGCCTTCGCCGAACCGACCGGCCTTGATATCGAGTTTCTGGTCGAGGAATTTCTGCTGGTACCACATCTGCGTCAGGCGTGTGGTCTGGCCCCGGCCCCAGACTTCCTGGGCCGACGTGAAGCCGCCGACCCGTGGATCGTTGATCCGGTCGTTGCTGATGTTGTTGCCGCTGCGCTTGGTGATGGTCAGTTGAAACTCGGCGTCGTCCCAGCCGAGGATCTTTTGCAGGTCCAGGTGAGTGCCCAGGCCAAACTGGTCGCTGTAGCGCGCAGTGCGATCGTCGTCGTAGCCACCGTGCAGGTTGCTGCCCATTTCGCCGGTGTAGTCGAGCTTGAAGTCGTAGCCTTTTTGCGCAAGCTCGGTGCGCGTGCCGTTCCAGTCGCCGAGCATCCACGGCGATTGGCTATCGAACGCCGCAGCGGCCTGAACGCAGTTGGCAAGACCCAGGGCGGTGAAGCCACCGATCAGGTTCAGGGTTTTACGGCGCGCAGCCGGTGTTGAGACAGCGCTGTCTCGGAAGATCTGCAAGTAAGGCATAAAGAAGAAATTCTGGGTCTTTTTCTAAGGGAGTGAGCTGCAGGGCAGGAGCAAAGGCCGGCAGCGGAAGCGTTTCAGCTTAAGGGCGTAAGGATAATGATCTGTTACAAATAGAGAAAGTGCTTTTCTCGACATGCTTCCTTTCGGATTCGGTAACAGTCGTCCGTGGCCGCTCAGGTGACCTACATTTACCCCTGAGCGCACAGAATCCTTCCACCCGCTGTCCCCCTCGGCTAAGGTGCGCGCCTTCCCATCCTGATTAGGTTCAAAGGCCCGGCATGACCGAACACACCACCGACCCGCTGCATGGCGTGACGCTTGAACAGATCCTCAACGCGCTGGTTCAACACTACGAATGGTCGGGGTTGGCCGAGCGTATCGATATTCGCTGCTTCAAGAGCGACCCGAGCATCAAGTCGAGCCTGACTTTCCTGCGCAAGACCCCCTGGGCCCGCGAGAAGGTCGAAAAGCTGTACGTGAAGTTGATGCGCACCAAACGCCCGCTCTAAGGAGTGTCCATGGCTGTCGAGCTGACGCGGGGTTCGCCCGTCGAACGCCAATGCATTCGTCTGGCGGCCGTACTCGGTTGGCTGGGCCTGAGCATCCAGCTGTACCTGGTGTTTTATGGACGCTGGAGTGTCGAGGCCAGTCTGCTGGGCGGCCTGGTGAGCTACTTCAGCTACTTCACGGTACTGACCAATACCCTGGTGGCCGCCGTGCTGACCAGTGCGGCCACGACCCGAGAGTCCCGCGGCCGGACGTTTCTGTTGCAACCGTGGGTCAGCAGCGGCATTGCGGTCAGCATAAGCGTGGTCGGCCTGGCCTACAGTCTGTTGCTGCGCCACCTGTGGCACCCGCAGGGTTGGCAGTTGATCGCCGATGAGTTGCTGCACGACGTGATGCCGCTGCTGTTTGTGCTCTATTGGTGGCGTTGCGTACCCAAGGGCCACTTGCGCCTGGGGCATATCGGCCTGTGGGCAATCTACCCGCTGCTGTACTTTGCCTATGTCCTGCTGCGGGGGCGCTCGCTGGGGATTTACCCTTATCCCTTTGTGGATGTGGAAAAGCTTGGTTATCCCCAGGTGTTTCTCAACGCCTCGGGGATCCTGCTGGGGTTTGTGGTGGTGGCGCTGGTGGTGCTGGGGTTGGATCGCTGGCGCGGATCACGCCCCTAGCCTCGCAGGCTCGACAGCTGCGAACGGCTCAGTGGGGATCGAGCTGCCAGTAGCCCACGGCTTTGACGAACTGCTGATCCAGACCCTTGTCGTCCAGCAGCACCCGGCGGATCTGCCGTGAGGCCTTGGCTTCGGTGGCGATCCAGGCGTAGAGCTGGCCCTGGGGCAGGACCAGTTGCTGCACGGTGGTCAGCAGGTGATCCTTGCCACCTTCACGCAGGACCCAGATCACCTCGACCTCGGCCGGGCTGTCGAGCACTTGCTGCTCGGCGCCATTCTCGATCTCCACCACCACCAGTGCCCGGCGATTGGCCGCCAACCCTTCCAGGCGACGAGCAATGGCGGGCAGGGCGGTTTCGTCGCCGATCAGCAGGTAACTGTCGAAAATGTCCGGCACCACCATCGAGCCGCGCGGCCCGGCAATGTGCAGGAATTGGCCGGGTTGGGCCTGTGCCGCCCAGGTCGATGCAGGGCCGTCGCCGTGCAGGACGAAATCAATGTCCAGCTCCAGGGTGTCCAGGTCATAGCGGCGCGGGGTGTAGTCGCGCATCGCCGGCTTTGGCCCCTGTTCGCTATTGGCCCCCAGTTCGAGCGTTTCCAGGGCAGCCTGTTCCTCGGCATTTTGTGGGAACAGCAGTTTGACGTGGTCATCCGTGCCCAGGCTGATGAACCCGGCCAGCTCTGGCCCGCCGACGGTGATCCGGCGCATGCGCGGCGTCAGGTCGACGGCCCGCAGTACCTGCAGGCGGCGGCGTTTGATTTCGTGCATGACGCGGTGGATGGTCTGGGTGATCACTTCAGTCATTGCGCGTTCTCCTGAGCCGCTGGTGTCAGCGGGCCATCGACTATGGCTTTGGCGGTGTTGTTGAGCAGGTCGCGGACCCGCAGGATTTCTTCCGGGCTCCAGCGGCCATGGTGCATCTGCAGGGCATGGCGCAGGTTATGCACCGCCTCGTGGATCTCGGCCGGGCGGTCGTGGCCGCGCAGCGAGCGCTTGCTGACTTCAATGCGCATGCGCACGCCGTCCAGGGCAATCGCCTGTTCGCCCAGCGACTGGCGCCCGGCGTCGGTGATGGCGTAGCGTTTTTTTCCGCCGTCGGCGTCGCCCAGGATCAGTTCGCTTTCTTCCAGGAAGGTCAGGGTCGGGTAGATCACCCCGGGGCTGGGGCTATAGGCGCCATCGAACATGCTTTCGATCTGGCGGATCAGGTCATAGCCGTGGCAGGGCTGTTCGGCGATCAGCGCCAGCAACAGCAGTTTCAGGTCGCCAGGGGCGAATACCCGGGGCCCACGGCCACCGCGTTCGCGGCCCGGGCCAGGGCGTTTTTCGAAGCCGTCGCGACCGTCGGAGTGTTCGCGGTGGGAATGATGGTCTCTCATTTTTCTTTCTCTCGTCGTGTTTAGACATAACTTAAGATATATCTTTTAGAAAAAGCAAGCACCCCGGACCAGCGGTGCCGGTTGTATGCAACCCCCCTGATCGACCCCCCCCTGCGAATCTGCCGGGCTCGCCGTGTGCTCGCCTGGTGACGACTCGATCCTGCGCAGGCGGCAATTTCCTTATTGCACTAGCGGGTATTTTTAGTGCTAACTCTCTAATTAACTTGTTTGCCCCTTTATTTATTAAGGCCGTGCTATTAGTCTTACAGAAGTTGCACTGCTGGTTCTCTCTGTATGGGATTTCCAGAGAATCTGTATGTGGTTAATGTCTGACGGCTGTTGAGCTGAGTGTTTGATTTTTATTGTTTTTTCTTTCCGCTTGGGTAGCACTCCAGCTACGCCAAAGACGGAACTTGCCTGCTTACTTTTAAAAATAAATGTTCGATGATTTGCTGGCTTTGAAAGTTGAGACAAAACGCCATCTCGGCGTTTGGCTGGTCACTAGCCAGTTGTCGCTTTTACTGCATCGACCCTTTTAAAAGACAGGTACTGAAGATGTTCAAGAAAATCGCGTTCACTGCTCCCCTGGCTGTTCTGGCTCTGAGTTCTTCGATGGTGTTTGCTGCCACTGAGGCACGCCACACCATCAGCCTTGTTGCTACGATTTCGTCCCCGGAGTTCAAGGCAGAAGTAGTTGATCCGGATCTGGTCAACAAAGATCAGAATATGAGCCCTAACTCAACTACCAACGGTAAGTTGGCAACTATCGTGGGGGCCTTCGATGTTCTCCATACTGCTGGATCGGTACACGCCAGACTGGAGTATATGCCCAAGCTTGTGCAGACCGCTGGGAGCAAGAGTATTGATATCGATGTCACCGTCAATGGTAGAAAGCTCAACACCGTGTCACAGGAAGTCGTCGGTGTTGCTGAGTCCAATGTTACTTACCGCGCACCGATAGAGATTAGCGCTTTGGATGGTACCTATACAGCAGGCGATTACACTGGCGTCGCGGTGGTGATTTTTGAGCCTTCCGTTAGCTAAGTGAGTCGTGGCGGTAAACGCTTACTGACTTTCTTTAGGTAACGTCCTCGGTCGGCAAACTTTTGCGGTTTGTCGGCCGTGCTGAACTTCTTTGTAATTAGAGAGCTCGTTCATGTTCCCGATGACGCCCATCGCGGCTGCGCTCGCGCTGCTGTTATGTAGCAGTGCATTTGCGGCGCCCGCTTCCGTTGATAATACGCCGCGAAGTTTGCTGGCACAGGCCAAGGGCCTGCCGGCCGAGTTCGAAGAACATTTTTTCGATGTGCCGCTGGCGGTTCGGGTCGAGCTTGATCAACAACCGCTGGGCGAGGCGATGATTGTGTTGTCCCGCGATGACCGAGTGACCTTGCTCGATTTCACCGACACCAGCGAAAGCCGCTTCGGCGCCGGTGAGCGTGACACCTGGGCCGATATCCTGAAGTCCGGTGTGGCGCTGGGCGCCTGCACGGGCCAATGCCCGGAACAGATGCTGGCGGTGCACTACAACCTGGAAAATTCTTTGCTGTCGATCGTCACCGAAAATGCCGAGCGCGATAGCCAAGCCAAACATTTCTACGATCAGCCCGAAGGCGGCAGCAGCGGGTTGATGGTACGTAACCAAATCAATCTCAACGGCGGCCAGGATCAAGACCTGGGCGGACGTTTTGGCCTGGAGGCCAGCGCCAGCCTGGGCAACTGGAGCCAGGCCTTCAACATGCAATTGGCGCGTCTGGGCGGTCCGGACGACAAGACCTACCACTCCGTGCATGAGCTCTACACCCAGCGCGAACTGCAGGGCAGTTTTGTGCGCCTGGGCTATTTCACCCCCAGCTCCGAAGGCCTGACACGGGAACCGCGCTCCTTCGGTACCAGCCCCGACACCGCAGTGGGCGTGATGTATGGCAGCTCCGACAGCCTGGCGATCGACAGCCCCAAGCCCAGCGTGTACCCGGTGTATGTCACGGCCAACCGCCAGGCATCCGTGGAGATCTATCGCGAGGGCCTGCTGATCAACACACAGTCGGTGCCGGCCGGTTTGCAGACCCTCGACACGCGTCCGCTGCCAGGTGGCATCTACGAGGTGGAGGTGCGCTTGATCGAAGACGGGCAAATCACCTCGACCACCCAGGAGCTGATCTACAAGCCCAACAACTGGCGCAACCACGAGGACCGCTGGCGTTACAACGTGTTTGCCGGGCAGGAAAGCAAACTGCTGAGCAACTGGGATGAGCAGGGCAGCGGCGATCTCACCGCGGGCGCATCAATCAACTACCTGCTGCACCCACGGGTGATTCTCGGGCTTTCGGCCCGCCAGGTGCAGGAAAAGCTGCAGTACGGCAGCTCCATCGATTGGAGCCTGGGCGATAGCACCAGTCTCTACGCCAACCTCTACCAGACCGAAGATCACGGCACCGGTGCTGACCTGCAAGGGCTGTACAACTACGGCTCCGGCAGCCTGGTGATCAGCCACAACCGTAGTTGGCTCGACACCACCAACACTTACGAAACCCTGCCCGACGGCACTCGCGTGCGCCAACGCAACGTGTTTACCGGCGAGGCCAGCAACTCATCGCTGGCGCTCAATCATCGGATCAGTCGCAAAAACTCGCTCAATGCGCGGGTCTCCCACAGCGAGGGGAACGTTGAAGGCGTGGGGGTCGACCTGGGCTGGACGCAACGCACCGAATTGTTTGGCAGCGATGCGAACTGGCGGCTGTCGCTGTTCGATCGCCCCGGCAGCTACAGCAGCGGCGACGCGCGTAATCGCGGGGTCGACCTGAGCGTCAACGTGGCGCTCGGTGGGCCGGGGCAGCAGATTTCCGGCAGCATCGGCAGCCGCACGGCCCGTGATGGCAGCCGCGACAACAATGCCTCGTTCGGCTACCGCAAAGACCTGCAGGACCACGTCTTGCAGAGCGTCTCGGTGACTGCGCTCACCGATACCTATGGCGTCGGCTTGTCGAGCCTGGCGAGCTTCAGCTCCGACGCCGTCAACGGCGACGGGTTTATCCAACGCTCATCGTTCAGCGAAAAAATCACCGGTGGCGTGAACCTCGACAGCACCCTGGTGGTGGGGGCGCAACGCATGGCCCTGACCAGCCAGAATCAAGGGCGGGGCGCCGGGATGATTGTCGACGTCGAGTCCGATATCGACGGGATCGCCCTGCGTGCCGACGACCTGAGCGGTGGCAGCGCGGCCTTGCGACCGGGTCGCAACTTCATACCGCTGACGGCTTATCGGAACAGCTCGGTGAGCTTCGACTTCGAAGGCAATCACGTGCCCGCGGCCAGCATCGAACCGGCGCGCACCCGCTATCACCTGAACAAGGGCGGCGTGGAGTACCGCAAGCTGCGGGTGATGAAAACCCTCACCGTACTCGGGCGCTTGCTCGACCCCATGGGGCGGCCGCTCAAGGGCCACCACGTGATCAACCACGCCAGCCGTGGCGTCAGCGAAGTCGATGGCTTTTTCTCGATGGAAATGAATGCCGGCTCACCGACCCTGGAGGTGCGTTATGCCGACCAGTTGCTCTGTCAGTTCCGCCTCGATGTCGACAAACACCGCCGTGAAAACAATGTGCTGATGATCGGTGATTTGCGTTGCTCGCCGGACACGTTGGCGGACGTCTCAATCATTCGGCAAGAGGCCGGTTGAATGGCGCGGCTACGTACCTTTCAAGGAGAGTTCTGATGTTTCTCAAGAATTATGTGCCGCAATGGCAGCAATGTGGTCAATGGCTTGGGTTACTGACGATGTTCGCGGCTCCCGCGGCAGGCGCGGTGACCCAAGAGATCAGGGCGTTGTTCACCCCCGACTCGGCCAATCCGCAACGTAACGAGTTTCTCAATAAGACGCCCTCCAGTGGCTACTGTGAGTACTACCCCGATATCTGTCGCAACAGCAATACCTTCAGTATCCGGTTGCTGACGCGTCTTGATTCGAACAAGGCCATCCCAGCCGATGGTAGCCCGCGCAACAGTGCGATGTTCAAGGTGCCGGCGCAGTGGCGCCCATTGACGATCACGAATGAAGATACGGGGGATGTCCAAACAGTTGAAGTACGTATTTCCGGTGTGGGTTCCAATTATGTGTTGAGTGATTCGGCCGCTAAGCTGACAGGGCTCACGAACGCGGGAGATGGGCACCGAGCCTTATGGAAAGGCTCGAGCTGGGTGAATGCCCCCCATCCCTGTGTCACCACCGGCATGGGGTTTTATGGGGACAACACGTACGCTTTTTTCTGGATGGCCCGAGGTGAAAGCGCCTGCGTCAAAGTAGCCAACTTTCAGATTCCGGCCATGTCGTATGGCTATCTGGACTTCGCCTACGAGCTGCGTACGCCTGACCCGCTGAAAATGTCCTCAGGGCTCTACACGGGGAGTCTGAACTATCGTCTCGGCCCTGGTGGTGATTTCGACTTCGGCGACATCATGGTCCCGAACGACCCTGACCTGACCCTGAATTTCGTGCTCGATGTGCAGCACACCCTCAAGGTCGATATCCCGCCGGGTGGCGAGAAGGTCAATCTGGTCCCGGCCGGTGGCTGGCAGAGCTGGTTGCAGGCGGGGCGCAAACCGGCGCGGTTGTTCCGTGACCAGACCTTCAATATCTCGGCCTCCTCGCGTTTCAAGATGTATTACGAATGTCAGGCCTGGTCCACTTTCGATTGCACGATCAAGGACGCGCTCGGCAGGCGACAGGTGGAGTTGCAGGTTTTCGTCAGCCTGCCCAATGGCTTGACCGACCCGTCCGGCCAGCCGGTCAGGCATCGGCGCCTGAAGAGCGGGCCTGAAGGTGCGCAAATTTTCCAACCGGGTTTTTACGTGGACAGGACGCCAGGTGTCCTGCACTTCGAGGTATCCAAGGAGGAAGTGGAGTGGATGCTTCGGCAACCCAACGTGGCGAGCCCGTACACCGGCAGTGTCACCGTGATCTGGGATTCGGAAATCTGATGGGCCGTCTATCGATGGACCGCGCCTGTGTTGTGCTCACTCTCATGAGGTTCAAGCGTATGAAGTGTCTTTGGTTGCTGTTGGGTTTGAGTGGGTTTTCTCTGGCGGTTCAGGCCGGTCCCCAGATCAATGTCGGAACGGTGTATGACTACCTGGACAGTGACAAGAGCACCTACCTCAAGCGCGTGTTCAACAGCGGTGACAGCACCGCGTTCGTCAAGGTCAGCATCCTGGAAATTATCTACGACGCCGATGGCAGTCACCGCGAAGTACCGGTCGAGCCGCAAACCGATGGCAGCAGCCGCAATGGCTTGATGGCCAGTCCTGCGCGTCTGATCGTCCCTGCCAACGGCATGCAGGGCACCCGCCTGCTGCTCATGGGAGACCGTGACACCGAGCGCTACTTCCGTGTGCGCTTCGTGCCTGTGGTGCCGGAGAAGGAAGACGAGTTCGCCGTCTCGAGTGAGGAGCGCGACGCCTACAAGGAGAACCTGTCGGCGGGGGTCAACGTGATGACCGGGTTTGGCACGGTGTTTTTTGTTCGGCCGAACAACAGTCGGTTCGACAGTGTGATCGATGACACTACCGGCCTTTACCGGCTGCGTAATAACGGCAATACCGTGGTGGTGATCGATGAGTTTCGCAACTGCTCGCTGAAGAATGAAACCGAATGTGAGCCAACCACCAAACACCACATCCTGGCGGGAAAAACTTTTGAGTTCGAGAAGAAACCCGGTAGGGAGTACCGCTTCAATCTGGTGGAAGGCGCGGCCAAAAAAACCATGCGCATCGCCAGCCAGTAAGTCTGTCGGCGGCGAACCGGCTGGACTGGCTCGCGGCATTATTTGACGCAACAGGTACCTGACATGATCAAGCAATCGACCCTCTTTGTGTGGAGCGTGATGGCGCTGATGAGTGCCCAGGCTTTCGCCGCGCGGGAGGAGCATACGTTCGAGGTGTCGGTGGATATTCCGACCCTGGGCTTCTACGTGATACCGGCCGAATCGAACTGGATTCATCTGCAACAGACCCTGCCGTGGAACATCAACACATCGACGCTGGGGGGCCTGCGCAAGAACTTCGACGTCAAGCACGACACCAGTGCGATCGAGGCGAGGCTGGAGGCGGAGCCCTATCTGTCCAACGGGCGTGCTGAGCAGAACATCTACTTGCGAGTCAGTTTTAACGGCAGGGAGTTGAATCACGACCCGCAACCACGGGAAGTCGTGTCTGCTGCAGAGGCCATGGCTGGGGGGCGTTATGCCTTGGAGATCGTGCCGAGGGTGCCGGTGGGTGGCTACCAGCCCGGGACCTACTACGGTAGCGTCAATCTGATCTTTAATGCGGCAGCACCTTGAACCCCCGGCATGCTGCGCATCCAGACGGTGCGGTGTTACATCAACCAGATCATGCAGCCTGACGCGGGACACCGTCAGGCTGCATGATCCCGGCGGGTTACAGGCCGGCGCGCCGCATGGCGTCGCGCGTTAGGCGCCTGGACAATTGTTTCTCTTCCTCGCCCAGATCGACCAGCATCCTGTCGAAGTCTGCTTCGCTGATGGGGCGCTCGGCCAGTACCACGGTGGGCTGTGCGGGCAAGTCGTTCATCAGCTCCCCGAGCTGGCTGCGCAGTTCGGCTCGCGAGCTATCCGTTGTCGCCTCGAACCATTCGTGCTGGGTGGTGCGCAAGGTCTCCAGTCGATCGGACAGGCGCTGATAGCGTCGTTTGTTCGCTTCCAGGCGAACCGGATAACGTTCCTCCAGATAGGCCTGCCAAAAGTCCTGCTCAAGCATTTTGTTCACCAGGCCGTCGCCTTCGCTGAGGGCCTGCACCGTGCTATAGGCTTGATCGATCATGGCATCGGTAACCCCGGACACCGGACGGTAGAGCATGCCAGCGGATTGCCAGGGCAGGTTAAGGCGTTCGGCCAGACCCGTGTGATAGGCCAGGTAGACTTCAACCTCGTCGGGGTTGCCGCCTCGGCTCTGGACGTCGGCGCGGGCAATGTCGTTCACCAGGTCCAGGTGTGCCGCGCCCCTGGCCAGGTTCACCAGTTTGTTTTCCAGCTGCGCGGGGTCGGTGGAGTAGGAGTGGGCCTCGGACGCCATCACCCGGATGCCCATGTTGTTGAACAGTTGCGCACCGGCATCGGCGCAGTCCACGGGGGCAATCGCCATGGTGAACAGCGTGTCGCGCAAGTCAGTGTCGATATGCACGGCATCGAGCATGCGCCAGACGCGTTCCAGCAATTGATGACGATACTCGCCACCGGCGCGGAAGTCGGCGAAGTCCTGGGTATCGGCCAGTACCGCCATGAACCGTTCGGCCTGTGGTTCATCGATCATGCGTGACCAGAGATTGGCCCGGTCAACGCCCCAGCCGGGCACGTTGCTCCAGTGTTCAAGGGTGTACTGGGAGCTGATCTCCGAGTCGGCCAGGGCGCCAGGCATGGGGCTGGGCTCGGGTGGCAGCGCCACCGAGCGCCGGATCTGCTGATAACCGACCTCCGTCACCTCCGGCAGTTGACCGATGCTCAGGCGCGTGCGGGCCACGGTCCAGGCTTGCGGGGAACCCGGCACCACGTCTGGAATCGACGTCAGCGGGTTGTCCCGTAGGTCCAGGAGAAACCCTCGGGGGCGGGTTTTGGCCAGCGTGCCCGTGGGCCAGGTACTGAGCCCGGTGTTTCTCAGGACCACGACTTTGAGCCGGGGCATGCGGCCAATGTCCGGCGACAGTTGCAGCGGATTGTCTTCTAGCCTGAGGACTTCCAGGTAGGTGAGGTGCTTCAGTTGTTCGACGGCGACGGTGTCCAGGGTGATCTGATTGTGGCTCAGGCGCAGGTGCTCCAGCTTGCGTTGGCTCCCGATACTGTGGGGCATGCGCTTGAGCTCACAGCCTTTGGCGCTGAGTTGGCGAAGGTTGGGGAAGGCATTGAGCAGCCCGTGTGGTTCGGCGCTGAAGCGCGTGTTGTCGAGTTTCAGCACGCTGACTTTGTCGAGATACCGTTGCAGTTCGGGGGGGCGCTTTGACCACCAGGTCTGCAGGTCCAGGGACAGCAGTTCGTGGGACAGGTCGAGGGCGTAGTGCGCCGGATCGCTACGCGGGCCCAGGTCGGTGTTGCTGCGCCGGAAACACGCGAGCAGGCGCCTGGCGATATGTTTGCCGCCACCGTTGCGAAAGCCCTGGGTATCAGGCCCCCAGCTTTCGGGTTGCTGGTACTCCCAACGGTTGAGTATGACCCGCAACTGATCCAGCTCGTTTTCAAGCTGTTCAATGGCCTTCATCGGTTCACCCTGGGCGATCAAGGCCTCGGCGAACGTGTCCACTTCATTGCTGCTGAAGTCCGGGTGCAGGTCCTGGATCCGCTCGTGCAAGGTCTCGCCGGCCCGGCTGAGCGCTGGGCCGCGCACCAGCAGCAGGGTTTGGTGTTCGGCAGCCGCACGAATGGGCGGGCTGGCGAGGGCAACACGACGCTCGCCGGGCGCTGCAGTCTTGGCAAGCAGCCACTGCCGGAAGGCTTCGCTGTCGCCCGGTTTGTACCCCAGGGCGGCTTGGCGATCCTTGCCCATGGCCTGCAGGATCGCTTCCAGCAAGGTATCGGCGGCGTGCAGCGGCTGGTCCGCAGCGTCGCGCACGTGGTATCGGGCATCTGCGTCACGGACCAGGATGCGCACCTGTGTCGCCTCCTCTGGCCCGGCACTGCAACGCAGCTCGCCGGCGGAGGAGCCCTGACGGATCTCAATGCGCAGATCGCCGAAGGTGTCGGTGTTGATTCGCAGTGTGCCCAGCACCAGGCGCTCGGTGTCGATGCTGCTCAACGAGTCCTGGTACAGGCCTTGGGCAGCCCGTACCGACTGCGTCTCGAATTGCAGTTCCCGGGCCTGGGCTTTCAGGCGCAGCGGCAGGTGGTTGTCGTGTGTGAGCTGGCGACGCTCTGACGGGGTGGCGCTGTCGATGATTGTTTGGGCAATGTTTTCGGGCAGTTGGGGGAAGTCTTTGAGCAGCCGCGCGACTTCGGGAGAGGGCGCTGGCGCGGGACTCGGCGCTGTGGTTGCGAGGCGCTGCAGGGTGTCGCTCAGCAGGGGGGGAGGTGGTGCGTTTTCCACGTGCATGCGGCGCAACTCCCCCTCTTCAGTGCCGCTGATCTCACGAATCTGCTCCAGTTGTTCATCGTTGAAACCGTCGGTGCTATGGCCGAGGCGCCGCATCAGGGTCGGGCCTTCCCACGCACGTGGGTTTTCCGTTTCGCAGACCCAGGCGCCATGGCTGTTGTGGCGCAGGGTCGGTGCGTAAGCATCGACGCGTCGCGGATGGCGGATGCGTGGTTGCCCGGTGACCGCGTCTTCCAGCACTTCGAAATGCTGATTGTTCAGGGGCAAAATACGCCGGCCCTGATGCAGGTGAATACCTTGGGCATCCGGCCGGACGTGCGGCGCAAGTACGACATCGGCGCATTGGTAAGGCTTGAGGTCCGGGTTCCACAAACGCGTCTGTGCGTTTGCCAATTGCACCGGTTTGAGGCCTTCGAAGAATGGCGAGAGCTTTGCCTGTGCGACAGTACCGACCGCGCCCGCTGCCGCGAAGGTACCCAACTGCACCACGTTTTCCAGCACACCGATGATCTGCTCACCGGCTTCGGCCAGGTGTCCTTCAGCGAGATCGACCACCCCTTCGACCACTTCTTCGGTCAGTTGATAGGCGGTGTAGGCCAACATCAGCGTGCCCAGGCCCGGCGCCAGTGGCGTCGCGACCAGCAAGGCGACGTTGAGGATGTCCGAGAGCATTTTTTCCAGGTTGTCCCACCAGGCCCACCGCGCCATGCGGTCGACGTACGCGGTGGAAATGGCAATGCCCCGGGCATCGTTGAGGATCTTGTTGAGTGTGCGCTGGCAGAAGTAGCGCCACAGATCGCCGGTGAATGCGTCTGTGCGATCCTCCTCGATGCTGGATACGCTGAACTGCAGGTCCGGCTTGTCCACCGGCGTTTCGCGCCAGCTGGGGAGATTGGAGCCCGGGGCGGCGGGGCGCCAGGTCACTTTGCTCAAGCGTTCATTCAACCGGGAAAAAAAGTACCCGCGTTGCTCGTGCGCCACGAACTGGCTGAAGAACTGCTGATAGCTCTGGGTCACTGGCGAGCCGGTCGAGGCGGATGTTTGTGGCACCTGGCTGTCTCGCAGTTGGCGCGTCAACTCGGTCATGAATTCGATCGACGAGGCGTACTCCTTGAGAGGGTGTTCCGGGTCGTGGGGGATGTAGGCAATCAACCGTTGCGGCTCAGCGCTGCTCGATGCCCCACAAACAATCAGGGTAATCCCGGTCAGGGCGGTATCCATCATTGCCAGGTTGCAGTACCTGACGTCTGTGCCATGCCATTTCAGGTTCCTGCGCCTTTCGAGAATGCCTTGTACAACCTCATAAGCGTCCTGGCTGATGTCTTTTTTCATCAGGGCCAAGTGGGCGGCGGCATTCAGTGCGCTCTTCTGGCTGAGGATGACTTTGTGCTGCAAGGCGCTGCTGGCCACGGTCTTAGTGGGCAATAACACGGCGCTCAAGTGGTGTTGATACTGGGCACCGATATCCAGTTCACGGCACAGTGACTTGAACTGTTCAATGCTGATCTTGGATTTAAGCGGTTTTATCTGGAAGTGCCCACGGGCATCGGGGCGGGTGATGAACTCGGAGTCGCTGGTAAAACGTTCGTGGCTGGCGAAGTTATGCAACGCCGCGTCCAGCAGGGAAGTCGTTCGGCTGGTAACAGGGGAGGCGAAATCATGGGTCCACCAGGAAGTGGCCACCGGGGCATAGAGTCGCAGCCAGGTTTGCTGGACGTCGACTTCGACACCATAGCGCTCCTTGAGGGCTTTTTGCAGCAGCGGTTCGGCAAAGGTGTAGACGTCCTGCAGGCCACTGAGTGCCTGGTCCAAGGCATTCAGGTTGCTCCAGTGACCCTTGATGGCCTGTTGCAAGTGCTGGTGCGCGGACGCCGGGGCGGTCTTGTTCCACTCCGGGATGCGCAGTGGGACGTTTTTTAGTTCGCTGACTCTGCGGGGAGAGGTTTCTTTCAACCAGGCGGGAATGGCCTTTTTAATAAACTCATGGTGTTTGCTGTTGGTATTCAAGGCGAGCGCAGTCAGGCCTGGCTCGAATGGCATCGGCGCAATGATGGGCATGTTTTTTATCCGATTACTGAATGTTGAAATATCAGACTAAGTAAAGGGATAGGTGAAAAAAAGTTCAAATACAGACTGGATTGTTGCCAGTCTGTTAGTTGATACATTTAATATCAAAGAGTGAAAAACATATAGTTACCGACACTTGAATGCCGTTCGATCTGCGGTTATCGCGCCGCACTGGCCACGGGTGCCTGGCACAAGGTGTTGCTGCCCGGTTGCAGGTAGGGCGTCAGGATCGGCGCCATGCCCTTGAGCACTTGCACCGGCAAGGCCGAGGTGAACTTGAAGCCTTGGGCGGAGGCTCCCGGCACGAAGGCGGTCAGGGTGCCGAAGTGATGGTCGCCAATGTAGAACACGAAGGTCGCGGTGCGGTTGATCGCCTTGGAGCTGAGAATGCGTCCGCCCGAACCGATGGCTTCGATGCGGTTGTCGCCGGTACCGGTCTTGCCGCCCATGGCCAGTGGCGTGCCATCGGCCAGTTTGAAGCTGCCGGCCACACGTTTTGCGGTACCGGCATCGACCACCTGTGACAGCGCTTCGCGCAGGGCGGTGGCCACTTCCGAGGGCATCACCCGCTTGCCGGCGTCGGGGTCGTTGATCAGGCGCGTCTCGTAGGGGGTGTCGGCGGCGAAATGCAGGCTGTCGATGCGCAGGGTCGGCATGCGCACACCGTCGTTGAGGATGGTGCCGACCAGTTCCGCCAGGGCCGCAGGGCGGTCGCCGGAACTGCCGATGGCGGTGGCCAGGGACGGCACCAGGTGGTCGAAGGGGTAACCGACTTTTTGCCAGCGCTGGTGAATGTCGAGGAAGGCTTCGATTTCCAGCATGGTGCGGATGCGGCTGTCGCGGGCGCTCTTGTGCCGGCTCTTGAACAGCCAGCTGTAGACCTCCTGACGCTCGAACTGGCTGGCCTTGACGATCTGGCTGAATTTGGCGTCGGGGTTATTGAGCAGGTAGCCGATCAGCCACAGGTCCAGCGGGTGGACCTTGGCGATGAAACCCTGGTCGGGCAGGTCGTAGGCGCCGGGGCCGTAGCTGGCGTAGAGGCGCTCCAGGCGTTCGTCGGTGAGTTTTTCCTTGGTCTTGAGGGTTTTCAGGTGCGAGCGCACGAAGCTGTTGAAGTTTTCCTGGGAGGCTTCGGGCAGCAAGTAGCGGTGCACCGCAGCCAGGCGGATTGCCGTGGGGTGCATGCTGTCCAGGAAGGTGTCGAGACGGGCCTGGGTGTCTTTTTTCTGGTACTTCTTCCAGAACTTCAGCAGGAACGAAGTGCCTTCGCGGTCGGCGAACTGAGCCAGGTACTCCTGGCGTCGCGGGTTGACGTCATCCTTGAGCAACTGGCCGCTGTTGTCCGGCCCGGAATAGGTGGTGTAGCGCACCAGGTCGCGCATCAGGCGAATGAACGGCAGGTTGATTGACTCGCGCAGGGAGTCGCGCAAGGTCGGCAGGCGGCCGTTGTCCTCTTTGCGGAAGTTGTTGAAGGTGTGCAGTCCGCCGCCGGTGAAAAAGGCTTCGCCGGGGCTCGCCGAGTATTTGCGGTCCAGGGCCGCGCCGAGCATTTTCGCCAGGCTGCGGTCGCTGTTCTGAATCAGGTAGTCGACGGCCCAGCGGGTCAGCCGATCCTGGTCGGCGACTTCGACTTTTTTCAGTTCGGCTGGGGTCTGGCTGACGTAACGGTCGTGCAGCTCCGCGATGATTTGCAGGTAGGTGGTCAGCACCCGCAGCTTGGCGGTGGAGCCCAGTTCCAGTTTGCTGCCTTCGTTGATGTCGAACGGTTGGTCGGTGCTGTCGGTTTGTACCCGCACTCGCGAGCCGTCGGGGGTCAACTCCAGCAAGGTGAAGCTGTAGCGCACCTGCGCGGTGGTGGTGGGCGTCAGCAGGCGCTCGCCGAGCAGGCCGATTTCGGCGGCAAACGTCGGGTCGGCGAGGCGCTTGAGGTAGTCGCTGGCCTGGGTCTGCAGGTCGCCCTGCAAGGTGCTGGTGGCGGACAGGTCGAGACGGTCCAGGTCATACAGCGGGCGGTTGAGCATCGAAGCCAGGCGACTGCGCGCAACGCTGATGCCTTTGTTGGTTTCAATCGGCTGGATGGTCGGTTGTTGTACCCAGTCGCGGTAGGTGATTTTGCTGGCGAGTGCCGCGGCGGTCAGGGCCGGGTCGAGCACGGCGTTCTGTGCCAGCAGGCGGATATGGCTGTCAGTGAGATCGGCCAGGTCGGCCTGGCCCTTGGTCAGGTAATACGACGGCCGACGCTGGGCAATCATCAACGAGAGTACCTGGCGCAGGGCCAGGCCGCGTTGGGCCAGGCTTTGCGGGTCGCTGGCCTCGCTGGCCAGGGCCTGGTTGACCTGGGTGAAGTCGGCGCCGTACCACACGCGCAAGCCCTCGGCCATGCCATGGACTTCGCCATGGCCAGGGACGGCCGACAGCGGCACGCTGTTGAGGTAGTCACGCACGATGTTCTGCCGGGCCTCGAGGGTCTGCGGGCCGTCCTGATAGGCGCGCACGCTGGCGGAAATCATCTGCCGAATCTTTTCGCCACCGGAGACGGTCAGGCCATCCGGCGAGTGGCGGTACTTCTCCAGTTGGGTGGCCAGGGTACTGCCGCCGGCGGTCTGTCCGGGCAAGTGGAGCATCTTGGCCACTTGCGACCAGGCCGCCTTGGCGAAACGCGGCCAGTCGACGGCGGGGTTGGCCTTGGGTTCCTTGGGGTCGAGCAGGTCACGGTTTTCGATGAACAGCAGGCTATGGGTGACCAGTGGCGGAATCGACGCGAAGCTCGAATACAGCTGCTGTGGGTATTTGAACTGATAGAGCGCGGTGCCGGTGCAATCGGTGATCGACAGGCCGGCCTGGATTTTCTCGGCGTAGGGCACGAAAAAACCGTTCTTGCTGTATTCGAGCAGTTTGGGCGAGAAGCGGGTTTGCGCGGCGATCACATAATCGCGCTTGAGCAAGCGCGGCAAAAATTCCCCCAGGGCGCTGTAGCCCAGGCGTTTGTCGAAAGGCCCGGCGCCCGGGTAGAAAATCGAATCGCTGGGCCCCGGGTGCATCGAGTAGCTCAAGGACGCCGCGAAGCGGCTGAACTCCCGTGCCTGGAGTCGCGAGGTGCGCACCTCTTTTTCAATGGCAAAGGCGAGCACGATCAGGATGATCACCAGCAATAGCCAGAACGAACGCCAGGCATAGCGGCGACGGCTTTTTTTCGGTAAAGGCGCTTCTTCCACGCTGTCAGTTGGCACCACAGGTTTACTCGAGTCGGTTTGCCACAAAGCGCCCATAGTCGACTGATCCATTCACGCAGATTGATCGGACTTGTCTGAAGCTTAGACGCTGGTTGCGCGGGGTGAAAAATTTGTATGAGCACAATCGCAGCGCGTGGTGCGCAGCACCTACCGGTCGTCGGAGAACCGCTGGAATCCGCGCACTAGAGCCTTCAAACCGGTAAATACGGCCTAGGTAGGGGCATGACGTTGCACCATCGCTGTGCAATACTCCGCGCCGCTTTTCAGCTCAGTGAATGCGCGAAATCCAGGTGATACACCTCTGCAGATGGGGCTTTTGTCGAGAGTTCCATCTGAATTTTGTCGTTTATAGAGTGAAAATAACTGCGATAAGCTTTTTATACTGCGCGCCCCGCTGATCTTGCAGGTTTTGTCCTACAAGACGGGCCCACCCACGAAGTGGATCCGGTTTCAGGAAGTATCGGCTTATCGGTCTGTGCTTCGACACTCGGTGGTCATATCCAATAACAAGACGAGGTTGTACCCCTATGCCAGTCGGCAATCACCAGCCCCACGGCGAGACCGCTCAGGGCGGCCCGCTTAAACGCGAACTCGGCGAACGGCATATTCGCTTGATGGCGCTCGGCGCCTGTATCGGTGTCGGTCTGTTCCTGGGTTCGGCCAAGGCCATTGAAATGGCCGGCCCGGCAATCATGCTGTCCTACATCATCGGCGGTCTGGCGATCCTGGTGATCATGCGCGCCCTCGGTGAGATGGCCGTGCACAACCCCGTGGCGGGCTCGTTCAGCCGTTACGCGCAAGACTACCTGGGCCCGTTGGCAGGTTTTCTCACTGGCTGGAACTACTGGTTCCTGTGGCTGGTGACCTGCGTGGCGGAAATTACCGCGGTGGCGGTGTACATGGGCGTCTGGTTCCCGGATGTGCCGCGCTGGATCTGGGCGCTCGCCGCACTGATCAGCATGGGCTCGATCAACCTGATCGCGGTCAAGGCATTCGGTGAGTTCGAGTTCTGGTTCGCCCTGATCAAGATCGTCACCATCATCGCGATGGTAGTCGGCGGCATCGGTGTGATTGCCTTCGGCTTCGGCAACGATGGCGTGGCCCTGGGCATTTCCAACCTGTGGACCCATGGCGGCTTCATGCCCAACGGCGTGCAAGGCGTGCTGATGTCGCTGCAGATGGTGATGTTCGCCTACCTGGGCGTAGAGATGATCGGCCTGACTGCCGGTGAAGCGAAGAACCCGCAGAAGACCATCCCCAATGCGATCGGCTCGGTGTTCTGGCGGATTCTGCTGTTCTACGTGGGTGCGCTGTTCGTGATCCTGTCGATCTACCCATGGAACGAAATCGGCACCCAGGGCAGCCCGTTCGTGATGACCTTCGAGCGTCTGGGCATCAAGACCGCCGCCGGCATCATCAACTTCGTGGTGATCACCGCAGCCCTGTCGTCCTGCAACGGCGGCATCTTCAGCACCGGCCGCATGCTCTACAGCCTGGCGCAGAACGGTCAGGCACCTGCCGGTTTCGCCACCACCTCGAGCAACGGCGTCCCGCGTCGGGCCTTGCTGCTGTCGATCTTCGTGCTGTTGCTGGGCGTGTTGCTGAACTACATGGTTCCGGAAAAAGTCTTCGTCTGGGTGACGGCGATCGCCACCTTCGGCGCAATCTGGACCTGGGTGATGATCCTGCTGGCGCAACTCAAGTTCCGTCGCGGCCTGAGCGCCTCCGAGCGTGCAGCCCTGAAGTACCGCATGTGGCTGTACCCGATCAGTTCCTACCTGGCGCTGGCGTTCCTGGTGCTGGTGGTCGGCCTGATGGCCTACTTCCCGGAAACCCGCATCGCCCTGTACGTCGGCCCGGCGTTCCTGGTGCTGCTGACCGTGCTGTTCTATGTGTTCAAGCTGCAACCGACCAATGCCACACAAGGTGCGGTCAGCCAGGCGTCTTGATGGCCTGATGCGTTGTACCTGAAAGCCCCGGTCAATCGACCGGGGCTTTTTACATTGTGTTGTATGCATGCCGCCTGGCTCGCTCCCGCAGTAAATCTGGCTGCCCGCAAATCTTGCGTATGGTCACTAGACCTGTGGGAGTGGGCCGACCGGGGTGTTGGATTAGGCCGCGTACATATCCATTTCTGCGGTAACGGCCACTTATGGTTCCGCTCTTACAGCGGCTCACTTTTGACAAGCACAAAAGTAAGCAAAACGCTTTTTGCCCCACCACTTGGTGCCTCGCTTAGGCTCGGCATGCCCGTACTCCGACATTGATTTGGGGGCCGCCGCAATGGGCCATCCCTGGCCCAGTGCGGCTAAACCGGCGTCCTGCCGGTTTACCCCCCAAATCAATATCGGACTCCGGCCAGCGTGGTTAACGGGGCGCCCAGGATCAAAAACAAAGCGAGGCGGCCTGAAAGCCGACCTGATTGCTAGGGCATGCGCGGTGTAGCTTCTACTTCCTCAGACGCTGACGAAGTCAGCCATATTTTGATCTGGCTTTTGCTTTTGCTTTTGCTTTTGCTTTTGCTTTTGCTTTTGCTTTTGCTTTGGCTCTGGCTCTGGCTTTTGATCCTGGGCGCCCCGTTAACCACGCTGGCCGAACGCAGGCTTGAAGCCGTGGGCAACCCGGCAGGACGCCGGGTTAGCCGCCCCGCGCCATGGATGGCGCGTGGCGGCGGCCCACGGATTCAAGCCGGAGTGAGGGAACACCGAGCCCAAGCGAGGTGCCGAGTGGTGGGGGTAAGAGCGTTTTGCTTACTTTTGGGCTCTCAAAAGTGAGCCGCTGTAAGAGCGGAACCATAAGTGGCCGTTACCGCAAGAATGGATATGTACTCGGACTAATCCAACATCCTGGTCGGCCCAGAGGCCGCCACGCGAGCAAGCCCGCTCCCACAGGGGACATTCGGACACCAGGAAAGATAGCGGAGTGCCAGGCTGCACCGGTGTTGGCTGTGCGGGCCCTATCGCGAGCAGGCTCGCTCCCACACATCAGGCGGGATAACCGGTGATCTTCCGGATGCTCTGGTACAGCGGTTTGAGCTGGCGGTACATGCGCAGGTAGACCTCTTTGTACAGCCGCTCATAGATCTGCTGCGCCTCGGGCTGTGGATAAAACACCGTACCGACCCGGGTCATGGAGGCGATCGCCGAAGGGAAGTCGGTGTGCAGGCCGAGGCCCACTGCGCAGCAGATGGCCGCCCCCAGCCCGGAGGCTTCATAGACATGCGGGCGCTCGGCCGGCAGGCCGAAAATGTCCGCCGTGAGCTGCATCGCCGCATCGCTCTGCGAGCCGCCACCGGCCACCCGCAAACGCTGGATCGGCTGCTTGGAACGCCGTTCGAGGTTCTCCTTGCCCTGGCGCAAGGCATAGGCCAGGCCTTCGAGGATCGCCCGATAGATGTGCGCCCGGGTGTGTACATCGCCAAACCCGATCATCGCGCCCTTGGCTTCCACCCCCGGCTCGCGGATGCCCGGCGACCAGTAGGGTTGCAGCATCAGGCCCATGGAGCCGGGCGGCACCGCATTGACCAGGGCGTCGAACAATTGCTCCGGCTCCAGCCCCTGTTCCTTGGCCTGCTGCATTTCCCGCAGGCCGAACTCATTCTTGAACCAGCTGACCATCCAGTAGCCGCGATAGATCATCACTTCGCAGTTGTACTGGTCCGGTACCGCAGCGGGGTACGGCGGAATCAACGGGACGATTTCCAGATAGCGCGAGCGGGTTGTGGTGATGGTGGCCGTGGTGCCGTAGGACAGGCACACCGTGGCCGGGTCGACCACGCCGGCGCCCAGCACTTCGCAGGCTTTGTCGGCACCGGCGGCAATCAGCGGCACACCCTCGGGGATACCGGTGTGCCGGCTGGCCTCGGCACTGATATGGCCCAGGGTTTCCCCGGGCTTGAGCAGGCTCGGCAACTGTTCGGGACGGACCGCCAGCGCCTGCCATTTCCAGTCGGCAGGCGCGGCCCAGCGCAGGCGCTTGAAGTCGAATGGCAGGTAGCCGACGCAGCAGCCCACCGAGTCGACGAAGCGCCCGCACAGGCGATGGGTGAGAAACCCCGAAAGCAGCAGGAACTTGTCGGTTGCCGCCCACACCTGGGGTTGATGCCGGGCGATCCAGTTGGCTTCGGCCTGGGCCCGAAAGTAGTCGACGGTGGCCTGGGCACCGACCAGCTTGAACAGCCAGCCCCAGGGTCCCTTGATCCCGCCTTCGACTTCGGTCTGGCGCTGGTCGAGCCACAGAATCGCCGGGCGCAGGGGCTGGCCCTGGGCATCGACGTTGATCAGGGTGCCGCGCTGGGTGGTCAGTGAAACCCCGGCGATCTGCGTGCGGTCGACGCCGGTCTGCTGCCACAACAACTGGCAGGCCTCGCCCAGTTTGGCCCAGTAGTAGTCCGGGTCCTGCTCGGCCCAGCCGGGCTGGCTGGAATAGTAGGCCTGCAGCTCGACCTTGCCCTTGCCCAACAGATTGCCCTGCAGGTCGAACAGCAAGGCGCGCACGCTCTGGGTGCCATTGTCGATTGCCAGCAGGTAGCGCTTGTTCTTGTCGTTATCCATGGAGCTCTCTTGAATGGGCACTGATATCTACACATCGTTGGCAACTGACGCCCCGTAACAGCCGTGACGCAAGCGTCATGGCAACCCGTGATGGCGTTGCCACAAGTCCCGATAACGCTGTTCTTCCACCTGCCAGCGGGCATCGTCCCAGCCCAGGCGGGGCTGGCACAGACTGCGAATGGCCGGCAGATACTGCGCCGCCCCCTGGGCCAGCAATAGGCCAATCCGGGTGCGACGCAGCAACAGGTCGTCCAGGTGCAGGATCAGTTCCGCGTCGCAGGCGAACGCCAGCTCCGCCCACAGGGTGTCGCTCGCGCCGACACAGCCGTAACCCAGTTGCTCCAGCAACCGCGCCAGGCGTGGCAAGTCGCGGCCATGGCGTCCGGCCAGGCGCCGCCACTGGCTGGCGCTGAGCCCGGGGATCGGCAACGTCGGCACGCTGGCAAACACCGGCGCGCCGTCATCGCTGACCTCGCGCCCGAGCATCTGCCCACAGGCCTTGAGCACCTCCAGAGCCTGCGGGCGGAACGTGGTCAGCTTGCCGCCGGCCAGGGTCACGCAGCCAGGTTCGAGCCACAACACATGCTCGCGGGTTTCATTGGACGGCTTGCCCGCCTGCTCGCCATGGGCACTGCCCACCACCGGACGCACCCCCGACCAGGTCGACAGCACATCGTCCGCCACCACCTCGGCCTGGGGAAACTGCTGGGCACAGGCGGCCAGCAGGTACTCGAGTTCTTCGCTGCTGATGCTCGCGCTCGTGTCCAGGTCGTCCTGGTGATCGAGGTCCGTGGTGCCCACCACCGTGGCGCCCTCCCAGGGAAATACAAACACCGGCCGCCGATCCCGCGCATGCAGGAAGGTGAAGGCCTGTGCCACCGGCAAGCGCCAACCCGGCAGCAACAGATGACTGCCGCGCAGTGGACGCAGTTGCGACGGGGCATCACGGGGGCGCAGTCGCTCGGCCCAGGCCCCGGTGGCCACCGCCAACGCGCCACAGCGCAATTGCATTGGCTCGCAGCCCTCGCTGTCGGCCACCTGCACCCCGCAGACCCGACCGTCTTCGCGCAGCAATTGTTCGACCCGCATGCCATTGAGCGCCAGCGCGCCGTCCGCCCGCGCTTCCGCGAGCACGCGCATCACCAGGCGTGCATCGTCGGTCAGCGCATCGACAAAACAGGTGCCCCCCAGCAACCGGTCTTCCTTCAGCCCGGGGGCCAGGTAGCGCAGTTGCTGGGCGTCATGAAAGTGATGGTTACGGCGCCCGGCCAGGGCGTCGTACACCGTCAACAATCCACCGAACACCCGTGGCCCGGGAAACCCGCCCCGGTAGTGCGGCATCATGAAACTCATGGGCTCCACCAGCCCCGGCGCTTCGTCGAGCAGGCGCTGGCGTTCGTGGACCGAGTCTCGGGTCAGGCGCCATTGGCCCTTGGCGATGTAGCGCAAGCCGCCATGGACCATCTTCGAGGAACGGCTGGAAGTGCCCCAGGCAAAGTCGCGCTGCTCCAGCAGCAGGCAACGCCAACCGCGACGGGCCGCTTCGCGCAGGATCCCGGCCCCGCTGATGCCGCCACCGATGACGATCAGGTCCCAGGGTTGCTGCGCCAGGGTCGGCAGTACCTGCTGGCGCCACGCGGCATTCCAGTCCTGGCTCATGCCGTCACTCCTGCAGCAGGGTGCCGGGGTTCAGACGCCCGGCCGGATCGAAGTGTTGGCTCAGCGCCTGCAGGGTGTCCATGGCCAGCGCGCCCTTCTCGCGCAACAGGTAGGGGGCGTGATCCTTGCCCACGCCGTGCTGGTGGCTGATGGTGCCGTGGTGCTCGACAATGGTCTGGCTGGCCGCGTGCTTGAGCGCCTGCCAGCGCGCCAGGGTGGCCGGGTAAGTGGCCGCCGGGCGGAACACGTAGGTGGTGTAGATGCTCGAGCCTTCGCCATAGACATGGGACAGGTGGGTAAACACGTGCACCTGCTCGCCTTCGGTCGCCAGACCGTCGCGCAGGCTGGTTTCGATGCGATTGAGCAGGTTGTCGACATTGCTCCAGTCGGTGGCGGTCTCCAGGGTGTCCACCACGTAGCCGGCGTTCCACAGGTTCTCGCGCAGATAAGGAAAGCGGAACCGGTTCTGGGCCCACTTCTTGCCCAGCAAGGTTCCGGTGAACACTCCGCCAAAGGCTTTGAGGTGCTGCCGCGCCTGGCTCAGGGACAAGGCATTCTGCCGTCGGTTACCGGTCACGCCGAAGGTCAGCAGGCACTTGCCGGCAGCGGCACCGCGCAGGGCCAGGTACTTCTCCAGCCAGGCGATCTGTTGCGGGTGACCCGCCAGCGCCAGCTGGGTTTCGGTCTCCACGGCATTGGACAGGCGCAGCATCGACAGGGGCACGCGGGCCTGGGTCAACTGGCGGATGGCTTGCAGGGCCTGGCTCCAGTTCGGCAGGAACACCCCATAAAAGCGCTCGTCGGCCGGCAGCGGGCTGATCCGCACCTTGACCTCGGAAATGATCCCGAACCGTCCTTCACACCCCAGCACCACCTCACGCAGGTCGGGGCCGGCGGCCGAGGCCGGAAAGGTCGCGATCTGCAGCGGGCCGGCGAAGGTTTCCAGGGTGCCGCCGGCGAACAGTTGCTCGATCCGTCCATAACGCAGCGACTGCTGGCCGCTGGAGCGACTCGCCACCCAGCCGCCGAGGGTCGACAACTCCCACGACTGCGGGAAATGCCCCAGGGTGTAGCCCCGGGCACGCAACTGGCTTTCCACTTGTGGCCCGCTGGCGCCTGGGCCAAAGGTGGCCAGCAGGCTCTGCTCGTCGAGGTCGAGCAAACGGTTCATGTGGGCCAGGGACACGGTCAGCACCGGGCGGGTGGAGGCCGGGGGATTGATGTGCCCGGCCACCGAGGTGCCGCCCCCGTAGGGAATCAGGCACAGGTCGCGCTCCTGGGCCAACGCCAGCAACTCGCGGATCTGCTCGGCGCTCTGCGGGAAGGCCACCCCGTCGGGGTAGACGCCCAGCGCCCCCTCACGCAGCGCCAGCCAGTCCGGCAGGCTCTGGCCACGGGCGTGCATCAGCCGGTCCTGGGCCTGCACGCTGTACAGCGGGTGCTCCGCCAGGCGCGAAGCCGGGACCCGGGCCAGGGCTGTTTCCAGTGTGGCGTCGGGCAATGCCCGTCCGGTGCCCACCCGTGCGGCGAGAAACCCCGCGCCCTGGGCCGGCAATTCGACCACCGTGGTTGCATCCCCCCAGCCGTTCCAGCGTCGCATGCGTGTGTCCTTTTGCGGTTCTTATAAGTGACATTTCAGGCGCCTATACTAGCCAGCCCCCCGCGCCTGTCACGGTCGCATCCGGCCAGCGCGAGTAGCCAATTGAGCCAACACGCGAACCCGGCCCCAGGCATTTACTTTAGCTGTGCTTTCAAATTACCTTTCAGGGTCTTGACCCGCGCCAGTCTGCCTCGATCAAAGGACCCCGATCATGCAATCCCTCGGCTACACCTCGCTGCCCCCGCTGCTCAAGTACGTGCGCCATGCCGAACAGCTGGGCTTGGCCATCGAACCGGCGTTGGCGGCGGCCGGGTTGCAGGTCGAGCAATTGAGCGACAACAGCCTGCGGTTGCCGGGCGAGGCCCATGAACGGCTGCTGGACTACTTCTGCGAACACTCCGGCGACCCGTTGTTCGGCCTCAATTCGGCGCGTTTCGTGTTGCCCAACTCCTGGAGCGTGCTGGGCTACATCACCATGAACTGCGCGACCCTGGGTGACGCCATGAATCGCATCATGCCGTTCGAGAAACTGGTGGGTGACATGGGGGTCAGCCGCGCCGAACTGCAGGGTGAGCACGTGCACCTGATCTGGAACTGCCGCCACCAGCGCCCACGCATCCGCCGCCACCTGGTGGAAAACGTGCTGGGTTCGTGGCTGCAATACGCACGCTGGATCGCCGACACCCACCTCTCGCCCGCCGCGGTGTGGTTCGAACATGCGCTGCCCAGTGACACCGATCCGGCGTCCTATCAACAATTCTTCGACTGCCCGGTACTGTTCGGCCAGCCCTACTCAGCCCTGATCGTGCCCCTGCCCTACCTGCAACTGCCGCTGCGCCAGGCCGACGCACAATTGCTGCGCACCCTGGAAGAACACGCCCTGGGCCTGATGGCCACACTGGAAGACGCCTCGCTGGAACAACGGGTGAAAAACATCCTGCGCCAACTGCTCAAGGAGGGCCTGCCGCGCAAGGAACAGGTAGCCGAACAGTTCGCCATCTCGGTAAGGACCCTGCAGCGCCAACTGCACCAGGCCGGCACCTCGTACCAACAGATCCTCGACGACCTGCGCCAGGAACTGGCCGAACACTACCTGCTGCACAGCACCCTGCCGATCCAGGACATCGCCCAGTACCTGGGCTTCACCGAACCACGCTCCTTCCACCGCACCTTCAAAAGCCGACGCGGCATGCCCCCAGGCGAGTTTCGCCAGATGCACCGTGAGGCGGATGGGGTCTGAGTCGAACGCAGCGACGCAGCCTCGCGGGCTCGGCAGCTGCTACAGGGGATTGAGGGGATTACCGAGACCTAGGGTGTGGCGCAGATCGCCATCGCGAGCAAGCCGCAAGCGGGCGCTCGCTCCCACAGGAGAAATGCGAGCGCAGTAACCCGGCGACTGTGCAGCCGCCGGGTTGCGCCAGGTTATTTCACGACTGTGCCAACCCCACGTCCCCGTGGGTCGGAGGCGGTTTCCAGTTGGTTGCCGTTGATACGAATGGCCTGGATGTCACCCATTTCCCAGCCTTGGTCTTCCAGGGTGTAACCCATGGCTTTCAACTCGTCGGCGACCTTGCCGGTCAGCGGCGCGTAGGCGTCGTAGTAGATGGTGTCCTTGGGTAGCAGCTGGTGGTGGACGCGTTGCGCGGCCACGGCTTTTTCCAGCGGCAGGTTGTAGTCATAGAGGTTGTTCAGCACCTGGAAGATCGAGGTGAAGATCCGCGAACCGCCTGGGGTGCCCAGGACCAGGGTGACTTTGCCATCGCGGGTCACCAGGCTGGGGCTCATCGACGACAGCATGCGCTTGCCCGGAGCGATGGCATTGGCGTCGCCGCCGACCACACCAAAGGCGTTGGCCACGCCGGGCTTGGAGCTGAAGTCGTCCATTTCATCGTTGAGCAGGAAGCCCGCGCCCTTGACCACGACACCGCTGCCGTAGTCCCAGTTGAGGGTGTAGGTGTTGCTCACCGCGTTGCCATCGGCATCGACGATGGAGAAGTGCGTGGTCTGATGGGGTTCCAGGCCCGGACGGACTTTTTCAGTCGGCGAGATGGCCGTAGGGTTGACCTCGGCCGCGCGTTTTTTCAGGTAGGCCGGATCGGTCAGTTGCTTGACCGGCACATCGGAAAACGCCGGGTCACCCAGGTAGTCGGCGCGATCGGCGAATACCCGTTTTTCGATCTCGGCGAGCAGGTGAATGTACTTCGCCGAATTCAGCTCGACGCCCTTGAAGTCCGCGGCGCGGTCTTCCTTGATGGCGATCAGTTGCGCCAGGGCAATGCCGCCGGAGCTCGGAGGCGGCGCGGTGTACAGGGTGTTGCCACGCCAGTTGACCGTCAGCGGCTCGCGCCAGTTGACCTTGTAGTCGTGCAAGTCTTCCTTGGTGATCAGGCCCTTGTCGGCCTTCATCTGGGCGACCAGCAGGTCGGCGGTCTGGCCTTGGTAAAACTCGTTGGCGCCCTTGTCGGCGATGCGTTCCAGGGTGGCGGCCAGCTCCGGCTGGCGGAAGGTCTCGCCGGGTTTCATGCTGCCGAAGTAGTCGGCGAAGTTGGTGGTGCCGTTGAACAGCTTCAGCGCATCTTCGCGGTACTGGTACTGCTTGTCGGCGACCTTGAAGCCGGTCTTGGCGTAACCGATGGCCGGGGTGATCAGCTCGCTCCAGGGCAGCTTGCCGAATTTCTGGTGCGCCTCCCACAGCCCCATCACCGTGCCCGGCACGCCCGCGGCGCGGGAACCTACCAGGCTGAGGTTCTCGATGACCTCGCCCTTGTCGTCCAGGTACATGTCACGGGTCGCCGCCTTCGGGGCGGTTTCGCGGTAGTCGAGGAAATACGGCTTGCCGTCGATGAACATCGTCATGAAGCCGCCACCGCCGATGTTGCCGGCTTCCGGGTAAGTCACGGCCAGGGTAAAGGCGGTTGCTACCGCGGCGTCGACTGCGTTGCCGCCCTTCTTCAGAACCTGTGCGGCGACGTCGGCGCCATACTGGTTCGGCGCGGCCACGGCGCCCCCTTCCAGCAGCGCGGCGAATGATGACGAACTGGCCGCAATCGCCACGGCGAGCGTCAGGGTCTTGAACAAAACATAACGCATGAGATCCATCCTTTTCTTGTTATTGAGGCAGGTGGAACCATAGGCCCTGGCACGGGTGTTGAGCAATCCCAAAACGTCAACGGCCACCCGAAGGTGGCCGTTTTGTGATGCGTTGCACTGACAGGCTCCGGGGGCGAATCAGCCGTCGAACACCTCGTTGGCGTAGCCCGCCAGCTTGCCCTGGATAAAGTCCAGGAAGCACTGGATGCGCAAGGCCAGTTGCGAGTTGCGGTAGTACACCGCGTTGATCGGCTGGCGGTAGCCGCTGTTGGCTTCGGCCAGCAGCAGCTTGAGGCGGCCGGCCTTGAGGTCGGCGATGGTCATGAAGTGCGACAGGCAGGCAATGCCCTGCCCCTCCAGCGCCAGGTGACGCAGGGTTTCGCCGCTGGAAGCGCTGATGCTCGGTTCGATCTGCCAGCGGTCGCCGTGCACATGGCGCAGCGGCCAGTGGTTGAGGGTTTCGGTCTGGGTGAACCCCAGCAGGGTGTGCCCGGCCAGTTCGGCCACGGTGCTCGGGGTACCGTGTCGCTCCAGGTAGGCGGGGCTGGCGAGGATGTGCAGCGGACTGCAGCCCAGCGAACGCGCATGCAGGGTCGAGTCGGCCAGGGCACCGATGCGGATCGCGATGTCGGTGCTCTGCTCCAACAGGTCGATGATCAGGTCGTTGCTGTTGAGCTCCAGCTGGATATCCGGGTACAGCCGGCGGAACTCATCGATGTAGGGCACGATGGCGTGCAGCATGAAGGGTGACGCCGCATTGATCCGCAGGCGCCCGGACGGCGTGCTGTGGCGTGACGACAGGCGTTCTTCCAGTTCCTCCATCTGATCGAGGATGCGCTTGGCCTGCTCGAAGAAATACTTGCCCTCTTCGGTCAGGTCCATGCGCCGCGTGGTGCGATTGATCAGCGTGGTGTCGAGCTTGGCCTCCAGGCGCGACAGCGTGCGGCTGACCGCCGACGGCGTCTGCCCGACCTGCTCGGCCGCCGCGGAAATCGAACCGCACTCGATCACGCAGACAAAAATCTGCAACTCATCGGATCTGGCTTTCACGTGTGTCCTCGTTCCCGGCAGCGCTTTGAGCTGCCGATACTAGCTCATGCAGCGGCCGGCAAGTTGAACACCGATTGCAGGTGCTGGGTGTAGCGGACCACGTCGGCTTCGATGTTCGGACGTTTCATCACGTCGACGCAGAGGAAGGTCGGCAAGCCGCTCATGCCCAGGAACTGGTTGGCCTTGTGGAACGGGAAGTACACCGCGTCCACACCCTTGGCTTCGAAGAAGTCAGTGGGGTCGTCGAACGCTTGTTGCGGGGCGTTCCAGGTCAGCGACAGCATGTACTGCTTGCCGTGGATCAGGCCACCACTGCCGTATTTCTGCGAGGCGTCGGAGCGGGTGCGACCGTCACTGGCATAGAGGCTGCCATGGCCTTGGGTGAAGACTTCGTCGATGTACTTTTTCACGGTCCAGGGCGCGCCCATCCACCAACCGGGCATCTGGTAGATGATCACATCAGCCCAGAGGAACTTCGCGACTTCTTCAGCAACGTCGTAACCCTCGTCGATGTGGGTCACCTTGATGTCGATACCGCCCCGATCCAGCACGCTCATCGCGGCCTCATGCAGGGTGGTGTTGTAGCGACCGTCGGAGTGGGCGAATTGTTTGCCACCGTTGAGCAACAGAACTTTTTTCATGGGAGCCTCGTCATCTGGGTTTGATCCACCGCTGCCTGGGACAGGTGGCGGGATCAGTAAGGTTTGATTCGATGACGGCAGGTTATAGGTCGCTCCCCTGCTGAATAAGCCCTGTTGCGGCAAAATACATTTGACCTATACGCAAGAATGACAAGCTGATTGTTGCCGTAAAATTCTCCTCATCCATTCAAGAGGAGTTCTCCATGAACCAGCAACAAGGTTTTATCCTGCACGCCAAAACCCGCCCGGAGCAGGCCGAGGCCTTTGCCGCGCTGTTTCGCGCCTACGTCGAACCCAGCCGCGCGGAGCCGGGCTGCATCGAGTACCACATGCTGCGTGATCAGCAGGACCCGACGCTGTTCATCTTCTACGAGATCTGGGCATCCCAGGCTGATCTGGACCGGCACTCGAACCTGCCGCACATGCAGGCATTCTTCGCCAGGCGCATGGAGTACCTGGAGCGCGATTTCGAGATCCGCCAGATCGACATGCTCAGCCCCTCATCCGCTAGCCGTTGACCAGCAGGTGAGTGCCGAGCAAGCCCAGACCGATGAAAAACACCCGCTTGAACAGCACGGCGCTGATCCGCTGGCGCAGCCATTGCCCCAGCCACATGCCGAGCACGGCAGGAATCAGCGCCAGCAGCGACGCACTCAACTCACCGCCGCCCAGTGCGCCGCGCCACAACAGGGCGGCGGCGAGGGCCAGGGTCGAGACGCTGAATGACAGGCCCAGGGCCTGCACCAGTTGATCCTTGCCCAAGCCCAACGCTTGCAGGTACGGCACCGCCGGAATCACAAAGACCCCGGTGGCCGCCGTGATGACCCCGGTCAGCACGCCGCACAGCGGCCCAAGCCAGCGCTCGTGGTCGCCGCCGACACGCAGGGCTGGCAGCAGCAGTCCGCTCAGGGCGTAAAGCAACAACGCGCCGCCCAACGCCCGCACCACCCAAGGTCCGCCGTCGATCCCCAGCCACAGGGTGCCTGCGCCGGTGCCGAGAAAAATGGCCAGCAGCATCGGCCATAACCGCCGCACCAACGCCCGCAGGTGTCCGCCGAACGCCAGTTGCCAGAGGTTGGTCAGGGTCGCCGGAATGATCAGCAACGCCGCAGCCTGCGCTGGTGCCATAGCCAGACCCAACAAGCCCATGGCAATAGTCGGCAGGCCAAGACCGATCACCCCCTTGATCATGCCCGCCATCAGGAAGGTCACGATCACCAGCAAAGAAAGGCCCAGGCCAAGATTGTGGTAAAACGCCAGAAGTGTGTTCATGGGGGTATCCTGGCGCGTTCCGGCATCGCTGAAAATCTGCCATATACTGAGGCTGCCTCTTGTTTTAATAGAGCCAGAGACTTCATCGCGGCTGATGCCAACATCGCGAGCAAGCCGCAAGCGGGCGCCGCAAGCAGGCGCTCGCTCCTACAGGGTGTCCCCCCATGCACTTCGATCTGATTGATCTTCGGCTGTACCTGAACATCCTCGAAGCCGGCAATATCACCGCCGGCGCCGCTTGCAGTCATTTGTCACTGGCGGCGGCGAGTGCGCGCATCCGCGGGATGGAAGCTTCGGCGGGTATCGCGTTTTTCCAGCGCGGGCGCCGGGGTGTCAGCCCGACACCCGCTGGCAAGGCACTGGCGCAACACGCGCGGCTGATGCTGCAACAGGCCCAATACCTGCAACAGGACCTGGCGGAATACGCCAAGGGCGTCAAAGGCCAGGTGCGTTTGCTGTGCAACACCACGGCGATCACCGAATACCTGCCCGAGTTGCTGGCGGATTTTCTGCGCGCACACCCCAACCTCGACATCGACCTGCAAGAGCTGCCGAGCCTGCGCATCACCCACGCCCTGCATCAAGGCACGGCCGAGCTGGGCATTGTGTCCGATGCGGTGGACACCTCGGGCCTGGATACCCGGCCGTTTCGCGACGATCCGCTGGTGCTGATCATGCCTAACGACCACCCTCTGGCCGACGTTCGAGCACCGAGCTTCAACCAGACCCTGGCCTATGAGTACGTCGGGCTCAATGCCCACAATGCACTGGCGATCTATCTGGAAGAACAGGCCTTGCACAGCGGCCAACGCATGTCGATGCGCATCCGGGCCGAAGGGTTTGACGGGGTGATGCGCATGGTCGCCCATGGCGCAGGACTGGCGATTGTGCCGCAGGCGGCGGTGCAGCGATTTGCCGCCGGGCAGGGTTGGAAATGCTGCGCCCTGGAAGAGCCCTGGGCGCAACGCAAACTGCTGCTGTGCGCCCGCTCGTTCGAGGCCTTGCCGCGGTATGCGGGTGCCTTGCTCGAGGCGCTGTCCGCCGATTGACGGAGGGCTTAGGCGCGTTCCAGATTGACGGTGGACGGCTTGGGCTTTCTGAAGAACAGCCCATACACCGCCGACAGGATCAGCAGGAACGGCACGCCGAACACCAGGGTCATCTTGAATGCATCGGTGAAGTAGGTGGTGATCATCACCGCGGCCATCAGCACCAGTCCCAGCAGCGTGCTGTAGGGAAAAAAGCGCATGCGAAAGGACAGCTTTTTCTCACCGTGGCGCTGGTGATAGCGACGGAAACAGTAGTGGGTGAGGAAGATCATGAACCAGGTGAAGATCGCCCCGAACATCGAGATCGCCATCATCAGGGTGAACGAACTTTCCGGGTACATCAGGTTCAGCAGCGTCGCCAGGGCAATGCCCGAGCTCGACAGCAGCAGGGCGTTGAGCGGGATTCCGCTCTTGCTCAGCGCGCCCATTGCCTTGGGTGCGTAACCGCCACGGGACAGGCTGAACATCATGCGCGTGGTGATGTACAACTGGCTGTTCATCGCCGACAAGGCGGCAATCAGGATCACGAAGTTCATCACCCCGGTCGCCCCGGGAATGCCGATGGTCTGCATCACGGTGACAAACGGGCTCTGCGCCTGCCCGGCCTGGACCCACGGCACGATTGCCAGCATCAGGGCCAGGGTCAGCAGGTAGAACACCACCAGGCGCACGATGGTCGCGCGAAAGGCTTGTTTCACCGCACGCTCGGGGTCCTCGGCCTCGCCGGCCGCCACGGCGATCATTTCCACGCTCAGGTAGCTGAAGATCGACACGATCACCGCCACCCACATGCCCTGCAGGCCATTGGGGAAGAAGCCGCCATGGGCGGTGTAATGCTGCACCCCGTACTCCGGGTTGCCGGAGCCGAACACCACGTACACCGCGAGGATGATGAAGCCGACGATTGCGCCGATCTTGATGGTCGAGAACCAGTACTCGAAGGTGCCGAAGGTCTTCACGCTGATGGAGTTGAGCACGATCAGCACGCTGGAAAACGAGACGATCCAGATCCACTCGGGCACGTGGGCGAACCAGTACTTCATGTACATCGCCACCGCCGTCACTTCCGTGCCGACCGCCAGCACAATCGCCGCCCAATAGGCGTACCGCACCAGGAACCCGGCCAGCGGGCTGACGTAGAACTCGGCATAGGCGCCGAATGAACCGGACGTGGAGTGGGCCACGGTCATTTCCGCCAGGCAGCCCATCAACAGCAGGGTAATGATCGCGCCGATCGCGTAGCTGAGCAGCACGCTGGGCCCGGCATAGCCGATGGCGTAGGCGCTGCCCATGAACAACCCGGTACCGATGGCCCCGCCAATGGCGATCATGCTCATCTGCCCCGACGTCAGTTGTCGGCGCAGGCCCTGTTCGCGCTTGGAAATCGTGTCAAAGCCGCCGGCTTCGCTCATGTGTCTGTCCTCTGGATTTTGTTTTTTTAGAGCACATCGTCGATCAGGCACCGGGGCCTGTAGGAGCGAGCTTGCTCGCTCCTACAGGGATCCGGTGAGCCTATGGGTCAGGTCACGCTATGGCGCACCTGGAACTGCGCCTGGGCCCAGGTTTTCTCATCAAGGATTTCGCCGAGAATCTGCACCGCATCGAACACCTCGGTGAAGCTGGTGTACAGCGGGGTGAAGCCGAACCGCATGATCCGCGGCTCACGGTAGTCACCGATCACGCCCCGGGCGATCAGGGCCTGGATCACCGCGTAGCCTTGCGGGTGTTCGAAGCTGACGTGGCTGCCACGCTTGGCGTGTTCACGCGGGGTGATCAGCGTCAGGTCGTGGGCGGCGCAGCGTTCCTCGACCAACTGGATGAACAGATCGGTCAGGGCCAGGGACTTGCGGCGCAGGCTGAGCATGTCGGTCTGGGCAAAGATGTCCAGGCCGCACTCGACCATGGCCAGCGAGGTGATCGGCTGGGTGCCGCACAGGTAGCGCGCGATGCCTTTGCTCGGCTCGTAGCCGGACTCCATGTCGAACTGGCGGACGTGGCCGAACCAGCCCGACAACGGCTGCGCGACCAGGTCGCAGAGCTTCGGCGAGACCCAGGCAAACGCCTGGGAACCCGGGCCGCCGTTGAGGTATTTGTAGGTGCAACCGATCGCGTAGTCGGCATCGGCCTGGCGCAGATCCACCGGCACCGCCCCTGCCGAGTGAGCCAGGTCCCAGATGGCCAGCGCACCACATTCGTGGATCAGCGCCGTCAGGGCCGCCATGTCGTGCATGTAGCCGGTCTTGTAGTTGACGTGGGTCAGCAGCACCACCGCGACGTCCTGGTCGATGGCCTGTGCCAGCGCCTCGGGGCTGTCCACCAGGCGCAGGCTGTAGCCTTGTTGCAGCAGGTCCATCAGGCCCTGGGCGATGTACAGGTCGGTGGGGAAGTTGCTCGACTCGCTGACGATCACCTTGCGCTGCGGTGCGCGGCCGTCCTGCACCTTCAGCGCTGCGCCCAGTACCTTGAACAGGTTGATCGAGGTGGTGTCGGTGACCACCACTTCATCGTCGCCCGCGCCGATCAGGCTGGCCAGGCGATTGCCCAGGCGTTGTGGCAGGTCACGCCAGCCGGCGCTGTTCCAGCTGCGGATCAAGCCATCACCCCACTCCTGGGCGATCACGGCCTGGGCCCGCTCGAGGGCGGCGACCGGGCGGGCGCCCAGGGAGTTGCCGTCGAGGTAGATCACCCCGGCAGGCAGGGCGAACTGTGCACGCAAAGGGGCAAGGGAGTCCTCGGCATCGAGCGCCAGGCAAGCGTTTCTTGTGGTCATTGTCGGTCCTGTTCTTTAAGTGGCATGCGGCCGGCGAGCACCGATTTTCGGGGGTTTTCGCACCTGCACGATGAGCAAATAATGAACGAAGACTTGCAGAATTTTCGTGCAAAGTGCGAGGTCATATAGTAGTTATCTCGAAGATTATTCGAATCCAACCGATAAAAACGCGGATTTATTCAAACCATGAATCTCGACTCCACAGACCTGCGGATCCTCCATCACCTGCAGCAGGATGGGCGCATCAGCAACCAGGAACTGGCGGAAAAGGTCTCCCTGTCACCCTCGGCCTGCCTGCGTCGTCTACGCCTGCTGGAAAGCGAGGGCATCATCACCGGGTATCGCGCCGAACTGAGCGCCGAGCGCCTCGGGGTGGAGCTTGAGGCCATTGTCCATGTGTCCCTGCGCCAGGACACGGAGGACTGGCACGAGACCTTCATCAAGAAGGTCCAGTCGTGGCCGGAGGTGGCCACCGCCTATGTGATCACCGGTGCCAGCAACTACGTGTTGCGGGTGCAGGCACGCAACCTCAAGCACTTCTCGGATTTCATCGTCAACAAGCTCAACCGCACGGCCGGGGTCACCGATATCCGTTCGGAGATCGTCCTGCAGAAGATCAAGGAGCGCGACGACCTGCTGGACCTGGTCGCGCGCAAGTAGCCCGGCAGCGGCTCACAGCCCGCGCATGCGCCGGGCTTCGTTGCGCTGCACGGTCGCACTGGGGGACTCGTCGAACAGCTTGCGGTACTCGGCGGAAAAACGCCCCATGTGGGTAAAGCCCCAGGCCATGGCAACCTCGGAAATATTGCGCGCCTGACCCTGTTCGAGCAGGTCCTGGCGCACCGCGTTCAAGCGGTGTTTTTTCAGGTAGGCCATGGGCGACAGGGCGAAGTATTTGCGAAACGCCTCGAACAGCTTGAACCGCGACACCCCCGCCGCGGCCTCGATGTCTTCCAGGTGCAAGGCTTCGCGGGCGTTGTCATGAATGTACTGCTTGGCCCGCACCAGGTAGTGCGGCACCTTCACCCCCAGCACGTCGCGCAGCTCCTCCGAGTAGTTGTTGGGCTGGGCGAGGATCAGGCCCTTGATCAACGAGCTTTCGATGTCGCGGGTGAAGGTCACCTGGTCAAACAGCGAGCTGTTGTGCTCAAGCTCGGCAATGAAATAGCGCGCCATGCGCCACCACGCCGCCGACGCGCCGTCCACCGCATCCATCAATGGTTCAAAGCGCAGGGGGGCGTCGAGTGGGCGTTGCAGGATGCCTTCCAGGGACTCGCACATGGCCGCCCGGGTGATCACCACCTGGACCTTGCGACAGTCGCCGGAAATCGCCAGCACCTGGTTTTCGTTCGGTGAAATGATCACCCCCTGGTCACGATCCGAGCGCAGCAGGCTGCCGTTCTTGCGCAACTCCTGCTCACCCACCAGCGGCAGGCTGAGGCTGTAGCTGCTGAAGTGCTCGGCGTCTTCGATGTCCACCGTCACGTCGGTGCCGTACTCGATGGTTCCGAGGGTGGTGGCCATGGACTTGAAGACATTGGCACTGTGGTGAAAACGGATCCGCTCCGGGGTCGCGGTTTCCAGGCGATGGGGGCCACAGATACCGGACATCCAGGTCCTGGCCCCTTCGAGGTCATAGTGATCGATACGGATATCGCGACTCTGCGGATCGGCTTTGCTACTCATCACGGCGCACCCACGGCAATATTTTTTCAGTGCGCTCTGACGGCGCACCTCTGGTTTGGACGGAGCAAGTTCCAGACCACTCGACCCGCTCCCTGAGTCGATGGATAACAATCGCCGAATAAGCGGATAACCCGGCGTGGCAGAGCAGAACAGTTGCCCTGGCACCGTCCTGCAAACTGGGCAAAACAGTACCTCAATGCTGCCGATTGGGGCAGCCATTCATCGTTTGGGGCGCGGCGATGGGTATTCGCTGCCCAGGTGTTACCCCTGGCCGCCGCCAGATGTTCGAGCCCGCGAATTTTGTGGATTACCTTCGTCGAGTAAGCGGATAGACCCTGCCCCGCCCTGCTCTCTCTAATGTGCGCACCGATTAGCCTGAATAAAAAAAGGGGCAGACCCATGAGTGGCGAGAAAAACGTCGAGCAGTGGAAAACGTTTATCGAAGGTTGCCTGGACTTCCGTCCGGTGGAGGGTGTGTTTCGCATTGCCCGGGAGATGTTCACCGAGCCGCAGCTGTTCGACCTGGAAATGGAACTGATCTTCGAGAAGAACTGGATCTACGCCTGCCACGAAAGCGAACTGGCCAACAACCACGACTTCGTCACGATGCGTGCCGGGCGCCAGCCGATGATCATCACCCGCGACGGTGACGGCCAGCTCAATGCGCTGATCAACGCCTGCCAGCATCGCGGCACCACCCTGACCCGGGTTGGCAAGGGTAACCAGTCCACGTTCACTTGCCCGTTCCACGCCTGGTGCTACAAAAGCGACGGCCGCCTGGTCAAGGTCAAGGCACCCGGCGAGTACCCGGAAGGCTTCGACAAGGCCACTCGCGGCCTGAAGAAGGCGCGCATCCAGAGCTACAAGGGGTTTGTGTTCATCAGCCTCGACGTGCAGGGCAGCGACAGCCTGGAAGATTTCCTCGGTGACGCCCGGGTGTTCTTCGACATGATGGTTGCGCAGTCGCCCACCGGCGAGCTGGAAGTGCTGCCCGGCAAGTCGGCGTACACCTATGACGGCAACTGGAAACTGCAGAACGAGAACGGCCTGGATGGCTACCACGTGAGCACGGTCCACTATAACTACGTGGCCACGGTGCAGCATCGCCAGCAGGTCAACAGCGAAAACGGCAGCGCCGGCGGCAGCACCCTGGACTACAGCAAGCTCGGCGCCGGCGACGCCAATACCGATGACGGCTGGTTTGCCTTCAACAACGGGCACAGCGTGCTGTTCAGTGACATGCCCAACCCCACGGTACGCTCCGGCTACGCCACCATCATGCCGCGCCTGATCGAAGAACACGGCCAGCAAAAGGCCGAATGGATGATGCATCGCCTGCGCAACCTGAACGTCTACCCGAGCCTGTTTTTCCTCGATCAGATCAGCTCGCAGCTGCGCATCATCCGCCCGGTGGCGTGGAACAAGACCGAGATCATCAGCCAGTGCCTGGGGGTGAAAAACGAGTCGGACGCCGACCGGGAAAACCGCATTCGCCAGTTCGAGGATTTCTTCAACGTCTCCGGCCTTGGCACCCCGGACGACCTGGTGGAGTTCCGTGAAGCCCAGCGCGGTTTCCAGGCCCGCCTGGAACGCTGGAGCGATATCTCCCGCGGCAGCCACCGCTGGGCCACGGGTGCCACGCCCAACAGCGAGGCCATCGGCATTGCCCCGGCCATGACCGGCACCGAGTTCACCCACGAAGGGCTGTACGTCAACCAGCACGCCAACTGGCAGAAGTTCCTGCTCGATGGCCTGGACAAAAAATCCCTGAAGCTGCGTGAGGTGTAACCATGAATGCGCAATTGCAGTATCAGATCGAACAGTTTTTCTACCGCAAGTCCGAGTTGTGCGACGCCAAGGACTGGGACGCCTACCTCCAGCTGTTCGCTGAGCAGAGCGAGTTCCACTTGCCGCAATGGGACTCAGAGCACGTCTACACCCAGGACCCCAAGCGCGAAATGTCGCTGATCTACTACGCCAACCGTTCCGGCCTGGAAGACCGGGTGTTCCGCTTGCGCACCGGCAAGGCCGCCTCGGCCACGCCCATGCCCCGCACCCTGCACCTGATCAACAACGTGCGGATCCGCGAGCTGCCCCAGGGCGAACTGGAAGTGCGCCTGAACTGGCACACCCTGTTCTACCGCCTGGCCACTTCCGAGCAGTTCTACGGCAACGCCACCTATCGCCTGACGCCGCACAACGACAGCTGGCTGATCACCCGCAAGCACGTGCTGCTGCTCAACGACACCATCAACTCGGTGCTCGACTTCTACCACTTGTGACCTGTAGCAGCTGCCGAGCCCGCGAGGCACGTCAATCCCAGGGGGCGGTCCTGCGGACAGGCAACGCAGCCTCGCCGGGGCTCGACAGCTGCTACGGTATTTTTAGGAGTTCTGAATGAACCATAAGGTCGCGTTCAGCTTTGCCGACGGCAAGACCCTGTTCTTTCCCGTGCAGGCCAACGAAATACTGCTCGATGCCGCGCTGCGCAATGGCATCAAGATTCCCCTGGATTGCCGCGAAGGGGTCTGTGGCACGTGCCAGGGCCGCTGTGAATCCGGCGATTACAGCCAGGACTATGTGGATGAGGAAGCCCTCTCCAGCCTGGACCTGCAACAGCGCAAGATGCTCACCTGCCAGACCCGGGTGAAGTCCGATGCCGCCTTCTACTTCGACTTCGCGTCCAGCCTGTGCAACGCCGCCGGACCGGGCCAGCTCAGCGGCACCGTCAGCCAGGTCACCCAGGTCTCGGCCAGCACCGCGATCCTGCACCTGGTGCTGGACCCCGACGCACCGCTGCTGGACTTTCTCCCGGGGCAATATGCGCGGTTGCTGATTCCCGGCACCAGCAGCAAACGCTCCTATTCGTTCGCCAACCGCCCCGGCGCCAGCAATCAGTTGCAGTTCCTGATTCGCCTGCTGCCCGACGGCGCCATGAGCAACTACATTCGCCAGCGTTGCCAGGTTGGCGACCGCATCGAACTGGAAGCGCCACTGGGGGCGTTTTACCTGCGCCACATCACCCGGCCGCTGGTGCTGGTGGCCGGCGGCACCGGTTTATCGGCGCTGCTGGGGATGCTCGACGAGATGGCCGAACGCGGTTGTGATCAGCCTGTGCACCTGTACTACGGGGTGCGCGATGCAGCCGATCTGTGCGAGGCCGCGCGCATCCAGGCCTACGCCGAGCGCCTGCCGGGGTTTCGCTACACCGAGGTGGTCAGCGAACCCACGCCGGCCTGGACCGGCAAGCGCGGCTACATCGCCGAGCACTTCGATGCCAGCCAATGGCGCGACAGCGCCGCCGACATGTACGTCTGCGGACCACCGCCGATGGTCGAGTCGATCAAGACCTGGCTGGCGGCGCAAAGCCTGGAAAATGTGCAGCTTTATTACGAAAAGTTCACCGAAAGCAACGTCTGACGCTCACAAACGGGCGGTAATTGAATAAGCTGTCGGGGTGCAACACAGCCGGACCAAAACAACTAGAAGGTAACCAGATGGCGGATGAAATACAGCAACAGGGCACACTCAAGCGAGGGCTGAAGAACAGACATATCCAGCTGATCGCCTTGGGTGGTGCCATTGGCACAGGGTTGTTCCTCGGTTCCGCAGGTGTACTCAAGTCAGCGGGCCCCTCGATGATTCTCGGCTATGCGATTGCCGGGTTCATCGCCTTCCTGATCATGCGCCAGCTCGGCGAGATGATTGTCGAGGAACCGGTCGCCGGTTCTTTCAGCCACTTCGCCCACAATTACTGGGGTGGGTTTGCCGGCTTCCTGTCCGGCTGGAACTATTGGGTGCTGTACGTGCTGGTGGGCATGGCGGAGCTGACCGCCGTCGGCAAGTACATCCAGTTCTGGTGGCCGGAGGTGCCGACCTGGGTCAGCGCGGCGGTGTTCTTTGTGCTGGTCAACCTGATCAACACCATGAACGTCAAGGTGTTCGGCGAGATGGAGTTCTGGTTCGCGATCATCAAGGTCGTGGCCATCATCGGCATGATCGCCCTCGGTTGCTACATGCTGTTCAGTGGTACCGGCGGCCCGCAGGCCTCGGTGAGCAACCTGTGGGAGCACGGCGGGTTCTTCCCCAATGGCACCACCGGCCTGCTGATGGCGATGGCGTTCATCATGTTCTCCTTCGGTGGCCTGGAACTGGTGGGCATCACCGCCGCCGAGGCCAGCGAGCCGCGCAAAGTGATTCCCAAGGCGATCAACCAGGTGGTTTACCGGGTACTGATCTTCTACGTCGGCGCACTCACCGTGCTGCTTTCGCTGTACCCCTGGGACCAACTGCTGCAGACCCTCGGCGCTTCCGGCGATGCCTACAGCGGCAGCCCGTTCGTGCAGATCTTCGCCTTGATCGGCAGCGACACGGCGGCGCAGATCCTCAACTTCGTGGTCCTGACCGCGGCGCTCTCGGTCTATAACAGCGGTGTCTACTGCAACAGCCGCATGCTCTACGGCCTGGCCGAACAGGGCGATGCACCCAAGCAGTTGATGAAGCTGACCAAGCAAGGCGTGCCCCTGTTGGCGTTGAGCGTTTCGGCGCTGGTCACCCTGCTGTGCGTGGTGGTCAACTACGTGGCCCCTCACGGTGCGCTGGAGCTGCTGATGGCCCTGGTGGTTGCTTCGTTGATGATCAACTGGGCGCTGATCAGCCTGACGCACCTGAAGTTCCGCAAGGCCATGCACCTCAAAGGCATTGTCCCGGGCTTCAAGGCCTTCTGGTCGCCCTACACCAACTACCTGTGCCTGGCCTTCATGTTCGTGATCATCTGCGTGATGCTGGCGATCCCGGGCATTCGGGCATCGGTGTTCGCGATTCCGGTCTGGGTTGCGATCCTGTACGTGGCCTACCGTCTGCGGGTTGCCCGCACACGAGCGTTGTCGGTCGCGCGATAACCGCCAGCCACTAAAAAAGCCCCGGCATTCGATGAATGCCGGGGCTTTTTGCTGTCTGCGTCAACCACAATCCCTGTAGCAGCTGCCGAGCCGGCTCGGCGCTGCTACAGGGCGATGTGTTTAGAGGGTGGAGCGCACGCGCCACAGCTCGGGGAACAGCACGGTGTCGAGCATCTTGCGCAGGTAACCCACGCCTTCGGTGCCGCCGGTGCCTGGCTGGAAGCCGATGATCCGCTCGACCGTGGTCACATGGCGGAAGCGCCACTGACGGAACGAGTCTTCGAGGTCGATGAACTTCTCGGCCAACTGGTACAGGTCCCAGTACTGCGTCGGGTTCTTGTAGACCACTCGCCAGGCGGCTTCGACCGAGGCGTCATGGGCGGTGGGCTGGGTCGGGTCGCAGGTCAGGCGCTGTGGGTCGATCGCCAGGCCAGCGCTGACCATCAGGCGAATCGCCTCGTCGTACAGCGACGGCGTGGCCAGCGACTGCTGCAACTCGGCCAGCAGTTCCGGACGGTGGGCATGGGGGCGCAACAGGGTGGCGCTCTTGTTGCCGAGGATGAATTCGATCTCTCGGTACTGGAACGATTGGAAGCCCGAGGACTGCCCGAGGAATGGCCGGATCGCGTGGTATTCGGTGGGGGTCATGGTCGCCAGCACGGTCCAGGCATGCACCAGTTGGTCGAAGATCCGCGACACCCGCGCCAGCATCTTGAACGCCGGCGGCAGCTCGCCCAGGCGCACGTGTTCACGGGCGGCCTTGAGTTCGTGCAGCATCAGTTTCATCCACAGCTCGGATGTCTGGTGCTGGATGATGAACAGCATTTCGTTATGGTCTGGCGACAACGGGTGCTGGGCGCTGAGAATCCGCCCCAGGTCCAGGTAGTCGCCGTAGCTCATGGAGTCGGAGAAATTCAGCTCGGCGTTATGCCATTCGTCTGTCTGGTTGCCCGGGGAATAGGGACATTGGCTCATTGCGCAGGCTCCTCAAGTGGCGATGTGTTCAGCGGACGCAAAATCGCCCGGACCGGGCTGGCGTCAAGATTGGCAAAGCGCAGCGGCAAGGCGATCAGTTCGTAGTCACCTTCCGGCACGTCATCGAGGACGATCCCTTCGAGGATCGCCATGCCATGGCGCGCGACAGCGTTGTGCGCGTCCATGGTCTTGGATTGTTGCGGGTCGAGGGACGGCGTATCGATACCGATCAGGCGCACACCGAGGCCGGCCAGCAAGTCCACGGTGTCTTTGGCCACGGCCGTGAAGTGCGGGTCCCAGGCGGCCAGTGGTACTTGGCGGTAGGTGCGCAACAGCACCCGCTCAGGCAACTGTTGCAGGCGCCCGGTCAGTTGCTCGGGCTGCACCAGGGCGCCGCTGTCCAGGCAATGCAGGACGCGGCACGGGCCCATGTAGACCTCCAGCGACACCTCGCCGATGGGCGCGCCGTCCGGGCTGTAGTGCAGAGGCGCGTCGACGTGGGCGCCGGTGTGCGGCGACAGGGTAATGCGCCCGACGTTGACCGGACACTCGGGGCCGAACGTCCAGACCCGCTCTTCCTGAAAGGGTGTATCACCCGGCCAGGTGGGCGTCGCGGTGCTCAAGGGTGGGCTGATGTCCCACCAGGATGGTGTTTTTTTCATTGTTCAAATCTCGGCTTGCTCACGCGTGAATGATACGAGCGAACCCCCTGAACTTTCTTGCGAAAAACTTCGGCAATCGGCAAATGTTTCGCACTTAATGCTAAAAAATCGCCGTTTCGCCGATAGAAATTTCACGCCGCGCCAGCGGCATCCACCGCCGCCCTTGACTCTCCCCCATGGGGCCGACTTTATCCTCGCGCCTCGACTATCGCGGGGTAAGCACATGAGCAAACGGATACTGGTGATTCTCGGCCATCCTTCGAACCAGAGTTTCTGCGGCGCCCTCGCCGATCACTACGTGCAGGCGGCCCGGGAGGCCGGGCATGAAGTGCGCGAGCTGCGCCTGGGCACCTTGAGTTTCGACCCGATCCTGCGCGAAGGCTACCAGCAGATCCAGCCTCTGGAAGCCGACCTGCTCAAGGCCCAGGAGGACATCACCTGGGCCGAGCACCTGACGCTGGTCTACCCGATCTGGTGGGGGGCCATTCCTGCGTTGCTCAAGGGCTTTTTCGACCGGGTGCTGCTTCCCGGCTTTGCGTTCAAGTACCGCCCCGGCAAAGCCTTTCCGCAAAAGCTGCTGCAGGGGCGCACCGCCGATCTGTTGGTGACCATGGACACACCGCCCTGGTACTACCGCTGGGTGTATCGCATGCCCGGGCTGCACCAGGTGCGCAAGACCACCCTGGCGTTCTGCGGCATCCGCCCGCGCACCACCCTGACCTTCGGCCCGCTGCTGAGCTCGACCGCACGTCAGCGCCAGACCTGGCTGGCACGCGCCAAGGCTATCGCTCAGGGGTAAGTCTCAGGGATAATCCGCCGCGTTATCCGGGACATCCACGAAAAAGGGACTTTTCATGTACATCGGTAAAGCGGCGAAACTGTCCGGCACCACCATCAAGAGCATTCGCCACTACGAAGATATCGGCCTGCTGCCGCCAGCCCAGCGCCAGGGCAAATACCGCATCTACGACCAGCAGAGCGTCGAGTTGCTGAGCTTCATCAAGTGCGCCCAGCAACTGGGTTTCAAGCTCAAGGAAATGCAGGCGATGTTCGAGCCGTACCGTGGCCAGACCCCGCCCTGGGACCTGGCGCACCAGGCGATCACCGACAAGAAGCGGCAACTGACCGACACCATCAAGCAACTGACCCGCCAACACCAGCAATTGAGCGCGCTGCAGGCCAGCCTGGCCCAGGTGAAGGACCAGTGCACGCTGGAGCGGGTCTGAGGCCCTGCGCGCTTCTGGACAGCTGAGTGTCGAGCACAGACAACTGAACCTTCGCCGGGCGCTATAGGGTGCAGGTTCATTCCTGCCCAACGCTCGGAGTCAGCATGTCCCAACCCATTACCGTCCTTCGCGATACCCACCCGCTGCCAGTGCTCGATGCCTGCAAATGGGAAAAGCTCGAAGGCGACCCGCACACCGTCAACCTCAACGCCTACACCAGCGAGGATGGCAGCAAGATCATGGGCACCTGGATCTGCACGCCAGGCAAATGGCGGGTCGACTATGTGAAGTGGGAGTACTGCCATTTCCAGGAAGGCTACTGCGTGATCACCCCGGACGGCATGGCGCCGATCCATCTGCGTGCGGGTGACATCTTTGTGGTCGAGCCGGGGATGAAAGGCACCTGGGAAGTGGTGGAGACCGTACGCAAGTACTTCGTGTTTGCCTGAACATTGCACCCGGTAATGGGTGCAAAAAAACCATTGTGGGAGCGGGCTTGCCCGCGAATGCGCCAGCACCGTCAACGTTGATATTGACTGTGCCGGCCTCTTCGCGGGCAAGCCCGCTCCCACAGGTTTTTATGCGTGGCCGTGGTACTTTTACTGCGGCTTGCGGTAGCTGTTGATGATGGCCGAGAAATCCTGGCCACCTTCACCGCGCAGGCTCATGGCCTGGTACAGCTGCTGGGCCACCGCGCCCAGTACCACGGGCTGGTGCGCCTGACGGGCCGCTTCGGTCGCCAGGCCCAGGTCCTTGAGCATCAGCTCGGCACCAAAACCGCCGGTGTAGCCGCGCGACGCCGGCGCGGTTTCCACCACCCCAGGCCAGGGGTTGTACATCTCCGAACTCCAGCAACGGCCAGTCGAACTGTTGATGATCCCTGCCAACACGCCGGTGTCGATCCCCAGCGCGTCGCCCAGGGCCATGGCTTCACTGACGCCGACCATGGAAATGCCCAGCAGCAGGTTGTTGCAGATCTTGGCGATCTGCCCGGTGCCGACTTCACCGCAATGCACGATGTTGCGGCCCATCTGCGCCAGTACCGGTTGCAGGGTGGCGAACAGCTCCACCGTGGCGCCGACCATGAAGGTCAGGGTGCCGGCCGCCGCGCCGCCGGTGCCGCCGGACACCGGTGCATCGGCCATGGTCACGCCCTGCTTGGCTGCCGCTGCGGCGACATCGCGGGCGGTCTGCGGGTCGATGGTGCTGCAGTCCACCGCCGGGACCCCTTTGCCGATCCCCGCCAGTACGCCGTCTTCACCCAGCCAGACGCTGCGCACATGCACGGCGGCCGGCAGCATGGTGATCACCAGTTCGGCGCCCTGCGCGGCTTCACGGGCGGTGGCACTGATGTGCCCGCCCAGTTGCTCCAGCTCTGCCAACACCGCCTTGTTCAGATCGACCAGGTTCAACGAGTGGCCGGCCTTGATCAGGTTGCGCGCCATCGGCGCGCCCATGTTGCCCAAACCAATAAACGCAATCTTCATGATGTGGGGCTCCTTAGCGCAGGTTGATGGTGGTGTTCACACCGTCGTTGACGCTGTTGTCGTCAAACCAGCGGCTGGTGACGGTCTTGGTCTGAGTGTAGAACTGCACCACTTGCTTGCCGTACGGGCCCAGGTCGCCGAGCTTGGAGCCACGGGAACCGGTGAAGCTGAAGAACGGCACGGGTACCGGGATCGGGATGTTGATGCCCACCTGGCCGACGTCGATTTCGCTCTGGAACTTGCGCGCCGCCGCTCCGCTCTGGGTGAACAGGCCGGTGCCGTTGCCGAACGGGTTGGCGTTGACGAGGGCGATCGCCTGGTCGAGGGTGTCGACTTCGAGCACCACCAGCACCGGGCCGAAGATTTCCTGGGTGTAGATCTGCATGTCGGTGGTCACCCCGGAGAACAGGGTCGGGCCGACGAAGTTGCCTTGTTCGAAGCCCGGGACGCTGATGTCGCGGCCATCGAGTTCCAGCTTGGCGCCTTCCTTGATACCGCTTTCGATCAGGTCGAGGATCCGCGCCTTGGCGCGCTTGGAGATCACCGGACCGACGTCGGTGCCTGGCTCACTGCCGGCATTGACCTTGAGTTTTTGCGCCAGCGCCTTGAGGTCCGGCAGCCATTGCTTGGCCGCCCCCACCAGGACCACCACCGAGGTGGCCATGCAGCGCTGACCGGCTGCGCCGAAACCGGCACCGACCAGGGCGTTGAGCGTTTGCTCGCGGTTGGCATCGGGCAGTACCACGGCGTGGTTCTTGGCGCCCATCATCGATTGCACGCGCTTGCCGTGTTTGCCGGCCAGGTCGTAGACGTGGGTGCCGACTGCGGTCGAGCCGACGAAGGATACTGCCTTGATGTCTTTGTGGGTGCACAGTGCATCCACCACGTCCTTGCCGCCATGCACCACGTTGAGCACACCGGCCGGTACGCCGGCTTCGATCGCCAGTTCCACCAGCAGCAAAGTCGACAGCGGGTCCTGTTCGGACGGCTTGAGCACGAAGGTGTTGCCGCAGGCGATGGCCATCGGGAACATCCACAGTGGAATCATCGCCGGGAAGTTGAACGGGGTGATACCGGCGCACACGCCGATTGGCTGGCGCAGGGTGTAGGTGTCGACGCCGCCAGCGACGTTCTCGGCAAACTCGCCCATTTGCAGGGTGCCGATGGAGCACGCGTGCTCGACCACTTCCAGGCCACGGAAAATGTCGCCTTCAGCGTCGGCGATGGTTTTGCCCTGCTCGGCACTGAGGACCACGGCGATGCGTTTGGAGTGTTCGCGGATCAAGGCCTGGAGCTTGAGCATGATGCGCATCCGCGCGCCGATCGGGGTCAGCTTCCAGGTCTGGAACGCACGATGGGCGGCGTCGATGGCAGCGTTGACTTCTTCAGCGGTGGCGAACGGAACCTTGGCCAGCACTTGCTGGGTCGCCGGGTTGACGATGTCGTGCCATTCGGTGGTCTTGGACTCGACCCATTGACCATCGATCAACAGCTTGGCCGTTTGCACGGTGGTTTCGTTGGGCGTGAGGGATGCGTTCATGCTGGTCTCCGGGACTTATAGTTATGCTGGGAGCCAAGGCGAACAAGCCGCCTTGAGATGAGGCGTGGACCGCGACGTGGTGGGCGGACTGTTTTTGGAGTATAGATGTGCAAACTTCTAATAAGAACCCACATAAAAGCCGGTCCAACATGCAAAAAAACATCACATCCTTGGGCTCCCTGAACTGGGATGACTTGAAGTTTTTCCTTGAAGTCGCCCGCACCCGCAAGGCCAGCACGGCCGCCAAACGCCTGGCCGTGGATTACACCACCGTGTCGCGGCGCATCAGTTCCCTGGAAGGAGCCCTGGGCACCCTGCTGTTCGAGAAGTCGCGGACCAACGGCTTTGTCCTCACTGCCGAGGGCCAGCGTCTGCTGGGTTATGCCGAGTCGATAGAAAGCACCCTGCACATGGCGTGCGAGCAGGTGTCAGGTTCGGGGGTGGCGTTGTCCGGCCATGTGCGCATGGGCTGCACCGAAGGCTTTGGCAGCTTTTTCATCACGCCGCAGTTGAGCCACTTCGTCGACGCCTACCCGGCGATCTCGGTGGACATCCTGCCGCTGCCGCACTTCATCAGCCTGTCCAAGCGCGAAGCAGACATCGTCATCGCCCTTGAGCGCCCGGAGCACGGGCCCTATGTCTGCTGCAAGCTCTGCGACTACCGCCTGCAGCTGTACGCGACCCAGGACTACCTCGACCAACACCCGCCGATACGCCGCCCGGCGGACCTGGCCCAGCATCAGTTCATCAGTTATGTCGACGACCTGGCCTTCAGTTCGGAGCTGTTGTACCTGGCCAACGTCCTGCCCGGCGCCAGTGCCAACCTGCGCAGCACCAGCGTGATCGCCCAATTCGTCGCCGCGCAGCAAGGGCGCTCGCTGGCGATCCTGCCGTGCTTCCTGGCGGCCCAGGATGCACGGCTGCTGCCGGTGCTACCGACAGAAATCAACATCACCCGGCAGTTCTGGATGTACTGCCGCGAGGACCTGCGCAAGCTCAAGCGGATTACCCTGTTGTGGGACTACATCCGTAACGTGACCGAGCAGAACCAGGGGTTGTTGATGGGGGAGACCCGCCAGATGCACTTTGCCGATTAGTCAGCGCTGACGACGATGGCCACGCGGCGGTTTTCGGTGCGGCCGCTGGCGGTTTTGTTCGAGGCCACCGGTACGCTGCTGCCGAGGCCGCGCAGTTGGATGTGTTCTTCAGGCATGCCGACGCGGGTCAGTACGTTGCGCACGCTCTTGGCGCGGCGCATGGACAGTTGCTGGTTGTAGGCTTCTTTGCCGGAGGCATCGGTGTGGCCGTCGACTCGCACGTGGTCGATCCCAACCCCCAGTAGCGCCTTGCCGATGCGCTCGACAATTTCCGTGCTCTGCACGTTGAGGCTTTCCACGTCGCTGCCGAACAGCACCTTGCCCGACAGGCCAAACGCCCAACCTTCGTCTGTCAGTTCGAACCCTTGCTGTTTGAGCACGGCGATCTGCGCGGCGGTCAGGCCTTTTTGCGGCGCCGTCTGGCACCCGCTCAAGGCCAGCACGGCCATGAACAGGGTCAGGGTGAAGAATCGAAGGGATCGCTGGGTCACTGAGAACACGAGGTTAGCTCCTGGTTTTAAGATGGGCGGCAAGGTGCTCCGACCGTGCCGTGTATTGCCCGCCTCGGGAGAGGCGTTTGGCCTGGTACATCGCCGCGTCGGCGGCATGTAACAAGGTGCCGGGGGTGGTGCCATGATCCGGGTACAGCGCGATCCCGACACTCAGCGAGGTCTGGACCGAGGAGCCATCCGGCAACTGCACCGGCAGTGCCATGCTGGCGATGATTTTGTCGGCAATGCGCTCGGCATCTTCGGTCTTGTGCAGGGGGGTCAGCAGCACGGCAAATTCATCGCCACCGAGCCGCGCCACCAGGTCTTCTTCGCGCAATTGCGCGCGTACCCGGGTCGCCACCGCCACCAGCACCGCATCCCCGGCCGCGTGCCCGTAGTTGTCGTTGATGCCCTTGAACCGGTCGCTGTCGAGAAACAGCACGGCCACTCGCTCGTTGTACTTGCTGGCACTGCGCACCGCGCGCGCCAGCCGCCCTTCGAAGAAGGCCCGGTTGGGCAAACCGGTGAGGCTGTCGTGATTGGCCTGGTGCGCCAGGCTTTCGTTTTCGCTCTGCAGGTGGGTCTGCCAGGACTCCAGTTCGTCGAGCAGGGCATTGAAGTCGTTGCCCAGGCTGTCCAGCTCGGCGATGCGCGCCGGCGGCACGCGCCGGTCGAAGGCCCGTTCGCTGCGGGCCGCGTGCGCCACTTGCGCCAGGCTGCGCAACGGCCCGGTAATGCCCTTGAGTTGCCGCCTGGCCAGGAACAACGCAACCCAGGCGCTGAGGGCGCTGCACAGGATAACGCCCGCCAGGCCGCTGAGCAGGAAGCGCATCAGGCTGCTGCCATGGCCGACGATCAGGATGCTGCCGACTTCCCGGTCCTGATGGACGATGGGCATGCGGATCGGCTCTTCCAGCAGGTGGCGGGCGATCTGCAGCTCCAGTGCCGAGACCAGGCCGCTTTCCCTGCGCTGCCAACGGGCCAACAACTGGCCCTGGGCATCGAACACCTGCGCGTCGGCCACCTCTTCGGTGGAGGCGATCAAGGCCAGTGCTTCGTTGGCGGCGACCTTGTCGTTGAACACCACCGCCGCTTCCACGGTGTAATTGATGGAGCGGGCGATCAGGTGCAGGTTGTGATCGGCATACACCCGCAATGCCAGCACGCCGAGCACGGTCAGGGACAAGCTGGTCATGGCCACCCCGACCAGCGCCACGATCAGGTTGCCCCGACCAATGACCGAACGCAGGGTCGGACGCCCCTCTCGGTTGAACAGGTTCATGGCGCAACCGCCTTGCGGCGCGAGAGTTGCAGCACGCTGGGGTGAATGCGCACGCCGCTGCGCGCGACCGAGTCGAGGTTGACCTCGAACGAGACCTGCTGGTCACTGACCCGCAGACAGAACAGGCTGCCCACCGCGCAGTGCTCGTCAGCCTCGCTGATGCTCAGCACCGGGTGCCCGGACAACGAGGCGAACAGTTGACTGCGTTCCTCGGCGGTCATTTCACCGATATAGACCGCATCACATTGACTGGCGATGGCCGGGTAGCTGGCCAACAGTCGGCGCACGACCACCGGACGCCCCGTGGCCTGGGTGGTGCCCTTGACCAGGTCGTCGGTGTATTGGGTGGGGCCGAGGAGGCACAGGCGCAATTGGTCGGGTTCGACGGGCCAGCGGGCGTAGCTGAGAATCCCCAGGACCACCTGGGTCACCGAGCGGGCACGCTGCTCGGCCATGCTGGCCGGCAATTGGCTCTCGGCGAACAACTGCGCGCTGAACAAACAGAGAATCCCGGCCAGCACCAAGCGCTTGCAGCTCATCATGGATTCTGTCGTCCAGACAGCCAGCTTCATGCGGGGATTCTCGTTGATTGCGACAAAATGATGCCGCAACGATAGCACAGCACCGATACCCGGGCGAGGACGCCCCGCCTGCCAGCTGGCGGGGCTATCCCGTTTATAGCCGTGCGGGGGAGACGCTCAGGAAACTGACTGGTCGATCATCTATCGCTGTCGTCCGCCAGTTCCAGCATCAGCCCGCTCAAGCGCTTGACCTTGCGCTTGACCGCTTCTTCGAACACCCCGCTGCGCGACTCGATCAGGCTGAACCAATCCTTGGCCCGGGTGATGCCGGTGTAGATCAGTTCCTTGGTCAGCACCGGATTGAGGGCGTCCGGCAGGATCAGCGCGGTGTGGGCGAATTCCGAGCCCTGGGATTTGTGCACGGTCATGGCGTACACGGTCTCTACATCGTTGAGCCGACTGGGCAGCACAAACCGTACCCCGCCCTGCCCGTCGTTGCGGGCAAAGGCCACACGCAGCACCTGCTTGCCGCCAGGCAGGGCATCACGCTCAGGCAATTTGAGGGCGATGCCGATGTCGCCGTTCATCAGGCCCAGGCCGTAATCGTTGCGCGTCATCAGCACCGGACGCCCTTCGTACCACTGCTGATCGCTGTCGATCAGCCGGGCCTTGAGCAGCGCCGCGGTGATGCGCTGATTGAGCCCCTCGACGCCCCAGGGGCCCTTGCGCACTGCGCACAGCAGCTGGAACGCGTCGAAAGCCTGCAATACCTGCCGCGCCCAATCCGTCCACACCTGATCTTCAGGCGCGGCGTCCGGGCTTGGGCGCTGGTGGCGCAACAGGCTCAGGTAGTGCCGGTAACCCTGCGGTCCGTCGCCGTGACCTTCCAGCAACAGGCGCTCCAGGGCCCGGTCCTGCTCGCCCTTGAGCGCCAGGACAAACAGGTCGGCGTGACTGCGGGCTGCCAGTAACTTGCGCGCCTCCTCGGCGTGCTGTTGGTTGACCCAGCGCGCCAACTGGCCGATGCCACTGCCTTCGCCGAAGCGCCGCGAGTGGCGCAACATCACCACTTGCTGCGCCAGCGGATGGCTGGCGTCGAGGTCTTCTTGCAGGCCGCTGCGGCCCAGGTCTTCCGCGCTGACCGCTTCCAGCCAGGCCCGGGTCTGCGGGCTGTAATAGCCAGCTTCAGCATCCCGGCACAGGTCGCCCAGCACGGCACCGGCTTCCACCGACGCCAGTTGGTCCTTGTCGCCCAGTAGCACCAGGCGGGCATGGAGCGGCAAGGCGTCGAGCAGATTGGCCATCATTTCCAGGTCGATCATCGACGCCTCATCCACCACCAGCACGTCCAGCGGCAGGCGATTGCCGGCGTGATGGCGAAAGTGCCGGGTGCCGGGACGGCTGCCCAGCAGGCGGTGGACGGTGGTCACGTCAGCGGGGATCTTGTCCCGGACCGCGTCGGCGACCTGCAGGCTGCGCACTTGCTGGCTGATGGACTCGGTCAGGCGCGCGGCCGCCTTGCCCGTCGGCGCCGCAAGGCGAATGCGCAGCGGCTTGCCCGCCTCTACGGCAGGCGCCTGGAGCAACGCCAGCAAACGCACCACGGTGGTGGTCTTGCCGGTGCCCGGCCCGCCGGTGATGATGCTGAAAGCACTGCGGGTCGCCAAGGCGCAGGCGAGCTTCTGCCAGTCGATCGGCGCCCCGGCGCGTGCCTGGCCGAACAGCCCGGCCAGGCGCTCGGGCAGGTCGGCCGGGGTCGGTTCGGCGGCCATCAGGCGTTGGCGCAGCGCCCGGTCGATGCGCCGTTCGTAGGCCCAGTAGCGGCGCAAGTACAGGCGTTTGCCGGACAACACCAACGGCCGCTGCATGGCGCCTTCACAACCATCGGCGGCCAGCGCCACCAACGGACTGGAGGCCAGCACCTTGCACCAGTGTGCGCCGTCCAGGGCTTCGAGCAATTGCGAGGGCAGCAGTTGGGCACCGGTCTGCACGTCGCCTTCCGGTGGCAAGGACAGGGCGAAGTCCGGCGCCTTGAGGGTCTCGAACAGGTCGAGGCAGACGTGGCCGTGCCCCAGTTGGTGACTGGTCAAGGTCGCCGCCAGCAACACCAGTGGATCGTCGTGCGGCGCCCGCTCGTGGAGGAAGGCGACAAAGGCTTTGTCCAGCGCGCGCAGCCAGCCGCGCTCGACCCAACGTTCCAGCAACAGCAACAAATCAGTGGCGCTGCTCAGGGGTTGGAGTTGCGCCAGGCTCTCGGCCGTCAGCGGCGTGGGCAACAGGTCGGCAAAGGAACGGTTCATAGCAATACACCCTGCTCCCAGGCCGGTTCAGGCTTGGCCTCTGGTTTGCCCTGGAACAAGCGGTCCAGGCGTTCGATCAGTTCGCGCGGCGGGCGGGCGAAATAGGCGCCCTGGCTCGCCGCCCGGGTACCGCGCAAAAACAGGTACAGGGCGCCGCCCATGTGCCGGTCGTAGTCGTAGTCGGCCAGGCGCGCCTTGAGTTGGCGATGCAGGGCCAGCAGGTACAGCACGTATTGCAGGTCGTAGCGATGGTCGAGCATCGACTGCTCCATGGCCTGCTCGGTGTAGGCCGAATCATCGCTGCCCAGCCAGTTGGATTTGTAGTCGGCCACGTAGTAGCGCCCGGCGTGCTCGAACGTCAGGTCGATAAAGCCCTTGAACATGCCATTGAGCAGCATCGATTCGGCCCCCACCCGGGCGACGCCGCCGTGGGTGTATTGGCGCACCAGTTCGTCGAGCTTGAGCACATCGACTTTATGGCTGGCGAACCAGAATTCCATCTCGATCCGGTACTCGCGCAGGTGTCCGAGGACCACCGGCGGTTGCTCGGCGCCCAGGCGCAGCGGGACCTGCAGCAGGTGTTGTAGCCAGTCGCTCAGCGTGACGATCCAGCCCTGCCAGCCACGACGGTTGCAGCGCCGGGCAATCGCGTCTTCAATCGCCTGCGGGTCGGCGCTGAAGCCTTCGTCACCGGCCCACTCCAGCAGGCCGTGGAGGAAGGTGCCCGGGTTGGGCCCACGCGGGAAGCGATGGATGTCGCCGCCACTGGCCTGGACTTCACGGGGGGCATCGGGGTCGAGGCGTTCGTCATCGAACAGTTTTTGCGCCTGGGCACTTTCCGGGGCTTCCTCGCTGGCGGCCGAAAGGCTGTCGCCAATGCGCAGCCCGCTGTAGGAGGCGATCCACCAGTTTTCCGCGGCCTTGCGCTTGGGACTGAGCGCTGCCAACAACCGTGCGGCGTTGCGCGGCGGCTGGTACTGCTCGTCGCTGGCGGCGGGCATCGGCTGATGCTGCAACGCCGCACACCCTTGCTCCAGCGCTTGCAGCCAGGCTGACAAGCCAGCGGACTGCCCCAGCGCGGCACCGCCGCCGAGCACATAGCCCAGGGCCGAGAGGTGCAATACCGAGCTGTTGCTGTTGCCCCGTTTGAGGTCGGCGACACCGAGCCAGCACGCATGCTGGGCCCGGGTCAGGGCGACATAGAGCAGGCGCAGGTCTTCGGCCAGGCGTTCATGGTCGGCCAGGGCGATCAGCTCGGGCGTCGGGTTCAGGGTGACCTGGGGTTTGCCGCGCTCATCGTGGTAGTGCAACGGCAGGCGGCTGCCGTCCACTGGCTTGGCCGAGCAGATGAAGGGCAGGAATACCAATGGGTACTCCAGGCCCTTGGACTTGTGGATGGTCACCACCTTGACCAGTTGCTCGTCGCTTTCCAGGCGCAGGATCTGCTCTTCACCCGCCTGCCCGGACAACGCCAGGTGTTCGGACAGGTGACGGATCAACGCCTGTTCGCCGTCGAGTTCGGCGGCAGCCTGTTGCAGCAGTTCCGAGAGGTGCAGCAGGTTGGTCAGCACCCGCTCGCCATCACTGCGGGCGATCAGCACCTGCGGCAACTGGAAGTCGTGGAGCAGGCGCCGCAACATCGGCAGCACGCCCTGCTTGCGCCAGACTTCGCGGTATTGGCGAAACTGCATGACCCGCGCCTCCCAGGCCAGTTCATCCTGGTTCAGGCGCTCCAGGTCGCTCAGCGACAGATTCAAGGTGGTGCTGGCCAGGGCCGCCCGCAGCGGGCGCTCGACATCCGGCTCGGCGCACGCCTTGAGCCAGCTCAGCAGGTCATGGGCCTCCTGGGCGGCGAACACCGAGTCCTTGTCCGAGAGATAGACGCTGCGTACGCCGCGCGCCGATAACTCCTGGCGCACGGCCTGGGCTTCCTTGCCGTCGCGCACCAGGATCGCGATGTCGGCCGGCAACAAGCCCTTGAGGGCCTGATTGTCGCGGACAAAACCCGCCCGCCCCTGCTGGCCGCCATTGAGCAATGCGCTGATTTGACTGGCGCAGGCCGCGGCCAGTTGCTGACGATAGACCACCCCGGACAGCGCCTGCTCGCTGGGCAGATGCCAGAGGTTCAGCGCCGGCACGGCCTGGCCGTCGATCTGCAACGACTCCTTGCGCCCCTGGGACGCGACCGGGGCAAAGGGCACCGGGTTGTCACCGTTGGGCTCGCGGAACAGAAACGCGCCTCGGCCCTGTTCTCGCTGTTCGGCAGTCTGGAACACATGGTTCACCGCCGCGACCATGCCGTGGCTGGAGCGGAAGTTGGTGCCCAGGGTATGCAGGCGGCCGGTGGTGGCCTGGCGGGCGCGCAGGTAGGTGTAGATATCGGCGCCACGGAAGGCGTAGATCGCCTGTTTTGGGTCGCCGATCAGAAACAGTCCGCACGCCGGGTCGTTGTCTTCGATGCGGTAGATGCGCTCGAAGATGCGGTACTGCACCGGGTCGGTGTCCTGGAACTCGTCGATCAGCGCGACCGGGAACTGTTCGCGGATCAAGGTCGCCAGGCGCTCGCCGCCCTCGGCCTGCAAGGCCGCGCGCAGGCGCAGCAGCATGTCGTCGAAGCCCATTTCGGCACGCTGGCGTTTCTCTTCCTCAAAACGCGCGCCCACCCACTGCGCCGCATGTTTCAACACGGCGGCGTCCGGGGTCGGCAGCGCATCGAGCCGGGCCTTCAAGCCGGCCATGGCGTCCAGCCCGGGGTGGTCCGGCGCCTGGCCTTTCCAGGCTTCGGCCATGCCCTCGGGCGTCAGGCGGGTGAAGCCGGTGCCGATGTCCAGTTGCTCAAGGGATGGATCCTCGGCCCAGGCGCTGATTTTCTCGAACCAGGGCTCGAAGTAGCGTGCTTGCATCTTGCGCCCGTCGACGGCCTTGCTGGCGACGCCTTGCAGGCAGATGTCCCGCAGCTCCTGTGCCCAGACCGGCCAGGGCGCCTTGAGCGTCACCAGGGCCTCACGTCGCTGCTCAAGGCAGGCGGCGATCAACTGCTGCGGCGGCTCGCCTTCGATGCTGTCGCGCTCACTGTCGAACAAGCCGCGCACCCGCGCGAGCAACGCGGCAGGTCCACCCCAGTTGGCGCGGACCCAGTTCAGCGCATCGCCCTGCATGGGATAGCAATACAGGCGCCAGTAGTCGCGCACCACTTCGCCGAGCAGATCGCTGTGGTCGGTTTCCAGGGATTGGGTAAACAGGCTGCCACTGTCGAAGGCATGTTCGCGCAGCATGCGCTGGCACCAACTGTGGATGGTCGATACGGCAGCCTCGTCCATCCACTGCGCGGCGATGTCGAGGCGGTTGGCACAGCCGGGCCATTGCTCAGCGCTGTACTGGTCGCGCAAGTCGGCAATCAGGCTGTCGGGGGCCGGGGTCTCGTCGCGGAAGAACCGTGCGGCTTCGGCCAGGCGCGTGCGGATTCGCTCGCGCAGTTCCTTGGTGGCCGCGTCGGTGAAGGTTACGACGAGGATCTGCGGCGGCAACAGTTCGCGGCCAAAGCCGCTGGCGGCATCGCCATGGCCGAGTACCAGGCGCAGGTACAGCGCGGAGATGGTGAAGGTCTTGCCGGTACCGGCGCTGGCTTCGATCAATTGGCTGCCGCGCAGGGGAAACGCCAGGGCCAGGGGCAATGTCGCGGTCATCAATTGGACTCCTCGCCGGTGAGTGAGCGCCAGGGCGCAACGAGCAATGGCCGGTAGAGCGCTTCGCACCAGCCGTCAAAGGTCTCGTCGGCCAGCAGGGCGTTGTAGTCAGGGAACTGGCGCGCCAGGGCCGGGCTCTCGCGGCGCTCGCCCTCGGAGGTCTGGCCATCGCCTTCGTAGGCCTTGCGGGCAGCGGCATCGGCCTTGAGCGGGTCGGTCTGCCCAAGCCAGGCGAAGGCGGTCTTGACGGCGATGGGCAGGGGCTGGCGCATGCCCGCTTGCCAGGCTTGCATCAGCTCACCCAGGAGCTGCTCGGCGTGGGGCTGGTCCAGCGGGTCCAGCAGCAGGCTGTCATCACTGGCGACCAGCCCGGTGGTCATCGACAGACCGCTGGCACAGGCCACCAGGTGATTGACCCAGGGCCGGATCAGGCGATGCCATTTGCGCGTCTTGGGCGAACCGATGCTGTTGGGAATGCTGGTGACCGTCAGCAACCCGCCATCGCTGCGCTGATGCAGGCCCCCCAACCAGCCTTCCAGGCTCACGCCCTGCAGGTTCAACGACACGGGCAAGGCGCTGGTCAGCGGCGTTGGCCACAACTGCAGCAGGTGTTGATAACGCTGCAGCAGGTCCGGCAGGGGCTCGATCAATTCACGCTGCAGGCACTCGCCAAAACCGGCCATGGGCAGCAAGCCGCTGTCCTGCAGGCGCTTGGCCTGGGCCAGCAACGCAGGTTCGGGTTGATCCAGATGGCCGAGGGCGGCGGTCAGCAGGCTGTCGCTCAGGCTGTAGCGCTGCAAGGCATCGAGGACGAAGGGTTCTTCGTCGGCCAGCGGCGCTTCAGCGGCTTCGAAAAACACTTTCAGGCGCTGGCTGAAGAAGTGCCGGACCGGGTTGCGCAGGAAGTCCTGGAGCTGGCCCAGGGATAACGGTTCTTCCTGCACGTAGGGGGCCAGCAGGGTCGACGTTGGTTGGGCCGCGTGCTCTTCGTGCAGCAGTTGCCACTCCCGGGCATAGCTGAACAGGCCGTCGCCTTCATGGAAATAACGGGCGCTGAAGGGTTGCAGCGGGTGCTCCTGGGTCAGCGCGTGGAGCAGTGCATCGAGCTCGCCGGCGAGTTTCCAGCCATTGGCCAGGTGGTCACGCAACTGTCCGATCAACACGGAGGCAGGGCGCTCGCTGTTGTCGCGGATGCTGCGTCCGACCCAACTGATGTAGAGCTGGTCGCGCGCCGAGAGCAAGGCCTCGAGCAGCAGGTAGCGGTCATCTTCGCGCCGTGAACGATCGCCGGGGCGGTAGTCGCTGCCCATCAGGTCGAAGTCCAGCGGTGGCTGGGCGCGCGGGTAGTCACCGTCGTTCATGCCCAGCAGGCAGACCAGCTTGAAGGGGATGGCGCGCATCGGCATCAGGGTGCAGAAGTTCACCGCGCCGGCCAGGAACCGTTGAGACAGCCGGCCCTGGTCGAGGCCGGCCAACCAGGCTTCGCGCACCACTGTCAGGGGCAGCGGGTCGTGCAGGCCGACCGACTCGCAGGTCTCGAGCCAGGTTTCGCGCAGTAACTCCAGCTGGGCCAGCAGGTAGTCATCGTGTTCGTTGCTGGCCAGGAAAAACAACTGCATCAGCGCTTGCAAGCGGCTGCCCCATTGCTCGGGGGACGCAGCCTGGCTGAGTTCATCGTGGGCGATCTGCAAGGCATCAAGCAAGGCCACCAGGGGGCCGATCAACGCTGCATCCAGGCCGCCGATTTCATCGTAGGGTTCGATGCCGTCGCAGGCCTGACCGCTGCCCACCGCGTAGCCGAGCAGCATGCGCCGCAAGCCGAAGCGCCAACTGTTCTGCTCCAGCGCGTCGGGCAGGCCGAGGCCGGCGCGTTGCTCGGCGCTCATGCCCCAGCGGATCCCGGCGCCTTCGATCCAGCGATGCAGGGTCGGCAGGTCGCGCTCCTCCACCCCGAATCGCGCACGCAAGGCAGGCACGTCCAGCAGGTCGAGGATTTCGCTGACCGGGAAACGGCTGTCGGGCAACTTCAGCAGATGCTCCACGGCAATCAGCAGCGGATCACGGCCGCGCTGGCCCTGGTCGGTGAGGGTAAATGGAATGAAGCGCGGATCCGTGCGCTCCAGTTGCCCGAATACCGCACTGATGTGCGGCGCGTAGCTGTCGACGTCCGGCACCATCACGATCACGTCCCGCGGGCGCAACTGGGGGTCGGCACTGAAGCGGGCGAGCAACTGGTCATGGAGGATCTCGACTTCCCGTTGCGCGCTGTGGGCGATGTGAAAACGGATCGACTCATCCTGCGCCAGATCCACGGCGGGCCACAGCTCGCGAGTTTCGCTCAACGGACGTAATTCGAGGATGTCGTCCTGCAGTTGGTTGAGCAGGGTCTGCGGCTGGCTTTCGCTGAACAGGTCGATACGCCCATCGCGAAAGGCCGAGCGATAGCTGTTGGGGTCGTCATAGCTGTCGAGCAGGTTGATGTAGTCGCGGCCTTGCTTGCCCCACGCTGCCAGCAGTGGGTGAGCGTGCTGATGCAGGGTTTGCGGATCGAGCACCACCGGCATCCCGGCCTTGCGCGCCTGACGCTTGTATTGGTGCCGTAACAGGTCTTTATCGGCGACGATGTCTGCCCAATGGTGTCGGCAAGGGTTATGCACACAGAGCAGCACCTGGCTGAAACGGGCCAGTCCGGCGAGGGCTTCCAGGGCCTGGGCGGGCAGTGAGGAAATACCAAAAACGATCACCCTGGACGGTAATCCGGCCGGCGCGGTGTCGAGCCGGGTGATGGTTTCAATGAAGCGCTGGTGAACTCCGGCACGGCTCTGCGCCATGCCTTGTTCTCCGACGTCGAGCAATAGCGCACGCCACAGTTCCGCCTGCCAGCAGTTGGCGGGGGTGAGCGGCTTGCTCTCGCCTCGGCCGTTGCGCAGTTGATGGCGCCCGGCGGCCCAGTCTTCCAGCCAGTCGGCTCGGTAGACCTGGTACTGGTCGAACAGGTCGGCGAGGCGCTCGGCCAGTTGGTAGCGTTTACGCAGGTCGGTGTCGTGAGTCAGGAAACGCTGCAGCGGTTCGAAATGTGGCTGGTCGATCAGTTCGGGCAACAGGCGCATCAGTCGCCAGGTCAGGGGGGCTTTGTCCAGCAGCGACTTGGCGGGAATTTCGGCGCGTCCCAGGACCAGGCGGTACAACTGCCACATGAAGCTGCCGGGCAATTGCACATCAATGGCTGCGGCAATACCGCAGCCCCCCATGTCGTCTTCTTCCGGGTCTTCGGCCAATGCCAACTTCAGCCATTGAGCAATGCCGTTGCTCTGCACCAGGGCGATTTCGTTTTCCAGGGGCGCCAGCGGATAACGCCGCATCCAACTGACCACCAGGCTACGCAGTTCATCCAGGCGGTTGCCGTGAACCACCATAAAACCAGTACTGAGTAGCGAGCCGTCCGCCATGAGTGCTTCCTTGGATAAGTGCCTGAGCCAGGGCCGAACCTTAGCATTTTGTGGCAGCCGGGTGCCGCCCGAAAGGGGCGCTGGAGGGTGCGCACTTTCTCGT
>NZ_JACMYG010000090.1 GCF_014236655.1 Pseudomonas kielensis
AGTGGAGATCAAGTTTCCACAGGATTGGGTAAAGGACGAGCAGATGAAAGCCTACGTGAAACTCATGACACCCCGCACAGGCGTCAATCCGAACAAGGTAGGCAAGGAGAAAGTAGCACTGCTTCGAGTGCCGCAGGACTGTACTGACTTTGAAATGGATACCAAGCACAAGCCCACATCCAGGGGCAACAAGAACAGGAGATAAGTGTGAGCACAACTCATAAGCTGTTTGACCATGAAGAGCGTGATGAGTTTATTGCTGAACTCAAGGAGTGGCCTAACACTGACTGGGGAACAGATGAGGCGCGACACAGTATCAGCCCTTTCATCAGCTTCTACTTTCCAACCACCCCGGAAAATTACCGAGACATCACCGTGTTGCTGGTGGACGTTCACGAAGCCTTTGAACAATTAGCCGGACGTCCCTACACCATGGTGATGCACAAGGACGCCCACCGCCCCCATCGTTACCCTGAACGGCGGCCAGACCTTCGCAAGCAGGCACAAGAAGCCAACCAACACGAGTACTTTGTATTCTCGTTCACCGACGAAGAAAACCACGCCTCATCACCGACTACCGCGGGTTACTTCTGGCGTACTTGGGTTGAAGATGAGGGCGGCACAACAGGCTACTCCTCAATCGTCTTCTACTACCGCTGGCAATGGTGGCTGGACAACCGCGAGGCCTGGCGGCGTTTCGTCCTCAAGACCATTGATCAGCTCAAGGCCCATCAGGTCTACAGCGGCTTCGCCATGGCCAATCCGCTGGAGTTCGGCACACGGGCGGAGGTCACCACCTGGGAGCGCTCACTGACG
>NZ_JACMYG010000091.1 GCF_014236655.1 Pseudomonas kielensis
TGTCAGTGAGCGCTCCCAGGTGGTGACCTCCGCCCGTGTGCCGAACTCCAGCGGATTGGCCATGGCGAAGCCGCTGTAGACCTGATGGGCCTTGAGCTGATCGATGGTCTTGAGGACGAAACGCCGCCAGGCCTCGCGGTTGTCCAGCCACCATTGCCAGCGGTAGTAGAAGACGATTGAGGAATATGCCGTTTTCCTGTCGCCGCCTTTAAACCAGCCGCGCCAGAAGTAGCCCGCAGTTGCAGGTGAAGAGGCGTGGTTTTGTTCGTCGGTGAAGGAAAAAACAAAGTAGTTGTGCTCAGAGGCTTCCCTGGCCTGCTGGCGCAGATCCGGACGGCGTTCGGGGTAGCGATGGGGGCGGCTGGCGTGCTCGTGCATCGCCATGGTGTAGGGATGCCCGGCCAATTGCTCAAAGGCTTCGTGGATATCCACCAGGAGCAAGGCCGCTTCAAGGTGGTTATCTGGGCTGGGGGGAAAGTAAAAGCTCACGAAAGGGCTGACGCCGTGTCTGGCTTCTTCCGTACCCCAATTTGAGTTAGGCCACTCCTTGAGTCCCTCAATAAACTCATCGAGCTCTTCCTCATCAAACATTTCATGGGTGGTGCTCATGCTCAATTCCTTCCGATTGTCCCTTTGACGGTGGGTTTTTTCTTGTTATCCGTTTCAAAGCCGATGCAGTCCTCTGGCACCCGCAGCAGTGCCACTTTTTCCTTACCGATCTTTTGTGGATTGATCCCTGTTTTTGGCGTCATGAGGTCCACGTAATTTTTCATCTGGCTGGGATTTGCCCAATCCTGTGGAAACTTGATCTCCACC
>NZ_JACMYG010000092.1 GCF_014236655.1 Pseudomonas kielensis
ACGCACCGCCTGCCAGTAGCCGGTCTGCGGACACGCCTGGCCGCTGGAGCAGGTTGGTGCGGGAAAACCGACCTTGATGAACGCGGAGGAGCCGGGCATGGCCCTGCCGGTCGCCGGTTCAAGGAGCTTGGCCTTGGCCAACTGCCGGATCAGCACCTCGCTGGGTTTTTTCGGTGGGACATTGGCCAGGCGGGTTTCCAGCCATTGCAACTTGCCGTTCCAGGCGGGGAGTTTGGCTGGGGGTAAGGGGAGGATTTCGTTTATTTCGGGGACTTTGGGGTCTGCGTAGGAGTAGTTTGCGAGGATCCGCCAGATGGTTTTATAACGTTCAGCACGTTCAATGTCTTCCTGTTGACCAAGGTAGTACAACCTATCGGATGAGGGATGACCGCGAAAGGCTTCTTCTAACCTACCAGCGGCGCTCTCGTGACCTGCTACAACACCCATCTGGAAGACCTCAAGCGCTTCCTGATACCGGCCCTCGTTTTTAAGATCGACACCCAAAGCAATAGCTGCATCGCCATGATCCTGTTCAGCCGCACAGCGGCGCATCTGCCGGGCAACATCAGGCGCGATGTCAATCGGCGCCAGTATATCCCCCACAGCGTACTGGGCTTGAGCACTTCCCTGATCAGCCGCCTTACGAAAGTAACGCAACGACATGGCCGTATCCTGCTTCAACCCCGCCGAACCGCTCTTCAGGAAGAGGCCAATAAAGTAGTACCCCGTCGCCACGTTCGCGTCGATCAGTTGCTGACTCAGACGCAGATGGTCCGCGCCACGGAGCATGAAATGGCCGCGCATCGC
>NZ_JACMYG010000093.1 GCF_014236655.1 Pseudomonas kielensis
CTCGCCATCGGCATGCCAGCAGCGTTGGTCAGGGTCACGGTGTAGGTGACAGTGCCGCCCTCGGTGACCGTGGTTTTATCCACAGTCAGGGTGGCTTTCACCTCGGTGAGGGTGTCGCCGATGGTGACTTGGGCTTTGTCGCCCAGCACCAGGTTCTCGAAGGACTTACCGTCAACGGTGGCGTTGTCGACACCGACTTCGATGATCTGGCCGTCTTTGTAGACGTCGTCGCCTTGCGCTTTCAGCTCGTACGGCACGCTGGTGGTGCCCGCCTTGATCACCACGGTGTCGCCGTTGCTCAGGGTGACGGTCAGATCCTGCTTGAGGACCTGGTCAACCTTGACGGTGAACTTCGGTGCCGCGTTCTCCAGTACGTCGCCTTCGCTTTTGATGGTGACAGTGATCTTGTCGCCTTCGTTGGCTGGGTCTTTTGGATCGCCCGAGCCTGGCTCGTCGGTGACCTTAGTGGTCAGCGAAGTGTCGCTCAGGGTCAGTTTCTCGAAGTTATTCGAGGAGACGGACTCCAGCTTGTTGACGATCGCATCCTGACCGCCGGTGAAAATGTCGTCTTTGGCGGTGACTTCGGCAGTACCACTGGTGCTGTTGGCCGGGATTTTCACCACGGTGCCATCAGTCAGCGTGAACTCCAGAGGACCATGGCTCGCCATCGGCATGCCGGCAGCGTTGGTCAAGGTCACGGTGTAGGTGACAGTGCCGCCCTCGGCGACCGTGGTTTTATCCACAGTCAGGGTAGCTTTCACCTCGGTGAG
>NZ_JACMYG010000094.1 GCF_014236655.1 Pseudomonas kielensis
TTTATTCCTTCCAACTGACCGGTGTGCATCGGCCAGCGAACCCGGCTGACGATGCCCCGCCAGTAACTCTTTAGCCGTTTGGCGAACTGGATCAGTGCCGGTATTTCGCTTTCATGCGCATGGCGCAGCCATTGCTTCCAGGCCGATCGCCAACCCCAAGCGGTGCTCGGCGTCCAAAGCGTTTTGAGTTCAGTCTTCATCAAATAGACCTTCATCAACGCGTGGTTGGCCGCCAGCAGATCCTCCAAGCGGACCTGTTGCTCCGGTGTTTTCAGGTTCTGCGGGTTGCGCAGGAGCAGCCAACGCGCCTGCTTGATGACCTGTCGGGCCGGCTTGTCATGACGCAGTCGATTGGCTTCGTCGACGCGAACCCGATCAATCACCTCTCGGCCATACTTGGCCACCACATGGAAGAGGTCGTAGACCACTCGCGCGTTGGGACAGTGCTGACGAACCTCCAGGTCAAAAGCGGTGTTCATGTCCATTGCCACCGCTTCGATTCGGGCGCATCCCTCTGGCCCCAGCTCTTCGAAAAACGGCCTGACCGCCGCCCGGCTGCGGCCTTCGCCGATCCACAGCACTCGTCGTGTATCCGCATCCAGCACCACACTGGCGTAACGATGGCCCTTGAACAGGGCGAACTCGTCCATCACCAGACGCCGTGGTTGCGCCTTCGGCAGATCGCTCAATGCCGCTTGCAAGGCACGACGCTCCAGCAACCGAACGGTGTCCCAATGCAGCCCAAACATCTGCGCC
>NZ_JACMYG010000095.1 GCF_014236655.1 Pseudomonas kielensis
GATCCAGGAGGTATGTATTGGCGATTCGGGGGCGGCTTGCGAGAAGGTCAGGTTTACCGAGGGAGGGAAGTTTGGCTTGTCCACCTTTGGTGGCGCTGTTGGGGGGGAAATAGGCAAATTAGCTGGCATGCCGATCTGCCTGGCTCTTGGTGTCTCTACAGCTATCGGGGGTGTTGTCTGCGTCGCGGCCTTAGTAGGGACTGGCGCATGGGCGGGTACGACTGTCGGCGGTATAGCTGGCGAGCTCTTGGGTGAGAGAATTTACGAAGCTACAAAACCATGACCAGTATCGACACGTGGTCTCCCTGGATTGCGATCATTGTTACTGGTGGCTGGAGCCTGCTTGCAGCTGCGGGCCTCGCATTCAGTTTGTACCTAAGTCGCTGTCATCTGGACGCCATTAAAGAGGCCTTGAAGAACAGTCGTTACATTTATGTTTGGGGCCCAAGCCTGGGGAAGCGGGGTTTGATTTGGTCCGTGCTGGAGATAGCAAAAATTTCCGGGATGATAATGATGCCAAAGGCATCAATCCGCATCGGTGAGTTGGATCCTGTCGACCTTGAAAACTTTCCCCCTCATCTTAAACGGCTACTGAAGATCAAGTCATTGATGCTAGTGACTACTGCTGTTTGGCTTTTAATTACAGGCGTACTGATAAAATTTAAGTAGCTTGATGGACGACTACTCCAAGTTAAAAACAGCCCTCGGTATTTCCAGCCGAAGCCTGGTACATCATTGGGAT
>NZ_JACMYG010000096.1 GCF_014236655.1 Pseudomonas kielensis
CCCGCCTTCTACGGCCTGGACATTGAATACGCCTATGGCATGGACGACGAATTGCCCAGCGGCATTCGCCCTCCGACCTGGGCCTTTCTGCTCAGCGACTACTGGCGCGACAAGCTCGACCTGAGCCGCGAACAGGTCCGCACGGCGCTGGCCCATCCTCGTATCAGTGTCACTGAGTTGCACAGCGGCCAGTGGATCGAGTTGGGTGAGCAGCCACAGCTGTACCCGGTCGAGCACGGAGTGCCAGAGCTGCCGGTGCTGCTGAACCGACTGCTCAAACCAATTCGCTACGACGATCTGGGGTTGCTGGGCTTCGGCCAGTGGGACGGCGATCCCAATGAACGCTTCACCGATGCCGACAGTCGGCGCTGGATGGCCCGCTTTGATGCCGACAGCGACTGGCCGACACCGGCCAGCCGCGTCAACGCACCGCCCGCCCTATCGACACAAAGCGCCCCTGGCACCATGGCCGCCTGCTTTGTCGCCGGCATGGCCTGCCCCCAGGCAGGCTGGTGGTTCGCTGTCGATCAGGCAGATTCGCGTAGGGCCTTCAAGCAAGGCGAGACCTTCCCCGAGCGACTCAGCGACTGCGGCGACACCTTGCTGCTCTGGCAGCGAGACCCGGATCAAACACCCCCTGAACCTGCCCGTTACGCCAACAGCCATCAGCCGGCACCTCGCGCGGGGCGCTGGGAAATGGCACTGGATCGTTGCGTGGAATGCGAAGTCCTGCTCAATCA
>NZ_JACMYG010000097.1 GCF_014236655.1 Pseudomonas kielensis
TACTCGCCAGATTTTTTTGTAGCGTGCCGCGCGTTCCAGGTCTTCCTGTTGGCCGAGATAATTAAGTTCATCGGTAGGGGGCGGATTACGAAAGACTTTTCCTAATTTGTAAGCAGAAGTGCTGTCACCCCCAGCGACTCCAAGTTGAAAAGCTTCGAGCGCTTGCGCGTACTTTTTTTGGTTCTTAAGGTATATGCCCGATGCAATCGCCGCTTCGCCATTACCTTGCTCGGCTGCGCAGCGATACATCTGAAGCGCGATGGCTGGCGCGACATTGCTCGGCTCAAGCTTGTCACCCACATAATACTGAGCTTGGGCACTCCCTTTATCAGCAGCTTTTCGGAAATAGCGCAGGGCCATTTCCGGATCCTGTTTCAGCCCGGCTGAACCCTGTTGCAGGAAGATTCCGACGAAGTAATAACCCGTCGCCACACCTTCGCTGATCAGTCGTTGACTCAAGCGCAAATGCTCGTCGCCACGAAGCTGGAAGTGCCCGCGCATGGCGCCGTTCTGTAAGTTGATATTGGCCTTGTAGTGGCCGCTCTCAGCGGCAATGCGGTACAGGCGCTCAATCTCGACATCGACGTTCTTGTCCTGCTTGAGCTGATTGTTTTTTTGTAGCCAGCGGGCGTACTGAAACAGCACATCGGCTTCGGTGGAGGGCGCGGGGATTTGTTCGTGTACACAA
>NZ_JACMYG010000098.1 GCF_014236655.1 Pseudomonas kielensis
GTAACCGTCCGGCCAGTACCCACTCCTGAGAGCCTCCAAAATTAGCAAAAATAGTGTCCATCATTTTTTAGTGGACGCTATCTTGGATATCATTGCCCCAGCCCGTCGACCCGGTCGCCGCCCCAACTTCCCGCCAGAGTTCAAACGCAAAGTTGTCGAAGCCACGTTCCAGTCTGGCGCCTCCGTGTCGTTGATCGCTCGCGAACATGACGTCAATGCCAACCTGGTGTTTCGCTGGCGGCAGCAATATCAAGAGGGCTTGTTCGGCCCGGTCAGCCAGAGTGCAACGCTTTTGCCTGTCCAGGTGATCGAGGTGCCAATAGATTTACCGCAAGTCATTCAGTCACCGCCAGAGTGTCATTCCGTGATCGTTGTTGAGGCGGGAAAAGCCAAGCTGCGCATCACTGGCACGCCAGATCCGCAGACGCTGCAAGCCGTCTTGCAGCAGTTACTGCGATGATTGCCCCGCCCGCTGGAACCCGCATCTGGATCGCTGCCGGTGTCACGGACATGCGCCGTGGCTTCGATGGGTTGGCGGCATTGGTGCAGACTCAGCTTGAAGCCGATCCGTTCTCCGGTCAGATCTTTGCTTTTCGCGGACGGCGCGGTGACCGGATCAAATTGCTATGGTGGGACGGCGACGGGTTGTGTCTGTTTTGCAAACGGTTGGAACAAGGA
>NZ_JACMYG010000099.1 GCF_014236655.1 Pseudomonas kielensis
CACGCCGATGACCGTGACCTTGAGCAATGGCTCGGTCATTGTCATCGAAGCGGGTAAAACCAACGGTACTGTGCTGGTCGATACCCCGGCTAACGATGTGTATGTCAATGGCAGCACCGTTAGCACCACCATTACCGGCACCACTGGCGGTAACTTCGAGAACCTGGTGCCAGACACCACGCCTGCTGTCACTACTATCAGTGATTCGCCTGACGCCACCGGCCTGACCCTCACCGCCACTGGCGGTATCACCGAAGGCGGCCAGATCACTTACACCGCTACCCTGACCAATCCGGCGGGTACGCCCATGACTGTGACCTTGAGCAACGGCTCGGTCATTGTCATCGAAGCGGGTAAAACTACCGGTACTGTGCTGGTCGAGACCCCGGCCAACGATGTGTATGTCAACGGCAGCACCGTTAGCACGACGATCACGGGTACCACTGGCGGCAACTTTGAGAACCTGGTGCCAGACACCACGCCTGCTGTCACTACTATCAGTGACTCGCCTGACGCCACTGGCCTGACCCTCACCGCTACCGGCGGCATCACCGAAGGCGGC